>NZ_JBQFJG010000001.1:0-772500 GCF_056536065.1 Ruegeria sp. AL3
TGATCGCGTCGCGCATGTTCTCACCGCGCACACACGGAACCGAGGATCCTCCGGGGATCACGGCCAGCAGATTGTCCCAGCCACCGCGAATGCCGCCGCAATGGGTCTCGATCAGCTCCTCGAAGGAAATTGACATCGCCTCTTCCACGACGCAGGGGTTGTTGACGTGACCCGAGATCGCAAACAGCTTGGTGCCCGCGTTGTTCTGGCGGCCGAAACCTGCGAACCAATCCGCCCCACGGCGCAGGATCGTAGGTACGACGGCGATGGATTCGACGTTGTTCACGGTCGTCGGGCAGCCATACAAACCCGCACCTGCCGGGAACGCTTCATCATCCGCGGCATGCCCTTTTTACCTTCGAGGCTTTCAATCAGCGCCGTTTCCTCGCCACAGATATAGGCGCCCGCCCCGTGGTGCAGAAACAGGTCGAAATCCCAGAGCCCGCGGCATTCTTGCCCAGAAGACCCGCGTCATAGGCCTCGTCAATCGCGGCCTGCAACGCCTCGCGTTCGCGGATGTACTCACCACGCAGGTAGATGTAGCAGGTGTGGGCATTCATGGCGAAAGACGCGATCAGGCAGCCCTCGATCAGCGTATGCGGATCATGGCGCATGATCTCGCGGTCTTTGCAGGTGCCGGGTTCGGATTCGTCCGCGTTGACCACCAGATAGGACGGGCGCCCGTCGCTTTCCTTGGGCATGAACGACCATTTGAGACCGGTCGGGAAACCCGCGCCGCCGCGTCCGCGCAGCCCGGAATCCTTCATCGTCTGGATGATCCAGTCGCGCCCTTTATCAATCAGGCCAGCAGTGCCGTCCCAATGCCCGCGGGCCTGCGCACCTTTCAGCGTGCGTTCATGCATCCCGTAGATGTTGGTAAAGATCCGGTCCTGATCCTTCAGCATCGCGTGTTACCTTCAGCTGTCCTGACGCATGCGCCAGAGTTGAAAAATGTTGACGCCCGCATAGATGAATCCCGCCAGAGCGGCGAAATCAAACAGCAGCGCATGCCGGGTTGTCAAACCCAGCGCGGGGCCAATGAACAGGTTCATCGCAAGCCAGATCAGCATGGTCACGGCGATGACCACCCCGATATGTCGGCCCTTGCGGGCTATGGCCTGTTCCTTGTGCTTGTCCATCTTCCCCCGAAGCCCGGAACGGGCATCCGTCTAGTCTTCGTATGTGCCGTCTTCTTTGGCACGTTTGGCGAATTCGGTTTCCTCACCGGCAGCAAGCTTGGTCGCCTGCTCGATCCAGCCATCGCGTTCGATCCGGCCTTTGAATTTCAATCGCGCATCGACCCAGGCCACATGTTCGGGCGTCCAGGCCGCGATCTGGTCATAGTGATAGAAACCCAGCTCGTTTAGCGTTTCTTCCAGCTTGGGGCCGACGCCTTTCAACAATTTAAGGTCATCCGCCTTGCCGTCACGTGCCGCGGTTAGAGTGTTAGGCTGGGTCTCCTGAACGTCCGGGCCATCCGTCTTTGCTGCAGCGCCCTCGGGAGATGCCGGTTCGGTATGGGTAGATTTTTTGGTTGCACTCTGTTGTGCCGCCGTCTTGCCGGGCTCCGGCTTTTTCGGCGGTTGAGGAGCGGAACCGGAAGCTTCGGCTTTGCCATCCTTACCAAGCCAAGGGTCAGGATCGGAACTTCGGTTCCGTCGATACGCTTGACCGTGTCCCCAAGCTCTGTCGCCAGTTCAACACTCGCGTTGTATTTCGGCTTGCTGGCTTCATATTCGGACAGGCTGGAAAGCCCTTTCAACGGCTCGGCCGCGTAACGCCCATTCTGAGGACCGGGCGTCGGCACCTTGCCCGCCACCAGATCGTCGAGGATCCTGCCAAAGCTCTCGGCGGTCAGGTCCTCATAGTAATCCTTGCCGATCTGCGCCATCGGCGCATTGGTGCACGATCCCAGGCACTCGACCTCTTCCCAGCTCAGCTTGCCATCGGCAGAAAGTTCATGCGGCTTGGCAGCGATCTTTTCCTTGCAGACCGCGATCAGATCCTCGGCCCCGCAGATCATGCAGGACGTCGTGCCGCAGACCTGAATATGCGCCACAGATCCTACTGGTTGCAGCTGGAACATGAAGTAGAACGAGGCGACCTCGAGCACGCGGATATAGGCCATGCCCAGCATATCCGCGACCGATTCAATCGCCGGACGGCTCAGCCAGCCCTCCTGCTCCTGCGCGCGCCACAGCAGCGGAATGACCGCGCTGGCCTGACGCCCCTCGGGGTATTTGGTAATCTGCGCTTTGGCCCATTGCTGGTTGGCAGCGGTGAAGGCAAAGCTTTCGGGTTGTTCGGGGTGCAGACGGCGCAGCATTAGCAGGCATCTCCGATCACGATGATATAGGGGGCGTTCTGATGCGCGCGACCTTGTTCGACAAGGAAGGCAATCAGATCAGGCGTTTCGGCCTGTGTAAAACCGGCGGGGCGCAATTTTATCTCGGCTTCTTCTTCGACCATACGGCACCCATTCAAACGCACGAAGTCAAATAAGGCGTCGGCACGCCTTGCCGTATCCTCGGGCACAAGTCCATGCGCACCGCAAATCGCAGGCGCAATCTCGAATACGGGACCGTCCAGACCAGCCAACCCCCGTTCGGCCCAGGAATTGATCACGGCGCTGACATCCTCGGGGCGCAGGTCACGCGCAGAAAAAGCCTCCTCGGTTTGCGAAATATCCAGCCGACAGCCGTTTTCCCGCATAACCTCCAGCACTTTTGCCGTCGGGTGAGTCGATGCGGCCTGCGCCGGTAGGGCAGCCACGAGGGCCAGAATCAGGGCAAAGCATCTCACCGATCAATCTCCCCAAACACAACGTCCATGGTGCCGATGATGGCGGCGACGTCGGCCAGTTGGTGGCCTTTGGCAACGTGGTCCATGGCTTGCAGGTGCAGGAAACCCGGCGCGCGCAGTTTGGCGCGATAAGGCTTGTTGGTGCCGTCGGCGACCAGATAGACGCCGAACTCGCCCTTGGGGGCCTCGACGGCGGCATAGACCTCACCAGCCGGCACGTGGAAGCCTTCGGTATACAGTTTGAAGTGATGGATCAGGCTTTCCATCGAGGTCTTCATGTCCGAGCGTTTTGGCGGGGTGATCTTGCCGCGCGCCAGAACGTCACCGGGGCACTCGCGGATTTTGGCGATGGCCTGACGGATGATCAGCAGCGACTGGCGCATTTCCGCCATGCGGACAAGGTAGCGGTCATAGCAGTCGCCGTTCTTGCCGACGGGGATCTGGAATTCGAACTCGTCGTAGCACTCGTAGGGCTGCGCGCGACGCAGGTCCAGGCCAGACCCGATCCACGCACCATCACGCCCGAGAAGCCGTATTTCTGGATGTCATCTTCGGTCACCACGCCGATATCGGCGTTGCGCTGCTTGAAGATGCGGTTTTCGGTCAGCAGCCCGTCAATGTCATCAAGGACGCTTGGGAACTCGTGACTCCAGGCCTCGATATCGTCCAGCAGTTCCGGCGGCAGGTCCTGATGCACACCGCCGGGTCGGAAATAAGCCGCGTGAAGGCGGGCCCCGCAGGCACGCTCATAGAACACCATCAGCTTTTCGCGCTCTTCAAAGCCCCAGAGCGGCGGGGTCAACGCGCCCACATCCATCGCCTGCGTGGTCACGTTCAGCAGGTGGTTGAGGATGCGACCGATCTCGGAATACAGAACCCGGATCAGCGAACCCCTACGCGGTACTTCAACCCCGGTCAGCTTTTCGATGGCCAGACACCAGGCATGTTCCTGGTTCATCGGCGCCACGTAATCCAGACGGTCGAAATAGGGCAGGTTTTGCAGATACGTTCGGCTTTCCATCAGCTTTTCGGTGCCGCGGTGCAGCAGGCCGATATGCGGGTCGCAGCGCTCGACAATCTCGCCGTCCAGTTCAAGCACCAAACGCAGAACCCCGTGCGCCGCAGGGTGTTGCGGGCCGAAGTTAATGTTAAAGTTGCGGATCTTCTGTTCTCCGCTCAGCGCGTCCGTGCTGCCGTCATCGTATCTTGAGCCGTCCATCAACGCCCTCGTTTCTTTTTCGCATCGGCCCGAACCCGAACCTTTTCCGCCTCGGCCGCTTTGGCAGCAGCCCCGGCCAGCAGAACCCCCAGCGCCCCCAACGCGATCAGTTCCCCCAGACCCATCAGCGGCGCTCCAGCTCTTGCAGTTTAAGCCCGACCCACCACAGCAGGGCGATCGTGCCAAAGGGAACCAGACACAGCAGGCACCAGTATTTGTTGATCCCGAAGAACGGCAATATCTTCACCATCGGAATGATGGTCAGCGCAGACAGGATCAGCCACCAGATGCCACCCATTATTCGGTCTCCTGTTTCTCATCCCCCGGCAGAATGTAGTTCGCACCTTCCCATGGGGACATGAAATCAAACTGACGGTACTCCTGCACGAGACTGACCGGCTCGTAGACGACGCGTTTCTGCGCCTCGTCATAGCGGACCTCGGTATAGCCAGTGGTCGGAAAATCCTTGCGCAGCGGATGACCGCGAAAGCCGTAGTCGGTCAGGATGCGGCGCAGATCTGGGTGGCCCGAGAACAGGATGCCGAACATGTCGTACACCTCACGCTCGAACCAGTTGGCCGAGGGGTGAACATCGACGATCGAGGGCACCATGTCATCCTCGCGGATCGACACCCGCAGCCGGATGCGCTGGTTCTGGTACATCGACAGGAAGTGATAGACCACATCGAACCGTTTGGCGCGTTCGGGGTAATCCACACCGGTGATATCCACCAGCGACGAGAATTTGCAGCTCTGGTCGGATTTCAGGAATTCGACGAATTCCACAAGGTTTGACGGCGCCACATCCACGTTCAGTTCGCCATGGGTCACGTCCCATGACAGAACGCAATCAGATCGTTTGATTTCCAGCTGCGCGCCGAGTTCCTTGAGTGCTTCGCTCATCAGCTCTCTCCTCAGCGGACAATTGTGCCGGTACGGCGGATTTTGCGTTGCAACTGCATCAGACCGTAAAGCAGTGCCTCAGCAGTCGGAGGGCATCCGGGCACGTAGATGTCCACCGGAACAACCCGGTCACAGCCACGTACGACGGAATAGGAATAGTGGTAATACCCACCGCCATTCGCGCAAGACCCCATCGAGATCACATAGCGCGGCTCGGGCATCTGGTCATAGACCTTGCGCAGCGCGGGCGCCATCTTGTTGGTCAGGGTTCCGGCCACGATCATCACATCCGACTGACGCGGAGACGCTCGGGGGGCAATGCCAAACCGTTCCGCATCATAACGCGGCATCGAGGTATGCATCATCTCAACTGCGCAGCAGGCCAGACCAAACGTCATCCAGTGCAGCGAGCCGGTACGGGCCCAGTTGATGATGTCTTCGGTCGAGGTCAGCAGGAACCCTTTGTCCTGCAGCTCGGCATTCAGGGCCTGGGTGGCGACTTCTTTGTCGACGCCAGCGGTGTTTGCACCTGTCATCACTCCCATTCCAGCGCCCCTTTCTTCCATTCATAGGCAAAGCCGATGGTCAGAACACCCGGAACACCATCATGGACCAGAACCCGACATCGCTGATGTCCTTGAAGCCGACGGCCCAGGGAAACAGGAAGGCAATTTCAAGATCGAAGATGATGAACAGAATCGAAACCAGATAGAATCGGACGTCGAATTTCATCCGCGCATCGTCGAAGGCATTGAAACCACATTCATATGCGCTGACCTTTTCGGGGTCGGGATTGCGGACGGCCAGTACGACGGCGGCCAGAATCAAGACGATCCCAAGGCCAACGGCAACGGCCAGAAACACCAGAATCGGGAGGTACTCCCGCAGCAGGTCTTCCACGAATAGCTCCTTTCCTGCGCATGCCCCGATCCGGGTGCGCCGTCAATTGGCGTGTTGACTGGACATTCTCTATCCCCGCGGGGTCAGAGGGTCAACCGAACACAGCCCCCTTCGCGATCAAACCTGCGCTTGACAGCGCGGCATAGAATCGCAGCACCCGCGTTTGGCATTGGCATGGCGGAACCTTGTAAAACCTACTTATTCCATGCAGGTTTTCGTTTTTCAAAAAACGCCGCGATCCCTTCGCGTGCCTCGTGTGTTTCCCACCGCTCGACCAACTCGCCTATGGTCTGATCGATCACGGCATCGTCGATGCGCGGCCCCAAAGCGCGCACCAGCGCCTTGGCAGAGGCAACCGCCCCGGGCGCGCAAGACAAATAGGGGCGAATTTCGTCCTCAACGGCCTCCGAAAGCCGATCTGCCGACACGGTTTTCGCCAGCAGGCCCAGATCAACGGCCTCGGACGCATCGAACAGACGGGCCGACATGAAGACCCGGCGCGCGCGGGCTTCGCCCATGCGGGCGATGACATAGGGGCCAATTGTTGCGGGGATCAGCCCCAGGCGCGTTTCGGTCAACCCCATCATCAGACCGTCGACCCCGATCGCGACATCGCACACGGCCGCCATGCCCACCCCGCCCCCAAAGGCATTGCCCTGCAACGCCCCGATCAGAGGCTTTGGCATCGTGTTCAGAGCCTGCAACATCTCGGCCAGTTTGCGCGCCTCGACAAAACGCGTCTTTTTGTCAGCCGCCATCTGGTCCTGCATCCACCCCAGATCACCGCCGGCACAAAACGTCCTGCCCGCCGCGGCCAGAACGACCGCCCGGACCGCGTCATCCTGACCAAGTTGCGATGCGGCGTCGGTCAATTCCGTGATCATCTGCCCCGACATGGCATTGTGTTTTTCCGGCCGGTTCAGGGTGAGCGTCGCGACACCACGCCTATCCGTCGAGATCGTGATCGTTTCAAACATGTCAGCCCCTCAAAGCCCTGGCCATCTGCGCGGCCTCTTCAACAACGTCGATATCCAGGCCAGTTTCGTATCCCAGCCGATGCAAATGTGCCGCAACCTCCTCGGTCGCCACGTTACCGGCCGCACCCGGGGCGTAGGGGCAACCGCCCAACCCTCCCACTGCTGCATCGAACACCCGCACGCCCAGCGCCAATGCCGCATCGATGTTGTCGATCGCGCGCCCGTTGGTGTCATGGAAATGCCCCGCCAGCCGCGTCACTGGAACCCACTCGCGCACTGCCAGAAGCATATGTGCAACCTTGTCCGGAGTTCCCTGCCCTATCGTGTCGCCCAGCGAAACCTCGTAACAGCCCAGCGCGAAAAGCCGATCAGCAACCTCAGCCACTTTTTCGGGCGGCGTCGGACCGTCATATGGGCAATCCGTAACGCATGAGACATAGCCACGAACCGGCAGGTCGATATGGCGCGCCGCCTCCAGAATCGGCGTGAACCGCTCGATCGACTCGGCGATGGAGGCATTGATATTGGCCTTCGAGAATCCTTCGGAGGCCGAGGCGAACACGGCAATCTCGTCCGCCCTGGCCGCCAGCGCGTCGCCATAGCCATGCATGTTCGGCGTCAGCGCGGCATAGCGCACCCCATTCGCACGCGTGATCCCCCCCAGCACCTGAGCGGAACCCGCCATCTGCGGCACCCATTTCGGGGACACGAAGCTTGCAACTTCGATCCGGCGAAACCCCGCCCGGCTGAGACAGTCGATCAAGGCGATCTTGTCCGCGACCGGTATTTCGCGTTTTTCGTTTTGCAGCCCGTCGCGCGGCCCGACCTCATAGATTTCGACCAGCTCACCCATGTCCGCCCCCCTTCTGGATTGTCGTCGTTTCAAGCAAATATCGTCTGACCTTGGCACGCCGCGTTGCGCGGGTACAGATCAAGCTTCTTCCTCCAACCTCACCAAGGCAGCCCCGGCTTCGACCTGCGAACCATCCCCGACCAGCACTTCGGCAACGATCCCGTCCCGCGCCGCAAGCAGCGAATGCTCCATCTTCATCGCTTCCAAAATTGCCAGACGATCGCCTTTCTGTACGGTTTGTCCCGCTGTGGCAAAGACGGCTTTGACCAGACCGGGCATAGGCGCCTCGATCACATTGGTGTTGCCGGTCGCGCTGGTATCGCGGTCCAGCGGATCGATGACGTCAAAGCTCTGACCGTAATCGGTGAAAACCGTCAGGGTCCCGTTATGTGCGGCAACGCGAGGCATCGGCGCGCCGTTCAACATCCAGCGCCCGGCGGTGCGTTCCGCAACGACGCGGTTTTCGCCAATCTGCCAAATCTGGCGATCCGGCCCGTCGACCTGCACGTCCAGATCCAGCACGTCGTCACGACGGGACAATTGCACGGCGCGATGCAGCGGCGCCCACAGCGAAAACCCGGTTTCCGGATCGACATCCACCAGGTCCAGTGCCGTCATCGCCGCCGCAACCGCGGTAACATCCGACGGCTCGGCTTCCTGTACCAACGTTTCAAGGTCCCGCCCGATCAGACCCGTATCGACATCGCCCGAGGCAAATCCTTTGTGACGCGTCAACGCGCCCAGAAAGGCCAGATTGGTAACGGTACCCGCAACTTCGGTCTGTTGCAGCACCCGGTTCAACGTCTCAAGTGCAACGGCACGTGTCGAACCATGCACCACCACCTTGGCGATCATGGGGTCGTACCACGGGCTGATCGTGTCCCCGGCGCGAACGCCGCTATCGGCGCGACAATTGGCTGGGAAAACCAGATGAGTCAGCGTTCCCGTCGCGGGCAGGAACCCTTTCGGAACGTCCTCGGCGTAAAGCCGGGCCTCAAACGCATGGCCCGAGATCGCAAGATCATCCTGCTTCTTGGGAAGGCTCTCGCCTGCGGCCACGCGAAGCTGCCACTCGACCAGATCGATCCCCGTGATGGCCTCTGTCACCGGGTGCTCTACCTGAAGGCGCGTGTTCATTTCCATGAACCAGAACCTGTCGGGGCGCAGCCCGTCAGAGGCATCGACGATGAACTCGACCGTGCCCGCGCCCTTATAGCCGATCGCCTCGGCGGCGCGCACGCCGGCCTGACCCATGGCCTCGCGCATCTCAGACGTCATGCCCGGGGCGGGGGCTTCTTCGATCACCTTCTGATGGCGGCGCTGCAACGAGCAGTCGCGTTCGAACAGATGCACGGCATGAGTACCATCGCCGAACACCTGCACTTCGATATGGCGGGGTTTGGTCACGAATTTTTCGACCAGTACGGCATCATTGCCGAAGGCGGTCCGGGCCTCGCCCCGCGCGCTGTCGAGCGCGGTCGCGAAATCCTCGGGGCGTTCGACTAGGCGCATCCCCTTGCCGCCGCCGCCCGCAACGGCCTTGATCAGAACCGGATAGCCGATCGCATCCGCCGCACCGGCCAGATGCTCGGGGTCCTGATTGTCGCCGTGATAGCCGGGTACGACCGGAACGCCGGCCTTCTCCATCAGAACCTTCGCCGCGTCCTTGAGGCCCATCTTGCGGATCGCATCCGCCGAAGGGCCGATGAACGTCAGCCCCGCCGCCTGCACGGCATCCACGAAACCGGGGTTCTCGGACAGAAAGCCATACCCCGGATGGATCGCCTGTGCACCGGTATCCAGCGCGGCCTGAATGATGACGTCGCCCTTCAAATAGCTGTCCGCCGGGGCGGGGCCGCCAATATGAACCGCCTCGTCCGCCATCTGAACGTGTTTGGCCGCCGCGTCCGCATCGGAATAGACAGCAACGCAGGACACGCCCATGGACTGGGCCGTTTCCATGACGCGGCAGGCGATCTCGCCCCGGTTGGCAATCAGGATTTTGTTGAACATGTCTTTCACCCTTCCACTGCCAGATCTTCGACGAGACGGAACCGTTCGCACACGAGTTTCATCTCAGGATCAAAGCCGCCGTTTCGTTGGAAATAACGGCGATGATCTTCCCGCCATCCTTCAAGCGTTTCATTCTCACCTTCAGCCAAAGCGAATTCCTCGGTCACATCACAATAGCGCTGGATCGAGACACCGACGGTTTCAATGACCAAAGCCGGTGTGTCATCCCAGTTCAGCGCAATATCGCGTCGACCGGGCTTCGGCATTTCAAGGCTGCCGTCCGGATAGTTGCCGAGCGCATCGCAGGTCGCTGTTTTACGGCCAGAACGGACCAAAGCCAGAAGCTCTGCACTCAGCACCGGGTTGTCGCCGAATTTGAAGGTTTGCGCACCTGGATAGCGGGCCATAAGGTCTTTCAAAGTCACGCTCATTTTACATCCTGAACACGCCGAAGCGTGTCTCCTCGATTGGAGCGTTCAGCGCGGCGTTCAACGACAGCGCCAGCACGTCGCGGCTTTTGCGCGGGTCGATGATGCCGTCATCCCACAGTCGCGCCGAGGCATAGAGCGGATGCGACTGTTCCTCGAACATTTCCAGCGTCGGGCGTTTGAACTCGGCCTCTTCTTCGGCGGACCACGTGCCGCCCTGCCGTTCTATCCCGTCGCGTTTGACGGTGGCCAGAACGCCAGCGGCCTGCTCTCCACCCATCACCGAAATCCGCGAGTTCGGCCAGGTCCACAGAAAGCGCGGCTGATAGGCACGACCGGCCATGCCATAGTTCCCGGCCCCGAACGAGCCGCCGACCAGCATCGTGATCTTGGGCACCGACGTCGTGGCCACCGCCGTCACCATCTTGGCCCCATGCCGCGCGATGCCTTCGTTCTCGTATTTGCGACCGACCATGAACCCGGTGATGTTTTGCAGGAACACAAGCGGGATTTTGCGTTGCGAACACAGCTCGACGAAATGGGCACCCTTCTGCGCCGCCTCGGAAAACAGCACGCCGTTGTTGGCGATGATCCCAACCGGGCAGCCTTTGACATGGGCAAACCCCGTGACCAGCGTTTCGCCGAAGCGCGGTTTGAATTCGTCGAACCGAGACCCATCGACCAGACGCGCAATCACTTCACGGATGTCATAGGGCGTGCGCAGATCAGCAGGGACAACGCCCAGGATTTCCTCGGGGTCATAGGCCGGATCTTCGGGGCTGGCCCAGTCCACCGTCTGCGGCTTGCGGCGATTGAGTGACCCAACCGCCCGACGGGCCAAGGCCAGCGCGTGCGCATCATCCTCGGCCAGATAATCGGCCACGCCGGACAGGCGCGTGTGCACATCGCCGCCGCCCAGATCTTCGGCGCTGACGACCTCTCCCGTTGCTGCCTTGACCAGCGGCGGGCCGGCCAGAAAGATCGTGCCCTGTTCCTTGACGATGATCGTCACATCCGACATCGCCGGCACATAGGCGCCACCGGCCGTGCATGACCCCATGACCACGGCGATCTGAGCGATCCCCTTCGCGCTCATCCGCGCCTGATTGTAGAAAATGCGGCCAAAGTGATCGCGGTCGGGAAAGACCTCATCCTGATTGGGCAGGTTCGCGCCACCGCTGTCGACCAGATAGATACAGGGCAGATGGTTTTCCTCGGCAATCTCCTGCGCCCGCAGGTGTTTTTTGACCGTCATCGGATAGTAGGTGCCGCCTTTCACGGTGGCATCATTGCACACAACCATAACCTGCTGCCCCTGCACAAGGCCAATGCCCGCAATCACCCCAGCACAGGGCGCGGCACCGCCATACATCCCATGCGCCGCTGTTGCCCCGATTTCGAGGAACGGAGACCCCGGATCCAGCAGGTTCGCCACCCTTCGGCGGGGGAGCATCTTGCCGCGGGATTCATGCCGCGCGCGGGATTTCTCGCCGCCCCCCATGCGGGCTGCCTCGGCGGCGGCAGATATCTGCGCCAGCGCGTCGAGATGGGCTGCGCGGTTGGCTTTGAAGCCCTCAGAGGCGGGCATAGCTTTGGATGTGAGTTTCATTTGCATACCTCTATTTTCAAAGACCGATTGGCAATTGGAAGAGCTATGAAAACCACAGCAATGCCAAACAATATTGATTTTCCTAATAGTCCAATCGGCACCCAACTTGGGAACAGTGACACGCCGTCGACGCCGAACAAGCCCATCATTCCAAAGGCGAACCAAAAACGGTCACGAGTGCAAGCTATTATTGCGTGGATGAGACCAGAACCGCTCGCGACTCTGAGCTTCTCATTGCATTTTCCACATTCGACGAAAGGTATGTAGCCCTCACTGCCCTTCGCTGTATTTGCGATATTCCACGTGACAGGTGCGTCGCAACAAGGACATCGGAGCCCACTAATTCTATCGAGTACTTTCATTCCCCTACATCTTCCCCCGCCGCCCGCGCCTTCAACTCCTTGCGGATCACCTTCCCGGTCACGGTCATCGGCAGTTCCTCCAGAAATGCCACTTCGCGCGGGTACGAATAATGCGCCAGACGGTCCTTGACCCAACCCTGCAACTCGGCACCCGTGGCCTCGGCCCCCGGTTTCAACACCACGTAGGCCTTGACGATCTCGGTCCGCAGCGGGTCGGGCTTGCCGACCACGCCCACGGTGGCCACAGCCGGATGGGTCAGCAGGCAATCCTCGATCTCGGCCGGACCGATGCGGTAACCGGCCGAGGTGATCACGTCATCATCCCGACCGACAAAGCGCAGATAGTCGCCTTCCCACACGCCGCGGTCTCCGGTGATCAGCCAGTCACCCCGGAACTTCTCGGCCGTCGCTTGCGGATTGTTCCAGTATTCCAGCAGCATCGAGGCCGAACCCCGCCGGATGGCAACATCGCCTTCCTCGCTGGTCGGGATGCCATCCTCGTCGATCACCGCGACTTCATGCCCAGGCACCGGCTTTCCGATACAGCCGGGTTGAACAGGGAAATCCTCGGCGCAGGAGGATACGACCATATTGCATTCGGTCTGGCCGTAGAATTCGTTGATCGTCAGACCAAACGCACCGTGGCCCCAGGCCAGCATCTCGGCCCCCAGCGGTTCACCCCGGACGCAACCGAGCGCAAACCCGGGATCGCCTGATCCGCCGCCTTGAGCATCCGCAGGGCGGTCGGCGGAAAGAACACATTCCGCACCCCGCCCCGCGCAATGATCTCGGCGCAGGCTTCGGGAGTGAACTTTTCAAGCCGTGCCGCGACAACCGGAATGCCCAGCGCAAGGCCCGGCATCAGCACATCGAACAACCCGCCGATCCACGCCCAATCCGCCGGGGTCCACAGGCAGTCTCCTTCGCGCAGGTGATTGTGGCTGATCGAGACACCCGGCACATGCCCGGTCAGAACCCGGTGCCCGTGCAGTGCGCCTTTGGGGCTGCCGGTTGTACCAGAGGTGTAGATCAATACGGCAGGATCCTCGGGCCCTGTCGCGGCATAGGGCAGCGCAGGACCGGCCACGCCAATTTCGGATGCGATCAGAGGTTCAGCCAGATCGCCCAGCAAATCCACCCCTTCAGCATCAGTCAGCACGATCTGAACGCCTGCATCGCCCGCCCGCGACCGCAGCGCATCCCGTTTGAATAACTTGAACAAGGGCACCGAAATCGCGCCGATCTTCCAGATCGCCAGATGAGCTGCCGCACACCAGGGTGACTGGCTCAGCAGCACTCCGACCCGATCACCGGGCCGGACGCGGGCCAGCAGGGCGCGGGCAATCCCATCAGCCATTTGCGCCAGTTGCCCATAGGTTGTCAGCCGCTGCCCTGATCCGGTCAGATCAATAAGCGCCACCTGATCACCCGGATGGTTCAGACATTGCTGCGCCATGTTCAGCCGGTCCGGTATGTCCCAGCCTCCTCCTGAGCGCAAACCCGGTATGCGCTCAGCGTGCAACAACGCGAATTCCCCTTGTTTTCCTGATGCTTCGCGACCTGACCTTGGGCGGACACATCACACAAACTTGATGCAGATCAGAGTGGCCGGACACCGCCTTTGCGAAACCAAGAGCATCAACATAACCAAAGGCAAGAATATGACAAAGAAACTCGCCGCTTTGACACTGTCTACCGCGCTGGTCGCCCTGGCGGCTCCGGCTTTGGCCCAGTCGCAAGGGGACTGGACGCTGGGTATCGGTGTTGGCTATCTGGATCCGAAATCCGACAACGGCACGCTGGCCGGTGCGGCAGCGACGATCGACGCGGACACCCGCCCGATTTTCACCGCCGAATACTTTATTCGCGACAACCTGGGCATTGAGCTTCTGGCGGCGACCCCGTTCAAACACACCGTGGCCCTTGGCGGTACGGACGCGGCCACGGTCAAGCACCTGCCGCCCACCCTGTCGCTGAATTATCACTTCCCGACCAACAGCGCCTGGAAACCCTATGTCGGCGCCGGTCTCAACTATACGATCTTCTTCGACGAGCAATCGCCCCTGGGCAACATCAAGGTCGATGACTCCTTCGGCGTCTCGTTGCAGGCCGGTCTGGATTACATGGTCACCGACAACGGGGCGATCCGCCTGAACGTGCGCTGGTTCGACATTGACTCGGACGTCTCGCTCAACGGCGCCCCCATCGGCACCGCGGAAATCGATCCCTGGCTGGTCGGTGTTTCCTACGTCCATCGGTTCTGATCCCGTTTCCAAAGCGCCCTGCGGTTACCTCGTCCGCAGGGTGTTTTTTCTTTCAGAGCATTTCATTCATCATTTCGCGGCCGATCAGCATCCGGCGAATCTCGCTGGTGCCTGCACCGATCTCCATCAGCTTGGCATCCCGGAAAATCCGG
The DNA here is from genome assembly GCF_056536065.1 of Ruegeria sp. AL3. NCBI lineage: Bacteria > Pseudomonadati > Pseudomonadota > Alphaproteobacteria > Rhodobacterales > Roseobacteraceae > Ruegeria > Ruegeria sp. AL3. Next base: position 14,483 of record NZ_JBQFJG010000001.1, read on the forward strand.
CTGACCGGCGCATCCGACAGGAAGCCCGCCCCGCCCAGCGCCTGAACCGCCTGATGGGCCTGAACCATCGCCTGTTCCGACGCGTAAAGGCAACACGCTGCCGCATCCTGCCGGGTCACGTCACCGCGGTCACACGCCTTGGCGACTTCGTAAACATAGGCCCGCGCCGAGTTCATCGCGGTGTACATGTCGGCAATCTTGCCCTGCATCAACTGAAAGCTGCCGATGGGTTTGCCGAACTGCTTGCGTTCAGCCAGATAAGGCATCACTTCGTCCAGACAGGCGGCCATGATGCCGGTCCCGATGCCTGCCAGCACGACCCGTTCATAATCCAGCCCCGACATGAGCACGGCAACACCCTTGCCCTCTTCGCCCAACACGTTCTCGAACGGAACCTCTACATCTTCAAAGATCAGCTCAGCCGTGTTCGACCCGCGCATACCCAGCTTGTCGAAATGGGGCGAGGTTGAAAAACCCTTCATCTCTTTTTCGATCAGAAATGCGGTAATACCCTTTGATCCGGCATCGGGGTCCGTCTTGGCATAAACCACCAGAGTATCCGCATCCGGCCCGTTGGTGATCCAGTATTTGTTGCCGTTCAGACGGTAATGGTCGTTCCGCTTTTCGGCGCGCAGCTTCATCGACACCACATCCGACCCGGCCGAAGGTTCCGACATGGCCAGCGCCCCCACATGCTCGCCCGAGATAAGCCTCGGCAGGTACTTTTGCTTCTGTTCTTCATTGCCGTTCAGCTTGATCTGGTTCACGCACAGGTTCGAATGCGCCCCGTATGACAAAGAAACCGAAGCTGAAGCGCGCGCGACCTCTTCGACGGCGATCGTATGCGCCAGATAAGACATGCCTGCACCGCCGTACTCTTCCGGCACGGTAACACCCAGCAGACCAAGGTCTCCCATCTCTTTCCACAGCTCATTCGGAAAGGCATTGGTGGCGTCGATCTCGGCCGCCATCGGCTTGACTCGCTCCTGCGCCCAGCGATGCACCATCTCGCGCAGGGCATTCACATCCTCACCCAGATCGAATTTCATCGTGGCCATGAACATCTGCGTCTTCCCTCCGCTTTAATGAACAAGTGTTCAATAAATCTCTAGCAGCGAATCTGCCGCCGGTCAATCTTTGTGGCAGCGCGTCCGAAACAGAAAACGCCGCCCCGAAAAGGGCGGCGTTTCAAAAGATCGAGCGTGCGCCGCAGGCGCACTCCGCTTGGTCAAGACTGATAAACCGCGCTCACCTCAGCCCGGATGATCCGGGCGATCAATCGACAATCCTCCCGGGAAAACGTCAAAGGCACGCGCATATCCATAATGCCGGCCAGAACGCGGTCACTTTCAGGCATCCGCTCGCTATCGAAATATCGCCAACTGTCATAGCGCGACGTGAAACCTGTCGGTTCGGCACCGCCGAACCACTTCAGCTCAACCCCACGCGCGGCGCAACGGCTGATGACTTCGGCTATCCGTTCAGGCACCCAATCCAGCAGCAAGAACTGAATCGAAGACCCGACATAGGTTTCTTCTTCGGGCCGTTCGACGATCGTCAGACCCGGCGTGCCCCGCAACCCGGCTTCGATCTCGCGATAACGTTCGTTCCACCGTTCCACCTGCCGGTCCAGATCCCGCAATTGCGGGCGCAGGATGGCGGCGCGCAAATTGTCCATCCGGCCCGAGACGTTGGGCGTGGTGTATTTGATCCGTTCGAACACGTCCGGCCCCGGCGCCGCAAGATGGCGTTCGTACAGCATGTAGGACCCCGACAACATCGTAGCCTTGGCCGCCAGTTCCTCGTCATCGGTGACCAGCAAGCCCCCTTCGCCCGAATTGACATGCTTGTAGGTCTGGCAGGAATAACACCCGATCGCGCCCTGCCGTCCTGACAACTGACCGCGCCAGGCTGCACCCATCGTGTGTGCGCAATCCTCGATCACGATCACCCCGGCCGCGTCACACATCTGCATCAGCCGGTCCATATCACACAGATGCCCACGCATATGGCTGAGCATCAGAACACGCGCTTGATCCAGCTTGCCCTCTAGATCATCCAGATCGATGGTCAGCTCTTCCGTCACTCCGACAAAAATTGCCCGCCCTCCGACCGAGGCAATCGACCCCGGCACCGGCGCCAGCGTAAACGCATTGGTCAAAACCGGGTCGCCCGGCTGCACGTCAACCGCACGCAGGGCCGTGGCCAGAGCGTAACCGCCAGACGAAACCGCCAGACAGTATTTGGCCCCCATCTGCGCCGCAAATTCCTGCTCCAGCAGGGCCGTTTCCCCCAACTCTCCGGGGACGACATTGTATCGATGCAGACGCCCATGGCGCAGAACGGCCAGTGCCGCTTCGATTGCTTCTTCCGGAAGGGGTTCCTGCTGCGTAAAGCTGCCAGAGAATACGTCGGTCATGGTCTTGTTCTGAGGCTCCGAAAGGGTCCGGTCAAGGTTTCAGGCTGCCGCACCGATCAGATCAGGCACGAGGCCGGGCAAGTCATCAAAATGATGCAGAAGGGCTTCGGGTTCCAGCGCCGCCATGTCATCCCCCGATGGCCCGAAGGTAACCAGCACCGAAGGAACGCCCGCCGCCCTGGCGGTGTTGCGGTCGGTATCCGAGTCTCCGACCAGCACGCACAAGTCCGGATCGCCCCCGGCACGGCGCGCGGCTTCACGCAACGGCGCCGGGTCCGGTTTGCGGACCGGCAGCGTATCTGCCCCGACCAAAGATGCAAAACGGTCCCGCACCCCCATGCGTGTCAGCAACAATTCGGCCAGATGTTCCGGTTTGTTCGTGCAAATGCCCACACCGTAACCCGCGTCACTCAGCATCTCGACCGCCTGTAGTGCGCCGGGATAGAAACTGGTGTGGGTGTCGATGTCCTGCGCGTAGGCCTCAAGAAGAACCGGGTAATAGGCCTGCACCGTATCCTCGTCATAGGCCCCGACTCGTTTCAGCCCGTGGGTCAGCATCATGCGTCCACCTCGCAGCGCCACACCGGAATCCGGCCCGTGGACCAGTACATCCCCGTGCCCCATCTTGCGGAAACAATGGTTCGCGGCCGCCAGCAAATCGCCGGATGTATCCGCCAAAGTGCCGTCCAGATCGAAGATGACGGTGCGCATTTCGCCCCCTTGCTCGGCAGGTTTTCGCCGTGTCCTGTTTCAATCGGCAATCTTGTTTGATGGCCGAACGGCTTGCGCCTTTGACCTCAGCGGATAAAACGGACCGCAACAAAACACAAAGAGAAAACGAATTCATGACCACTGCCCTTGTCATCCTTGCCGCCGGAAAAGGCACCAGGATGAATTCGGACCTTCCCAAAGTTCTGCATCCCATCGCTCAGGTTCCGATGCTGATCCATGCGATGCGCGCCGGATCTGTCCTGTCGCCCGAACATACCGTGATCGTCACCGGCCACGGGTCCGAAGCTGTGGCAAAGGTTGCACGGGCCGAGGATGAAGGGGCGCAGATCGCCGTGCAGGAAGACCAGTTGGGTACGGCCCATGCGGTCGCCCAGGCCCGAAGCGCATTGAGCGGGTTCGAAGGTGATGTGGTTGTTCTTTACGGCGACACCCCGTTCCTGCAGCCCGACACGCTGGAAAGGATGATCGAGGCACGGTCCGGGAATGACCTTGTTATTCTTGGCTTTGAAGCAGCCGATCCTGCCCGTTATGGCCGGCTGGTCATGAATGGCGACGTGCTGGAACGCATTGTCGAATTCAAGGATGCGTCGGATGAAGAACGATCCATAACATTCTGCAACTCAGGGCTTTTGGCCTGCAATGCGCAGCTGCTGTTTTCGCTGATCGACGAGGTCGGAAACGACAACGCTTCGGGCGAATACTATTTGACCGACGTGGTTGAAATTGCGCGCCGCCGTGGGATGAACGTGACCGCAGTCGCGTGCGACGAGGCGCAGACGCTGGGCGTGAACTCTCGCGCTGATCTGGCGGCCGCCGATGCCGTATTTCAGACGCGCGCCCGTGCCGAGCTGCTTGACCTGGGTGTCACCTTGATGGCGCCTGACACGGTGTATCTGGCCGCGGATACGGTGGTCGGGCGCGATACGGTGATCGAGCCAAATGTGGTGTTCGGACCGGGCGTCACGGTCGAAAGCGGCGCAACGATCCGCGCCTTTTCGCATCTTGAGGGCTGCCATGTCAGCCGGGGCGCTGTCGTCGGCCCCTACGCGCGCCTGCGCCCTGGTGCCGAACTGGCCGAAAACACGCGGGTCGGCAACTTTGTCGAGATCAAGAATGCCGAAATCGCCGAAGGCGCGAAGGTCAATCACCTCAGCTATATCGGGGACGCTTCGGTTGGCGCTGCGACCAACATCGGCGCAGGCACGATCACCTGCAACTATGACGGCGTGATGAAGCACAAGACCACGATTGGGGAGAATGTCTTTGTCGGCTCGAACACCATGCTGGTGGCGCCGGTCACAGTGGGCGACGGCGCGATGACCGCGACGGGCACTGTCGTGACCAGGGATGTGGACCCTGATGCGCTGGCTGTTGCGCGGGCCAAGCAGGAAAACAAGCCCGGATATGCACGTAAATTGTTTGATATGTTGAAGGCGAAAAAGGCTCGCCGCGATAAAAAGGCCTGAGATATGTGTGGAATAGTAGGTGTTTTGGGGCAGCACGAGGCCGCCCCTATTCTGGTAGAAGCCCTGAAACGGCTTGAATATCGCGGCTATGACAGCGCCGGGATTGCAACCGTCAACGACGGCGCATTGGGCCGGCGGCGCGCGGTTGGCAAGCTGGTCAACCTCAGCGATCTTCTGGTGCATGATCCTCTTCCCGGAAAATCCGGCATCGGCCATACCCGCTGGGCCACGCATGGCGCCCCGTCGGTCAACAATGCACATCCGCACAAGGCGGGACCGGTGGCCGTCGTTCATAACGGCATCGTCGAAAACTATCGCGACCTGAGGGCCGAACTGGCCGAACATGGTGTTGATTTCCAAACCGAAACCGACACGGAAACGGTCGCCCTCATGACGGAACACCACCTGAACTCGGGCCTGTCCCCGGTTGAGGCCGCGTTCAAGACGATCGACCAGTTGGAAGGCGCCTTTGCGCTGGCCTTTCTGTTCGACGGAGAGGACGACCTGATCGTGGCGGCCCGCAAGGGATCACCGCTGGCCATCGGACATGGGGATGGTGAGATGTATGTGGGCTCTGACGCCATCGCCCTGGCGCCTCTGACCAACCAGATCACATATCTGGAAGAAGGCGACCGCGCGGTTCTGACGCGAACATCGCTTGAAATCCGCAACGAAGCCGGTGAGTTGGCCAACCGGGAAAAGCGCAAGATCAAGCTGGATCATACGCGCGCGGACAAGGGCGAGCACAAGCATTTCATGGCCAAGGAAATCGCTGAACAGCCCATCGTTGTGGCAGAGGCGATCCGGTCCTACCTGCCCACGGGTGGTGACCGCGTGGCACTGCCCGATGCCGATCTGGATTTCAGCAAGCTGGACCGTCTGACCATGGTGGCCTGCGGCACCGCGTTTTACGCCTGCCTGACCGCGAAATACTGGTTCGAGCAACTGGCCAAGATGCCGGTCGAGGTCGATATCGCCAGCGAGTTCCGCTATCGCGAGCCTCCTATCACGGATCGAACACTGGCGCTTTTCGTCAGCCAGTCGGGCGAAACCGCCGACACGCTGGCCGCGTTGCGGTACTGTGAGGGCAAGGCAGACAAGATCGTTTCGGTCGTCAATGTCCCCGAAAGCTCGATTGCAAGGGAAAGCGATATCGCCTTGCCGATCCATGCCGGTGTCGAAATCGGCGTGGCTTCGACCAAAGCCTTCACCTGTCAGCTGAGCGTGCTGCTGATGCTGGCGCTCAAGGCCGCAGCAGACCGGGGCACGATGACGGGTGAGGACATCGCCGATCATGCCGCCGCTCTGCGCGGGTTGCCGACCGTGTTGAACGCCGCGCTCGATCAGAACCGGGCGATCCGCAAAGCCGCCCAACGCCTGTCCGAGGCGCGCGACGTCCTGTTTCTGGGCCGTGGCCTGATGTATCCGCTGGCAATGGAAGGCGCGCTTAAGCTCAAGGAAATCAGCTATATCCACGCCGAAGGTTATGCGTCAGGAGAGTTGAAACACGGCCCCATCGCCCTGATCGACAAGCATATGCCCGTGGTCGTCATGGCACCCCGTGACACCGTGTTCGACAAGACCGTGTCGAACATGCAGGAAGTGATGGCGCGCAAGGGCAAGGTGATCCTGGTCTCTGATGATGACGGCATTGACGAGGCCGGCGACGGAGTCTGGAGCACCATCCGCATGCCGCATGTTCACACCAGTCTTGCACCGATCCTGTATTCGGTTCCCGCGCAATTGTTGGCCTATCACACGGCGGTTGCCAAGGGCACCGATGTGGATCAGCCGCGCAATCTGGCCAAGTCGGTCACGGTGGAGTGAATTATGGCCAAGCAGTTCCCGCAGCTTGAGGAAGCGCATCAAAAGTTCATCGAAGATCAGCATATGTTCTTCGTCGGCACCGCCGGGGCCGAAGGTCGTGTCAATATTTCCCCCAAGGGAATGGATTCGCTGCGGATATTGGGGCCGAACCGCATCGTCTGGATGAACCTGACCGGCAGTGGCAATGAAACGGCGGGGCATCTTTTGCAGGTCAACAGGATGACGCTGATGTGGTGTTCCTTCACCACGCGCCCGATGATCCTGCGCACCTACGGCACGGCACGTTGCCTGCATGTCGGGGATGATGGATGGGACGACTTTGCCGGCCTGTTCCCAAATCACCGAAGCGCACGGCAGATCTATGACCAGACGATCGACATGGTGCAGACCTCTTGCGGCTATGCCGTGCCTTTCATGGAATTCCAATCCGACCGCGATACGATGCAGAAATGGGTGGATGGAAAATCAGACGAGGACATCCGCTCGTATTGGGTGGAAAGGAACAGCCATACGATTGATGGAAAGCCAACCGGCGTACCGATGTGAGCCCGATGCTGAGTGGATATCTAGATCAGATCAAAGCGCATGGTGACCCCGAGCGGGCGACCCAGATGGCCAGCTACCACAAGGCGGATCGCATATATCTGGGCGTCGCGAACCCGGTTCTCAACGACCTGACCAAGGCGTGGAGGAAAGAACTGGACGTACCGGCGCGGGTCGCATTGGCGGACGGGCTATGGCAAAGCAACATCCACGAAGGGCGACTTGCTGCATCCAAGCTTTTGACTCAGGCACGCATCCGACCGGATGGGGCCGTTTGGAATTTGCTTCAAAGCTGGCTGCCGGATTTCGATGCCTGGGCCGTTGCGGACCATGCGTGCATGGCGATGCAAAAACGGCTTTCAGCAGAATCCGAACGGTTGGACGAGGTTGAACTGTGGACCCGGTCCGATCACATGTGGACCCGGCGCGCGGCCTTGGTCGCAACCCTGCCCTGGACCAAACAGAACCACCCCAAGCCTGACGATCTGCACCGCCGTGACCGCATCCTTGGCTGGGCTGCGGGATATGTTTCGGACCGCAACTGGTTCATCCAGAAATCCATAGCCTGGTGGCTGCGCGAACTGTCCAAACATGACCCAGAACGCGTGATCGCCTTTCTGAACCAGAACGGTGATGCCATGAAGCCGTTTGCCCGCCGTGAAGCAGGCAAATACCTGAAAAATCAGTCCACATAGACCTCAAGCTCGACAAGTTCGTCGAAGGGCACCAACAGGGCCCTCATGGCGTCCAGTGACAAGCGGCTGCCGCTGCTGTCCGGACCGGGAACCGGGACCAACGTAATATAGGCCTGCGCCCCGGTTCGTGGCACGACGACACGTGCCGTAACTTCGCTGTCCACCAGCGGTGTCTGCATCCAACGCCCCGGAGTGGTCGGATCCCCAAGCCCGGCGATGGTGGTTTTCGCCCCAACCCAGTTCGGGCGCGCGGAAACCGGTTCGGGCTGCAACACCTCTTCGGCAACTGCGGTGCCGGCTTCCGTGTCAGGCACCGTTTGGGCGGGCGCGTCGCCCCCGCCGAACACTCGGTCAGTCGTTGACTGCACGGCATCGCATCCGGCCGTCATTACGCATGTCAAAACAAGTATTTTCTTCATGCCGGAAACCTACAACCCTGCGCCCAGCTGTTCCAGCGCAAAGCACAGTTCGCCCTTGTCGCGAGCATGTTCCAGCTTTACCTATAATGGCATGACAGCTCCGCTAATCGACCCGTTTGCCCGCGCCATCACGTATCTCCGCGTCTCCGTCACGGACCGCTGCGACTTCCGCTGCGTGTATTGCATGTCCGAGAACATGACCTTTCTGCCCAAGAAAGACCTGCTGACTTTGGAGGAACTGGACCGGATGTGTTCGACCTTCGTCAGAATGGGGGTCGAAAAGCTGCGCATTACGGGTGGTGAGCCTTTGGTGCGTCGCAACATCATGACGTTCTTCAATTCGATGACACGTCATCTGGACAGCGGTGCATTGAAGGAGCTGACGCTGACAACCAACGGATCGCAACTGCACCGATTTTCCGATGATCTGTATGCGGCCGGTGTGCGTCGGGTGAATGTCTCGCTGGACACTCTGGATGATGACAAGTTCGCCAAGGTGACGCGCTGGGGTCGCCTGAAACAGGTTTTAAACGGAATCGACGCCGCGCAAAAAGCTGGCCTGCGGATCAAGATAAACGCCGTTGCCCTGAAAGGGTTCAACGAGCCCGAACTTCCCAAAATCACGGAATGGTGCGCCCAGCGGGATATGGATCTGACCTGGATCGAAGTCATGCCCATGGGTGATATTGGCAACGAAGACCGCCTGGATCAATACTGGTCGCTCAAGGACGTCCGGAAAGAATACGAAAACCACTATTCGGTCACCGATCTGGCCGAACGCAGCGGTGGCCCGGCCCGTTACGTGCGGCTCGAGGAAACCGGCCAGAAAATTGGCTTCATAACGCCGCTGTCGCACAATTTCTGTGAAAGCTGCAACAGGGTTCGCCTGACTTGCACGGGCGAGCTTTACATGTGCCTGGGTCAGGAAGACATGGCCGACCTGCGCGGCGCCCTGCGCGATCATCCCGATACCGAACAGCCACTTGAAGACGCAATCCGATCTGCGATCAATCTCAAACCCAAAGGGCATGACTTCGACTATTCCCGCCAAGCCGTCGATGGCCGGATGAGCCGTCACATGAGCCATACAGGCGGCTGATATGCCGGATCATGACGGCCGCCCCACGGCGTTGTACCATGTGTACTGCGCCCTAACGTCTCTGGCCGCGCCTCTGATATGGCGGGTCGTTCGGAACAAGCTGCGTGCAGCAAACGTACCTGATAAGCGGCAACAAGAACGCCTTGGCCATGCCAGCCTGCCCAGACCAAATGGGCGTTTGATCTGGTTCCACGCCGCCAGCGTCGGTGAAAGCCTTTCGGTCCTCAGCCTGATCAGACGGCTGGCAGACCGCCTGCCCGAGGCCGAGTTTCTGATCACCTCCGGCACCCCGACTTCAGCGGCACTGATCGGAAAACGCCTGCCGCCCCGTACACGGCATCAATTCCCGCCGCTTGACACGGCAGGCCCGGTCCGGCGCTTTCTGAACCATTGGCAACCAGAGGGCGGGGTTTTCGTCGAAAGTGAGATTTGGCCGCGTTTGATCGTCGAAAGCGCCAGACACGGCGTTCCGCTGGCCCTTCTGAATGCACGACTGTCGGACAAGTCCGTTGCCGGTTGGAAAAAACGCCCCAGAACAGCGCGGTTCGTTTTGAACAAGTTCAACCTGTTCCTGACGCAAAACGACAAAACCGCAGCCAACCTGACAGCCATGGGTGCCCCTGCCGGCCGCGTCCGGCCCGGCACCAATCTCAAGGCCATGTCAGACCCTCTTCCCATAGACCACGGCACGCTGGATGACATCGGTTCTCGGATTTCTGGCAGACCTGTGTGGATCGCCAGTTCAACCCATGCCGGTGAAGAGGAAATCGTTCTGGCCGCGCATCAATCACTTCTGGAACGCTGGCCCGATCTGCTGCTGCTGCTGATCCCCCGCCACCCAGAGCGCCGTTGCGATATCGCAAAACTACTGGACGCCTCCGATCTTAGCGCCGCGTTCCGATCAGAAAGTTCCCCGATCGAAACCGAAACCCAGGTATATGTCGCCGATACATTGGGCGAGACCGGCACATGGTACGCTCTGTCTCCCATCGTGTTCCTGGGCGGTTCCCTGAAAAACATCGGCGGCCACAACCCTTTCGAACCGGCCCAGGCCGGAGCCGCCGTGATAACCGGCCCTGGATACTTCAATTTTGCTGAAACTTTCGCGCCGATGATCAAAGCCGGTGGCGCCATCGAGGTTCGAACCGAAACAGATCTCTCTGCGGCGGTCGACCTTTGGCTTTCAGACGATCAAGCCCTGACCCGGGCCCGCAGCGCCGCCCAATCCTGCGTCCAGACGCAAAGCAACGCACTGGACTCCGTCGTGGAAACGCTTTGCTGTTCACTCAACCTGACGTGATCAGGCGGGATCTTTCTTCATCTGGCCAAAAGTATCCCGGGGGTGTGGGGGCAGAGCCCCCACCCGCCCCATCAGGCCGCCGGCATCCGCTGCTCGACGATCTCTGCCCACCAGCTGCACCCGGCGGGAATCGCCTCATCGTTGAAGTTGTATTCCGGGTGGTGAACCATGGCCGTATCGCCGTTACCCACGAGAATATAGGCGCCAGGGCGCTCCTCCAGCATAAAGGCAAAATCCTCGCCGCCCATGACCAAAGGCGCATCGTCGCAATCGCCGGATACCGACCGGGCAACAGCTGCGGCAAACTCAGTCTGCTCTTCACTGTTCACCATCACCGGATACCCACGGATGTAGGTCACATCGGCGGTGCCTCCGAACGTTGCCGCCACACCATTGCAGATCTCATTGATCCGCTTTTCGGCCAGATCCCGCATATCCTTGCTCATGGTGCGCACGGTACCCTTGATCTGAACAGTCTGCGGGATCACGTTGAACGCTTTCGACGAGGTCTCGAACGACGTCACCGACACCACGACCTGATCGATCGGATCGGCATTGCGCGAGGAAATCGTCTGAAGCGCCAACACCGCCTGCGCGGCCAGTACCGTGGTATCTACTGTTTCATGCGGCTTGGCAGCATGACCGCCGCGCCCTTCAAAAGTGATGTCGAACTGATCGGTTGCGGCAAAGAAAGAACCGGGACGGATGGCGAACTTGCCCACAGGTTGACCCGGCCAATTGTGCATGCCGTAGACTTCCTGAATATTCCAGCGGTCCATCATGCCATCTTCACACATTTCACGACCACCGCCGCCGCCCTCTTCGGCAGGCTGGAAGATTACAACAACCGTGCCATCGAAATTGCGGGTTTCAGACAGGTACTTCGCCGCACCAAGCAGCATCGCCGTATGGCCATCGTGGCCGCAGGCATGCATTGCGCCCGGCGTTTTCGAGGCATAGTCCAACCCCGTCGCCTCATGGATCGGCAGCGCATCCATATCTGCGCGCAGGCCGATCACCTTTCCCTTGCTGTCCGACTTGCCTTTGATCACCCCCACGACACCGGTACGTCCGATACCGGTCACCACCTCATCGCAGCCGAACTCCTTCAGCTTCTCGGCCACCTTCGCGCTGGTGCGGTGGGTCTCAAACAGGATCTCTGGATTTTCGTGCAGATCCCTTCTCCATTCCGTGATTTCATTCTGCAATTCGGCAAAGCGGTTTTTGACTGGCATGTCTATTCTCTCCTAATTCAGTTCAAGCCGCCGGCATTCGGCGCTCGACCATTTCTGCGAACCACGAACATCCGATCGGGATGATCTCGTCGTTGAAATCGTATTCAGGGTGGTGCAACCCGGCGCTGTCTCCGTTGCCCAGAACGATGAAAGCTCCGGGCCGTTCCTCCAGCATGAACGAGAAATCCTCGCCCCCCATCACCATCGGCGCCTCGATGCAGCTGCCCCCGACCGAGACTGCGGCCTCTGCCGCATATCCGGTTTGGGTTTCGGCATTGATCGTCACCGGAACGCCGCGCGAGTAATTGACGTTCACGGAACCACCGAATGTTGCTGCAATCCCTTCGGCGACCTCTTTGAGGCGCTGTTCGATCAGATCTCGCATCTGGTTGGAATGGGTTCGGACCGTGCCGCGTATCTGCGCCGATTGCGGGATCACGTTGAACGCTTTCGATGACGTCTCGACAGACGTCACCGAAAGCACGGCTTGCAGGATCGGATCGGCATTGCGCGACACGATCGTCTGCAATGCCACGATCAGTTGTGACAGCATCACCGTCGTATCGACCGTTTCATGGGGTTTTGCAGCGTGACCGCCGCGCCCTTCAAGATGGATATCAAACTCGTCCGCTGCGGCCAGCAAAGGGCCCGAACGGATCGCGAACTGCCCGGTCGGCAGGCCCGGTACGTTGTGCATCGCATAGACTTCCTGAATACCGAACCGGTCCATCAGACCGTCCTTGCACATGGCCTCGGCGCCATTCCCGCCCTCTTCAGCAGGCTGAAAGATCACGATTGCAGTGCCATCGAAATTGCGCGTCTCAGAGAGGTACTTTGCCGCCCCCAAAACCATGGCGGTATGCCCGTCATGCCCGCAGGCATGCATCGCGCCTGATGTCTTCGAGGCATAGTCCAGCCCGGTCTGTTCCTGCATCGGCAGCGCATCCATGTCGGCGCGCAGGCCAATCACCCGGCCCTGCGTGTCGCTCTTTCCCCGAATGACCCCGACCACGCCGGTGCGACCGATGCCTGTAACGACCTCATCACAGCCGAATTCCTTCAGCTTTTTCGCCACCAGCGCGCTGGTGCGGTGCGTGTCGTACAGAATTTCCGGATGTTGGTGAATGTCACGCCGCCAGCCTGTGATCTCTTCGTGCATCTCTGCAAGGCGGTTTTTGATCGGCATGTCACTCTCCCTCAAATTATGCCACGGGCAATCGTCGTTCCACGATCTCGGCAAACCAACTGCAACCGGCGGGAATCGCATTGTCGTCAAAATTGTATTCCGGGTGATGGCACATGGCCGTGTCCCCGTTCCCGATAAAGATGTAAGCTCCGGGCCGTTCTTCAAGCATGTAGGCGAAATCTTCCGACGGCATGATCGGATCAGTGCTGTCATTGACCTTGCCCGCCACGGCCTCGGCCGCCTCGGCAGCGTATGCCGTCTCAGCCTCGGAATTCACAGTCACAGGATAGCCGGGCGACCAGACGACATCTGCCTTTGCGCCGAAGGCCGAGGCCGTATCCTCGGCGATCCTGCGAACGCGCTCTTCTGCAATGGCGCGGTATTCGGGGTCGAGCGTCCGGACGGTCCCCTGCAAGCGGACGGTATGCGCGATCACGTTTGACGCGACACTGTCCGTTTCAAACGTACCCACGGTCAGCACCACGCGTTTGATCGGATCCACGGTGCGCGCCACGACGGATTGCAACGACACGACGATATGCGAGGCCACCAGCGTGGTGTCTACCGCGTCATGCGGTGCAGCCGCGTGTCCGCCCTTGCCGGTGATCGTGATTTCGAATTCATCAGATGAAGCCAGCAATGCGCCGGGTCGGATCGCGAATTCGCCCACCGGCAACCCCGGCATATTGTGCATGCCATAGACCTCATCAATGCCCCAGCGGTCCATCAGGCCGTCCTGACACATGGCCAGACCGCCTGCGCCACCTTCTTCAGCGGGCTGAAAAATCAGAACAACGGTGCCATCGAAGTTTCGGGTTTCAGCCAGGTACTGGGCGGCCCCAAGCAGCATCGAGGTATGCCCGTCATGCCCGCAGGCGTGCATCTTGCCCGATACGGTCGAGGCATAGTCCAACCCCGTCGCTTCTTCGATCGGCAATGCGTCCATGTCAGCGCGCAATCCGATCACGCGCCCGGTCGTATCCTGCCGTCCCCGGATCACAGCCACGACACCCGTCCGGCCAATTCCCGGCGTGATCTCATCCACACCAAATTCCCTGAGACGCTCGACAACGAAAGCAGCCGTTTCATGCACGTCATACATCAGTTCAGGATGTGCGTGCAGGTGGCGGCGCCACTTGGTAATGTCGCCATGCATCTCTGCAAGTCTGTTTTTGACTGGCATCTCAAGACCCTCCCCTGAACCACTGAGGCCACGTTGAATGTTACGGCGCGCTCAGCCTTTTAACCAATCGTTGCATGAACCCATGCCCAGCTTCGAATTGCGCGATCGATATGAACTCGTTCGGCTGATGAGCCTGCGCGATATCGCCGGGGCCGCAAATCACGGCTGAATACCCGGCCGCCTGAAACTGCCCCGCCTCGGTCCCATAGCTGACGACGTGACTTGCGTTGTCCCCGGTCAGGGCGCGCACCAAAGCTTCGGCCTCTCCATCCTGTTCGGGCACCAGCCCCGGGATCGCGAAATGTTCAGACAGTTCGATGCGCGCATCGGGGTGAACGGCCTGCATCCGTGCTTCGACCTGGCGGACCTGTTCGATATAGGCATCGCGCCATTCAGCCTGCGTTTCGTCCGGCACCGTGCGGAAATCCATCATGAAAGTGCAGTCTTTGGCGGTGATGTTATGGGCTGTCCCGCCTTCAATCATGCCGACATGACAGGTTGTCCACGGCGGGTCAAATACGGCTGCGATTTCGCTCGGCTCAGCAGCCATGCTTTCGGCATTTCGGTGATTTGCCCAATCAATCAAAGGCGCCGCCGCCATGATCGCGTTCACGCCAGTGTGCATGATCGAGCTGTGCACTTCGAACCCGACGATATGTGTATCAATGCCGAACCCGCCCTTATGCCCCGTCACCGCCTGCATCATCGACGGCTCACCCACTATCACTGCCGATCCCTTGGGCAGAACCTGTTGCATTGCTTCAATCATCGGCGGCGCACCGGTGCATCCGACCTCTTCGTCAAAGCTGAGCGCCAGCTGAAGCGGCCGGCTGATATTGGCATAGTGTGCTTCGACCAGAGCCCAGATGGCCAGGGCGTCAAACCCCTTCATGTCGCAGGTGCCGCGACCGAAGTACTTGCCGTCTTTCTCGGTCACCGTGAAAGGATCAGTGTCCCACGGCTGACCGTCCACCGGCACGACATCCGTGTGACCGGACAGAACCACCGCACCTTCTTCCAATGGACCAACATGCGCAAAGATCGCGGCCTTGTGCGGTTGGTCCGGATCTGGCCAGCGGTGGCTTTCGATTCCGTGGCCTTGCAAGTAGTCCTGAACCCAATCCACCAGCGGCAGATTGGTATCACGGCTTACGGTCGGAAATGAGATCAGCTGTGTCATGATCTCAAGCGGAGTCAGGCGTTTCGCCATTTGGGTCAATACCCGCTGTCCGTGGTCAGAATGAAGTGCCCTGCCTCAACCTCTTGATATTGCGAAGGTTCCGGCGTGTAGTTGGTGGGATGAATAGGAGAAGGGATCGGTTTGAAATTCAGATCCTTTTCCGATTTCCGCTTGTTCGGGTCTGCGATCGGAACCGCCTTCATCAGCGCCTGCGTATAGGGATGCTGCGGGTTCTCGAACACCCGCGCCCGGGGCCCGAGTTCGACAATGCGCCCCAGATACATGACCCCGACATAGTGGCTGACGCGTTCGACAACGGCCATGTCGTGGCTGATGAACAGGTATGACAGGCCCAGCTCGGACTGCAATTCCATCATCAGGTTCAGAACCTGCGCCTGCACCGACACGTCAAGGGCCGAGACCGCCTCATCCGCAATGATCAGCTTGGGGTTCAGGGCCAAAGCGCGAGCAATTGCAATCCGCTGACGCTGACCGCCCGACATTTCATGCGGGAAGCGACGCATGAAGCTGCGCGGCAATTGCACCTTGTCGAACAATTGTGCCACGCGATCCTGAAGTTCGGATCCCGATGCCACACCATAATTGCGCATCGGCTCGGCCACTTGGTCGACCAGCTGCATCTGCGGGTTTAGCGACGCGAACGGGTCCTGGAAAATCATCTGCATGTCCAGCCGCGCCTTGCGCAAACCAGATGGATCAAGCTTCATGATATCGACACCGTCCAGATCAATCTCGCCCGCCAAAGGCTCAACCAGCCGCAGGATCGAGCGCCCAGCCGAAGACTTGCCGCACCCGGATTCCCCGACAAGACTGAGCGTCTGACCTTTGTTCAGAGTGAACGAGACATCCTCGACCGCATGAACGTTCGAAATCGTGCGCCGCAAAAGCCCGCCTTTGACCGGGAACCGTGTTGTCAGGTTCTTGACGGTCAGCAGAACCTCTTCCGTACCCGGAATTGGTGCAATTTTCTGCCCTTCGACCCCCAGCAGCTTCATCGGCTCGGGCGCAGATTTACCCTGCATCTCGCCCAGTTTCGGCACCGCGGCCAGAAGCGCCTTGGTATAGTCGTGCTGCGGGTTTTCAAAGATTTCCTTGACCGTGCCTTCTTCGACCTTGTTGCCGCGGAACATCACCACCACGCGGTCAGCCATCTGGGCAACCACGGCCATGTCGTGGGTGATGAACATCACCGCAGTTCCGGTTTCTCGCTTGAGGCGGTCCATCAAGGCCAGGATCTCGGCCTGAATGGTCACATCCAGCGCCGTGGTGGGTTCGTCGGCGATCAACAGGCGCGGCTCACAGGCCATCGCCATCGCAATGACAACACGTTGGCGCATCCCGCCCGACAACTCGTGAGGGTATTGTTTCAGACGGCGCTCGGGCTCTGGGATACGGACCTGACGCAGCAGTTCCAGCGCCCGTTGCTCGGCCTGCGCCTTCGTCATGTCCTTGTGGATGCGCAGACCTTCGGTTAACTGCCGGCCCACGGTGAAAACGGGGTTCAGCGCGGTCATCGGCTCTTGAAAGATCATCCCGATCTCGTTGCCGCGAATCTGTTTCATCAGATCCTGATCAGCCTTGGCCAGGTTCATTTTTTCGCCATCGCGGCGATCAAACAGCAGTTCGCCGCCCGCGATTTCGCCGCCACCAAACTCGACCAGACGCATCAAAGACAAAGATGAAACCGACTTCCCCGAGCCCGATTCGCCAACGATACAAACGGTTTCGCCTGGTTTGACCTCGAACGAGACGTCCTCAACACCAACAACGGGACCGTCCTTTGTCTGAAACTCCACCCGCAGTTTTTTGATTTGAGCAATAGGCTGATCCAGCACGTGCGCGCTCCCTTGACGAGGTAATTCTTGTTCTGAGTGCCGAACGCTACGGCGGGCCACCGGGAAAAGTCAAACCCATTACACATTTTCGCGACGGCACCACTTGCATTTTTCTCAAGTTCTGTTTCGATACCCAACGTAACCGCCTTGGGGAAGCAGCGCCGACGGAATCCGTTAGCGCTATTATCGTGAATGATCAAAACCTTACCCCGAAGCGGCAACGCCAAACCCGCAGGCCTTGCGGAGATAATCGAGACACGAACGTGTCCAATTCGGGAGTGACTTATGAAAATCAAAACCCTTTTGCTTGGTGCGATCGCAAGCACGGCAATGGCCCCGATGGCCTTTGCCGAGCGCGGTTCGGACGGCAATGTCAGCATCATCTATTGGCAGGCTCCGTCGATCCTGAACCCGTTCCTGTCCGGCGGTACGAAAGACGTGGAATCAGCCTCGCTGGTGATCGAGCCACTTGCACGCTACGACCAGGACGGCAACATGGTGCCATTTCTGGCGTCTGAAATCCCGACCGTGGAAAATGGCGGTGTCAGCGAAGACCTGACGTCGATCACATGGAAAATCGCGCCGGGAATCACGTGGTCTGACGGCTCTCCGTTCACCGCTGCTGACGTGAAGTTCACCGCTGATTACTGCATGCACCCGGAAGGTGGCTGCGCACAGGTCACCAAGTTCGAAGGCGTCACCTCGGTCGAAGCTGTTGATGACCTGACCGTCAAGGTCACATTCGACGCACCGACCCCCTTCCCCTATGGCCCGTTCGTCGGCGGTGAAAGCCCGATCCTGCAAAAGGCCCAGTTCGAAAACTGCATGGGCGCCAAAGCCCCCGAATGCACCGAGCAGAACTTCAACCCGATCGGCACCGGCCCCTTTGTCGTCACCGAGTTCAAGCCGAACGACGTGATCACCTTCAAGGCCAACGACAACTATCGTGATCCGGCAAAACCTGCCTTTGCGACCGTGACCTTCAAAGGCGGCGGTGACGCGACAGCTGCTGGTCGTGCTGTCATGGAAACTGGTGAGTTTGACTATGCCTGGAACCTGCAACTGGCTCCGGAAGTGATCGCTCAGATGCAGGAAGGTGGCAAAGGTACGCCGGTTGCAGGCTTCGGCCCGCTGGTCGAGCGCATCATGCTGAACCAGACCAACCCGTCGCCCGAGCTGCCTGAAGGCGAGCGTTCGACAGCAAAGCATCCGCATCCGTTCCTGAAGGACCCGGCCGTTTACAAAGCCATGTCCATGGCCATCGACCGTCCGCTGTTGGTGGAAATCGGCTATGGTCAGGCTGGTAAAGTGACCTGCAACTGGGTTCCGGCCCCTGCTGCGTTCAACTCGACCTCGATGACCTGTGACACCCAGGATATCGAAGGCGCCAAGAAACTGCTGGATGATGCCGGCATCGTCGACACCGATGGCGACGGCGTCCGCGAGAAGGATGGCGTTCCGCTGAAGATCGTCTATCAGACCTCGACCAACGCCGTCCGTCAGGACTTCCAGGCGCTGATCAAGGAATGGTGGAGCCAGATCGGCATCGAAACCGAACTGCGCAACATCAACGCATCGGTCTTCTTCGGTGGTGACCCGGGCTCGCCCGACACGTTCCAGAAGTTCTATGCCGACGTTGAAATGTACGCCAACACCTTCAACGGCACCGACCCGCAGTCATATCTGGGCAACGGCCTGTGCGACAAAGCTCCGCGTCCTGACTCGCAGTGGCAGGGCGAAAACATCAGCCGCTTCTGCAACGAAGAGTTCGACAAGCTGCACGCTCAATTGGCCGAAACCGCTGGTCTGGAAGCGCGTGCGGAAATCGCCAAGCAGCTGAATGACATCATGGTTCAGAATGGTGGTATGATCCCGCTGGTTCACCGTGGTCGCCTGTCGGCGCATGCAAACACCCTGGGTGGCGTTGTCCTGAACGTTTGGGACAGCGAGCTGTGGAACATTGCGGACTGGTACCGCAAGACCGGTTCCTAAGCACTGACCTTGCAAAACCGCGCCCCGATCGTTATCGGGGCGCGGTCATTTGCATCCCACCCCAACAAGAAGACGCATATAAAGGCGCCTCTTAATGCTTAATTTCACAATCAGACGACTGGTGCTGGCCGTTCCAACGCTGCTGTTCATCAGCCTCGTCATCTTCCTGCTCCTCGAACTCGCACCCGGCGATCCGATGGCGCAGGTTCCGCTCACCGTTCCCCCCGAAGTCAAGGAAAAGATGCGCGAGGCGCTTGGCCTTGGCCAGCCGATGCATATCCGGTTCTGGAAGTGGATCGTGCAATTCTTCTGGATCGAACCGCAGGTTCTGATAGACCACATCTTCGGCACCAGTTTTTCCGCAGGCGACCTGCGTGTAATATCCTGGCAGACCCGCTCGCCCGTCATGGACATCGTCGTTCAGCGTATCCCGCAGACCCTGTGGGTTGTCGGCACCGCCTATGTTGTCGCCATCCTGATCGCGCTGCCCATCGGCATCTATTCGGCCTATCGCCAGTATTCCTGGTTCGACCAGATGGGCACCTTCGTGTCGATGGTCGGCTTCTCGGTCCCTCCGTTTTTCTCGGGCGTTCTGGTGATCGTGATCTTCTCGGTCCAGTTGGGCTGGTTCCCGTCGATCTATGACACGACCCATGTGGTCAACAGCTGGGACAGCTTCGTCGTGCAGCTGAAGCAGATGATCATGCCGGTCATGGTGCTGGCGTTGCAGATCACGGCACAGCTCAGCCGTTTCATGCGCGCCTCGATGCTGGACAATCTCAACCAGGATTACGTTCGCACCGCCCGCGCCAAGGGGCTCAGCGAATACACGGTCGTCATGGTCCACGTCCTGCGGAACTCGATGATCCCCGTGGTCACGGTCATTGCACTGGGCATTCCGGCCATCTTCGGCGGCGCCATCATCACCGAGCAGGTATTCAAGGTGAATGGCATCGGCCAGTTGCTGATTGGCGCCATTCAGGCCAATGACCTGCCAATGGTGCAAACCCTGACCTTCATCTTTGCCGTGCTGATCGTGTTGTTCAACCTGATCGCCGACGTCCTGTATGGCATTCTGGACCCGAGGATTCGCTATGACTGATCACGACAAATCAGACACGCTGATCCCCGACGAAGGTCTGGCCCCGGCATCCACCGCGCTGCCAACCGCTGATGTGATGGAGGAACTCACGACCCCGCCGCGCAGCCAATGGCGCGACGTCTGGGATCAGTTCAAGACGCACAAGGGCGCCATGGTGGGTGCGGTGCTGTTCATCCTGATCGTGGCGGGCGTCTATCTGGGCCCCTATCTCTGGAGCATCGATCCAACGCAGATCGATATCCGGGCCCGCAATCAGGGGCCAAGCTGGGCGCATCCCTTCGGCACCGACCAGTTGGGCCGGGATATTCTGGCGCGCATGATGTCGGGCGGTCAAACCTCGGTATCGGTGGGCATCACCGCGATGCTGCTGGCACTGTTCCTGGGATCGTTCATCGGCGTTCTGGCCGGGTTCTTCAAACGGCTGGATGGTCCGCTCATGCGTCTGACAGACCTGTTTCTGGCCCTGCCCCTGCTGCCCTTGCTGCTGGTCATGATGCTGCTGTTCCGCGAGCCCCTGTCGGCCGCGTTCGGGTTGGAGCGAGGGATCTTCATCCTGATCGTCTGCGCCATCGGCATCACCTCATGGATGCCGACCGCACGGATCGTGCGCGGTGATGTGCTGGCCATCAAGGAACGCGAATTCGTTCTGGCGGCACGCTCCATCGGCACCAGTAACAGTCAGATCATCACGCGGCACATTCTGCCCAACGTGCTTTCACCGATCATGGTGTCCGCGACGCTGGGGATTGCCACGGCGATCATTACCGAAAGCGCGCTTTCCTTCCTGGGTCTGGGCTTTCCGCCCGACTTCCCGACATGGGGCCGCCTGCTGTTCGACGGAGTCGATTACCTACAGCAATACCCCGAGCGTGTGTTCTGGCCTGGTCTGGCAATCTCGCTGACTGTCCTGAGCGTCAACTATCTGGGTGACGGTCTGCGCGACGCACTGGATCCCCGCATTCGCGGACGCTGAGACAAGTTCAGCCGGCGCGCCTCAGCGCGCCGGCCAACAGCACGATCAGAACGGCCAATGGCAACAGCACGGCGAATGCCAGACGCAGGCCGAACACTTCCGCCAAAAAGCCGATCAACGGCGGACCGATCAACAGCCCCCCATACCCCAATGTCGCAACACTTGCGATGGCTTGCCCCGGCGGCACATTCGGATCGCTGGCCGCCCGGCTGAATGCCAGTGGCATGATCACGGCATAACCTATTCCCATCAATGCAAAGCCGGCCAGCACGGGCAGGATCGTTGCTGTTGAAACCACCATAAAAACACCAAACGCCGCGCAAATACCGCCGAACCGGGCGGAAACGACTGGACCGAACCGGATAATAACAAGCGCGCCTGCAAGTCGAAACGCCACCATGGTTACTGAAAACACCGCATAGCCCAAGGCAGCGACGCTTTCCGACGCCCCCGTAATGTCACGCAGATATATCGCGCTCCAGTCTGCCACGGCCCCTTCGCCCAACGCTCCGCACAAGGCGGCTATGCCAACCAGTATCAACGCGCCGGATGGCAAGGCGAAGACCGTACTCTGAGGCTCTTGGGATTGGCGCGAGGTCCAGCTTACCCAGGATGACGCAAGCGCAAGGCCAACAACCACGCCACCCGCCAACAGGAAGTGCACAAGAACCGTCAGCCCCATCTGAACCGCGGCATAACCGCTGAGCGCGCCAAGACCTGCACCAAGGCTCCACATTGCATGGAACGAGGACATAACGGGTTTGTCATATGCCTGCTCTACCTCGGCGGCCCATGCATTCATCGCAACATCCATCGACCCGTGGAAGGCGCCAAAGACAAACAGGAACACTGCCAGCCCCCAAAGCCCATCCGCCATGGCCAGCAAGATCAGCGACCCCGTATACAGAATCGCAATGATCCGGGTGATTGCAACAGCGCCGAAACGATCCGTAAGCCGCCCGGTTATCGGGAAAGAGCAGACAGCCCCAGCAGCCATGAACAACAGGCCGAACCCGAGCGCATCATGGGACAGTTCCAAGCGGTCGCGTAAGGCGGGAATGCGCGACGCCCAGATTCCGAACAGGGCACCATTCAGAATGAACATGGCGGCGACAGCGCGCCATGCTGCAACTATGCTTGCCATCCCATGCCCTCGCTCAGCTTACCCAATGCCACCGTTCTACAGGTCAGAAAAAACTTGGCAATTGCTGCTCAACCGAGCCGTTTGCGAATGCGTCGCACCGAGTACCACACCGCGGCGACAACCGGGATCGTAACCGCCGCCGTCAGCATGCCCTTGCTGATGCCAGAGGCCGTCAGCGGATACAAAAGATAGCTGACCAGCGAAACCGCGTAATAGCTGATGGCAACCACGGAAAGCCCCTCGACCGTATGTTGCAAGCGCAGCGCCAGATCAGCCCGACGGTCCATGCTTTCCAGCAACGCCTGATTTTGCGCGCTTCTTTCCACATCCACTCTTGTCCGCAGCAACTCACCCGCGCGGATCGCCCGGTCCGACAAGGCCTCAAGGCGGCGTTCCGTGGATTTCACGGTGCGAATTGCAGGGTCATATCGGCGCATCATAAAATCGGCGAAATTCTGACCACCCTCGAAACGTTCTTCTCGCAACACTTCGATCCGCTGGTTGACGATGGCCTCATACGCCCCGGTGGCTCCGAACCGGAAAGAACACCGTGCCGACAGTGTTTCGAGCTCGATCGACGTTGCCAGCAAATCCTGCAACAACGCGTCAGGCTGCGCCGAGTTGCCTGTCATCTGCCCCATCAATCGGGTGAGTTGCCCATCCAGCTCTCCGATACGCGGCATCAGCTGCTTGACGCGCGCAAAACCCAGCATCGACATCGCCTTATACGTTTCAATTTCGCAAAGGCGCTGAATAATCCGTCCCGTCCGACGCCGTCCGGTGCCCTCGGCCACGAACAAGGCAAAGCGCATGTGACCTGCCGGATCGATCCGAAAATCACTGGCACAAACCGCTGCATCGTCCAACACCCTGGACACGGCCAGGCTTTCCGGCTCGAACCAATCCAGCAGTTTCGATTTCACCACGTCGTCACTTGCGCGTTCAACCACGCGCACCAGAACCGACGTAACCCTTTGACCCGGACTGGCCATCAACCAATCGGGCGGAAAGACCTCAAAGTCAGCCGGGTCAAAGGCGCGTTCACTCACATTCTGCGCGATCGCCGTATAGGTCACGAATTCGGTATGCTGCTCCCACTTCAACCAGTGGCGTCCAATCTGGCCCGCGTAGTGCGTGGCGTCCGGCCGAGGGTGCTGCGCACCGTGGCGATCCAGCAGGTCGATCAAATGAGCCAAATCCTCACGTCGATCGCGCGCCACGGCGGCCTCAGGCTTTTTGATCGCAAGAAAGACCACCGTACAGGGCATTGACGCGACCGGAAACGGTCGAGCATGCAGTTCATTGGCTAGCGCATAGCGAAGGGGATGGTCATCTATCGGTGTCATGTGAGGCTCCGCATCGTCACGCGCACTATACGGCACATAATTGACACATCAATTCTCTTTTTATTTCACGTACTTACAGGGGTACAACGGTATACAACCCTGCTATCTCATTGATTTGGCTGCCACAGCTCGATGGGGTTGCCTTCAGGATCATGGATGCGGGCAAATTTTCCAACTTCGCTGTCCCAGTCAGGATTGGTTTCCACCGTGATTCCAGCCTGCTCAAGCTGCGCCGTCAGCGCGCCCAGATCATCGACACGAAAATTGATCATCCACTGCTGATCGGCCCGCCCGAAATACGCGGTGTCCTCCGCGAATGGCGCAAAGACCGTATAGCCTTCACGCTGCTTCCAAGGCACGGGGTCATAATGATTGACGCCCAGGTGCTTCTCATACCAGGCGCTCAGCGCTTTAGGGTCGCGGGCGCGAAAGAACACTCCGCCAATACCATTCACTTTCTCCATCCTCGACCTCCTGCCATCTGTGCCGCCACCCCAGACTACCACACTCCGCCTGCTTCATCTGGCTGGAAATATCCTGGGGGTTTGGGGGCAACGCCCCCATACAAACTCGAAAAAGAAAAGGGCGCCCAAAGGCGCCCTTTGCAATCGGATCAAACGCGACGATCAATCGATCATCGGCAGCAACTTGTCCAGCGACTCCTTGGCGTCGCCGTAGAACATGCGGGTGTTCTCTTTGAAGAACAGCGGGTTTTCGATGCCAGAATACCCGGTGCCCTGACCACGTTTCGACACAAAGACCTGCTTGGCTTTCCAGCATTCCAGAACCGGCATGCCGGCGATGGGACTGTTGGGATCTTCCTGTGCCGCAGGGTTCACGATGTCGTTCGAGCCGATGACGATTGCCACATCCGTGTCCGGAAAGTCGTCGTTGATCTCGTCCATTTCCAGAACGATATCATACGGCACCTTCGCTTCGGCCAGCAGAACATTCATGTGGCCCGGCAAGCGACCCGCCACAGGGTGGATTGCGAAACGAACGTTCTTGCCCTTGGCCCGCAGCTTGCGCACCAGTTCGGAAACCGATTGCTGCGCCTGTGCCACAGCCATGCCATAGCCCGGAATGATGATCACGCTGTCCGCGTCGTTCAAGGCTGCAGCAACGCCATCGGCCTCGATTGCGATCTGTTCGCCTTCAACGGCCATCTGTTCGCCCTGCGGGCCGCCAAAACCGCCAAGTATCACGCTGACAAAGTGGCGGTTCATCGCCTTGCACATGATGTAGGACAGGATCGCACCAGACGAGCCCACCAGCGCACCCACCACGATCAGTAGGTCGTTGCCCAGCGAGAAACCGATCGCCGCAGCCGCCCAACCCGAATAGCTGTTCAGCATGGACACAACCACCGGCATGTCGGCGCCGCCAATACCCATGATCAGGTGATAGCCGATGAACAACGCTGCCAGCGTCATCAGGATCAGCGGGAACAGACCCCCTGTCGATGTGTACCAGATCAGGCAGATCAGCGAGAGACCCGCCGCCGCCGCGTTCAGCGCATGGCCACCGGGCAGCTTTGTCGCTGCCGAGGTCACCTTGCCCGCCAGCTTGCCATAGGCGACGACCGACCCGGTAAAGGTGATCGCACCAATGAAGATGCCCAGGAACAGTTCCACGTGCAGGATTGCCAGCTCGGCCGGGGTTTTCTTGGCAATCAACTTGGCAAAAGACCCCAGATCGGACAGATCCGCCTGGCTGGCACTGTCCACAATGGCCATGACCTGCGCCACGTTGCCGATCTCGAAATGCGCGTTGAAGCCGACGAACACGGCCGCAAGACCGACCAGCGAGTGCATCGCCGCAACAAGCTGCGGCATCTCGGTCATCTGCACGCGCTGCGCAACATACTGGCCGATGAAACCACCGCCCGCGATCAGCAGCAGCGACAGAAGCCACAGACCCGAGCCCGGGCCAACCAGCGTGGCGAAAACCGCCAGCGCCATACCGACGATGCCATACCAGACCGCGCGCTTGGCGCTTTCCTGGTTCGACAAACCGCCGAGCGAAAGGATGAAAAGGACAGCCGCAACAACATAGGCGGCAGTGGTGAAGCCATAATCCATGTGCCCGGCCTCCTTAAGATTTCTGGAACATGGCGAGCATGCGCCGGGTTACGAGGAAACCGCCGAAGATGTTGATCCCGGCCATGAAGACGGACAGTGCCGCCAACAGAATGACCAGGAACGACCCCGATCCGATCTGCATCAGGGCCCCGACGATGATGATCGACGAGATCGCGTTGGTGATCGCCATCAGCGGAGTGTGCAGGCTGTGTGCGACGTTCCAGATCACCTGGAAGCCCACAAAGATGGCCAGCACGAAGACGATGAAGTGCTGCATGAAACTGGCCGGAGCGATCAGCCCCACCAGCAGCATCAGCACGCCACCAACACCCAGCAGGGTGAACTGCTGCTTGGTCTGCGCCTTGAAGGCCGCAATTTCCTGCGCCTTCTTTTCTTCCGGGGTCAGTTCCTTGACCTCGGGCTTTTTCTGCGCCGCGATTGCCTGCACCTTGGGTGGTGGCGGCGGGAAGGTGATCTCACCCTCATAGGTCACGGTCGCGCCGCGGATCACGTCATCTTCCATGTCGTGATTGATCTGGCCGTCCTTTTCAGGCGTCAGATCGGTCATCATGTGACGGATATTGGTCGCGTACAAAGACGAAGACTGCGCCGCCATCCGGCTGGGGAAGTCGGTATAGCCGATGATGGTCACGCCATTGTCGGTCACCACCTTTTCGTCCGGCACGGTACCTTCGACGTTCCCGCCGCGTTCGGCCGCAAGGTCAACGATGACCGAGCCCGGCTTCATGGCCTTGACCATGTCTTCCAGCCACAGCTTTGGCGCCGGACGGTTGGGGATCAGTGCCGTGGTGATGACGATATCTATTTCCGGGGCCAGCTCTCGAAACTTGGCCAGCTGCGCATTGCGGAACTCTTCTGACTGGACGGAAGCATACCCGCCGGTGGCCGCACCATCCTGCTGTTCTTCTTCGAAGTCCAGATAGACGAACTCTGCCCCCATCGATTCGACCTGCTCGGCCACCTCGGGGCGCACGTCGAACGCG
This sequence comes from Ruegeria sp. AL3, assembly GCF_056536065.1. Lineage (NCBI taxonomy): Bacteria > Pseudomonadati > Pseudomonadota > Alphaproteobacteria > Rhodobacterales > Roseobacteraceae > Ruegeria > Ruegeria sp. AL3. The sequence continues at coordinate 41,265 of NZ_JBQFJG010000001.1, forward strand.
TAGGTGATTGCACCCAGCGAGGTCGATGTACCGATCGCGGCAAGCCCGGCAACACCGGCCCCGACGATCAGAACCTTTGCAGGCGGCACCTTGCCAGCCGCAGTCACCTGACCGGTGAAGAAACGACCAAAGTTGTTGCCCGCCTCGATAACGGCGCGGTAGCCGGCAATGTTGGCCATCGACGACAATGCGTCCATCTTCTGCGCGCGAGAAATACGCGGCACCATTTCCATGGCGATCACGTTTGCGCCCTTGGACTTGGCAAGGTCCATTCCTTCTTCGTTTCCGGCAGGGTTGAAGAAGGAAATCAGCGTCTTGCCCTTGGTCAGACGCTTCAGTTCCGTCTCGGTCGGGATTCGAACCTTGGCGATGATATCTGCGGCCTTCCACAGCGATGCTGCGGTCTTGACAACTTCAACGCCCACGGCCTCATACGCCGCGTCCGAAAAACCGGCGGCAGCACCTGCGCCTTTTTCGATCAGGCACTCATAGCCCAGTTTTTGCAGTTGCACGGCCGAGTCCGGTGTCATCGCGACCCGGTTCTCGCCGTCCAGTATTTCCTTTGGCGTGCCTATCTTCACTGGCAGTCCCCCTAATTCTTACTCGTTCTGAGCGGGTGATCGGTATTCTTTGTTAAGCAAAGATGTATCCTGCGCAACATTATTTCGCAAGCGCAGCATTTTTGACGTGATGTCATTGCAGCATCCACACTAGATCCAGCGCCGTGTCTTGCGTTCGTAGCGAGCGTAATCAGCGCGAAAGGTACGACGCAGGCGGTCTTCTTCCGGCAGGATGAACCGACGCTCCAACACCCAGACAAAGACTGGCAAAAGAACCAGGGACAGCACGGCATCAAACCGAAGGATAAGACCCGCAAGAATCAGAACGTCGCCCACATAGATCGGATTGCGACTGCGCTTGTAAATGCCGGACTGCACCATCGACGACGGGGTTTCATGTGGGATGACGGTTGTCTTGTGACGGCGGAATTCGACCACTGCCAGAACAGCCATCAGGATTCCACCTCCGATCAACACCCCGCTCAGAAGATCCGTCAAACCGCCCTCAAGCGACAGGCCCAGCTTCAGATACCTGGCCTGCAACCAGGCAAGAGCCGCAAAAGCAACCAACCAAACCGGCGGAACGTCCATCCAGCGCATGCAAAGCCCTCATTGAATGACGACAAGATCAAGCACATGTCGCTTCTGCGCGATGTCCTACCGCTTTTGAGCCAAGATGGCAAAAGACCAGTATGTCGCATCGCATGGACTCATTATCGCGGATCGACTACCTCAATAGCAATCACCGACGTTCACACGAGTTAGCGAGCCTTCATGACTGATTTTGCGGCAACCAAAGCCATGTTCGACCTGCCAGAGGGCGTCATCTATCTGGATGGCAATTCTCTGGGCCCCCTGCCGAAATCGGCCGGTGCCCGAGTGCAACGAATGCTGACGGATGAATGGGGCCAGATGCTGATCACCGGATGGAACAGGGCTGGTTGGATGGCCCTGCCCACCGCGCTTGGTGACCGGATTGGCCGCCTGATCGGAGCTGAGCCCGGCAGTGTGGTGACCGGAGACACCTTGTCGATCAAGGTCTATCAGGCGGTGGCCTCGGCCCTTGAACTGAATCCGGGTCGCAAAGTGGTTCTGTCCGACAACGGCAACTTTCCTTCGGACCTGTATATGGCGGATGGCTTGCTGCGCTCGCTTGGGGACGCGTATGAGTTGCGCGTCGTTGATCCCGAAGCCGTGGCCGGTGCAATCACCGAAGAGGTCGCTGTTCTTATGTTGACCGAGGTGGATTATCGCTCGGGTCGGATGCACGACATGAAGGCACTGACCGAACTGGCGCATGCCAACGGCGTGATAACAGTCTGGGATCTGGCCCATTCCGCGGGGGCCATCCCGGTGGACCTTTCAGGGTGCAACGCCGATTTCGCAGTCGGGTGCACGTACAAATACCTCAACGGCGGCCCCGGCGCGCCGGCCTTCATCTATGTCGCGCCGAGGTTGGCGGAACACGCACGCCCCGCCCTGTCCGGATGGCTGGGGCACGAAGCGCCGTTTGCCTTCGATCTCGACTACCGCCCCGGCAGCGGCATTGAACGGATGCGGGTGGGAACGCCCCCCATCATCCAGATGACGGCCTTGTCGGCTGCGATGGATATCTGGGATCTGGCGGACATGACCGACGTCCGGGCCAAATCGATTGAACTGACCGAGCTTTTCATAGAACGCGTCGAGGCAACCTGCCCGGATCTGCAACTGGCCAGCCCCCGTGATCCGCAGCAGCGTGGCAGCCAGATCTCGTTCCGTTTCAAGGAAGGGTATGCCGCCATGCAGGCCCTGATCGCCCGAGGCGTGATCGGAGATTTTCGAGCACCCGACATAATGCGGTTCGGCTTTACACCTTTGTATATCGACGAAGGCGATGTCGAACGCGCCGTCGGGATTATGGCCGATATCATGCAGAATCGCCTGTGGGACACGCCCGAATACAGGATCCGTCAGCGCGTTACCTGACTTCGAGTCCGGCGCCGAAAAGGGCCGCGACCTGTGCGACCTGCTGTTCATAGACCTCGGCGCCGGCGCCAATCAGCTTCAGCCCTTTGAGCGTGGCCGTGATCGTCCGACCGGTCTCTGCCGCGTCAGCCAGCAGGCGAACCCGGCCCGCCTTTTCCTGTTGCGTCAGCCAGTCCGCATAGAGCGCGGCCAGCCTGGCCTCACCCGCCGCGATGATTTCCCCAGACAGCGATTTTGTGTTGTCGAGGATTTCAAGCCCGTGGGGCGAGGCCAGAATTTTTGTCATCCCCTCGGTCTGCGCCTGAATTGCGCGGGTCAGAACCTCGGGCACCGACCCCTGCGTCGCCAGCGCTTCGGCCACCGCAACGCTCTTTTCGGCATAGTACAGCTCGGTCAGCTTGCTGACGATCGCCTCTTTGTTCTTGTAATGCAGATACACCGCCGGCCGGGACATCCCCGCACCGCGCGCGATATCGTCCATCGAGGTCTTTCTATATCCATAAGTGGAAAACGCCTGAAACGCCGAGTTCAGGATCGCCTGTTGCCGTGAGCCGTCACCATTGTCTTTCATATACGAAGCCCTGACATTTTTTGTTCAATTTGTCAATTGACATCCTGACACTTTCGTCCAATTATGTCAGAAACCAGCCACAGCAACACGAGGTGCGCCATGGCGACGACCCTGAAGATCAACGGCAAGCAACATCAGGTGGATCTGCCTGATGACGTCCCCCTGCTTTGGGTTCTGCGGGATGAGGTCGGGCTGACCGGCACCAAGTTCGGCTGCGGCGTGGCCGCATGCGGGGCCTGCACCGTGCATATCGATGGCGAGGCCGTGCGCTCGTGTCAGGTGGCGCTGTCGGATGTCTGGGGTGACGTGACCACGATCGAAGGGCTCGGCTCGCCGGACGCGCTGGCCACGATCCAACAGGCCTGGATTGATCATCAGGTCGCGCAGTGCGGATACTGCCAGTCCGGCCAGATCATGCAGGCCGCGGCATTGCTGGCGGAAAACCCGGACCCCACTGACGCAGACATCGACGAGGCGATGCAGGGCAACCTGTGCCGCTGCGGCACCTATCCCCTTATCCGCGCAGCAATCCATGACGCGGCATCCAAGCTGAAGGAGGCGTAAGCAATGGCTTCCGTTGGAAAAATCCTCCGCCGTACGTTCCTGATCGGCTCTGCCGCGATCGTTGGCGGCGTGGCCTTCGGGGCCTATTACGTTACCCGCCCCGCGGCCAACCCCTTGAAACCCCGGGAAGGAGAGGCAGCACTGAACCCGTTTGTGCTGATTGACCAGAACGGCGTCACATTGTTCGCGCCCCGCGCGGAAATGGGTCAGGGCGTCCGAACCACATGGGCCGCGCTGATCGCCGAGGAACTGGATGTCGATCTGGATCAGATCACCGTTCTGCACGGCCCCGCTGCGGCGGCCTATTACAACTCGGCCCTTGTAGGCGAAGGATTGCCGAACAAGGGGTACGATATCTCGAATTTCCAGCACAATCTGGGCGAGGCACTGGGTGTTCTGGGCAAGACGCTCAGCCTGCAAGTCACGGGTGGCTCGACCTCGATGAAAGATGGGTTCGACCGGATGCGGCAAGCCGGTGCTTCGGCCCGTGAAACACTCAAACGCGCTGCCGCAGACCGGTTGGGCGTCGACCCCTCGGATCTGAAAACGGCGTCAGGCCATGTCATTGCCCCCAACGGCGACAAGATCGCCTATTCAATGCTTGCCGAGGATGCCGCCGGGCTGGAACCCGTTGAGGTGCCGTTGCGCGACCCGTCCGAATGGCGCTATCTGGGCCGAAGCCAACCGCGTCTCGACATGGTGGGCAAGGCGACAGGCACCGCTGAATTCGGCGTCGATGTCCGCCTGCCGGGCATGAAATTCGCCAGCGTGCGAATGAACCCCAAACTGGGCGGCGCGATGAACGGCTTTGACGACAGCGACGCAAGATCCATGCCCGGGGTTGAGAAGGTCGTCGATCTGGGCACAGGCGTGGCCGTGATCGCAAGCAACACATGGTTGGCCAATCAGGCAGTCGAGGCCATTGATGTCGATTGGGGCGACGCGCCCTATCCGCCGGAAACCGAAGACATCTTTGCCAGGATCGCCGAGGCGTTTGACGACGCACCGAACTCGACCATGCGCGACGACGGCGATGTCAGCGCGAGCCCGGAAAACGCCATTGAAATCACCGCCGAGTATCGCGTGCCCTATCTGGCCCATGCAACGATGGAGCCAATGAATGCCACCGCGCTCTACACGGGAAATGCGTTGGAACTCTGGTGCGGCAACCAGGCCCCCACACTTATTCAGTTCCGCGTTGCCAACACTGCCGGACTGGATACCGAAGCCGTCCAAATCCACACCACCTATCTGGGTGGCGGGTTTGGTCGCAGGGGCGAACTGGATTTCGGCGAAATCGCAACCAAGGTTGCCATGGCCATGCCCGGCACACCGGTTCAGACGACCTGGAGCCGCGAAGAGGACATGCGTCACGACTATTTCCGCCCCGGCGCCATCGCCCGGATGCGCGGCGCGGTTCAGGACGGCAAGGCCGTGCTCATTGACGGGAAGGTCGCGGCCCAATCTCCGACCCAACAGGCGGTCGAGCGCTACACCGGGTTCCCCGGCGGAGGGCCCGACAAAGTGCTGGTCGAGGGCTTCTTCAACCAGCCCTACGCGGTACCGAATTACCGCATGAACGGCCACATTGCTGATTTGGCTGTTCCCGTGGGGTTCTGGCGCTCGGTCGGCAACAGCCATAACGGCTTTTTTCATGAAACATTCATGGATGAGATGGCTCATGCCGCAGGCCGTGATCCGCTGGAGTTCCGGCTGGAGCTGATGAGGAACGAACACGCGCCGTCGGCGGGATGTTTGGAAGCGGTGAAGGAAATGTCAGGCTGGACGGGTCAGACGACCGAAGGCGTCGGTCGGGGCGTGGCTTTCACATACAGCTTCGGCACTCCGGTGGCCCAGGTCATCGAAGTGGTCGACGAAGACGGCACCATCCGCATCAGCAAGGCCTGGATTGCCTGCGACATGGGGCTGGCGCTGGACCCGGAAAACGTCAAGGCGCAGATGTTCGGCGGCATGATGTACGGCCTGTCTGCCGCGTATTTCGGTGAGATCACCTTTGCGGAAGGCGAAGTCGAGCAGTTCAACTTCCCCGACTATGACGCGATGCGGATGCACACAGCCCCGCAGGTCGAGGTGCGCGTGCTGGAAACCAATCAGCATATGGGTGGTGCGGGCGAGCCCGGAACACCGCCTTCGATGCCGGCACTTGGCAATGCGCTTTTCGACCTGACGGGCAAGCGCGCCCGCTCGCTTCCGCTGATCAATCAGTTCAACCTGCTGGTCTGATCGCACGGCACCGGCCCGATTTCCCCCTCGTCGGGGCCGGTGTCATTCAGGCAGATTTTTGAACTGCCTGATGAACCGTTCCGGCGGCCCATCCACGCACCGCATCACCGAAGGCTTCGAACAGGGGGCGCGAGACCGGGTCATTGATCGCGTCCCATTCCGGATGCCATTGAACCGACAGGGTAAAGCCGGGCGCATCCTTTATGTAGATCGCTTCGGGCGTCCCGTCCGGTGCATGGCCATCAATGACCACGCGCTGCCCAATCGTTTTGATGCCCTGACCGTGCAAGGTGTTGGTCATGACCTCGGTTGCGCCGAACAGTTTGTGGAAAACGCCGCCGTTTTCCAGTGTCACCACATGACGCAGGGCAAACTTTTCCTCCAGGGTTCCATCGGGCGGCATCCGGTGGTTCATCCGCCCCGGCAGATCGCGTATCTCGGGATAAAGCGTTCCGCCCATGGCAACGTTGACTTCCTGAAACCCCCGGCAGATGCCCAAAAACGGCTGTCCCCTTTCAACGCAGGCGCGAACCAACGGCAGAGTTATGGCGTCACGTGCCCGGTCGAATTCGCCATGTGCATCGGTTGCAGGTTCCCCGTATTCTTCCGGGTGCACGTTCGGGCGACCGCCCGTCAGCAAAAAGCCGTCACAGACCTCCAGCAACTCATCGACTGACACGTAACGCGGATCTGCGGGTATCAACAACGGAAGACATCCTGACACGTTGGCCACGGCATCCGAATTCATCGTTCCCCCAGCATGTGTGGGGTATTGATCGTTCATGAGGTACGAGTTGCCGATGATACCGACGACAGGCCGAGACATTCCACTTTCCCTGCTGTTGTTGTGCCTGTCAAGGAAGCTAGCGGCAGCGGTTTTAACGTGCAAGAATACACGCCCTGCATGAAAGCGCAGGGACGTGTTCGAAGACGCACTGTACGTTCTGGCCCGCCCCGCTTAATTGGAAAAATTTTCCAACGAACATCTGCGCGATGGAAAAAATTTCCCCACTCAGCGGGAAAGACGTATAAATACAACGCTCTTGTTAAATCTCGCCGATCAGGCCGGCTGCCTCGATCCCCGCCATTGCGGCCAGCGCATCATTGTCTGATGTGTCTCCGGTAACCCCAACGGCGCCGATCACGGCCCCCTTGCGATCACGCAACAGCACGCCACCCGGAACAGGCACGACCTGACCACCATAGACGCCATTTACAGAGGCCATGAAATAGGCCTGTGTTTCAGCGCGCTGCATCTGCGCGGTGCCCGCCATTCCCAGCATGACCGACCCATAGGCCTTGCCCTGTGCAATCCCGAACCGGCCCGGTGCTGCACCATCCTCGCGCTCGAACGCAATGACATGCCCACCGGCGTCCAGAACCACGACTGAGAGCGGCTTCAACTCCATCTCTCGGCCCTTTTCCAGGGTTTTGCGGATGATGGTGCGGGCCTTGCGTAGGGAAACTGACATCTGAAGGTCCTCTCGTCAGATTGAAGTTCGACGAAGCCCGCAAACGATTGGTCTGTGGGCTTTTGTCGGTGTTATCTTTGGCTGGCTTTCAATTCCAGACGGCGCGCATGCAGGACCGGCTCGGTATAGCCCGAGGGCTGAACCCGGCCCTTGAACACCAGATCGCATGCGGCCTGAAAGGCGATACCGTCAAATCCCGGCGCCATCGGTGTGTAATTCGGATCGTCTTCATTCTGGCGATCCACGACGGCGGCCATCTTTTGCAGTGCGGCCATGACCTGAGCTTCATCCACGATGCTGTGATGCAGCCAGTTGGCCAGTGCCTGCGACGAAATCCGACACGTCGCGCGGTCTTCCATCAGGCCGACATCGTTGATGTCGGGCACCTTAGAACAGCCCACGCCCTGATCGACCCAACGCACGACATAGCCGAGGATACCCTGCGCATTGTTTTCAAGTTCACGCGTGATTTCCTCGTCACTCAGATTGCGTCCAGCCAGCAAGGGGATGGTCAACAGATCCTTCAACGTACCACGTGCGCCGCCTGCGGCCAGCTCGTCCTGACGGGCCAGCACATCGACCTTGTGGTAATGCGTTGCGTGCAGGGTCGCGGCCGTGGGCGACGGCACCCAGGCACATGTCGCTCCGGCCATGGGGTGGCCGATCTTGGCCTCAAGCATATCGCCCATGCGATCCGGCATGGCCCACATGCCCTTGCCGATCTGCGCCTTGCCCTTCAGGCCACAGGCCAGACCAATATCGACATTGCGATCTTCATAGGCCGCAATCCATGGCGTATTCTTGATGTCGCCCTTGGGCAGCATCGGACCGGCCTCCATCGAGGTATGAATTTCGTCGCCGGTCCGGTCCAGGAAACCCGTATTGATAAAGGCGACGCGTGATTTTGCGGCGCGAATGCACTCTTTGAGGTTGACCGAGGTGCGGCGTTCCTCATCCATGATGCCCAGCTTCACCGTGTTGCGCGGCAGGCCCAGAATGTCTTCGACCATGTCGAATATCTCGACCGAGAACGCAACTTCCTCGGGCCCGTGCATCTTGGGCTTCACCACATAGACAGAGCCCTCGACAGAATTGCCCCCGTCCTGCTTCAGGTCGTGCATGGCGATCAGGGTGGTGCACAGAGCATCCATCAAGCCTTCGCCGATCTCGCGCCCTTCTGCGTCAAGCACGGCCGGGTTGGTCATCAGGTGACCCACGTTGCGCACCAGCATCAGGGACCGGCCTTTCAGCCTGGCCTGATCACCCGACGGAGTGGTAAAGCTCAGGTCCTCGGCCAGTTTCCGAGTGAACGTTGTGCCGCCCTTGGTGACCTCTTCGGTCAGGTCGCCTTTCATGAGGCCCAACCAGTTGCCATAGGCCACAACCTTGTCGGCGGCATCGACACAGGCAACCGAGTCTTCGCAATCCATGATGGTGGACAGTGCGGATTCCAACTGGACATCTGCAATGCCTGCGGGATCGGTCGCGCCTATGTTGCTTGTGGAGTCGATCATGATCTGGATGTGCAGGCCGTTGTTTTTCAACAGCACAAAGTCGGGCGTGTCCGCCGAACCGCCAAACCCGGCAAATTGAGCGGGATCGCCCAGCGCAGGGGTCAACGCACCGTCGGTGATGCCCAGTTCGGTGACATCCGCCCATGATCCCGACGCCAGAGGCACGGCATCATCCAGAAACGCCTTGGCCCATGCGATCACCCGTGCGCCGCGCGCCGCATCATAGCCACCGCTTGCCGGCAGATCCCCCATTGCATCGGTTCCGTACAGCGCATCATACAGGCTGCCCCAGCGCGCGTTGGCCGCGTTCAGGGCAAAGCGTGCATTGGTAATCGGAACAACCAGTTGCGGGCCCGGGGTCTGGGCGATCTCGGGGTCGACATTGGCCGTTTCAATCTGGAACGCGTCGCCTTCTTCGACCAGATACCCGATCTCTTTCAGGAAAGCCTCATATTCAGCGGCATCGGTGTTCTGCTCCTTTCGGGACATGTGCCACCCATCGATGCGGCTTTGGATCTCGACCCGTTTGGCCAGCAGCTCACGGTTTTTCGGCCCCAGTTCGTCCACCATCCGCGCCATGCCGTCCCAGAACTTCTGCGAAGAGACGCCCGTGCCCGGCAGCGCCTGCGTCTCGATGAACTCAGCCAATACCGGATCGATCTGCAGTCCGCTCAGGGTTTGTCTGTCCGTCATATTCCTGCTCTCCTGCGATTGTGCGCCATTGTATGCACTGTGACTTAGGCGGAAAGTTTCCGATAGGCAACTTTCATCCCGTCATTTGGGGCATTCGCTTTGGCTTGAAGCTGTTTCAAAAACCTCAAGGCAATGGCAGGGCCGGTTGCAGCGCCCGAACGAAGCCCCTAACGTCGCGCCAGTCCCGAACAGATACGAGGCCCAAGATGCGCGACGCTGCCCCCACCACGATCTACCTGAAAGACTACACACCGTTTGGCTATCTGGTGGACAGCGTGCACCTGACTTTTGATCTGGACGCGCACGCCACGCGCGTCACCTCGCGCATTGCGTTCCGGCCCAATCCTGACGCCACTGACCGCACATTCTTTCTGCACGGGGAAGAACTGAAATTGATCCGCGCCGCCATTGACGGGGCCGAGATCACACCAGACGTGACCGACAAGGGGCTAACCGCGGATGTCCCCGACGCGCCGTTCCTGTGGGAAGCCGAGGTTGAAATCGACCCCGGCAACAACACAGCGCTGGAAGGTCTGTACATGTCAAACGGCATGTACTGCACCCAGTGCGAGGCCGAGGGGTTCCGCAAGATCACCTTCTATCCCGACCGGCCGGACGTGATGTCCACCTTTACCGTGCGCATCAATGGCGACTTGCCGGTTCTGCTGTCGAACGGCAACCCATCGGGCAAGGGTGAAGGATGGGCGGAATGGGTCGATCCATGGCCCAAACCCGCCTATCTGTTCGCCCTGGTCGCCGGAGACCTGATCGCACATCCCGGCCAGTTCACCACCAAGTCAGGTCGCAACGTCGATCTGAACCTCTGGGTCCGTCCCGGAGACGAGGGGAAATGCGCTTTTGGAATGGAGGCGTTGAAGAAGTCGATGAAGTGGGACGAGGACGTCTATGGCCGTGAATACGATCTGGACGTCTTCAACATCGTGGCCGTCGATGACTTCAACATGGGCGCGATGGAGAACAAGGGGCTGAACATCTTCAACTCGTCCGCCGTTCTGGCCAGCCCGGAAACTTCGACCGACGCCAATTTCGAACGGATCGAGGCGATCATCGCGCATGAGTATTTTCACAACTGGACCGGCAACCGCATCACCTGCCGCGACTGGTTCCAACTGTGCCTCAAGGAAGGTCTGACAGTATTCCGGGATGCGCAGTTTACCTCGGACATGCGCTCGGCCCCGGTGAAACGCATCCACGACGCGATAGACCTGCGTGCCCGGCAGTTCCCCGAGGACAACGGTCCGTTGTCGCATCCTGTGCGCCCCGAAAGCTTTCAGGAAATCAACAACTTCTACACCGCCACTGTCTATGAGAAGGGCGCCGAGGTCATCGGCATGCTGAAACGGTTGGTCGGGGATGCGGCCTATGCCAAGGCGCTTGATCTGTATTTTGAACGCCATGACGGTCAGGCCTGCACGATCGAGGACTGGCTGAAGGTTTTCGAAGACACCACCGGACGCGATCTGACACAATTCAAACGATGGTACAGCCAGTCGGGCACACCGCGCGTCAGGGTTAAGGAAGACTGGGCCGACGGCACCTATACACTTACGCTGAAACAGCGAACCGACCCCACGCCGGGACAGGATCAGAAACTGCCGCAGGTCATCCCGGTTGCAGTTGGCCTGCTTGGGCCCAACGGCGATGAGGTTCGCGCGACCGAAGTGCTGGAACTGACACAGGCCGAACAGAGCTTCGAATTCACCGGCCTGGCGGCGAAACCCACGCCCTCGATCCTGCGCGATTTCTCGGCACCTGTTATTCTGGAGCATGACCAGTCGAACGCAGAACGTGCATTTCTTCTGGCGCATGACACGGACCCGTTTAACCGTTGGCAGGCAGGACGGGATCTGGCGCAGGACACCCTGATGCGGATGATCCTTAAGGATGCGGCACCGGATACCGATTACCTTGACGGCGTGTTGACTGTGCTGCGCAATGACGAACTGGACCCGGCCTATCGTGCGTTGATGCTGGGATTGCCGACACAATCGGAATTGGCAGCGGCCCTGCACGACCGTGGCCACCCGCCCGACCCTATGGCGATCTGGACCGCAGTGGAAACGTTGCGGCAGGCAACAGCCCAGACCGTACAGGATTTGCTGCCCCGCCTGCACAGTGAGGCTTTGGTGGACGGCCCCTACAGCCCGAACGCCGAGCAGTCCGGCAAACGGGCACTTGGCAGCGCCGCGCTGGCGCTGACCTCTCGCCTGGACGGCGGGGCGATGGCGGCCGAGGTGTACGACAAGGCAGACAACATGACATTGCAACTGACGGCGCTGTCTTGCCTTTTACGCGCCCGCAAGGGTGAGGCGCAGTTGGATGCCTTCTACGACCAGTGGCAGCATGACCGGTTGGTCATGGACAAGTGGTTTGGCCTGCAAGTCGCGATGGCAGCACCCGAGGCGACACCCGCAATTGCCGCGACCCTGACCGAGCATTCCGATTTCAACTGGAAAAACCCGAACAGGTTCCGCGCCGTCATGGGGGCCTTGGCGATGAACCACGCAGGGTTCCACCAGCCGGATGGCGCCGGATACGCCCTGCTGGCCGACTGGCTGATCCGTCTGGACCCGGTAAACCCACAGACCACGGCCCGAATGTGCTCGGCGTTCCAGACCTGGAAACGGTATGATCCGGATCGTCAGGCCCTGATGCGTGCGCAGCTTTCCCGCATCGCGGAAACACCGAACCTGTCGCGGGACACGACCGAAATGGTGTCCCGCATCCTCGGCGCATGACGCCTTACAGCTTTGCCCGCAGCAACCGGAATTTGCGAACGCTGGCCATCCTGGCCGGCGTTTATGCGGCGTTGCTGACGCTGGTTGTCCTGTTTGACGCGGCCTGGTGGATCACGGGGCTGCTGTCTTTGGCCACCCTGCCCGCACTTTGGGACGTGGTTCAGAACACCAGCGCAGGCATGCAATTGGATCAGGATGCGCTAAGCTGGTTCACGGGGAACCGGCAGGCAGAGGTCGCGCTGCGCGACATCGACCATTTCCGCTTTGACACCCGTTGGGATTTCTCGGTTCGAGTGTCGATCGTTTTGCATTCCGGCAAACGAATCCGTCTGCCGGATGAGTCGCTGCCGGCGCATCTGGATTTGGAAACCCTTCTGAAACAAGCCGGATTTCGCGTAGAACGGCATCATTTCACTGTTTTCTGAAACACTGGACCCTTGAATGGTGAATTGGACACGAAAAGAAGAAATTAATCGGCAATTTACTTGATTTGAACCCGATATCCCGCCAGACTTCGGTGTCAGTTATACGTTTTTACAGTTTTGAGTATCGCCATGTTTCGGTCGCTAAGGGCACTGTTCGCCCCATCCACAGCTACTCCTACAAATGTTTCAGCAGATCTGTGCGCGACAAAATCCGCGCTTGCGGCTGCCTTGCCCGAGCAGGGTCAGCTGAATATTCCCGTCGCAAAATCCGACCGCGATGATCTGATCGGACATTCCACGATCGAACATGGCCGCTATCTCGCCCGGCAGGACCGCTGGGCAGAGCTGTCGCAGGAAATGCGCGTAGCTGATCAGGATCGCGCCGCCGTTGCGGATGGTATGCCGGTGGCCGATCTGCTGGCGTTCGGTGCAAGGTCTGACGTTGTTCTGGCCGCTGAACATGCGCTCTCGGATGGCGCGGCCATCTCGGATTACGACCTGTTGGGGGGCATCTCGGAACTTGAAGGCGAGATGGCGGACAACCCCTATGACCCGATGATCGCCACCGTTGTTGCCCTTGCCCATATCGATCTGGCGTGGGCATGGCGCGGAACGGCCTCGGACGCGACGCTGCCACCTTTGCACCGGTCACGCTGCGCCGCGCATTTCGACCGGGCCGCGGCAATCCTGCCCAAATGCAGGAAGGATGCCCCCGACAGCCCCCTGATTGCAGCGACCGGATGTGCGCTGCTGGCTGGCCAGCGCAAATCCAACGCGCGGGTGGCCGAAGAATATGAACGGCTGATCACGCTGGATCCATGCAATCAGCGCCACATGCGCGCGATGGGCAGCCATCTTCTGCCCCGGTGGTTCGGCAGCTACGAAGAGCTGGAGCTGCAAGCCTTGCGTACAGCCGCCAGGACACAGGATATCTGGGGCGCGGGCGGATACACATGGGTTCAGTTCGACGCCATCGCATTGGACGAAGAGGCCTGTGCCCGCGTCGATATCGAGTATTTCCTTGAAGGCCTGCGCGATATCCTGCGCCTGCGGCCTGATCAGCAGATGATCAACATGCTGTCATCCTACTGCGCGATCACTGTCCAGAACGGATTTGGCCTGAACGATCAGGCCGACCTTGTCCGTTCGCAGATGCGTGACACGGCAAACCGGCTTATCCGCGATCACCTGACTGAATTGCACCCGTTGATCTGGGCGCATGCGGCCAACGGTTTCAACAATTCCGTCCGCATAAACTCGCCCGAACGATTTGCAGCGCGCGGTCAGCGCGATGCCTTGCGCGCCATCTCGGATCTGTTCCGGGAAGAACTGCGCAGCGGTATGGATGTGACATTCACACCGTCGGGCCTGCGGTTTTCCCAGAACTGAACACGACAGGATTCCCCCTTGCCCCTAAGCCCTGCCGGGCCTAATACGCAGGCTTAGACTTCTGCGGAAATGAGGCGCGCCATGCTCGATCTGACATACGAAATGCCCAAACCCAAAACCATTGCCGGGGCCAAGCACGATTGGGAACTGGTGATCGGGATGGAGGTGCATGCTCAGGTCTCATCCAATGCCAAGCTGTTTTCGGGTGCATCCACCCAATTCGGGGCGGAACCGAATTCAAACGTGGCTTTCGTGGACGCGGCGATGCCGGGGATGCTGCCGGTGATCAACGAATACTGCGTTGAGCAAGCTGTGCGCACAGGGCTGGGCCTGAAGGCGGATATCAATCTGAAATCGGCCTTTGACCGCAAGAATTATTTCTACCCCGACCTGCCGCAAGGGTATCAGATTTCCCAGTTGTATCACCCGATCGTGGGCGAAGGCGAAGTGCTGGTCGAACTGGGCGACGGTACCGCGCGCAAGGTGCGGATCGAGCGTATCCACATGGAACAAGACGCGGGCAAGTCGATTCACGACATGGATCCGCATATGTCCTTCGTCGACCTGAACCGCACCGGTGTCTGCCTAATGGAGATCGTGAGCCGCCCCGACATCCGCGGGCCGGAAGAGGCCGCGGCCTATATCGCCAAGCTGCGTCAGATCATGCGTTACCTGGGCACCTGCGACGGCAACATGCAGAACGGCAACCTGCGGGCCGATGTGAACGTCTCGATCTGTTTGCCGGGTGCTTATGAGAAGTATCAGGAAACACAGGATTTTTCGCATCTGGGCACGCGCTGCGAGATCAAGAACATGAACTCGATGCGCTTCATCCAGCAAGCGATCGAGGTCGAAGCCCGCCGTCAGATCGCCATCGTCGAAGGTGGTGGCAAGGTCGAGCAGGAAACCCGCCTGTACGATCCGGACAAGGGTGAAACCCGTTCGATGCGGTCCAAGGAAGAAGCGCATGATTACCGCTATTTCCCCGACCCCGACCTGCTGCCGCTGGAGATCGAACAAGCATGGGTCGATGATATCGCCGCCAGGCTGCCCGAGCTGCCGGACGAGAAAAAGGCGCGCTTCATCAATGAGTTCGGCCTGACCGACTATGACGCATCAGTGCTGACCTCCGAGGTCGAATCCGCCGCCTATTTCCAGGAAGTGGCCAAGGGCCGTAACGGAAAACTGGCGGCGAACTGGGTCATCAACGAGCTGTTCGGCCGCCTGAAGAAAGACGACCGCGACATCACCGACTCGCCGGTTTCGCCCGCGCAGCTGGGCGGGATCATCGACCTGATCGCCTCGGACGCGATTTCGGGCAAGATCGCCAAAGAGCTGTTCGAGATCGTCTATACCGAAGGCGGCGACCCGGCGCAGATCGTCGAGGATCGCGGCATGAAACAGGTGACCGACACCGGCGCGATCGAGGCCGCGCTGGACGAGATCATCGCCGCCAACCCGGCGCAGGTCGAGAAGGCCAAGGTGAACCCGAAACTGGCGGGCTGGTTCGTGGGTCAGGTCATGAAAGCCACCGGCGGCAAGGCGAACCCGAAAGCCGTCAACGAACTGGTCAGCAAGAAGCTGGGCTCGTAAACCTTTCGTTTTGTACAAGCCTGCCGGCAATCTTTGGCGGGTTTGTACTATCCGGTTTCTCACAAAATCTTAAGACTTGGGGTCAAGCCATCGGCTTGACTTCCTGCTGTTTGGGCCCTTTCCTCCGCAACAGAGAGGTGAGGTATTATGCAAAGCAGATTTGATCAGGAACTCGAAGACCGGCTGGTGCGCTATGCCGCCATCGACAGTCAAAGTGACGAGACATCCCCGACGACCCCGAGCACTCAGATTCAGTTCGACATGCTGAACCTGTTGCGCGATGAGCTGATCCAGATCGGCGCGCAGGATGTTGAGATGACGGGCGACAGTGTTGTCGTCGCAACCATTCCCGGAACGGTGCCGGGGCCGACCGTGGGCTTTCTGGCCCATGTCGATACAGCCCCTCAGTTCAACGCAACCGGCGTCAAGCCGCGGGTGATCAAGGGCTACAACGGTGGCGACATCACCTTCCCCGACAACCCGGATCTGGTTCTTTCTCCGGAAGACCACCCCTATCTGGCCGAAAAGATCGGCCACGACCTGATCACTGCGTCGGGCACAACCCTGCTGGGCGCGGACGACAAGGCCGGTGTATCGATTCTGATGACGATGGCGCGGCACCTGATCGAAAATCAGGATGTTCCACATGGTCCGATTCGTATCGCGTTCACTCCGGATGAAGAGATCGGCCGGGGTGTCACGGAACAACTTCCCCAGGATCTGGGCGTGGATTTTGCTTATACGCTGGATGGGCAGCAAGTGGGTGAGATCGAGTATGAAAGTTTCTCGGCCGACCGCGCCGTGATCCGGATCGAGGGTGTTTCGATCCATCCCGGCCTGGCCAAGGAAAAGATGGTGAACGCCACGCATCTGGCGGCAAAGATCGTACAGACATTGCCTCAGGCCACCATGACGCCGGAAACCACGGACGGGCGCGAAGGCTTCATCCATGTCACTGACATGAACGGCGGATCATCCGAGATGGAGATCAAGCTGATCCTGCGTGATTTCGAGATGGACGGGCTGGAAGCGCAACGAAACATCGTGCGGCAGGTCTGCGCCGCCGTGCAGGCCACGGAATCGCGCGCGACCATCACCTGCGACATCAGCCACCAGTACCGCAACATGCGGTATTGGCTGGAAAACGACATGACTCCGGTCGAACTGGCGCGCGATGCGTGTCGCGAGTTGGGGGTTGAACCGCTGTCGGTACCGATTAGGGGCGGCACGGACGGATCGCGCCTGACCGAATTCGGCACCCCCTGCCCCAACATTTTCACCGGGATGCAGTGCGTTCACGGCCCGTTGGAATGGATTTCAGTGCAGGACATGGCGTTGGCGACGGAACTGTGCCTGTTGGTTGTGGCCAAGGCGGCACAGGCCGAAGCGAATGGTCAGAGGTGAATTCCGCCGGATGAGCAAGGGCCCTTTCACCCGGGGGGCAGCGTGTTAAGTTGGCGCGGAAACGCATTTAGGAACAGTAGATGAAGCGCTACGAATACAAGGTCATCCCCGCCCCGCAAAAAGGTGTCAAAGCCAAAGGCGTGAAAACGGCCGAGGGCCGCTTTGCCGTCTCGGTCGAGCAACTGCTGAATCAGTTGGGGCAGGATGGCTGGGAATACCAGCGGGCCGAGTTGCTGCCCAGCGAAGAACGCTCGGGTCTGACCGGATCGACCACGAACTGGCGCAATGTGCTGGTGTTCCGCCGCGTGGTGGAAGAGGAAGTCGATGCCTCATGGGTCGGCGCAGTACCTGAGATGGATGACACCCCGCTGGCCCAGCCGATTCCGGGCCCCGACGAGGTACAGGCCCCGAAACCAATTGCAGCAGAGGCGGACGAGCCGCCTTTGTCGTTGAAGCGGTCTGATGACGCCGCTGATGAAAGTGACCCTTCAAAAACATAGGCTTGGGGGCTGGTACGACCGCCAGAGCGATTGCAAATGCCCTGTGGCCTTGTGCAGGACATCCGTGTTCGCTCTGACATACGTCAAGTCGAGCCGGGACGGCCCAACCACATTGGAAAGCAATAAGGGCTACACCCTCGGGAAATCTGTGGCATGTTAGCCGGATATTCTGGAGGGACATCGAAATGGCTATTCGACAGACACAAGGGCGGACACGCCTGTATGACAGCATTCTCGACACGGTCGGTGACACGCCCTGCATTCGGGTCAATCGGATCGCGCCCGAGCATGTGACCGTCTATGTGAAATTCGAGGCCTTCAACCCGGCAGGCTCGGTCAAGGACAGGCTGGCGCTGAACATCATCGAGGCGGCGGAACGTGACGGGCGGCTGAAGCCCGGACAAACCGTTGTCGAAGCGACATCCGGCAACACCGGGATCGGGCTGGCCATGGTGTGCGCGGCCAAGGGATACCCTCTGGTCGTGACGATGGCCGAGAGCTTCTCGGTCGAACGGCGAAAGCTGATGCGGTTTCTGGGCGCCAAGGTTGTTCTGACCCCGAAGGCGCAAAAAGGGTTCGGCATGTATACCAAGGCCAAGGAACTGGCCGAGGAAAACGGATGGTTCCTTGCCAGCCAGTTCGAGACCGCAGCCAATGCCGATATTCACGAGAACACGACTGCCCGGGAAATTCTTGCGGATTTCGAAGGGCAACGGCTGGATTATTGGGTGACGGGCTATGGGACCGGCGGCACCGTTTCGGGCGTTTCGCGTATACTGCGGAAAGAGCGGCCCGACACCAGGATCATCCTGACCGAACCGGCAAATGCCGCAATAGTATCATCAGGTTACGTCAATACGCGCAACGCTGACCATCAGCCGACCGAAAGCCACCCTGATTTCGAGCCCCACCCGATTCAGGGCTGGACACCGGATTTCATCCCCTGGGTTCTTCAGGAAGCCATCGACAATTCATACTATGACGAGTTGATCCCCATTCCCGGACCCGAAGGAATCGCATGGTCGCGCCGGCTTGCCGCCGAAGAAGGGATATTCACCGGGATTTCGGGCGGATCGACCTTTGCGGTGGCCATGAAGCTGGCCGAATCCGCGCCGGCAGGCTCTGTCATGCTGGTCATGTTGCCGGACACCGGCGAGCGATACTTGTCGACCCCCCTGTTCGAGGGAATCGAAGAGGGCATGACGGAAGAGGAATACGCCATCTCGGCATCGACGCCGTCCGCACAGATGGAGGCGGGTTGACACGTAAAGGTCTTCAGACGCCGATATCAAGGGCCAGCGCGTGGATGCGGGGCACGATGTCGCCCAGCGCCTTGTGCACGGCACGGTGGCGGGCGACGCGGGATTTGCCTTCGAATGCGCTGGCGCGGATACGGACGTTGAAGTGGCTTTCACCACCGTCCTGATATCCCGCATGGCCGCGATGGCTTTCGCTGTCGTCGATCACGTCCAGCTCGCGCGGATCAAAGGCGGCTTGCAGGCGGGTTCGGATCTCGTCGGTCACACTCATTTTTTTGCTCAGCGGCAAAAATATTGCCGCACCCCTCTTCTACTTTCGGCTGCTTAGATTAAACTGCTGCCTCCGAGTCGAAAAGACGCGTTCTTGAGGATTAGAGCATGGCGAAATCAGACCCCTTCGGATTCGATATGTCCGTTTCCAGCGCCAAAAAGAAGAATCCGCGGGGACGCCGGGGCATGTCGGGTGCCTCTGAAACCTCGGTCCGGATCTGTGACCACGAGGGATGTGAAGAACCGGGAAAGTTCCGCGCGCCAAAAGCACCGGATGTCCTGGATGATTTTTTCTGGTTCTGCCAGCAACACGTGCGGGAATATAACCAGAAGTGGAATTTCTTTGACGGCACCACCGAGGCCGAGCTGAACGCGCAGCGATCGAAAGACAAGGTTTGGGAGCGCGAGACCAAGCCGATGGGCGACCCCGAAGCACGTGCCTGGGCCCGTTTGGGGATCGAGGATCCGCATCAGGTTCTTGGTGCCAACAGCACGCAGAACAAAGGCCGCACGACGGGTGGCGGCGGACGACGCCTGCCGCCGACCGAACGCCGTGCGATCGAGATTCTCGAGGCCAATGACAGCTGGACCAAGGCCGAGGTTCGCAAAGCGTACAAGAAGCTGATCAAAGTGCTGCATCCGGACATGAACGGCGGCGACCGTTCGCAGGAAGAGCAGTTGCAGGAAGTTGTCTGGGCCTGGGATCAGATCAAGGACAGCCGGAACTTCAAGTAAGGGTCACGGCTTTGCCTGCTTTGCGTTCGCGGCGCGCCCTGCCTGAATGGTGGGGTGCCGCGGACGACACAACCTGAAAAAACTGCGCAAGTTCCGTATGGAACCCTGTTTCATTCCACACGAAAGTGGTGGAGGATTTGGGACAGGAGTTTCCAGGGATCAGTTTCGTGCGCACATCCATTTGCCTGTTGCTCGTCTCGCTAAGCGGGCTCATCGCTGCCAGTTTCATTACGACTGACGCGGATTGGCTGTTCCTATTGGCGCTGATTTGCGTGATGGCCAGCGCAATTCTGTTCGTACGGGCCTGGTTCAGATGGCGCCGGGCCAATACATGGATCATCGTGGACGGTTCGAACGTCATGCACTGGAAAGATGGCACCCCGGATCTGGGTACGTTGAAGAAGGTCCTTGAGACTTTGAAGCGCGCAGGGTTCAGACCGGGCGTCATGTTCGATGCGAATGTCGGGTACAAAGTCGAAGGCCACTATATGGACGACCGGAAGCTGAGCCGCGCCCTGGGCCTGCGATCCAAGCAGGTCATGGTGGCCCCCGAAGGGACACCTGCGGACCCGCTGATCTTGCAGGCGGCGCGGGATAGCAAGGCACGCATCGTCACAAATGACCGGTTTCGGGATTGGGTGGACGAGTTTCCGGATGTGTTGAACGCGGATCGTCTGGTAAAAGGTGGCTTTCGCAAAGACGAGCTTTGGTTTTCGCTATAGTCAAGCAACGGTTGACCCAAGGCACAGATGTGTAAGGCCATCTCAACGGTGCTGCACTGAGAAATTGCCTATGGTAAATGGTCCCAGAGAACACATTTTAAGGGGTTTGTTGAGGCCAGGGA
This sequence comes from Ruegeria sp. AL3, assembly GCF_056536065.1. Taxonomy (NCBI): domain Bacteria; kingdom Pseudomonadati; phylum Pseudomonadota; class Alphaproteobacteria; order Rhodobacterales; family Roseobacteraceae; genus Ruegeria; species Ruegeria sp. AL3. The sequence goes on from NZ_JBQFJG010000001.1 coordinate 62,029, forward strand.
TCAAATCAGGAGCGGTTCGGATTACAACTATCCGCGCTTTAGTCCGGGTATGAGCTTCGCAATGCAATTGCTTCCCGGCGCTTCAAACAACTTAAGCGAGTTTGTTGCGACTCTGCAGTGCCGTCACGCAATTCGGGGAACAGTGCGAGCAGTTCTTCGACGTCTTCACGACAGAAAGACTGCAGCGCTGTGTCGCCCAGAAAAAGACTTTCGCTACGTAGCCCCTGCGAGTGCAGTATCGCGTGTCGAGAGCAGGCAATGTGGTAATATGTGATGTCTTCACCTGTATGCACCTGCTGAATTGTTCCGTCATTCACCAAGTGGATTGCCGCAACAAAGACCCGATCTTGTCCGAACAACAACTCGGCGCGCCAGCCTTCCAGCATGATCCGATGTTGCGGGGACACAAAAACATCCTGGTTGGGTTGACCCTTGCAAATCGCGTCGCGCCGAATGCGAACGGGTCTAAATTTCGGTTGCAAAGCCAGTGTTTGTGCACTCAGCACTTTTTTCCCGATCCACAAAATCGGCAGCGTTTTCCCACCTGACACGCAAACTCTGTCACCGATCATCAGGTTCTCGACCGGGCGTGGACCGGCCTCGGTCTCTATCAGGGTTCCAGCAACAAAACAGGGCGGATTGTTTGGATCAAGATCTCCGGTTGTGATTTGCCAGTTTCCGGTTGTCATTGGCCCGGTGGGGTTGTTGGTGTCCCAGGCATAGATTTCGGTTCCAACCTGAATAAACTCACCAGATTCGCCGGTACCTCTGTAGTTACCTTGTCCAAGATACGTGTAGGGTACGAACGGACCACCGTTGATCGAAATCGTTTGACCCGAGACAGTGGCTGGATCGGTCAAGTTTCGGACGATCAAGTCGCCTTGCCCGCTTGTGTTGACCGAATGAAGTAAGACATCAAACGACATACGTTGTATCCGCTAAGCAGGTTGGACCAAAAGGGAACTCGCAACGAACAAGTTCCTTCCGTGTGTTGACTGAACAGAACACCACAGCCCTCACAAACTCACAAAGACCGCCCAAAAAACCACATCTAGAAGTCATGTTAACGCGCCGAAGAAGCATTTCAATGATAGTATGTTAATGTTTGCATTTGAGCGAGGCGCAAAGGCCGTTGCCAGCCTTTCACCGAGGACTTCTGGGTTATGCGCAATCGGCCTCAAAGCTTGTTAACGCGAGGTGCCAAATCGTAGCGTGGTTTATCATTCTGGAATGACACCCCATGCGTAACGATAGGGCCAGTTTGCAAGAAAAACATGCGCACCTTTGGGCGCCTTTCGCTTTCCCTTGCCCTTGCCCGCAATATGTTGCACCACACACGGGTTCATACCCGGTGAACGGGCCAAAGGATAAGGACTAGGCGCATGGCTGACGGATCGATCGATATCAACGCAAAACCTACCGAGGATATCTCGGTCCGTGACGTGTTCGGCATTGACAGCGACATGGCGGTCAAGGGTTTCGCCGAGCGCAGCGACCGAGTGCCGGTGATCGATCATACCTACAAGTTCGATCCGGAAACCACGCTGGCGATTCTGGCGGGCTTTTCCCATAACCGTCGTGTGATGATCCAAGGCTATCACGGCACCGGCAAATCCACCCACATTGAACAGGTCGCTGCCCGTCTGAACTGGCCCGCCGTGCGTGTGAACCTGGACAGCCATATCAGCCGGATCGACCTGATCGGTAAAGACGCGATCAAACTGCGCGACGGCAAGCAGGTGACCGAATTCCACGAAGGCATTCTGCCCTGGGCGTTGCGCAACCCGGTTGCCATCGTGTTCGACGAATACGATGCGGGCCGCGCCGACGTGATGTTCGTGATCCAACGTGTGTTGGAGCATGACGGCAAGTTGACCCTGCTGGATCAGAACGAGATCATCACCCCGAACCCAAATTTCCGCCTGTTTGCCACCGCCAACACGGTCGGTCTGGGCGACACCACGGGTCTGTATCACGGCACGCAGCAGATCAACCAGGCGCAGATGGACCGCTGGTCGCTGGTATCGACACTGAACTATCTGAGCCACGACGCCGAGACGATGATCGTTCTGTCGAAGGCGCCGCATTACAACACCGCCGAAGGCCGCAAGACCGTCAGCCAGATGGTCACCGTGGCCGACCTGACCCGGACCGCCTTCATGAATGGCGATCTGTCCACCGTCATGAGCCCGCGGACCGTGATCAACTGGGCCCAGAACGCCGAGATTTTCCGCAATGTGGGCTATGCGTTCCGCCTGTCCTTCCTGAACAAATGCGATGAGCTGGAGCGCCAGACCGTGGCCGAGTTCTATCAGCGCTGCTTTGATGAGGAGTTGCCTGAAAGCGCCGCGAGTGCAAGCTTGGGGTAAGCACCCGAATTGCGCCCGGAGCGGGCGCAATGCCTCCGGCGGGGATATTTTTGGCCAGATGAAGACAGATCCGTTGCTGTTTTCGACGCCGGGCAGGCCAGTACTATGAGGGCTTAAGGACATGGCACAGAAGAACGACAACCCCGCCGATCCGTTCAAGAAGGCCTTGGCCGAGGCCACCAAGGTCATGGCCGATGATCCCGAACTGTCGGTGACCTATACGGTGGACCCTTCGGGCATGACGGGCGAGTCGATGCGGCTGCCTCAGGTCTCGCGCCGGATGACGCGCGAAGAAGTGCTGTTGGCGCGAGGCACGGCGGACGCCTTGGCGTTGCATCGCAAGTATCATGACGACGCGACCCATGCGCGCTATGCGCCTCCGGGCGATATGGCGCGGGATCTGTACGAAGCGATGGAGACCGCCCGCTGCGAGGCAATGGGCGCGCGGGACATGCCGGGCACCGCCAGCAATATTGACGTCAAGATCGGGCATGAAGCAATCCGGCGTGGGTATGATCAGTGCAAGCAACCTGCCGATGCACCTTTGTCGGTTGCGGCAGGGTACTTGATCCGGCATCTGGCCACCGGGCGCGATCTGCCCCCCGCCGCAGAAAACATCATGAACCTGTGGCGCGGGTTCATTGAAGAGCAAGCGGGTGGGACGTTGGAGAATCTGGACGAGATTCTCTCGGATCAGGCGGACTTTGCCAAATTCGCCCGTCAGGTGATCAAGGATCTGGGATATGGCGACCAGCTTGGGGATGACCCCGATGAGCTGGACGACGAGCAGGAAGACCAGGCCGAGGAAGACGCCGAGGAGCAGCCCGATCCGGACAGCACCGGTCAGGATGATCAGGACGAACAGGACGCCGACGCGACCCCTGAGCAGACGCAGGAAGAGCAGCAGGATCAGTCTCAGGCCCAGGTCTCGATGGACGAAATGGCCGAAGACGAGATGGGTGACGAGGCTGAGATGCCGGATGGCGAGGCGCCTCTGGAGCCGCCTGCCCCACCGCCGGCATCTGAAGCGGACCCGGATTACAAGGTCTATCTGGACACTCATGACGAAGAGATCGCCGCTGAGGATTTAGCGGAACCGGCCGAGCTGGAACGTCTGCGGGCCTATCTGGATCAGCAGCTTGAACCGCTGAAAGGCGCGGTGAGCCGTTTGGCCAACAAGCTGCAACGTCGCTTGCAGGCGCAGCAGAACCGCAGCTGGGAGTTCGACCGCGAGGAAGGCATTCTGGACGCGGGCCGATTGGCACGTGTGGTCGCGAACCCCACCACTCCGCTGAGTTTTAAGGTCGAGAAAGACACCGAGTTCCGCGACACGGTGGTGACGCTGCTGCTGGACAATTCGGGGTCGATGCGGGGTCGTCCGATTTCGATCGCCGCCATCTGTGCCGATGTTCTGGCCCGGACGCTGGAGCGGTGCAATGTAAAGGTCGAAATTCTGGGCTTTACAACGCGGGCGTGGAAAGGCGGTCAGGCGCGCGAGGCGTGGCTAAACGATGGCCGCCCGCAACAGCCCGGCCGTTTGAACGACCTGCGCCACATCATCTACAAGGGCGCGGACGCCCCTTGGCGTCGTGCGCGGCCCAATCTGGGTCTGATGATGAAAGAGGGCCTGCTGAAAGAAAACATCGATGGGGAAGCCCTGGAATGGGCCCATCGCCGGATGCTGGCACGGCGCGAACAACGCAAGATCCTGATGGTGATCTCGGACGGTGCGCCGGTCGATGATTCGACACTGAGCGTGAACCCCGCCAACTATCTGGAAAAACACCTGCGCGACGTGATCGCGATGGTTGAAAAACGCAAGATGGTCGAACTTTTGGCCATCGGCATCGGCCATGACGTGACCCGGTATTACGACCGGGCGGTGACGATTACCGATGTAGAGCAACTGGCCGGCGCTATGACCGAACAACTGGCGGCTCTGTTTGACAGTGACCCGCGGGCGCGGGCGCGTGTCATGGGGATGAGAAAGGCCGGCTGAGGCTGATCTTCTGCGCGGCGGGCGTATTTCCCCGAGGGCGACGTGTTTTTCCTTGCTGATCATCGGCCCGTTCAGACGGGGTGTTCCCGTCTGGACATTTTTTGAAATGCGCCTCAGGGTCACGCTCAAATGATGTGAATGAGGCCGCCCATGTTCCAATCCTTCGAAGTGACCGCCCGCCCGGAACAGGGGCCACCGCGGCTGGCCGCCTTGCGCGAACAGATGGTGCAAGAAGGGCTGGACGGGTTTCTGATCCCGCGGGCGGATGCGCATCAGGGAGAGTATGTCGCGGCGCGCGATGAACGTCTGGCCTGGCTGACCGGGTTCACGGGCTCGGCCGGGTTTTGCGCCGCCCTGCGCGACGTGGCCGGAGTTTTCATCGACGGGCGGTATCGCACCCAGGTCAAGGCACAAGTTGCCGCAGATTTCACCCCGGTCCCCTGGCCCGAGGTAAGCCTGAGCGCCTGGCTGAAACAGCAATTGCCCAACGGCGGCAAGATCGGTTTTGACCCGTGGCTGCATGCGGCGGGGCAGATTTCCGGCACATTGAGTGATCTGGATGGATCGGGCATCGAACTGGTAACGTGCGAAAACCTTGTGGACCGGATCTGGGCCGATCAACCCGCACCGCCGATGAACCCGGTCAAGGCGCATCCGATCGAATTTGCCGGGGAAGGTGCGGACAGCAAGATCGCCCGTCTGGCCGAAGACCTTCGGCGGGCCGGGCACAAGGCAGCGGTGATCACCCTGCCGGATTCCATCATGTGGCTGTTGAATATCCGTGGGTCGGATATCGCCTATAACCCGGTGGCCCACGGCTTTGCCATTCTTCATGCAGGTGGTCAGGTCGATCTGTTCATGGCGGCAGAAAAACTGGCCGGGGTACGGGATCATCTGGGTTCTCAGGTGACCTTGCGCGCTGTGGGCGATTTTCTGGATTCGGTTGCGGCTCTGGCCGGTCCGGTGCAGGTGGATGCCGCTTCGGTGCCTCAGATCGTGGCCGATGCGCTGGGTGACGCGATGACGGATGGCGGCGATCCCTGCGCCCTGCCCAAAGCCTGCAAGAATGCGGCTGAAATCGCGGGCAGCGCCGAGGCGCATTTGCGCGATGCGGTGGCGGTCATCGAGACGTTGTGCTGGCTGGACCAGCAGGCCCCGGGCAGCGTGACCGAAACACAGGTTGTCACCCGGCTGGAAGAAAACCGGCGTAAGGACAATGCGCTTCAGGACATCTCGTTCGATACCATTGCAGGCACGGGTCCGAATGGCGCGATCATGCATTACCGCGTGACCGAAGAGACCGACAGCCGCCTGGAAAATGGCCATATTATGGTGCTGGATAGTGGCGGGCAGTATCTGGACGGCACCACCGACATCACCCGAACCATCGCCATCGGTGACGTCGGAACCGAGGAAAAAACCTGCTTCACCCGGGTGCTGAAGGGCATGATTGCCATGTCGATGCTGCGCTGGCCTGCGGGCCTTTCCGGGCGGGATATCGAATGTGTGGCCCGCGTGCCGCTGTGGTCTGCGGGACAGGATTTCAACCATGGGGTCGGACATGGGGTCGGCGCCTATCTGAGCGTGCATGAAGGGCCGCAACGGCTGTCCAAAGTCAGCCATGTACCGCTGCAACCCGGCATGATCCTGTCAAACGAACCCGGGTATTACCGGGAAGGCGCCTTTGGCATCCGCATCGAAAACCTTGTGGTGGTGGAAGACGCTCCTCTGCTTCCCGGTGGCGATGCCGAACGCGCGATGCTGTACTGGCGCACGCTGACCTTTGTACCGATTGACCGCAGACTGATCATGGTCGATATGTTGACGACCGACGAACGCGACTGGCTGAATGCCTATCACCGCGACGTTGCGGAAAAAATCCGCCCAAGGCTGGGACATGACGCACAACTGTGGTTGGATGCCGCAACTGCCCCAATCTGACACTGGCCTGTTACATAAAACAGGCAGAGGGGTGACCCTGATACGACGACGGAAGGAAGAGGAATGGCTGAGATCACGATCCGGAAAGCGCCGGGCAAATGGACTGTCCGCTCGGGCGGTGCTATCCTGGGCGAAACGAACAACGCGCTGGAACTGCTTGAAGGCGAAAAGGATCCGGTGATCTATTTCCCGCGCAACGATATTGCGATGGCGTTTCTGGATCGGACCGACAAGCTGACCCACTGCCCCGGCAAGGGCGACGCGACGCATTTTTCCATCGTCAACAAGTCATCCGTGACCGACAACGCGGTCTGGAGCTATGAGGATCCGATTCAGGCGGTGGCCGAGATCAAGGACCATCTGGCATTCTACCCGGTCGAATCGGTGAAAGTGGAGCAGATTTAACGCCAGCCCCCGCGCCCACCTCACGCAGCTGTGGCATGCACGTGAACGGCATTTGCGGCACACTTTCTCCGGGGTAACACCGGAGGCTTCCATGTCGATGTCACGTCGCGGTTTTGCTGGGATGATCGGGGCTGGTGCAATGGCGCCCGGCGTGCTGTGGGCGCAGCAGGATCCGGTTCTGGACGCGTTGCGCAGCACGCTGAGCGGGCGTCGGACCGCGTTTGAGGCGCAGATGGCGTATCTGAAGGACCGTGGCCAGCCGGATGTCGTGGCCGGGTTGCTGACTGCGATGCGTTATGCCGACAGGCGACGGGATGAGGTTGTCGAGGTGATGGAGGCCCTGACCGGGCAACGCCATGGCAATGACTGGTTCGATTGGATGCTGTGGCAGGAACGTAACCCGCAGATTGTCCCTCATCCGTCGCTGATCCCGTTCAAGCGCGAGGTTCTTCTGGGGATCGACCCGAATTTCGATCTGTTCCTGCGGCCCGAATATCTGCAACGCGACAAGATGAAGATCCGCCTGGAAGAGATCGCCTGGGGCGGTGTGTACAAGGATGGCATTCCGTCCCTGGACGATCCCACCCTGATCTCTGCTTCGAATGCGGGGTATCTGAAGGGCGATGATCTGGTGTTCGGCGTCGCCATCAACGGGGATGAGCGCGCCTATCCCCTGCGGATCATGGGCTGGCACGAGATGTTCAACGAGGTGATCGGTGGCGTGCCCGTGGCGCTGGCCTATTGCACGCTTTGCGGGTCTGGCATCCTGTTTGAAACCCAGGTGGCGGGGCGGCGAAAGCCGTTCATTTTCGGGTCGTCAGGTTTCCTCTATCGCTCGAACAAGCTGATGTTTGACCGTGAGACGCATTCGCTGTGGAACCAGTATACCGGCAAACCTGTTGTGGGGCCCTTGGCGAACAGCGGCATCACGTTGAAACAACGCCCTGTGGTGATCACGACATGGGACAGCTGGAGGACCTCGCATCCCAAAACCCGTGTTCTGTCGCTGAACACCGGGCATCGGCGCAATTACGGATCAGGGGTGGTTTATCGCGACTATTTCGCCTCGAGCGAGCTGATGTTCCCGGCGGTTGTGGATCAGTCCCGGCTTCGGCAGAAGGATTACATCTTTGCCGTGCGCCAGTTTGGTGCAGCCCGCGCCTGGCCTCTGGATGCGTTCAAGGGCAAACCGGTGATCAACGATGCAATCGGTCGGACACCTCTGGTTCTGATTGGCGATCCCAAAGAGCGCAGCGTGCGGGCCTATGAGCGAAAAACGCATGCGTTCCGGGCGACGCAAGGCGGGTTGCAGGATAGCGCGGGGAACGGTTGGACCGTCACGGAAGAGGCTTTGATCGGGCCGGATGGAACGCGTTTGCCACGAGTCGCCGGTCATGTTTCCTATTGGTTTGCGTGGGACAATTATCTGGGCGACGCAGCCAGCGTGTATGGTGAGTGAAACTCAGGAATGCTCTTCGGCAGCCGTGGCCGCAAGCGCCCTGTTATATGCCTTGAGCGCATCGACGTGATAGAGCGCCCCAACCGGTGTTTCAGAGCCGTCGTTTTCCAGAATGACAACCGGAATGCAGGGGATGTCGTCACGATCAAAATAGGGCATGGCGGCTTCCAGCGTGGCGCTGGCCTGAATGCACAGGCCCTGGTCGATCAGCCCCTGCGCCTCTTCTTTCGTGATCGACCGCGGATCCCCAAGCGGGCGCATCACGGCACCGGCGCGAAGCATTGCCAGCAGATAAGCCTGCGGCCCCGCGGCCAGGTGGACATCACGCCGTTCCAGCTGGGTCAGGAAGAAAGACCGGTCCACAAGTCTCGAGGCCAGTGCCGTGGACATGGACACGCTTACCATCACGGCAAGACCGATCTGCCAATCGCCGGTCAGTTCAAAAACGATCAAAGTGGTCGAGATGGGCGCGCCCAGCACCGCCGCAGCCACGGCGCCCATTCCGGCAAAGGCATAGAGCGTATGCGTGCCCGACACATCCGGCAGCAACCCGGTGGCGATCAGACCGAAGGCCAGCCCGGTCAACGCCCCGACCATCAGAGACGGTGAGAATACCCCACCGCCCATGCGCCCACCCATGGTAATCGCCACCGCAACCGTTTTGGTCACCGCAAACAGGATGGCCGTGGTCAGCACCAGATCACCGGTCAGGGCGCGAATTGTCGTCTCGTACCCCACGCCGATGATATGCGGGAACCAGATCGCCATCAGCCCCAGCATTGCCCCGGACACCGCAGGGCGCAACCAGGCCGGAATCGACAGACGGTTCTGGATATGGCTGCCGATATCCTCGGCAAAGAAAATCGACCGCATCAGCAGCAGCGCGACAAGTCCGCAGATCAGGCCCAGGATCAGGAATGCCGGAAGCTCGACATAGAATTGCAGCGATCCCGGCGTCTCCAGCGTGAACTCGGTAACGTCGCCATATTCCAGCCGGTTGATCACCGTTCCCGCGACCGAGGCGATGACGATCGGGGCAAAGGCGTGAACGGCGAAATGGCGCAGCACGACCTCGAGCGCGAACAAGGCCCCGGCGATGGGGGCGTTGAAGCTGGCCGAAACGGCCGCAGCGACGGCACATCCCAACAGGTCACGTCCCGTGATCCCATCCGCGTGTATGCGGTTGCTGACCCATGTGGAAATCACTCCGGCCATATGCACCACCGGGCCCTCGCGGCCTGTTGACCCGCCCGAACTGAGCGTGATCAGCGAGGCAAAAAACGACGCGATGCCCGCCTTGACTTCGACCCGCCCATCGGTGATGGCCGAACCTTCGATCACGTCGGCAACCGACCGGACGCGCCCGTCATTGGTGAACCGGTTCAGGATGATGCCGACGACCAGGCCACCGAAGATGGGAATGATCAGAACCATGAACCATGGCAGTTTCTCGGCGTGGCTGTGCAGCAGCAGGATATCATTGGTGTCGTACAGATAGGCCTGCAATGCGCTGATGGCCTTGCGGAAGCCAAGCGCCATGAAACCCGCCCCTATCCCGATGGCCAGCGCAATGAACCAGAACTGGATCTGGCTTGGCCCCCGGCGCAGCATGACCCGCCACGCATCCTTGATCGCGGCCACAGCCTGATTGAACTGGTTGCGCAGAACGGTGCGGGTCGATTGGGTCATTGGCCCTCGAGGATCATCACTTAACCCTTAGTAAGCCACGGAGCGCCCATATAAAAGTGAGATAGCGACAGTGTGAGCACCAATTCGCGCCATCGCCGCGTCAGGCCTGCAACAGAGCCCGGGCGGCGGCGCGGGCTTCTTCGGTGATGGTGTCGCCGGCCACCATGCGCGCGATCTCATCCACCCGATCCGGTTCGGCCAGAGGAATGACGGTGGACAGGGTTTGTCCGTCAGTAACCTGTTTCTGCACCCGCCAGTGATGAGCTGCCCGCGCAGCAACTTGCGGGGAATGGGTGACAACCAGAACCTGCCCGCCCTGCGCGAGCGACGCCAGCCTGCGTCCGACCGCATCGGCGGTTGCCCCACCGACACCGCGATCGATTTCGTCAAAGATCATCGTCCGGGCACTGTCGTCGCCAGACAGGCAGACCTTGAGGGCCAGCAGAAAGCGGCTGAGCTCACCCCCCGAGGCGATCTTGTTCAGCGGCCCCGCCGGCGCACCGGGGTTGGTGGCCACGGTGAAGGCCACAGCGTCGGTGCCTTCGGGGCCGGGTTCAACCGGGGTGATCTCGGTCTGGAACACGGCACGTTCCATCTTGAGCGGGGCCAGTTCCGCCATGACGGCCGCGTCAAGCTGCCCAGCGGCGGCCTTGCGCGCGGCGCTGAGGTCGGCTGCGGCGGCGTCATAGGCCTGTTGCGCCGCGTCTACGGCAGCTCGCCTGTCTGCCAGGTCGGCATCCCCTGCCTCCAACCGGTTCAACCGGTCACGCAGAGTGTCGGCAAACGAACCCAGATCATCCGGGGCCACGTCATGTTTGCGGGCCTGCGCACGGATGGCAAACAGGCGTTCCTCGGCCTGTTCCAATTCTGCCGGGTTGAAGTCCAGCGCCTGAAGGCAGGCATTCACGCCATCCTGCGCCTCGCCCAACTCGATCATCGCGCGCCCGAGCGCTGCTATCGGTTCTTCCAGCTGGCCGCCCGCGTTGTCCGAGACGCCTTCCAACCAGCGCATGGCGTCGGACATGGCCCCTTCCGCCCCGTCCCCGGACAACAGGGCAAAGGCACGCGCAACATCGTCGCGAATCCGCTCGGCCCCTTGCATCATGCGGCGGCGGGCATCCAGTTCGGCATCCTCACCGGGTTGCGGGTCAAGCTGGTCTAGCTCGGCGACCGCGTGACGCAGGAATTCTTCCTCGCTGCGAACCGCAGCCAGAGCGGCCTCGGTCTCGGCCAGCGCCTTGCGGGTTCGGGACATCGCGGCCCAGGCGGTTCGCACGTTTGACAGCTGCTCCGTGACCTGTGCGAATTCGTCCAACATCGCCCGATGACCACGTGGGTTCAGCAAACCGCGGTCATCGTGCTGTCCGTGCAGTTCAATCAAGGTCTCGGACAGCGCCCGCAGAACTTCGCCCGAGCAGCGGCGGTCATTGACCCAGGCGGTCTTGCGCCCCTCGGCCGTGTTGACGCGGCGCAGGATCAGTTCCTGGCCACCCGGCAGACCGGCTTCGGCCAGAATCGCATGTGCGGGATGATCGGCAGAGAGTTCGAATTCGGCGACGACCTCACCCTGCGCGGCACCCTGCCGCACGAGTTCCGCGCGCCCGCGCCAGCCTAACACGAAGCCAAGTGAATCCAGCAGAATCGATTTGCCTGCACCGGTCTCGCCGGTCAGGGCGTTCAAGCCCGGCTGAAAGCTCAGTTCCAGCCGGTCAATGATCAGCATATCGCGGATATCAAGGGCGCGCAGCATGTGGTCTTCAGCGTCCCGGACCAAAGGCCATCGCGATTACAACCATTCACCTTTGATGGTCTGACGATAAATCGTGCTGAGCCAGTTGTTACCGCGGCTCTTGAGATCAAGCCCGCGAGAGGTCAACAGTTTGTACGCATCGTCATACCATTCCGAGGACTGGTAGTTGTAGCCAAGAATGGCACCTGCGGTCTGCGCCTCGTCCAGCAGGCCAAGCGACAGATAGGCCTCGACCAGACGATACAGTGCTTCGGCGGTGTGGGATGTGGTCTGAAAGTCTTCGACCACAACTCGGAATCGGTTGATCGCCGCTATATAGTGATCCTGACGCAGGTAGTAGCGCCCGATCTCCATTTCCTTGCCCGCCAGATGGTCGAAGGCCAGATCGAACTTCAGTACCGCCGATGTGGCGTATTCGCTGTCGGGATAGACCTCGATCACGGTCCGCAGAGATTGCAGCGCCTGGAAGGTCAGGCCCTGGTCACGCCCGACTTCGTCGATCTGGTCATAATAGCTGAGCGCCAGCAGATACTGCGCATAGGCAGCATCTTCATCCGTCGGGTAGAAGTCGATATACCGCTGCGCCGCCGCGCGGCTTTCTTCGTAATTCTGGTCCGAATGGAACGAAAACGCCTGCATGATCAGTGCGCGCTTGGCCCAGTCCGAATACGGATACAAACGTTCGACTTCCGAGAAATACCACGCCGCGTCGTCCGAGCGATTCTGCGACAGTTCGTATTCACCTCGGGTATAGATCTGTTCCGGCGTGAACCCTTCCAGATTCTGTTCACGGTCCGCGCCCTTGCGACCAAAAAGGCCGCCGGCGTTGCCGCATGCCGTCAAAACTGCTGCCAGAAGAATCGCACCCGCGAGTCTGACTGCCGCTTTGCTGCCAACCATACCGCCCATCCTTGTCGTCTTGCTTAATGGGGTTTGCCCCGATTTGAGCCATGGTCTAGCACAGAAAATTCCGGTGCAAAACGCCTTATGCGACTTCCGGCGCAAATGTCGTCAGAGTTGATCTGATCAGGCCACTTCGGGAATTTCCTTGACCACAAGCCCCTGCCCCGGCAGGCGCGCGGCCTGTTCCGATGTGCACAGTACCGGACGCACGGCGCCCGGCGTTTCGAACAGGTTGCGCAGCAATGTGTTGGTCAGCGAATGACCCGACTTGTTTCCGGTGAAGTGACCCAAAATCGGCCCACCAGCCAGATAGAGATCACCCAGAGCATCCAGCATTTTGTGGCGCACGGCCTCGTCGACCCGGCGGAAACCGCCCGGTGTCAGAACTTCGACGCCCTGAACGACCACGGCGTTTTCAAGCGTGCCGCCCAAAGCCAACCCGTTTTCGCGCATCGCCTCGACATCCGTGCGTCGGCAGAACGTGCGACAATCGCTGAGTTCGCGCGCGAAGGAACCGTTGCGCATATCAAGCGTTTTGCTCTGGCTGCCGATGGCACCGTCTTCGAAATCGATATGGAAGTCGATGATCAGCCCGTCAGCGGGCGCAATGCTGGCGCTGGCCCCTTCGCGGGATGCGGTGACGGTTTTCAGGACCTCATAGGCCAATACCGGGCTGGCCTGACGGCGCACGCCCCGGGCCATGATGCCACGCACGAAATCAATCGAGGAGCCGTCCATGATCGGAACTTCGGGACCGTCGATCTCGACAAGCGCGTTGTGCACGCCACACCCGGCCAATGCAGCCATGATATGTTCGACGGTGGAAACCGAAACGCCGGCATCATTCACCAGACGCGTGCAAAGCGGTGTCCGTTCAACCGCATAGTAGATCGCCGGGATCATCGCGTCGCCCAGTTGAATATCCGTCCGCTTGAACCAGATGCCATGACCGGCTGCCGCCGGTTTCAGGACCATGGTCGCCGGCTTGCCGCTGTGCAGCCCGACGCCTGCAAACGTGACCGGAGATTTGAGCGTATGTTGCAAAATAGGCCTCGGTGAGTAGTGTCCAGCCTGCTTGGGCCGTGTTGGACACTGAGTTAAGGAAGCCCGCGTCAAGGCTCAACTCACTCTTTGCAACCGATTGAAACATGTATGTAACAGATCGGCAAAACCCTGCTCACATAGTTGCAAGTGACTATTAATAAACAATTAAGGGCCGCCAAATGGCAGCCCTTTGAGTGGATTTTGTTACTGCGATCAGTTGGCTTGACGGCGCAGGAAGGCCGGAATTTCGATACGGTCCTGATCCGGATCGGCCTCTTCCTGAAGCGGCGCGGTTGCCTCGGACTGTCGCAAAACGGGCTGCTGACGCGGCGGTTGAGCCGGTGTGTCAGAGGCGTGCCCGGTCATCCGGTCGATCAGGCGATTGAAGCCAAACCGCGAGCGTTCTTCGTGTTCCGGCTGCGAAACTGCTTCGGGTTGACGGGGCGCCGCCGGACGCTGTGGCGCCGACGGAACCTTCTGCACAGCGGCCTGCAAACGCTGCAACGCTTCGGGCGACGGGGTGCCGGCAGCATGCCCGCGCGGTGCCACGAATGCCTCCGGCGCGGGTTCAACATGCTCGGGCTGCGGTTCGAATTCGGCCACACGCGGCTGATAAGCGGGTGGCGGCAAGCCGTCATCGTCACGCTCGACGCGCGGCTGGAATTGTGGCTGCGCCGGCTCTTCCGCGGCTTCGAACAGCGAAGGTTCGCGGTTTTCTTCCGGCTGCGGGGCAGGCTCTGCTGTGTCGGCAGCTACGTGCGCTTCTTCCTGAATATGCTCTTCAGCCGAAACCGTGCGGGTCAGCGGTTCGGACATCGAGCGGCGGGCCACCGGGACTTCGGTCGATTTTTCGCTGGCGTCGATGCCGGTCGCAACAACCGACACGCGCATTCCGCCTTCCATGGCGGTATCCAGCGTCGAGCCGACGATGATATTGGCCTCGGGATCCACTTCCTCGCGGATGCGGTTGGCGGCTTCGTCCAGTTCGAACAGGGTCAAGTCGTGCGACCCGGTGATGTTGATCAGCACGCCCTTGGCACCCTTGAGGCTGATTTCGTCCAGCAGCGGGTTTGCGATGGCCTTTTCCGCCGCCTGAATGGCGCGGTCTTCGCCTGTTGCCTCGCCGGTGCCCATCATTGCCTTGCCCATCTCGTCCATTACGGCGCGAACGTCGGCAAAGTCGAGGTTGATCAGGCCGGGGCGCACCATCAGGTCGGTCACGCCTTTGACGCCCTGATACAGAACGTCGTCAGCCATCGAGAACGCCTCGGTAAAGGTGGTCTTTTCATTGGCCAGACGGAACAGGTTCTGGTTCGGGATGATGATCAGCGTATCGACAACCTGTTGCAGCGCCTCGACACCATCTTCAGCCTGGCGCATCCGCTTGGCACCTTCGAACTGGAAGGGCTTGGTGACGACACCGACGGTCAGAACACCCAATTCGCGGGCGGCCTGCGCGATGATCGGAGCAGCCCCCGTGCCGGTACCGCCGCCCATACCGGCGGTGATGAAGCACATATGCGCGCCGGCAAGGTGGTCCACGATCTGTTCGATGCTTTCCTCGGCGGCGGCCGCGCCTACGGTCGGGCGGGCCCCTGCCCCCAGACCTTCGGTGACTTTCACGCCCAGCTGCACCCGCGCCGAAGACTGGCTTTGTTGCAACGCCTGTGCGTCGGTGTTGGCGACCACGAAATCAACGCCGTCCAACTGTTTTTCAATCATGTTATTGACGGCGTTCCCGCCTGCACCGCCAACGCCAAATACTGTAATCCGAGGCTTCAGTTCGTCGTGCCCGGGCATCGAAAGATTCAATGTCATGCTCTGTCCGCCTGTATTTATGTCCCGCCAAAGCGGTGTTTTTCTTACCTATCCTTGTTCGATTCTAGCGGCCTGATGCCAAAAGGTCACGTCAAAAATCGCGTTTTCCCACAAAATATGGAGGAAATAAGGCAGAAACCGGCGGCATTTCGCAGGTCACGCCAGATATAGCGGAAACAACGGCGACCATTACTAGACAACCGGCATGAACGCGAGAACACATTCGTTCATCGCGCTCTGATCGACTGTCAACTACATTGCGGAAAACTGCTCAGGTCCTGCCGCGAGGCCTCTTTCGGGCCTTGTGGATATCTTGCGGGATAAATCGAAACGCTGCAACCGGTTTCTTCAGCTGAGCGGTGCATTTGGACAGTCCAGGCCGCGATCCGTCATGGATCGCACTTCCTGTATTTCGCCATCGACGAATGAGGCAAGCCGCACCATCAAACGATCTTCATGCAAAAACGGCCACCAACAGACCGGAATGCCGTCCGGGTCATTGTCGTACAGAAAACACAACTGACCGTTTGGCGTCGTGATCTGCCCGTAGACACAGCCCTGCCCCTCTTCGCGCCAGACCGACATGCGGCGGTTCAGAAATTGTTCGGTTCCCACCAGGCCACCGCTGCGGATTTCGTAGAATGCCAGAGTTTTGCCGACCGCCGCGTCCAGAAACGCCTCGGGCGTGATCATGGTCTGGGCCGATGCCAAGCAAGGCAGCAGCGCCGTGCCCAGTGCACACCCGCGCAGGACTCTACCAGTTGTCACGGAACCACCGCACGGCGCGCTTGAACGGGCGCGCAGCATAGGTATCGACCGGGATTTCAAAGTCCCACCATTCATCCTGAGGATGGGCTGCAAACAGGCTGAGGCCGACAGCGGACGAGAACCCGGGCCCGGTGGCTGATTGGGGCAGGCCATGCACGCGCAAGGGGCGGCCCAGGCGAACGCGCTGACCGAGGATGCGCGTGGCCAGCCCGTCCAGCCCCATGATCTGGCTGCCGCCGCCGGTCAGCACGATCTGCTGGCTTGGCATGTGTTCAAATCCGGCGGCGTCCAGCCGGACGCGGACCTCTTCAAGAATTTCCTCGACACGCGGGCGCATGATGCCGATCAACTCGGCACGGCTGACGGTGCGGCGGTCGTGTTCCCAATCGCCGGTATCACCACCGATATCAATCATATCCCTGTCGTCGGCCCCGGTGGCATGAACGCCACCATTGAATGTCTTGATCCGTTCCGCCACGGCGGCAGGTACACCCAAGCCCATCGAGATATCGGCAGTCACGTGATCGCCGCCCATGCGCACGCAATCGGCATAGATCATGTGCTTTTTCATGAAGATCGAAACGCTCGTGGTGCCGCCGCCCATGTCGACACAGGCCGCACCCAGTTCCTGCTCATCCTCGACCAGCGCCGAGATGCCCGAGACATAGGCCGAATTCGCAATCCCGGCCAGTTCCAGATCGCAGCGCTTGATACAGCGCACGATGTTCTGGATCGCTGACGAATCCACGGTCAGCATATGCATGTCGACCGCAAGGCTCTGGCCCATCTGCCCGCGCGGGTCGATCAGGCCCGATCGGTTGTCGAGCGCGAAATTCACCGGTTGAGCATGCAGTACTTCGCGCCCGTCACCATAATCCGGCACGTCGCAGGCGTTCAGAACCCGGCCTACTTCGGCCTCGGTCACGATCTGACCGTCCAGATCGACTTGTGCATCCAGCCCGTAAGACCGCGGGTTCGCGCCCGAGAAACAGGCGATCACATGGTCGACGCGGATGTCGGCCATCTTCTGTGCGGCCTGAAGCGCGGTGCGGATGGCACGTTCGGTTTCCTGCATGGCGGTGACTTCGCCGAACTGCACGCCCCGCGACCGGGTGGTCGCGGCACCGATGACGCGAAAACCTGTCTGCCCTGCCATGGAACCGATGGTGTTGTCCTCGCTCAGCCGACCGGTTCCGTCAAAGCGCAGCACAAGACAGGCGATTTTCGAACTGCCCACATCCAGAATCGCAATCACACCGCGTTGCAATGCCTGCCGCCGCATCTGACGCATGGCACGTTGGGACTGATAAAGATCGGTCATCATGGTCGTTACTGCCCGTTACTCACTGTCACTTTTGTGTTCCACCAGTCTTCGCTGGCGGCTTTGGTCATTCGGATGGTCGGACGCTGCCCGAGGCGCATGTCGACCACGGCCACGTCACGTTCCAGAAGGTCCTGTACCTCGTTCACGGCAAGCACGCGTTCCAGCGCACGCACCGGGCGTTCGGTCGGCAGCATGATGCGCTGACCACGGTCCAGCACCAGATCCCAGCGCCGCTCTCCCACGCGCACCAAGCCGCGCACGCGATTGCCCAGGCTGCGCGAAGTCCGCAGAAGCTCCAGCGCTTCTCCGACGTGATCGTCGGCGCCCATCCCTGCGATCAGCGGCAGATCGGCGTTATCCTTGCGAGAGGTGGCTTCCTTGACATGCGCGCCTGTCTCATCCAGCAGCTCAAGCCCCTCACGCGTTCGCCAGACGATTACGGGCTGACGCTCGACGACATCGACTTGCAGGATGCCTCCGGGGCGGATTCTGACGGTTGCGGATTTCACCGGGTCCAGCCCGGTGATCGTGTCGCGGATCTGTTCCACATCCAGATCCCAGGAACTGATCGGGAAATCCAGCGGAACGATTTCACGGATATCTTCGGACAGGTCGGTTCCCGCCCCATCGATGGCCATCAGGTTGACCATGAATTCAGGGCGCTCCTGAATCGAAGTGCGCACATCGGCGATATAAGCGGCAAGTGCGTCGCGACGGTCCTGCGAGGCAAAGAAGATGCCAACCGCGGCAGCGATGGCGCAGATCGGCAGGCCGACCTTGACACCAAGGCGAATGCCCGGCGTCAGCATCCAACGTTGCAGCCGATAGCTGAGACGAGACGGCGCAGGGTCACTGCGCCTCGCAGAGCGGGAAAACACACGCGCACCGCGCAGGCGCAAAAGCGGTTCGGCCTCGTGCGAGTCCGTGTCGGCCGAGGCGAAATCGGCATCCGGCCCCGCAAGTGGTTTGCTGCGGTGGATTTCCAATGAACGACTGGCGATCAGCGGTCGCATGAGGCGTCCTCCACCATCCAGGCGCAGAGCTGTCCGAATGTCTTTCCAAGATGAGCGGCCTGTTCCGGGACCAGAGAGGTTGGCGTCATGCCGGGCTGGGTATTGGTTTCCAGCAGGAACAACCCATCGGCACCCTTGCTGTCATCCCAGCGGAAATCGGTGCGGCTGACGCCCCTGCATCCCAAGGCAACATGCGCACGCACGGCGTAATCCATGCAACGGTCAAAGATGTCCGGTGGCACATCGGCAGGCAGAACATGCCATGATCCGCCCGGTTTGTACTTGGCATCGTAATCATACCAACCACCATCGGTCATGATCTCGGTCACGGTCAGGGCGCGGTCGCCCATCACCGTTACGGTCAGTTCACGCCCCGCAACATATTTCTCGACCATGATCTGATCGGGCATGTCTTCGGACAGCTGCGGCGGGCCGTTGGCGTTTTCATGGACGATGTAAATCCCAACGCTGGAGCCTTCGTTGTTCGGCTTGGCCACATAGGGTGGCTTCATCACGTGAGCTTCGACCACCTCGACCTTGGGCACGATCACGCTTGGTACGACGGGCAGCCCTTCGGTCTGGTAAATCTCTTTGCTGCGCTGCTTGTCCATTGCCAGCGCCGAGGCCAGCACACCGGAATGGGTGTAAGGGATACGCATCCACTCCAGCAGGCCCTGCACACACCCATCTTCGCCCCAGCGGCCATGCAGGGCGTTGAAAACCACATCCGGTTTGATGTCCACAAGGCGCGCGCAGAGGTCGGGACCCGCGTCCAGTTCGACCACTTCAAAGCCTTCTCCCACAAGGGCGGCCGCGCATTCGCGCCCAGAGCTGAGAGACACCTCGCGTTCCGCCGAGGGTCCACCCATCAATACCGCCACTTTGGGGTTTGTCCTGCTCGACATACCCAATGTGCGCCTCAATGTCCCCGGACCTTATGTCGTGGTCCGTACTGTGTTTATGCCTTTGATCCGTCGCCTGAATTTGCCTGTTATGGTCTGACGGTCGGGGCTTTATTCTGTCAGCGGATCACCGACCCGCATGATTTCCCACTCTAGCGTGATGCCGCTTGTTTCGTAAACCTTTTTTCGCACTTCTTCGCCAAGACCTTCGAGGTCTGCAGCGGTGGCCGCGCCGGTATTGATCAGGAAATTCGAGTGCTTCGGGCTCATCTGCGCACCGCCAAGCGTCGCGCCGCGCATTCCGGCGTCGTCGATCACCTTCCACGCCTTGAAATCATGCACGTCATCCGCCTGCCCGGTCGAAGAAAACCCCGCCGGGTTACGGAAGGTCGACCCCGCGCTGCGATCTTTGGTGGGCTGGGTTTCGTCGCGTTTTTTCAACTGTGCCTCCATACGGGCATGGAGTTCTTGGGGACTGCCTGAAGGGCCCTCGAACACAGCCGAAATCAGCACGGCGCCTTCCGGCAGGTCCGTCTGGCGATAGCGAAAGTTCAAGTCTTCGGGCGTCAGGTCCACAAGTTCGCCTTGCCGGGTGACAATCGTGGCCTTGCGCAGAACATCCGCCGTGTAGCTGCCGTAACAGCCCGCGTTCATCCGCACCGCGCCGCCGATCGAGCCCGGAATGGTGCGCAGAAAGGTCAGGTCAACACCGGCATCCGCCGCCTTTCGCGCAACATGCGCGTCCAGCGCCGCAGCCCCTGCCGTAACCGTGTTGCCGTCAACCAAGATCGCGTTGAACCCGCGCCCCAGCCGGATCACCACGGCCCGCAGCCCCCCATCCCGAACGATCAGGTTCGAACCGACACCCATCGGAAAGATCGGTGTTTGTGCGGGCAGTTCCCGCAGGAAGGCTTGCAGGTCTTCGGTATCGGCAGGCTGGAACAGGTAATCGGCCGGGCCGCCGACGCGAAGCCATGTGAGCTCAGAGAGAGGTCGCGCCCGAGACAGGCGACCTTTCGGAACGGGAAACGTTGTCATGCGTCTGCACGCACCGCCAGGCTGCGTCCGCCCACACCGCCCATGATTGCAGCGAACAGAAAGGGAAGAACGCCGGCGGTCAGCCAGACCAGCGGGCCGAACGCCTGTTCTTCTTCGCCGGTGCCAATACCGGCCAGTACCACGATCAACGCCAGCCCGACGGCCGAGGCCAGACCGATCAGCCACAACAAGCCGCGCAGGCCCAGCCAACGGCCCGCCGTAAAACCGGCGGCGGCACCTAGCAGGAAAGAAAGAATCGGCAGATAGGCAAATGTGGCGACGGACGCCATGGCGGACCTCCTGAAACTGGCCGGTTATTCGTCAGCCGCCTTCATGCCCTGCATTTTCATCTTTGTCCAACGGGTCAGATAAATCACGGGCCAGCGCAGCACGGACATACCCATGGCCAGCACCAGCAAGCCGATCCACGGGCCGTTCTGATAGGTGACATACCCCAGAATCGGAATGCCCACGGCGATCAGGATATAGGCGCGTGTCCAGTGGTTGTCTTTGCTTGGGATCATTGCCAGCAGATTCGCGGAAACGCCCCACAGACCGGCAAGAGCGATGGACCAGTTCATTCCATGACCTCCCCGCGCACCCATTTTCGCCAGTAATACCGGATGGGGTTGCGGAACATCGAAACGAATCCGCCGAAGGCGAAAACCGACCAGAACCAACCGTGATCATAACCCAGCCAGACGATCAGTACCGGAGCGCAGATCAGCAGGGTCACGCCCGGCGGAAACTGCATTCGCATCGGCAAGAACGCCACGATCGTGGCGCAGATCACCCAAAGGGCGGCAATGATCATCGAATAGTCCATCTGTCCCCTCCGAGGACATGCGGCGGCTGCGGGCATTTGCTACACCTTCAGGTTGTGCACCAAACAGAAGGGAAGTCAAACAGCTTGTTTTCGTTGCAATCTCTCAGGCAGACCATTGGCCCAGGCGCTGATCGTACCGGCCCCGAGGCAGACGACGATATCGCCCGGGCGGGCCTGCTCGCGCACAAGCCGCTCAAGATCGTTTTCGTCAAACAGCGCGCGGGCGTGGCGGTGGCCGTGGCGGATCAGACCCTGCACCAGATCGTCGCGCGATGCGCCTTCGATCGGGTCCTCTCCGGCGGCGAAGATATCGGCGATAGCTACGACATCGGCGTCATTGAAGCAGGTGCAGAAATCATCGAACAGATTGGACAGGCGCGAATAACGGTGCGGCTGGTGCACGGCGATTACGCGGCCTTCGGTCGCCTGTCGCGCGGCCTTCAGGACTGCGGTGATTTCAACGGGGTGGTGGCCATAGTCGTCGATGATGGTGACACCGTCGACCTCTCCGACCTTGGTAAAGCGGCGATTGACGCCGCCGAAATTGGCCAGTGCCTCGCGAATTTCCGAGGCTTTCATGCCCAGATGGCGGGCAACAGCCACGGCGGACAAAGCGTTGGAAACGTTGTGGTCGCCGGGCATCGGCAGAGTGCAGCCTTCGATCACCTTGTCTTCGTATTGCAGGTGAATGTCGAAATGCGCGACGCCGCCCTTGTAGGTCAGGTTCTCGGCCCGCACATCGGACTGCGCGTTGAAGCCATAGGTGCGCACGCGGCGGTCGGTGATGCGGCCGACAAGCGCCTGCACCTCGGCATGGTCGGTGCAACACACAGCCAGCCCGTAAAAGGGGATATTCGATACGAATTCATGGAAACCCGCGCGCAGCTTGTCGAAATCGCCCCAATGCTCCATATGCTCGGGGTCGATATTGGTGACGATGGCGATGGTCGCGGGCAGGCGGTTGAACGAGCCGTCGCTCTCGTCCGCTTCGACCACCATCCATTCGCCCTGTCCCATCCGGGCGTTCGAGCCGTAGGCATGGATGATGCCGCCATTGATCACGGTCGGGTCAAAATCCCCTGCCACCATCAGTTCGGCCATCATCGTGGTCGTGGTGGTCTTGCCGTGAGTCCCGGCGATGGCGATGTTGGATTTCAGCCGCATCAGTTCGGCCAGCATGTCAGCCCGGCGCACCACCGGAAGGCCGCGGGCACGGGCGCCGTCAAGCTCGGGGTTGCCCGGTTTGATCGCGGTCGAGACCACCACAACGGCCGCGTTTTCAAGGTTTTCCGCGCGCTGACCGACAAAGATCTCGGCCCCCAGACTTGCCAGCCGGTCGGTGATCTTCGATGCCTTCAGGTCCGAGCCCTGAACCCGGTACCCCAGATTGAGCAGCACCTCGGCGATACCCGACATTCCGATCCCGCCGATCCCCACAAAGTGAATCGGCCCTACGTCCTGCGGCAGTTTGGTTGCTGGGTTCATGTGGTCTCCTTCTGCGCCAATTGTTCAACAAGGGCTGTCAGACGCTCGGTGGCGTCAGGTGCCCCGACGGACAAGGCGGCATGGGCCATTTTCTGTGCGGCTTCGGGGTTCGTGAGAACCGTGGTGATTTGCTGTGTCAGCGCAGGAACGTCAAGAGCCTTTTCCGGGATCATGATGGCCCCGCCCGCCTGCACCAAGCCCCGTGCGTTGGCTGTCTGGTGATCTCCGGCGGCGGCGGCAAAGGGGATCAGGATCGACGGGCGCCCGATGACCGAGATATCGGCAA
Source organism: Ruegeria sp. AL3 (assembly GCF_056536065.1). Lineage (NCBI taxonomy): Bacteria > Pseudomonadati > Pseudomonadota > Alphaproteobacteria > Rhodobacterales > Roseobacteraceae > Ruegeria > Ruegeria sp. AL3. Next base: position 85,048 of record NZ_JBQFJG010000001.1, read on the forward strand.
CGCTGGACGCGCCAGACCGCGAGATCACCAGTTGGGCATCCGACATGCGACGGGGGACATCATCAAAGAAGGGCTGCACGTCGGCGCGGATGCCGTGTTCGTTGTAGAAGGCTGTGACGCGCTCGCCATCCTCGTCCCGGGCCTGATGCGCCACGCGGATGTGAGTGCGGATTTCTTCGGGCAGTGCGGCGATGGCACCAGGCACCACATCGCTGAGGATGCGTGCGCCTTGCGAACCGCCCATGACAAGGACCGACATCGGATAATCGCCGGGCGGAATATAACCGGCCGCGGCGCGGTCCAGAACGGCGGACCGGACCGGGTTTCCGGTGTGGATGCCATGCGCGCCCTCGGGCAGGTCCGTGGGCCACACACCACAGGCCACCTGCGCGACACGGGTGGCGAACAACTGGTTCACACGCCCGAGCACCCCGTTCTGTTCGTGGATCATGCGGGGGATTTTGAGCATGGTCGCAGCGCTCAGCGCCGGGATCGAGGGATACCCGCCGAAACCCACAACGACGTCGGGCTTGTCCCGCACCATCTGGAACACCATGCCAGCCACGCCACCGGCGATCTTGGGGCCGGCCATGGCCTTGGCCGCCAGACCGCCACGCGCGAAAGTGGCCGATGATGCCTCGACGATCTCGGTCGAATGCGGGAAACCACCGGTATAGCGGGCGCCGCGCGGGTCGGTGGACAGGCGCACGCGCCAGCCCTTGTTCAGCATCGCCTCGGCCAGCGCCTGAGCCGGGAACATGTGCCCCCCGGTCCCGCCAGCCGCAATCAACAGGTAAGGGTTCCCCATTATCCTCGTCCGCGCAGAATTTCGCCAAGCTCGCCCTGTGGGCGGGTTCGGGTGAAGGCCAGCAGCATTCCGACCGCGATACCGCCTGCAATCAGGGATGAGCCGCCATAGCTGACAAAAGGCAGCGTCATTCCCTTCGCGGGCAGCAGACGTACCGCAACACCCATGTTGATCATCGCCTGCACGCCGAACATGCATGCCAGACCGGTGCCCGCCAGGCGGATGAACATGTCACGTTCCCGCATCAGGCGCAGCAACGAACGTACCACGACCAACGAATAAAGCGCGATGATGATCAGCACCAGGATCAGGCCGTATTCCTCGGCCGCGACCGCGATGATGAAATCGGTATGCGCGTCCGGCAGCGACCACTTGACCTGCCCCTCACCCACGCCGACACCGAACAGCCCCCCTTCGCGGATGGCGTTGGTGGCATAGCCTAACTGGGTGGTCGGATCGACCTCTTGATTCAGAAAGCCATCGATACGGCGGGCAAAGTGTTCAGAATTGGAATAGGCGAACATACCGCCCAGAACAACAAACCCGGCCATTCCAACCAGCAGCAGCATTGGCGCCCCGGCGACAAAATACATCACCCCCCAGCCGAACAGGATCAGGCAGGCCTGACCGAAATCAGGTTGCATCACCAGCATACCGACAATCGCCATGCACAGGGCAAACGACCAAATCCGCCCCGGCGGGCCGTTGATCTCTTGTGAGGCAGCCAGCAGCCATGCAGCAACGACGATGAAGCCGGGCTTCAGAAACTCGGACGGCTGAAGCGAGGCGAACCCCAGTGAATACCAGCGCACCGCGCCCTTGCCAAAGTCGGTCCCGAACACGGGCAGGAAAACCAGTGCCACGAAGGCCCCCAAGAAACCCAGCACCGCCAAACGACGCACCAGCGTCGGCGACATCATCGAGGTCAGAAGCATCGCAATCAGCGCCAATCCGCCGAAGATGGCCTGACGTTCGACATAATGGAACGGATCGAACCCGTTTCGCCCGGCCAGCGGTGGCGAAGACGCCAGCCCCAGCAACAGACCGATGGCAAACAGGATCAGAACGCAGGACATCGTCCAGCGATCGATTGTGCGCCACCATTTCGGTAGAATCGGTTCTCCGCGCTGGTCCTGGACCGCGCCATACACCATCTCAGTCATGAGATACCGCCACTCTCTGCCTCGTCAACGCCCCGTTTTCGGGGTCTGATTGAGACTCTACAGGGATTTTTGTGTTTGGGCTAGTAGGATGAAGCCACAAGGCATAAATCGACCTTCCAGGCGCAAAGCACCCCCGGCTGCACGTGGCGGCCCGTGGTTATTGCAGCTTTGGACACGCCGCTTAGTGGAGTGGCGCGCGTTGATCCACAAGGCGGGTTGCTATGCATTATTCCTTGATCGGATATCGGTCGGGTTCCTCAAACACGTCAATGACGCGAGACCCCGCCTTGATGGTCCCTCCGTGCGCGACTCCGCTTGGGATCGAGTAGCTGTCGCCGGGGCCGTAGATGCGGGTCTGGCCACCGATCGTGAGTTCAATTTCACCCTCAACCACCGTCCCCCATTGGGCACCATGCGAATGCAGGGGAAGCTCCATGTCCTTGAGAAAAGTGAAGAAAGCGACCAGCCCTGCATCTGATCGAATGACGGCCGTCTGCACCACGTCTTCAGGAAAAGGCACATCCAGTTTTGGAAATGACAAAATAAATTCGGGGAATTGCATTCAGAGTTCCTTTTGCCAGTTTGTCTTGTCAAAACCTCTTTGCGGTATGGCCGCAGCATGTCAGTGCGCTGGAACTCTGGCAATCGCCCTGTCAGCCGACTTCGAATTTGAGAGAACGCGGCGAGCGCGCGCCGCGCGACTTCGGCATGGGCTCTTGCCATCTTGTTTAATCCACGCCATCCCCCGCGCATGACCTACGACACGATCATCCTTGGGGCCGGGGCTGCCGGCATGATGTGTGCGGCCCATTGCGGTGGGCGCGTGCTGGTGATTGACCATGCCAAGGCACCCGGCGAGAAAATCCGCATCTCGGGCGGGGGGCGCTGCAATTTCACCAACATGTATGCCGGGCCGGGCAACTTCCTGTCGCGAAACCCGCATTTCTGCAAATCCGCCCTTTCACGGTACACGCAATGGGATTTCATCGATCTGGTCGAGCGTCACAACATCGCCTGGCATGAGAAAACCTTGGGCCAGTTGTTCTGCGATGGCTCTTCGAAACAGATCATCCGGATGTTGCTGGATGAAATGAGCGGTGCAGGAGCAGAGCTGTGGGTTCAAACCTTGCTGCGCGATCTGCGCAAGACCGAAGGCGGCTTTGCGCTGGAGGTGGAGCGTGACGGGCAACGGCAGCACCTGACCTGCGCCAATCTGGTGCTGGCGACGGGCGGGAAATCGATTCCAAAGATGGGCGCTACCGGGCTGGCCTATGACATCGCGCGTCAGTTCGGGTTGCGGATGACCGAGACTCGGGCGGCGCTGGTGCCTTTCACCTTCTCGGACGGGCGGTTCAAGGACCTGTCCGGCGTTTCACTTCCCGTGCGACTGTCGAATGATCGCGCCAGCTTCGACGAGGCTCTGCTGTTCACCCATCGCGGTCTCAGCGGGCCGTCGGTGTTGCAACTGTCGTCATACTGGCGCGAAGGTGAGGCAATCCAGGTGAACCTGATCCCCGACCTGCCCCTGTTGGATCTGTTGCGCGCACAGCGGCAAAGCGCTGGCCGCAAGGCGCTGACCACTGAACTGGCGCGGCATCTGCCGGCCCGGCTGGTCGATTACCTGTGTCGGATCATTCCGATGTCCGGGAAGCTGGCGGATCAGTCGGACGCGAAACTGGCCGAACTGACCTCGGCCTTGTCTGCGTGGCAACTGGTGCCGTCGGGGACCGAGGGGTATCGCACCGCCGAAGTCACCTTGGGCGGGATCAACACGGATGACTTGTCTTCGAAAACGATGGAGGCCAGGGATGTCCCCGGCCTCTATGCAATTGGCGAAGCAGTTGATGTCACCGGTTGGTTGGGCGGCTACAACTTCCAGTGGGCATGGTCGTCAGGCCATGCTGCAGGTGTTGCAATTGCCGCCGGACGCTAGCCTACGACGTTGTAGCCACGCCCGCGCATGCAGTTGCGCACGATCACTTCCTTGTTCTGGTTTTTATTGATGACGTCTGCGCCAGCGCCTACCAGGGCACCTGCCACAGCCGCGCGACCAAGATTGTCGCTGCTGTCCTGAACGATCCCGGTAACGGCCGCAGCACCCGCTGCGCCAATTGCTGCATTCCCCGCGGTAGAGCCATCAACGCTGCTCTGCGATGCCGCCAGTTGTTGGCATTGCTGCAGGTCCACGTTGTAATTCGGGCCGACCGGACCGTCGACGATGGGCTGATAGTTGGCACCCGTGTTCGTACAGGCCCCCGCAACAAGAATGGCAGGTAGGATCAGAGAAAGTCTACGAAATGGCATAGTCATAACCTCGTGTTGAATCTGCTGGCAGGCAAAACCAATAATGGTGCCGCGTCAAGCTGATAGCATCCAAGTTTGGCCCAGCCGGCGGTCTATTGCAAATGGCTATTCTGTCAGCCGGCGCTTGACCTGCGTTGCAAAATCCTCGCCGCGCTGTTCAAAGTTGTCATATTGGTCGAAACTTGCCGCCGCGGGCGCCAGTAGGACCGTCTCGCCGGGTCGGGCATCCGCCATGGCCTGCGCCACGGCCTCTGACATCGTCGTACAGACCTGCGCATCAGCCTCGAGCTGCATCGCAAAACCGGCCGCTTCGCGACCGATCACATAGGCCTTGATGACTTCGCCCGCCGCCATGTTCAGGGCTGATATGCCACCCTCTTTCTCAAGACCGCCGCAAATCCATCGGATCTTTTTGAATGCCATAAGCGCTTTCAGGGCGCTGTCGACATTGGTCGCCTTGGAGTCGTTGACGTAGGTAACCCCATCGGCCTCGGCGATGATCTGGCTGCGATGCGGCAGACCCGGATAGGAATGCAGCGCATCCTCGATCACGCGCGGGGCAAGGCCCAGCGACCGGCAGGCCGCGTAGGCCGCGCAGGCATTCTGGTGGTTATGTGCACCGGGCAGGCCCTTGATGGCGCGCAGGTCGATAAACCCCGCCTGCCGCCCCTTGCGGTATTCCGACAGGAACCCTTTGCGCGCAAAGACCTGCCAGCCCGGCCCAGTCAGCTTCCGCGCCACCGAGATACGGATCACCCGGTCATCCGATGGTCCTTCAGCCAGTTGCCCTGCCAAAAACGCACCTTCGGTTTCGTCGACGCCAATGATCGCGCGATCCGGGCCGCCTTCGGAAAAGAGGCGCCGCTTGGCCGCGAAATATCCCCCCATGCCGCCGTGGCGGTCCAGATGATCGGGCGACAGATTGGTGAACACCGCCACATCGGGGGTCAGAGCGCGGGCCAGCTCGGTCTGATAGCTGGAAAGCTCCAGCACCACGACCGAACCATCACCGCCCGGATCGATATCCAGAACACCGCGCCCGATATTCCCCGCCAACTGCGCCTCGCGACCGGCCTCGGTCAGGATATGATGGATCAAAGCGGCAGTCGTCGATTTCCCGTTCGAGCCTGTCACCGCAATCACGCGCGGAGGCGTGTCGTAGTTGTTCCATTCCGGTCCGGCAAAGGAGCGGAAGAACAGGCCGATGTCATTGTCCACCGGCACGCCTGCATCCAGGGCTGCCGCCACCACGGGGTTCGGTTCAGGATAGAGATGCGGAATGCCCGGTGAAACGATCAGCGACGCGATGTCGTCAAATGCCCCATGCTTGCGCAGGTCGGCGCAGGAGAAGCCCTCGCCTTCGGCGGTATCACGAGCGGCCGGGTTGTCGTCCCAGCACACCGGTTCCGCCCCGCCTGCACGCAGCGCGCGCGCAGTGGCCAGACCGGATCGACCCAACCCTAAAACGGCCACTTTCTGTCCTGCAAAGCCTTTGACCGGGATCATTTTGTTCGCCTTTTTATTATCAAACTCATCCGATCCAAAAGAACAGAGACTGCAGCTCTGATTGTGTGCAAACTGCGGTGTTCCCCGACTTCACCCAAAAGAACTGAACGGCGCAGAGAAATAGTAGCGAAATAATAACCACCAAAAGACGAGCGGCCATAACAGGGATGTATCGCTCTAGCAGTGCGTAAATCGGAAGTAGCCCGGCAAAAGACAAAGCGAGAAGCGTCAATGACCAATAGCAACCTGGCAGATTGCCAAAAACTGCAAACAATCCCAAAACGAATCCAAGCACCGAGCAAATTTGCCCGAACGAGTTCCAACGTTGCTCAAGAGAACTCTCAGTTGCAGAGTTAACTTCAGTTTTTGTCATTTTGTTATTTTACCCCTTAATACTACCTTACTTTGAGCGTCGCCAGACCGATCATCGCCAGGATCAGCGAGATGATCCAGAAGCGGATCACGATGGTCGGCTCGGCCCAGCCTTTTTTCTCATAGTGGTGATGGATCGGGGCCATCAGGAAGACCCTCTTGCCCGTGCGCTTGAAGTAGAGGACCTGAATGATCACGCTCAGCGCCTCGACCACGAACAGGCCGCCGACCACGGCCAGAACCAGCTCGTGCTTGGTGGCCACGGCGATTGCGCCCAGCGCCCCGCCCAGGGCCAGCGATCCGGTATCGCCCATGAACACCGCCGCCGGGGGGGCATTGTACCAGAGAAACCCGAGGCCGGCCCCGAACAACGCGGAGGTGAAGATGAAGATCTCACCGGTGCCCGGGACGTAATGCACATCGAGATATTCGGTAAAGTCGACCCGACCGACCGCATAGGCGATCACGCCCAGGGTCGAGGCTGCGATCATCGCCGGCATGATGGCCAGCCCGTCCAGACCGTCGGTCAGGTTCACCGCATTGGCGGCCCCGACGATCACGACAATCGAGAACGGAATATAGAAGATGCCCAGATTGACCAGCGTGTCCTTGAAGACGGGTACAGCCAGCTGGTTCTGCAACGCTTCGGGGTGGTGCAACGTCGCCCAAAGCGAAGCCAGCACGGCGATAATCACGCCCAAAGCCAGGCGCATCCTGCCTGAAACCCCCTGCGTATTCTGTTTTGAGACCTTCGCGTAGTCATCCGCGAATCCGATGGCCGCATAAGACAAGGTCACAAAAAGAACCATCCAGACATAAGGGTTGTCCAACCGCGCCCAGACAAGGGTTGACGTGACCAGAGCTCCGACAATCAGCAATCCACCCATCGTCGGCGTGCCTGCCTTGGAAAAATGCCCTTCGGGGCCGTCGTCACGGATCGGCTGGCCTTTGCCCTGTTTCTTGCGCAGCACGTTGATCAGGGGTTTTCCGAAGATGAACCCAAATATCAGCGCGGTCATGAAGGCACCGCCTGCGCGGAAGGTGATATACCGGAAGAGGTTCCAGAAATCCCCTCCGTCCGACAGAGCGGTCAACCAGTACAGCATGACAATACCTTTCTCACACGAGGCGCGCGGGCAAGTTCACCCATCAAGCGCGCCCCCTTGCCCCATTTTGCGCAGACCGTCAACAATCGCGGCCAACGCCATGCTGAGTGAGCCCTTGGCGAGCACCGTGTCTCCATCCCGGATCAAAGCAGGCAGATGTTCCGCCATTTCCGCACTGGTTGCGAACCAGAGCCCACGTTTCTTCTCGGGCAGCGCGCGGTGCATTGCCTGCATCAATGGCCCGATGCAATGAACCTGATCCACGCGCGCCATCGCCTCGATATCCGCCATGGCGGCATGCATGGCCTCTTCCTGGGCGCCCAGTTCCTTCATGTCACCCAGAAACGCAACGCGGCGGGTGCCTTTGGAGGCGGCCAAGACATCCAGCGCGGCCTCCATCGAGGTCGGGTTGGCGTTATAGCTGTCATCCAGCAGTTCGATCTGCCCGCCGCCGGGCAAAGGCAGGCTTTCCCGTACGCCGCGCCCCTTGACCGGAGACCATGCGCGCAGACCCGCGATAGCGTCATCCAGATCGACACCCAGTTCAACGCAGGCTGCCAAAGCCCCCAGTGCGTTCATGGCGAAATGCGTACCGGCAGAGTTCACCGCAAAGCGGAATACCTGATCACCAACGGCAGCTTCGGCATTCACGGCGCTCGTCCCCTGCTGAACGTCGGTCAGCCGGTAATCCGTTGCGCCTTGGCCGAAATCCACGATCCCGGCCCCCTGCCCAAGTGCCGTTTGGCGCAGGATGTCCGCGTGCTCGATATCCGCATTGACGATTGCCGCGCCACCGGATTCGAGCCCTTCAAAGATCGCAGCTTTTTCATGGGCGATGCCAGCCACATTCTCGAAGGCTTCCAGATGCACCGCCGCCACGGTCGTGACCAGCGCCACATGCGGGCGGGCTTGCCGGGCCAGCGGGGCAATCTCGCCCGGATGGTTCATGCCAATCTCGATCACTGCGAATTCAGTGTCGCGCGGCATCCGGGCAAGGGTCAGCGGAACGCCCCAGTGGTTGTTGTAGCTGGCCACGCTGGCATGGGTTCTGCCCTGTGTTTCGAGGATCACGGCCAGCATTTCCTTGGTCGACGTCTTGCCGACACTGCCGGTCACCCCCACCACACGCGCATCCGTTCTGGCGCGAGCCGCCTGCCCCAAAGCCTCGAGCGCCGCCTGCACATCTTCGACGATCAGCAGTGGTGCGTCTGGCGATACGTTGTCGGGAATATGCGAGACCAAAGCCGCGCCCGCGCCTTTCTCAAGCGCTTGGGCTACGAACTCATGCCCGTCCCGTGCCGCTTTCAGCGCCACGAACAGATCACCGGGTTGAAGGGTGCGCGTGTCGATGGAGACACCATCAGCGGCCCAGTCGGTCGTGACCCGTCCACCCGTTGCCTGAGCAGCCTCGGATGCAGTCCAGAGCGTCATGCGACCCTCCCGTCCAGCGCTGCAACGGAAATGCTGGCCTGTTCGACATCGTCGAAGTGCAGAACCTGATCTCCCACGATCTGACCGGTTTCATGCCCCTTTCCGGCGATCAGCAGCGCATCACCGGGTTGCAGCGCATCGATGCCGCGCAGGATGGCCTCGGCGCGGTCGCCGACTTCGGTCACGCTGGCGTCGCCTGCTGCCTCTGACGCGCCTGCCATCACGGCCGCGCGGATGACTGCCGGATCTTCGCTGCGCGGGTTGTCATCGGTGACAAAGACCACGTTTGCATGGTTGGCTGCCGCCCTGCCCATCAAGGGTCGTTTGCTGGCGTCGCGATCCCCGCCCGCACCGATAACGGCAATCAGACGGCCCATCACATGCGGGCGCAGCGCCCTGAGTGCTGTGGCAACAGCATCAGGCGTGTGGGCATAATCCACAAACACCGCCGCGCCATTGTCACGCGTGGCGGCCAGTTGCATCCGCCCGCGAACCGTCGTCAGATGGGGCAGAGTTTCGAACACCCGTTCGGGGCTGTCCCCGGCAGCGATCACCAGGCCACAGGCCAGCAGGATATTTTCGGCCTGAAACCCGCCGATCAGGTTCAGGCGGGTCTGGAACGTTCGGCCCTGCCACGCAAAGCGCAGGTCCTGCCCCGTGGCGTCGAACCGCTGGTTGATCAGACACAGGTCGGCATCGCCCAGCCCCACCGTCAGCACCGACTGGCCGCGCATCTCGGCGATCCGCCGGACCTGGGCCCCTTTCGGGTCGCTCAGGTTGACAACGGCCGTTCCATCCTGCGGCAAAACCCGGTCGAACAGACCGGCCTTTGCGTTGAAATAGGCCTCGAAGGTTTCGTGGTAATCCAGGTGGTCCTGCGTGAAGTTCGAGAAACCGGCGGCGGTCAGGTGAACGCCGTCAAGGCGGCGCTGTTCAAGGCCGTGGGACGAAGCCTCCATTGCGGCATGGGTCACGCCGTTCTCGGCCGCCTCGGCCAGACAGCGGTGCAAGGTGATCGGCTCGGGCGTGGTGTGGGCCAGCGGCGCTGTCCACGCACCTTCAACCCCGGTGGTGCCGAGGTTGACGGCGGCGTGGCCAAGCGCGGACCAGATCTGCCGAACGAAGGTGGAAACAGATGTTTTGCCGTTCGTTCCCGTGACGGCCACGATGGTTTGCGGCTGCGCGCCGAACCACAACGCCGCGGCACCGGCCAGCGCCTGTCGCGGGTCTTCCACCACGGCCAGCGCTGCGTCCGAGGCTGCCAGTTCGGCCTCGGCGATCTCTGCCCCTTCGGCATCGGTCAGGATCGCAGCGGCCCCCATGCGCAGGGCAAACTGGATGAACTCTGCGCCATGAACGCGGGACCCGGGCAGCGCGGCAAACAGGAAGCCCTCTTTCACCTCGCGGCTGTCAACGGCCAGACCGGTGATATCCGGGTTTGCGCCCTCTCTTGCGGTCAGGGCCAGCTGGCTGAGTTTCTTCGTCCTTGTGCCCATGACCCACCTCTTGCCGGACAGCCTAGTTTGAGGTCAGCGTTATAGCAGCGCCCGCCTCAGGCTCAAGCCGGGGACGCAACCCCAACAACGGTGCGACGCGTCCGATCAGTTCGGCGGCAACAGGCACGGCGGTCCACCCGGCCGTGCGGCGTTTTTCACCGTAGGCCACGATCGAAGGTTCGTCCAACGTCACGATCAGAACGTACTGCGGATCGTAGGCCGGGAAGATCGTCGCGAAGGTGGCAATGACCTTGTCATCATAGTACCCGCCGCGCGGTTTGGGCTTGTCGGCCGTACCGGTCTTGCCGGCCACGTCATAGCCCTTGACCTCGGCGAAACTGGCGGTGCCGTCCGTTACCACTTTGCGCAGCATCTTTTGCGCCTGCCGTGCAGTGTTCTGCGACATGACACGAGGCCCGTATTGCGGGCCGTTCCGGCGCAGAATGGTCGGGCTGACGTAATGCCCGCCATTGGCAATCGCCGCGTATCCCGCGGCCAGATGCATCGGGCTGGTCGACAGGCCGTGGCCATAAGAAATTGTCACGGTACTGAGCTCGCCCCATTTCTTCGGCTTCAGCGGCACACCGCCCTTGGCCTCGACAATCTCGAATGGGGTCGGATCGAACATGCCAAGCGCGTCCAGAAACTCCTGCTGCCGTTTGGCACCGATTTGCAAGGCCAGACGCCCCGTGCCTCGGTTCGAGCTGTGGACGATCACATCCGCCACGCTGATCTTGCCGTAATTTTTGCCGTTGAATTCGCCGATGGGAAAGCGGCCGATCTTCATCGGCCCGGACGTATCGATGATGGTGTTCGAATTCACCAATCCAAGTTCAACGGCCTGGGCCGCGGTGAAAATCTTGAAAACAGATCCCAGTTCATACACGCCTTGTACATAACGGTTGAAAAGCGGGCTGTCCGAGGGGTCAAAGCCCGAGGTCGGTGGGCGCGGGCGGTCATTCGGATCAAAAGAAGGCAGCGAAGCAGCGGAAATAACCTCGCCCGTATGCGCGTTCATCAGAACGGCCGAGGCCCCCTTGGCATTCATGATCTTCATACCGCCGTAAAGAACCTGTTCTACTGCGGCTTGAATCGTCAGGTCCAGCGACAGTTGCAGCGGCTTGTTGCCGTTGGCCGGATCGCGCAGATAATCGTCGAACTGCTTTTCCACACCGGCCACGCCGATCACTTCGGCGGCGCTGACGCCTTCACGACCAAAACCGGACCCGCCCAGGATATGAGCGGCCAGCCGCCCGTTGGGGTAAAGCCGCATTTCACGCGGACCGAACAGGATGCCGGGATCACCGATGTCGTGCACGGCCTGCTTCTGCTCGGGCGAAATGCGTTTCTTGATCCACAGGAATTTGCGGTTGCCGGTGAAGTCCTTGATCAGCCGCTCTTTGTCCAGATCAGGAAAGATCGCAACCAACTGCTCTGCAGCGGCGACGGGATCGATCATCAACGGGGGCTGCGCGTAAACGGAATAGGTGTCCAGATTGGTGGCCAGTATGCGCCCTTCGCGATCGACGATGTTGGCGCGCTGCATGGCAATCGCCGCGCCTGGTGCGCTGGCCAGAGGCTCTTGTGCTTCCGATGTCGCCAGCATGCCCATGCGGAAGCCGACAACGGAAAAAGCGCAGAAGAAGAACAGGCCCAGCACCAGCAGACGCCCTTCGGCACGGGCGCGGGCGCGATCCTTCATCTCTTCGTGGCGCTTGCGGATGTTCTCACGCTCGATTGCCTTGGGGTTTTCGCCCCGCGCGCGGGCATCCAGGATTCGGGCCAGGGGGCGCAGAGGGGTGCGTGTCATGGAATCTGCACCTCGCCCAAAGCCTGAATGTCAGTGATGGCCTGCAATTCAATCGGATCAACGACGGGCAGGTCCGGGTCTTCGGCATAGGCGATCTGATCCGCGCGCCCGAACTGCTCGGCCCGCAACGGCAGCAGACCAAGGCGTTCAAAGTTCAGGTCGGCCAGTTCGCGCAGCCTGTCCGGGCGGTTCAGATAGGCCCATTCCGCGTTCAGAACAGCCAGTCGCACCTGTGCCATTCCGATCTCGCGCTGCAAAGACTGGGTTTCCTTTACCACTTGCTGGGTTCGGTAGTTTTCCTGATAGGCCCACAGCGCCAACCCGAACACGGACAGAGCAGTCAACACATACAAAACACTCTTCATCTTGCCCTTCCCCCCAGTTGCGGCATTCCGATGGCCCGCGCTTCAATTTCCCCCGCCGGAGCTTCGGTTCGGATCGCCACGCGCAGTTTGGCCGAGCGCGCGCGCGGGTTTTCCTGCAATTCCTGTTCGTCAGGCCCCACCGCCTTGCGGGTCTTCAGTGTGAATTGCGGCTGTTCCTGTTCAATCTCGGGCGCATAGCGGTTCGCGCGCCCCGTCTTGCCCGCGCGGGACTGGAAAAACCGTTTCACCATTCGGTCTTCAATGGAATGGAAAGTGACAACGGCCAGTTGCCCGCCGGGCTTCAAAGCACGTTCAGCGGCCATCAGCCCCTGAAACAGCTCTTCATATTCTGCATTCACGGCGATACGCAGCCCTTGAAAGCTGCGCGTGGCCGGGTGGGATTGCCCCGGTTTCGGACGTGGCAGGCAGGATTCGATGATCGCGGCCAGACGCAGGGTTGTGGTGATCGGCTCTTCCGTGCGCGCTTTGACGATCGCCTTGGCGATCCGGCGGCTGGCGCGTTCTTCACCATAGTGGAACAGGATGTCGGCCAGTTGCGCCTCGGTCGCGGTATTGACCAGATCGGCGGCGCTTTCGCCATCCTGGCTCATGCGCATGTCCAAAGGACCATCCTTCATGAAGGAAAACCCGCGGTCGGCCTGGTCCAGTTGCATCGAGGAAACGCCAAGGTCCAGAACAACGCCGTCCAGGTTCTGTGCATATTCATCCATACGAGAGAACACGCCGGGTTGCATCACCAGCCGACCACCATAGGCGCCCGCCCAGTCTGACGCCATCTCAAAAGCCAAGGGATCGCGATCCACGCCGATCACCTTGTCGGCCCCGGCCTCCAGCAATCCGCGGGTGTACCCGCCTGCGCCGAAGGTTCCGTCCAGCCAGACGCCCGTGACCGGCGCCACCGCCGCCAAGAGCGGGCGCAGCAAGACAGGGATGTGAGGCGCGTCCGGTTGTGGATGATCCGCGGCCGCCATGCCGTCACCCGCCCTCGACTTCATCGAGGAATTCCAATGGATCAACATCGTCGCCAAGGCCGTCCAGCCATTCCTCGGTCGCCGCCAGTTCCTCGGATTCGTAGGTCTCGGGCTTCCAGATCTGAAAAGTATCCCCGGCGGCGATAAAAAACGCCTCGCCCTCAAGACCGATCTTCTTGCGCAGCTTTGCCGGCAGAACCAGCCGCCCGGTTTCATCGACATTGGTCGGGAAGGACTGCCCATGGAACAGGCGCTGCAACATCTTGCGCTTCATCGCGCCACGTGGCAGCGCATCGATCTTGGCATCGACCTCGTCGATCGCCTCCATCGTGTAGCATTCCAGGTATTTGCGGCGATGATCCCCGTAGACAATCACAAGCTCTGGATTGTCGCCGGGCTGCCAGTTGGGATCGGAGGCTTCAAGCACGCGGCGAAACGAGGCCGGGATCGACACCCTGCCTTTCGCATCCACCTTATGGTGGCTTTCACCTCTGAACCTGCGCGCCAAGACGACTGTCCCTTTCGCTTGCGCCCCACTTGAAATTCGCGTTCCCCCCGGATGAAAAACGGCGGGTTGATCTGCTGCCACTGATCAACCCGCCGCATTGACCCGCTGTGCGGGATGTCCAGCTGCACGCGCCACCTGGGGGGATGTCTGCTCGCCCGCGCGCCGGATCTCTTGATTGATGAAAGCGAGATGCCTGTATGAAACCTGATTATTTTTGGTCGGGGTCGTTTGGTGCCCCTGCTGCCTCGTCCTCATCGGATGTATTAGGGATGCCATGGGAATTCATGGAAATCAACAGGAATTTTGCGAACCGTGTTCCATGAATCACGCTCCAACAACAATACCAACATGAAATTTGATCACAATGACACCAATTGTAGGAGGTCTTTCCGCGCAGTACCCCAGATATAGACAATTCGAAGTTGGGATTTTTTTCCCACGATTTCCCGGAATATCTAAAGAATTGCCATTCAGGGTGGAAAAACCCGGCATCTTTGGGCAGCGATCTCGCAGAATCATTTGCACTTTGAGCGCAATTTCGGCGGGACTTCCCCTCGACAACCACATTGGCCCATGAAATCCCGTGGCGTTCGGGCAGTTTGCTCTGCCACGTGCGAAACTGGCAAATCGTGCATCAGGGAATAGCTGAACCGCCACGCCTTGCCTGGCGCTTCGGTCACACGCACGTCTTGAATGGTTTTATTGCGCACATATTCCAGCCAACACCGCTCAATTAAAGGGCAAGCCATAAGAAGGCCATGTTTCCGCTGTCACCCGTGACCCAAGGGAAAGCCCAATGTTTCAAGGTGCATTTCGAGTTGAAGGAAAAAACTGAACCAATCTATGCGCTTGCTGCATAGCAGCATTGACGACGCGACCTATTGTGCAATCGCAGCATTTGCCTATTTTCAACCTCAAGCAAGGGCCGAGCGTAATCGGCAAAGCAAATAAATACGGATGATGAGCATGGCAGTCGCAAGCACACATACAGCATCGAAGAGCACACCGGCGTTCGGAATCGCAACTTTGATCGAAAACGCAAAGGCGCGTTTTGCCCGCTATCGTATGTATCGCCAGACCGTCAATGAGCTGGCAGGACTGTCGGACCGTGAACTGGCCGATCTGGGCCTGCATCGTTCCATGATCCGTCGGGTGGCCATGCAGGCCGCCAACGATCACATCGCGCAATAAGCGCGCCACGAATATCGAGATCAGGCCCTTCCTCCTCCCTTAGGGTCTGTTATCAGCGGCAACGTCTCTCCTCCTCCCTGACGTTGCCGCACCATATACCGGCCTCAACCCGCCGGATCCTGATACATCGAGGCTCTCCTCCTCCCTGCCTTGATGTTGAAAGCGCGCGGCGACGCCTTCCTCCTCCCTGACGTCGCCGCGTCTTCTCCATACCGGGCTCAAACCCGGGTTCGAATACATCGGGGCTCTCCTCCTCCCTGCTCTGATGTTGACAAGACGGCGGTTCCCCTTCCTCCTCCCTGGGAACCGCCGTTTTTTTGTTTTTCTGACATAGGTGTAAGATGGCCCTCTGATTTCTGATCCGCAGGAAACAATGGCCGCCTATTTCATCGCGCAGATCGACATCCACCACCCGGATGGGTATCAGGATTATCTGGCGGGTTTCATGCCGATCTTCGACCGCCACAAAGGACGCCTGCTCACGGTTTCATCGAAACCGGTCGAACGGGTCGAAGGCGATTGGCCCAAAGGTGGCATTGTGCTGATGGAGTTTCCGGACCTTGCCGCGGCGAAAGCCTGGAAAGACGACCCTGATTACATCGAGCTGGCGAAGGTCCGGCAAGCCACCGCCTCAACCAATCTGGTTCTGGTCGAAGTGATATGACGCCTCAGAACGGGACGTCATCCTTGTTGGTCAGAAAACGCGAGACCACTTTCTTTGTGCCTGCCTTGTCGAATTCGACTTCGACCTTGTCGCCCTCGATCCCGACAACCGCGCCATAGCCGAATTTCTGGTGGAACACCCGTTCCCCCAGCGTGAAACTGGCCACGGCGGTCGCGTCGATCACCGTGTTGCGGGATTCGCGCGGCTGCGACATGCCGTATTGCCCCTGCCGCGCCTGCATCCGTCTCCAGCCCGGCGAGTTGTAGACATTCGCTTCGGCCGCGCGGGTTTCAATGCCCGCAGCGGGCTGGCCGCCACCATAGAGCCCCGGAGGCGTAAGGACCTCAACGTGGCCTTCCGGCAATTCGTCGATGAAGCGCGAGGGCAACGAGTTCTGCCACTGACCGAACACCCGCCGGTTGGCGGCAAAAGAAATGGTACACACTTCTTCGGCGCGGGTGATGCCGACATAGGCCAGCCGCCGTTCCTCCTCGAGCCCCTTGAGCCCGGATTCGTCCATTGACCGCTGCGAGGGGAACAGCCCGTCTTCCCAGCCCGGCAGGAAGACGGCGGGAAACTCCAACCCCTTGGCCGCGTGAAGGGTCATGATCGAAACCTTGGCCCCGTCGCTGTCCTGTTCGTTGTCCATGACCAGACTGACATGTTCCAGAAACCCTTGCAGGTTCTCGAAATTGTCCAGCTGGTTGACCAGTTCCTTGAGGTTTTCAAGGCGCCCTGCTGATTCAACGTCTTTTTCTTTCCTAGGCGCATCCGGCTTATCCGGATCAACGGGCTTGAGGTACATCTCTGGATAGCCCGACTCATCAATGATGATTTGCGCCAACTCGATGTGCGAAAGCTCTGGTTCGCCATAACGAACTGTTGCCACTTCGTCATCGACGACCGAGTCGTCATCAATTTCAATCCGGGGACCGCGTGTCAGACCATTCCAACGCGCGAGGTCACTGATTAGCTGTCGAAGGGATTTGGCACCTTTTCCTTTAACAAGCCCCTTTTCAATAGCCAACTGCGCACCTGCAAGCAGCGAGACGCCGTTTTTTCGCGCCTCATCTTGAATATCTTGCCATGCTTTGCTTCCAAGGCCACGCTTTGGCTTGTTATATATCCGCTCGAAGGCCAGATCATCCTCGGGGCTGACCACCAGCCGGAAATAGGCCATGGCATCGCGAATCTCCATCCGCTCGTAGAATCGCGGGCCGCCGATCACCTTGTAGGGCAGACCGATGGTCAGAAACCTGTCTTCGAAGGCGCGCATCTGGTGGCTGGCGCGGACGAGGATAGCGATCTCATCAAGGTTCATCGGGCGAATACCGCGCGTACCGCCCTGCATCGCGTCGATTTCCTCGCCGATCCAGCGGGCCTCTTCCTCGCCGTCCCAATGGCCGATCAGATTGACCTTGTGGCCTTCCTCGGCTTCGGTCCACAGCTCTTTGCCCAGACGGTTTTCATTGCCGCGAATGACGTTCGACGCAGCCGCCAGAATATGCGGGGTCGAGCGGTAGTTCTGTTCCAGCCGCACCACATACGCGCCGGGAAAGTCCTTTTCGAACCGTAGGATGTTGCCCACCTCGGCCCCGCGCCAGCCATAGATCGACTGATCGTCATCGCCGACGCAGCAGATGTTCTTGTGCCCGCCCGCAAGCAGCCGCAGCCACAGATATTGGGCGATGTTGGTATCCTGATACTCGTCCACCAGGATATAGCGGAACCAGCGCTGGTATTGCTCCAGAACATCCTGATGGGTCTGGAAGATCGTAACCATGTGCAGAAGCAGATCGCCGAAATCCACCGCATTCAATTCGCGCAGGCGGGTCTGATATTGGGCATATAGCTCAATGCCCTTGTTGTCATAAGCCCCGGCATCGGCGGCTGGCACCTTGTCGGGTGTCAGCGCTCGGTTCTTCCAATCGTCGATGATTCCCAGCAACATCCGCGCAGGCCAGCGTTTGTCGTCGATATTTGCGGCCTGCACCAACTGCTTGAGCAGGCGCAACTGGTCGTCGGTATCCAGAATGGTGAAGTTCGATTTCAAATCGACCAGTTCCGCATGGCGGCGCAGCAGTTTGACGCAGATCGAATGAAAGGTACCCAGCCATGGCATCCCCTCAGCAGGCTGCCCCAACAGGCGGCCCACCCGTTCCTTCATCTCGCGCGCGGCCTTGTTGGTGAAGGTTACCGACAGAATCTCATTCGGACGTGCGCGCGCGGTGTTGAGAAGATGTGCGATCCGGGCGGTCAGAGCCTTGGTCTTGCCCGTTCCGGCACCTGCCAGCATCAGAACCGGGCCATCCAGACGCTCGACCGCGTCCCGTTGTGCCGGGTTAAGCTCATCCAGATAGGGCGAAGGGCGCACGGCCATGGCCCGCGCCGACAGCGATGCGCCCTCGAAGGCGTCCATTTCGTCAAAACTGCTCATGGCCCCAAACTACGCCGGATAAGCGCGAAGGGAAAGGGTTTGTTCACGGCTTGTTCACAGACTTTTCGCACTTCTTTTTACATTCAATTCTAAACAAACACGCCACCGTCCTGCACCCCGTTAACTCTCTGTCAAATCCTGACTGGGATGTTTGGCAGAGTGTAGTGGGAGCGGACATATGAAACAGGCGGAACTGACGGGTCAGTCCTCGAGGCTTAAAATGATAGGCGTGGCCCTGATGCTGCTCGCGCTGACGGCAGCGGCGGGCTGGGGGATCTATGCCGCCCCTGCGCCAGTGGTTGATCGCATGCTGGAAGCAGACCTGCGAAAGAACGCGATGCGGATGAGCCGCCAGGTCGAAAGCCATCTAAACGATCTTGAACAGACATTCCGTTTTCACGCATTGACCGATCATGACCAGGAGTTTCTGGAGCTACTGCCCGAAACCACGGACATTTACCGCTTCAAGCTGTTTGATGCTTCGGGGCAGGTGTTCTGGTCGACCCGAGCCAGCGACGTCGGGTTCGTGAATACGAAACCCTATTTCCAGTCGATCGTCGCCGCTGGGGGCCTTTTTTACAAACACGAAGAGAAGCCGGTTACCGAAGTTGATTCCTTTGTTTTCGACAATTCCCGGGATACGGAACTGAGCAGCCGCCATGTGGCCGAGGTCTATACGCCGATCATCAAGGATGCGACGTTCATGGGCGCGATCGAGTTCTATTCCGACATAACCGACCTGCGGAACCTGTTCATCACGCGCGTTCGCCTGTCTCTGGCGCTGCTGAGCGGCGTCGCCCTGCTGGCGCTGACGACTGTCATCCTGATTGTCCATCGCACCAACCGTCGTCAGGTTCGCGACCTGCGCAAACGAGCCCAGAAAGAGAGGGAGCTGATGGACGAGCAGCTGCGCCTGGCCCGAGAGGTCCGTCTATTGGGTGAGTTGAACGAATGGCTGCAATCAAGCCGGTCGCTGGATGAACTGTTCGACATGGTGTCTCGCTTCATGACCCACATCCTGCCAGAGGCCGAAGGCAGCGTGTATGTCTACTCAAACTCACGCGATGTGCTGGATGGCTGCGCCAGCTGGAACGGTGGAACTCATAAATCCCACATTCACCCCGAAGGTTGCTGGGGTTTGCGGCGCGGCCGGACTTACGAGTTCGGCGCATCCGAGATTGACTTTGTCTGCGAGCACGCCGAACCGCATGACGGGCGGCCCTATTTCTGCTTTCCCATTCTGGCCCATGGCGAAACCGTTGGTCTTTTGCATTTGCGGGCACTTGAGGGGCGCGAAGACTGCTTCAACAAGAGCCGCAAGCTGGCCCAATTATGCGCCGAACAGATCAGTATGGCGATCGCCAACGTCCGCATGCGGGATCAGCTTCACGACCAATCGGTACGAGACCCCCTGACCGGGCTGTTCAATCGCCGCCATATGACCGAGACGCTGCGCAAGTCCATCAGCCGCAGCCAGCAGACGGGCGCCGCGCTAAGCCTGATCGCCGTGGACGTGGATCACTTCAAGAAGTTCAACGATACTCATGGGCATGATGCGGGCGACATGGTATTGCGCGCCGTCGGCGCCGCCCTGGAACAGGGGTGCGACCGGGACGAAGTCGCCTGCCGAATCGGGGGGGAAGAGTTCATGCTGATCCTGCCTGACAACAGCCCCGAAGATGCCATGACCCGCGCCGAACAACTGCGCCAGGCGGTTGAAGCCGTAACCGTCCGATATGGCGAGAAGGTATTGCCGCGCATTACGATATCGGTCGGGGTTGCACATTACCCGGCCCACGGCACCATGCCGCAGGACCTGATGCGCGCGGCTGACGATGCGCTTTATGTCGCCAAGGACAAGGGGCGCAACCAGGTGCATGTTGCAAGCGGCACCAGGAACAAGACCGAAAATGCGTCGCCTGAAAACCGGCAACCACCCAAGGATGCAGCTTAAAAAACTTGCCGAATCGCATGGCAGGTCGGATCAATCTGCATGGACTTGCACAGCACCTATCCCGGTATACCGGATCTGAAACACCGTGCGCGCCGTCGTCTGCCGCATTTCGTGTGGGAGTATATCGACAGTGGAACCGGGATTGAAACGACGCTGCACCGGAACCGCAAGGCGCTGGATGACGTGCGCCTCTGCCCCTCGATCCTGCATGGCGAGCTGGACTTTGATACATCAAAGTCGTTTCTCGACGCTTCGTATCCGCTGCCGTTCGGAATCGCGCCGATCGGAATGTCCGGGCTGGTCTGGCCCCGCGCCGAGCAACTGCTTGCCAACGCGGCCGCAGAGGCGGGTATTCCCTATACCCTGTCGACCGTAGCCAGCCAAAGCCCTGAAGACATGGCACCGCATCTTGGGGACAATGCCTGGTTCCAGCTTTACCCGCCCCGGGATCCGGATATTCGAAAAGACCTGCTGAACCGGGTCCGCAAGGCCGGGTTCAAAACCCTGGTCCTCACCGCGGATGTTCCCGTCGCATCGCGCAGGGAAAGGCAGACACGATCGGGCCTGCGGCAACCGCCAAAGCTGACCCCGCGCATTCTGGCGCAGATCGCCCAAAGACCCGCCTGGGCGATGGGCATGCTGCGCAACGGTGTGCCGCATATGCGAACGCTGGACAAATATATCGAAAACCCCGGGAATCTTCCGCCCACGGCTCATATCGGTTACCTGCTTCGAACCTCGCCGGATCTGGACTATGTCAAATGGCTGCGCGACCATTGGGACGGTCCGCTTGTCCTGAAGGGTGTCCTGCGACCAGAGGATACGAGCAGGCTGGAACAGGTCGGTGTCGATGCTTTGTGGGTGTCGAATCATGGCGGTCGGCAATTTGACGCGGCCCCGGCCAGCATCGAGGTTCTGCCCTCTGTCCGCGATGCAACCCGCCTGCCCCTGATCTTCGACAGTGGTGTCGAAGGCGGTCTGGATATTTTGCGTGCCATGTCGCTGGGCGCAGACTTCGTGATGCTCGGGCGGGCTTTTTTATATGGTCTTGCGGCGCTTGGCGCGCGGGGGCCTGCACATGTCATCGAGATTCTCAGGCAAGACCTGCATGCAAATATGGGCCAGATGGGCCTGGCAAGCCTGTGTCAGATTGAGAGTTAACGTTAAACATTTGATGCTGCGGCGCAGCAAAAGTATAAGGGCGCTGCGATCATAGGGCGTTTGCGAGCGATAACATGCCGGTTCTACCCAGAAGAACGGATATACCTGCGCGTATTCTCCGCCCAATAAGACGCCCATACACAAAAGACCGGGACCTATCATGACAGACTTCAACAAGATCCTGATCGCCAACCGCGGCGAGATTGCCATCCGCGTCATGCGCGCAGCAAACGAGATGGGAAAACGAACCGTCGCCGTCTACGCTGAAGAAGACAAACTGGGCCTGCACCGGTTCAAGGCTGACGAGGCGTATCAGATCGGTGAAGGCATGGGGCCGGTTGCCGCCTATCTTTCGATCGACGAGATCATCCGTGTTGCCAAGCAATGTGGCGCCGACGCGATTCATCCGGGCTATGGTCTGCTGTCCGAGAACCCGGATTTCGTCGATGCCTGCGTCAAGAACGGCATCACCTTCATCGGCCCCAAGGCGGAAACCATGCGCGCGCTTGGCGACAAGGCAAGCGCGCGACGCGTAGCAATCGAAGCAGGCGTTCCGGTCATTCCTGCCACCGAAGTTCTGGGCGATGACATGGACGCGATCCGCAAGGAGGCCGCCGAAATCGGCTATCCGCTGATGCTCAAGGCGTCCTGGGGCGGCGGCGGGCGCGGCATGCGCCCGATCCAGTCGGAAGAAGAGTTGGAAGAGAAAGTGCTGGAAGGCCGTCGCGAGGCCGAAGCCGCATTTGGCAATGGCGAGGGTTATCTGGAAAAGATGATCATTCGTGCGCGCCACGTCGAGGTGCAGATCCTGGGCGACAAGCACGGTGAAATCTATCACCTGTATGAACGCGACTGCTCGGTCCAGCGCCGGAACCAGAAGGTCGTGGAACGCGCCCCAGCCCCGTATCTGAGCGACGAACAGCGCGCAGAGATCTGCGAGCTTGGCCGCAGGATCTGTGCGCATGTGAATTACGAATGTGCCGGCACGGTCGAGTTCCTGATGGATATGGACACCGGCAAGTTCTATTTCATCGAAGTCAATCCGCGCGTTCAGGTCGAACACACCGTGACCGAAGAAGTCACCGGTATCGACATCGTGCAGGCGCAGATCCTGATCGCCGAGGGCAAGACGCTGGCCGAGGCGACCGGCATGGCCAGCCAAAAGGATATCCAGCTCAACGGGCACGCGTTGCAGACACGGATCACCACCGAGGACCCACAGAACAACTTCATCCCCGACTATGGCCGGATCACCGCCTATCGCTCGGCCACCGGTATGGGCATCCGTCTGGATGGCGGCACGGCCTATGCGGGCGGGGTGATTACGCGCTATTACGACTCGCTGCTGACCAAGGTTACGGCCTGGGCCCCCACGCCCGAAAAGGCGATCTCTCGGATGGACCGCGCCCTGCGCGAGTTCCGCATCCGCGGGGTTTCGACGAATATCGACTTCGTCATCAACCTGCTCAAGCATCCGACCTTCTTGTCGAACGAATACACCACCAAGTTCATCGACACGACGCCCGAACTGTTCACCTTCAAGAAGCGGCGCGACCGCGGCACCAAGGTTCTGACCTATATCGCGGACATCACCGTGAACGGGCATCCCGAAACCAAGGACCGCCCGCGCCCGCGCGCCGACCTGAAGGAGGCCAGGCCTCCGGCGCTGAAGGCCGAACCGCAGATGGGTACGCGCAACCTGCTGGAGCAGAAGGGCCCGCAGGCGGTGGCCGACTGGATGAAGGCGCAGCGCCAACTGCTGATCACCGACACCACCATGCGCGACGGGCACCAGTCTCTGCTGGCGACCCGGATGCGCTCGATCGACATGATCAAGGTGGCTCCCTCCTATGCGGCGAACCTGCCGCAGCTGTTCTCGGTCGAATGCTGGGGCGGCGCGACTTTCGATGTGGCGTATCGGTTCTTGCAGGAATGCCCGTGGCAGCGCCTGCGGGACCTGCGTGAGGCGATGCCGAACCTGATGACCCAGATGCTGCTGCGCGGCGCAAACGGCGTGGGCTATACGAACTATCCTGACAACGTGGTGCAGGAGTTCGTGCGTCAGGCGGCGACAGGAATTGACGTGTTCCGTGTCTTCGACTCGCTGAACTGGGTCGAAAACATGCGCGTGGCGATGGATGCGGTCGTCGATAGCGGCAAGATTTGCGAAGGTACCGTCTGTTACACTGGCGATATTCTTGACCCGGATCGCGCCAAGTACGATCTGAAATATTATGTCGGCATGGCGAAAGAACTGCGCGACGCCGGCGCGCATATTCTGGGCCTCAAGGACATGGCGGGCCTGCTGAAACCGGCCTCGGCCAAAATCCTGATCCGGGCGCTGAAGGAAGAGGTCGGGCTGCCGATTCATTTCCACACACATGACACCGCCGGTATTGCCAGCGCGACCATTCTGGCCGCGTCCGAGGCGGGCGTCGATGCAGTTGACTGCGCGATGGACAGCTTCTCGGGCAACACCAGCCAGGCGACGCTGGGCACCGTGGTCGAAGCGCTGCGCCATACCGACCGCGACACCGGGCTGGACATCAAGGCCATCCGTGAAATCAGCGATTACTTCGAGGCTGTGCGTGGCCAGTATGCGGCCTTCGAATCCAGTCTTCAGGCCCCCGCGTCCGAGGTCTATCTGCACGAGATGCCGGGCGGTCAGTTCACCAACCTCAAGGCGCAGGCACGCAGCCTGGGTCTGGAAGAACGCTGGCACGAAGTGGCGCAGATGTATGCTGACGTGAACCAGATGTTCGGTGACATCGTGAAGGTCACGCCGTCTTCCAAGGTCGTTGGTGACATGGCGCTGATGATGGTCAGCCAGAACATGACACGTGAACAGGTCGAGGACCCGAATACCGACGTGGCCTTCCCCGACTCGGTCGTGGACATGATGCGCGGCAATCTGGGTCAGCCTCCGGGCGGGTTCCCCGAGACCATCATCAAGAAGGTGCTGAAAGACGAGGTTCCCAACACGCAGCGACCCGGCAAGGACGTGCCCCCGGTCGATCTTGAAGCCACCCGCGCCGAGCTGTCCAAGCAGCTGGAAGGCAAAGAGGTCGATGACGAGGATCTGAACGGATACCTGATGTATCCCAAGGTGTTCCTGGACTACATGGGTCGCCACCGGATCTACGGCCCGGTTCGTACCCTGCCAACGCGCACCTTCTTCTACGGCATGGAGCCGGGCGAGGAGATCACCGCGGAAATCGACCCCGGTAAGACGCTGGAAATCCGGTGTCAGGCCATTGGCGAAACGGATGAAAACGGAGAGGTCAAAGTGTTCTTTGAACTCAACGGTCAACCGCGCGTGATCCGGGTTCCGAACCGGTTGGTCACCTCGACCACGCAGGCGCGGCCCAAGGCCGAGGTCGGCAACCCGGATCATGTCGGTGCGCCGATGCCCGGTGTTGTTGCCACTGTCGCCGTAACAGCGGGCCAGCCGGTCAAGGAAGGCGACATGCTGCTGACCATCGAGGCGATGAAGATGGAAACCGGCATCCACGCCGAGCGCGATGCGACCGTCAAGGCCGTTCATGTGCAGCCCGGCGGCCAGATTGACGCAAAGGACCTTCTGATCGAGCTGGAATAAGCTGCCGAACCGATTACAGTTCAAAGGGCCGCGCGGGAAACCACGCGGCCCTTTTTCTATGCCGGAGCGGAGACCCACCATGCTTGCTATCACCCCGATCTATGCGGCCCTGATCGCTATTCTTTACGTTGCACTCAGCGTCAAAGTGATCCTTCAGCGCCGCAGCGACAAAATCTCGGTCGGGGATGGGGGCAGCAAATTGATGATCAAGGCGATACGGACACATTCCAATTGCGCCGAATACGCCCCAATCGCCCTATTGCTGATCGCCATGGTGGAGTTACAGGGCGCCGGAGGGTTGCTTTTGCATATACTGGGTTTGATGTTGCTGGCCGGGCGTCTGCTGCACGCTTACGGATTCGGGCGCACGCCCCAGATCGTCATCCTGCGGCAGGCTGGAATGAGCCTGACGTTCCTGGCCATTCTGGTTGCGGCCATCGCCAACCTGATTCTGGCGCTGTAGGACAGCTGGCGGGTGCTATCCCGTCAGTTCCGTCGTCATCACATGGGGCGCTTTCAACAAAACGGGCGTGATCCGATTGTGTTCGTGATCGTCCGATTCCGGCATCACGGCGACCAGCAAGATCATCGCGGCCAGCGCCATTATCTTCATGTCTGCAACGGATATCATGAAAGCCCCTCTGCCTGTGTCCTTTTTTGATCCGTGTTTGAGATTGAACGGGCCGGATGCCGGGTTCCGTCGAAATACTTTTTTCTCATTTTTGTGTTTTTCCGCTTGCAGCCCCGCGTGGGAATTTATAAATCCCTCCTCACTCAACGGCGCGGGCGTAGCTCAGGGGTAGAGCATAACCTTGCCAAGGTTAGGGTCGGGCGTTCGAATCGCCTCGCCCGCTCCATTGAGAGGTCTTCGGACCACATATGTATCTGATGCGGGCGTAGCTCAGGGGTAGAGCATAACCTTGCCAAGGTTAGGGTCGGGCGTTCGAATCGCCTCGCCCGCTCCAGATACAGAACTCTCCATACATGCTGGTTCTTCACAAGACATTGCGTCATTCTGGTTGCATCGCCCAACGCAGGATTCACCCATGTCTGATTACGTCATCCGCCCACTCACCGTTGACGAGGTGCAAAAGGCCGTCGATTGGGCCGGGCGCGAAGGGTGGAACCCGGGGTATCACGATGCTCGTTGCTTCCACGGCACGGATACCCGCGGGTTTCTCGGCGGGTTCCTGGATGGCGAGATGATCGCTTCCATTTCGGTCGTTCAGTATGATGACGCCTTTGCGTTCCTTGGGTTCTACATCGTTCGGCCCGAGTTTCGCGGATCGGGCCACGGGCTGAAAATCTGGCGGCACGCCTTGGAAAACTGCAATGCGGACAACATCGGTCTGGATGGTGTCGTCGAGCAGCAGGATAACTACCGCAAGTCCGGTTTTACCTTTGCCTATAACAACTACCGCTTTGGCGGGACAAAACGCGGGATTCTGGCCGCGCTCGGGGCGCAACCGGCTGCGCGGGTTGAGGAGTTGCACAGCCTCTCGGACGATCTAGCCGCCTATGACCGGCAGATGTTCCCTGCCCCGCGCGACATCTTCCTGCGCGATTGGCTGAGCGCGCCCAGCCACGCCTCGCGCGTGATTGCCGAGAATGGCATAATCCGGGGCTATGCGACCCTGCGGCCCTGTCAAAGCGGATACAAGATCGGGCCGTTGTTCGCGGACGACGCCGAGATTGCCCAAGCCCTGTTGGCCTCGGTATTGGAAGCCATCCCCGACGATCACGCCACGCATGACGTGTTCATCGACATGCCGCGGCCCAACGCCGCCGCCTTTGCGCTGGCGGATGCGCTGGGTCTTGAAAAGGTGTTTGAAACGGCCCGGATGTATTCCGGCCACGCGCCGGATATCGATCTGAGCCGTGTCTTTGGCGTCACCTCATTCGAACTGGGTTAAAACGCCTTGAACGTCATTGTGGTCAGCGAGCGTTCGATATTGGGAATCACCAGCAGGTGTTCATTGATAAAATGACCCACATCCTCGGTCTCGGGGATATAGAGCTTGAGCAGCAGATCATATTCACCGCTGGTGGAATACAGTTCAGAATGGATTTCGCGCAGGGCGATTTCCTCGGCGACCTTGTAGGTGGTTCCGGGCTTGCAACGGATCTGGATGAAAACGCAGGTGGACATGGTTTGACCCTATCGGTTCGTGTTGTTCGCAAGCTGACACGGGGCCAAGCCGGGCGCAATCCCCTGCAACAGTTTGCAGCGTTCGCAACGCGCGGTCTGGAAAACCCCGACCTTCCCCGTCTATAAGCGCGCCTGTAGCAAAAGGAATTCGCCCATGCGCAGCGCAAAGATCAGCCGCCAGACTGCCGAAACCGAAATTTCGGTCGAGATCAATCTGGATGGCACCGGCATTTATGACAACCAGACCGGAGTTGGATTTCTTGATCACATGCTGGATCAACTGGCGCGCCATTCGCTGATCGACATGACGATCCGCGCCAAGGGCGATTACCACATTGATGATCACCACACGGTCGAAGATACCGGTATCGCGCTGGGGCAGGCTTTGACGCAGGCCCTGGGCGACAAAAAGGGGATCCGGCGGTACGGAGAATGCCACCTACCGATGGATGACGCTCAGGTTCGCTGTGCGCTGGACCTGTCCGGCCGCCCCTATTTGATCTGGAATGTGGACCTGCCGACGCAGAAAATCGGTACATTCGACACAGAACTTGTGCGCGAGTTCTTTCAGGCGCTCAGCACCCATGGCGGCATCACGCTGCATATCGACCAGTTGCACGGCTTCAACA
Organism: Ruegeria sp. AL3; assembly: GCF_056536065.1. Lineage (NCBI taxonomy): Bacteria > Pseudomonadati > Pseudomonadota > Alphaproteobacteria > Rhodobacterales > Roseobacteraceae > Ruegeria > Ruegeria sp. AL3. Next base: position 112,692 of record NZ_JBQFJG010000001.1, read on the forward strand.
GCCACCACATCGCCGAGGCCGCATTCAAGGCCGTAGCGCGCGCGCTGCGAGACGCCGTTGAAACCGATCCGCGCAAGGCAGATGCGATTCCGTCGACCAAAGGCGCGTTGTAAATGCTGACCGCCATTATCGACTACGAAAGCGGCAACCTGCACTCGGCGGAAAAAGCGTTTCAGCGCATGGCGCAAGAGGTCGGCGCCGGTGAGGTTGTCGTCACCTCGGACGCGGATGTTGTGGCACGCGCGGATCGCTTGGTTCTGCCGGGCGACGGGGCGTTTCCGGCATGCGCTGCCGAATTGCGTGGGCACAAGGGCATCTATGACGCGATGGTCGAGGCGGTCGAACAGAAAGGCCGCCCGTTTCTGGGCATCTGTGTGGGGATGCAGTTGATGGCAACCAAAGGCCATGAATACAGCGAAACGGATGGTCTGGACTGGATTGCCGGCGATGTCGTCAGGATCGAGCCGTCAGACACATCGCTGAAAGTTCCGCATATGGGCTGGAACGATCTTGTTCTGGACAGCGATCACCCGGTGTTCAACGGGGTGAAATCCGGCGATCACACCTATTTCGTCCACTCGTACCACTTCCGGGTGTCCGACCCGGCACAGAGATTGGCTTATGTGGACTACGGGCAGGAGGTCACGGCCGTCATTGGCCGCGACACGATGGTTGGAATGCAGTTTCACCCCGAGAAAAGCCAGGACGTTGGCCTGCGCATGCTGGGCAACTTCCTGACCTGGAAACCCTGAGGCTTACTGAACACGCGTCCAGGTTTGACCGCGGCAGATCAGACCGCCCGCCACACATCCCTTGACGGTCAGTTTGTTCTGGCCGTCCAGTGACATTTTTGAATTGTATGTCTTGTTCCGGTCCGGTGCCCAGATCTTGCCGCTATCATAGCTTCCGCCGCCATCGGGCACCATGTCCCAAATGATCTGCTTGCCCAGGTTTTCATATTCCAGCTGCTCGTTGCCATCCGCATCAAAGGCGCTGTCGATGGTTCCGCAGATCGCACTGCCGCATCCGGAAATCGTCACGTGCAGATAGCCGCCGGTATCACCGGGTGCAGTCTTCCACAGACCGTCGACGGGATCCGCAGCCATCGCGCTGGTCGCAAGAAACATCAAACCCGCTGCAAACGTAAATTTCTTCATGATTGTCTCCCTGTTTTGATGGCAGTCTGACCCGGCAACCAGCTGCGGGCAAGAATGACCCAGCGTCGCGTTGCATCCCCTGCCCCGCCTGTGCGATATCCCGCGCGTGCAACACAGATATAGGGCCGCCCGACATGATCCTCTACCCCGCCATCGACCTCAAAGACGGCAATGCCGTGCGCCTGCTGCGTGGTGAAATGGACAAGGCCACCGTGTTCAACGAAGACCCCGCCGCGCAGGCCCGCGCCTTTGTCGAGGCCGGGTGCGAGTGGCTGCACCTGGTCGATCTGAACGGCGCTTTTGCAGGTGAGCCGGTCAACGCCGCCCCGGTCGAAGCGATTCTGAAAGCCTGCGACGTGCCCGCGCAATTGGGAGGCGGCATCCGCGACATGGCCACCATCGAGACCTGGATCGACAAAGGCCTGGCCCGCGTGATTCTGGGCACGGTCGCGGTCGAGAACCCCGATCTGGTGCGCGAAGCGGCCAAAGCCTTTCCCGGCAAGGTCGCCGTGGGCATCGACGCGCGCAACGGTCTGGTTGCCACCAAGGGTTGGGCCGAAGAAACCGACGTTCAGGTAACCGATCTGGCCCGCAGCTTCGAAGACGCGGGCGTCGCTGCGATCATATACACCGACATCAACCGGGACGGCGCGATGCAGGGCCCCAATGTCGAGGCCACCGCAGAGCTTGCCAAATCGGTCGATATTCCGGTCATCGCATCTGGCGGCGTGTCCTCGATCGCCGATCTGATCGCCCTGCGCGATTGTGGCGCAGCTTTGAACGGTGCCATTTCCGGCCGCGCGCTTTATGATGGAGCGATTGATCTGAAAGAGGCTCTGACCGCGCTCAGAGGATAGCTTTATGTTTCATTCGCCGGTAAAGCGTTCCGAACTGTCCGCGCACAGCCTGCTGAACGAACGGTTTAAAACCGGCGACTTTCTGGACTGCTTCAGTGTTGAATCCAATCTTCCGCCGCGCCGGGCCGCGGAAATCATCACCGCGTTCCCCGGATGGGCGCTGGCATTGGTTCGGCTGCGCGGCCTGTTGGTGACACCCTTTGGCCTCAGCACGACCGGCCCGGATGCTGACGACAAGCTGGGGATCTTCCCGGTTGAACATGATGGCAGGACCGAGGTGATCGCAGGTTTCAACGATCGCCACCTGGATTTCCGGGTGTCCGTCCTGTCGGAAAACGGCCGCATCTCGCTGGCCACATGGGTCCGACGCCATAACCTTGGCGGGCGCCTGTACCTGGCTGCGATCCTGCCATTTCACATCCTGATCGCGCGAAACGCGCTTGCGCGTTTGAAAAGCGCAAGCACATGACCCAAAAGGTCTAACCCGCGGCCGCAGCGGTCAACTTGGCGAGCGCACCGCGCATCTTCTCGACTACAGGTGACTTTTCGACGTCATCCAGCTCGTCCATCGTTTCCTTGGGGTCTTCATAGGCCAACCAGACCTGACCGTTCCCATCCTCATACGCCTGCACCTTGAGCGGCAGGAACAATCCTGCACGCGGATCGATCTGCATGGCCGGCGTGCCCAGCGCAGGATTGCCGAAAATCAGCACTTGATTGGCCGGAATGGGCGTACCGACCTTTTCCGCCCCGGCCGCGTGGTCGATACGGGCGAAGACAGTGGCCCCTGCGTTGCCAACCGCTGCTTCCAGCGCATCCAGCGCCTCGGCTACGGATTTGTTCGTTTGAACTTTGATGATGTCGTCAGCCATGGCGGCCAAAGCCCCTCCGAGCGAAAAAATTGCAGCAAGTATCAAGCTACGCATGTCGGTATTCCTTCTGTAATATTCACTCCAATTCTCACAGGTTTTGGAAATCTGACAATCACAAGTCTGGCATCAGCAAAGCTTTGCCAGAATTGATGACGCCCATTTTATCCTGGCTTTGAAGAACAATCCGACCAGAAGCCAAACATTTCACTGGGTTGAGCCATAATTCGGGCGGAATCCCCGCTTCACTCCTTCGTCAAACACAACAACCCGGGTGGCAAACGTGAGTGTTTCCAACCTAGACGTTCCCAAAACGTCCAGCTTCGGATCGGCAACCATTGCGATCTTCTGTGCGGCGATTTTCACGAGCGCCAGTCTTCTGTTCTTTGTCCAGCCGCTTTTTGCCAAACTGGTTCTTCCAAAAATCGGCGGCGCCCCGGCGGTCTGGACGACGGCTATGCTGTTTTTCCAAGTGGTGCTGATATTCGGGTATGTTTACGCGCACCTGTTGACCAAGTTTCTGCCCTTGCGCTGGCAGATCATCGCCCATTTTGCCTTTTGGGTGGCGGCGCTGACTTTCCTACCGCTGTCCACCAGCGAAAGCTGGAGCTATGACGCCTCGACCTCGACCGCGCTGCAAACGCTTGGCCTGTTCGCCGTAGGTGTGGGTGTACCTTTTGCGGTATTGTCGGCAAATGCGCCCCTGTTGCAGGCCTGGTACGCCAGGTCGGGCGGGCCTTCGGCGGATGATCCGTATTTCCTCTACAGCGCCAGCAATGTCGGATCCTTGCTGGCGTTGTTGGCCTTCCCCCTGGTTGCGGATCCTTTTTTTGGCGCAGCCGAGATCAGCCGTGCCTGGCTGGTCGGCTTCGTGCTGCTCGGCGCGCTTTTGCTTGGCAGTGGCATGATCGCCTTGCGGGGATCACGGCACACGAAGCCGTCGGTTCAAACGGCGCTCAAGGCCAGTTTCCCGACCCTGCGGCAGATCGCTGTCTGGGTGTTCGTCGCCTTCATCCCCTCTTCCTTGATGCTGTCCTTCACAACGCGGGTTAGCACGGATCTGGGTGCTCTCCCGTTGATCTGGGTTGTTCCGCTGGCGGTCTATATCCTGTCCTTCATCATCGCGTTTGCCAAATGGAAACACCTGACGCTTGACGCCTTTAACCTGCCCATGCTGGCGGCGCTGGCGGCGGGTGTCTTACTGGTGTCCAAGGTGGTCAGCGAGCATGACGCGCCGGTGGTTATTCTGCTCTATGTCCCGGTGTTGTTCATCATCGCCCTTTTTGCGCACCGCCTGCTGTACGACATGCGCCCATCCGCCGAGCAATTGACCGTGTTCTACATCGCCCTTTCCATGGGCGGAGCAATTGGCGGGCTGTTCAACTCGATCGTTGCGCCGATTGCCTTCACACGTGAGTTGGAGGCGCCAATCACCATGATTCTGGCCGGAGGCTTGTTTCTTGTCCGCGCCCCGGGATTTGCCCTTCGCCATGTCATCATGGGCATCGCGGCAAGTGTTTTCATCCTCGTCATCGCAGGCGCGACACGCGGCGTCGCGGCGCTGAGCGCGGATATCCCGCGTGCAGGCGCGCTGTTCGTGCTGATATTCGCAGTGCTGTACCTGTTCCGGGCGCAGGCCATGCGTATCCCTGTGGTTCTTACCGTCGTTCTGCTTCCCGCATTTGCGGTAAAGAACAATCCGGTGTTCGAAGATCGCAGCTTTTTCGGCGTGCATTCCGTGTATTCAAGCAAGGGCTACCGTCTTTGCAAGAACGGCACCACGGTGCATGGCTGGCAACGCGAATCCGAATATGGCACTCGACCCACGCCGCTGTCCTATTATCACCCCGAAGGACCGATGGCGCAGGTCATCACGTCGGACTTCGGCAAGCAATCCAACAGCATCGGAATTGTCGGTCTTGGAACAGGTGCACTGGCCTGCTATCGGCAGCCTGCTCAAAACTGGGACTTCTTCGAGATCGACGCGACCGTTGACCAGATCGCACGCGACCCTTCGCTGTTCACCTATCTGTCGGAATGCACGCCCGATTCCGAGACCCATCTGGGTGACGCCCGGATCGTTCTGAAGCAAAAGCCTTTTGCCTTCGATATCCTGGTTTTGGATGCGTACAGCTCGGACGCGATTCCGCTTCACCTGATCACACGCGAGGCGGTAGAGATGTACACCAGCCGCCTGGCCGATGATGGGGTTTTGGTGTTCCACATCACAAACCGGTTCTACGATCTGGTCCAGCCTTTGGCCCGAATTGCCGACAGCCTGAACCTGACCGCTGCGCATCAGCAGCTGGCCGTGGGTAAAGAGCAGGTTGAAACCGGAGCCGCCACCAGCAGCGTTGTGATCCTGAGCCCCGACAAATCCCGAATTGAGAGTTTTGCGCAGGATGGAAACTGGCAAATCGTCGAAACCGACGGAGCGCTGCCATGGACCGATGGTAAGGCAAACCTGCTTTCGGCACTGAAACTGCTGAAGAACCGGGATCACTAAGCCCCCCGCTCCGCCCATGGCCCGTGCTACCAGGGCCATGGGTGGCAAAACGTCTGTGGCATCGGCGGCGCTTTGTCGGTAAAGGTCCGGCAACGAAGGACGATCAGATGCTGAAGACCCGGATCATTCCCTGCCTTGATGTTGCCGATGGCCGCGTGGTCAAAGGCGTGAATTTCGTCGGTCTGCGCGATGCGGGCGATCCCGTGGAATCGGCCAAGGCGTATGACGCCGCAGGCGCGGACGAAATCTGTTTTCTTGATATCCACGCAACCCACGAAAACCGCGGCACCATGTTCGATGTGGTACAGCGCACCGCCGAGCAGTGCTTTGTACCTCTGACAGTCGGCGGCGGGGTTCGCACCAGGGATGATGTCCGCGCCCTGTTGCTGGCGGGGGCAGACAAGGTCAGCTTCAACTCGGCAGCCGTCGCCAATCCCGACGTGATCGCGGAATCAGCAGATCAATTCGGCAGCCAGTGCATCGTCTGCGCCATCGACGCCAAGACGGTCAGCCCCGGAAAGTGGGAGATTTTCACGCATGGCGGCCGCAAGCCAACGGGCATTGATGCGGTCGAGTTCGCAAAAACTGTTGTCGCCAAAGGCGCCGGGGAAATTCTGCTGACCTCGATGGACCGCGACGGCACCAAGGCTGGCTTCAACCTGCCCCTGACCCGCGCGATTTCCGATTCCGTGGATGTGCCCGTGATCGCAAGCGGCGGTGTCGGTAATTTGGACCATCTGGTCGAAGGCGTCACCCAAGGTGGCGCAAGTGCGGTGCTTGCAGCCTCGATCTTCCATTTCGGAGAATACACGATCCGCGAAGCCAAAGAGCATATGGCCGCCGCAGGCATTCCGATGAGGCTGACATGAGCATTCTGCACGACCTTGCTGCCACGATTAAGGCGCGTAAAGGGGCTGATCCCGATTCAAGCTGGACAGCCAAGCTGCTTGCAAAGGGTCCCGAGAAATGCGCCGAGAAGTTTGGTGAAGAAGCCATCGAAGCCATCATCGAAGCCACAAAGGGCGATCAGGCCAAGCTGACCGCCGAAGCCGCAGACGTGCTGTATCACCTGCTGGTCATGCTGGCCGCCCGGGACGTGGCGCTGGAGGATGTTCTGGCCGAACTTGCGCGCCGTCAGGGCATCAGCGGCATTGCCGAAAAAGCCGCCCGCCCCAAAGGGTAACGGCCGGGTTCCGCGCCGCCGCAACGCCCGCTATACTCGGGCGTCAGAATGACAGGCCGAGGGCGCGACATGATCCGAATTTTGATGCTTGTGGCAACGCTTGCCATCGTTGCGGCATGTGCGGCGCCTCCCCCTTCGACCGGGGATGAGGTGCAACGCCTGACAGCCGAGATTCAGCGTCTTGGCCCGGATATCGATCCGGAAGAAGCCCGCCGGGCGGCGCAAGTCGCCTATTCCTATACCGCGCAGCTGGTGGACGAATACCAGATCACCGACCCGCCGCTGATCCACAATGCGAAGGTCAACAAGGGATTGCGCCCGCGTGGTCTGTGCTGGCATTGGGCCGAGGATATCGAGCGTCGTCTGAAACAGGAAAACTTCCAGACGCTGGAATTGCACCGCGCCATCGCCAACGCCGACAATCCGTTGAGGATCGACCACAGCACCGCGATTATCAGTCGCAAGGGTGAATCGCTGTATGAGGGCGTCGTGCTGGATCCGTGGCGCTATGGCGGGGTTTTGTTCTGGTCACCTCTGGTCGAGGATACCCGATATGATTGGGTCCCTCGGGACGTGGTGCTGGAAAAACGACGACAGGAACAGGTTGCCCGCCTGAAACCCTATCAGCCAGCAACGCCCTAAAGCTTGGACGAGATGATCCCGGTGGAAAACCCACCCATGCGCAGCTCGCCAAACAGGCGCTGATACTCGATCTTCGGACAGCGGTTCATCACGACGTCCACACCGCGGGCCTCGGCCTTGGCTGCCGCTTCAGGGTGTTCAACCCCGATCTGCATCCAGATCGTTCCGAGGGACGGGAACCCCTCCAACGCTTCGTCCACGATGGGCGGCACGGATTCGGACCGTCGGAAGATGTCTACCATGTCCACGGGTTCGGATATCTCCGAAAGGCTGCCGCGTACCGTCTGGCCAAACAGGTCGTTCCCGGCATGGCCCGGATTGACCGGGATCACGTTGAACCCTTTCAACGACAGGTAGCGGGCGACGTAGTAGCTGGGCCGCACCGGGTTCATGGACACCCCGACAACGGCAACGGACTTGGTGCGTTGCAGAATGGTTCTCAGGTGCTGATCGGAATAGTCTGGCATACCCTATCCTTAGCAGGGTTCCAAAAAGAAAAAAGCGCCCAAGAAACCTTGGGCGCCAGTTGTTGGAACGAGGGACAGTGAAATGACCCGCGGCAGTTCCATTCCGCGGTCACTGTGACATTTAGGCATATATTTGTTAAAAAAAAGAGGGGCGGCGCATTTTTGTGATGACTCTTCACAATTAGCTGATTCCCGCTCATTCGTGATAGAGGATTGCCGGCCAGTTTTCTTCAGCCAACTCAATGTATTCTGCCTGATCCTGCTTCCAGATTTCTTCGATCTCGATCGAGTGTGTCAGGTACAGACGACCATCCACGACTTTCCAGGCCTTGGGGTCCGAGCTCTTCAGAACGCCCATCGCCATTGCATATGAACAATACCCGCCGAACTGCGGCGCGAAAGCACGGGGATTGCTTTCGAACAGCTCGCGGTTCTCCTGCGAGGTGAAATGCCACCGCGCCCCTTTCCACATCACGGAATTCTCGGGCATGCCCATGATCGGCGTAGAACCGTCGAAATAGGACACGGCGTCATACCCGGCCAACGCCACCCCTTCGGTGGCGTAGTAAACGGGCCTTTCCTGCGCATACGTGGCAGGCGCCAGAAAAAAAGCGCACAGCGCGCCAAGTGTGAAACGTCGGGTCAGCATTGCCATGTCAGAATCTGAAATCACTGGGGTATCAAGATGCAATTTTTTACTGCATGCGGAACCCCTGTTGACGTGGATGTGAACGATCTTCACCCAAAAACGTTCAATCGAAAATGTCTTCGATCACATCCCAGGCTTCATCGAACACGCGCGAGAACATGCTCTTTTTCTTCTTTTTTCGCTTGGCCTTCCGCGGAGGGGCATGAGAAACCGCAGATCGCACTGTTTTGGCAGGCGCGGCCTTCCGCTTAGGCAGCATCTTCAGATCGTGCAAAGGTGCGCCACAACTGGAACAGCTCAGCTCGTGCCGTTCTTTGCCCCTCAGGACCAGCGCAGCCCGGGTCCCGCAATAGCAGCAGGTCGCAATTTTGGATGGACCGGAAATAGCGCTCTCCTTTTTTTGTCAGGGCCGGGATGCATATAAGGCGATTGCCGCCGCATTTGAGACATTCAGCGATCCGAATCCCCCGGCTGCGTCAATTTTCACCAATTGATCCACGGTTTCCTTCGTCTTTTGGCGCAATCCCGGGCCTTCCGCCCCCAGAACAAGTGCGACGGGGCGGTCCCGACCGTCGCTCAGCGCGCCTTCGATCGTTACCTCTGCTTCACCATCCAACCCAAGGACCAGAAATCCCATATTCTGTAGTTCAACAATTGCGTCGGCCAAGTTGCGCATCCGCAGATAGGGTTGACGCTCCAGCGCGCCGCTGGCGGTTTTTGCCAGGGCCCCGGTCTCGGGCGCGGAATGGTGGCGGGTGCCTATGACGGCACTGGCACCCAGAACTTCGGCCGAGCGCAGAATCGCCCCGACATTGTGCGGGTCCGTAACGCGGTCCAGAAGGATAACGCGTGGATTTTCCCGACCGATGCAATTTTCGGCCAGTCCGCCCCAATCCAACGGCTTCACCTCCAACGCGGCACCCTGGTGCACCGAGCCTGCATCGATGGGCGCCGAGAACTTGCGCGGATCAGCCATCTCGGGCTCGATACCAGAGAATTCAATCGCTTCCGCCAGTTTGTCCCGCGCATTGCGCGTTACGATCAGGCGCAATTTCTGCCGATTGGGGTTCATCAAAGCGTCGCGAACTGCATGCAGACCGAACAGCCAAACGGTTTCAGCAGCCGCGGCCTTGCGCGCCTGTTCCTTCTCAACGACCCATTTGGGTTTCTTCATTTTGCGGGCCTCCGGGCCGGGAATTCGGTTTCCTGCGCCAAAGCGAAATTTTCCTGTTGACGCTCCTTTGGTGCGCTAGTAATCACGCCTCCACGTCAGGTGCAACGCCTGACAGTGGGCGACAGGCCGCAAGGTGTGGCAGGGGACTGTAACTCCCTCGCGGAGACGCACGCCTGGTTCGATTCCAGGGTCGCCCACCATCTTTCCCGTAGAATTCAAAGATGGCCAGAACGCATTGCCCGCGCGAGCTTATGTGCATGCTTGTGCGCAATGATGGCTGCAAAGACTCGTAAAAGTTGCGAAACAGGGCACCGCCCGCTAGTCTGTTCACGTATTTGCGAGGGATTTGTTATGAGATTGATACTGGCGGCTATTGCCGTGTGTGTCGCAGGCGCGGCGAATGCGCTGACGATTACGTTTGATAATAATTTTCCAAATGATCCCCAAAGCGGCCTGACAACATATCAGGGAACCAGCCAAGGTTTCACCTTTGACTATGGTGCGGTCTACAATTTTGGAAATCAGATTAATTTCCATGATGACAACGGTGTGCTGTCAACCGTCGTGCAGGCCGTAAACGGGACGAAATTTACTGTGCAGTCCGTCGATCTTTGGGGGTTGTCACGTGTGTTCAAGACTGGATCCGGCCCTGCACCCGCACTTGGAACGCAGGCCTACAACCAGTGGCTCAAGGCGGGTACTGCAACAGTTCCAACCCTGACATTTTCGGGGCTTCTGAACGGTGCCACAGTTGCGACGCAGACGTTCGGACCTTCGGCTTTGAACACTTTTAGTTTTTCAAGTGGGTTCACGGCCATTGATCAACTTTTGATCACGCTGAACGTCCCCAACGCAGTCAAATTCCCCTTTGGCCTTGGGTCAAACACCGTTTGGTGCGACCAATGGTGTGGCGAATTTAACGTGGATAACCTGCAGGTTGCACCGGTCCCCCTGCCCGCAAGCGGGCTGCTTTTGATCGGGGCCGTTCTGGGCCTGTTCGGGTACCGCAGGCTTAAGACAACCTAGTTGCACCCAACATCAAAAAAACGGCGCTGATTGTTGGTCAGCGCCGTTTTTTGTTTCTTAACCAAGGGTTTGGAAGGTTCTATTCTGCCGCCGGGCGCAGTTCCGATACCTTGTTGAACCACGCCTCGATTGCATCCAGATCCGCCGGAAGGGCTTCCGCTGCGCCATCCGCGAAAGTCTGGAATTTCTCTTCGTTCAAACCGTTCACGCCGACCAGCACCGGGATATCCATCGCCAGGGCTTCGCCGATCACGGGGCGGAATCCACGCCCATCGGATTCATGCTTGCCGAATTTGTTGATGATCAGCAATTGGGGCGCGCCCGCCAGCGAGGCAGTCACATATCCCACCGCCTGTTCCAGCGCTGCCGGGTCCAGACGGCAGCCGCGCGACTGGGTGCCCAGCGACTGCGAAATGCGGATGGTTTCACCGTCGGGAAGCACGCGCAAGTCCATATCGCATTTGCTGCTGTCGGCGCATTCCGTGTTTGTTTGCACGACACCGGCCAGTTTTGCTCCGGAGGCCAGCAGGCGGTCCGCAACGGCGCTCAGCAGGCGGTCCGTCGCGCCGCGATCGGTGGTGGTGACATAGGCCAGATGCATCTTGGATCTCTTGTAATTCGTTTGTGACGTTTCAAATAGCACGCATCACACCGCCCGGCCACTCCCTCGTTCACGGAAGCGGGGACAGGCCAATCACGGGAGCGTGCAGGTGAAGCAGAACCGCATAGGCGGCAAGTGCGGCCAGCCACACCCCGGGACGCGGCCAGGGCCGCGGTGCGCTCAGTGAGAACCGCGCCGTGTTGCGGGACAAGCGGACCCATTCAAAGCCCATTTCCCGCGACTTGCGCCGGTCGACAAGGGCCATGCCCATGGCTGCAAAACCGGCAAACAGGCCGAACAGAATCACATGTGACAGGCTGCCATTGGCAAGGAGATGTGCCACCGCCCACAGCATCAGCGCGGCAAGGATCGGGTGTCGGGTGGTGCGCAGGATACCGGGCTGTTCTGGGTCAAAGGGCCGATAGCCCAGCCCTCCGAATGAGAACGGGTTCTGAATGATCAGCCCCGCAACAGCCAGCCAGCAGACCACCGGCATGATCAGGACCGGCGCCCAGCGCAAAACCGCAAATGGCGGAATGACCTCGACATAAGGAGCGTTGGCAGCGGCGATGATCAACCACGCCAGGACGGCCAGCGACAGAACCGAATAGGCCGTGAAATACCCCCGGCGTCCGAGTGTATCGATCAGCCATCCGCGTATGGCGGGTCGCACCGGAATCGCGTGGCTGAGAAGGAATGTGACGAGCGCTGCAAGGAATAGGACCCAACCGGTCATGGTGATCTCCGCGTTATTGGGATCGGTCTAGATCAGGACGGCACTGGTATCCTTGTCCAAAATCAAGTTCGGCGCAGGGGCGGTGCATCGCCCCTGCCCTGTTTACAATCCAAGCGCCGCGCGGCGTTCTTCGGCAAACCCCTGCACGATGCGGTCGGCAATCAGCGCCAGAATCGCCATCGCGGCCCCGGCCGAAATGCCAAGCCCCACATCTGCCTGACCCAGCGCCAGATAGATCGACTGCCCCAGACCCGTGGTGCCAATAAGGGCGGCGATCACCAGCATCGCAAAGGCATAAAGGATGGTCTGGTTCAACCCCAGCAGGATCGTGGGCGCGGCATAGGGCGCGCGCACGTCGCGCATGATCTGCCACTCGGTCGCACCGCTTGAGATCGCGGCCTCCATCATCTCGTCCGGCGTGTTGACCAACCCGTGCCGCGTGTAGCGGATCATGGGCACGATCGCATAGGCGCAGATTGCCAAAAAGGCCGAGAACTCGCCGATCTGGAACACCATGAGAACCGGGATCAGGAACACGAACAGAGGGATTGTCTGCAACATGTCGCAGATCGGACGGACCACTTTCCACACCGGTTCCCAGACCGCGCTGGCAAGGCCGATCAGGCCGCCGACCACGGCACAGGAAAACACCGCCGCACCGCTGAGGTAAAGCGACAAGAGCGCTCTCTCCCACAGGCCCGAAACGAGGATAGTGCAAAGCAGCCCCACGCACAGCGCCGCCAGACGCCAGCCCCCCGCGACCCAGCCCAGAGCAGCGGCGCCGGTCAGGACAAAGGGCCACGGCAGGTTGGCAATGCCGGTTTCCAGCATTCCAATCAGAATCATGACGATCAGACCACCCGTCAGCCGCCCACGCCATGCCATCAACAGCGCGATCCCGGCACCTGCGGCAAACAGGCCAAAGCTCATGCCCGGCGTCCACTGGAAGCCCCAGGTGAAGGGCAGCACCGCCTGATCCAGACCGATCCGCAAAGGCAGCAGCACATAGAAAAGTGAGTTGTTCTTGAGCGCATCCAACCATGGGCCATTGGCCTGAGTGAACGCGGTCAGGCCGCTGTCCACGGCCTCGGCCATCGGATCCAGCAAGGTCAGTTCGGATGGGTTCGGCAACCACGCCCAGAAGGCGGCCGTGAAGACCACGGCGAAACCCAACATCGCCCAGACAACCCGGCTGTCATAACGTTTGCGCTCGGTCGCCAAGGTGCCGCTCATGCGATCTATGACGACGGCAAAGACCACGATGACCAGACCCGCCATCAGAGACTCCCCGAACTGCGCCTTGCGCATGGTCAGCAGAACCTCCCAGCCGATATCGTTGAACCCACCGATGACGGCGGCAATGATGACCATGGACAAGGCCGCCATCAGACACTGGTTCACACCGACCATGATCTGCGTCGTGGCGGCGGGAATTTCGACCTGAAACAGTTGCTGAAAACGCGTGCCACCGGACATGATGGCGGCCTCTTTGATCTCGGGCTCCACCCGTTCCAGCCCCAGCATCACGTTGCGCGCCATGGGCGGCGCAGCATAGATGGCCGAGGCGATCAGACCGACAACCGGGCCAAAGCCAAAGAGCAGCAACAGTGGTGTCAGATATGCGAAGGTCGGCACCGTCTGCATGACATCCAGAACCGCCTGAACGAAGGATTTCACCCGCGGTACCTCGTTGGCGAGGATGCCGATGCCACCACCCAGTATCAACGCCACCGGAACGGATACTGCGACCAAGGCCAGCGTGTTCATGCTCTCAGCCCAGTAACCCGACGCCAGAACAAAGCTGAGGCCCAGAAAGCCCAGCGCGGCCATGGGCAAACCGCCCAGATACCAGCCCAGCGCGGTCACGATCCCGATCAGAATGGGCCATGGTGTGTTGCCAAGAACGAAATTCGCCCAGTTCATCGGATAGGTCATCAAATCCGAGAACAACCGCATCGCCGGTTTGATCAGGTTCAGAAACCAGTCCAGAAACGTGCCCACCCATTGGGTTGCAGGCAGTTCCCACGCGGCGGGCCATTTGACCAGCCATGGGGCGATGCCCTCGAGTGCAAGGCAAACCGCACCGACGACAACCGTGATCAGGGCGGCCTTGGCGCCTGCCGTCAGCCGCGCGCCGTGCTGCGTCGGAAACTCAGCTACGGCGGTCATGTTTCGTCCACCTGAAGCGCGGCAGCCAGATCGGAAGGGTGCACCGTGCCAACGACATTGCCATCGGCATCCCGCACCGGCACGGGTTCATAAAGTTCCATGCAATGGGCCAGGGCCGCGTCCAGTGTCATCGATGTGGTCAGGCCGGGATCGTCCGGGCCGCACTCTGCCTCGTTTCGCATGACCGAGGCGACCTTGGCATGCTGCCCCTTGGCGACGTCCTTCGAGAATTCGCGCACATAGTCATCGACGGGTCGCAGGACGATATCCGTGGGCGTGCCGATCTGCACGATCTTGCCGTCCCGCATGATGGCAATACGGTCAGCCAGCTTAAGCGCTTCCTGAATATCGTGGGTGATGAAGACGATCGACTTCTTCAACGTCGCTTGAATGCGCAGGAATTCATCCTGCAACTGGCGACGGATCAGTGGATCAAGCGCCGAGAACGGTTCGTCCAGAAACCAGATGTCAGGGTTTACGGCAAGACTGCGGGCGATACCCACCCGCTGCCGCTGCCCGCCGGAAAGTTGTCGCGGGAAGCTGTCTTCGCGCCCTTCCAGACCGACCAGCGAAATCACTTCCTGCGCGCGGTCCAGCCGTTCCTTTTTGCCCACGCCCTGAACGCGCAGAGGATATGCGACGTTTTCAGCAACGGTCATGTGGGGGAACAGGCCGAAATGCTGGAACACCATGCCCAGTTTTTTCCGGCGCAGCTCGGTCAGGGCCTTTTTTGAGGCGCCTATGACATTCTCGCCATCCACCCGAATTTCACCACCGGTGCCCGGCAGCAGTTGCGAGATACAGCGGATCAGCGTGGATTTGCCCGAGCCCGACAGGCCCATGATGACGAAAAGTTCACCTTCCTGAACTTCGAAATTGGCATCCTGAACGGCGGGGATCAGCCCCTGTTCGCGAAGGGCGACGGCAGCCTTGTCGGCGTCATTCCCTGACCGAGACAGCGCGTCGGTCAGGGCTTTGTCAGCGCCCGGGCCAAACACCTGCCAGAGATTCCGGCAGGCGATGGCTGGCACAGTCGTGTCAGTCACCTAAGTGGCTCACTTGGTCGCCGCGTCGACAACAGGACGCCATTTGTCTTCGTTCTCGGCCATCCATGCGGCGACAACTTCTTCGACCTGACCGCCGTCGACATCGATCGCGCCCATCATCGGCTGCTGGTCTTCGACCGCCAGTTGATAGTTGGACAGGATCTCATAGGCGGCCGGCCACTTTTCTTCCAGGCCGCTCCAGCCGGCTTTGAAGATGCGCGATGGCGAAAAGTCGCAATCGTTTACCGCGTTCGGGTTCGGACCCCACGCCGGATCGTTAAAACATGCCTCTTCACCTGCGGGCAGTTCAACGAACTGCACGTCATAGGCAGACATCGCCCAGTGCGGCTGCCAGAATGTGATCAGCAGCGGCGATTTACGCTCGGTCGATGCGCGAAGTTCAGCGATCAGGGCACCTTCGGAACCGGCGGGGACAGCCTTGAACGGCAGCTCAAGGCCAGTCATGCGATCCGCACCAGGCGTGCCCCAGTCGGCCGGATAGTCGACCAGACGGCCACCGGGCAGAGTTTCCGCCGTGGCGAACACCTGCGCGCAGTCTTTCAGCGCTTCCCACGCAGGCAAGCCGGGGCACAGATCAGCGACATGCGCCGGGTATGCGATACCTTCCTTGGCATCCAGGCCAAGATCGCCGATTTCGACAACCGTGCCTTCCTCGATCTTCTTTGCATATTCATCCGAAACATTGGACGACCAGATTTCAAGCGTCGCGTCGATGTCTCCATCGGCCAGCGCCTGAAACTGGTTCATCATGCCGGCGGTCACATATTCCACGTTATAACCGGCGGCCTTGAGCATTTCACCCGCCACATGCGTGGTCACGTGCTGACCGGTCCATTCGTTGATCGCCAGTTTGATCGGCTCGTCCACGGCCCCCATATCCGCCGCATGCGCCGCACCGGCAACGGTCAGGGCCATAAGGCTTACACTCAGTTTTTTCATGGATTTTCTCCCTGTCTTATTTGTTTTGCCCACCCCGGCAGGGGTTTCCCGCCGGTGTCTTTGTCTGATGACAATACCATGCCGCAACATGCACAAATTTGGTCGGAAAAGGAAAGTGATCAGTTTGTAACAGCGCGGCTTTCTTGCCGCTGAAGCGTTGATTTTTTCCCGCAGGCGCCGCAAGGACCCCAGCCCAACCCGCCATTATCCCCCGCCCCGGGGCACGGAATGTTGACTGACGAGTCAATCACAAACCGTTTTAAACCCGTTTGTCGAGCATTTCTTTGACAGTTCAGTGTTTTTCTTGTTCGGGCCGAGTTTCATTTCCGGTCAAGTGGCTTTCGAACACCGAAAATTCCCATTGCAAAAGGAAGGCAAAACAAAACACTCTTCCTAAGACAGCTTTGAGGTTGGGTTCATGCGTTCATTTGACGAGATCTTTGATATTGCCGCCTCTCGCCACGGTGGGATCGAAGCCTTTGAAGCACAGCTGAACAAGCCCAAAAGCCACGAAGAACTGGCGGCGATGCCCGACGACCGGTGGCTATCGATCATCACGAAATGCGTCTTTCAGGCCGGTTTCAACTGGAAGGTCATCGAAAACAAATGGGATGGATTCGAGGCCGCCTTTGACGGCTTCGATGTGGGCCGGTGTGCGTTCATGGATGATGAAAAGTTCGATTCCCTGCTGCAAGACACACGCATTGTCCGCAATGGAACCAAGATCGCAGCAGTGCGGGACAACGCGGCGTTCCTTTTGGAACTGCGCAACGAAGGCGGCGCGGGCCAGGTTCTGGGGGGCTGGCCCTCTGATGACTATGTCAACCTTCTAGCCATGCTGGCCAAACGCGGGTCTCGTCTTGGCGGGGCTTCGGCGCAATATGCAATGCGTTTTGCGGGCCGCGACAGTTTCATTCTATCGCAGGACGTCACCGCCCGTCTGATCGCCGAGGGCGTGATCGACAAACCCGCTACGTCGAAAAAAGCCATGGCGGCGGTACAACGGGCCTTCAATTCCTGGATGGATCAATCCGGGCGGTCTTTGACGGAAATCAGCCGGGTTCTGGCCATGAGCCTGTGAAAACCGTTTGCGGATCGCAAGCAGAGGACTAGGATTCACCTCATGGTTCTGCGCGTATTCCTGTGTGCTCTTTTATTGCTGTCCTCTTGCGGCCGTCCGTTGACAAAGCAAGAGCGCGACTTTGCGGATGCCATTCAGGGCGAGACCCTGAATCTGGACAGCGTGCGATTGGTCCAAGGCGCGCCGGTTACCAATGTGACGTATTTCCGCGAAGAGCGGCCACGTCTGGCCTGCCGCGAGCGCATCCTTCCTCCGGTAGAACCCGGGCCGGTGACCGGCAGGCCCGCAGCCGTGGCCCTGTTCAACAAGGTCTATTTTGCGCGCGACTGGTATCTGGAAGACTACATGTCCGATTTTCCGGATCAGATGAACCTGGTGGCCGCGATGCTGCTGGCCCATGAACTGACGCATGTCTGGCAGTGGCAGAATCGCCGGACCACCGGTTACCACCCGTTGCGAGCAGCGGCGGAACATGGTGGGCGCAGCGACCCGTATCTTTTTGACCTCGAAACCTCGCCGGACTTCCTGTCCTACGGGTTTGAACAGCAGGGCGCCATCGTTGAGGAATACGTTTGCTGCCGTGCGCTGGACCCTCAGGCCACCCGAACCAAACGGCTGCACAGGATGCTGAGTGCGCATTTTGATCTGTCCCCGCTTCCGCAAAAAGGGCGTGAGCGCGCGATCTTGCTTCCCTGGAGCGAGGCCGAGATCGACGGGATTTGCAGCGGAACCTAATTCTTCTGAAGTGTTTCCAGATAGGCCACCAGATCCACGATGGGCTGGCTCGTCAGAATTGGCTGACCCTGCGGCGTTTTCATGGATGTGTCCTGCCCGTCAAAATAAGGACCATAAACCGGCATAGGGCTACCATGGCTGACCAGCGGATCCCGACCATCAATGCGGGCGACAACGCGGGCAGTCGGGAACACGCCCTCTTCGTTGGACAAAGCGGTCAGATCACTTGGTTGAACCACCAGCACGGCTGCCATCGGACCCTGACCCATCGCATCGATTCCGTGGCAGGTCGCGCAATGGTGCATATAGAGTTCCTCTCCGGTCTTCGCGTCCTGAGCCCAGGCGGCCTGCGAGGCAGCAGCCGAAACCCCAAGAACCATTACACTGATTGTTGCCTTGAACATCGTATCCTCCTGCCTGGATTGGCATTTGCAGGGTTGCCCGATGACCGTCTTGGCGCAATGATCCAGATCAACGAATAAGGTACAGAGGTTTCGGGCAATGACACAATACGCCGCCATCATGCTGGCCGCCGGATTTGGAATTCCGATCCTGGCCGCGCTCAACGCGGCGCTGGGAAAAGTCATCGGGTCGCCAACTGCGGCAGCTGTTGTGCTGTTTGCCATTGCCTTCGCCGCCTCCGCCTTGGTCATGGCGCTGTTTCCCGGATTTGCGGCCTTGTCCAAGGTTGCCAATGCGCCGAAACACCTGTTGCTTGCAGGTGTCCTGATTGCTTTCTATGTCCTGTCGATCACCCATGTCGCACCACATTTCGGGGTGGGCAATGCAGTGTTCTTTGTGCTGCTCGGGCAATTGATCAGCGCTGCGGCCATCGACCATTTCGGCCTGTTCGGCGCACAGGTCGAACCGCTTACGCTTATGCGGATGAGCGGGATCGCCGTCATGGCCATTGGCGTTGCGATCACTCAACTGGCCTGAGCACCCCGCCCTCAAGCCGGACCATCCGGTCCATGCGCGCTGCCAGGTCAAGATTGTGCGTTGCTATCAACGCCGACAACCCTTCGTCCCGCACCAGCTCCATCAGTGTATCAAAGACCTGATCCGAGGTTTCGGGGTCCAGATTACCCGTCGGTTCATCCGCCAACAAAACACGGGGCGCATTCGCCAAGGCCCGGCAAAACGCCACCCGCTGCTGTTCCCCACCAGAGAGTGCGGCGGGGCGATGGCTGGCGC
This sequence comes from Ruegeria sp. AL3, assembly GCF_056536065.1. Classification (NCBI taxonomy): domain Bacteria; kingdom Pseudomonadati; phylum Pseudomonadota; class Alphaproteobacteria; order Rhodobacterales; family Roseobacteraceae; genus Ruegeria; species Ruegeria sp. AL3. Next base: position 131,744 of record NZ_JBQFJG010000001.1, read on the forward strand.
GTGCGGCCACACCGACACGGTCCAGCAGATCCAGCGCTCGGGCCTGTGCGGCCTTGTCCGGTACACCATTGGCCAGTTGCGGCAGGGTGATGTTTTCTAAGGCCGTGAATTCCGGCAGCAAGTGGTGGAATTGATACACGAACCCGATATCCTGCCGACGCAGTGCGGTTCTGGTCCGGTCGCCCTTGCCCGATACGTTCTGCCCGCCGATTTCAACGGTTCCTTCGTCGGGCATGTCCAGCAGACCAGCAATATGCAGAAGCGTTGATTTACCTGCCCCAGAGGGCGCAACCATCGCTACGGCCTCACCCGCGCGCAGATCCAGATCAACTCCGCGTAGAACCTGCACCTCGCCCGGTTTGCCTTTCAGATAGGTCTTGGTCAGACCTTTCAGACGCAATGTGACATCATTCATAGCGCAACGCCTCGACCGGGTTCAGCCGCGCCGCTCGACGGGCAGGGAAATAGGTGACGACAAAGGACAGGCCAAGCGACAGGCCGATCGCCTTGAGCACGTCGCTCAGATGCAGCTCGGCGGGCAAGGCATAGATGCCCCGGATCGACGGATCCCAGACGCCGCCGCCCATCACGTAATTCACGAAGGAAAAGATCGGATCGATATAGATCGCAAAAAGGCATCCCAGGATGACCCCCATTGCCGTTCCGATCAGGCCGGTAAAAGCGCCGCAGATGAAAAAGACACGCAGAACCGATCCTTCGCTCAGGCCAATGGTGCGCAGGATGCCGATGTCGCGCCCCTTGTTCTTGACCAGCATGATCAGGCCCGAAACGATATTCATCGCGGCGATCAGAACGAGGATTGAAAGGATGATGAACATCACGTTGTCTTCAACTTCCAATGCCCGCAGAAAGCCTCCGGATGCATCCTGCCAGGTCCAGATCTGGCTGCGCTCGCCCGATGCTTCGAGAATCGAAATCAGGATCGGGCCCAGGTCTTCGGGGTTGTCCACCATCACTTCTATTTCATCGGCCACACCTTCGCGATTGAAAAAGCCCTGCGCCTGCGAAAACGGCATGTAGACGCGGGTGCGGTCGATGTCATAGCGCCCGGCCGAGAACACATAGACAACGCGATAGGCATTCACGCGGGGCGACGTACCAAAGGCGGTTTTGACGCCGTTGGGCGACGTCAACTTGACGACATCCCCGACCGTTGCCCCGATGCTGCGCGCCACGCCTGAACCAATTGCGATGACATCCTCACCCGCCTGGAATTCAGACAAGTCCCCCACAGCCTGCTCTGCCTGGGCAATTCCAGGCAGATCACGCAGATCGTCGGGTCGGATTCCAAACACCTCGACCCCGCTGCTGCGGTCGCGGTTGGTGATCAGTACCTGCCCCTTTACCAAGGGAGCCGCGCGTTGAACACCGGGCACTTGCGCGACCCGGGCCGCGCGTTCCTCAAAGTCAGCGATTGTGCGATCCACCCGCCCCTGCGCATCAATCTCGCCTGACGAATAGACCGTCACATGCGCGTTGGCGCCCAGAATGGTGCCAACAAATTCCGAACGGAAGCCGGACCGGACCGCCAATGTCGCGATCAGGGCAAACACTGCCAATGTGATTCCGATCAGAGAAATCCAGGTCATCACACTGACGCCGCCCTCGGCCCTGCGGGCCCGCAGATAACGCCATGCGATTTTCCATTCAAAAGGGGCAAAGGGCGGGGGTGTCTTGGCCATGCCTGCTCCGGGGTGTTCATGTTCGCGGGGACAGTTTCGACATTTCACCCGATGGTCAAGCCGGTTGTCATTCCGAACCCGTTCCTCAGCCTGAACGAGCCGAATCAATCCGGTTGCCCAGCACTGTGGCTGGGCCAAACGGATGACTTGGAATTCTGGCGCTACACCATGAGTTGTGAAGCGCATCACAGACAAACTGGTATTGTTTCATGTATGAAGTTAATCGTCGCGCTTTGTGAGCTCCTGAATCGAAAAGGCAACAATGGGCGCGAAATTTTATTACTCTTTTTGATTATTTTCAGAAACTTTGTCACCCTGTATGTGGGGGAACACATTTAAGGAGCGGGGGTCGCTCAATGAATTTTCAAATTTCAACCAACGGTGCGGGGGTTATTCCGTCTCGCCAAGCATCAAAAGAACTGGATTGTGAAACAGCGGCGCTGCTGCGTGCGGCCATTCGGCCGATCTTTGCCAGCGCGGCAAGCTGGGGCAACTTGACTGATATCCTGAAAGACAAAGGGTACCGTCTGGTTTTCCGGCAAGGACGTCTGTGTATCACAGATCGCATTACGGACGCGCGGGTTTGCGGGTTGCGATTTCTGGGTCTTGAGTTTCGCGACCTGGTCAACCGGCTGGGCCGTCCGATCGTGGTCGCACGCGGCGATGGCGCCAACGGCGACATCCTTGCAACGCGCCCGACGGCAGACCAAGACTGACGTCTGAACCAATCAAATTGGTCAGTTCACATTTGGTGGCCAAGCCAATCGCATGGCCACCTTCGCGAAATGGATCTGTGTTGCGTGACAGCAAGACCCGTCACCGGTGACGGTGCTCAGGCAATCTGCTGGTAGATTTCAGCAACTTTGGTAACGGCCGCCTCGGGGCTCAGTTCCTCGCTTTCACCGGTCCGGCGGCAAGTCAGTTCAACGACACCATTCTTCAGGCCACGCGGCCCGACCGTGATCCGCCAGGGCAGACCAATCAGATCCATGGTCGCAAACTTGCCCCCTGCCCGTTCATTGCGGTCATCATAAAGCGGCTCCAGCCCCAAGGCAGTCAGAGCATTGTAGATTTTGTCACAGGCCGCATCCGCTTCTTCATCGCCCTGCTTCAGGTTCACGATGCCGCAATGGAACGGGGTCACGCCCTCGGGCCAGATAATGCCTTTGTCGTCATGGCTGGCCTCGATGATTGCGCCGACCAGACGGCTGACGCCGATCCCGTGGCTGCCCATATGCACCGGAACCGGTTTTCCATCCGGGCCCTGCACGGTGGCGCCCAGCGGCTCGGAATACTTCGTGCCGAAATAGAAGATCTGCCCAACTTCGATACCACGCGCCACGCGGCGGCGTTCTTCGGGGATCTGATTGAACAGCGCCTCGTCATGCGTTTCATCCGTGCGCGCGTATTTCGAGGTGAACTCTTCCAGGATCGCCTGACACTGTTCGCGGCTGTCATAGTCAATCTCACGATCACCAAAGGTCAGATCGGTGACGGCGCTGTCATAGAAGACCTCGGATTCACCAGTGTCAGCCAACACCAGGAACTCATGGGTGTCATCGCCGCCGATGGGCCCCGAATCCGCGCGCATCGGGATCGCCTGAAGGCCCATACGCTCGTAGGTGCGCAGATAGCTGACAAGATGGCGGTTATAGGCGTGCAGCGCATCTTCCTTGGTGAGGTCGAAGTTGTAGCCGTCCTTCATATAGAACTCGCGCCCTCGCATCACACCGAAACGCGGGCGGATTTCGTCGCGGAACTTCCACTGGATCTGATAGAGGGTCAGCGGAAGGTCTTTGTAGCTGTTCACGTGACCGCGGAAAATATCGGTCACCAGTTCTTCGGCCGTGGGCGTGAAAAGCATGTCCCGGTCATGCCGGTCCTTCATGCGCAGCATTTCCTGCCCGTAATCGTCATAGCGGCCGGATTCGCGCCACAGATCCGCCGATTGGATGATGGGCATCTGGATCGCGATGTGACCAGCCCGGGCCTGTTCCTCGTGGACGATGTTTTCCAGCTTGCGCAGCACTTTGAAGCCCAGCGGCAGCCAGGAATAAATCCCCGCAGAAGCCTGCTTGATCATCCCGGCACGCAGCATCAGCCGGTGGCTAACGATCTGGGCCTCGGACGGGTTTTCCTTGAGAACGGGCAGAAAGTAACGGCTGAGGCGCATGAACGATCCTATTTGTCTAGCGAAAGCCCGAATGCTCTACGCGATCCACAAAGGCTAGGCAAGGCGCCGCATCATTCAGGCTTGCGCAGCAAATAAGTGTAATAGTTGCACGAACCAAAGAACGTGCCTTCCCGCGCGGCTGTTTTCTGACCTTCGGCCCATTTCAAGGCGGTCTCGGCGTCGATTGCGCCTGCCTGAATGCAGGGGCCGACATAGGCGTCGATCATGTTTCCGAAAAACGAGGTCTGGCCAGCCTCGGCCAGCAATTCCGGGATGAAACCGGAAACTTCCAGCCCCGTCTGCCGGGCCAGGAACGGAAGATGCCGCAGAACGAACGGATTGCCGACCACCGTCTGCAAGATCGCGTTCACCGCCATCGCGTTGGCGTCAGGGTCGCCAGCGCCGATCGTCAACGACGCATAGTCGCCATCGAAAATGGCGATCGTGCCGCCGGGCCGCGTCAGTCGCGCGGCTTCCTCCAGCATCGCCGCCGGGTCCACCACATGGCTGATCACCGTATGCGCGATGACGATATCAAAGCTACCTTCGCCGTCACCGGTGTTCCGGGAATCCGCAACCTCGTACCGTATGCGCCCCGCCAACCCCGCAGCGTCCGTCTTTTCCATTGCGACCTTGATCAGTTCCGCCGCCAGATCCGACCCGACAATCTCGCACTCCGGGCCGACCCGGTCGGCCAGCGCCCGCGTCACGACGCCCGTGCCACAGCCCAGATCGACGATGCGGCGGCACGAGGCCCAGTCGAGCCGGTCGAAATAGCGTTCGCGCATTTTTATGAAATCCGGCATTTCGCCGCGAAATTCCAGACGGTCCGCAACGACGCGAACCGTGTCTTCCCCCTGTTGATCCAGGCTCTGATAGATGTCGGGCATTGCTTCGTCCCCCAAGGCAGGGCGTCAGTATAGCACGTTTCGGCCCGGTACGTCGGCTCTCTGCGCTGGCGGGCTGTGAATGCGACGCCCGGCAATGGCGCGTTTGCGACCCAAGGTCAGTCGGGTTTTTGATTGACCCGCCAATTGGGAATTTCAATTGTGACGGGAACACCAACCCCAGGAGGCACTGTTGCAGACAATTCAGGAACCCGCCCGGCAGATACCTGTCATCCACCAGACCGATATTCTGGTCGTGGGCTCTGGCCCGGCCGGGTTGGCAGCAGCGCTGGCAGCGGCCCGTGTAGGCGCAGACGTGTCGCTGGTTGACCGGTTCGGCTGTATGGGCGGCAACATCACTGCCGTCGGCGTCGAAGGATTCGCCTGGTACCGGCACGAGCAAACCGTCGAGGCCGGCGGCATCGGGATGGAGTTCGAAACCCGCGCCAAAGAAATGGGCGCGGCGGTGCCCGAAAGCCAGTCGCTCAGTTATGAACTGGACAGCGAAGGGTTCAAGCTGGTGGCGGACAAGTTGGTCGAAGAGGCGGGAGTTCACCCGATGCTGCACCGGCAATTCGTCGCCCCCATCATGGAAGGGGACCGGATCACTGGTATCATTACCGAGTCCAAGGCCGGGCGCGAGGCGATACTGGCCAAGGTGGTAATCGATGCCACCGGTGACGCCGATGTGGCCCATCGGGCGGGGGCCCCGACGCACAAAACCGCTCGGGAGGACATGATGGCGGCGTCTGTCATGTTCCATCTGGCCGGGGTGGACAAGCGCGCCTTTATCGAGGGCGTCAAGGCCGACCCGCAGACCTACAAGGACTGGGGCGGCGGTGGTGAGTGGAACATCGAAACCAGCGGCAAAGAGGACGACATGTTCTCGCCCTTCGTGCACAAGCCCTTCCAGCAGGCCATCGATCAGGGGCTGATCCCGCCGCATCTGAATACCATTGCCGGCACCTGGGGCGCGATGCATGACACGGGCGAGCTGACCTACATGAACCTCATCCATCTGGCCGAGATTGATGGGACCGACCCCGACAGCCTGACACGTGGCGAGATCGAAGGCCGCCGTCAGACCATGCTGGCCATCGAGGCGCTGCGCCGGTTCATGCCGGGATGCGAAAACGCGCGGCTTCGGAATTTCGGGATGACCATCGGTATCCGCGACACCCGCAAGATCGATGCGGTCTACAACATGACCGAAAACGACGCCCGCCATCAGGGCCGGTTCGAGGACACGATCGGCATCTATCCCGAATTCATCGACGGCTATGGCATTCTGATCCTGCCGACCACGGGGCGGTACATGCAGGTCCCCTACCGCTCGATGCTGCCCAGGGGCGTCAAGGGCCTGCTGGTCGCCGGGCGGTCGCATGGCGCGGACCGGGTGGCCCATGCCGCCACGCGCAACATGGCCTGCTGCGCCGTCATGGGCCAGGGCGCGGGAATCGCCGCAGCGGTATCATTGAAAAGCAATCAGGAGCTGGACCAGCTGAATCTGGCACCTGTTCACGCGGAACTGCAACGTCAGGGGGTCAGGATTCACTGATGGACAGAATTCCGACCATAGACATCTCGCCGCTTTCCGATCCCGGCAGCGCAGCCTTTGCCGCAACGGTACAAGGCATAATTGAGGCCTGCACAGGAATCGGGTTTCTGTCCATCACCGGGACAGGTGTGTCCCAGCAGACAGTGAATCACGTCCGTCAAACCACAAGAGAGATCTTTGCCATCAATGAATCCCGCAAATGGGATCAGGCCATCACGCGCAAGAATTATCGCGGTTATATCCCGATGGGTTTATTCACACCGAATGACGGATCCGGCAAGGCCGACAAATACGAGGGTTACAAGCTGCACCACGAGGTTGCCGCCACCGACCCTGTGCGCTCTGAATGTGCCCTGTACGGCCCAAACCTGTGGCCCGCCGAAGTTCCCAGCGCCAAAGAGGTCATCCTGGATTATTGGCGTCAATTGGATCAGGTCACTGATGTGTTGTTGGGCGCGTTGGAATCCGGCCTGAACTTGACCTCTGGCATTTTGCGCGACGCGTTCCGCAATCCGATGACCAATATGACATTGCTGCACTATCCCCCGCAGGCCGCGGAAGAAGCGGGCTATGGCATCCATCCGCACAAGGATACGGACGCACTGACCATCATCGCGCCCGATCCGGTGGGCGGGCTCGAGGTGCAGACCCGCAGCGGCAAGTGGATTTCACCAGACTGCCCACTCGGTGGTTTCGTGGTGAATATCGGCGACATGCTGGAACTTTGGTCAGGCGGGCGATTGAAATCCACGCCACATCGGGTGGTCAACCGGTCGGGCAAGGAACGGTATTCTTTCCCTTATTTCGCCGTACCCCGCCATGACGTCATTGTTGAACCATTGTTGCCCGCCCTGCCCGGTTTCGACCGTCCGGCGGTTCATTGCGGCCACTGGTCGGCAGAAATCTGGCGCACCAACTGGCCCGATGAAGCCGCAGAAGAAGACACCCCTGAACTGGGGACGTTGCACGATTGAAGCGGGCAAAGCCCCTGCCCATGAAGCGCTTGCATCATGGGCTTTGATGCGCCAAGAACGCCTGCAAGTGCCTGAACAAGGGGATCACGATGGCTTTGCCGGTAAAGGATCAGCTGAGATACTGGGGCGTCGCCGCGGCGGTTTTTGTTTTGATCCTCTGGGCTTTGGGGGATGTCCTGCTGCCCTTCGTCATAGGCGGAGCAATTGCGTATTTCCTTGATCCCGTTGCGGATCGGCTGGAGAGGTTGGGCCTGTCGCGCATCGCAGCCACAGCCGTCATCACCGTCATCGGGATTTTGGGGTTTATATTGGCGATCCTGATGGTCGTGCCCGCCCTGATTACCCAGTTGCTGGATCTGATCGACGTTCTGCCAGACCTGTTCAAGCAATTGCGCGGGTTCATTGAAAAACAATTCCCGTCGCTGCTGGACCGGGAATCAAACACTCATCAGATGCTGGTGTCCTTCGGCGACATGCTGAAATCCAAGACTGGTGATGTTCTGCAAACGGTTCTTGCCTCACTTGGGTCTGCGATAAACATTGTTGTCCTTCTGGTGATCGTGCCCGTTGTGGCCGTTTACCTGCTGCTGGACTGGGATCGCATGGTCGCTCGCATCGGAGAACTCCTGCCGCGTGATCATGCCCCCACCATCAGGCGGCTGGCCGGTGAGATTGACGCCGTGCTGGCCTCTTTCGTGCGCGGGATGGGAACGGTCTGCCTGATCCTAGGTACCTACTATGCCGTCGCGCTGATGCTTGCCGGTCTGCAATTCGGCCTGATCGTGGGGTTCATCGCGGGGCTGGTCACGTTCATCCCCTATCTGGGTGCCCTGATCGGAGGCTCATTGGCCATCGGGCTGGCGCTGTTTCAGTTTTGGGGTGATTGGGCACATGTCGGACTGATCGCGGGGATCTTTGCCATCGGACAGGTCACCGAGGGGAATTTCCTGACACCCAAACTGGTAGGCAGCTCTGTCGGGCTGCACCCGGTCTGGCTGCTGCTGGCGCTGTCGGTCTTTGGGGCCTTGTTCGGCTTTGTCGGCATGCTGATCGCCGTGCCCGTGGCCGCAGCATTGGGCGTGCTGGCCCGATTTGCCACATCGCTGTACCTGGACAGCCGACTTTATACCGGTCTTGAACGTCAGGATCAGGAAACCGAGTAAATGGCCCGACAACTCAGCTTTGATCTGCCCGCCAAAACTGCGCTCGGGCGAGAGGACTTTTTTGTGTCGCCTGCCAATGCCTTGGCCGTGGCGATGATCTCGGCCACATCCTGGCCGGGAAACAAGCTTGTTCTGACCGGTCCGGCTGGCGCTGGTAAAACCCATCTGGCACATGTCTGGGCCGCGGAAACCGGCGGGCGCATCATTCAGGCCGCCGATTTGCGGTATGACGACGTGCCGGATCTGGCACGCAGGCCGATTGCCGTCGAAGACGTGCCCATGATCGCCGACGATGCCGACCAGCAGAAAACGCTGTTTCACCTGCACAATCTGGTTCTGGCCGAAGGGAACGCCCTGCTGATGACGGGTCGGCTGGCCCCGAAGTTCTGGGAATTGCCACTGGCCGATCTGCAAAGCCGGGTCGAAGGCGCCCATCACGTGGCGCTGGATCCGCCCGACGATGCGTTGCTGGGTGCGGTTCTGGCCAAACTGTTCGTAGATCGGCAGCTGAACCCCGGCCCCGAGGTAATCGCCTATCTGGTCAAACACATGGATCGTCGATTTGAAACTGCGGCCGACGTGGTGGCGCAGCTGGATCAATTGGCCCTTATGGAAAAGCGCGACATCACCCGTTCCTTGGCCGTGCGGGTTCTGAACATGAGCCCGGACGAGATCGAGACCAATGATTGACCCGCTGACGTCAATTTCGCATCCTCAAACAGAACAATCTGGAAGGCACATGGATCAGACCGTCGAAACCGATATCCCGGATTGGGGAACAATCGGAAAGCCTCTGTTTGACAAACCGGACGCACGGGCGCTGTCGCGCGTCGGGGTTGTCGATGTCGGGTCGAACTCGGTCCGGATGGTCATTTTCGACGGGGCGGCCCGATCACCGGCTTATTTCTACAATGAAAAGGTCATGTGCGAACTGGGGGCGGGCCTGTCCGAAACCGGACGGCTGAACCCGCGAGGCCGCAAACGTGCCCTGGCGGCATTGCGGCGCTTCCAGCACCTGGCAATGGATCTGGATTTGCCCGGTTTGCATGTTGTCGCCACCGCTGCTGTGCGCGAAGCCTCGGATGGGCCCGAGTTCTGCGATCAGGTGCAGGCTGAAACAGGTTTGCAAGTGGCCATCATTGACGGTGACGAAGAAGCCCGCCTGTCGGCACAGGGTGTCCTGTTGGGATGGCCCGGAGCTTATGGGCTGATCTGCGACATTGGCGGATCGTCGATGGAATTGGCCGAAATCGGCGGTGGTCAGGTCGGCCGCCGCGTGACCTCGCCGCTTGGGCCGCTGAAACTGCGTGACATCAAAGGCGGGCGGCGCGCGCGAAAAGCGCATATCAAGGAAACGATGGAGGATCTGCGCAATCAGATGGGCCAGCAGCGGGATCGTTTGTTTTTGGTCGGCGGCAGCTGGCGTGCCTTTGCGCGGCTGGACATGCTGCGGCGAGGCTATCCGCTGAACGTTCTGCATGAATACCGCATGACCACCAAGCAGGTGCGCGAGACAATCAAATACATCGAGAAACACGATCATGAAAAGCTGCGTACTCAGGCCGGCGTGTCCAGTTCGCGCATGGCGCTTATCCCTTATGCGATGGATGTTCTGGCGCGGCTGATCCGCACGTTCAAACCCAAAGATATCGCCATATCGAGCTATGGTATCCGCGAGGGGTTGCTGTATGAGCAGATGCCGCAGGAAGTGCGCGACCGCGACCCGCTGATCGAAGCCAGCCGGTTCTCGGAAGCCAAGGACGCGCGCCTGCCCGGATTTGGTAGCAATCTCTATGATTTTGTCATCCCGCTGTTCAGATCCGCACCGCCCAGCAGGGTGCGCCTGATCAAGGCGGCCTGCCTGCTGCACGATGTAAGCTGGCGCGCACATCCCGATTATCGGGCCGAGGTGTGTTTCGACAATGTAACGCGCGCCAATCTGGGGGGCCTGAAGCACTCCGAGCGTGTTTTCATCGGATTGGCACTGCAACACCGCTATCGCAACAAACGGGAAGGCAACCGGTTCTCTCGGCTTTATGAATTGCTGGATGAGAAAAGCCAGAAACAGGCCGAAATTCTGGGCAAGGCCATGCGCTTTGGCGCGATGCTGTGGATGCACAAGGACGCCAATATGGGGCGCCTGAAATTCTATCCCAAAAAGCGGGAGTTGGAGCTATACCTGCCCGAAGCAGCAGCCCCCCTGTTCAGCGAAGTTGCCGAAGCGCGCCTGAATTCACTGGCGAACGCCCTGAAATCCGATACGCGCGTGATCATCAAGGGCTGACCATCGATCCGATCAGATATCAGTTGCCCCTTCGGGCAATTCTTCACTTTCATTTTCAGGCTCTGGCGGATCCTCGGCCTGTTTCCTTCGGATGATGATATCGCCATTGGGCAAGACCTCGGGCGCTTCATAAGCGCTCCAATCCTTGATCTCGGCCCCCAGCTCGGCCAGTGCGGGGCCCATTTCCCGCAAGAACGACTGCATTGCCGGGCCAAACTCATCCGCAAGGCCCAGCAGATCATCCAGCGCCGGTTCCATCTCCTTGCGCAGACCTTCGAAAAACAGCTCGGCCCCCTGCTCCATCAGGGATTTGCTGTTGTCTTCCTGCGAAAGGGCGGGCGCGGCGATGCCGGCAGTGATTATGCTGATCAGCAAAACGTGTTTCATACCTAGTATATAGCGCCCCAGCCGAAGGCGTGAAAGGTCACAGGTCGATGTCCAGTGTGACCGGGAAATGATCCGACGCCGTCAGCAGTGCCTGTCGCAGGTCCGGTGCGGACCAACAGGCCGCGTCGCGAAACGGATGCCAAATGCGCCAGGCCTGGCGGTATGCACGCAGATCCTGTGTAATCATTATGTAATCCAGAAGAGCCTCGAGAAACCTGCCTTCTTCCGGGCGGGCAAAGCGCGCCGTGGAGGGTATCGATCCCGGCCGAAAACCATGAGCCGTCACCGCGTGCGGGTCGAACAACCCAGTTTCCAGCAAAATCTCGACCGAAGAGCGGCCGAACAGATGCTCGAACTCATCCAGCCCGGGACCGTCGTTCAGGTCTCCCAGCAGAATGACGGGTTCCTGGCTGGCAACGTGCATCTCGACCCGCCTGGCAAGCCAGACCGCCTGCGCCAGTTGCTTGCGGCGGTTGGCAATCGAGATCCGGATCGCCTCGTCCCGCGACCCGGCCCCATGCGGAGCCTTGGATTTCAAATGAGCTCCGATCAGCCGGACGTCGTGGCCCGATTGCGTCGTCACCGCCAGTTCCATCGGTGGTTTGGAAAACCGCACCACATCCTCGGTCGCATCAATATCCAGATCGATTCTGAACGCACCATCGAACCGGGGGGCCAAGGGGTCGTCGATGTCACCCTTGGGATCATGACGCACGGTAAGAATGGTCCTGTCGTAGAGCAGCGCCAGCTCTTGATGGGTGTCGTTGGCAAACCCCATCACCGCGTCAGAGATGCGCAGATCGAACGCCTCGGCAAAGGTTTGCAGGGCCCGCACCGTATTCTGGCGTTTGCCGGTGTTCGGAGCCTCGACAATCAATACCGCATCCGCGTCAATCGCGGTCAGCACTTTTGCGATCGCCTCGACCTGTTGCGCCTTGGTGACATTATGCCGACCGGACCAGGTGTCATCGACAATCAGATGGTCGTTTTGATCAAAAAGATTGGCAAACCATTCGATATTGTAGGTCGCCAGCCGCATCCTGTCAGGCCCGCGCGCCGTTGATCTCATCCCAGGCGCGGTTGATGTCGATCATCTTTTTCTCGGCTAGTCTGATCGCCTCTTCCGGGACACCGCGCGCCATCATGGCGTCCGGGTGCGTTTCGCGGACCAGCCTTCGCCAGACTTTGCGGATATCGGGCAAAGGCATGTCCTGCGGCACACCCAGAACCGTGTAAGGATCCTTTGGCGCATCCGGCACGAACCGTGCCCGCAATGCTTTGAATTGAGCGTCGGACTGCCCGAATATCTTGCTCACTTCCTCCAAGAACGCGTTCTCATTGGGGTGGTAGAACCCATCGGCCATGGCGATGTGAAACAGCCCCTCCATCAGATCGCAAAGCGTGGTGCTGTCTTCGGCGAACATCCGGGCGATCTTGCGGGCATAGTCCTGATACCCCGCCACATCCGTGCGCGCCATGTTGAAGACCCGCGCAGCATCTTCTTCGTCTTCGCGCGCGATCTGGAACACATCGCGGAAGGCAGTGACTTCATCTCGTGTCACCTGACCGTCTGCCTTGGCCATTTTTGCGCCCAGGGCAATCACCGCAATCGTGAACGCCACCGATCGTTCCGGAGGTGTTCGCAGCTTTTCAAAAACTGCGGCCAGGCTTTCGCCTTGGGCCAGCGCGCTGAGCGCATCGGATATGCGGGTCCAGATCGACATGGGCGTACACTAGCGTCACAATTCGGGACTGTCAGGTGCGACAGATCATTCAGGTGAAAGAATTTTCTGCATCAGCACAAGATCCAGCCATTGACCCCATTTGAACCCAACTTCGGGCATGCGACCAACCTGTGAAAAGCCCAGCGCCGCGTGAAACGCCACGGCGCCCGAATTGGCCGAGGAAATGCCTGCGACCAGCACATGCACCCCGTCGGTTCTTGCGGCCGCCTCAAGCGCCTGCATCAAAGCACGCCCAACGCCTTTTCCGCGCGCGTCCGGTGACAACTGGATCGAATGTTCGCGCGTTTGCGCGTATCCGGGGCCCGCGCGAAACGGGGCATAGGTGGCAAAACCAACAACTTGCCCATCATGTTCGGCGACCAGAAATCCAGTGCCCCGCTCCGTAATATCCTCGGTGATTTGCGTTGTGCTGCGCTCATCGGTCGTGAAGGTGATCAAGGACTCACGAATGATCGCATTGGTAATCCTGGCGATTGCGGGCGCATCCGCCGCCATGGCCGGGCGAATGATCATTCCAGCACCCGGACCCCATGAGGCGTCTCGAACTCCGCCCTGAGCGCGGCCGGGCCGGTGTCGAACACCACCTGATCCAATGCACCAAGATGTCTGGCCAGCGTCAACGCATCCGGGTGGTACACAACCAAACGCCGCAGCCGACAGCCGCTGTTTTGCAGCATGTCGGCCGGGTGAAGATCGCCCTGCCATTCGATAAGGGCGGGAAACAGGTTGTCGAACGGCAAGCGCCCGGTTGGTGGAACCGCCATGCGCCACCGCAGCGCGCCCCGGGTCAGGTCGATCGGCTCTCCGGTGCCATCGGGGAAGATCGACAGTGTGGCCTCGATATCCTCGACCCGGCATATCCAGTTCGTCAAACGCGGGCCGCCCTGAAAACTGTCCAGATCGAACCATCGCGGCCTGCCCGAAGGGTGCGCCTGCGGATCGATGGAAATCGCTTCCAGATAGAGCCCATCCCTAAGACCCAGCAGCCTGTTATGTGTCCCGAATTTTTCGTGTTTCCCACCGGGTTGCAGCGCAACGCCAAGCGCCTGTTCGATATGCGCAGACGCTTCTTCAAGCGTTTCGCCCGCGACGGCCAGATGATCCAGTAACATGTGCCACCTCCTGCAAGTTAATGGCCAGACCCTTGCGGATCTGGCCGTATGTTTTCGCCAAAGAGGCACGATCACAAGATGATCTGACGAAAAACCCGACCTTCTTCAGCCGCGCGCTTCGCTGATCAGGCGCAGGATGTCCTGAGCGGCCTCGGGAATGTTGGTGCCCGGGCCAAAGATGGCCTTGACCCCATGATCATAAAGGAACTGGTAATCCTGTTGTGGGATCACCCCTCCGCAGATCACGATGATGTCCTCGGCCCCGGCCTTTTTCAGCTCTTCCACCAGTTGCGGAGCCAGTGTCTTGTGCCCTGCCGCCTGCGAGGAAATGCCGACCACATGCACGTCATTGTCCACCGCGTCCTGCGCGGCCTCGGCCGGGGTCTGGAACAAGGGGCCAACGTCCACGTCAAACCCGATATCGGCAAAGGCAGTTGCAATCACCTTGGCCCCACGGTCATGGCCGTCCTGCCCCATCTTGACCACCAGCAGACGCGGGCGGCGGCCTTCGGCCTCGGCAAACTCCTCGATGGATTTCTGGATCGCGGCAAAGCCTTCGTCGCCCTCATAGGCCGCGCCATAAACGCCGGCCAGGGTTTTCACTTCGGCGCGGTGGCGGCCGAATTCCTTTTCCATTGCCATGCTGATCTCTCCTACGGATGCGCGGGCACGGGCGGCCTCGACGGCGGCGGCCAGCAGGTTTCCGCCCTCTTGGGCAGCCTTGGTCAAAGCGTCCAGCGCCTGTTGGCAAGCGGCTTCGTCACGGGTCGCACGGATACGTTCCAAACGCGCGACCTGCGCTTCGCGAACCGCCACGTTGTCGACGTCCAGAATGTCGATCGGATCTTCCTGTTCCTTGCGATATTTGTTGACCCCGACGATCACCTCTTCGCCACGGTCGATCATGGCCTGGCGGCGCGCGGCGCTTTCCTCGATGCGCAGCTTGGGCATACCACTGGCCACGGCCTTGGTCATGCCGCCCATTTCCTCGACCTCTTCCATCAGGGCCCAGGCTTTCTCGATCAGCTCATTGGTCAGGCTTTCGACGTAATAAGACCCCGCCAGCGGGTCGACCACATCGGTCACGCCGGTCTCTTCCTGCAACACCAGCTGCGTGTTTCGGGCGATACGCGCCGAAAAGTCGGTGGGCAGCGCGATCGCCTCGTCCAGAGCGTTTGTGTGCAGCGACTGGGTACCGCCCAGAACCGCGCTCATCGCCTCATAGGCGGTGCGGATCACGTTGTTGTAAGGATCCTGTTCCTGCAACGAAACACCTGACGTCTGGCAGTGGGTGCGCAGCATTTTTGACCGTTCGGATTTCGCGCCGAACTCGGTCATGACCCGGTGCCACAGCGTGCGCGCGGCGCGCAGTTTGGCGATCTCCATGAAAAAGTTCATGCCGATGGCAAAGAAGAACGACAAACGGCCTGCGAACTTGTCCACGTCCATCCCGGCCTGTGTCGCTGCACGGACATATTCGCGCCCGTCGGCCAGGGTATAGGCCAGCTCCTGCACCAGATTCGCGCCGGCCTCTTGCATGTGATAGCCCGAGATCGAGATCGAGTTGAACTTGGGCATCTCGTTCGAGGTATACTCGATGATGTCCGAGATGATCCGCATCGAGGGCTCGGGCGGATAGATATAGGTATTTCGCACCATGAATTCCTTCAGAATGTCGTTCTGAATGGTGCCGGACAGAACCGATTTGTCGTGCCCCTGTTCCTCTCCTGCCACGATGAAGTTCGCCAGAATCGGGATCACCGCGCCGTTCATGGTCATCGAGACCGAGACCTGATCCAACGGAATGCCGTCGAACAGGATTTTCATGTCCTCGACACTGTCGATGGCCACACCGGCCTTGCCCACGTCACCGACGACACGCGGGTGGTCGCTGTCATAGCCGCGGTGGGTGGCCAGATCGAAGGCAACCGACACACCCTGCTGGCCCGCCGCCAGGTTGCGGCGATAGAAGGCGTTGGATTCTTCGGCGGTCGAAAAGCCCGCATATTGACGGATCGTCCACGGACGGCCGGCATACATCGTGGCTTTCACACCGCGTGTAAACGGACCAAAGCCCGGCAGCGAACCCATATGCGGCAAACCAGCGGTGTCTTCCTGCGTATAGAGCGGTTTGACCGCAATGCCTTCCAGCGTCTCTTTGGTCAGGTCGTCCAGCGGACGCCCGCGCAGCTCTTTCTCGGCCAGCGCTTTCCAATCCTTGGTGTCGGTCATTTCGGTTTCCTCTTGTCAATTCGGATGGCGGCAGTCGAAAGCTTCCGCATTGAGGTCTTGCGCTTGGCCGTTTCATTCAGCCGCAAGCGCGACATTTTGAGTGTTTGGTACAAATCGTCGGTCGCAATCGGTGTCACAGAGGCTATATTCGAAGGAACAGGAGGCCACATGACACGCACGCTTGCCTTTGTTTTCTTGGCACTAATCCCGATGTCTGTCTGGGCGGCGGATGGCACGGCGACGACGGATGACAGTTTTGTCCGCCCGGTGGGTGACAGCGAACTCAGCGAGTTTCTTTGGGTCAACCGACCTATCGTAGTCTTTGCCGACACGCCGGCGGACCCGCGGTTCCAGCAACAGATCGACATGCTGGTCGAGGGCGAAGCCGCAATGCGTGAGCGTGACGTGGTGGTTCTGACCGACACAGACCCATCGGCGCGGTCTCCGATCCGGTCACAGCTGCGCCCGCGCGGGTTCCAGATGGTATTCGTCGACAAGGACGGCGTGGTCAAACTGCGCAAACCTTCTCCGTGGAGCGTGCGCGAGATTGGCCGGTCCATCGACAAGACCCCCCTGCGCGAACGCGAAATCCGCGATCGGCGCGAAGGCGGCTGACCGCTTTCGCCACCCCGAAAGGCCCCGGCACAGAATGCCGGAGGCTTTGACGGGTATGGCAAAAGCGCGGTCATGATCACTCGAACTCGATGATCACTTCGTCCACGGCGAGACTGTCGCCGGGGCCTGCATTGATCTTGGCAACGATGCCCTTCTTCTCGGCGCGCAGGATGTTTTCCATCTTCATCGCCTCGATGGTGCACAGCGCTTGACCTTCCTGCACCTCCTGCCCCACTTCGACGTCGATCTTCACGACCAGGCCGGGCATCGGGCACAGCAGCATTTTCGAAGTGTCCGGCGGCAGTTTTTCAGGCATCAGCCGCGCCAGTTCGGCCTGACGCGGGGTTCGTATCTGCACCTTGAGATCCGCGCCGCGGTTACGGATGCGGAACCCGCCCGAGATCTTGCCCACCTTCATGACCAGCGGCGCTTCATCGACCGTCATGACGGCAAGTTGATCACCCGGTGTCCAATCACCCGTCACCCGCATTTCCTGACCGTCGTCAAACCTAATCGTGGCCCCGTCCTGATCCGCGTTAACCTTGACGGGCCACTGGATCTCGCGCCCGAAGGAAACAACCCAATCGGTGCCGACCTTGCGTTCGTGATTGTCCATTCGGCCCGACACGCGGGTCCGGCGAATTTCTGCGACGCGATGCATGGCTGCACAGGACGCTGCAATCCGGCGCAGGTCTGCCTCGGCCAGTTCGACGCCCTCGAACCCGTCGGGGTATTCCTCGGCGATGAAGGCCGTGGTCATATCGCCGCTGATGAATTTCGGATGATCCATCACGGCGGACAGGAACGGCAGGTTGTGGCCAATGCCTTCAACCTCGAAACTGTCCAGCGCCACGCGCATCGCCTCGATCGCCTGATCACGGGTCGGAGCCCAGGTACACAGTTTGGCAATCATCGGGTCGTAATACATGCTAATCTCACCGCCCTCATAGACGCCGGTGTCATTTCGAACAGCAACATCGCCTTCGGGCGCATCCCCCTGCCATTTGCCGTTGGCCAGCATCGGCCCGGCTGCCGTCTCCTGCGGCGGACGATACCGGGTCAGACGGCCAATCGAGGGCAGGAAACCGCGATACGGATCCTCGGCGTACAGGCGGTTTTCGATCGCCCATCCGGTCAGTGTCACGTCGTCCTGCGTGATCGACAGCTTTTCACCCGCTGCTACGCGGATCATCTGTTCGACCAGATCAACGCCGGTGATCAGTTCGGTGACAGGGTGTTCAACCTGCAAACGCGTGTTCATTTCCAGGAAATAGAAGTTCTTTTCACCGTCAACGATGAACTCTACCGTTCCCGCGCTGGAATAGCCCACGGCCTTGGCCAGGGCCACCGCCTGTTCCCCCATGGCTTTGCGTGTCGCTTCGTCCAGAAACGGCGACGGCGCCTCTTCCACGACTTTCTGGTTCCGGCGCTGGATCGAGCATTCGCGCTCGCCAAGGTAGATGCCGTTTCCGTGACTGTCGCACAGAACCTGAATTTCGATGTGACGCGGTTGGGTCACGAATTTCTCGATGAAGATCCGATCATCCCCGAACGAGCTTGCGGCTTCGTTCTTTGACGACTGAAAGCCCTCGCGCGCCTCGTCGTCATTCCACGCGATCCGCATGCCCTTGCCGCCGCCGCCGGCGCTGGCCTTGATCATGACAGGGTAGCCGATCTCGTTCGAGATTTTGACCGCCTCTTCCGCGTCTTCGATCAGCCCCATGTATCCGGGAACCGTCGACACATTCGCGTCCTGCGCGATTTTCTTCGAGGTGATCTTGTCGCCCATCGCCTCGATCGCGCCTTTCGGAGGACCGACGAAAACCACAGCTTCGGCTTCCAGCGCCTCGGCAAACTTGGCGTTTTCGGACAGGAAACCATAACCGGGATGGACCGCCTGCGCGCCGCTCTGGCGGATGGCGTCCATCACCTTGTCGATAACGATATAGGACTGGTTTGCAGGTGGCGGGCCGATATGGATGGCTTCGTCCGCCATCGACACATGCAGCGCGTTCTTGTCCGCGTCCGAGAAAATGGCGACGGTGCCGATACCCATCTTGCGGGCGGTCTTGATAACCCGGCAGGCGATCTCGCCCCGGTTGGCGATCAGGATCTTATTGAACATGGAACGTCCTTTGGCTTGGTGTTCTGGAAACGCAAAACGCCGCCGCAGGGAACAATCCCCACGACGGCGTGATGCGCGATGACGGGCGGGACGACATGCGCCCCGCAAAATATGCGTTAGTTACAGGTGTTCTGTGTCTTGCAGTACAGCACGTTGCCCGCCGCGCCAACTGCTGCGCCAAACAACGGGTCCGCGTTGAGGACGGCCGCCCCCACTGCCCCGGCACCTCCGCCGAGGATTGCCTGTTCGCCCGTGGTGTCTCCGCAGGCGGCCAGACCCGCGCAGGTCGTCGCAACAAGGATGAAGCGTGAGAATCGCATAGTATCTGCCCTTTTTGGTTTCTTGGTCCTTTTCGGGTCAGATGCGCGAAACACACCCTGTTATTCAATATCAACGGACGCGCCGGCGATTTTTGTGCGGGATTTTGCCTCTTTTTGTCCGTGACAGGCAAAAAGAAAAACGCGGACAGGACTATGTGGGGAACACAAGCCTGCCCGCGCAAGGAAGGGGTACGGAATAGTAGGTGCATGTGCGGCGCAGGCAAAGTAGAGCCGCACGGCTCATCCAGTTTGCACAGCACAATATTGCCGGCAAACACAGTATTGTTTCCAATCGGGATTTCGGCTGGAATCTGCCCACACCCGGAAAAGCCGCGCAACTTCGCGCCTATACCGGTTCGATACTGCTCGGGCGTTTGAGGCCGCTTTACCGTCACAGTTTCGTGACAGATCAAGCCGCTTCCCGCGCGTTTCGCGGTTGCAGCATCACGACTCTCGGTCAGCGTTGGACATACAGAACCGCCTTGCGCCAATGCGTTATCCAAGCGGCTCAAGACGTCGTGTTTCAGCGCAGTAAAAAACACACATTTACTTGAAAAATCAAAGTCTTCACTTCCCATTCTCGTGATTTCCCAAGGTTTGCACCTCGTGAAACGGTCCTTGTGCACACTCGCACTCAAAGGAACACCCACATGACGAAGACTAGAAAAAAGGCACTCCTGCTTGCTGCCTCTGCGCTTTGTGTGACCAGCACGCTTGCCTTTGCTCAGGATGCCCAAACCCAAGCCGAACTTGACGCCTTGCGCGCCCGGGTCGAGGCGCTGGAATCCGCCAGTGCCAGCCCTGCCAACGGTGACTTCCGCATCGGTAACACCGTTCTGGACGTTTATGGCTATGTAAAGGCCGACTTCTTCTACGATTTCGAGTTCGATCAGGGCGACACGGCGTTCGTGAATGTCATCGGGGAACCGTCGGCCGCGACCGATGGTACATTTGGTGCCACCGTCCGCCAATCGCGGATCGGTCTGCGCACCACCACCCCAAGCGGTATCGGCGATATCGGCGGACAATTGGAACTGGATCTGTTCGGTTCCGGCGGAACGGCCGAATTGCGTATACGCCACGCCAATATCACCATCGGTGACAACTGGCTGATCGGACAGACCTGGACCAACTTCATGCCGCTGGACACCTACCCGACCTCGGTGGAATTCAACGGCCCCGTTGGTATCCCTTTCGCAAGGGTTCCGCAGGTTCGCTATACCAACTCTTTCGGAACGAACACGTCCTTCGCCGTTTCGATCGAAGAGAATGTCGGCGGTTCGAACTCGGACGATCCGGTTTTGACCGCATCCGCCGAATACAATGACGGGACTTATGTCGCACGTGTGTCCGGCCTTTATGGCAAGGCGGAATCCGGCAATGTCGAAGTTGATCAGACCGGGTTCACGATATCCGGCTCGGTTCGCCCATGGCAGGGCGGTCTGTTCCAGGTCAACTATGTGAACGGCGAGGCACTCGGCCCGTACCTGATCGGCCTTGGTGATCCCATCGTGAACGGCCAGGCCAATGACGTGGATGGATACACCATCGAATTCCGGCAGGATCTGAGCCCGAAATGGAATGTTGGCATTGCATACGGCAAAGAAGACTATGACCTGCCGACCTCGACCGGAACCCTGTCGTTTACCGAACTGGAAACGATCCACGTCAACGCATTTTACAAGGCAACAGAGGATCTGACACTCAGCGCCGAGTACATCTATGGCGAACGGAACGACGCGCCGACCGGCAGAACCTTTGACGGAAGCCGCGTTCAGCTGGCCGCTCAGTTGAACTTCTGACGCCGCACACGGATCCTGCCCGGTTTCGGGCAGGGTCATCCCGAAACCGGTCTTGAAGGGCTGATATGCGGCGGCCTGGATCACGATCAGCCTGTCCCGTCGATTACGTCGGGAAAGGACGCACGGGCGGCGTCCACATCGATCACCAGCATCGCGTCATAGCTGGCCGGATCAAAAGGATCTTCCGCCGGGATGACTTCGCGCCCAAAAAGCCAGCTGAGACGTCCGGCATCCAGGTTGCCCCTCTCGAACGGCTGATCGCCGAAATGCGCCCAAAGGGCCTCCATGAAGGCGGCATCGGCACGTTTGTCCGCCGGTTTGCGATCCCGGAACCGTTCCCGCCGCGTCAGCGGCGTCACACCCTTGGGATTGGCGCGGCGAATAGTGAACTGAAAATCGGTGCCTGAAAGACGCCCTGGAAACCCGCGATGTTTCAGCATGGCGACACTCCACAGCTTTGTTTTGCAGTCAAAAATAGTTCGAACCCGAACTTGGATGGGATCATGTTGCGCACCTCCAAAGCCGCACCGTTGGTCTGAGAAGCTTTGACGTCATGACAGCGTGAGTTCATGGTCAAAGCCCTTCCCAGATACACCGGGACTGCTCCAGCCGGTAGGCTTCAAAATACTGTGTCGCGTCCGGAGCGGTGTCGCCGAATTCCACCGGGCGATCAGACAGGGAAATGACAACTCTGGATGGCTGCAATTCGTGCAGAGCCACATAAGGAACGGCAAGAACCTGGCACAGATGCTCCATATCCCTGGACGCCACATCATAGCCGATCCGTCCCACTGATGCTCCGATCTTCGGGGCGACAAATCGAAAGCGCACCCAAAGCTCACCGGGGTTGTTGTCCAGCAGGACATCGCTCAGATGCACGGGCTGACCGGACGGTACCGGCAACGAACTGTCTGTCTGGGCAAAAACAGGAGCGCCGAGCGCGCACAATACCAGACATATGGCACGATCCCGGACCCACCGAAGGCAGGCTCCTCCTTCCGGGATCGCGCGCGCAGTGCTTTTGGCCTGCGCGGTTCTATGTCTGACGGGTCGGATCATTCAACTATTTGTCGCTTTTTGTCAATTCCGCCGCAATTTTGAGCATTTCCTGCTCAGAATCAGACTACCGGTGCCAACAACCGGGGCGGACAACGCCGCCCCGAATGGGTCAAAGCGGAATATTGTCGTGCTTTTTCCATGGGTTCTTAAGCTGTTTGCCGCGCAAACTGGCAAAGGCTCTGGACACGCGCCGGCGGGTAGAATGCGGCATGATGACCTCGTCGACGAACCCGCGTTCGGCGGCGACAAAGGGGTTTGCAAACCGATCTTCATAATCGGCGACATGCTGTGCGGTCTTTTCCGCATCATGCAGATCTGCCCGGTGAATGATCTCGGTTGCACCCTTGGCACCCATCACCGCGATTTCGGCAGTCGGCCAGGCATAGTTGAAATCGCCGCGCAGGTGTTTGGACGCCATAACCACATAGGCACCGCCATACGCCTTGCGCGTGATCACCGTGACCTTGGGCACGGTCGCCTCGCCATATGCATAAAGCAGCTTTGCGCCGTGCTTGATCACGCCGCTATATTCCTGCTGTGTGCCCGGCAGAAAGCCCGGAACATCGACAAGCGTCAGGATCGGAATTTCGAAACAGTCGCAGAACCGCACGAACCGCGCCGCCTTGCGCGAACTGTCGATATCCAGACATCCCGCCAAAACCATCGGCTGGTTCGCCACCACACCTACGGTCTGACCTTCCAGCCGGATAAAGCCGGTGATGATGTTCTTGGCGAAATCTTCCTGAATTTCGTAGAAATCGCCTTCATCGGCTATTTTGGTGATGAGTTCCTTCATGTCGTAGGGCGTGTTCGGATTGTCCGGAACCAGAGTGTCCAGCGAATCCTCGATCCGGTGAGGGTCATCAAAGAACGGGCGCACCGGAGGTTTTTCGCGGTTGTTGAGCGGCAGGAAATCCACCAGACGGCGCACTTCTGCCAATGCTTCCACATCGTTTTCGAACGCGGCGTCGGCGACCGAGGACTTCTTGGTGTGGGTCGAGGCGCCACCCAGTTCTTCAGCCGTTACAACCTCGTTGGTAACCGTTTTGACCACGTCGGGGCCCGTCACGAACATGTAAGACGAGTCCTTGACCATAAAAATGAAGTCAGTCATCGCGGGGCTGTAAACCGCACCGCCGGCACATGGGCCCATGATTACGCTGATCTGCGGAACCACACCCGAGGCCGTGATGTTGCGCTGAAACACTTCGGCATACCCGGCCAGCGAAGCCACGCCTTCCTGGATTCGCGCACCGCCCGAATCGTTGATTCCGACAATTGGTGCTCCGTTTTGCACCGCCATATCCATGATCTTGCAGATCTTCTGGGCATGCGTCTCGGACAGCGACCCACCAAAGACCGTAAAGTCCTGGCTGAACACATAGACCATGCGGCCGTTGATGGTACCCCAGCCGGTGACAACGCCATCACCTGCAGGTTTTTGTTTTTCCATTCCGAATTCGGTGCATCGATGACTGACGAACATGTCGAATTCTTCAAAGCTGCCCTCATCCAGCAACAACTCGATCCGCTCTCGCGCCGTCAGTTTTCCGCGCGCATGCTGGGCATCAATCCGCCTCTGCCCGCCGCCCAGTCGTGCGTCGTTGCGGCGGTTTTCCAACTCGGAAAGGATGTCTTTCATGACGATTATCCCCTGTAAAATTTGCCGGGACCCTACCCCTTTGCGCCTCTCATCCAAAGCCCTTTTCGGCAAATTTGCAAATATTCAGCAACAACAATCTGGATAACTGTAAACTTGCAAAGTCTCTTATTGAGATCGCTGGATTGCTGGCAATCCCAAATTCCATGACTATACATGTGAACCATGCAGTTCAGCTCTCGCGCGGTTCGCCGCACACCACCCACATTGGCGACACTGGTATTGCTCGCGGGCTTGTCTGCGCTGAGCATGAACCTGTTTCTGCCGAGCCTGCCGAACATGGCCGCGTATTTTGGCGCCGATTACAAGGTCATGCAGCTGTCGATCGCGCTGTATCTTCTGGTCAATGCCGTTCTGCAAATCCTGATTGGGCCGCTCGCCGACAAGGCAGGTCGCAGGCCAGTTCTGCTGTGGGGGATCGGCTTGTTCCTGCTGGCCACGCTTGGATGCATCTATGCCCCCAACGTTGAAATCTTTCTGGCGTTCAGAATGTGCCAGGCGGTCGTGGTTGTCGGCATGGTTCTCAGCCGAGCCGCGGTAAGGGATATGTACGATCAGGATCAGGCGGCATCGATGATCGGATATGTGACAATGGGTATGGCCGTGGTCCCGATGATCGGCCCGGCGATCGGCGGGCTGCTGGAGGAAAGCTTTGGCTGGAAAGCGAATTTCTGGCTGCCTTTCGCCCTGGGTGGATTGACGCTTGCCTTGACCTTTGCGGATTTTGGCGAAACGTCAGCGAAAAGCGGCAAGACCCTTGTTCAGCAGTTCAAGGAATACCCTGAACTTCTGACCTCGCCACGGTTCTGGGGCTATTCACTGTCCTGCGCGTTGTCTTCGGGCACCTTCTTTGCCTATCTCGGTGGCGCGCCCTTTATTGGAACCGAACTGTTCGGACTAAGCGCGGCACAGGTCGGCATATATTTCGGTGCACCGGCAGTCGGTTATTTTGTTGGCAACTTTCTGAGCGGTCGTTTTTCCATGCAGATTGGCATCAACCGGATGGTGCTGTGGGGCAGCCTGCTGAACGCTTTGGGTGTCGCGCTTTCAGCATCCTTGTTCCTCACAGGTCTGGGCACCGCACTCAGCTTTTTCAGCTTGATGACCTTTGTGGGCGTCGGAAACGGCATGGCCATTCCCAATGCCACTTCCGGCGCATTGTCTGTTCGTCCGCATCTGGCCGCAACCGCCTCGGGGCTGAGCGGCGCAATCATGCTGGGGGGCGGCGCGGGCCTGAGCGCGCTGGCAGGCACCCTGCTGACCCGGGAAACCGGAGCCATGCCGTTGCTCTGGCTGATGCTCACCTCCGCAGTTCTGGCGATTTTCGCAATTGGATCCGTCATTCGGCGAGAGCGTCAATTGGGGCTGTGACCACTTGCCCCGAAAACTTTGCAAAGTTAGTCTTCCAAAATAGAAAACTTGCAAAGGTACCTCATGGCCACCCAAAAGCTCTATGCCGGCGCGAAACTGCGTGAAATGCGCACGCGACTGGCCCTGACACAACGCGAATTCGCGGCGAAACTGGGTGTTTCACTCCCATATCTGAACCAGATGGAGAACAACAACCGGCCGATCTCGACCACGGTTGTGTTGGCTCTGGCACAAGAATTCGGCATGGATGTCACCGAGCTCAGCACCGGCGACAGCGAGCGACTGGTGTCGGACATGCGCGAAGCTTTGGCCGACCCGGTTTTTGCGGATATTCTGCCGCCACTTGCCGATTTACGCCTGACGGCATCAAACGCCCCGGCATTGGCCCGCGCATTTATCGAGCTGCACAAAACCTACCGGCAAACGCATGAACGCCTCGCGTCACTGGACGAAGCTTTGGGGCGGGAAGACGCCCGAATGCAGGCCAGCCCTTGGGAAGAGGTGCGGGACTTCTTCCACTATTGCGACAACTATATCGACGCCGTGGACCGGGCGGCAGAGCTGTTCGCCAATCGCGCGGAAAACCCGGGCAGTATCCGGCAGGCGGCTTTGAACAGCCTGACTGAGCGCGGCATTCAAGTGATGTTCTCTGACATCGCCCCTTTGCGCACCTATGACGCTGAAAGCAAAATCCTGCGCCTTTCCTCTCGCTCGACTCCGCAAACGCAAGTTTTTCAACTGCTGTTGCAGGTCGCATTGATCAGTCAGGACAAGCTGCTGGAAGCGACACTGGATTTTGCCAAGTTCCAAAGCGAAGAGGCGCGGTCCATCGCCAAGATCGGCCTCGCCAATTATTTCGCCGGCGCTTCCTTGATGCCCTATTCCGCATTCCTGACCGCCGCTCAGGAAGAGCGCCACGATCTGGAGCTGCTCAGCAACCGGTTCGGCGCATCGATTGAGCAGGTTGCGCATAGACTGTCGACGCTGCAACGCCCCGGTGCAAAAGGTATCCCGTTCTTTTTTGTCCGCGTGGATCAGGCCGGAACAATCACGAAACGGCACTCGGCCACGCGTCTGCAATTTGCACGGTTTGGTGGCGCATGCCCCCTTTGGAACGTGCATCGGGCCTTTGAAACGCCGGGCCATTTCCTTCGGCAACTGGCAGAAACGCCGGATGGTGTGCGTTATATCTCGCTGGCTCGGGATGTGTCGAAATCAGGTGGTTCATTCGGCGCACCGGTCAGGCGGTACGCAATTGCGCTGGGGTGCGAAGTGCGCCACGCCCCGGCGCTCGTGTATGCCGACAACCTCGACATAAACAACGCCAGCGCTTACGAGCCCATCGGCATTTCCTGCCGCATCTGCGAGCGGCAAAACTGCCATCAGCGCTCGGTCCCGCCGCTGGAACGTCGGCTCAGCATCGACACCCATACGCGCGGCACCCTGCCATACGAAGTCACCTGAGTTCGTATGGCCAGAAATTAACCGGGGGAGCCCCGACCGGGGCCGGGAAAGGACAGGGACAGTATCCCCCGGCCATAATGTTCAGGCCTTGGACAAAATCGCCCAGATTTCGTCTTTCAGCGCTGCCCGCTTCTTGCGCAAATCAACTTCGGCCAGGTCTTCCATGGGTTCGACGTTGGTTTCAGCCCGATGCACAACGCGATTGACCTCGTGATACTCATCAGCCAGACGGGCAAAATGCGCGTCCGTTTGCTTGAGCTGGCTCATCAGTTCAACCTTGTCCGGAAACTCTTCGGCCAGTTCATGCGGGGTGTGGGACATGTCTGTTCGCTCCTTAATATGTCGTTGCATATCAGTGGTAGAAGCGTGACGCGCCGCCCACTTTGACGCGGATCAATTTCATACAGTAAAAATTCAGAATTCAGCGTCGCGCAGCACGCCAACCCGCTGCACGTGCTTCGGCAGCAGAGCAAAACCATCGCTCGCCCTTGGCTGCGCTGATCCGGGTCTTGGAATAGTACCTCTGGCCCGGTTCGTGAAAGATCCTTTCGCCCTTTGACGAAACATTTCCTTTAATAATGCATACATCAGAGGATTTCGGTTTCTTGCGCGCCCTGTGCACCCAAGGCACCTGAATCTGAGTTTTGTGCAATCCCCTGTTTCCAGTCTTCGCAACCCGCTCGGCGCCTGCATACGTGTCCGAATATTTGCGGTACGCAAAGGCCAAGCCCTGCTCTACAATCTGGGTGGCGACGTCTTCGCGCTCCACGCTGCACCGAGCAACGATGCGACCGTAGCGATCCCGATCCACCGGGACACATGTGGTCATCCGTCCCTGAAACTGCTTCTGAACCATATGAGTGGCCCACGCCCCGCACGGCCAGCTTGATCCGTCGGAATCCTGACAGGTCTGATCCAGTTCGGGCGCATCGATACCGTGCAGCCGCACCCGAACACCACCGACATTCCAGGTGTCCGCATCGATTACGTGAACCCGACCCGCAAGGTGCTCTGCGGCATGGGTTAGACCTGGCAGCAGAAGAACAAAGGTTAAACAAATCCTTAACATGCCCCCGATATGCGCGGTATTTCACGCGCATTCAACCGGGGGCCGTTTGGAAAGGTTAACGTTGAGCGGTTGCCCAGTTGGGGTGAATCCACGGACGATCATTGGCCTTCGGCAGCGGATCTTTGCCCAATAGCGAATCCGACACTTTTTCACCCACCATGATAGACGGCGCATTAAGGTTGCCGTTGGTGATCTGCGGAAAGATTGAACTGTCCGCAACACGCAACCCGTCCACGCCGATGACACGGCCTTGGGGGTCGACTACCGCATTCTTGTCATCCGCGCGCCCCATCCGACACGTACCGCAGGGGTGATAGGCGCTTTCCGCATGCTCCGCGATAAAGGCGTTCAGCTCTTCATCCGTTTGGACAGCGGAACCGGGCTGAATTTCCTTGCCCGCAAAGGGCTTGAAGGCGGCTTGCCCAAAGATTTCGCGGGTCAGCCGGATACAGGTGCGGAAATCCTCCCAATCCTTTTCATGGCTCATGTAGTTGAACTTGATCACCGGCGCATCTGCGGCTTGGGCAGAGCGCAATGTGACCGCCCCGCGTGACGGGGACCGCATCGGGCCGACATGCGCCTGGAACCCGTGCCCCTCGGCAGCGGCCTGCCCATCATAGCGCACCGCTATCGGCAGGAAGTGGTATTGAACGTCGGGGTATTCCACGCCCGGCTTCGACCGGATGAACGCAGCGCTTTCGAACTGGTTCGATGCGCCCAGTCCCGTTTTGGTAAACAGCCATTGCGCCCCGATCAGGCCCTTGCTGAACAGGTTCCAGTGCTTGTAGAGCGTGATCGGTTGCAGCGACGCCTGTTGGATATACAGCTCAAGATGGTCCTGTAGGTTAGCACCAACCCCCGGGCGATCCGCCACGACGTCGATCCCATGCTCGGCCAGATGCGCCGCTGGGCCGATACCGGACAACATCAGCAGCTTGGGCGAATTGATCGACGATGCCGCCAGAACAACTTCGCGCCGGGCCTTGATGACCTCTTTCCTGCCGCCACGGATCAGTTCGACCCCTGTGGCGCGGCCGTTTTCCATGACAACCCGAGACGCAAGACCGCGCACGATATCGCAATTGTCGCGCTTGAGCGCGGGTTTCAGATAGGCATTCGCCGCAGACCAGCGCCGCCCTTTCCAGACGGTCTGCTCCATCGGGCCAAAGCCTTCCTGCTTTTCACCGTTGTAGTCGCCCGTGACTTCGTAACCGGCCTGCTGACCGGCATCCACAAAGGCCTGAAACAACGGGTTCTCGCGCGGGCCGCGCGACACGTGCAGCGGACCGTCAGTGCCGCGCCATGCCGGATCGCCCCCGTGGCCGCCGTCGTGCCAGGTTTCCATCCGTTTGTAATAAGGCAAAACATCCGCGTAAGACCAACCGTCAGCCCCCATCTCGGCCCAGGTATCGAAATCGCGCGCGTGGCCGCGAACATAGACCATGCCATTGATCGAGGACGACCCGCCGATCACCTTGCCGCGCGGACAGGCCAGGCGGCGGTTGTTCAGGTGCGGCTCGGGCTCGGACTGATAGCCCCAATCATAGCGCGACATGTTCATCGGATAGCTCAGCGCCGCCGGCATCTGAATGAACGGCCCCATATCGGTGCCGCCGTGTTCGATCACCAGAACCGAGGCCCCGGCCTCGCTCAGACGATATGCCATTGCGCAGCCTGCGGACCCTGCGCCGACGATGACAAAATCTGCTTCCATTTCCACAACTCCTGCCCCGCCGAGAAGGTTGGATGCCTCCGGCGGGAGTTTTTTCGAAAAGATGAAGAGGTTATTCGCCGCGTGGGAACCGGGCGTTTTCCTCGACGATGTTCAGATCCATGTGATTGCGCATGTAGCGTTCCGACGCTTTTTGCAGCGGCTGATAGTCCCACGGGTAGTATCCGCCCTGCCGCAGCGCTTCGTACACAACCCAACGCCGCGCCTGGCTGGCACGGACTTCGGCGTCGAAGCGATCCAGATCCCAACGGGCCTCGGATTTGGCACGCAGTGTTTGCAGCGTACCTGCGTGTTCGGGGCTGTCTGCCAGATTGTTCAGTTCGTGCGGGTCGGCCTCAAGATCAAACAACTGATCAGGGTCCAGCGCACAGCGGTTGTATTTCCACTTGCCATATCGCAACGAGACCAGCGGCGCGTAGGATGCCTCGGCCGCGTATTCCATGGCTACCGGTGTGGTTCGTTCCTCGCCCAGTGCCAACGGCACGAGGTTTTCGCCATCGGTCCAGGGGGCAATCTCGGCCATGTCTACGCCGGCCAGCGCCCCTAGGGTCGGCGTTACGTCAATTGTTGACACCGGAGCATCAATCCGGCCGGCGGGCAGATCAGGCGACGCGATCATAAGCGGCACTCGCGCCGAACCTTCGTAGAAGTTCATCTTGAACCACAGCCCGCGTTCACCCAACATGTCCCCGTGATCCGAAACGAAAAGGATGATCGCCTCTTGCCGGGTGGTTTCCAGCACTTCGAGGATTTCGCCTATCTTGTCGTCCAGATAGGAAATATTGGCGAAATAGGCGCGGCGCGACTTGCGAATGTCTTCCTCGGTGATGTCGAAGCTACGCCAGTCGTTGGCATCGAAGATCCGCTTGGCGTGAGGATCCTGGTTGTCATAGCCGATATCAGCGATTTCGGGCAGCAGATGCGCGCAATCCTCGTAAAGGTCCCAGTATTTGCGCCGGGCGACATAGGGATCATGCGGATGGGTGAAGCTGACGGTTACGCACCACGGGCGATCATCCTTGCCGCGTGCCAGATCATAAAGCTTGGCCTTGGCGTTGTAGGCGACCTCGTCATCATATTCCATCTGGTTGGAAATCTCGGCAATACCCGCGCCGGTGACGGACCCCATGTTGTGATACCACCAGTCGATGCGTTCACCCGGCTTGCGGTAATCCGGGGTCCAGCCGAAATCGGCCGGGTAGATGTCGGTGGTCAGGCGGTCTTCGAACCCGTGCAGCTGATCGGGACCGACGAAATGCATCTTGCCCGACAGGCAGGTGTAATAGCCCGCGCGGCGCAGTTGATGTGCGTATGTGGGGATATCGCTGCGAAACTCGGCCGCGTTGTCATAGACGCCGGTGCGCGACGGCAATTGACCGGACATGAAGCTGGCCCGCCCGGGCGCGCACAAGGGCGACGCCGTGTAAGCGTTGGCAAACCGGGTTGACCGTTCTGCCAGTTTCTTCAGGTTCGGAGCGTGAAGCCAATCAGCGGGACCGTCTGGAAAGAGAGTCCCGTTGAGCTGATCCACCATCAGGATCAGAATGTTCGGTTTTGTCATTTTTCAGCCTCGAGCAGAGTGTTGAGCACACGCATCGCGTGGTTCACGGCCAGTTGCGGTTCTTCAGGGGCGCTGAGTGCGGCGCGGATGTACAGACCGTCAATCAGGGCAACCATGTTCTCGGCCGCCTCTTGCGGGTCAGCCAACTTGTGCCGCAGGGCGTGGGTCAGATTGGATTTGATGCGGGCCTGATAGATCTGCCACAGGCGCAGGGCATCATCATTTGTCTGAGCCAGCACATAGAAGGTCATCCATGCCGCGATCACATCGGGTGTGAAACAAGAAGGCGCAAAACACGCCCTGACGATCGCCTGCGCCCTTTGGTCCGGCGTAGCCGCTTTCAGCTCGCCCCTTGCTTCTTCGCCGAAGTCCGACAGGATCCGGCGCATGGCGGCCAGAAAGATCTGATCCTTGCCGCCGAAATAGTGATGCGCAAGCGCGCTGGACATGCCCGCACGTTTGGCAATCTGACTGACGGTTACATCAAGGGATTTCTTCACGCCCAGCTCAGCGATTGTCGCGCGAACAATCGCATCCCGGCGGATTGGCTCCATTCCGACTTTTGGCATCGTTCTCCCCTTGAGCAGGCGTCACGGGACCACGCTAGGGGGTTTTTATTGACTCGTCAATTAATGAAAAATCAGAGAGCGATGTCGTTACAGCTTCGGCGCAATACTCGGAGGCGTCAAGTCCTTGCGGTTCAACATGAATTCGCGCCACGATATAAAGCTCACGGCGGCAAGGATCAGCGTGCCGCCCGCGACAACCCACACGTCAACGCTTTCATGGAAAACCGCGGCGCCCAGGATCGTG
This sequence comes from Ruegeria sp. AL3, assembly GCF_056536065.1. Lineage (NCBI taxonomy): Bacteria > Pseudomonadati > Pseudomonadota > Alphaproteobacteria > Rhodobacterales > Roseobacteraceae > Ruegeria > Ruegeria sp. AL3. The sequence continues at coordinate 163,553 of NZ_JBQFJG010000001.1, forward strand.
GCCCATATCAGCTGAAGAAACGTCACCGGCTGCGTGACGGCCACTGGCGCCGCCTGAAGCGCCAGGGTCATGAAATAGTGCCCGGCGGTCGCAAAGCTGGCCACCAGAAAAAGAACCCCGATATCCCGCAGGCTTGGCTGCGTCCAAACGGCGATCGCAAAGGGTATCAAGGCAATAGTCACCCAGATCGACAGATGTGCCACAACGACGGCGGGTGGTACGTCACGCACCAGAATCTTGGCCAATAAATACGACCCCCCAAGGGTCAGGGCCGTTCCCAACATGGCCAGATGGCCTGATGACACTTCGCGAAACCCGGGCCGCAGGATGATCAGGACGCCAACCAGAGCGACCAAAATCGCAGCAATCCGGCGAAAGGCCAGCTTTTCGCCCAAAAACAGGGCCGCCCCCAGTGTGACGTAAACCGGAGTCATGTAATTCATAGCTGTAACTTCGGCCAGTGGGATCTGTGTCATCGCAAAGAACCAGAGCATGACCGCAACCGCATGCACGACGCCTCGCAGACCGAACAGCGTCAGCAGGCGGGGGGTCAGATGCGTCGCCATGATCGACCGCATGGCCGGCAACAGAAACACCAACCCCAGCACATATCGCAGAAAGGCGGCCTGGATGGAATTCATCGATGTGCCCAGCGACTTCACCAGCGCGGTCATCACAACAAAGGACAAGCCGGCGGCGAACATCCAGAACATGCCGGCAAGCGGACGGGACGATACGGTGGATGAAGTCATGTTCAAGGTTGAACACCGAAACCCGGCCGGGAACAACCCTTCACATGGTAACAAGTTTCAACGCGATACCCAACATGACCACGCCAATCCCTGCGTCCAGCACCTGCCACGCCCTGGGGCGCGCAAAAACAGGCGACAGGATGCTTGCCCCATAGCCAAGCGAAAAGAAGAATACAAAGCTGGATGTCATCGCGCCGAGGGCGAAACCAAGCCGGTCGTCATATTGGGCCGAGATCGAGCCGATCAGCACGACCGTATCCAGATATACATGCGGATTCAGCCAGGTGAACGCGAAAACCGTCAGCAGCGCAGCCTTGAGGCTGGTTCGCTTGCCATTGCCGATTTCCATCACCGAACCACCCAGCCAGGACGACCGAAGACTGCGCAAGCCATACCAGGTCAGGAATGCCGCCCCACCGTATCGCATCACGGTTTCGAACCAGGGTGCGGCCTGTGCCAGTGTGCCAAAACCTGCTACGCCTGCTCCGATCAGGATGGCATCAGACACCGCGCAGGTCAGGCACAGAAAAAACACATGCTCGCGTCGCAAGCCCTGCCTCAGAACAAAGGCGTTCTGCGCCCCGATGGCGAGGATCAGGCTGAAACCCAGCGCGAAACCGGCGATCACGGATGTAGGCATGGTACCTCCTGCGTTGCCTTTGCGTTGACTAATGGCCGCGATGCGATCTATCAAATTAAAGATGTTGCCCTCAGTTAAGTTTTGCTAATGCTGCTGGATCCTCACCAATTGGCCGCCTTGTCAGCCATTCTGCGCCATGGCAGCTTTGATGCGGCGGCGGCGGAACTGGCTGTAACCCCTTCGGCGATATCCCAGCGGATAAAAGCGCTGGAGGATCGCGTGGGCGCCTCGCTCATCCATCGGGGAACCCCTTGCACCGGAACGCCAGCCGGGCAGCGCATCGCACGTTACGCTGAAGATGTCGGACTGCTCGAGGCGCAGCTGGCACGGGAATTGGCTCTGGTACAAGAACCCGGGTCCGCAAGGGTTCGCGTTGCGGTACCCGCCGACATTCTGGCCACCTGGTTCATTGACGCGATGGCGCGGGTGCCCGATCTGTTGTTCGACCTTGTGATCGACGATCAGGATCATTCTGCAGACTGGCTGAGGCGCGGCGAGGTCAGCGCCGCCGTCACTGTCGGCGGACAAACCGTGAGCGGTTGCGACGCGATTGAGCTGGGCGTGTTGAGGTATCTGCCCACCGCCAGCCCGGAATTTGTCAACACCTGGTTCAAGAACGGCGTGACCGAGGAAACCCTCAGCAAAGCGCCTTGCCTTGTCTTCAACAGGAAGGACGGTCTGCAAAAAGCGTGGATCGCACATCACACCGGCAAACATCTGTCACCGCCTTTCCACTTCCTGCCATCTTCGCAAGGGTTCGTTGATGCCGCAATCGCCGGAATTGGCTGGGGCATGAACCCCGCAGCCCTTGTGCAAGACGCCATGGCGCGCGGACTTCTGAGCCCGATCGTTCCAGATGCGCCACTGGACATCGCGCTCAGCTGGCAGGTCGGGCGGGTTCTTGCCCCGGCGCTCAAACCCCTTACACAGGCAGTCCAGCATGCTGCGCAACGGGTTTTACTACCGTCACAAGGCAAATAGTCAGACTCATTCGATTGGAGGAACCAATGTTCTCGCGCGACGCCCTCAGTTATGACCCCATTCCCCTGCCTGACCGATGCGAGATCAGTGATGCGGACATGCAGGACGCGGCAGTGGCTTTTTTTGAAAAGATGCGGCGACGTCATACCGTTCGGGACTTCTCCACGCGCCCGGTGGCTCGTGACGTGATCGAAACCTGCCTGCGCACCGCGGGAACAGCCCCGTCAGGTGCAAACCACCAGCCCTGGCATTTTGCTGCAATCTCGGACCCCAAGCTGAAACTGCGCATCCGCGAGGAAGCCGAGGAAGAAGAGCGTCGCTTTTACGCGGGAGCGGCGGGCGATGAATGGATCAAGGCTCTGGAACCCATCGGGACAAACGCAGTCAAGGAACATCTGACCATCGCCCCGTGGCTGATCGTGGTCTTTGCCCAACGCTGGGGGCAATTCGAAGACGGGACGCGGTACAAGAATTACTATGTGCCAGAAAGTGTGAACATTGCCACCGGCTTTCTGCTGGCGGCGTTGCATCACGCCGGTCTCAGCACATTGACACATACCCCGAATCCGATGCGATTTCTGACCGATGCGCTGGGTCGGCCCGCTTCAGAGAAACCGACAATGATCATCGCAGTTGGACATCCCTCGGAAACCGCGACCGTGCCGTCCGTTGCAAAGCTGAAAAAGCCCCTGGACGAGATTTCTTCCTTTTTCTAGGCGGAGCCGCATCAGCCCTGTGTGCCAGAGGCGTCCTTTCGGCCCGGCGACATCGTCAGATAGCATGTCACGCAGGCCACCAGGCTGGCCGCGACTATGAACCCGACGGCCAATGCAACCTCGTGCATATGGGCGACCGCGGCCAGAGCCGCCGAAAGCAGCACCGCCAACAAACGGGTAAAAGACTTGATCGCGGCTGATCCCTGAACGCGCTGTTCCTTGGGCGCGACGTCCAGGAAATAGAGCTTGCGCGCGCTGCTGATCCCGGTCACCGCAACGGTGACGACAAACAGCGCGATCGCGTGCAGATGCACATCGTGATCGATACCCAAGTCGTGAAATGCCAGAAGAACGCCACCGGTTGCGGCCACCATCAGTGTCCCGACCACCATGACGGCACGATGAGACTTCATGTTCACGACCTGCCACAAAGGCCCGGACACAAGATAGCCCGAAGCAGATGAAACAATCATCGCGGTCAGTCCCTTGGCCGAGCTGTGATGCGCCTCGGCCGCGATCAGCGCGAAGAACGGGACAGAGAGCGAAACAGCCACCAAGAGCATTCGCATGACCATGTAACGCCGAAACCACGAGTATTCGAACATGCCCAGAATACCCCGGGCATTGGCCTTGAACGACAGCTTTGCCGTGGGTCCGGTCTTGTTTGCCGACTCCGCCGAGCGGGCATTCTCTGTCATGGCCAGCATCAAAAGCCCTGACAGCATGAAGAACGCAACCGATACACCGATCATGGTTGAGTGGCGGGAAAAAGGTGGGTTTTCCCTGGTGATCTGATGCACCAGCATGGCAAGACCGATGGCACACAGGCCTCCGCCCCCAAGTTGCAGGTAATGCAGGACCATGCGCGAACGCGAGTGGACATGATCGCCCAGCAGATCGGTGAACATCAGGTTCTGAACCTCGTCCACAAGACCGATCACGAAAAAGACCGCCACGAAAACCACTGCGATCAACGGAACGATCCCGGTCGAGGCGGCCACCATCGCCAAAACCAGACAGGATCCGATGATCGCTTCGGTCAGGGCAATGGCGCGTTTCTTTTGCGATTTCGCCGCGACGGATTGCGCCAGAAAGAAATCGGAAATCATGCTGCCAATCATTCGCACCGAAACCAGCGCGCCCGCCACGAACATCGGCAATTCGAATGACACGGCCAGAAACGGCAAAACCACCGATGGGCTGCCCAGAGTCCACGCAACCTGAGACACGATACTCTGCCCAGCAAGAACCGGCACGTTTCGCTTGGCCTTTTCAGCAGTCGCATCCATCGCGGATCTTTCGGTGGTGTTGTCCCGGAAATTCCGAGTTTTTCCAGCCTATGCGTTTCGAAGGGTTCAGCCAACAACTCTTCAAAACTGTCCGAAAACGAAAAAACCCGGCCGTTGAGCCGGGTTTCGCCGTCAAGATCCGCAACAACTCAGAGCTGTGCCATCACCTCATCCGAGGCTTCGAAATTGGTCGTGACACGCTGCACGTCGTCATCGTCTTCCAGCGCGTCCACCAGCTTCATCAGCTTTTGCATGTCTTCCAGACCCAGCTCGGTCGTGGTGGTCGGCTTCCAGACCAATTTGGTGGATTCCGATTCACCCAGCGCGGCTTCCAACGCGTTCGAAACGTCGTTCAGATCCGTATCCGCACACCAGATGATGTGGCCATCCTCTGAACTTTCGACATCTTCCGCGCCGGCCTCGATGGCGGCTTCGAAAATGGTGTCTGCGTCACCCGCCGTTGCCGGGTAAATCACTTCGCCCTTGCGTTCAAACATAAACCCGACCGAGCCCGTCTCGCCCAGATTGCCGCCGTTCTTGGAAAAGGTCGAACGCACGGTCGACGCAGTGCGGTTGCGGTTGTCCGTCATGGTTTCAACAATCACGGCCACGCCGTTGGGGCCATAGCCCTCGTAGCGGATTTCTTCGTAATCGTCGCCTTCACCGGCGGTGGACTTTTTGATCGCGCGGTCAATCACATCCTTGGGAACCGAGTTCGACTTGGCCTCTTTCACGGCCAGACGCAAGCGCGGGTTCTTGTCGGGATCGGGGTCGCCCATCTTGGCGGCAACGGTGATCTCTTTCGACAGTTTGGAAAACAGTTTGGACCGCGCGGCGTCCTGACGCCCCTTGCGGTGCTGGATGTTGGCCCATTTTGAGTGGCCTGCCATAATGCGTCCTCGTCATCGTGATTGCGTGTTCGGCGCTCATATAGACGTTTGCAGGGGGCAGGATCAAGAGAGCGGCTTGCGACGGCTTCACCGACTAGTATGGTGACGGCATGACGACAGACCAGATCATTCTTTTTGCGCTTTTCATCACCGTCTTCGGAATGCTGCTGTGGGGCCGGTTTCGATACGACCTTGTGGCCTTTGCCGCGCTGATGATCGGCGTCGTGCTGGGCGTCGTGCCAATGGACGACGCCTTTGTCGGGTTTGGCCACCCGGCCACCATCATCGTGGCGCTGGTTCTGGTCGTCTCTGCCGGTCTGGTCCGGTCCGGAGCAGTGTTCCTGATCACCCGCACGCTGGTGGATGCCTCGCGGGGTCTGGGCGCGCATATCGCCCTGATGGGTGGGATCGGTGCGGTTCTGTCGGCCTTCATGAACAACGTAGCGGCGCTGGCGCTGCTGATGCCCGTGGACATTCAGACCGCACGCAAGGCCGGACGATCAGTGGGCCTGTCGCTGATGCCGCTGAGCTTTGCCACCATTCTGGGGGGGATGGCGACGCTGATCGGCACACCTCCGAACATCATCATCGCGTCGATCCGGGCCGAAACACTGGGCGAGCCGTTTCACATGTTCGATTTTGCCCCGGTCGGTGGGCTGGCCGCGATCGCCGGTCTTGCCTTTGTCGCACTGGTAGGCTGGCGCCTGATCCCCAATCGCGGACCGCAGGCCGAGACATCGGAAACCTTGGCCGAGTACATCGCCGAGCTGACCGTTCCCCCGGAATCCGCCCATATCGGCAAACGGGTCAGCGAGCTTTATGATGTGGCCGAGAAATCGGACGTGGCCATCATCGGATTAATCCGGGATGGCAAGCGTCGTTATGGCCGGTCGGCGCACGCTGTTTTACAAGAAGGTGACGCGCTGGTTCTGGAAGCCGGACCCGAAGCGCTGGACGAGTTTCGCGCGGCGCTCAATCTCAACTTCTCGGACACGCGCCGGCAGGAATTGCTGACGGCTGAGGGTGACGGGCTGGAAGTGATCGAAGTCGTCGTGCCGGAAAGCGCGCGTATCACAGGTCGCACGGCACAAGGGCTTGGGCTGGCCTGGCGGCAAAGCACCGTTCTGATGGGCATCTCACGCCAGGGGCGCAGGATCACCCAACAGGTCCGCAAGACCGAGGTGGAACCGGGCGATATCCTACTGCTGCTCTGCCCCCGCGACCGCGCTGCGGATGTTACGGAATGGCTGGGTTGCCTGCCCCTTGCCGGACGCGGGCTGAACGTTACTGCAAACGACAAGGCAGGGTTGGCCATCGGTCTGTTTGCCGCCGCTGTTTTGGCCGCAAGTGTTGGGTTGATCTATCTGCCCATTGCTTTGGGGCTGGTCGTGATTGCTTATGTGCTGACCAAGATCATGCCAATCACCGACATTTACAATCACATCGAATGGCCGGTGGTCGTATTGCTGGGGTCCATGATCCCTCTGGGCAGCGCTTTGGAGACCTCGGGCGGCACCGAACTGATCGCAAACGCCCTGATCCAGCTGACCGATGGTCTGCCCGCCTGGGCCATTCTGACCGTATTGATGGTTGTCACGATGACTTTGTCGGACGTGTTGAACAACACCGCCACCGCCATTGTCGCCGCGCCGGTCGGGATACAGATGGCACGCACGCTCGAGGTGTCACCCGACCCGTTCCTGATGACCGTGGCCGTTGCGGCCTCGGCTGCCTTCCTGACCCCCATCGGACACAAGAACAACACGCTGGTTCTGGGTCCCGGCGGCTATCGGTTCGGAGATTACTGGCGCATGGGATTGCCGCTGGAAGTGCTGATCATAGCCGTTTCTGTTCCCGCCATTCTTGTATTCTGGCCGCTGTGACCGGTAAAGGCTGCGCATGAAACCCTTTTTGATCCTGCAACTGCGCCCCGAAACAGATGCGTCCGACGCCGAATATGCCTCGATCCTGAACCGGAGCGGGTTGTCTCCTGAACAGACGCATCGCGTCCGTTTGGATTGCGACGACCTGCCAGAAGGGCTGGATGTCACGGAGTATGCCGGTGTCATCGTAGGCGGCGGACCGGGATGCGTCAGTGACGACCCGGCGACCAAATCCCCGCTGGATGCCCGGATCGAGGCTGCGATCATGGGATTGATGCCGCAGATCATCGCACGGGATCACCCGTTCATGGGCTGCTGCTATGGCCTTGGCATTCTGGCGGCTTACCTGGACGGCGACGTCAGCAAGGCCCGGTATGGCGAACCCGTCGGACCATCCACGTGCCACCTGACACCGGAGGGGCGGCAGGATCCGTTGACCGCCGGGTTGGAACCCACCTTCGACGCTTTCGTTGGCCACAAGGAAGCGGTTCAGGCTCTGCCAGAGGGATGCGTGCACCTTGTCGCGTCAGACCCCTGCCCGTTCCAGATGATCCGTTGGGGGCAGAACGTATACGCCACGCAGTTCCACCCAGAAGCCGACGCCAGGGATTTTGAACAGCGCATCAATATCTACAAGAACCACGGCTATTTCCCGCCTGAAGACGCGCAAAAACTAATCGACCACTGCCATTCGGCCGATGTCACGCAGCCGGGCGAAATCCTGCGCCGGTTCGTCCGACGATACGAATGACCCAACGGCGCGGTTGCCTGCGCCTTGCCCCCTCGCATAGGCTGATCTGACGCAACTTTGGGAGGAGTTGTCCTTGGATTTGCTTTTGAATGTCGGCTTGCCGGTGTCGCTTGCCATTATCATGTTGTCTCTGGGCATCGGGCTGGAGGTGGCAGACTTCCGTCGTGTCCTGAGCCGGCGACGCGCCTTTGCCATCGGGGCGGCAAGCCAGATTGTTCTCTTGCCAGTCGCGGCCTTTGTGACGGTCACAATCTTTGCATTGCCCCCCGAGATCGCGGTTGGTTTCATGCTGCTCAGTTTTTGCCCGGGCGGCGTAACCAGCAACATCCTCTCCAAGCTCGCCAAAGCCGATGTCGCGCTTTCGGTCAGCCTGACCGCCGTGATCAGCCTTTTGTCGATGGTGACCGTGCCAATACTGGCCGCGTGGTCGATCAGGCACTTCATGGGCGACGAAGCCCCCGAGGTTTCGATCACCGGTCTGGCTGTTGCATTGTTTCTGATAACAACGCTGCCCGTGGCCATCGGGGTCGGAATTCGCAACTTTGCAACAGGGTTTGCAAACCGCGTAGAGCCGGGATTGTCGACGCTCGCGACCGTTTTGTTCGTGCTGATCGTTGCCGCGGCACTGGCCGGGAACTGGCAATTGTTCGTCGACAATCTTGGCATCATGGGCGCAGGTTTGATTTCTTTGAATATCGCCCTGCTGTTCATCGGGCTCGGGCTGGCGCGGATATCAAACCTGTCCTGGAATGAGTGCAAGACGATCTCGATCGAAACCGGAATTCAAAACTCCACGCTGGGCATTACACTGGCGACGCTGATCACGAATACCGAAAGCGGGTTCAGCCCGCTGGCCCTGCCCTCGGCAGTTTATGGCATTACGATGTACGCCGTGGTTCTGCCGTTTCTTGTCTGGTTCCGCAGGCGCTGAAAGGACCGTTATGACAAACAACACTGCTGATGCGATCGTAATCGGTGCTGGTCTGGCCGGATTGGCCGCCGCCGCCGAACTGGGCGACCGAGGTAAGAAGGTAATCATACTCGATCAGGAACCAGAAGGTTTTCTGGGCGGCCAGGCCTTCTGGAGCCTGGGCGGCTTGTTCATGGTCGACACGCCGGAACAACGCCGCATGGGTATCCGCGACAGCCACGATCTGGCATTGCGCGACTGGATCGGAAGCGCGCAGTTTGACCGCGAAGAAGACACCTGGCCCCGCAAATGGGCCGAGGCGTATATCGAGTTCGCCGCCGGTGAAATGCGCCCCTGGCTGCATGACATGGGCCTGCGCTGGTTTCCGGTCGTGGGTTGGGCTGAACGTGGCGGGTCTTATGCAAACGGGCATGGCAATTCCGTCCCGCGCTTTCACATCACCTGGGGCACCGGACCCGGCGTACTGGAACACTTCATCCGCCGGGTCCGCGACCATGTCAGCGCCGGCCTGATCCAGCTGAAGTTCCGCCATCAGGTCAGCCATATCATCATGCAGAACGGCGAGGCCAAGGGCGTCTCGGGCGAGGTTCTGGCCGATGATGCGGCCCCACGCGGCGGCAAGACCAACCGTGACGAGGTGGGCGAGTTCGAGGTCTATGCACCATCCGTCATCGTCACCTCGGGCGGGATCGGTGGCAATTTCGAGATGGTGCGCCAGAACTGGCCCCGCGACCGCCTGGGCGAACCGCCCAAGGACATGGTGGCGGGTGTGCCCTTCCATGTGGATGGTCGGATGATCGCCATCAGCGAAAAGGCCGGTGGCCATGTCATCAACGGAGACCGCATGTGGCATTACACCGAAGGCGTGCGCAACTGGGATCCGATCTGGCCCGACCATGGCATTCGCATTCTGCCCGGTCCCAGCTCGATGTGGTTCGACGCGCGCGGAAACCGGTTGCAGCCCCCCTGCCTGCCCGGGTTCGACACGCTGGGCACCCTGCGCGAAATCCTTAAGACTGGCTATGAATACAGTTGGTTCGTCCTGACACAGAAGGTGATCAAGAAAGAATTCGCCCTGTCCGGGTCTGAACAGAACCCCGATTTCACATCAGGCAGCTGGAAGGAAGTGATCCGGCAGCGCATCCTTTCGGGGTCGAAAGCCACCGGCCCGGTCGAGGCGTTCAAGGAAAAGGGCGAGGATTTTGTCGTCGCCAACACGTTGACCGAACTGGTGAGTGGCATGAACCACCTGGGCAGGGGTCTGATCGGCGAGGCGCATCTGCGCGCCCAGATCGAAGCACGGGATTCACAGGTGGACAATCCGTTCTCAAAAGACGCGCAGATGATGGCGATCCTGGCGGCGCGCAACTATCGCGGCGACAAGCTGATCCGCACCGCCAAACCGCACAAGTTCCTGGACCCCAGGAATGGCCCGCTGATCGCGGTCAAGCTGCACGTGCTGACCCGCAAGACACTGGGCGGTTTGCAGACCAATCTGGACAGTCAGATGATCGGCGCCGACGGTCAGGTTGTGCCGGGCCTGTTCGCAGCCGGCGAAGTCGCCGGGTTCGGAGGCGGTGGCTATCACGGCTACAACGCGCTTGAGGGAACTTTCCTGGGCGGCTGCATCTTTGCGGGTCGCAACGCCGGACGATCGAGGGCCATCGCGTGACAGCCCTGCCCTATTACTTGCGCATCATTTTGATCACCGGCTCACCCTGAGCATCCAGCAAGGCCAGCGCGTTGCCTTGCATCGCGAAGGTCGTGACACTTTGCATCGCCTTGAGAAACTGCCGCTCGACCTCATCCAGCGGGGGTGGGCAAGCCATGAGCGTTGCAGCCATATTGTCCGGGAACGCAATCCGATTGTCAGAAATCTCGGCCTGGCCACTGAACCGGTTGCAACCTCCGCTGCCTGAAAATGCCCCGCCCTGCCCAAAAGCAAGTTCAGGACGTTTCTCTGTCTCGACAGCCGCACCATTGAGGCCCGAAGCGACCCATCCGGTGTTTTCCAGCATCGCAGCATCTTGGTGTTGCACCTGTATCATCAGCAGGTCAGCTGAATTCTCGGCCCCATGTGTCAGAACCGGATAAACGGTATCCGTGGTGAACAACAGCTTTTGCCCCTGCATGACCGAAGCACGCACGGCGTATCTGCGCCCGTCCTGAATCAATGCGTCATCATAAGTCAGTTCGAACTGCGCCGGCACACCGGTCAAGGAATATCTCTGCGCGGCAAGCGTTTCGGCCGGCGCATCCGCCAATGAGATATCCTGAAGCTCGACGAACAAGGTCGTGTCAGGCGGAAGCGCAATACGCTCTCGGTAGGTTGCAGTTCCTTCGACGGTTCCGGCAAGCGATGCGCCGCTCAAAACGGTGGCGAAAGCAACCGCAGGAAACATGGTGCGGCCGAATGTCAGCATGGCAGTACCCCTTAAAGTAATATTTCTACAAAAGATTGCTGTTCATCTGACATTTACAAGTACGCCGCGGATAAAGCGGCAAATCTGTGCCGATGTCATAACGGCCAGATCAACGGGATCAGCAGAGACGCCAACAATCCGACCGTCAGGTTCAGCGGCACACCGACCTTCATGAAGTCGGTGAACCTGTAGCCCCCGGGGCCATAGACCATCATGTTCGTCTGGTATCCGATCGGAGTTGCAAAAGATGCCGAGGCCGCCACCATGACCGCGACGACCAGCGGACGCGGGTCTATTCCGACCGCCTGCGCCAAACCGATGGCGATCGGGGTGACCACAACCGCCACGGCGTTATTGGAAACCAGTTCCGTCAGCACCGAGGTCAGCAGGTAAATCGCCCAGATAATCAGGAATGGCGGCAAGACACTGAGCCCCGGCGCAACGGCCTCGACGATCAGAGAAACCGCGCCCGAACTGTCCAGTGCAGCCCCAATGCCCAGCATCGCAAAGATCAACGCCAACAGGCGACCTTCCACAAAAGAAAACGCCTCATCCGCATCGATACAACGGGTCAACAGAACCACGGCGCAGGCCACAATCGACAACAACAGGATGGGCGCAATGCCCAGCGCGGCAAGGGCAACAATCCCTACAAGAGCCCCAATCGCAATCGGTGCGTGGCTGCGACGGAAGGCACGAGCCGATGGCTGGGTGACGTCCACCATGTCCATTTCCGCCGCCAGCCGCTGGATATCCGCCGGGGCACCTTCCAAAAGCAGCGTATCCCCAACCCTGACCACCAAGTCATCCAGTTGACGACCGATATTCTGGTTGCGGCGGTGCACCGCCAGCACGTAAACGCCATAACGACGCCGAAGCCGCATCATCCCAAGGGTCCGACCCACCAGACGGCATCCGGGCGTGATCAACACCTCAACCGTCTTGGTTTCAACGGCCGATACCTGATCCACGCGTTTGAGTTCCCTGTTGCGCTGAAGGCTCAGAAGCTCGGTCATCTCGGTGCGTAGAACCACCCGGTCGCCGACCTTAAGTTCGACGCCTTTCAGGTTGCGCCGCAACGACTCATCCCCCCGGATGACATCGATCAGGCGCACGCCGGGGCGTTTGAACAACTGCACGCCGGTCACTTCGCGCCCGATCAGGTTGCTGTCCGGCGGAATGACGGCCTCGGTAAAGAACTTCATCTTGGACCGGTCGCTGAGCAGCGACGCCATGCTGTCCCGCTCGGGCAACAGTTTCGGCGCGATGAACCGCAAATAGATCATGCCGTAGATCACCAGCGCGATCCCCAGCGGCGTGACTTCGAAAATCGTAAAGGGTTTCATCCCCTGCGCGCGGGCCACACCATCGACCAGCAGGTTGGTGGACGTGCCGATCAATGTCAGCGTGCCGCCCAGAATGGCCGCATAACTCAGCGGAATCAGCAATTTGGACGCGGGAACATTCAGGGTGCGGGCGATTTGCACAAAGACCGGTATCATCACCACGACCACTGGCGTATTCGAAACCACCGCCGAGGCCAGCACGACAAACCCCATGAGCAAAGCGATTGCGACACGCGGGTTCACCTGAGCTTGCTTTTGCGCGGTCGAGGTGAACGAATCCAGGGCTCCGGTCCGCACCAAAGCCCCCATGATGATGAACATCGCGGCAATCGTCCAGGGTGCCGGGTTGGACAGAACTGCAAGCGCACTCTGATAGGGCAGAATGCCGGTTACAAGCATCAGTGAGACACCGCCAATGGCCACGACTTCGGTCGGATAAACCTCGCGCAGGAACATGATGAACATGCCCGCAACGATGACCAGCGCCAGAACTGCGCTTCCTGTGTCTGTCAGTGAAAGGAAATTCATTCGTGGTATTCTGTCCGAACCCGGGCCCAAGCGCCTGATGACATGCAGTTTCACGCATTGCGCCCGACAGAGCAAGCCTGACGATGACTATTCGGGCCCGGCTTGTTCCAGACGCCCTCCGACGCGCACCATGCGCACGGTTTTGGCTTGTCCGTCACGATCATCGGTTTCCACGAACACGCCGCTTAGTGTGGCTTCGCCGTTTGCAGGGGTAAAGCGCGCCTTGGGCATGCCGGTGATGAACCGGCGCATGGGCTCCTGCTTGTCCATGCCGATGACCGAATCGTAATCTCCGCACATGCCCGCATCGGTCAAATACGCAGTGCCCCCCGGCAGAATCTGGGAATCCGCCGTCGGGACATGGGTATGCGTTCCCACCACAAGGCTTGCACGTTTGTCGCAGTAGTGCCCCATCGCCATCTTCTCGGACGTGGCCTCGCAATGCATGTCCACGATGATCGCCTGTGCCTGCCCGCCTCTGGGATGGGATTTCAGGATCGGTTCGATAGCCGAGAACGGATCGTCGAACGGGCGTTTCATAAAGACCTGACCCAGCACCTGAACCACCAGAACCTTGCGCCCCCCCGGGGCCGTGAACAGCCGATGACCCCGCCCCGGCGCGCCTTTGGCGAAATTGACGGGTCGTATGATGCGCTGTTCCTTCTCGATGAATTGCAGCATGTCTTTCTGGTCGAACGCATGATCGCCCAGCGTCAGGCAATCCGCTCCGGCGTCGAGCAACAGCCTGGCGTGATCTCCGGTCAGCCCCATGCCGTTCGACGCGTTTTCGCCATTGACCACGACAAAATCCAGCCGCCATTCGTCGCGCAGGCGCGGCAAATGCTGCTGAACGGCAGCGCGTCCCGCGCGCCCCATGACATCACCAAGAAACAGAATCCTCATGATCCGGGTCGTAGGGGCTGTACTTGGCAATAACAAGGCGGAAGCGTGAAATTAACGGCAGACTTGGGGGTTGAAATCAAATTCTGCCGTGGCAATGTTTCGATACGTCTCTTGAATACAGAAGGAATTCTTCGTGAAGTCGTCAATTGTTCTGACCGGCTGCCTTTTGGCGGCAACTGCTGCCGCTGCCGAAGGCACCAAGACATCCATGCCCAACCCCGCCGCGACCTTTTGCATTGAAAACGACGGGACCTACCAGCTTCGTAAAAACGAAGACGGCAGTGTCTATGGCGTCTGCATCCTGAAGGACGGCACCGAGGTGGATGCCTGGGATTACTTGCGCAGCCATTTCGAACAGTAGCAGCTAGAAGGTCAGCACGCGGCTTTCCGTGACAACCATGTCCAGCGGTTGGTCGGTTGGCTCGAGCGGCAGGTCCGCAGCCTCTTGCGCATCAAAAGCAAAACCGATGGCAAGCGTCGGGCGTTTGGCGCGCAGACCTTCCAGCGTTCGGTCATAAAACCCGCCGCCATACCCCAGGCGGCCACCATTTGCGTCGAAGGCGACCAGTGGAACGATCAGAATTTCGGGGTCGAAATAGTCATCCACCTGGGGCACTTTTGCACCGAACGGGCCGTCTTTAAGCACACCGTCCGGCGTCCAGCGAGAGAATTTCAGCGGCTGACCGGCTGCCTGAATGACAGGTACCCCCACAGGGCCATAAGCCGATGCTTCGGCCATCGCAGGCACCGGGTCGATTTCGGTCCGGATCGGCATGTAACCTGACAGGGGCACGCTGCGATAGCCTGCCAGAACCTCGGACAAGCGCCCGGCTGCGCCCGGCAAGCGGGCATCAAACGCGGCCTTGCGGCGGGCAAATGCCGCTTTGCGCGCTGCGGCTTTGATATCGGTCAGATCGGTCACAGTAGCACCACGCTGGCAAGCCCAAGAAATATGAAGAAACCCATGACATCCGTCGTGGTTGTCACAAAGGTTCCCGATGCCAGCGCAGGGTCAATTCCCAGACGATCCAGCACCACCGGTACTACCGTACCTGCGAACCCGGCGATGATCATATTCACGACCAAGGCCGACCCGATCACGACACCCAGCAGCGGGGAATCGAACCACAGCATCCCCACGGTCCCCAACACGATGGCAAAGCAGAGCCCATTCAGCATCCCCACCAGCAGTTCCCGCCTGATAACGCGCATCACGTTCGAATTTGTCAGGTCGCGCGTCGCCAGCGCACGCACCGCCACGGTGAGCGATTGTGTTCCTGCATTGCCGCCCATTGACGCAACGATCGGCATCAGGATGGCCAGCGCGACCAATTGATCAATTGCCGCCTCGAATTGCGAAATCACCAAAGAGGCACAAATCGCCGTGCACAGATTCACCGCCAACCAGGGCAACCTTCGCCGGCTGGTTGCCGCCACACTGTCAGACAACGAGCTTTCGTCGCCAACGCCGGCAAGACGCAGAATGTCCTCTTCGTGCTCTTCATCCAGAACGACCATCGCGTCGTCAATGGTGATGACACCGACCAAACGACCATCCGCATCCACCACCGGGGCCGAGATCAGGTGATACTGGTTGAAGGCATAAGCCACGTCTTCCTCATCCTGATCGACGGGGATGATGTGAAACTCTTCTTCTGCCAGATCAATCAGCGGCACTTCACGACGCGCCGCCATAAGCTTGCCCAACGTCACCTGAGCAACCGGTTTCAGGCGCGGATCGACCAGAACGACATGATAGAACTGCTCGGGCAAATCGTCATTGGCGCGCATGAAGTCGATAGCTTGCCCGACGCTCCAATGTTCCGGCGCCATGACGACTTCCCGCTGCATGAGACGACCGGCCGAGTTCTCGGGGTAGGACAGTGCCTGCTCGGCTGCGATCCTTTCGGAAACCTCCAATGCGTCCAGAATGGCTTCCTGCTGCGGTTCCTCAAGGTCTTCCAGCAGGTCAACGACATCGTCGCTTTCCATCTCGCGCACGGCTTCGGCCAGAACATCCGGGTTCAGAACCGAGATCACCTCTTCACGAACCGATTCATCCAGTTCAGACAGGATGTCGCCGTCGAACTCTTTGTCATACAGGCGGATCAGGCGCGCCCGGTCAAACGGATTGATCTGTTCAAGAAGGTCGGCAATGTCGGCCGAGTGCAGCGGCTCCATCAACTCAACCAGCTTGTCGCGGTCGTCTATGTCCACCGCGTACAGAATTGCCGCTACTGCCTTGGGGTCCAACGCATAGGCGTCTTCATCCCGGGGCTGATCGTGTCCGGCTTCGTCTCTGCCTGTCGTCATGCTCTGCCCCTATTTTACGATTTGCCTTTAAATAGAAGAAGCAGCTACCGGAAAACAATGACAATGCGCCGATTTACCCACTTCTTTCGTCCGCCTATGCTGGTGTGCGGTTCCAAACAGGTGGAGAACAGGAAAAATGGCGCAAAAGACGCTTTTGAAAGGGCGTGTTCTGAGTTTCACAGGATCACCCTTCGACGGAGAGCCGACCGAGGCGACCCGGCTGGACGAAGCGGTCGTGATCGAACACGGGCGAATTGCAGAGGTCGGCACCGCCGATGCGCTGAATAAAGCCCATCCTGACGCAGTCACGAAGGATCACGGAACGCGCCTGATCATGGCTGGGTTCGTCGATCCACATGTGCATTATCCACAGACAGCGATGATCGCCAGCTGGGGCAAACGGCTGATCGACTGGCTGAACACCTACACCTTCCCGGAAGAGATGAAGTTCGGCGATTTCGACTATGCGACCGAGATCGCCAACCGGTATCTGGACCTGACGACCGCCCACGGCACCACGACCATGTGCAGTTTTTGCACGATTCACCCTGAAAGCGTCGATGCCTTCTTCACTGCGGCGCAACAGCGTGGGCAGCGTGTCGTCGCCGGCAAGACCTGCATGGACCGGAACGCGCCCGAAGGGCTGCGCGACACCGCGCAGACGGCTTACGACCAATCCGCCGCCCTGCTGGAAAAATGGCATCGCGTCGACCGCTTGTCCTATGCGATCACGCCGCGCTTTTCACCGACCTCGACCCCGGAACAGCTCGAGGCCATGGGCGCGCTTTGGGCCGAGCATCCCCATTGTCTCATGCAAACCCACCTGAGCGAGCAAACGGATGAAATCGAATGGGTTCGATCCCTGTTCCCTGAAGCAAGGGATTATCTGGATACCTACGAGAAATTCGGCCTGTTGGGCCAGAACGGCCTGTATGGCCACGTCATCCATCTGGAGGACCGGGAACGGGATCGGCTGCGCGAGGTCGATGCCTCTTTGATCCATTGCCCCACGTCGAACACCTTCATCGGATCGGGATTGTTTGACATGAACGGGCTGATCCATGATGGCCACCGGATCGGTCTGGCCACGGATACCGGCGGCGGGTCCAGCTTTTCGATGCTGCGCACCATGGCCGCCGCTTATGAGATCGGCCAATTGCGCGGCCGTCCCCTGCATCCGGCGCAATTGCTGTGGTTGGGCACGGTCGGATCCGCCCGAAGCCTGCGTATGGACGACTGCATCGGCAACATCGCTCAGGGGATGGAGGCGGATCTGGTGGTAATCGACCTCGCCTCGACCCCCGCCATCGCCCAGCGCGAGGCCCATGCAGAAGATGTTTGGGAAGCGATCTTCCCAACCATCATGATGGGCGATGATCGCGCCGTGGCTGAGGTCTGGATCGGCGGACAACAGGCGGCTTAGGCCTGCAACGCCCGGGCAAGCGTGTTCTGGCATTCGATCACGCGGGGCAGATCGATGGTCGTTATGTGCCCGTCACGCACGATCTGGCGGCCTTCGACGAACAGATGTTTCACAGACATCGGCCCCGCCAGAAGCAGCGCCGCCGGATCCCAACTGCCCGCGCTTTCGATGCCGCGGGTATCCCACACCGCAATATCGGCTCGTTTTCCGGGCATCAGCCGTCCACAATCGGGACGTCCCAACACATCCGCGCCGCCGCGCGTCGCGATCTCGAGCGCTTCGCGGGCCGACATGGCATCTGCACCATTGGCGACCCGTTGCAGCAACATGGCCTGGCGCGCCTCAAGCATGAGGTTGCCATTGTCATTGCTGGCCGATCCATCGGCGCCGAGGCCGACCTTGACACCCGCATCGCGCATCGCCCGCACCGGTGCGATACCCGATCCGAGGCGGCAATTTGAACAGGGGCAATGGGCCACGCCTGTTTCCGAGCGCGAGAACAGATCAATCTCGGCCCCGTCCAGCTTGACGCAATGGGCGTGCCAGACATCCGGGCCGGTCCAGCCCAGTTCCTCGGCATATTGCCCCGGGCGGCAGGCGAATTGCGCCTGCGAATAGGCGATATCCTCATCATTCTCGGCCAGATGGGTATGCAACATCACGCCCTTGTCCCGCGCCAGCAACGCCGCATCGCGCATCAGGTCGCGGCTGACGGAAAATGGTGAACACGGGGCAAGGCCAACGCGGCACATGGACCCCTCCGACGGGTCGTGAAACGCGTCCACGACACGTACCATGTCGTCCAGAATAGCGGCTTCGTTTTCCACCAGGTGATCCGGCGGCAAGCCCCCGTCGCTCTCGCCGATGCTCATCGCGCCGCGTGTCGGATGAAACCGCATCCCCAACTCGGACGCGGCCGCGATCGTATCCTCAAGCCGCGCGCCGTTGGGATAGAGGTAAAGGTGATCGGAACTGAGCGTGCACCCCGACAGCGCCAGTTCGGCCAAACCGATCTGAGCCGAGGTGAACATTTCCTCCGGCCCGAAACGCGACCAGATCGGATAGAGCGTTTGCAGCCACCCAAACAGCAGCGCATCCTGCCCGCCCGGCACCGCCCGTGTCAGGGTTTGGTAAAGATGGTGGTGGGTATTCACCAGGCCAGGCGTCACCAGACAACCTGAAACATCATGCACCTCACCCTGTGTTTCCAGTCGCTGCCCGATCCGGGCAATCTGCCCGTCGCGGACCAGAATATCGGCCTTGGACAATTCCTGCCGGGACTCGTCCATCGTCAGGATCAGATCAGCATTCTTGAGTAGGGTTTCCGTCATTTCGCGCTCCTGCATCTGCCCGTCTCATGCAAGAAGTGCGTCGGCCGGTGGAAAACGGGCGCAAGAACCGGCCATCACCGGTGTAGTTGGCTTTGATGCGCCGGGCAACAGAATTCAGAATTGGCGGAGTATCTCAAGCGCTGCGGCGTGAAGGTCAGCGTTTGCTGCGGCCAGGGCCCGGCCGCCTTGATGTGCGGGGCCGCCCTGCCAATCGGTCACAATACCGCCGGCCGCCTGAATAACGGCAATCGGCGCTTGGATATCATAGGAATTCAAGCCCGCCTCGATCACCAAATCCGCCTGCCCGGCAGCCAGAAGCGCATAAGCATAGCAATCCATTCCATAGCGCGTCAGCTGTACCTGCTCGGACACCGCCTGAAACCCTGCGCGGTCCTTCGGGGTTCCAACCTCAGGGAACGTGGTAAACAAAGTCGCCTGATCCAGCGCCCTGGTATCGCGCGTGTGCATTCTTCTGGTGCCCTGCGGACCGGTCATGTGAGCACCGGAAGACGATCCGACAAAGCGCTCTCCGATATACGGCTGATCGATTAGACCCATAAAAGGCCCGTCCTGATCACTCAGCGCAATCAGAACACCCCAGGTTGGCGTGCCGCTGATAAACCCGCGGGTCCCATCGATGGGGTCCAGTACCCAGGTGCGGCCACTGGTGCCCGTATGCGCGCCGAACTCTTCGCCCAGCACACCGTCATCCGGGCGCCGCCGCGCCAGAACGTCCCGCATCGCCTGTTCAGCGGCACGATCAGCCACTGTGACCGGGTCGAACCCATCGGCCAGCTTGTTCGTAGTTTCCAGATTTGTTTGACGAAAAAAGGGGAGTATGGCCTCACGCGCAGCTTCGGCCATTTCTTCGGCAATTTCGATATCGCTCTGTGTCGTCGGTTGCATGACCCTGAGGTGCGAGCAATCCGCGACAAAGTCAAGTCAGTCAGGCAACGTCGCTGAGAACCCGCGCCAGCTCGAACAGGCGGCGACGCTGATTTTCCGGAATCGCATAGTAAGAGCGCACCAGATCCAAAGCCTCTTTGTCACCCATCAAGTCGGCAGGGACGGATTTCTTGTCCGCATCGCCTTTCTGGGCTTCTTCCAGACCTTCGAAGAAAAAGCTGACCGGAACATCCAGCGCCTCGGCGATGTCCCACAGGCGGGATGCGCTGATTCGGTTGGCACCGGTCTCATATTTCTGGATTTGCTGAAACTTGATACCAACTTGCTGCGCCAACTGCTGCTGGGTCATCCCAATCAGCCAGCGGCGATGCCGAACGCGCTTGCCCACATGGACATCGACGTGATGAGTCATTGGTATTCTCCTATACTACACAAACATCTGCACGGGATTTTGCGACGTCCGATATCGCAGTTTTAGAGAGCTCCCCTTAACCGCTCCCTAATACGGACTGTACCGCCCCCCGTTTACAGCACTGATTATCTATAATGCCGGTTTTGAGATTTTTTTCAAGCTGGTTGAATCGAACGCCCCTGACAGGGATTTGTGGTTGTATTACCCAAAGCCTTTACAGAACCGTTTTCCTGCAACTGAATCCTCCTTCAAAATCGGGTGCCTTTTGAGCCCGCGCAGCAAACGGATTGACTTTTCTGACGGCACACGCGCCTATGTCGGAAACTCTTGAGGAACAATATGCGGGCCTATTGCATTCCATCCGACGGGGCGCCTGCCCAGCTTTGTGACGTGAAAATACCCGAGCCGGGCGAAGGTCAGGTGCGGGTCGCGATAAAAGCTTGCGGCCTGAATTTCGCCGATCTGCTGATGCAGACGGGCGCGTATCAGGACACGCCACCTGCCCCATTCACCCTGGGCATGGAGATCGCCGGTATCGTGGAGACAGTCGGACCCGGCGTTTCAACACTCAGCCCAGGCGACCGGATCGCAGTCTATTCCGGTCAGGGTGGGTTGGCCGAGTACGGTGTATTCGACGCGGATCGTGCGATCGTGCTGCCGGACGACACCGGATTCGAAGACGCCGCTGCCATCCAGATCGCATATGCCACCAGTCACATGGCCCTTGATCACAGGGCACGCCTGCAACCGGGTGAAACCCTTCTGGTCACCGGCGCAGCGGGAGGCGTCGGCCTGACTGCCGTCGAAATCGGCAAGCTCATGGGCGCCACGGTCATCGCGCAGGCGCGCGGCGAGAACAAGCTTGCCGTTGCCCGTGCCGCTGGTGCCGATCATCTGATCGATGCTTCCGAAGACCTGCGCGAGCGGGTCAAATCGCTGGGTGGCGCAGATGTCGTCTATGACGTCATCGGCGGGGATGTGTTCAAGGCCGCATTCAGGGCCACCAATCCCGAAGGGCGTTTGCTGCCCATCGGATTCGCCGGGGGCGATATCCCGCAGATTCCGGCCAATCATCTGCTGGTCAAAAACCTGACCGTGATCGGGGTGTATATCGGCGGCTATCTGAAGTTCCGCCCCGAAGCTGTGCGCAAGAGTTTTGACACCCTGTTCAAGTGGCATTCTGAGGGCAGGATAAAACCGCATATCAGTCATGTTCTGCCCCTTGAAGATGTCGCACATGCAATGCAGTTGCTGAAAGAGCGCAAGTCGACGGGCAAGATTGTGATCACGCCCTGATCGCGATCATCCAACCACGGCCCGCAACTGGGTACCGCCCAGCAATCTGAAGTTCTGTCGCACCAACTGTGCCAGAGCTTCGACAACCGCATCCCGGCCCTGCTCGCCACCGTAGAGGTTGATCATGTGTGCAGGTAGATCCGGCAGGGCCCCACCCGAGTCGATCTGTTCAAGATGTGCGGCCTCGGTTCCGTCCAGCATTGCGTGAACCGCAAGATCGGCACTGACCGTGGCTTCTATAGTACGGTCGTTTTCGGTTTCCACGGACAGCTCCCACGGTATTCCGGCCGCATCCAGTGCCGATATGACCTGCGGTCTGAACAAGCAGCGCCGCCCCAGCGCCAGAGGCAACGGGCGCTTGCGCCATGCGGACCCGCCCGGCGCGCCGATCCAGCGCAACGGCAGCTCTGCGATGGTCTCTGCGCCATCGGCCGAAGACGGTTCGGTCGTCAGGATCACATCACATTCGCCCCGCTTGAACATGTCTTTCAATTGCAGTGAATAGGACGACACCAACTGCACCCTGACGCGGGGAAAATCGGCATTGAACCGTTGCAGGACCCGGGGAATCGCGGGGTAGACGATGTCATGGGGAACGCCCAGAACCACTTCGCCCTCAAAGGCCTGATCGGTGAGTTTTGAGATTACCTCGTCATTCAGGGCAATCATGCGGCGCGCGTAGGCCAGCAGCTGCTCACCGGATGCGGTCAATGCAATTGTCCTGCCGCTTCGGTCCAGCAACTCCAGGCCCAGCAGCTCCTCCAGCCGCTTCAGCTGCATGGACACCGCAGACTGCGTCAGGTGCAGAAATCCGGCGGCGCGGGTTACACCGCCCTGATCCGCCACCGCCACAAAAGATCGCAGGGTTGTAATGTCCAGATTTCGCATCTTCACGATTCCTTATGCGTTCCATCAATAATATTCGTTTTAAAAATATGTCATACTCACCCATATCAATCAAGGAAATTGATGACACCCATCGAAACCATCAAAAATTCGGAAAGGACACGTTATGACTCAACTCGCAATCCATAATCCCTGCAAACCAGCCAAACGTTCTTTGGTGTCCCTGATCTCACAAGCGTTCGAACTGTCCAGACAGCGGCGAAAGCTGGCACAGCTGGATGCCGCCGTGCTGGACGATATCGGAGTCACCCGCGAGGAAGCATCCGCAGAAGCAAAACGCTTTTTCTGGGATGCACCTCAATTCTGGAAAAGGTAACTGTGACTCTCATATTTTCAAGGCGATGGGCGACCGTGAGTCGCCTGTTGGCATTTTTGTTGCGTGTTTTAGTCGGTTTTCGCCCGGAATCTCTTGAAACACAGCCCCTTGTTGCCGATATTTAGAGGGAAAACCGCCCCGCTCTGCCGGGGCGCTCTAACTTGACGACTAGGGAGACCCTTTGATGGCACAATTCGACACGATCCGGACGGCATCCGGCGCGCGCGCCGCCGAGATTGATCAGGGCCTGCGCGCCCACATGAACAAAGTCTACGGCACGATGTCCGTCGGCATGCTGATCACCTTTGCAGCGGCCTGGGCAATTGCCGGTCTGGCAACCACAACCGATCCGTCGGCAGCCGCCGCTCAACTGAGCGAAAGCAAGTATCTGACGTCGTTTGGTTACTCGCTGTTTGCGTCGCCTCTGAGATGGGTCATCATGTTTGCCCCGCTGCTGTTTGTCTTTGGCTTTAGCGCCGGGATCAATCGTATGTCGGCCTCGGCTGCTCAGCTGGTGTTCTACACCTTTGCTGCGGTCATGGGTGTCTCGATCAGCTGGATTTTCCTTGTGTTCACCGGTGAATCGATCATTCAGGTGTTCCTGATCACTGCAATCGCCTTTGCCGGTCTGTCGCTTTATGGCTACACGACCAAGAAAGACCTGTCGGCAATGGGCACATTCCTGATCATGGGTGTGATCGGCCTGATTGTCGCCTCGATCGTGAATATCTTCATTGCCTCGTCGGCGATGGCGTTTGCGATCTCGGTTCTGGGCGTACTGATCTTTGCCGGCCTGACAGCCTATGACACGCAGAACATCAAAAACACCTATCTGCAAATGGCCCATTCGGGCGATCAAGAATGGTTGGGCAAAGCCGCGATCATGGGCGCGCTGAGCCTGTATCTGGACTTTATCAACATGTTCATGTTCCTGCTGCAACTGTTTGGCAATCGAGAATAAGCGACCGGAATAGCCGACTTCCAAGGGCGGGCCTTACGGGTCCGCCTTTTTGTTTGCCGTAAACCAAACAAAAACCCCCGCCGAATTCGGCGGGGGTTTTGGACTTGAGAGAGAAATCTGTTAGCTGCAATTCAGCGGAACGGCAAAGCCCGAGCTCTTTTCCGAGGTGCCTTTGCGGTAGACCTGACCAGCCGGCAGACAGCCGGTAAAACGCTCTGCTTCTTCCGCAAAGCCTACACCGACCGAATTGTCGACCTTCACACTGTTAGAGCGCGTACGCAGCACACCAAATAAGGTGCCGTTGACGCTGACAGTGCTGAGGAACAGGTTTGTGTCGCTTCCTTGCAGTTGAACAGCAGTGTTTGGCGTCTGCCCGCCATTGTCTATTGCAACCGAAGCCACCTTGGACGGGTCAACCTCATCACTCAAAAGCGTGACTGTCCGCAGTTCCGCCAGCTCTGCCGGAACGTTGGTCGCGTCTGGCAGAAAGGCGACGGCCCCGGGTACGTCCGAAATCGTGCGCGGTTCGCCATCGATTCCAGTAAACCCGACACCTTCGCGGTTAAACGGGTCTTCACAGGCCGCTAGGGTCAGAACGGCAATTGTGGATAACAAGATTTTTTTCATGGCGGTCAACATTTTGTGGCGGTTTGCTGAAGCGTACTTGCAGGTTCCCATAAAAAGCAAGCCGCAGGGGATGCGATTGTCCCAAACGCTGATGCGCCACTGCAACGGACCGCCGCAGCCTGCCATCCGCCGAAATCAGGAAACCGGAACTGAAAAAGGGCTCTGTGCAACAGAGCCCTTTTTCGGAATTTCCAAATGGAATGGCAGATTACTTGATCTTGCCTTCCTTATACTCGACATGCTTGCGAACGACCGGGTCGTATTTACGAATGGTCATTTTCTCAGTCATGGTGCGCGCGTTCTTCTTGGTCACATAGAAGTGGCCCGTGCCCGCGGTCGAGTTCAGACGGATCTTGATTGTCGTCGGCTTCGCCATGGTTATCTCCTGCGTCCGAAAAGGCAGGGGCCTTTCGGTTGAATTCCTATGAGCGTGCGCTTTTACGCGCTGCACCGCCTATGTCAAGGCCAATCGGATGATACAGGCACAGGAATCTGATGCAGGTTCAACTAGGCAAGGTTGGCGCGCCCATATACGTGTGAATCTGGTCCCTTTCCGCGTCGGAAAGACCCAGAGCGGTGGACAATTGCCGCAGGTAAGACGCCTCGCGCGCATTGTCCAGACGGATCGCAGCCAGGGAAGTTGCATAGATCTGCGTCTTGAGCGGCGCACCAGAATCAGCCGCCAATCCCATGACGTCAATCGGTGCGTTCAGCTGCTCTTGCACGAATGCGCGCTCTTCCTCGCTGACATCATCGCCCAATTCACCCAGGATGATTTCCTTTTCCTGTTCGTCAAGTTCACCATCTGCCTTGGCAGCCTGAATCATTGCGCGCAGCATGAGTTTTGCCTGCTCTTCCATCGCTGCACCCGCGGGCGTGCCGCCGAACACGGTTTCCATCATGTCACCTGTGTGTTGATTGGCAGTTTTGGCAGCCCCTTGCATGGCGTTCAACAACCCACCCAAACCAGCGGCTCCGGCTGTGCTGCCGCCAACCCCCATCTTGCTCATCATGTCCTGCAAGCCTGACGCGCCACCGGGCAGACCAAATTGTTCTGCCATTTTGCCCAGCTGATCCACGCCCAAACCACCGCCGGCACCCTGCATCATGTCTTGCAGCCCAGCCATGCCGCCCATCTTCTGATATTTTTCCATGCCCTTGGCCGCAGCAAATCCAATGGCCACGGACGCCAGCGTTTTCATAAAGCTCATAATCAACCTCCCATATCTTCAAATTGGTTCCGAAAGTCTAACAGCCGAATGCAATCCCGAATACCGTGCTCAACCTGAACGCGACCGGCCCATAGCCCGGCGCATTATAAAGCCCAAAGAAGGCATGTAATTTGCAGTCTTGTTTGTACATATCACGGATTCGTGATAGGTTCGCCCATCCAAGAAGCCGAATTCAGGCTCGAAGGCCGAGGCAGCGTGAATGCGTTAAACCTGCAACGAGCAGAGTTGTTTTAGGCGACTTTTCTTGGGGGGCTATCATGACAGAATGGGCTATTCAGGCCGAAGAACTGGCCAATTGCAATTGCAACTTTGGTTGCCCGTGTCAGTTCAGCGTACTGCCGTCACACGGCAATTGCGAGGCGGTTGTGGTCTTTGACATTCAAAGCGGTCACTACGGTGAAACTGATCTGGGCGGTCTTCGGGCGGCAGGGGTCTATCATTGGCCGGGACCAATTCATGAGGGCAACGGTCAGATGCAGCTGATCATTGATGACAGCGCGACAGCTGAACAGCGGGCTGCGTTGCAAGCAATCATGACCGGTCAGGATACTGATGAAATGGCCACGTTCTGGTATGTCTTCAGCGCCATGGCGCCTTTGAAACATGAAACTCTGTTTGTTCCGATTGAACTGAACTGGAACCGCGAAGAGCGCAGCGGATACGCCAAAGTTACCGGAGTTTTCGATGTTGAGGTCAATCCGATCCCTCATATCGTATCGGGCGCACCTCACCGCGCGTCGATACAGTTGCCGAACGGCTTTGAATACCGCCATGCCGAGGCGGCATCGGGCAGTGCGACTACAACGGGTGGTCAGATCCGGCTGACCTTTGACGCAACCCATGCTCATCTGGCGCATCTGAACATCTCGGGCCATGGCGTCTTGGGCGCATAATCAGAGAACACCCATGACCAAACAGAACGCATCGCCCCGGGGCGGGACGGTTGAGTGGTTGCTGAGACAGGACAGCGCGATTGTTCTGGGAAGCGTTCTTCTGATCATCCTCGGTGCAACCTGGTACACGATAGCTGGCGTCGGGATGAACATGTCCGCGGTCGAGATGACCCGGATGGCCGGCCCTGTCGGAGACCCGATGCAAATGGGCCCGGCAGCAGCGTGGAGCGCAAGCTATGCCTTGCTGATTTTTCTGATGTGGTGGGTCATGATGATCGCCATGATGACCCCAAGCGCTGCGCCTGCCGTTCTTCTGTTCATCGCGGTCAAGCGGACAGGGCCTGAAAAGCACCGGACGGTTGCGTTCAGCCTGTGGTTTTTATCCGGCTATCTGGTGGCCTGGGGGGCGTTCAGCCTGATTGCAACCGCATTGCAATGGGGGTTGGAACAAATCGGGTTGTCCGACGGGCCGATGATGACGATTAGTTCGGGTGTCTTCGCAGGAAGCATCCTGCTGGCGGCTGGCGCCTATCAGTTTTCAGCTTTGAAAAACGCATGCCTGCGCCACTGTCAGAGCCCCGCACGTTTTCTGGCCGATCACAACCGACCCGGAACATTCGGTGCATTCCGCACCGGTATCCTGCACGGCACGTATTGTCTGGGATGCTGCTGGGCACTGATGCTGCTGCTTTTCGTCGGAGGGATCATGAACCTCTACTGGATTGTCGGAATTGCCGCGTACGTCGCGCTGGAAAAGCTTCTGCCCGGGGCCCGGTGGCTTGTGCCGGTGACAGGTTTTGCGCTGATCGGCGCTGGCCTTTGGTTCATCACGGCACTGTTGTTTTCTGGCACCTGATTTTGAACGGCCCTGGGGTCGGCTGACTTGAAGACCCAAAAACGATTTGATGTAACAGGAGGTATCAATGCCCATTTTCATTACTTACGCATCTTACTCGCAAGTCGGTGTCAAAGGCATGTTGCAGAAACCCGAGAACCGCACCGGCCCAGTAAAAGCCTTGCTGGAAAAAGTCGGCGGCAGGCTGCTGTCCTTCTACATGACGACCGGGGGCAATGACGTGGTCGTGATCAGCGAAGCCCCGGATGGCACGGACGCCGTAGCCGTTGGCATGGCTGTCGCGGCATCCGGCGCGGTGACCAACATAGAAACGGTCCGTGCCTGGACAGCAGATGAGTTCGTTTCGGTCGCAGAGAAGGCCGCGAAGCTCACAGGGGCGTACACACCGCCCGGTGGGTAAGGGAATACGCGCGGAGGGCCTGTAAGCCGGATCTTGTTCCGGGGTTGCCCCCTTCGATGACCATTCCTCTAGGCCGTGCATTGCTGCGCGGCTCAAGCTGCCAACCCGGTCCCTCTCGGCCAAGACGCGCTTAGCGGCGGTATCGGCTTGCGCCGACCGGCCCGCGCGGGGACCCTATTTGGCATTGCTCCCGGTGGGGCTTGCCGTGCCGCCCCTGTTGCCAGAGGCGCGGTGGGCTCTTACCCCACCGTTTCACCCTTACCCTGAACCAAGGTTCCGGGAGGTCTGATTTCTGTGGCGCTTTCCGTCGGGTTGCCCCGCCCGGGCATTACCCGGCACCGTTGTCTTGTGGAGTCCGGACTTTCCTCTCGGGCCTTGCGACCCCAGCGGCCATCCGGCCCTCCGCGCGTGGGTTGGGTAGGCTCTGCGGTCGGCGGCGTCAAGGGTGGATGGTTCAGAGAAGGGGCCAGCCCCTTCTTGGCCTGCGGCCAATTCAACCCCGGGATATTATCAGCCAGATGAAGGGCGGATCAGGTGTGCGGGATCAACGGTGCAAGGTCGGCTTGCTGCAAAGGCCCCCTGCCCCATGGGCGGTATCGAAGGCGGACGGCATGCAACAGCATATCATCGTCTGCATCAGCGCTGAAACCAGCGGCCCGAGCCAGGCTTCGGAACTGGCCCTTTGATGCAGTTAGCGGACCAGCGGCATATCCGCGGGGCGCGGCCAGCAGGTTGCGCTCGAGTCGCAACCAGTCAAATCGCGGACCGGGGTCAAATTTGCGCCCGGGCGCCATGTCCGAATGGCCGATAACACCGTTTGGCAAGATGGCCCAACGGTGCATTATCTGGCGCAACAGCTGTTCCAGCCGGTGCATCTGGGGTTCAGGGAACGGATGCTTGCCGGCGTTGTCCAGCTCGATGCCTATGGAACGAGAGTTGATGTCGGCCCGACCGTGCCATTCTCCGGCACCCGCGTGCCAGGCCCGGTCTTCTTCGCGTACCATCTGCCACAGCGTGCCATCATTGCCGATCAGGTAATGGGCCGAGACCTCGGCCTTTGGGTCGCACAGACGATCCAGAGCCGCCTGCGCGCTGTCCATCGCCGTGTAATGGATCACGATCAAGGATGGTGTCAGACCATCTCGGCGTTCACCAAAATTGGGTGACGGATGCCAGATCGGGTTCAGGGGGTCAGTTGCTGACGGCACTGCGGAACGGGCTCGGGTCCCAGCCACACGCATAACCATCCCCATCCGGGTCCAGACCTTTGCGGTCGCGCTGGGGGCCGCCATTGGACAGAAACTCGATCTGAGCCTGATCAGGGGATGGGAATTGCGCGCAGTTCCTCTGAGCCTTGGCCTGAAGGTTGAAGCCCGAGCGGCTGTAGAGTTGCACACCTACCGGATTGGACGTGCTCAGCGCATATTGCACAATGTTTGTCTGGCCGCTCGCCGTGCGCTCGGGCACTGCCGTCGGGGCCACGAGTTCATACGTCTGGCGGTTCTGCTCGATCCGGGCGGCGTCGGATTCGATGCTGCGGCGTTCGGACACGGCGGCAAAGTCCTGTTCATCCGAAATCGCGCCAGTTTTCGCCACGGGAACCGCCGTAACCGCGGCTGGGTTTTGGCCAGATGTGCTGGCCAATGCCGCCGCGGTCTGGTTGGCGATATCCGCGTTTTCACCCGTGGCAACAGGCGCCGTACCAGGGGCGCCCAGCGGTTGTTGTGAAACTTCGACCGGGGCCAGCAGAGGGTTGCCGGCCGCACCCTGACCTGCCAATTGAGCCTCGCGCTGCGCCTGGTATTCAGGCGTGTTGAAACCCGTGCTGGTCAGCGGTGCGACATCCGTGCACGCCGCTGCCAGTGCAAGAGCGGGGACCAAAAGCAAAACGCGCATAGTTTGGCTCCGTGTCTAGTGCTTCAGTTGCCCGAGGCTTACCACCATTTCCCGGGCTTGGCCACAAAACCGGCCGCGTTTTCCAGCGCATAGGCGGTATTGAGCAGGTCGCCTTCTTCCCAGGGACGTCCGATCAGCTGCAATCCCAGCGGAAGACCTTGTGTGTCCAGCCCTGCGGGGACCGAGACACCGGGCAGTCCGGCCAGGTTCACGGTCACGGTGAAGACATCGTTCAAATACATTTGAACAGGATCTGCTTCGGTCATTTCGCCCAGACCGAAGGCCGCCGATGGGGTTGCCGGGGTCAGGATGGCGTCGACACCGGCCGCGAACACGTCTTCGAAGTCTTTCTTGATCAGCGTGCGCACCTTGCGGGCACGGTTGTAATAGGCGTCATAGAAACCAGCCGACAGAACATAGGTGCCAACCATGACCCGGCGCTGCACTTCGTGGCCAAAGCCCTCGGCGCGGGTTTTTTCGTACATCTCGGTGATGCCATCACCCTGCGCCATCTGTGCACGATGCCCATAGCGGACACCGTCATAGCGGGCGAGGTTCGAAGACGCCTCGGCCGGGGCGATCACATAGTAGGCAGGCAGCGCATACTTGGTGTGCGGCAGCGAGATATCGACAATCTCGGCCCCCGCATCCTTCAGCATCGCGGCACCATCGGCCCAGAGCTTTTCGATCTCGGTGGGCATTCCGTCCATGCGGTATTCCTTGGGGATACCGATCTTCTTGCCCTTGATGTCGCCAGTCAACATCGCTTCGAAATTCGGGACGGCCAGGTCCGCACTGGTCGAATCCTTGGCGTCATGGCCGCACATGGTTTCCAGCATGATCGCGGCGTCGCGGACGTTCTTGGTCATCGGACCGGCCTGATCCAGCGAGGACGCAAACGCCACAATGCCCCAGCGCGAGCATCGGCCATAGGTCGGCTTGATGCCGGTGATCCCGACAAAAGCCGCGGGCTGGCGGATGGAACCGCCGGTATCAGTGCCCGTTGCCGCAAGGCACAGGTCGGCGGCCACAGCGGCCGCGGACCCGCCCGACGAACCGCCCGGTGTCAGCTGCGCATCATCGTTGCCACGACGCCACGGGCTGACCGCGTTGCCATAGACCGATGTTTCGTTGGACGAGCCCATGGCGAATTCGTCCATGTTCAGCTTGCCCAGCATGACTGCGCCTGCGTCGGCCAGTTGCTGTGACACGGTGGATTCGTATTCCGGCTTGAAGCCTTCAAGAATGCCCGACGCGGCTTGTGACGGCACGCCCTTGGTGCAGAACAGGTCCTTGATGCCGATCGGCAGGCCACACATTGACGGAGCGTCCCCGCCCTTGATCCGTTCATCCGCAGCCTTGGCGCGCTCCATCGCGATCTCGGGCGTCTTGTGGACGAATGCGTTCAGCGCATCTGCTTCATCAATGGCTTTCAAGCAGGCTTCTGTCAGCTCAACAGAGGTGACGTCGCCGGCTCGCAACGCGTCGCGGGCCTCGGCCAGGCCCAATTTGTTCAGATCGCTCATGTCTTACTCCACCACTTTGGGGACTGCGAAGAACCCTTCGCGGGCGTCGGGGGCGTTGGCCAGAATCTTGTCCTGCTGATTGCCATCGGTGACTTCGTCCTGACGACGCTTGAGGCGCATGGGTGTGACCGAAACCATCGGCTCGACACCTTCCACATCCACTTCGTTCAGCTGTTCGATGAACCCAAGGATGGTGTTGAACTCGGATGCCAGCGCCGGCAGCGCGTCATCCTCGACCTTGATCCGGGCCAGTTTGGCCACTTTGGCGGCGGTGCTTTGGTCAATCGACATCGGCTTCCCTCATCTACGTTAGGGGGCGTTTACCCGTCTGCAGCGGCAGTCGCAAGACCGGGGTGCCTTGGGCAGGTCCGAGTTTGGAATCCCCCCTCTTATGAGGCTATTCAAAACTGAATGACTGGCATGCAAAAAAGTAAACCGAATAGTTCATTATTGATCTTGAAAACTGTACTGTACTGTTCATTTTATTTATGCGACATAACGCAAACCGGAGAAAAACATGAAACCCCTGATAACAGCCGCAGTCTTGTCCGCCACGATTTTGGCCGCACCGGCCATGGCTTTGGGTATCGACACAAGCAACCTGACACGCACGTTGACCTTCCCGTCCCCTATCGCGGAACCGGTCACGCAGGATCAGGTTAAACCTGCCAAGTAACGCGCAGGTCCAAGCCGGGTCAGATATCCCCTCTCTGACCCGGCTGTTTTGCATTTTCGAGGATGCACATCCCTGAGCAAGCCGCTAGCATGACGTCGAATACAGAACAGAACTGCGCCGAGGTTTCGTAGTTCAGGCAAGCCAGTGGAGCAGATGATGAGCGCGCAAAAACAAGCGGTTCTGGACGCAATCGACGCAGCCAATGCAAATGACCCCAACCAAGACGAGGGCCGCCCCGCGGCACTGTTGTATGGCGAACGCATGAGTGCCGAGCTGGGCCGCCTGTTTCCGGATGCTTCCGACGCCCTTCAAATCGCCGCGCGCGGGCAGCATGTGGAACGTTGGAAACTTGCCCGCAGTGAATACCCCGAAGGCCGGGTTGGATATCTGTCATGGCGCAAGGCGCAGGGCGAACACCATTCCGACGTGGTCATGGGGTTGATGGCCCGCGAAGGTTACGATTCAGAACAGATCGAGGCCGCAGGGCGCATGTTGCGCAAACAAGGCATCAAGCGCGACGCGGAAGTGCAGGCGTTGGAAGACGTGATCTGCTTTGTGTTTCTGAAATGGTATTTCCAGCCCTTTGCCGCAAAACACTCGGCCGAGAAAATCCAGAGCATCGTTGAAAAAACGGCCCGCAAGATGTCGCCCGAAGGCCGCGCTCGGGTGTTGAGCGAATTTGATCTGCCCGACCATCTGGCCGCAGCCTTTCAGAACTAGAATCGGACCGGGGCGGTTCCGTTGGCTTCTTGCCATGAGGCTCGGAAGACACACGCGATCCTTCCGCGCCTCAAGGCGCCGGGCCTTTGCTAAAACGGCCCCTGACAAGAGCTGCGCGATACACCTCGATCATCCATCCCAGCATGATGGCATTCAGGATATGCCACATGAAATGCGTCCCCACCGGCCATTGCCCGCAAAATGGCAAATCCAGCGCCCGGAACGTGATCGACAGAATCAGGATCAAGGCCCCGACTGTCATCCCTTTGGCCAGGATCATGTCTTGGCCCCGCAGCAGGAACGCATAGATCAGGATCAACAAAGGAACCGGCGCGTAAACCGCCGACCCGCCAAACCCCGGCACAAGCTGGAACAAAGGCGCAACAAGTGCCGCAAAGGGAAGAAACAGAAGCGTACCGCAGATCGCCATTCCGGACGACATGCGACAGATGTTCCGGTTCACCGCAAATATATAGACCAATATGAACAGCAGGATCGGCGCCACATCCGCCAATGCCGCCCAAACTCGGGCATGGGTGTGAAACAGATAGCTTCCAACCCCGATCATGGCCAAAATCACGACCAGACCTTTGGCCAGCGGCATGTCCTGATCGCGCACGCGCTGCCAAATGACCCATGCGGAAATCAGAAAAGCCGCATTTGTGATCGCGTTGATCGGCTCGGCCCAATACTCCGGCGACACGCGTTCGCAATAGCCATCAATTTCTCGAATCCAGTCCATGGAAATTTACATAGCCAATGCTAGGCTGGAGCCAAGACAAGACTTGAGAGGAATTCCGGAATGAACATTATCTGGCTGGGCCATGGCAGTTTTCGCATAGAAACTCAGGGGCAGGTTCTGTTGATCGACCCGTGGCTGACCGGCAACCCGGTCTTGCCCGAAGATCGGCATGATGCCGTGCTGGAAGGGGCGACCCACATTCTTTTGACCCATACGCATTTTGACCACGTGGCCGATGTACTTCCTCTGGCAAAGCACCTGAAAATCCCCGTTGTCGGACAGTATGACCTGATGGGATACTGGAGCGAAGCGGAAGGCATTGAGACCATCGGTTTCAACAAAGGCGGCACCGTCGACCTGAACGGCGTCATGGTGACAATGGTACCGGCCTCTCACAGCTCGACTTTTTCAACACCGGACGGTCTGCGCACTGGAGGCAGTGAGGTCGGCTTCATGATCGCGGCCGAGGGGCGTATGCTCTACGTCTCGGGCGATACCGACATCATGGCCGACATGGAATGGATGGGGGATTACTACAAGCCCGATATCGGAATCCTTTCCGCCGGCGGGCATTTCACCATGGATATGAAAGCCACCGCTTATGCCGCGAAACGGTACTTTGACTTCAAGACGGTCATCCCATGTCACTACCAGACGTTCCCCATTCTGGAACAATCCGCACAGGCATTGATCGACGGGTTGCCCGGGGTCGACGTGATCGAACCTGAGGTCATGAAAGCCATCACCGTCTGACGACAGCGCAGCGCGTCAGCCCGGCTTGTCCTGGCGGCGCGCTTCGAAGAAGGCCTTCAAAAGCGCGGCAGCCTCTTCGCCTGCAATTCCGTCATAGACTTCGGGCACGTGATGCGCCTGTGCATGCGAAAACACGCGCGCGCCATGCGCCACGCCCCCGGATTTGGGGTCTGCCGCACCGTAATAGATCCGCCGGATGCGCGTGGCCGCCAAGGCCGCGGCGCACATCGCGCAAGGCTCCAACGTGACGTAGAGATCATGATCCGGCAGCCGTTCAGAGCCCGCCTGCGCACAGGCGACACGCAAGGCCATGATTTCCGCATGGGCCGTGGGGTCATTCAATTCGCGCGTCCGGTTCCCGGCCGCGGCCACGACCGTTCCGTCCGGTCCGACGACAACGGCCCCCACGGGCACCTCGCCGCGGTCAGCGGCTGCGCGCGCCTCGGCCAGGGCCTGTTGCATATGCGATTTGAACACCATGCCCCCTGACTGCCGCAGAAACCCGCCTTTCGCAAGCGCCCGGGATGCGGTATGGCCCTGACATGAACAAGACCCCACCCCCCGGCGATCGGATCGCCAAAGTCCTGGCCCGCGCTGGCGTAGCATCCCGGCGCGAGGCTGAACGCATGATAGAAGCAGGCCGCGTGGCAGTGAATGGCAAGACCATCGACAGCCCCGCCCTGAACGTGACCGCGAAAGACAAGATCGCAGTCGACGGCAAGCCGGTCTCGGAACCGGAACCGTCGCGTCTGTGGCTGTATCACAAGCCCGCCGGGTTGGTGACGACGACCCGCGACGAAAAAGGACGAGATACAATATTCGACAAGCTGCCTGACGACATGCCACGAGTGATGAGCGTTGGTCGGTTGGACCTGAATTCCGAAGGATTGCTGCTGTTGACCAACGATGGCGGCATCAAGCGCAAGCTGGAACTGCCCTCGACCGGGTGGTTGCGGAAGTACCGCGTGCGGGTGAACGGTCGCCCGAAGGACGAGGATTTCGAACCGCTGCGCAAGGGGCTGGTGATCGAGGGAGAACGGTTCCAGCCAATGACCGTCACACTGGATCGCCAGCAGGGCGCAAATGCATGGCTGACGATCGGCTTGCGCGAAGGCAAGAACCGCGAAATCCGCCGCGCGATGGAAGATATCGGCTTTACCGTGAATCGTCTGTTGCGCGTGTCCTACGGCCCCTTCCAGCTTGGGACGCTGAAACAGGGCGAGGTCGAAGAAGTCCGTCGCCGGGTCATGCGGGACCAGCTGGGTCTGGACGCCGAAGACAAACCCGGCAACGCGCCCAAACGCCCGTCACGGCCCAAAAGAAAACGGCCTCTGATCGGCAAGAATCCCCGTAAGTGATGTGGGTTCGGCAACCTTCCCCCTAGCGCTAAGCCCGCGCATACCCTAAATTTTCAGTGAAAGCTGCTATTTGGGGGGCGTGATGTCCGGAAGCGGAGTGCAAAAACTGGCCTACGCTGTGCTGTTGGTGCTGTTGTTTGGCGTCTGCACTGGTTTGCTCGGAGGTCTGTAAGCCATGGCAAAGCGGTTCGGCGGCAAATACAGCCCACAGGGGGATGAATCGGAAAACACCCCACTGCCGAGGGGGCAGTTTGACGGCGCACGGGTCGAGCCCGCTGGCGCACGTGCGAATATTCTGTTTCTACCCGCCATTCCATTGGTGTTTCTGTCCCTAAACGACGGCGCGATTGGCATGACACTGGGGCTGGTCGCCGCTGGTTTTCTGACGGCGGCCGCATTTTTGCTGCGAGAAGGTCTGAGAGCTGAGGCCGCGTACAATGCCCGCAAAACCGCCCGACGTCCTGCTTTTCCGCGGAAGATATTTGCCAGTGTTCTCACCGGCCTTGGCGCTGGCCTTGCGTCTTACAGGTCCGAGTTTCTGGACGCTGAAGCGGCAGTGCAGGTCAGTTTGTTGGCCCCCGTGCTGTTTGGTGTTGCAGCGACCGTTCTGCATTCTGTCTCATTCGGGCTTGATCCGATGAAGAACAAGGGCATGGAAGGGGTCGACACTTTTCAGCAGGACCGCGTGGCCCGCGTGGTCGATGATGCCGAGAAACATCTGTCGGAAATGACGAATGCCATAAAACGCGCTGGTGACCGCAGGGTCGAAGCCCGCGTCGAACGGTTTCAGAACACCGCGCGGGATTTGTTTCGCACGGTCGAGGAAGACCCGCGAGATCTGGCCGGTGCTAGAAAGTACCTGACCGTGTACTTGCAGGGCGCACGCGACGCGACCGTTAAGTTTGCTGATGTCTACGCCCGAACCCGCGATGCGCAGGCGCTTGCGGATTACTCTGCTTTGCTGGACGATCTGGAACAGAATTTCGCCGCGCGAACGCGGAAAATGCTTTTGGATGACCGCAGTGATCTGACGGTCGAAATTGACGTGTTGCGTGAAAGACTGCAGCG
Source organism: Ruegeria sp. AL3 (assembly GCF_056536065.1). Classification (NCBI taxonomy): domain Bacteria; kingdom Pseudomonadati; phylum Pseudomonadota; class Alphaproteobacteria; order Rhodobacterales; family Roseobacteraceae; genus Ruegeria; species Ruegeria sp. AL3. The sequence continues at coordinate 200,197 of NZ_JBQFJG010000001.1, forward strand.
CGAAGGCGTCCGGCTGGACTGACCGGCCATTATTTAAGCGAGGAACATACCCATGTCCGATGAGATCAAGAACAAGGCAGTTCAGGCCGAAACACTGGTACAGGAAGTCACCGCAGTTGCCCTGCCCGAACCGCAGGCCGAGGTCGTGTCGTTGGAGGAAGCCGACGAACCCGTCAGCGCCGAAATCCGCAAGCGGATGGATGAAATCGACATGGGCAACACCAATTCGATTGTCGCGTTCGGCTCGTCCGCGCAGGCCGAGTTGCAGGAGATCAGCCAGGCCATGCTTGCGGATGTGCGCAACAAGGATGTCGGCCCGGCCGGTGACAGCCTGCGCAATATCGTGACCACGATCCGCGGTTTCTCGGTCAGTGAACTTGACGTGCGGCGCGAGCGCAGCTGGTGGGAGAAACTGTTGGGCAGGGCTGCGCCTTTTGCCAAATTTACCGCCCAGTACGAAGAGGTTCAGGGCCAGATCGATCGCATTACCGACGATCTTCTGGGACATGAGCATACGCTGCTCAAGGATATCAAATCTCTGGATCTGCTGTATGAGAAGACCTTGGGCTTTTATGACGAACTGGCGCTGTACATCGCTGCGGGCGAAGAGAAGCTGACCGAGCTGGACAGCCACGACATCCCTGAAAAGGAAGCCGAAGTTCAGGCCGCTCCGGAAGACCAGCAAGTGATGAAGGCACAGGAACTGCGTGACATCCGTGCGGCGCGTGACGACCTAGAACGCCGGGTTCATGACCTGAAACTGACACGACAGGTCACGATGCAGTCGCTGCCGTCGATCCGTTTGGTTCAGGAAAACGACAAATCGCTGGTCACCAAGATCAACTCGACGCTGGTAAACACGGTACCGCTGTGGGAAACGCAGCTGGCCCAGGCGGTTACGATACAACGCAGCGCCGAAGCCGCCGCCGCGGTGCGGGATGCGAACGACCTGACGAACGAGCTTTTGACTTCGAATGCGGCCAACCTGCGCGAATCGAACAAGATGATCCGCCAAGAGATGGAGCGCGGCGTGTTCGACATCGAAGCGGTCAAGCAGGCCAATGCCGACCTGATTGGCACCATCAACGAAAGCCTTGCCATTGCGGACGAAGGCAAAGCCAAACGCGCCGCAGCCGAGGCTGAGTTGCAGAAGATGGAAAAGGAACTGCGCGACACTTTGGCGGCCGCCAAAGCGCGCCGCGACGGAACCGGCGACAATGCCGGTACGGCGGTTCCCGGCTGAGGGCGGGATCGGCGTGCGGGCCTTCGGTTACTTGAAAGGAACCTTGGGGATGGTGTCGCTCTTGGCTCTGGCCAATTGCGATGAAACCCTGACGTCATCTGTTGTTCCGCAACCTCGCCCGACACCCGCACCCGTGGCAGCCAATGCCTATGTGCCGCCGTCGGCCGCAAGTCAGGATCTGGCGCGTTTTTATCAGCGGGTTGAACGGGATTTGCTGGTGCGGGGGCTTTTACGCACCGATGGGGGCGGTCCGGACACTCCCTATGATGCCGATGATCTGGCGCGGAATTTCGAAGCGATTGCGTTCTACAGCGAATATCCGACGCAAAGCGTCTCGGCTGGCTCGCGTCAGACCGACGGGCAACTCAGCCGGTGGTCCGGCTCTGTCCGCATACAGACCGAGTTCGGGCCCTCCGTGCTTCCTTCTGCACGGCAGCATGATGCGGATCAGGTTCGGTCCTTTGCCACCCGACTGGCCAGATTGACGGATCATCCGGTTTCCGTCGTCTCTCGCAACGCCAATTTCCATGTCTTTATTGCAGGCAAGGACGACAGCGCCTATATCGTATCCCGCCTGAAACAGCTGATCCCAAATATCAGTCAGGACTCGCTGAATCTGGTGGCCAATCCACGCGCCAATTTCGATTGCCTGGTGATTGCATCGGCAACGACGTCTTCACCACACAGGTACGTGCGTGCCGTTTCCCTTATCCGGGCCGAATTGACGGATCTGGGCCGCCAAAGCTGCATTCACGAAGAAATAGCTCAGGGTCTTGGCCTGTCCAATGACAGCCCGGCAGCGCGGCCTTCGATTTTCAATGATGATGACGAATTTGCCCTGCTGACCAGTCACGACGAAAAGCTGCTGACGATGTTGTATGACCCACGGTTGCAGCCCGGCATAGACGTCGATGAAGCGCGACCCATTGTACGAATAATCGCACATGAATTGATGGGGCAGCCGCTCTGACCCCGATGACAGGAGAACCCAGATGGGAATTTTCGATTTTCTGACCGGAGAATTTATTGATGTCATTCATTGGGTGGACGACACCCGTGACACGATGGTCTGGCGGTTCGAACGTGAGGGCCACGAGATCAAGTATGGCGCCAAGCTGACCGTGCGCGAGGGCCAGGCGGCCGTATTCGTGCATGAAGGCCAGCTGGCCGATGTGTTCACGCCGGGCCTCTACATGCTTGAAACCAACAACATGCCGATCATGACGACGCTGCAACATTGGGATCACGGGTTCCAGTCGCCGTTCAAGTCCGAGATCTATTTCGTCAACACGACCCGGTTCAACGACCTGAAATGGGGCACCAAGAACCCGATCATGCTGCGCGATCCCGAATTCGGCCCCACCCGGATCCGCGCCTATGGCACCTACACGATCCGGGTGAAGGACCCGGCCCGTTTCCTGGTCGAGATCGTGGGCACCGACGGTGAGTTCACCATGGACGAGATTAGCTTTCAGATCCGCAACATCATCGTGCAGGAATTCAGCCGAGTGATCGCGGGCTCGGGCATCCCGGTTCTGGACATGGCTGCAAACACCGCCGATCTGGGCAAGCTGATCGCGGCCGAGGTCTCGCCCGTACTGGACGGCTATGGGCTGGAGATGCCGGAATTCTACATCGAGAACATCTCGTTGCCGCCGGCGGTCGAGGCGGCGCTGGACAAGCGCACCTCGATGGGTCTGGCGGGGGATCTGGGCAAGTTCACCCAGTATTCCGCGGCCGAGGCGATGACGGCGGCAGCCAGTTCCCCGGGCGGAGGCGGCGGCATGGGCGCTGGCCTTGGTATGGGAATGGGCATGGCGATGGCGAACCAGATGTCGAACATGGCAGCGGGTCAGTCGTCAGGCCCGTGGGGCGCGCCCGCGCCCGCTGCCGCGCAACCGGCCGCACATGTGGCCCCGCCGCCTCCGCCGCCCGTCGAGCATGTCTGGCACATTGCGGTGGACGGACAGACCAGCGGCCCGTTCTCGAAGGCCAAGATGGGCCGCATGGCCAGTGAGGGCGAGATCACGCGCGACACCTACGTGTGGACGCCCGGTCAGGACGGCTGGAAGAAGGCGGGTGAGGTGCAGGAACTGGCGCAGCTGTTCACCATTCTGCCTCCGCCCCCGCCCGGCGCATGAGGGCACCGCATGGCCGGCCTTGGAAAGCGTTCGAAAAAGGGCAGGCGCAGAACGCGGCCCGAACCGCATTTCGTCTGCCCCTGCTGCGACTATGTCACCCTTTCGGAACGTGGACAGTACCTGATCTGCCCGATCTGTTTCTGGGAGGACGAGGACATCCAATATGACACGAACCTGCGCGAGCCTTCGGCGGCCAATCACGGCCTGACATTGGCTGAGGGGCGTAAAAACTTCAAGACGATCGGGGCCTGTGAGGCCGCGATGCTGCCGCATGTCCTGCCTGCGGAAGACCGCGCGGACTATCTCTACTTCCCTCTCAAGGACTGAGCGTAGCATGACGGATGCCCCTGCCCCATCGCCTGATTTCGCGGAACATCGTTTCCCGTGTGACCAGTGCGGCGCCGATTATCGGTTCGATCCAAAATCCGGCACGCTGATCTGCGATCACTGTGGCCATTCCGAACCGATCGGTGCCGGCCCCTGGGGCGGCGCCAGCCTGCGCGAGCTGGATTTCGACGCTGCCATCGCCGACCGCCTGCCCGACAGCGAAATCGAAAAGACGCGGGTTCTGTCCTGCCCGAACTGTGCAGCGCAGGTTGAATTCGATCCCAACACCCATGCTTCGGAATGCCCGTTCTGCGCCACCCCGGTCGTGACGGACACCGGGATGAACCGGCATATCAAACCGAAGGGCGTTCTGCCTTTTGCGCTGGACGAACGCGCCGCCCACAAAGCCATGAGCGACTGGCTGGGGCGGCTGTGGTTCGCGCCGAACGGGTTGAAGGATTATGCCCGCAAGGGCCGCAGGATGCAGGGCATCTATGTGCCGTACTGGACCTTCGACGCCGATACGAAGTCGGCCTATCGCGGAGAGCGCGGAATAGTCTACTATGAAACCCGCACCGTCATGCGGGATGGCAAACGGGTGCAACAACAGGTGCCCAAGGTCCGCTGGACGCCCAAGTCCGGCCGGGTGGCGCGGTTTTTTGACGACGTGTTGGTGTTGGCCTCAAGGTCCCTGCCCAAGGCTTACACGGATGCTCTGGAGCCTTGGGATCTCCCGGCTCTGGAACCCTACCAGCCAGAGTACCTCGCCGGTTTTCGGGCCGAGGCCTATACGGTCGAGCTGAAAGATGGATATGCCGAGGCACGCGCTTATATGGCCCGCGTGATCGAGCGGGACGTGCGGTTTGATATTGGGGGCGACAGGCAACGCATCCATGCAGTGGACACCGATGTGCGCGATGTCACGTTCAAGCATATCCTGCTGCCGGTCTGGTTGGCGGCGTACAAGTATCGCGGTCAGACCTATCGTTTCGTGGTGAACGGCCGGACCGGCCGGGTTCAGGGAGAACGCCCCTGGTCGGCAATCAAGGTCACGATCGCCGTTGTGCTTGGCCTGCTGGTTGCGGCAGGCATCGGATACCTCATGGCGACCGGACAGCAATGACCTTCGGGGGCCGCAGCCAAAATCTGTGCGGCGGAACCCCTTGAACATCCCCGGCTTCTCACCCATCCTGCCGCCGGCTGCCCCGGAGGAGAAGACGACGTGACCCTGGCCGATCTGAACACGCTTCTGACTGCGCGCCATTCCTGCCGCGCCTTTCGGCCTGACCCGGTGCCACGTGGTGACATCGAACAGATCGTGACCAGCGCGTCCCGGGTGCCGAGCTGGTGCAATGCGCAACCTTGGCAATTGGTCATCACCAGCGGAGACGAAACCGACAGGTTCCGCGACGCGATGTCAAACGAAGCCAGGAACGGCACGCCGGCCCCCGATCTTCCTTTTCCCGTTTCCTACTCCGGCGTGTATCAAGACCGCCGCCGGACGTGCGGCTGGGCGCTCTACCGCGCGGTTGGCGTAGAACGGGGGGACCGTAAAGGATCGGCGCAGCAAATGATGCAGAACTTCGCCCTTTTTGGCGCACCACATTGTGCCATCATCTCAAGCCCGGCAGAGCTGGGACCTTATGGTGCAATGGATTGCGGCGGCTTTGTCACGGCTTTTGCGCTCGCCGCTCAGGCTTTGGGCGTGGCGACCATCCCGCAAGCGGCATTGGCGGCGTACAGCCCGTTTTTGCATCAGTATTTTCAGATCCCCGATGACCGGTTGATCCTGTGCGCAATTTCCTTTGGCTATTCGGATATGGATCATCCTGCAAACAGCTTCCGTACGGAACGCGCGGCATTGGGTGACTTTGTGGACTGGCGCGGCTAAACCGTCGCTCAGGCAGGCTCAACGTTTCGGGGGAGGAACCAAGTGCGCGCATTGCTGCAAAGGGTGACACAGGCCAAAGTGTCGGTCGAAGGCACCGTCATCGGCAAAACTGGTCCCGGGCTCATGATTCTTGTCTGCGCCATGCAGGGCGATAGCAAGGCACAGGCAGAAAAATTGGCCGAGAAAGCCGCAAAACTGCGGATTTTCAAGGATGACGCCGGCAAGATGAACCGCTCGCTTCTGGATGTTGAAGGCTCTGCTTTGGTGGTAAGCCAGTTCACACTGGCGGCGGACACCTCCAGCGGCAATCGTCCCGGATTTTCAAACGCGGCCCCGCCCGAGTTGGGAGAGCAATTGTACAAGGTCTTCGCAGAGCACCTTGCCGCGCAGGGGATCGCGGTGGAAACCGGACAGTTCGGCGCGGACATGGCGGTTGAGCTTGTAAATGACGGGCCGGTCACGATCTGGGTGGAGAATTGATGGATATTGAAAAGCAAGCTGTCAGGTTGTGGCAGGCCGGTGTTGATGCCGTCGGCGGGTATAAGGCCACCCTGGCCGCCTTGCCTGATGTCCCGAAACCAGACCTTATTCTGGCCGTGGGCAAACCCGCCGCAGCCATGGCGCGGGCTGCGCTGGAACATTTCGGCGCCATCCCCACGCTTGTGGTCACCAAAGACGGGCATGGCCACGACCTGCCGCCTGGGGTCGAGGTGATCGAAGCATCACACCCCGTTCCGGACGACCGCAGCGTGGCGGGCGGGCGGGCGCTGCGCCTGGCCATGGATCAGATGGGGCCCGGATCACATGTTCTGCTGCTGGTCTCGGGCGGCGCGTCATCCCTGGCCGAAGACCTGCTTCCCGGAACATCGCTGGCGGATCTCGAGGCGTTGAACCGCGAACTGCTGTCCAAAGGGCTGGATATCCGCGCAATGAATGCCGAGCGGCGCAAGCTGTCGCGCATCAAGGGCGGCGGCCTGCTGTCCCATTTCGCCGGAGACCGCGCCACTGTTCTGGCGATATCGGATGTGCCCGGAGACGATCTGAACGTCATCGGTTCGGGAATCGGAGCATTGCCCGACAATCATTCCTTTGCCGCCAGCACCCGGATCGTTGCTTCGAACGCGCATGCCCGCAGTGCCGCTGCCAAAGCAGCGGAAACAATGGGGCTGAGGGTCTTGATCAATGATGAGGCTCTGCACGACGACTATTTGCAGGTCGCGGCGCGTCTTGGGCCCGTGCTGCGTGGAATGGAAAAGGGCGTGATGATCTTTGGCGGAGAACCGACCGTGGTCTTGCCTGATCACCCGGGACGTGGCGGCAGAAATCAAGCCCTTGCGCTTGCTTTGGCAAAAGAGATCGCGGGGCAGACGGATCTCGCGGTGATCGTGGGCGGCACCGACGGCACGGATGGCCCGACAAATGCGGCGGGTGGAATCATAACAGGAAAGACTTGGAGTGATGGCGCCGAACGCGCTCTTCACAAAGCCGACAGCGGATCATTCCTGGAAAAAGCGCACGGCCTGCTGACAACCGGACCAACCGGCACCAATGTCATGGACCTGGTTGTCGCGATACGTGGATGATTTGACGCTTATCATGCCGCTTTGGCCCGCAATCGACCGGAAACTACCCGAAAATGCAGAATGTACCTGAACACCCACTCAGCAATTGCCGCACACCGGACAACAAAGCGATGGCTTTGGCCTTCGGTATTTAAGAGAAATAACCTTGCCCGGTTCGCGGAAATAAGCCAACGTTGACTCATGCGTCAACAAAAAGCCCCCAAAGGGGCTGGAACCACTCAATAGGGAGAGCACTCAATGAATGAACAAATAACGCATATGGCCGGTCAGGTCACAGCCGGGAAGATGACTCGCCGCGAATTCATGGGGAAAGCCGCGGCCCTGGGCGTTTCGGCTGCCGTGGCCAGCACGATGTTCGCGGACGCAGCACGCGCAGCAGGCCCGAAAAAGGGTGGTGATCTGAAGTTCGGTCTGCAAGGCGGTGAGTCGACCAACTCGCTGGATCCGGCGACCTATGCCAGCTCGGTTCCGTTCCAGAACGGCAAGCAGTTTGGTGACCAGCTTGTAGAAGTTGCACCAGATGGGTCCATCGAACCGCGCCTGGCGGAAAGCGTCGAAGGCAGCGCGGATGCCAAGGTCTGGACCTTCAAACTGCGTCAGGGTGTCGAATTCCACAACGGCAAAACCATGACCAGCGAGGACGTGCTGAAGACAATGCAGCGCCACTCGAACGAAGACTCCAAGTCCGGTGCCCTTGGTATCATGAAGGGCATCGAGTCAATGAAAGCCGATGGCGACAATTTCCAGGTCACTCTGTCCGAGCCAAACGCTGACCTTCCGTATCTGATGGCCGACTACCACCTGATCATTCAGCCCGATGGCGGCATGGACAATCCCGGAGCAGGTATCGGAACCGGACCGTACAAGGTGGAAGTGGACGAACCCGGTGTGCGCCACTTGTTCACAAAATACGAGAACCACTGGAACTCTGATTTTGGTAACTTCGACAGTGTTGAAGTTGTGGTTATCAATGACGCAACTGCGCGTACCGCTGCATTGCAATCGGGTCAGGTCCACGCCATCAACCGTGTTGAACCAAAGGTCGCGGACCTGCTGGGGCGCGCACCCAATCTGACCGTGCACTCGACCGCTGGCCGCGGCCACTATGTCTTTATCATGCACTGCGATACCGCACCGTTCGACAACAACGAACTGCGCACGGCCCTGAAGTATGCCATCAACCGTGCGGATCTGGTGGACAAAGTACTGCGCGGTTATGGCTCGATCGGTAACGACATGCCGATTAACGCAGCCTATCCACTGTTTGATGAGACAATCGAACAGCGCGAGTTCAGCGTGGAAAAAGCAGCCGAGCACTACAAGAAGTCCGGTCATGACGGCTCGCCGATTGTCCTTCGTGTTGCAGACGGCGCCTTCCCGGGCGCGGTGGATGCCGCAGCCCTGTTCCAACAGACAGCCGCCCAGGCTGGAATTCCGCTGGAAATCAAGCGCGAGCCGAATGATGGCTACTGGTCCGAGGTTTGGAATGTGCAGCCCTTCTGCGCCTCTTACTGGGGCGGTCGTCCGGTGCAGGACCAGATGTACTCGACCGCGTATCTGTCGACGGCTGACTGGAACGATACACGTTTCAAAGTTCAGGCATTTGACGACCTGCTGTTCGCGGCTCGTGCAGAACTGGATGTCGAGAAACGCAAGGGCATCTATAGCCAGATGGGCCGCATGGTCCGTGATGAAGGCGGTCTGATTTGCCCGATGTTCAACGATTTTGTTGAAGGTGTCAGCAACCAACTGGATGGTTGGGAAAGCGACCCGACACAGGAAATGATGAACGGCAACATGTCCCGCAAAATGTGGTTCGTCTGATACGGGCATCGGATAATGCATCCTATCATAAAACTGGTTTCCCAGCGCCTCGCGCTGGGAATTCTATTGCTGTTCGGCGCTTCGGCCTTGATTTTTGGCCTGACCGAAGCTCTTCCCGGAGACGCCGCGCAAGCCGTCCTGGGGCAGTCCGCAACCCCCGAGGCCTTGGCCAACCTTCGCGAAGAAATGGGCCTGAACCGCCCGGCCCTGACCCGTTATTTTGAATGGTTGGGCGGCATCGTTCAGGGCGACCTTGGCCAATCGCTGACCAACAAGCTTGATATTGCCGAGAGCATCGGAAAACGCCTCGGGAACACGTTGTTCCTGGCTTGTGTCGCGGCAATCGTATCCGTCCCGCTTGCGATCTTTCTGGGTCTGCTGGCTGTCCGGTTCCGCAATCGCTGGCCCGACAAACTGATTTCCGCCGTCACGCTGACAACGGTTTCCATCCCCGAGTTCCTGATCGGCTACGTCGTGATCTACTACATCTCGGTCAAGCTGGGATGGTTTTCCTCGCTTGCGATGATCAACGACTCGATGTCGTTCTGGCAAAAGCTGAACGCGATTGCGCTGCCGGCCTTCGTTCTGACACTGGTGGTCCTCGCGCAGATGATGCGGATGACCCGCGCTGCAATTCTGAACCTCATGCAATCAGCCTATATCGAAACGGCCGAACTCAAGGGCCTGAGCACATTTCAGGTCATCGCGCGGCATGCCTTTCCCAACGCAATCTCACCCATCGTGAACGTTGTCATGCTGAACCTCGCCTACCTCGTTGTTGGCGTCGTCGTGGTTGAAGTCGTGTTCGTCTATCCCGGCATGGGGCAGTACCTTGTGGACGCAGTGACCAAGCGTGACGTGCCGGTTGTTCTGGCCTGCGGCGTGGTATTCGCGGCTGTTTACATCGGCCTGAACATGGTCGCGGATATCGTCTCGATCCTCGCCAACCCAAGACTGAGGCATCCGAAATGAAAAACATCCCTCTTTCGGCTCTGATTGGCCTCATATTCACCGGCGCCTATTTCTTCGTGGCCATTGCTGCCCCGTTGATCGCGCCTTACGGGATGGCAGAAGTGGTCGGCGATGTATGGGAGCCGGCCAGCGCCGAACACCTGCTGGGCACCGACAATATCGGCCGCGACCTGCTGACCCGCATGATCTATGGCGGGCGCACGACGATCTTCATTGCCGCCGCCGCGACATTGCTCAGCTTCTTGACCGGTACATCGCTTGGTCTTCTGGCCGCCGTTCTGGGCGGTTGGGCGGATCAGGCGCTTAGCCGGACGGTCGATCTGATCATGTCGATCCCAACCCTGATCCTTGCGCTGGTCATTCTGGCCATCGTTCCGGTAACTGTCCCGATCCTGATCCTCGTCATGGGCCTTCTGGATGCGACACGCCCTTATCGCCTTTCGCGCTCCGTCGCCGTGGACATCAACGTGATGGATTATGTCGAAGCCGCGAAACTGCGTGGTGAGGGGCGGACATGGATCATCTTCCGGGAAATCCTGCCGAACGCATTGTCACCGCTGGTGGCCGAGTTCGGCCTGCGGTTCATCTTCATGGTGCTGTTCATCTCTACCCTGTCTTTCTTGGGTCTTGGCGTTCAACCGCCGCTGGCCGACTGGGGTGGCATCGTGAAGGAAAACAAGGACGGCATCGTGTATGGCATTGGCGCGGCCCTGTACCCCGCGGTGGCCATCGCGACGCTCGCGATCTCGGTCAACCTTGTGGCTGACTGGATCCTGAACCGTACTACATCGCTGAAAGGAGGTCGGGGATGAGTGATTCCCTTCTCAAGGTCCGTGACCTCAAGATCGGTGCAACCGTTTACCCACCGGGTGAGAAACCCCATGACATCGAAATCGTGCACGGGGTCAGCTTTGACCTCGAGCGCGGCAAGGTATTGGGTCTGATCGGTGAATCCGGCGCTGGGAAATCCACCATCGGTCTTGCCTCGATGGCCTATGGCCGGGGTGGCGTTGAAATCACCGGCGGCGAAGTCTGGGTCAACGGGCGCGACATCCTGAAATCATCGCATGGCGATATTCGGAATCTGCGCGGGGGCGAGGTTGCCTATGTCTCGCAATCTGCCGCCGCGTCGTTCAACCCGGCCAAGAAGATCATGGATCAGGTTGTCGAAGCGGCTGTCGAGCACAAGAAGTTTTCGCGCAAAGAGGCCGAGGCCCGCGCGCGCGAGCTGTTCGCAAAGCTGGGTTTGCCTGACCCTGACAACATCGGCAACCGTTATCCGCACCAGGTTTCGGGCGGTCAGTTGCAGCGTTGTATGACCGCATTGGCACTGTGTCCTGAACCCGATCTGGTGGTGTTCGACGAACCGACCACGGCGCTGGATGTTACCACCCAGATCGATGTTCTTATGGCGATCAAGGATGCCATACGCGACACCGGCGTTGCCGCTTTGTACATCACCCATGACCTGGCCGTGGTTGCGCAGGTCAGCGACGATATCATGGTTTTGCGGATGGGTGATACAGTCGAATACGGCAGCACCGATCAGATCATCAACAACCCACAGGAAGAATATACTCAGGCTTTGGTCTCGGTGCGTTCGATCGAGCACGAAGAAAAGCAGCCCACACCGGAACCGCTGCTTACCGTTGACGGGATCACCGCGCGCTACAAGGGGCTGAACTTCGACGTGCTGCACAACGTCAATGTCGAGCTTCATCCGGGGCAAACGCTGGCGGTCGTGGGCGAATCCGGTTCGGGCAAATCCACGCTGGCCCGGGTGATCACCGGCCTGTTGCCGCCGCGCGATGGCGAGATCCGTTTTGCCGGTCGCACGCTGTCGCCGGACCTTGCGGGGCGTTCTCGGGAGGATCTGCGCGAGTTGCAGATGATCTATCAGATGGCAGACGTGGCAATGAACCCACGTCAGACCGTCGGCACCATCATCGGCCGCCCGTTGGAATTCTATTTCAACATGCGTGGCGCTGAAAAGCGCAAGCGGATCATCGAGCTGTTGGATGAGATCGAGTTGGGCGAAAAGTTCATCGACCGCTATCCTGCGGAACTGTCCGGAGGTCAGAAACAGCGTGTCTGTATCGCCCGGTCACTGGCAGCCAAGCCCAAGATGATCATCTGTGACGAGGTCACTTCGGCTCTGGATCCGCTGGTGGCAGACGGGATCCTCAAGCTGCTGCTGGACCTGCAAAAGATCGAAGATGTGGCCTATCTGTTCATCACCCATGATCTGGCGACGGTCCGCGCGATCAGCGACAGCATCGCAGTGATGTATCAGGGTCGCGTGGCCCGTTATGGCTCGAAGAGCCAGGTGCTGAGCCCGCCCTTCGACGATTATACCGACCTGCTGCTCAGTTCGGTGCCTGAAATGCATCTGGGCTGGCTGGAAGAGGTTGTCGCTCATCGCAAGATGGAAAGCGCTGGCAACTGATCCGGTTCGTGACATTTCAATGAAGGTTTGAAATCCCGGCATCTTGTGTGAAGACAGGTGTCGGGATTTTGCTATTGGGGGCGCAAAGTGGCAGCCTGAGGACGTCGAATCTCTTAGGGTCGCCGGAATGCAATGTCTCTCGAAGGGCCTCGAAATGGACCGCAAGCTACTCCTTATCATTCTGGACGGTGTCCCCTATCGCAACTTTCGCCGCCTGTTCGGCAATCTCGAAGGCTGGGTCGACAGCGGAGAAGCACGCGTCTGGAAACTGCATGCCGTGCTGCCCTCGACATCGGCCAGTTGCTATGCGTCGATCCACACCGGCGTGACGCCGCAAGAGCATGGCTGCACCGGAAATGGAAACGTCTTCCGGCTGAACCATAAGGACGTGTTCAGCCAGATGCGTGAAGCCGGTGGTGTGACCGGGGCGGTCACACACAGCTATTGGTCGCAATTCTTCAACCGTCATCCCTTCGATTACGTCCGCGACATCGAATATGACGAACCCGAAAGCGCGACGATCAACCATGGCCGTTTTCACAGCATGACGGGCTATGGCAAAGCCAACCAGATGACGCCATCCGATGTCGACCTGTATGCCACTCTGACCAATCTGTGCCTGCGTTTCGGGCTGGACTATGGCATTCTGCACACCTGCACGCTGGACAGTATGGGCCACCGTTTCTTCCACGATTGTGAAGAAATGGATCACGCTTGCTTTGTCGCCGACGAAATGCTCGCCCCTTTCATCCCCCGCTGGCGCCAGTTGGGATATGAAGTGATCGTCACCGCGGATCACGGCCAGGACGAGCGTGGGCACCACGGCGGGCGCGGCCCGCTGCAACAGGAAACGGCGCTGTACTATTTCGGCGACGCCGAAGGGCCAGACGCAGATACCGTCATAAGCCAGTTGCAATTGGCCCCGACCATCCTGAGCCGAATGGGTGCCCCCATTGCTGAGACAATGAAGGCCGAACCGTTTCTGCGGTAATGCGCACGCAGCTTCGGGGTCACTTATGCGGCCTTCGCAGCCACCACTGTCGCAAACACCTGATATCCATAAAGTGACCCGTTTCGAGCACGTCTTTCGTGCTCGGCCACAAGCCCCTCTGCCAGTTCTTTTCCGATATCACCCCGCTCGTACATTTGCTTGGTGGTCAGGTCGACCCAAGGCAACATCTGCTCGGGTGTCGAGACAACTCTGCTCTGCACGTCGAAATGTTGCACGGAAAGTCCGGCATCGGAAATCATTGACCTGAGTTTTGCGACGACAAAAGGATCGGTCACAAACTCGCGTACAAATTCCTTTGCACACATATCCAGTGGATCATTCGGAAAAGCACTGAAGGTCGCTTTTGAGAAATCAGCGTCACAGACGATCAAGATCCCATCGGGTTTCAGCACTCTGAAGGCCTCGGCAACCAACGATTTGGGGTCTTCTACATGCGTGAGTACCGTGTGCATGATGACCGCATCGACGGCATCATCCTCCAGCGGAAGCGCGGCACCGTCGGCAACCTTGAAAGTCAGGTTCGAATGCTCTTTGGCCCGCGTGCTGGCTTCCGAGACAAATCCTTTTGAAGGCTCGAAACCTATGACGTTCGCCGGGTGGCAGTGTGATGCGATGCGACGTGTGACGGCGCCTGCACCGGCGCCAACCTCAACAACCGTCGATGCATCCGTGACGTTCAGGTGGCCCAGATACGCGGCAACGATCTGTTCCATCGTCGGGTCCGCTTGCCGCTGGTCCATCGAATCCGCAAACAGCTTGATGAATTCCGGCCCTGCGGCATCGACGTTCTGAAAGGGGTCGGCCATAAGGTAAGATCTCCTTGGAAATTTTGAGTGAGCTTACCACAGCCAGCCGATTTTCGGCATACAGGCCTCAAAAGGACCTGAGCCTTCAAATCATTGCATCAGTCGTAGGACCAGATCCCCTGCCCCAGCGCTTCTATCGCAACCGAAATACGCTCAAAACTGTCGGCCGCACGTTTCACCGCAGTTCGTGCGCGCAGATATCCGTGCACAAGACCGAATTCATTGATCCAGTGGGCCTGCCCGCCCGCCGCATTGATCCGACTGCAATAAACTTGCCCGTCGTCACGCAGCGGATCGCAATCAGCCGTTACAACCACGGTCGGTGGCAGGTTTGAATAGTCACTGTCCTGCAATGGCGCATAGGTCGGATCGCCCTGGGGCGGATCGCCCGCGCATCGGATGGTTTCATAGAACCTGATTTCGTCCAGCGTCAGCAAGGGGGCCTGGGCATGTTCCTGGTAGGACCCCTGACTGCGGTCCCCTCCGAGGCCCGGATAGATCAGCACCTGCCCAAGAATCCCGTCCAAACGCCCGCGCGCGTAGTGGGATACAGCAGCAGCCAGATTTCCACCGGCGCTGTCACCGGCCAAAATCAAAGGGTCTCCGAATTCGTTTGCGGCCCAGTTCGCAGCGCTCCAACAGTCGTCAAACTGTGCCGGGTGCACATGTTCAGGGCACAGCCGGTAATCGACGGCGACGACCCGATACCCGGTTTGGGCGCACAATTCAGCGCAAACATCGTCGTGACTTTCCAGACCACCAACAACGAACCCGCCACCATGAAAATAGATGACGGTTCGGGTTGGTTGCCCGGCAGAGTAAATTCGAACCGGAACACCATCGGCCGCCCGGTCTTCTGTTTCCACGCCAGCCGGGCGTGGTTGGCGAAAGTCCTGACACATGGAGTCATAGACACGGCGCTGATCCTCGATCGACAGCTCGACAGCGTCGTCGGGATAGCTTTCGGCCGTGCGACGTATGAACGCCCAGGTTTCTTCGTCGATCAGGCGTTCATAGTCCATTGTCCCTCCGGCTTATTCAGACCACTCCCATGGCCGGGTGTATACGCCCAGCACTTTTGCAACATCGTCTTCCGAAGATCCGTTCGCGTCAAGCTGCGCGACGAGGCCGCGTTTCTTATCATCAATGACAGAAACCACTCGCGCCGCCAAACCGGCATCCTCGAGGGCACCGTTGTAGATACGAGTGATGGCCTGTTTCCGAAGATCAGGCTTGAACACCTTGCCAACGGCCGTTTTGGGCAGCTCATCCAGAATGGTCATGTGCTTGGGTTGCGCCGCGCGTTCATGCACGTGAACTTTGCAGTAATCCATCAGCTCTTTCTCGGTGACAGACGCGCCCTCGACCAGCTCGACAAAGGCGCAGGGAACTTCACCGGAATGCGCATCCGGCTGGCCGATGGCACCGGCAAAAGCGACGGCCTCGTGACCCAGCAAAGCCTCTTCGATCTCGGCAGGGTCGATGTTGTGACCGCCACGAATGATCAGGTCCTTGGCGCGACCGGTGATCCACAGATATCCATCTTCGTCGAAGCGCCCCAGATCGCCCGTGCGCAGGTACTTGTCGAAGTGATACAGGTTAACGTTCTTGTCGGCCTCAGTGTAAGTATTGCCCGCATAGACACCAGGGTTCGAGATGCAGATCTCACCGATTTGATCAGTGTCGCACTCGGTCGGTCCATCTGGCCCATCCTGCAAGATCTTGACGTCTGTATAGGGGAACGGAATACCGATCGATCCAATCTTTTTCTCACCATCCACCGGGTTGCACGAAACCAGACACGTGGCCTCTGTCAGACCGTACCCTTCGACAATGGTGACGCCGGTCGCTTCTTCAAAGCGGCGGAACAGTTCCACGGGCAGCGGAGCCGAGCCCGAGAAGGCCGTTTTTACGCTTGAGATATCGGCATCGACCGGGCGCTGCATCTTGGCTGAAATCGCGGTTGGCACGGTGATGATGAAGCTCACCTTCCAACGCTCGATCAGCTTCCAGAAATTGTCGAACACCCCGTCGCCGCGATATCCCTGTGGCGTCGGGAAAACCACATGGGCACCGGATGATACGGCCGCCATCACAATCACATGCACCGCAAAAACGTGGAACATGGGCAGCGGGCACATGATGACGTCGTTTTCGTCAAACAGAAGCGTGTTCCCCAACCAGCCGTTGTAGATCAGGCCGGAATACTTGTGCTGCGCCACCTTCGGCATACCCGTGGTACCGCCGGTATGGAAATAACAGGCGACACGATCTTCCTTGCTGTCTTCAAACGTCAGCTTCGTCGGTTGCTTGGCCAGTTCCGTGTGGAAGTTCTTGTAATCCGCATGGGCAAGCTTTTCCTTGTCGCCCATCTTGGGGCGCAGAAACGGCACCAGCCATGATTTGGGCGGGGTCAGATACCGGTTCAGGTCGATTTCCAGAATGGTATTGACCTTGGGTGCGTGGCGCACCGCCTCTTCGACCTTCTGCGCGACATCTGTTTTCGGGAAAGATTTCAGCGTCACCACGACCTTGGCACCGGTCTCGCGCAGGATCGCGGCAATCTGTTCCGGTTCAAGCAAGGGGTTGATCGGGTTCACGATCCCCGCAACCGCGCCGCCCATCATCGTGACCAGTGTCTCGTTGCAGTTGGGCAGCACATAGGCGACCACGTCCTTTTCACCCACACCCAGCGAGCGGAACAGGTTCGCCGCCTGGTTGACCTGAGCCAGAAGTTGCGACCAGGTCAGGGTCTCGGCCTTGTCCTTCGGGCCCGAGAACAGTTGGAAGCTCATGGCATTGTGGTTGGGGAACTTCCCTGCGGTGCGCGACAAAAGCTGGTGGAAGGTGACAGGCAAATCCCGATCCTCCCACGGCATTTCCTGTTCCATGCGCTTCTTGTCTTCCAAACCCACAAAGGCCATGTGGTTCCTCCCGTATTATTCTCCCGCGTTTTGCGCGGGCTTGTTGTTCGCAACCAAGATGGAAGCAAAACGAACCTCGCGCAAGCGAGGCCTTAGCCTTCAAGGGGAGTAAAATGTAGAATGACGCTACGGCGAATTCGCAAGTGCCGGAGCGTCACTCTTATTCTGCGGCGACACCATCGGTGAACTGCAACCGGGCAAGGCGTGCATACAGCCCGTCCTGAGACACCAGATCCTCATGGCGGCCTTGTGCCACGATGCGGCCTTCCTCCAGCACGACGATGCGGTCGGCTTTCTTAACCGTCGCCAATCTGTGCGCGACGATTAGGGTCGTGCGGCCGGCGCGCATCTTGTCCACCGCGCCCTGCACTGCGCGTTCGCTTTCCGCATCCAGCGCCGAAGTCGCCTCGTCCAGCAGTAGAACCGGCGCGTCGCGCAGGATTGCGCGGGCAATGGCAATACGCTGCTTCTGCCCCCCAGACAGCATGACACCGCGTTCGCCGACAAAGCTGTCATATCCTTGCGGCAAGGCCGCGATAAAATCATGCGCGGCAGCGGCCCGCGCGGCGGCCTCGACTTCTGCATCCGAGGCGTCCAGACGGCCAAAGCGGATGTTTTCCCGCGCGGATGCGGCAAAGATCACAGGATCCTGAGGCACCAGAGCCATGTGGCGGCGGAAATCAGACCGGTTGATGTCGCGCAGATCAAGACCGTCCAGCGTCACGCGGCCCGAGTTCGGATCATAGAACCGTTGGATCAGTTGGATCACGGTTGTTTTTCCCGCCCCGGATGGCCCGACGAATGCGACCGTCTCGCCAGGTTTCACCAGAAGCGACAGATGATCCAGTGCAACCGTGTCGGGCCGCGCGGGATAGCGGAAGCTGACATCTTCAAACCGGATTTCGCCCTGAATGTTCTTGGGCAACGCTTTGGGATTGGCAGGGTCGGTCACGGTATCTTCTGCGTGCAGTAGCTCGACCAGACGTTCGGTGGCCCCCGCGGCACGCTGAAGTTCGCTCCAGATTTCGGACAGGGCGGCGACCGAACCCGCCATGATGATCGAATAGATGACGAACTGGATCAGAACGCCTTCGGTCATTACGCCATTGCGTACGTCATTGGCACCCATCCACAGAACGCCGACAATGCCCGAGAAAACCAGGAAGATCACAATCACCGTCAGCACCGCGCGGGTCTGTATGCGGCGCAGCGAGACGGCGTAAGATGTCTCGGTCATCTCGCTGAACTGCTGGCGGCTGGCCAGTTCATGAGAAAATGCCTGAACGGTCTGTACCGCGCCCAATGCCTCACCCGCGTTGCCGGACGAGGCCGCGATCCAGTCCTGATTCTCGCGGCTGATCACGCGCAGACGGCGGCCAAGTACAAGGATCGGCACGATGACCACTGGGATCAGCAACAACACCAGCCCGGTCAGCTTGGCGGATGTCAGCAGCATCAGAACCAGTCCGCCAATGAACATCAGCATGTTTCGCAGGGCAATGGACACGGACGAGCCGAGAACAGATTGGATCAGCGTCGTGTCAGTGGTGATCCGGCTTAGCACCTCTCCGGTCATGATTCGCTCATAGAATTCCGGGCTCATACCGATGACCCGATCAAACACCGCCTTGCGGATATCGGCCACCACCCGTTCGCCCAGACGGGTCACAAGCGCATACCGAATACCGGTACCCACGGCCAGAACGGCAGCGATGACCAGCGCTGCCAGAAAATACCAATCCAGAAGCTCTCCATCCTGAATTCGGAAATTGTCGACCACGCGCCGCACCGCCAATGGCAGCGTGAGGGTCATGCTGGCCGTCAGAATCAACGCCAGCGTCGCGCCGATCATCAGGAATTTGTAGGGTTTCATGAACGGCCAAAGCGAGGCCAGAACCCCAATCTTCTTTGAACGGGCGCGTTCCTCGGAAGCTCCGGGCGCGGCGGTATGCGTTGGCTTGCTGGCGGCTTGTCTTGCCATGTCTGGCCCTTGTGTCCTGAACCGTACTGAGTGACCGCTTTCTTGGAGGTAGCGGCAGGTATGGTCAAGCATCACAACCGCAATCGGCAGGTCGAAAGGGCCATTTGACGCAGAATTTCAGGGAAGGCGTGGAGCGGGTAGACGGAATCGAACCGACATAGCCTGCTTGGAAGGCAGGGGCTTTACCATTAAGCTATACCCGCAAATGGTTTGCGCTGGTTAAGTCATGCTTTCGGGATCGTCAAGCCGGAAGTGGCAAATTTAGTGGCGCAATTTTTCCGACACGGCTCGGCCCGTCAGTCCTGATTGCGAAATATCCGGGTCGAGGAAAAGAACCGCTCCAGTTCTTCGATCCGCTCCTTGCTTTCTTCCCAACGCGCCTCCTGCACTTCGGCAATCAGCGTTTCCGAGATCAACTGCAAGGCAATGGTCGAATCCCAACTGGAAGGCGCCTCGACCAATGCGTGGAAGGAATAATTGGCGGTCTTTCCGATCGGCGATCCCCATTGGTCCGTAAACAGAACAACGCTGACGCCGCGGCCCGAGGCAACCTGTGCCAGCTTCTCCAGATGCGCCTCGTAGCGGCGGATGTCGAAGATCACCAGAACGGATGATTTATCCATATCCAAAAGGTATTGCGGCCAGACATTCGCCGAATTGCCCAGCATCGTCACGTTGGGCCGGATGATCTGCATGTGATTGAACAGGTAATCCGCATTTGACCGCGTGATGCGGCCACCAACGACGTAAAGATGGCGCTCTGTCTCGGCCAAAAGACGCGCGACGGCATCGAACATCTCTTTGTCCAGACGTTCCAGCGTGTGGCGCATGTTGGTCCATACGGCCTGGGCGAAGCGCGTTGTCGGATGTTCTGCCTCATCATCCACAACCCAGGCGTCCCGTTTCGAGATCGGCTTTTTGATCTGCGCCGCAACCTCTTCGCGCAGCGCATCCTGCAAGTCGGGGAACCCGTCAAACCCAAGCTTGCGCGCCATGCGAATGACGGTCGGGGTCGAAACCTGCGCCGCAGCGGCCAACTTGGTGATCGATTGCAAACCGGCCATCGGATAATCCTGCAACAGGACCGAGGCCAATTGACGTTCAGACCGTGTCAGATCGTCCAGCTCATCCTGAATCCGCTGTTTGACAAGTTTGGCAACGGTGGCCATCGGCGCCCTCGTTTCTTGAATTTGTTACAGAATATGTTCGTTTGAAATTTTGTCTACAGAAATTTTCTTGACAGGTGAGAAGTTGCTGTAACAAATGCTACCTATGCGTCACGAGACCGAGTCATCATTGCTTTTGCCGACCGAAGCCCCGGCAGCCCGCGTGCTCAATGCGCACGGTTGCGCGCCTGCCGTGCTGATATGCGAACATGCAAGCCGGTTTATTCCGGCCGCGCTGGATGGATTGGGGCTGGATGAGGCGGCGGCCAGCTCACACGCGGCCTGGGACATCGGCGCGCTGGACCTGTCGGTGGAGCTGATGGGCGCTTTGGATGCGCCGCTGGTCCACTCGCGCGTCAGTCGCCTTGTTTATGACTGCAACCGCCCGCCCGAACGCGGCGATGCCATGCCGCAGGTCAGCGAAGTGTTTTCCATTCCCGGAAACATGAACCTGACAGATGCTCAGCGCGCCCAGCGGGTTCGCGACGTGTATGAACCTTTCAAAACACTGGTTTCATCCACTTTGGACGAACGGCCCGAACCTCCGGTTGTCATCACGATCCACAGTTTCACGCCCGTCTACAAGGGAACCCCCCGAACGGTAGAGCTGGGGATTCTTCATGACGAAGACGACCGCGCCGCGCAGCTGATGCTGAGCCACGCGGAAAGCTCGGGATTGCGCGTGGCTTTGAACGAACCTTACTCGGCCACGGATGGCGTCACGCACACGTTGCGCGAACACGCGGTCCGGCGAGGGCTTCCAAATGTCATGATCGAAGTTCGAAACGATCTGATCGACACAGCAGACGGCGTGAACCGCATTGCGGGATTGCTGACGCCAATTCTGCAATCGGTCATCCAAGACTTATCGCACGCAGAGGCGAAACCATGAGAGCAGAGGTATCGGGATGAATTTCATGCGGGGATATGTGGCGGTCATTGACCGCACGAACCGCTGGATCGGACGCTTCGTCATGTACGGCATCTTCGCCATGATGGGCATTCTGCTCTGGTCCTCGATTTCAAAAACCTTTTTCCTGCCATCGCTTTGGACCCTGGAAATGGCCCAGTTCGCAATGGTCGCCTATTACATTCTGGGCGGCCCCTATTCGATCCAGATGGGGTCCAACGTCCGCATGGACCTTCTGTACGGCGAATGGTCCGACCGTCGTCGCGCGTGGACGGATGCGATCACCGTCCTTTTTCTAATCATCTACCTGGGCGTGATGATCTACGGCGGATACGACTCTCTGAGCTATTCGCTGCAATATGGCGAACGCAGCCCGACCGCGTGGCGTCCATATCTGTGGCCAATCAAGGTCATCATGGTCGTGGGTCTGTTCCTGATGTTGCTTCAGGCGATCTCGGAACTGTTCAAAGATATTCTGCGCCTCAGGGGCGATGACATCCCGCGCGAGGTGATCTGATGTCTTACGAATTGATCGCCATCCTG
The DNA here is from genome assembly GCF_056536065.1 of Ruegeria sp. AL3. NCBI lineage: Bacteria > Pseudomonadati > Pseudomonadota > Alphaproteobacteria > Rhodobacterales > Roseobacteraceae > Ruegeria > Ruegeria sp. AL3. The sequence continues at coordinate 221,966 of NZ_JBQFJG010000001.1, forward strand.
ATGTTTTCGACCATGATGTTGATGCTGCTGACCGGGCAGCGCGTTTTTGGCGCGATTGGATTTGTCGCCGTGATGGCCGCCCTGTTTCTGTGGGGGGATCGCGGCGGCTATGACATTGGCTTTTCGGCCGCCATGAAGCTGATGAAATGGTACCCGCTGCTGACCCTGCCGATGTTCATCTTCATGGGCTATGTTCTGGCCGAATCCAAAATTGCAGACGATCTGTACAAGATGTTCCACGTCTGGATGGGCGGCCTGAACGGTGGGCTCGCGATTGGCACGATCGGTCTTATGGTGCTGATCTCGGCCATGAACGGGCTGAGTGTCGCAGGCATGGCCATCGGCGCGACCATTGCGCTGCCGGAACTTCTGAAACGCGGCTATGACAAGAAAATGGTGACCGGGGTGATACAAGCCGGATCGTCATTAGGTATTCTTGTGCCACCCTCCGTCGTGCTGGTTCTTTACGCGATGATCGCGCGCCAGCCTGTCGGGCAGCTCTGGCTTGCAGGGCTGCTTCCCGGGCTGATGATGGCCGCAATGTTCATCCTTTACATCGTGATCCGCTGCCGCATCAACCCGGCGTTAGGGCCCGCCTTGTCAGCCGAGGAGCGCGACGTGCCCATGGCAGAGAAACTGCGCCTGTTGCGCGCGGGCCTGCTGCCCCTGGGTATTTTTGCCGCGATGATGGTGCCCTTCGTCAACGGCTGGACCTCGCTTGTTGAAAGCTCGGCCATCGGTGCGTTGACGGCGTTCGCCGCGGCCATCCTCAAGGGCCGTATGACACGTGAGGTTTTCGAGACGTCTGTACGGTCAACGCTGGGCATCACCTGTATGTTCATGTGGATCATTCTGGCTGCGCTTGCCTTTGGCGCTGTTTTCGACGGTTTGGGCGCCGTTCGGGCAATCGAGAACCTGTTTACCGAACGGCTGGGCCTCAACCCGTGGGTGATCCTGATCTTGATGCAGCTCAGCTTTATTCTGATGGGCACGTTTCTGGACGATACAGCCATGCTGGTGATCGTCGCGCCTTTGTACGTGCCGCTCGTGGGTGCATTGGGGTTCGACCTGATCTGGTATGGGGTTCTGTACACGATCACCACCCAGATCGCCTATATGACGCCGCCCTTCGGCTACAACCTGTTCCTGATGCGCGCGATGGCGCCGCCAGAGATATCGCTGCGCGACATCTACGGTTCGATCCTGCCCTTCGTGATGGTGATGACGCTGGCGCTGGCGATCATCATGACATTCCCGCAGATCGCGCTGTGGCTGCCTGAATACATCTACAACAAATGATCCCGGATCAAACCGGGGCTTCGCGGGCAATCCCCGCACAATCGAAACTGACCAACGGAGAGAGAGAATGACGAACAGACGTACATTTCTGAAAGGTGCTGCGGCCGCTCCCGCCGCTGCTCTGGCGACGCCTGCACTGGCGCAATCGACCATCAGATGGCGGATGCAGACCTATGCCGGCCCGGCGCTGGCCGAACACGTGATCGACCCGGCCATCAAGATGTTCAACACGATCGCCGGAGACCGGATGCAGATCGAGCTGTTCTATGCCGACCAGCTGGTTCCGACGGGCGAGCTGTTCCGTGCCATGCAGCGCGGCACGATTGATGCCGTGCAGTCGGATGATGACTCGATGGCGTCGCCCACCGAGGTCACCGTGTTCGGCGGCTATTTCCCCTTTGCCTCGCGCTACTCGCTGGACGTGCCGGTTCTGTTCAACCAGTACGGGCTGAACGAGATCTGGGACGAGGAATACTCGAAAGTCGGCGTCAAGCACATCTCGGCCGGTGCCTGGGACCCGTGCCACTTTGCAACGAAGGACCCGATCAACAGCCTGGCGGACCTTCAGGGCAAACGTGTGTTTACCTTCCCGACCGCGGGCCGCTTCCTGTCGCAGTTCGGCGTTGTGCCGGTCACCCTGCCCTGGGAAGACATCGAAGTCGCGGTACAAACCGGAGAGCTGGACGGCATCGCGTGGTCCGGCATCACCGAAGACTACACAGTCGGCTGGGCGGATGTGACCAACTACTTCCTGACCAACAACATCTCGGGCGCCTGGGCCGGTTCGTTCTTTGCCAACATGGATCGCTGGAACGAGCTGCCCGAAGATTTGCAGACCCTGTTCCGCGTCTGCACCGATCAGTCACACTATTATCGTCAGTGGTGGTACTGGGGCGGCGAAGCCAGCCTGCGCGTCAACGGAGACAAGATGCAGCTGACGTCGATTCCGGACGAAGAATGGGCAACCGTCGAAGCCGCGGCCGTTGCCTTCTGGGACGAGATCGCAGCCGAATCCGAAACCAAGGCGAAGGTTGTTGAAATCTTCAAACAGTACAACGCCGACATGCTCAAGGCTGGACGGCCCTACCGCTACGGCTAAGAATTGGCCAAGCGACCCGCCCCTTGCATGGGGGCGGGTCTGACAGAACGAATGGCCGATGAAGGATTTCGGCAAAGACAAAGGTGGCACATGCTCACGTTCGAACATCTGAAAACGCAGGTATCCGAAGGTTCGGTTGATACGGTTTTGGTCTGCATGGTGGACATGCAGGGCCGGTTGATGGGCAAGCGTTTTCACGCGGGCCATTTCGTGGCTGGCGCATGGGAAGAGACCCATTGCTGCAACTACCTTCTGGCCACCGATCTGGAGATGGCGACACCCGATGGCTACGCCTCGACCAGTTGGGAACGGGGCTATGGCGATTATGTCATGAAACCGGACCTCAGCACCCTGCGCCCGGTGCCGTGGCTTGAAGGCACGGTGATGGTGATGTGTGACGTGCTGGATCATCACACGCACGAGGAAGTGCCGCACGCGCCGCGTTCAATCCTGAAAAAACAGGTCAGCCGTTTGAAAGCCATGGGTTATGACGCCATGACGGCGACCGAGCTTGAGTTTTTCCTGTTCGAGAAAAGCTTTGACCAGATCCGCAAGGAAGGATTTCGGGATCTGGAGCCGATCTCGGGCTATAACGAAGACTATCACATCCTCCAGACCACCAAGGAAGAGCATGTGATGCGTCCGATCCGCAACCATCTGTGGGATGCGGGCATTCCGGTTGAGAACTCCAAAGGTGAGGCCGAGACCGGACAGGAAGAGCTGAACATCAAATACGCGCCCGCGATGGAAACGGCCGAGTATCATTCGATCGCCAAGAACGCTGTGAAAGAGATCGCGTGGCAACATGGTCACGCAGCGACGTTCCTGCCGAAATGGCACCACGAGAAAGTCGGCAGTTCATCCCACGTGCACCAGTCACTGTGGGCGGATGGACAGCCTGCCTTCTATGACGCCGGGGACGATCTGGGCATGTCGGCGCTGATGAAAAGCTATATGGCTGGGCTGCTGAAATATGCCCCTGATTACACTTATTTCATGGCACCTTACATCAACAGTTACAAACGCTTCATGAAAGGCACCTTCGCGCCAACGCGGATCATCTGGTCTGTGGACAATCGCACCGCCGGGTTCCGCCTGTGCGGTGACGGCACCAAGGCCGTACGCGTCGAGTGCCGAATTCCGGGCTCAGATATGAACCCCTATCTGGCGATGGCTGGCATGCTGGCGGCAGGGATCGCGGGCATCGAGGAAGGGCTGGATCTGCAACCGCCGACCAAGGGCGACGTTTATCAGGGTGAGACTGCCATGATCCCGGGCAACCTTCGTGCGGCGCGGGATGCGCTGCACGGATCGGTCATGTTGCGCGCGGCCATGGGCGATGACGTCGTCGACCACTATACCCGTGCCGCAGAGGTCGAGATCGAGGAGTTCGAACGCGTGGTCACGGATTGGGAAATTGCCCGCGGGTTCGAGCGGGCGTGAGGTCGGGTCACGCTGGGGGCTCTGCCCCCAGACCCCCGGGATATTTTGGGCCAGATGAAGCAGGGATCCTGTTTCTTTCGGAAATGGAGTGAAAATGGGGCAGATGTTGAAATGTGTCTCGCCGATCGACGGATCGGTTTTTGCCGAACGTGAAGTGTTGTCGCGAGAGGCCGCGTTCGGGGCCGCGGCGCGTGCTCGGGCTGCTCAGGCGGAATGGGCAGCCCGTCCGTTGCAGGAGCGGATCGATCTTGTGATGGCGGGTGTGGCCGCCGTTGGCGCCATGAACGATGAGATCGTGCCGGAACTGGCCCATATGATGGGACGCCCGGTGCGTTATGGCGGCGAGTCCGGTGGATTCAACGAACGCGCCAGCCATATGGCGGAGATTGCCGAGACGTCCCTGGTAGATATCGCCGTCGGCGAAGACGAAACGTTCAAACGCTACATTAAGCGCATTCCTCATGGGGTGGTCTTTGTGGTGGCGCCCTGGAACTATCCCTATATGACGGCGATCAACACGGTCGCACCGGCGCTGATCGCGGGCAATACGGTCGTCCTGAAACACGCGACACAGACGCTGCTGGTGGGCGAGCGTATGGCAAAGGCGTTCCATTCGGCAGGTGTGCCCGAGGACGTGTTCCAGAATGTGTTCCTGAGCCATGACGTGACCAACGACCTGATCGCGGGCAATGCATTTGATTTCGTGAACTTCACCGGATCAGTCGGCGGCGGTCGGGCGATGGAACGTGCCGCGGCGGGCACGTTTACCGGCGTCGGCACCGAGCTGGGCGGCAAGGATCCCGGCTATGTCATGGACGACGCCGACCTGAATGCCGCGGTCGACACGCTGATTGACGGTGCGATGTTCAATTCAGGCCAGTGTTGTTGCGGAATCGAGCGGATCTATGTTCACGAGAGCCTTTATGATGACTTCGTCGCCAAGGCAGTGGACATTGTGAAGGGTTACAAGCTGGGCAATCCGCTGGATGCCGAGACGACGATTGGCCCGATGGCCAATGTGCGGTTTGCCGATGAGGTGCGAGCCCAGATCGCCGAGGCGGTTGCAGCCGGTGCGGTTGCGCATATCGACACCTTCGCTGAAGACGACGGTGGCGCGTACCTGACACCGCAAATCCTGACCAATGTCACACATGACATGCGCGTGATGCGGGACGAAAGCTTTGGGCCCGTGGTGAGCATCATGAAAGTGTTCTCGGATGAGGAGGCCATCGCCTTGATGAATGACAGTGAGTTTGGCCTGACTGCCAGCCTGTGGACCCGCGATGTGGATCGTGCAGCGCGGGTAGGTGACCGGATCGAAACCGGGACCGTGTTCATGAACCGCGCCGATTATCTGGACCCCGGCCTGTGCTGGACGGGCTGCAAGAATACCGGGCGCGGCGGCGGTTTGTCCGTCATCGGATATCACAACCTGACACGTCCCAAATCCTACCACCTCAAAAAGGTAACGGGCTAAGGACGACGGCCTGCTTCGGACCCACCCCCTCGCCGAAGCAGGCCTTATTTTGCAAAGGAAACCTGACATGACACTTGTTGGAAACTGGTCCTATCCGACCTCCATCAAATTCGGAGCCGGGCGCATCAGGGAATTGCCCGAAGCCTGCGCCGCCGCCGGAATGAAGAAACCATTGCTGGTCACGGACAAGGGGCTGGCCGATCTGCCCATCACCAGCGCGACACTGGACATCATGGAAGCCGCGGGACTGGGCTGCGGCCTGTTCAGCGATGTGGACCCCAACCCGAATGAGAAGAACCTTGAAGCCGGAGTTGCGGCCTATAACTCAGGTGGTCATGACGGGGTGATCGCCTTTGGCGGCGGCTCTGGGCTGGATCTGGGCAAGATGGTCGCCTTCATGGCCGGTCAGACGCGCCCCGTTTGGGATTTCGAGGATATCGGCGACTGGTGGACACGAGCCGATGCCGACGTGATCGCGCCAATCATTGCCGTTCCGACCACCGCAGGGACAGGATCGGAAGTGGGCCGCGCGAGCGTCATCACCAATTCCGAGACCCATGCCAAGAAGATCATCTTTCATCCCAAGGTTCTGCCGACCGTGGTGATTTGCGACCCGGAGCTGACCGTCGGGATGCCCAAGTTCATCACGGCAGGAACTGGCCTGGACGCCTTCGCGCATTGTGTCGAAGCCTTCTCGAGCCCGCATTATCACCCGATGAGCCAGGGCATCGCGCTGGAGGGTATGCGACTGGTGAAGGAGTATTTGCCCCGTGCCTATGCTGACGGCACCGATATCGAGGCCCGCGCCCAGATGATGAGCGCCGCTGCCATGGGCGCAACGGCTTTCCAGAAGGGCCTTGGCGCGATCCACGCGATGAGCCACCCAATAGGTGCGGTATTCAACACCCATCACGGCACCACCAACGCGGTCTGCATGCCCGCTGTGCTGGACTTCAACGCCCCGGCCATTGCAGACCGGTTCCAGCAAGCTGCCGCATATCTGGGCATCGACGGCGGCTTCGATGGTTTCCGCGCGTTCGTGCAGAATTTCAACGACAGCCTTGGCATCCCCCGCACTTTGTCCGAATTGGGTGTGACCGAAGCTTCTATCCCAGAGCTTGTCGAAGGGGCGATCATCGATCCGTCATGCGGCGGCAACCCGATTGAGTTGACGAAAGACAACCTGACGCAGCTGTTCAAAGCAGCGCTTTAAGTAACCAAAAGGCCTGGCAAAACTTGCCGGGCCCTTCGCGTTCGGATTGCCTAGATCAGATCAATGCCCGGTCAAAACCAGAGTGTTCACCGGCATCAGGATCAAACGCAGGCGCAGACCCGCGGCATGTACCACGCCGATCGTGTCGACCACGTGCAGAAAGGCCGCCTCCCAAAAGCCCAGATCCTCGTGCTCCAGCCGCTCGTGGTTGTCTGTGTAGACATTGGCCAGACAATTGCTGCCCGGCGGAATGTCATCGGCCATACCTTTGTATAGCGGCTCCATATAGACCAGAATCGAGCCCGGATTGTTGTTGGTCTGCACGTCCCGCAGTTCGTCCGATGGGCGGATCTGGCCGGACGGGATGACATCCTGCACCTCGACCACCACGGTGGGGATCACGGTGAATGGCTTTGTCATGCAGCCCAATTCACCAATCATGCCCGGCTTGATAACCTGGGCAGAGAGCTGGTTGAAAGCGGCCTGAAAACGATCATGCCCTGTGTGCGATGGCACAAGAATGCCCGCGGGGCGCAACAATGGGCTTACGTAGTCACCGACCTGAAGGCCGAACTGTTCGACCCGCCCTGTGACGCCCGCGGTGATCACCGTCTTGTCCAACTCGGTCTGCGCAGCATCCAGTTGCGCAATGGCACTGGCCAGCTGCGCGGGGATCAGTTCTTCGATCTGCTGCTCAACCGCAGCACGTTTGGATTCCGCTGCAAGAACCTGGGCCTCTCGCTCGGCGACAAGGTTTTCCAGCCTCTCAATCTCGGCCAGTCTTACGGCGCTTGAACCCTCATCTCGCAAGGTTGTGTTGCGCTCAAGATCCTCCAGAGACTGCGCAAGCGCTGCCTTGGCACCTGCAATTCCAGCTTCCGCCTCGGCCAAATCGGTTTCCGCAACCTTAAGCGAGGCCTGCACCTGTGCAATCTGCGCATTTGCCGCCTGAACCTGAGCAGTCTGGCTGAAATCCTCGATCCGGAAAATCGGTTGTCCTGCGGTTACCAGTTCGTTGTTCTTGACGAAAACCTCGGAAACACGACCGCCCAATTGCGGCAGAATGGTCACCGTTCGGAAATAGGATGCCGCGGTTTTGCTGGCCGGATGAAAATAAAACAGTGTGGTAATGACGGTCAGCGCCAGAATGGCACAGGTGGTCAAACCCCAGCGCAGTTCGTACCACATGGTGAACAAGGTAATCTCGTGACCGATCCGCTTGCCCTGTACAAAACGGCGGAACAGATAGTCGGGCAGCACCGTTATCAGGGCGCAGAGCATGGTCTCGATCATATGGCTTGCTCCTGCGCGTCGCTGGGTTCGGATTCTGACGATGCCGGCACCGTTGTTTCAGGCACTGGTTCCAGAACAGGTGACCGACCCAGAGAACGAATGGCATCGGCAATGTTTCGAAGCGGGGTGGCAAAATCCGGAAACTGAAACCCTGCGACCAATATTGCAGCAACCCAGAAAAGCCCATTATGGGTAAATAGCGCCAGCAGCGCCAGAATACCCACCAACTGAAATTGCGGGTGATTGTTTTCGTGGGCCATTTTTTCAGGAACCGAATGCAGCGTCAGGTATCCGACACCGATCAGCACCACGAGAACGACGAAAAAAACGACCATGGCGGAGAAAAGGTAATCGCTTCCGTCAGCTGCGACAACATATCCTGGAATATGCCCTGTGGCCATTGGATGAACGTCTGCTGCGGTCACCTTACCCTCCTGTTTATTTTGATACTTCTTTGACCGGGTTGAAGCACAATTTCAAGGCTGCTTATAGTCCGGAAAACCAAACGCGTGGCGAATGAGGAGCTTTGGCGTCAGCATGAAACTCAAGGAACCTGTAGCGTCTCTTTACAGGATGGATCGCAAGTCATGATTGATTTCCTGATAATCGGAGGCGGCATCGCCGGGCTGAGCGCCGGTGCGCGCCTGTCGCAGCACGGAACCGTGATGGTTCTGGAAGCGGAAGATGCCCTGGGCTATCACGCCTCGGGCCGGTCAGCGGCGTTGTTCGAAGAAAGCTATGGACCGCCTTCGGTCGTCGCATTGAACAAAGCGGGGGCTGCCTTTCTTCATACGCAGAATGGCGGTTACCTGACCCCGCGCGGATTGATGCTGGTCGGGGCAATTGACCAGCCCGACATGTTCGAAGCCGATTGCGCCGATCTGAACATGGTGAAAATACCGATGGATCAAGCGATATCGCGCGTTCCGATTCTGGATCCGGACAAGGTCGGGTTTGCAGCCATCAGCGAAGCGGCCTTTGACATCGATACGGATCGCCTGTTGCAGGATTTCGCCCGAACCATCCGGCAAAACGATGGAACGGTTTCGACGAAAAGCAGAGTCACCGGCATTCGAAAAGAAAAGCACTGGGTGGTTGAGGCCGGTGAGATCTTTGAAGCCCGCACTCTGATCAACGCAGCAGGGGCCTGGGTGGATGAGGTTGCACAGCTTGCGGGGCTGCCCGGTATCGGCCTCACACCTCGCCGTCGGTCGATGGCGCGTCTTCCCGCCCCCGGAGGGCATGACGTTTCCATCTGGCCGATGATGCTGGGCGCCGGCGAAACATGGTACGCCAAACCGGATGCGGGCAAGTTGCTGGTTTCACCATCCGAAGCCGATCCGGTTGCGCCACAGGATGCTTATGCCGATGATATGGTGCTGGCAGAAGGTCTGGCACGGTATGAGGAACTGATGACCGAGCCTGTCACAAGGGTGGAAACGAACTGGGCAGGATTGCGCAGTTTTGCCCCAGACGGGACCTTGGTGCTTGGGCGCGACCCGCTGGACCCTTCGTTTGTCTGGTGTGGCGGCCAGGGCGGGTATGGTTTTCAAACCTCACCGGCGGCCTCGCAACTGCTGTGCGATCTTGTTGTCGGAAACACACCCGAGCTGGAACCTGACATAATTGGCATGTTGACCCCTGACAGGCTGGAACGATGATCAAACGCAGCCTCCCCTCTTCTGCAAGCGTCGCCAATGCGTCTGAAGATGGCAAGCTGGTGGCCCCGGCAGCATCCCGGAACACGGACGCCCTGTGTGCTGTGTTGCAAGAATGGGGCCCGCCCCAGGGCCACGCATTGGAAATCGCAAGCGGGACTGGTCAGCATGTCAGGGCCTTCGCCGAAGTGCTGCCCGGGCTGACCTGGCAGCCTTCGGAAGTTGACCCTGAGCGGCGCGTGAGCATCGATGCCTATACCCGCAACCTGCCCAATGTCGCGCGGGTCGCAGAACTGGATGCAGCGACATCAGGCTGGCACAGGCGGTTTTTCGGCCAGGATCTGATCGTTTTGATAAACTTGATTCACTTGATCAGTTGGCAGGAAACCAGAACCATCATTTCAGAGGTCGCACAATCCCTGTCACCAATGGGCCGGTTCATCTTGTACGGCCCGTTCAAACGTTCGGGCAAACTCATCAGTGACGGGGATGTCCACTTTCATAAGGCTTTGATCCAGCAAGACCCGCAAATCGGCTATAAAAACGACGTGGACATTCTGAACCTGTTCGAAAACGTCGGCCTGCTCGCGCTGGCACCGGTCGAAATGCCTGCCAACAATCTAGCGTTCATTGCCGAACGCCCTGACGTCTGATCGAGATCAAAGTCAAACAGCCGCAACCCAATTCATATTCCAGTTGCTAGATATGAAGAAGGGCACTCAGCAATGGCGTGGCAAGAAAAACTCTCGGCAACACGAAAGAGTTTGCGAAACCTGAACGGATCCATTCCCGATACGACACGCGCATTCGGAGCGCTTGGCAAAGCCGTCAAAGAGGGCGGGACGCTCGACTACAAGACCAAGGAATTCATTGCGTTGGGCATGTCAGTCACCCTGCGATGCGAACCCTGCATCACCCTGCACACCGAAGCTTTGATCAAGGCCGGTGCGACACGGGAAGAAGTGTCCGACGTGTTGGCCATGGCGATCCAGATGGGCGGCGGCCCAGCCATGATGTACGCGGCCAAGGCGCTGGAATGCTTCGACGAACTGTCTGGATGACAAAAAAGAAAAGGCCCCGAAGATTTTCGGGGCCTTTCTTAGATCAACCGTCCTTGCGGATGGTTTCGTTTTTCGGATCGTAGGGGCTGTCGCAGGTGACGACCGCATCCCACAGCTTGTCCTGAATTTTGACCTGCAGCTTGGTGCCTTCGACCGCCATTTCGGGCTTCACGTAACCCATGCCAATGGATTTCTCGAACGCCACCGAGTAGCCGCCCGAGGTCAATCGACCCACGCGTTCACCTTCCGGTGTGTACAGCGCCTCGCGGCCCCACGGATCTGCATCGTCCGGTCCGTCGATCAGCAGGGTGCAGCATTTGACGCGCACGCCGGTCTCTTCCAGCTTGGCCTTACCGTAGAAGTCCTTAGACAGGTCGACAAAACGCGGCAGGTCGGCTTCCAGCGGAGTCGCGTCGCGGCCCAGTTCGGTGCCGAATGCGCGATAGGATTTCTCCTGACGCAGCCAGTTCTGGGCTCGCGCGCCAACCAGCTTCATACCATGCTTCTCACCGGCCTTTTCAAGCAGGTCGAACAGGTAGTTCTGCATCTCGATCGGGTGGTGCAGTTCCCAGCCCAGCTCACCGGTATAGGCCACGCGGATCGCGTTGACCGGGCACATGCCCAGTTCGATCTGGCGCGCCGAAAGCCAAGGGAAGCGCTTGTTGGACAGTGCGGTTTCCGGATCGGCATCTTTGATGACCTCTTTCAGAACGTCACGCGACTTGGGTCCGGCGATGGCGAAAACACCCCATTGCGTGGTCACGTCCTGGATCTCGATGTAACCGAACTCTTCCATCTTGTCCTCGGCCGCCTTGCGCAGATAATCGGCGTCGTACTCGGTCCAGGCACCGGCAGAGACGAGGTAATAGTTGTTCTCGCCATTGCGGACGATGGTGTATTCGGTGCGGGTGGTGCCGTGCGATGTCAGCGCGTAGGTCAGGTTGATACGACCAACCTTGGGCAGCTTGTTGCAGGTGAACCAATCCAGGAACTGAGTCGCACCGGGGCCTTTGACGACGTGCTTGGTGAAGGCCGATGCGTCGATCAGGCCGACGCCTTCGCGGATCGCCTTGGCTTCTTCGACGGCATATTGCCACCAGCCGCCACGACGGAACGAGCGTGCTTCTTTGTCGAAGTTCTCGGGCGCATCGACAGGGCCGAAGTAGTTCGGACGTTCCCAGCCGTTGACCCAGCCGAACTGGGCACCGCGCGCTTTCTGACGGTCGTAGGCCGGAACGGTCCGCAGCGGACGGCAGGCTTCACGCTCTTCGTCCGGGTGGTGCAGGATATAGACGTGCTCATAGCACTCTTCGTTCTTGCGGGCCGCGAACTCGGTGGTCATCCAGTTGCTGGAATAGCGTTTGGGGTCCAGCGAGGCCATATCGATTTCGGCTTCGCCATCGACCATCATCTGCGCCAGATAATAGCCGGTGCCGCCTGCGGCAGTGATACCAAAGCTGAAACCTTCGGCCAGCCACATGTTGCGCAGGCCCGGCGCAGGACCGACCAGCGGGTTGCCGTCAGGCGTATAGCAGATCGGGCCGTTGAAATCGTCTTTCAGGCCGGATTCAGCACAGGACGGCACACGTTCGGCCATCGCCATGTACTGATCCGCAATCCGATCCAAATCCAGCGGGAACAGATCCGCGCGGAAGCTGTCCGGTACACCGTGTTCAAACCGCGCGGGGGCGCCATGTTCATAGATACCCAGAATCCAGCCGCCGCGTTCTTCACGGGCGTAGGATTCATTGTCGGCGTCGCGCACGACGGGGTGTTCGGGGTTGCCTGCTTCGCGCCATTTGACCAGTTCAGGGTCTTTGTCCATGACGATGAAAGTGTGTTCGACCGGGATCGCCGGCATCTTGATGCCCAGCATCTTGGCGGTGCGCTGTGCGTGGTTGCCCGATGCAGTGACGACATGTTCGGCAGTGATCACAACCTTTTCGTCGCTTTCGACAAGGTTGCCGCCTTTTTCCACCATCTTGGTGCAGGTGACTTCCCAATGGGTGCCGTTCCAGTGGAAGGCATCCGCCTGCATCTTGCGCACGATCTCGACGCCACGCTGACGGGCCCCCTTGGCCATCGCCTGCGTCACATCAGCCGGGTTAATATACCCGTCTTCGGTATGGTAGATCGCGCCCTTCAGATCCGATGTCTCGATCAACGGCCAACGTTCCTTGATCTGCTCGGGGGTCAGCCACTCATAGGCAACATCGCAGGTTTCGGCGGTGGAGGCGTAGAGCATGTACTCATCCATGCGCTCCTGCGTCTGTGCCATGCGCAGGTTGCCTACGACGGCAAAGCCCGCGTTCAGTCCGGTTTCTTCTTCCAGCGTCTTGTAGAAGTCGACCGAGTACTTGTGGATGTGAGTTGTCGCATAGGACATGTTGAACAATGGCAGCAGACCAGCCGCGTGCCAGGTGGACCCGGACGTCAGCTCGTCCCGTTCGATCAACATCACATCATCCCAGCCCGCTTTGGCCAGATGGTAGGCAATCGAGGTCCCAACGGCGCCGCCGCCAACAACCAGTGCTTTGACTTGGGTTTTCATAACCGGGCGTCTCCCCTTGAAATCAGTTGACACCATATGGCGCACTTGAGGGGGATCGCGCGACATTCATCCGACCAGTGATATGAAAAAAACGACCCGATGATCGAATGCGGGTCGCAGATCTGACATGAAACCCGTGATCTCAACCGCTGGAGCGACAGCGCTTGCTTGTCCCGATCGTGGTGCAGACAAGTTTCCGAACTTCCTCTGACGGTGTCTTCGCCGCAGGTTCCTCGGGCTGTGAAGGTTGGGCATCAGCTTCAAGCCGACTTTCCGAAATCCCGACACGCGCGGATACCGAGGCAACATAACCTTTGAAGCCCAGCCCGTTTTCGGATGCCTTGGCCTGCTGATAATAGTCCAGCCCAACAACGGCGATCCCGCAGATCGCTGCAAACCCTGCCAGATATTTTGCGCTCATGTCGGCCACCTGTTCCTAACCGAGTCGGTGAGACCAGAACATGTGGACGATTTGAAGGCGCAATGCCGGCCAGAACGCGAAAACCGCTAGGATTGGCCCGCCAAAACCTTGCCGGGATTCATGATGTTCTCGGGGTCCAAAGCAGCCTTGATTGCGGCCATATACTGCGTGGCGGCGCCCAGTTCCTTGATGAGGTATGGCCGCTTGCCCTGACCGATTCCGTGTTCACCTGTACAGGTGCCCTCCATTGAAATTGCCAGGTCGTTCAACCACCCGACAAACTCTTCGGCCTTGGCGACTTCTTCGGCGTTCTGCATGTCGATCAAAAGAAGCGAGTGAAAGTTCCCATCCCCCACATGCCCCACCATTGGCGCGAGCAAGCCAAGATCAGCTGCCTTCTGCTGAGTGCTTGTCACACACTCCGCCAGGCGCGAGATCGGCACGCAGACATCCGTTGAAATACCACGCGCGCCCGGGCGCAGTTGCAGACATGCCCAATACATATCATGGCGCGCCTGCCAAAGCTTGTTCCGTTCTTCGGTGGTCGAGGTCGCAGCAAAATCCGTACCGCCGAATTCCCGGGCGATCTGACCAAAGGTTTCAGCCTGTTCCGCCGCACCGCTTTCAGAGCCATGGAATTCCAGCAGCAGCAATGGCGTTTCCGGCAGGCTCAGCCCGGAATAGGCGTTTGCCGCCTGAACCGACATTTCATCCAGCAACTCTATTCGGGCGACCGGAATGCCATACTGAATGGTCATCATCACCGCGCGGCACGCGGCATCGACCGAAGGAAAGGAACACCTGGCCGAGCTGATCGCTTCGGGGATGCCCTGCAAGCGCAGAGTCAGCTCGGTGATGATACCCAACGTGCCTTCCGCCCCAATCAGAAGGCGTGCCAGATCATACCCGGCCGATGACTTCTTGGCCCTGTGACCGGTACGGATGATCTGGCCGTCCGGCATCACCGCCTCGAGGCTGAGAACGTTGTCCCGCATCGTTCCGTATCGCACCGCATTGGTGCCCGACGCGCGGGTCGCGGCCATACCGCCCAGCGAGGCATTCGCCCCCGGGTCAATCGGAAAGAACAAACCCTGATCCCGCAAATGGGTGTTCAGCGCCTCGCGCGTGACGCCGGGCTGCACGACACAATCCAGATCTTCGGCGTGGACAGCCAGCACCTTGTCCATCTGCATCAGATCGACCGAGATCCCCCCTGCTGGCGCATTCACATGCCCTTCCAGCGACGTTCCCGTGCCAAAGGGAATCACCGGCACCCGGTGCGCGGCACAGGTTTTGACAATTTCCGACACGTCCTGCGTAGTATGCGGGAAAACCACAGCATCCGGGCTCTGGTTTTCGATCCAGGTCGTGGTGTGCCCGTGCTGTTCACGGATCGCGGTACCCGTTTGCAACCTGTCGCCAAAACGTTGTTTCAGAACGCCTATGACGGTTTCAATACCTGTTTCATTCCGAGGCAAAGCGGTCGCCTGCACCATCGTCATCCTCCCCTGTCCCAGCACGTTGCGGGCCGTTCAGTCCATGACTAAAGGGCCCACCAAGTGCCGGCAATCCCCACAAATACCGAGGCCCTATTCGCCCAGCGCAATACCTTCGCGACGGGGGTCGGCACCACCGCTCAGCCCGTCTCCGATTTCGATGGCGTGAAGGCCAGATGTCAGGTCACGCGGGTTTACCTCGAACCCAAACTGGGTCAGCCCGTCGGAAAAGCCTTCGGCAGCGGTCCCGGCCTCGACATCATATGTTCCGAAACGATTGACAAGATGCGGCAGCGACACGGCTTGTTGCACATCCATGCCCCAGTCGGCCCATGCGATGATCGATTTGGCCACATAGCCGATGATCCGACTGCCGCCCGGCGAGCCAATCGCCAGAACCGGCGCGTCATCCTGCATCACGATGGTCGGGCTCATGGACGAACGCGGGCGTTTTCCGGGTTCCAGCCGGTTGGCGATCGGCACACCATCGCTGTGGGTCTTGAACGAAAAATCCGTCAGTTCGTTGTTCAGAAGGAACCCGTTCGTCATCAGACGTGAGCCAAAGCCGTTTTCGATGGTCGTGGTCATCGACAGCACGTTGCCATAGCTGTCTACAATCGAGATATGCGAGGTCGAAGGCAGCTCCAGCGACACATCATCCGCCCAGTTCAGCGCGTGGTCGAACTCCGGCTGACCGGGCCCGACATCTGCCAGCGCGCCTTCGGTGTTCAGCAATTCCGCTCTTTGCGACAGGTAGGCCGGATCAACCAGCCCCTTGGTCGGCATGGGCACGAAATCGCTGTCAGCCATGTACCGGCCCCGGTCCGCAAAGGCGAGGCGCGAAGCGTCCCCGATCAACCGCCAGGCCTCGGCGCTTTCCGGCCCCATAGCCGCCAGATCATAGCCGTTCAGCATCCCCAGAATTTGCCCCACGGTCAGCGCACCCGACGACGGCGGGCCCATGCCGCAGACTTCATAGGCGCGGTATTCCGCGCAAACCGGCTCGCGCTCGATCACCTGATACAGCGCAAGATCCGCACCGGACAGAACACCAGGATTGCTTGGAGCATTGCGAACCGTGCGCACGATATCCGCGGCAATCTCACCGCCATAGAATCCGGCCGCCCCATCGCGGGCCAGCACACGCAGTGTTTCAGCATAAGCCGGGTTCATCAGGCGCTGCCCCTGTTGCAGCGGTGCGCCCCCTGGCAGAAAATACGCGGCCGTTTCCGGAAAGCGCGACAAACGCTCGGCATCTTTTTCGACCAGGCTGGCCAGACGCGGGGACACCAGGAACCCTTCATCCGCCAACCGGATTCCATCGGCAAACAATCCGGGCCACGAGGAACGCCCCCAGCGGCGATGCGCCTCTTCCAGCAAAGCAGGTGTGCCCGGCGTCCCCACGGACAGCCCACCGACAACCGCATCGAAGAATTTCAGCGGCTCACCGTTTTCGTCCTGAAACACGGTTGGTGTAGCCGCCAGCGGCGCCGTTTCTCGCCCGTCCAGAGTTGTCATCTGACCGGTCGCTGCATCGTACCAGACCAGAAACGCACCGCCGCCCAAGCCCGAGGATTGCGGTTCGACCAGGCCCAGCACGACCTGCACCGCAACCATGGCGTCTGCGGCAGACCCACCTGCGCGCAATACTCTGGCACCGGCTTCCACCGCCAGCGGGTTGGCCGCGGCGACCATCCAGTTCTGGGACGTGACCGGAACGCCATCCAGTTTGGCCTCGAGCGCCGCGATGACCTCGTCGGTCATGGTCTGTACCTGCCCTTCCGTGGCCGTTTCGGGCGCAACGGCATCGGCCGCTTCCTGAGCGACCCCCGGAGTTGCAAAACAAAATGCAGAAAACAGTAGAACTGAAACACGTCTCATCTGATCAAATCCTCCGATACATCCCTGATTATCAAAACTGCGCGCCGAACACGCTCTGAACAAGTCCAACCTGCACGCCATCAGCAAATGGCCGGTGTCCGCAGCACGCGTTAAGCCTTTGCGTCGCCCACCAATCGATCCTGATCATAGCGGGTCATACCGCGGAACTCGGGCAACCAAGCTTCACGCCGGATGACCCAGCTTTCATATGTTGGCGCCAACTGATCTGGCGCATCAAGGCATCCAAGATGCACCTCCACTTCGGTTCCGCTGCGCGCAAAGACCGGAGAGCCGCAGCCGGGGCAAAAATACCTGTTAGCATAACCACGCGCTTCGCCGGAAACCTCTATTCTGTCGTCCGGGAAAACGGCCGCCGCATAGAAAACCGCGCCATGATGCTTGCGGCAGTCCAAACAGTGACAGATTCCGACCCGCAGAGGACGACCCGAAGCCCTGATGCGCAGATTTCCACAACGGCACCCTCCTTCATAGACGTCCATTCCTGCTCCTTTCCAGAGCGCTAGAGCATTGCTGGCACAACCTGATCCGGCGGGCGGTGGCCATCTTCGAAGGTCTTGATGTTGATGATGACCTTCTCGCCCATCTCCACCCGGCCCTCGAGCGTGGCTGATCCCATATGAGGCAACAGAACCACATTGGGCAGCTGCCGCAGGCGCGGGTTCACGTCAGTGCCCTGTTCGTAGACATCCAGCCCCGCCCCCGCAATTTCACCTGCGCGGATCATCCGGGTCAGGGCGTTTTCGTCCACAACTTCACCACGAGACGTGTTCACGATCACTGCCGAGGGTTTCATCAGTTTCAGACGACGTGCGTTCATCAGATGGAAGGTCGACGGCGTTGAGGGGCAATTGACCGAGATCACATCCATCCGCGCGACCATCTGATCGAGGCTTTCCCAATAGGTTGCCTCCAGCTCCTGCTCGGTCTCGGTGCGCAACCTGCGGCGGTTGTGATAATGGACCTGCATTCCAAACGCTTTCGCACGCCGCGCCACCGCTTGCCCGATCCGGCCCATGCCCAGAATGCCCAGACGACGACCACCGATACGGCCTCCCAGAAACGCGGTGGGCGCCCAGCCGGACCAATCTCCCTGCTGCATCACGCTCAGACCTTCGGGAATGCGTCGGGTAACGGCCAGAATCAGGGCCATGGTCATGTCGGCGGTGTCATCGGTCAGAACCCCCGGCGTGTTCGACACCAGAATCCCACGCTGGCGCGCTGTGGACACGTCAATATTGTCGACACCGGCACCGTAATTGGCGATGAGCTTCAGCCTTTCGCCCGCCTGCCCCAGCAGACCGCCATCAATCGCATCAGTCACCGTAGGCACCAGGACATCAGCGTCCTGCACTGCGGCCACCAGTTCTTCGCGCGTCATCGGAGTGTCATCGTCGCGCAAGCGCACATCAAACAACTCGCTCAAACGTGTTTCGACCGCTTCGGGCAACCGTCGCGTAACGACAACACTCAAACGTTCTCTTGGCACCTCGGCCCTCCCACTGCTTTGCAAACGGACGCGCGCCATGGCATCGTGGCGCAGGATAAGGCGGGGCACAAGAACCCCTTTGGCATTGAGTCGACCTTTTTTCGGAACCGGATCAACAGGCATAAGAGCAGGCAGTCAGTGAGTGGTATTCGACCGGTAAATCGCCGCTGTCTGGCGGCACTATCCGTATTTCTGATCATGTTCGGCGCATGGGCTGCTCATGCCGACGTGAAACGAGGATCCGTCACCAACCTCCCCCTGCCCCGTTATGTCTCGATGAAAGCAGCAGAAGGCAACGTGCGACGCGGACCTTCTTTGACACATCGAATCGACTGGGTGTTCAAACGGCGCGGAATGCCGCTTCAGGTCACTGCCGAATACGGCAACTGGCGACGGGTTCAGGACCGCGACGGCGCCGGAGGCTGGGTTCACTACGCCCTGTTGTCGGGTGTTCGGACAGTGCTGATTGAATCCGAGATGCTGCCTGTCTATGCCCGACCCGATCCGACCTCCCCCGTGAACGCGCATTTCGAATCCGGGGTCGTGGCCCGACTGGGAACCTGTTCGCTGGACTGGTGCCGGATCACCGCCGGCGGGTATCGGGGTTGGACCTTGAAGTCGAACCTTTGGGGGGTCGACCCGTCCGAGATTCGCGAATAACCACAGGGCCGACCTTCCCCCGCGTTGCGGACACGCGACAAGGTGTTTGAGTTTCCTGCCGATATGCTGTGAAACTCGACCAAAACGGAGGCGATCATGCGCGCAGTTACATATTCCAACTTCGGAGACCCGGCCGATGTCCTGCGGATACAGGACCTCTCTCCGGTCCCGCCGGGTCCGGGCGAGGTCACGGTAGAGCTGTCCTTTTCCGGAGTGAACCCTTCCGACGTCAAAGCCCGCGCCGGGACCAGACCGGGCGTGACAGAGCCTCCGTTCCCCCTGATCATCCCGCACAGTGACGGCGCTGGTGTGATTTCGGCCGTTGGCGACGGAGTATCCGTATCTCGGATCGGGCAGCGCGTGTGGATCTGGAACGGGCAATGGCAACGCCCTTTCGGCACCGCCGCCAGCCACATCACCCTTCCCGATGCCCAGGCCGTGGCTCTGCCGGATGCGGTGTCGATGCAGACCGGCGCGATTCTGGGCATTCCCGGTCTTACCGCCTGCCACGCGGTGTTTTCAGGCGGCTGCCCCGATGGGCAAACGATCTTGATACACGGTGGCGCGGGCACCGTCGGCTTTCTGGCCGTTCAGCTTGCCAAATGGGCAGGCGCGCGCGTGATCGCGACCGCCAGCCCTCGCAACTTTGACCGGGTCCGAGAAGCCGGCGCAGATATCGTGATTGATTACGCCAGCAAGGATCTTTCCTCCGAAATTCTCGATGCAAATGAAGGAAAGACAATCGGCCGAATTATCGACGTCGAATTCGGCCGGAATATTCAAACAAACGCCGCGGTCATTGCCGAGAACGGTCGCATCAACGCCTATGGCTCTGCCCAAGACATGACCCCCGTGTTTCCATTCGGACCGATGATGTTCAAAGCCATGACGCTTGAGACCATTTTGATTTACCTTCTTCCGCTGGATCTTCGTACCAATGCCGTGAAGACCCTTCACAAGGCATTGACGGATGGCGCTTTGACCTGCCCTGTTCAAAAGGTCTTTGCACTGGAAGAATGCGCATCTGCGCATGCAATGGTGCAGGATGGAAACCGGACCGGAGCCGTGTTGATCGACACCCAATGACTGCCCTGAAAAAAATCGGTTCAACCTGAGTTTTTTTGACAAAACGCTCTTGATCCCCGCCAACAACAATCGTAGATAGCCGCTCACTGTTGGGGTGTAGCCAAGTGGTAAGGCAGCGGTTTTTGGTACCGTGTATCGTAGGTTCGAATCCTACCACCCCAGCCAGATTTTTCCTATATTTTAGAATGATTTAGGATTTTGAGTCGCACAGCTTGGCGCTCAAAAATCCGGTGATTTACTGTGGTAAACTGTGGTAAAACTGTGGTAATCGCAAAAATTTACACATGATTTTTGAGATAAGGCATTGTTTTGTAATAAAAAAATAAACATACGATGCGCGGTAACTTTACCACAGCAAGGATTATTTTCTGTGTGTTTGGAGCAAGTTAACGTTCTGCATCCCGATACCAACGCATTATCATCTTATCCAAAACATCTTCGCGTATGCGTCGATATTTGCCGACCTTTACATAGGGCATCTGTCCACGTTCGATGCGATTGTTGACCCAAGTCCTGTTAACGTCATCCATTCCGATTCCGTGCAATTTTTCCACGACCTGTTCTATTCGCAGTAACCGAACGCCTTTTAACTCCGCATTCTTTTTGTAAACCATCGCGCGCTATCTCCGACCAACTTACCAATACCAAAGCTGGCTCGTACGCGATTTACTAGGTAAGTATACCTGACACTCAGAAGTGAAGCTAAACAGTCACACGCGCTTCCTTCTCCCAACTGAACGTCAATGCTTGCTCAACGCTGTGCTGCAGCCCGTCTTTGTCGAGTTTAGCCGCACTTGCGAATATTAACCCTTTAGGCACGCGACAATGAAATCTGCCATTGTGTCCCATAGAGCTTCTAGGTGCTTTGCTGATGGGGCGAAACTAGGGGAATGAACATAGCGATTCAGAGTGTCTGCCGACACCAACTGATCCAATTGGGAGAACTTCTTGGTCGCTGAATGCTGCTTCTTGTCAATTTTCCCATAGGCGAAAAGCTCGTTCCCGACTTTCTCAACTCGTTTCGCTAGCTTGTCTTTTTGATGAAGGGAAACTCCGTGGGTTTCGGCATAGTGCTCGATGGCGAGCTCAAGCAGGACGCGGAAAAGCACCGAAATTGCGTTGGGATGTTTTTCGGTACTGAGATGAAACTGAAGTTCCTCCCAGATGGCGTGATGCCTTTGCTGCTTTCCGGTCCAAAGAATTCCGAAGTCCTTCTGTGGAATTAGAGTCGTTCGCTTCGACGGGCTAGGTTTCGGTTTAGGTTTGGGCTTGGGAGAAGGTGGCCGTGGTCTATCGGGGTTATCTTTTTCGTCCAGCAAGTCAGTGTCATTCGGTAAGACGCCTTCTGCTTCGAGCCTTTCGACATACGCCAGTTTGCCTTCGTTGTCCCAGATATCGCCAAGAACTATGCGCCCATTGGAAAAGTCGTCTGCCAGCCTTTCGAACGTTCTAATAACGACTTCTGGCTTATGTGTGTATCTAAAAGCCTTTTTCCTAACGCTGAACCCAATCCGGTTTCGGATGACTTCCGCCGAAAGAAATCTGTTTAGATTCGAGCGAGGTATTTTCTTTTCTGGGAGCAAGCCTGCCTCGCGTAGTCTGGATTCAATTTCGTCAGCTACGTTGAACCCCACGGTTTTGCCCGACCTGGCAACGAAGTTGTCCTTCATGCGGTCGTCCCAGTTCGACTGCCCGACGCCGTTCAACGTACCTGTGTGCCTACGGTACAGGATGTTATCGATGTGATCGCGGTCCTCTTCGACTTGGCAGAGAACCTTCTCTGGAAAAGGGCCAGTCCACCCATCACGCAGCTTGGTGAAGTACTGTTGAAGCTCCAACGTTGGAGCCCGAGCCGGTTTTTCGAGCACCTTCAAACAAGTTACTCGCCGGTTTCCATCGAATACAACGAATTTACCGTTCTCCGGTGCCACAAGCGGAGGTTCAAAAATCTTGCTTTCGGCGACGATGTCCTTGGCAAGATTCTTCATATGCGTCTCACGAGTATTGAACAACCACGAGATAGCCGCTGTCTCGTTTTCCAACTCGCCGTGGCGATCATTAGCTCTATTTACTTGCAGGTCACAAATGCGAATTTCTTTTAAAATCATACTATTCTCTTTTTCGTCGAGCGTGATCTTAGATGCAGTGGCAGTCAACCCTTGATTGCGGAGCCGCCAAGATGCGCTTTTAGAAACTTACTGCTTGTGCATCGTGGGGAACACTCACGTAACGTCTATTCGTTGACGGCTGCCCAAACGCTGATCGCGTTCAAAGTCGCGATGATTTGGGTTGCATCTAGATCAAATGCCACCGCGAGAGACGCTCCCGCCGTAAGGAGAGCAAACGTACTACTTAGTTTCATATGACAATCTTCCTTCGAGGTTGATCGTCGTTCGAACGACTGGTTACATGCGCCATCCAAAGATATGAAATGATTACATTGTAGATTTGCGGTTTGCATGCGGGTGACTTGCGGAAAATATGCGGAATGAGCAGTAGTTTTGGAAAAGCGCTAGGGGAGCTGATCCTCAGGAAAAGACGCGTCTTAGGTCTTACACAGACTCAGCTTGCTGAAGATGCATTTGGCTCATCGGGCAAGGTGCGCAGAATCAGCGAGCTAGAAAATGGGCTGGTGTCTAACCCACATTTGAAGACCATCGATCCGCTTATCGTCTACTTGAAGATTACAGAAGAGGAGCTGGATGAGTGCGCGGGTGAAGTCGGCTACCAGCCAAACCCAGCACTTGATCTTGCCTTTAAGGAAGCTTCCGGTCTGATCAGAAAGCTGGCGCAAAAATTTGATCACGACAATCCAGATGCCTCTTTTGATGAACTCAACTCATACCTTTGTGAGAAAGCCGCAGAGTTTGTTCGGCTACGAGACAAGATTTCCAAAATTGAGGCAGTTTCATCAGAGGTCGAAGAACTACGGGGAACGGCAGTTACCGCACTGCAAGCTGGTGAGTATGCCGAAGTGGATGAAATCCTAGAGAAGGCAGAGGAGTTACATCAGCAAGAAAAGACGCTGGCCGAGATCGATAAACAAGCAGAAATTAGAGCTTTGAGGGGGGACGCCAAACTCTTAGCAGGTGACTTTGAGGCGAGTTACTCTCACTACCGTAAAGCTGCGATGTTCTACTTGCCATTTGACAAGGATGTGACAATCGAACTCCTCCAAAACCTAGGTAAGCGAATTTATGAAGCGGCTCGGCGCTCATACGATGTCGATTTCAGGGTGGCAGAACGCCTTCTCAATGATGCCCTAGAAATTTCTGATCCTGCTGAAGTTCCCGCTGTTGTTGCCGGAATATGCTACCGGATCAGCCTTGTTCAGAGGAACAGAGCTGAAGCATTGAGCGCAAAAGAAAAGGCATCGTTGCTTCGAGATGCAGAGAGGTTCGCGAGGGACGCTGTAAGGTACCTTGAGGGAACAGAATTTGCATACGAGAAGATCTCAGCGCAGATTTCTCTGGCTAACAGTTTGTCTGATCGGGGAAGGATCGAAGGAGACCCGGAAACGCTTGCGCAGGTGATCGACCTCTACAGGAGCGCTCGAGACAATTTGCTGGCATTGAATGAGCATAGCGAACTGCTTTGCCATGTTTTCAATGGTCTTGGATCATCTCTACTACGAGCTGAAGAGTTTGGCGAAACTCTGGATTTGGCTGCACTTCAAGAGGCGCGCAAAGCATTTGGGGAGGCAATAGAGATCAGCGAGCGATTTGGTGACGTCGAAGCATGGGGAGGGGGAAACTTTAACCTCGGAAATACTGTGCTGCGCCTAGCTCACCTAAACGAGGCGAAAGAAGAAGTGTATCTCTTGGCGCGGCTAACAGCTATCTCCTGCTTTCAGAACTCCGTCGATGCCTATTCAGAGACCGCATTTCCCAACCAGTATGCGGAGGCACATCGGTGTCTTGGCGATGTTTTGTTCGAACATGGCTTGTATGCAGAAAATGACGTTCAGAAAGAAGTCAATTTTATGCGTGCGATGGCTTCATTCGAAAAGGCCACCCAATGGATTACCAAGGAACGTGATGTGCAAAGATGGGGGTACATTCAGTGTAGGCTGGGGAGTATCTTCGGAAACCACGCTAGGATTGCAGCGTCTGAGGTCGCGCAATCGGACATTCAGCAAGCAATTGAGTTCTTCGAAAACGGCTTATCAGCTTATCGCGAGGCTGGCTTCAGTGAAGGCGTGACTTCTTGCGAAGCAAACATCCGTAGATTGAAGGATATGGCCGAGTGCTAAAGTCTTTTTACTGTGGTAAATTACCACAGTAAACGATGTCGTGTGATGGATTGTGATGTGCATTGTAAGAGAAACATGGCTCGGTCCGAAAAATGTAAGCAAATATGCACACGTCTGTACTTTAAGTCATCTAACGACCTGTACTTAAAGTAAAAATTGCAAGCAATTATAGCACGAAGTAAGCGATTATTACATTTTGGTACCGTGTATCGTAGGTTCGAATCCTACCACCCCAGCCAGATTTCCCAAACATTTTCAATACATTAACAGAAATCTCGCCTTGCGCGACATTCATCAGATTATGCCATTTACCACGTTTTTTGTGGTAAATTCTCGTTTTTGGGGCCTGCGAATAGGTAGATTCCACAACCGTGCGCCCAACATCAGCGCTGGTATAAGGACAGCGGATCACGGTTCCGCTATCCTTCTTACCGCCAAGGCTCACTTTCAATTGATCGCCTCAAGAGGCTTGGATTTGTACTTGTCGAACAAGCCACAAGAAATTTCGCTAAACCGATCTGAACCATCATCTATCACGTGACCGTACTGAGACATCGTAAAGCTCGCGGTGTGATGGCCAAGCATCTTGAATGCTTCCAAGTACTTTCCATCCAACATCACAGATGAAGCGACATAGTGTCTTAGCGCGTGGAATCCCCGATGGTCGACACCGGCATGCCTTAGCAACGGAACCCAACAGTGATTACGAACTGTGTGATAGTGCTTGGGGGGCCCGGACTTCGAGGCAAAGACCCATGGGCTTTGGCTAGACAGAAGCTTCAGTTTAAAAAGGGTTTGCAAATCCGGCACAATCGCCAGTTTTCGGTAAGAGTTGGCAGTTTTTAGATCACCAACTCGGTCCGCCTGTGTCATACCCCTTCTTAGGGTCAGGACTCATTGATTTTCAGCGAGCGGCATGATTCACGGCTGAAAAACGAGCGGTGAACATGTCTGATCTTTTCTGGTTGACCGACGCGCAGATGGCGCGTCTTGAGCCCTTCTTTCCCAAGTCTCACGGTAAGCCGCGTGTCGATGACCGGCGTGTGTTGAGCGGGATAATCTTTATCAACCGCAATGGTTTGCGATGGCGCGATGCTCCCGCTGTCTATGGTCCTCACAAGACGCTCTACAATCGCTGGAAGCGATGGAGCGACAAGGGCGTTTTTGCCCGGATGATGGCCGGTCTAGCCGCCGAACACGGCGAGAAGAAGACCGTAATGATCGACGCGACTTATCTCAAAGCCCACCGGACAGCGACCAGCATGGGCGTCAAAAGGGGGCGTGCACGCCTGATTGGTCGGACGAAAGGCGGCATGAATACCAAGCTGCACGCTATTTGCGATAGCCAAGGCCGGCCGCTCAACCTGTTCGTCACCGCCGGTCAGGTCAGCGACTACATCGGCGCACGGGCATTGCTGAGCAGTCTGCCGAATGTCGACTGGCTGCTCGGAGACCGTGGCTACGACGCCGACTGGTTCAGAGAAGCCTTGAAAGACAAAGGGATACGCGCCTGCATCCCTGGCAGGAAACAGCGGAAGAAGCCGGTGAAGTACGACAAGCGCCGCTACAAACGCCGCAACCGCATCGAGATCATGTTCGGCAGGCTCAAGGATTGGAGGCGTGTGGCGACCAGATACGACAGATGCCCGAAGGTCTTCCTCTCCGCCATCGCCCTCGCCGCAACCGTCATTTATTGGTTATGAGTCCTGACCCTAAAAACGCGGAAATTCGAGTTTGAAGAGTTTGAAACCTGCCGCTCATAAGGCGAAAAGCAGGGATCAGGTGTCAGCTAACAACCTGTCGGTTTCGCGGATGGCGGCAGTCTTGTCATCGAGCGCGCGCTTGGCGCCACGCAGCTGCCGCCATCGCCATGCGAGATTGATGAGATCAATCGCTTTCATGTCGAAGATCTGCTCGGTCTCGATATTCTGCTGCAGCGCTCGATCACCCAGACCTTCACGATACTGGTTGGTGAATTTTCTGATATGCTCACCCAGCAGGTGAAGGCGATCCTCATCCAATTCCTCCAATCCGCGTCGCTCATGGAGGTTCTGCAGCAGATCCTGAGTGAGTTGTTTCGTTGTGCCCAGAGGCACGAGGCCCGTTTCCTGCCATTCGTCGGCAAGCAGGCGACCATGATAGATTGTCGCCAGCGTCAGCTCGTGCACCTCGCGTTCGGTTTCGATATCCATATTGGATCCTCCAGTGGGTGAGGCCGCCCCATGCGGCCTCTCAAGACGCCGATGGAGGGAGGACCCCACCGGCGGGTGCGCTCAGGCGGCGCGAGGGAAATCCTGCCGATCGTTGAGCCGGTGCAGGACATCCTGGAGTGCTTCGGTCAGCAGGCACAGGTCTTCGACGTAAGGGGCACTTGGATCGAGATCCGCGAAATACGCTGCTTCCGGTCGGTTTGGATCATGCACATGCTCCAGCGAGAGCAACTCATGGAGCCGCACCAGGCCCTGTTGCAGACGCCGAGTGAGAACCGGAGCTTTGCAGATATCGTCGATCAGCGCGAGGGTCGTCTTCAACGCAGGTCTTCCGCCAAGAAGCAGAGATGCATTCTGGAGGGCTTCGGAATGGAACCGCAGAAAATCCTGCAATTCGCCATGCGCCGGGGTAGTCAGGTCGAACATCACGTTCTCCTCTGTTACCGAGCGCAGGACGCGCTCGGCTTCAAGACCCGACCGGGCTTGGGCATTCTTGGACCGGCCATTTACAGCCGGCCCAGACACCCACACTCTCGAAACGAGGAACCGTTTTGACACGATCCCTGAGGAGCTTGCGTTTCCGGTCGCGCCCTCGCCCAAAGGGTGCGACCGGAAATGCAGGATCCATTAGGGTTTGCCCGACCATCCTGGAAGTCCTCGGAGTTTTCTCCGGACATGTCTGTGCCGACGCTGTTGCCGCGGGGCTGTCCGCCGTAGGCTTCATGTCCCGATTGCTCGTGGCATATGCCGTTGGGGAGGTGGGTGGGCGCTCTTTTCTCCCCCTGGCGGAGCCAGGGCCGCTGGCTACGCCCCTGAAGCGGGCACGGACCTGTCCGGCATCATGCCGCCTCCTGAACAGGGAGCTTTCCAGCGCGTTTCAACTCGTAGAACTTGGTTCTCCCAATGCCGAGTTTTTCCCTGGGCTTTTCACGCGAGGCGTTGTTCTTTGCCAGGTATTCTTCCCGGGACACAGCGCCATTCTCAGAGCGACGCTGCCGTTCCGCCTCCGCCTTACGACGCCTTCTTTCCGAAGCCGGGATGACCTGCTGCAGGCCAAGACGGCGCGCCAATTCCGGCGTGATGCCGAGTCCATCTGCGATCGTCGCGCCTTTGTAGTGATATCGACCGTCACCCCAGACCGACGCCGTTCTGGTGAGCCTGGCCTTCTTCTCTGCCTGTCTGGCGATCGCATTGACTTCCCCGGGCTTCAGCCCGGGTGTTGCCCTTGCGGCCATCTTCCGCACTTCCCCTTCGATGTCCCTGATGCCGGGAATGTGCGTGAGGCAAGTCGCATGGAAATGTAACCACGTGTTCCGCAAGCCTGTTGGGATCACACCGCCGTGGGCATTTCGAAAGATTTCCAGATCATCCAGGATCAACTTGAAACGCTTGGCCTGCGGCAGCCCCTTGGGCACTGATATGCCACTGGGCCGCTTCTTCCCTTTCTTCTGCTTTTTTCGCTCCTCCAATTCCTCGCGGATCGGTCTGCCGCTGGCCCTGAAGATTTGATCTGCCAGGGCATCAAAGCCGTAACGCCTTCCGGTGCCGCCCGAGATACGGACCTCCTTGCCGGATTTTTCATTGATGGTGCCGAGAATACGAAAAACCCTTGTGGCATCCCTGCATGCCTTATCCGCCCCAAAAGATGTGGAGAACTCGATCAGGGCGCGCATCGCCCCCTGCCAGCGCGGGAGCGCCGAAACCGGGATTTCCTCGATCAGCCAGATTGCAGCGAGGCCCCGGCCGGTGTGGATGAAAATGGATGGCTGTGGCATTCCTGAAACCAGCAGATGCGCTGAATATGCCGCCTGCACCTCATCCCGTGATTTCCCACGCCATTGCGGAGCGTTGAAATAGTCGAGATCTACATAGAGCGAGTTCAGCGCAGCCAGGTGCCTGCCTTGTCGCCCCTTCCAGAAGCGGTTGAGGGTTAGAAAGCTGGTTTGATCGAGAAACAGCGGCATCTGCATGATCATGCCTGCGTGTTCAAGCGAAAAGTTCTCCACTTCGTCGCCGCCTTGTTTGCACAGAACCGCCGCACGCCCGCGGGAGCCTTCAGGGTGCAACAGGCGAAAGTATTCCTCGGCAGAGAGGTCTGAAATCTGGTCGAGCGGGGCGAATTCGCTGGGATCTGAATGCTTCATCCCAGGGAATTACGTCCCGTGCGGAAAGCACAGAAAAAATCGGCTTGAATTGGTTTTCAGGCTGAAATCAGGGCCAGGCAGCAACGTGTCCGAATGTCTGCCAGCGACATTCAGACAAACTTATCTGACTTACTTACCGACAAACTTTCAGACCTTACAAACACACAAACCAACTTACCAACCAACTGACATTACTTATTTTTCCAGGCTGGGCAAAAAATATTTGAAAGTTTGTTTCTCCGATTTTGGAAACGAACCCAAGTCCCTCCTGCAAATGGCAACAACAGGAGTAAGTCATGCCTCGCACCCCTCTCAATTCCGACGAGAAGATCATCGAGACCGGTGAAACGCTGGAGAAAAATCTCGGCCGGGAGATCACCGCCACAGACATTCACAAAGCCCTTGAAGGCAAGGGCAACTACGCTCGGATTCGGAGGGTCTGGGAAGATCATCTTGCAACGAAGGATGAAGCACAGCCCCACGACACCCCGCTGCCAGACGGCACACAAGAACAGATCAGCAAAGCGGTGACTGCACTTGAGGCAAGTGTGGAGACCATCGTTCGCGGGCAGATCGCTCGGATAACAGAGCAAAATGTCCGGCAATTCGCCCTCCGCGAACGCGACTATGCCATGCTGGAGGCCGAACATGCGAAGAAAGTTCAGGCGCTGGAGGAAGAGATCGCATATTTGACCGACTGCCTCGACCGGCTTGAGGCAGAAAAAGTGGTCACATATGTCGATGCCCCCGACGACGTACCCGCACAACCCGCGGTGTCAAAACCGGCTGCGGCTGCGGCCGCCTTGGCGGAGGGTCGTAAGCGTCCAAATCGACCTCTGAAGAAAACTCATCCGGCTGCTCGCAAGGCGGCTCTTTCGCTCCCGCCTGCGCCGAAGAAATCGCCAGCTCCCACATCGAAGCCGACCTGACGCTGTCGAACTGCGCGGAGGCTTCGACGACGGTCTCCGCTTCCGCAGCAGTCCTTGCATCCTGAAGCCGGCGTTTTTCAGCGCCGGCTTTTTCCATTCTTTCGGCTTCCCGTTCTGCCGCAATCCGCGCAGATTCTTCCAGCCGGTCCTGTTCGCGCTGCAAGGCACGCAGTTGCTGCCAGGCGCGCCAGAGCTCATCATTGTGCTCCCGGATTTCGGCCCTGCGCTGACCCGCTGCGCTGGTATCGCTTCCATCTTCTTCCAGACGGCGCGACCTTTCGGCCCGGCGAGGACCAAGATGATCCTGAGGAATGAGGCCGACCGGGGCATCCCCGGCCTTGGCCATATCTTCATAGGAGCGCAGATCGACCCGTGCCGGCGAGCCGATCCGTTTCAGCGCCGCATTGGTCCGTTTTTGCCACTCCTGACGAATGCGAAGGATCTCTTCGGGGCCGGTCTTCTTGTCATCCAGAATCCTGGTCTTGTCGCCGAACGCGCCGGTTTCCGGGCAAACCTTACGGGTCGTGAGCAGGATGTGCGCATGGAAATTTCGATTGGTCCGCGTCGGGTCGAAAAGCGCTGCCAGGTAATCCTGGGCATCCGTGGCCAGTTTGCCGGCGTTGTGACGCCGTTCCAAGCCCCGATCCAGGAACCGGGGCGCATGGATGTCGGCTTGGACGGCAACACCATATTCATCACGCAGCCACAGTGAAAATCCACGAACAAGCCTCACCTGTTCGGCGAGCGGCAGCTCGGCCGACAGGGATGGGCGCAGCTCCCTGATGACCCGGGCATTGCGCCGGGTCTCCGCGCGCTCTGCTCTGTTCCAGAGAGCTTCGGCATCGCCGCTCCAGTTGATGAGTTCATGCGATAGAAGCCCGCCACGTTTGCCTGCTCGAAATCGCTGCCCCAGCCGCTCGTCTCGGTAGGACGCGCGGGCGGTATAGGCGGCAGATTTGACGGCAGATCTACCATCGGCTCTGGAATGAACAACGACTTCGAGGCGGCTTGCAGGATGTATCATCCAAGGGAAGTCGGGCCCGAACCCGACTTCCGCTCCTCAGCCCCGCCGGCCAGGCGCGCAGGCAAACTTCAGTTTGCGTAACTGCGCGCATCGCCTTTTCAGGGCGTGCGAGGGCCGCGCTCAGGGAGGCAAGGTGAGACACCTATTCAAAGATAGGAGCGATCGTTCAAACTGGGCACCACTTCCTGTTCGGCCACCATCGATATGGGAGAACGAAATGGCGGATTTGGAAGCGAAAATCGAACACGCTCGACAGCGGCTCAGGGATCTTCAGGCACAGGCGCAAAAACAGAAGCGCCGCAACGAGACGCGAAGGAAAATTATCTACGGCGCCGCTTTGCAAGAACACCTCGGGCAATTGGAAGTCTCGAAGAGGGAGGCCACCTTGGCATGGTTACACAAGAGAATTACTCGGCCCTCCGACCGGCGTTTTTTGGGGCTGCCAGATGCCTTGAAAAACGGCGATCCTGAAAAGAAAGCTTGAACCCTGTTTGCACCCGCTACTTTCTCCAGGCATCGAATTCGGCAGGTAGGAGACTGTAAACTTGTTCCTTGCTCATCGAATGCATGTCGAAATTCATTTGCAGCTGTTTCGCCACCTTGGTCGCCAAGCGTCTGGCGCTGCCAGGGGTTTCTTTGCCAAGCGCCTTTTTCTTCATAGCCCCGCTTTCGGCATCCAAGTACATTTCGACCGACACCTCCAACAAAGCCGGTGTTGTCAGGAAATCCTTGTCGGAGGTATAGAGCTGCTCGATGGCATCGGAGTGCTCATACATGGGCCGAGACAAGAACAGGCGCGCAGCAGTCTCTCCCAGTTGCCTGTGAAGCCAGAACGAAATGAAAGCCAGATGCCTGTAGTAACGGAACTTGCTGTAGGCGAGGGGAATATACCGATAGGTACTCCATAGATCATGTGAGTTTCCCCGACTGGATCGCTTCAGCAATTGAGGGAGGTAGACCGCCGATATCCAAGCCCATAGTCCCACATTCGAATACTGGACCTTGGACAATTCGACAGGAAGTGTCTCGTGAAGATAGTGGCCGAATTCGTACCTTGAATCGAAGACCATGGAGTCATCGATTGGGTCAGCTCCAAGCACCTCTCGAACCAATTCTGAAGCCCCAGCGATTTTTTCAACCATGGAAAAGAAATCTTCGGAAACCTTCGCTGGCTGCGAAGATTTCACCTTTGCCCTCTCCGCATCCATTAGTTCCTGAAAGGCGGCTACACCATCCGAATTGAACTCGCAAAGCGTTCTCTCCATTACAAAATCTCCTCGATCAGCGTTTTACCTTCCCGCCATTTCTGACTGGTGAACGCAGCAACGATCTGTTCGACGAGATCGAGCCTATCAATGTTGTCTGCATCGTTGAGATGGGCAGCTTCTTCTCCCTCGAGGGGTATAGCGAGCCGTTGCTGAATAAAGCTCACCCACTTTGCCAATAGAGAATCCTCGTCAATGTCCTTGATGCTGTCGAATCTCAGAAGAATTCCTGTGGCGACACTTCTCACGATCTCGGGGAAGACATGTGCGGCGAACAGTGGATCGTCGACGAATTTGTGGAAATAGTCGGCGTGCACGAACACCTCGAAGTCTCCTTGCCCATCCCAGCCGACTTGCCAAATGCGATCCCCAATGCTCGTTGAGGGCTTGGGATGGAAGATACCCTGGTTCTGTTCTCCTGAGCCTTCGTCCCCACTGCCGGTATGGAGCCTTACACGCCCACCTGTCGCGGCGAGGATCTTCCCTGAAGCATCTATAGAACGTGAAATCACCTTCAGGCGAAATTCCAAGTTTGCTCCATCCGGGATCTCATCCAGCTCGATTTCATCCTCGGACCTGTATTCCGGAAGCACATGTCGACGAATGTCGCCGAGCGCGAAGACATCGAGTACGAACTCCTTGGGTTCCTCTTTGTCGAGCTTGCACTCTTTCTCGATCGCGGCCCGGTCGAATTTTGCATGTATTCGGACAGTTTCCCCTTGGCGGTCAATGAGTTGTAAAGAGAAAAGCTCGCTTTTCTGTTTGATCCGAGCTCGACCAGTGAAATTATGCGTGTCGTTGAATTCAAGT
This sequence comes from Ruegeria sp. AL3, assembly GCF_056536065.1. NCBI lineage: Bacteria > Pseudomonadati > Pseudomonadota > Alphaproteobacteria > Rhodobacterales > Roseobacteraceae > Ruegeria > Ruegeria sp. AL3. The sequence goes on from NZ_JBQFJG010000001.1 coordinate 254,745, forward strand.
TGAATGGTCATCGGCTAACCTCATCACAATTTAATTCTTGGATGGATCAGCAAGTCCCGGTTTCCATCGAAACCTTTTGCTGAAACCCGAAACTCCGGCTGGAGCAGCTCAACGGTGAAGGTATTCTCCGACGCCGAAACAACTTTTGCTGCCCCTTTTGGCGAAATCTCGATTGGAATGGTCTTTCCAAATTGGAAATCAATTTTGCTGTAGTCCCGCCATGATCTGCTTTTTCCGAGAGCCGATACATATGCCGCTTTCACGGAAACTTCGACTGGGAAGGCGACTTCCTCTTCTTCGAACAGTTCGGCAATGTTCCCCACCGGGAGCAGGTCGAAACCCGGGTTCTCTGTATCCCTTTCGACCCGAATGGCAGGCGACCTCTTCACTGGCGGGATGTCATCTGGTTCCTCCGACTTTTTCCGCTTCTGTCCACGTTTCTTCTTGGAACCGATCCCCATCGGTTCCGTGACAGAGAAGATATCATCGGCGAAATTCTCGTATGTGCTCGCATCCTCATCTTCCCGAGAAAGGATGCGATACATGTATGCTGGGAGATCCATCACAAACCGCAGCGCCCAATCGGATGTGAAGCTTTTTTGTTCATTGAATCGATTCAGGAACCACCTCGTATGCGCCGGCTCTTCGGCTTCCTTGAGGTAGTCCGACATATCTCGATCTTCAGCGATCAAGAAACAGGTGACATTCTTTGCCGGGATGTTCGAGGGTTGCCTCGATATGATGATCTGGTTCCGGATGAATTGCGCATTGTCGGTCAACTTGTAGTCATCTTTTTTGAAATATACTTCGACCAAACCGACTTGCTGCTCCCCATCAACGGTCTCGAATTTCAGGCTGAAACTGAACCCAACCAGTTGACCTTTCTCGAATGCAGAAAACATCCTTCCAAGGTTGTTTTCCGAAAAACAATCCTTGGTAACTGCGCCCCGGGTGTCTCCATGAGCTGTGTGAGTCATGATCGGCTCATTCCCAGCAAACCAGTTTGGATTCCCGCCGGTCTTGAGTTCAAGGATCTCCCGCACAATCCTGACGCGGTGTTCAGTATCCGAAACAGCTTTCCTGAGCCGCCCTCCTTGATCTGCAATATGCGTGATCACTTCTGAGAGGTTTTCCGCGCACACCGTCGTCGTCTCACCGGAAAGGCGATCGACGACTTCGACAACAAGATCCCCCTTCAGGATGGGCCAGTAGTAATCGCGTACTGTCGCAAGGAGAAGCCCACCGCTGTCGACTGAACTGGGAATGCCCGGGATGAAAACCGACAAGCCGCTCTCGTCACGCTTCAAGGAGAACTCGGACAGGAACCTCTCAACGTCAGTAGTTTCCTCGATTGGCATGAACTTTTCATTGCCGCCTTCATGAACCGATTGGCCAAATCGGCCGTAGCCGAGATAACTGCTCCCGTTCACCCGATGATAGGGCAAGTTCGCAAAGCCAAGAAGATATCTCTTCTGGTCATCGCTGCGCTTTGTCACCGCCAAAAACAGCGACATCCCCGAAATACGAGTAAGAGTGGTTTTACCAACGCCGTGACTGCCGCTGGATCCTTTACCCTTGCCACTGATCCCATCGTTCCACCAGAAGCCGACGAAGTTGGATCCCGAATGAGCGTTGCTCTTGTCAGTTTCGCCGATGAGGCCCTTGGTGCCTTCATCTTCGATAATCAAACAGCGAAGCTCCTTTCCGGCAAAACTCTCCGCGAACTTTCCGAGATCGTTGCTCGACAGGTGGTTGTCAACGGTCTCTCCTGCTTGACCAGTCCGGAGGAATGGCTCGAGGGTTTCCCATGGGAACGAGGCCAACGAAAGACGCACTCTGACCGGCTTCGTCGGATCAAGAGCGGCGTCCAATGAGTTCTGGACGGCTTCTCGAACCAGAGCCGTAGAAGCATCCTGATCATTGAAGAACTCATTCAGTTTCGAACTTGAATTGCTGTGCTCTGGGCCGGCCTTTGGAAAACTCCACATCACATCTTCCTAATTTACAATTTGAAATCTTGGTCCGAGGGGCGGGTCTGTGCAAAACGCCCCTTCAATGCTTTCATTTCATCGTCGAGCGCCTTCATGATTTTCCGAACATCACCATCATCGAACGAGTAGTTGTTCTTGTTCGAGAGGTTTCCGATGAGGCGGAGATCCTTGATCGCCTTGTTCACGCGCTTCTCGGCGAGTTCCTCAAATTTCTGTCGCTTGTCTCGTTCAACCATCGGCCGTCACCTCCAATTCGCGTGGCGCCCGACTCATATAGTTATTCAGAATTAAAAATGTCAACTATATTTGATAAATGTAGTGACCATTTTAGGTATGAAGACTATTTTCGACCTAAGTGTTTAACCTTTCGTCGCTTGTTTCAACATGCTGGAAACCGCGCTTGCGATCTGAAATGCCAGATACGGAGGCACTGCATTGCCCACCTGATGGTACTGGGCCGTTCTGCCCCCATGGAAGAAATAGTTGTCAGGGAACGTCTGCAACCTGGCTGCCTCTCGGACCGTCAAGGATCGACACTGTGTAGGGTCAGGATGAATGAAATAGTGCCCATCCTTTGAAATATGACTCGTCACCGTGGTCGAAGGACGGCTACCTACCTGAGTCCGGAATCGGTCAGCAAAGTGCCCTGTTTCACGGTTCTTATGTTCAGGTTGCAGAAAATCAGGGAACTCAGACAATTTCGGAGCCTTCTGATGCTCCTCTGCAAAGATGGAAGAGAACAGGTAACGCCCGAGATCGCCGGGGATGTGCCCCCTGGTTTCATGATGAAGGACGGCTTCCAGTTTTTCGTCCAGTAGCCATTCTTCCAGATCCTTCGGAAGCTGATGATCATCAGAGTAGGCTCGCGCCTGTCGTGCCAATGGAAGCTCATTTGTCTTGGCAATTCGTCGGGCACGTTTCCTGACTTCTTCAGGCACATCCTTTGCCTCTGAGATCTCCTTTGCCTGGTCTCGTACCGCATCGATCCAAGCTTCCAGTTGATCACCTCGGCTCAGCCCGCTCCGAACACGCGGGATCCCGGAGAGCGCTCTTTCAACGGTCGTGTGCCGATCTCGGCGCACAAGGAGAGGTTCCTCCCCGAAGTCCAACTTTTCAGAGATATCTTTCCGCACGCCGACCACGATCACCCTGTGCCGGGCTTGCGGCACACCGTGATCTTCTGCGCGGAGAATGAAGTCTCGCGCCGGAGGATGCCCCACCCCGAGATGCGGCGCAGCAGTCAGCGGAATCAGGGTGTAACCTCGTCCAGCCCCGGCAAGATCATCCAACACTCGATGGAAGATTCCCCCGCCATCAACCTTGCTCGACAGCATTCCCTTGACGTTTTCCATCACGAAGGCTGCCGGTTCGAGGCGCTCCAAGATGTTCACGTATTCCTTGTAGAGATAATGCCGGTGATCGTTTTCGAGGACATAGTCCTCCTTGCCCTTGTTGCGCGATCTGCCAGCCAGTGAATAGGCTTGGCAGGGCGGACCACCGATCAGGATGGTGTTTCCTTGGAAGTCTGTGCGAACCTTGTCGAGAACCCCTGCAATTTCGTCGAAAACACCGGAATCTCCCAGAACCAATTGCCGGACTTCCTGCTCTGCGTGTTTCCATTCTTCCGGGTAGAGCTCCGACCAGTTCGGAAATTCCACACCCTCATTCAGTGCCGCATAGTACTCCTCTGGAAACTCTTCGCCAAAGCGGCGCAGGAAGGAGCGCAGACGCAAAGTCTGCACGGCGTTGGTCTCCATTTCCACAGACAGGTGGATTTTCATGCTGACGTCGCCATCACGGCCAGCCTGAGTAAACCCCTCACCAAGGCCTCCCGGCCCCGCAAACAGGTCGATTATTGCGAATTCACTGCTCATCTACGTCCCTTCAATGTATTATTCTTTTATCTTCAAGAGTATGATGTGCGCCAGGGCAAACCTGCCGCCATGAGAATGGGATCACATGGTAGACATAGTCACACCCGAAGTGCGCTCCAGGATGATGTCGCGCATTCGAGGTCGAAATACCAGGCCAGAGGTAGCTCTGCGGAAGGCCCTTCACCGCAGAGGATTTCGATTCCGGCTGAATGCCAAAAAGCTGCCTGGTTCACCGGACATCGTGCTGCCGAGGTGGAAAACCGTCCTGTTTGTCCATGGTTGCTACTGGCACCGCCACTCCGGATGCCGGAAAGCCACCACGCCCTCCAGCAACGTCGAATTCTGGGTAGAAAAATTTCGCCAGAATGTGGAGAGAGATGGGCGTAACATCCACGATCTTGAGGAGGCTGGATGGCGAGTGGGTGTCGTCTGGGAGTGTGCCATCGGGCGAGAGCCACCGCCCGGTTTGATTAGAAAGGTGGAAGAGTTCATTGAGGGTGGGCAGCCTGCCCGGATGGATTTCGAGTGACGTGCGACGTCCTTGGCGTTGGCCTCAAAAAAATCAGAGTGTGTGGAGCAGAATGTGGAGCAAATTGTGTAGCAAGCCGGGGCAATCCACATCTTCCCAACAGTAGATCATCGCACTTTATTGTCATAAAGCAACGACATAGATTATTTTTCCTGCGGAAAAAGTGGTGCCCGGGGGCGGAATCGAACCACCGACACGAGGATTTTCAATCCACTGCTCTACCCCTGAGCTACCCGGGCACGGGAACGACGTTCGTCGTTGGGTGGGGGCCTTCTATGACTTGCTACCAGCGGTGTCCAGAGGCTTTTTCACATTTTTTCAATGCGGTCGCTTTGGCGTGAAGTCCTGCGTGTCATCCTTGGCTTCAAGGTCATCTTCGCGCTGCGACGGAACCGAGTAGGACCCGTTCAACCACTTGGCCAAATCAATGTCCGCACACCGCCTGGAACAAAACGGACGAAATTTCTGCTCGGTCTCGCCTCCGCAAATCGGGCAGTTCATTTCAGGATCTCCATTACAGGAACGCGACCACGCTTTCGCTGCAACTCAAAGTGGCCCAGCGGGGTCCAGCCTGCAAGAATCGTCTCGTCCGGGTCTGATCTGAACGCGGCACGCAAAGCGGACTCAAACCCGCGGCGATCCTTCTTTGGCATGGGAGCGAGGTCCAGCGTTATCTGACCAGCCAGCCCACGTACGCGCAACGCACGGGGCAGCATCTTGGCGCAGGCGAAATTGGCCTTGGTGCCCGCCGCCAGCGAGGTGTCCGCTCCGGTGTTCACATCCACGGCGACCAACGCGCGTGTGGGTTCGATGTAAAGATACCCTCCGCCCGGCAAAGGCTCGGACGCTCCACGCACGGTATCCAGCGCATCCAGAACGCCGTGGGTTTCGAACCCGCCCGCCTGTGTCACGACTTCGGCCGGGTCGGTCCAGTCGCGCCAGGCAAGGATATGGGGGCTGTCACCTTCGCTGAGAAGTTCAGGCTCGGTCCCGTCGTCATTCATCACCTGCTCGGCCTGCGTCAACATGGCCGAGAGGTCTTCCGAGATCTCTTCGGCATCCGCACCAGCGCAGCAGGAGCGCAGGATCAATCCATAGGCGCTGTCACCCATCTGCTCGTGGGCGATTTCAAGCAGTTGATCGCGTGTGTCCTCGTCCTTGATACTGCGCGAAATGTTCAGGCCCGGAGCGTCCGGCGTAACAATCGCATAGCGGCTTTTGAAGAGGATGCGATTGCTCACCGGTATGGCTTTGCCGGGCTCTGCAAAGCCGGTAACCTGTACCAACAACAGGGCACCGGGACCCAAGCCTTTGACTTGTCGCAGGAAAGCAGGGCCATCTGGTGTGGTCAGGAACATTCCGCCCTGCCCCTTGACCGGGCGGTCAGCGCGGGCGCGATAGATCGTGCCGGGCGCGGGTGCGTCTGTGGCGATCAAGAAGTCATCCAACTTGCCGTCGACCATCAGCGCAGCCGCTTCGCGGCCTTGGATGTGGTCCAGAACAATGGTGCGACCTTTCATGATGCCTCTCGATACAGTGGATAGCCGATGCCTTGCAGCAAGGCCGCGGTCTCGGACAGGGGCAGGCCAACGATGCCTGTGAACGACCCCGAAATCCATGGAATGAAAGCCCCTGCGGGCCCCTGAATCGCATAGGCGCCTGCCTTGCCGCGCCAGTCTCCGGTCGCCAGATAGGCGTTGATCTCGACATCCGACAGACGTTTGACCTTGACCTGTGAGACGACATCACGCTGCAGCACACGGTCTCCGCGCCGGACCGCAACCGAGGTGATCACGCGGTGACGACGACCAGACAGGGAATGCAGAAACTCTGCCGCCTGCCCCGCATCCTCGGGCTTTCCCAGAATCCGACGCCCCAAGGCCACGGTGGTATCTGCACAGAGGGTAACGTCACCTCTATCTGCCTGAACAGCCTGCACTTTTTGGCGCGTGATGCGGTGGCAATACGGAACCGGAAGCTCGCCCTTCAAGGGCGTTTCGTCGATGTCAGGAGGGCAAATGGCATCGGGCCGCACGCCAAGCTGGGCCAGCAGGTCCAGCCGTCTTGGGCTGCCCGATCCGAGAATGAACGCCATTGCGGCAGGCGTTACTTGAAGCGATAGTTGATCCGACCCTTGGTCAGATCATATGGGGTCATCTCGACCTGAACCTTGTCGCCGGCCAGAACACGGATGCGGTTCTTGCGCATCTTGCCTGCCGTATGTGCGATGATCTCATGGCCGTTTTCCAGCTCGACCCGAAACGTCGCATTAGGCAGGAGTTCCTTCACGACACCGGGAAATTCGAGCGTATCTTCCTTGGCCATGTTGTCTCCATCATTACGTTGCACCCGCAGAATCTGCGGGGGTGTGCGCTTAAATGAGCCTATTTCGGCCTTATTTCAAGGGCGGAATCACCTAAAGAGCGGATATTGTGACCGATTCGACTCGGGCGGCCTGTTCCTCCCAATGGGTTCGGTTCAGCACGTGACCGTCCGCGCGGACCTCGGCGATGGCTGACAGGTCGACATCCGCATAGGTCCAGCCCGGCTGATTCAAAGTGCCTTCGGCCAGCACACCGGTGGCCGGGAACCCCTTGTCGGGCGGGCCAAAAACGCCTCCGGTCCCGGTGTTCACATCCACCGCCTCGGACCACTGGTTGTTCCCGACCAGCGAGGCCATGACCGTAACGCATTGATTTTCCAAAGCTCTTGACATTGCGCCAATCCGCACGCGCCAGTAACCCGAAAGCGCTTCGGTACAGGATGGCGCAAGGATCAGGTCTGCCTCGCTCAGCGCGCGGCCCAGCAACGGAAACTCGCTGTCATAACAGATCAACACACCGATCTTGCCCAGTGCGGTGTCGAACAGCTTGAGCGGACCCCCCGGGGCGATGTCCCAATCCTCGCGTTCGAACCGGGTCATGATCTGTTTGTCCTGATGGTCGAAACTGCCATCCGGCGCGTAGAAGGCGGCACGGTTCACCGGACGCCCGGGGCCATCAACAACCGGCGCCGACGCACCCAGAATGTAGGTTTTGTACGTCTTGGCGACGCGGGTGTGCAGATTTTGTACATCCTCCATCCGGTCGGACACGGCCCGGATCGACCGCTCCAAATCGCCGGCAATCTCGGCCCCGTCGAGGGTCGACAGCTCCATCGCGCCATATTCGGGAAAGACCAGCAATTCGGCCCCCTGCCCTGCGGCCTGGGACACCCACCCCTCAAGCTTGTCTTCGTATTGCGCCCAGCTATTCAGCCAGTCGAGGTTGTAGGCGGCAGTTGCGACTTTCATGGCAGCGTCCCCGTTCGGTCAAATTCGCGTGACCTTAGTCGCGGACGCAGACCGGAGTACAGCCCAATTACCCTGCGGTCGTCGGATCGATGATCGTGGTCACTTCGGTGACCGTGTTGGCCGGGAACCCGCTGAGTTCCGCATGCTTGTGGATCGCGTCCTCGCTCTCGGCCAGATAAATGCAAAAGGTCTTGTCACCAGCAACATAGGAATGCTCCCACTGCACGCCGGGTATTTGCGCCAGCGCTTCGTTCGACTTCGCAGACGCGCCGCACAGTTCGTCACCGGACATGGAACCGACACCCGGAAGATCGCGTTCGATAACATAGCGTTTCATGGCAATTCCCCCACAGAAAACCCAACACTACCATGATTCGGGAATTTTTTTGCGTTTGGCGTTCAGAGATCCCGGATCCAGAACTGCAACGGCTTCAGCGTCTCACCCTCTTCCCCAATGTCTTTCCACGAAAACTGTGCGATCGCACCGGGCAATGGTTCATACCCCCGCGCGTGCCAGAAGGCATCCAGCGGGCGGTAATTGTCGGGCCGCATCGGATGATCTGCCGGGCGTTGCACACCGCAGAACGCGCATTTGGTGAAACCCAGCGCGCGGGCGTGGGCTTCGCGTTCGTCAAAGAACCTGTGGCCGACACCCTGCCCACGATAGTCGGGCAACAGCACCGATTCGGCGCAATAGAAGATGTCATGCAGGTCAAGCCCGGAGCCCTGGAAGGCCGCCGCGAAATCGTCAGCGTGGTCAGTCAGCGGTGCGCCGGTCGAGGCGCCGATCAGGCGGTCGCCGTCGAAGGCGCCAATCACGATGGCCTTGTCGCTGTCGCGGTAGGATTGCAGGTATTTGCGTTCGTATTCCAGATCGCCGTCATAGAGGTAGGGCCAGGCGTGAAACACCCTGATCCGCAGGCGGGCGACATCGTCCAGAGCGGCCCCGAGTGCCGTTCCGGTCAGGGGGCGGACGTCGGTGACCTCAGCCATTCGAAACCTGTTTGGTCCAGTCTGCCAGGTTGTAGAAAGTGGTGACGCGGGTGATCTTGCCATCCTTCAGGTCGAAGAACGAACCGGCAGGCAGGCGGTACGTCTGGCCATGCGCATCCGGAAGGCCATCATCGGTTTTCAGGTAGGTGCCGTTGACGATGAATTCGGCTGCGGCGCGGGTGCCGCCTTCGGCTTCGAACACGACGATGTCGGTCAGGTTTTCTTTGTAGCACCGGTTCATATGCGCGCAGAACGCGGCGAACTTGTCCTTGCCAATGCGGATCTGGCCTTCGTTCACGTGATGGGCCACGTCATCGGACAGGCAGGCCAGCATGGCATCCACGTCACCGGCATTGAAGGCTTCGAAATAGGTTTTGACGGTCTGGTTCATGGTCACTCCGTAGGTTCGCCCCAGCGGTCTTTCAGATGTTTGATGATCTGATCGCGGGTCTGTCGGTAGTGATGTAGCTTTTCTTCGCGGGTCTCGCCCAACCCGGTAGGGTCCATTATTGGCCAATAATCGACATCGAGGTGAAAAACACGGGTCAGTTCCAGCGCCTGCCGCTGACTGGCGGGTGAAAGCGCCACCACCAGATCAAACGAGCTGAGGTCATCACCCCATTCCTGCATCTCGTCAAAGGAGCGTGAGCGGTGGCGGGACAGTTCCACGCCGACCTCGTGGCAGACGGCGATGCTGAAGCCGTCGATTTCCAGATCGTTATGCACACCGGCGGACTGAACATAGGTGCCGGTGCCATAGAATTTCTTCATCAGCCCCTCGGCCATCGGGGACCGAACCGCGTTGTGGTCGCAACAGAACAAGACCGACTGCGGCAGAGGCTTCACGCGTCAGCCCCCAAAATGCAGAACGCAGATCAGCGTGAACAGGCGACGGGCGGTGTCGGTGTCGACATCTGCCTTGCCTTCCAGCCGTTCCTGCAACACGCGGCTGCCTTCGTTGTGGATACCCCGGCGGGCCATGTCGATGGTTTCGATCTGGCTGGGCGGCAGTGATTTCACCGCATCGAAATAGCTTTCGCAGATCTGGAAGTAATCCTTGACCACCTGCCGGAAGGGACCGAGCGACAGGTGAAACTCGGCCGCTTTTTCGTTGGCCTCGGTTTCAATGTCGAAGACAAGCCGTTTGTCGCGGATCGAAAGCTGAAGGCGATAGGGGCCTTCGGGCACAACGCGGTCGTCGCGTTTGGGCAGCGAGAAGCTGTTTTCTTCCAGCAGATCATAGATGGCAACCTTGCGTTCCTGCTCGATCTCGGGCGTGGGCGGCGGCAGATTTCTATCATCCAGTTCGATATGCGAGATGCGGGTCATCTTTACAGTCACATTCCTTGCGTCAGCACAGACCTATAGCAATGATATTCAACGGGCAACGCACAGAAACGCCATATGCGCCAGGTCTTTGCGTCATTTCAGCCATTCAGGCGGTTCAGGCGCGCGGTGACCGAGAGGCCATGCGCCTCGAGGCTTTCCGAGCACGCCAGCTGTTCGGCGGCAGGACCAATGGCGCGCAGGGCTTCGGGGGTCATCTGGCTGAGCGTGGTGCGTTTGAGGAAATCCATCACGCTGAGGCCTGACGAAAACCGTGCCGAACGCGCGGTGGGCAACACGTGGTTGGGACCGCCCACATAATCACCGATGGCTTCAGGTGTGTACTGGCCCAGAAAGATGGCCCCGGCGTGGATGGTTTTTTCGCTCAGCGCCACCGGGTCTGCGACGCAAAGCTCCAGATGTTCCGGGGCGATACGGTTCGATAGGATTGCAGCCTGATCCAGATCACGGACGGTGATTATGGCGCCGAAGTCGCGCCAGCTGGCCCCGGCGATGGCGCGGCGTTGCAGGGTTTCGAGGCGTTTTTCGACCGCCGTAGCGACGCTTTGGCCAAAAGCGGCATCATCCGTGATCAGGATCGACTGCGCGCTTTCATCGTGTTCGGCCTGGCTGAGCAGGTCCAGCGCGATCCAGTCGGGATCGTTGTTCTTGTCGGCGATAACCAGAATCTCGGAAGGGCCCGCAATCATGTCGATGCCGACCTTGCCAAAGACACGGCGCTTGGCCGCCGCAACAAAGGCGTTGCCCGGGCCCGTGATCTTGTCGACCGGCGCGATGGTGTCGGTGCCATAGGCGAGCGCCGCCACGGCCTGCGCGCCGCCGATGCGATAGACCTCGTCCACACCCGACAGCTGCGCTGCCAGCAGCACCAGCGGGTTCACCTGCCCGTCCGGGGTGGGCACCACGATGGCCAGCCGTTCAACCCCCGCCACCTTGGCCGGGATGGCATTCATCAGAACCGACGACGGGTAAGAAGCCAGCCCGCCCGGCACATACAACCCGGCGGCTGAAACGGCTGACCAGCGCCAGCCCAGTGTGGCCCCGGCCTCATCCGTCCAGCTGTGATCACTAGGCATCTGCTTTTCGTGATAGGCCCGGATGCGGGCGGCGGCCAGTTCCAGCGCCGCGCGATCCTCGGCCGAGACCTGCGTCACCGCGTCCGCGATTTCCTGAGCGCTGAAGGCCAGCGTTTCGGGCGTCAGCTCCAGCCGGTCGAATTTCGTGGTCAGTTCGATGACCGCCGCGTCACCCCGGTTGCGGACATCGTCGATGATCTGCGCCACAACCGCGTCCACATCCGGGCTGTCCTCGCGCTTGGCGGACAGCAGGGCCTGAAAGGCGGTTTCGAAATCGGGTGATGTGGCGTCAAGGAAAACGGGCATGATCTGGCACTCCGGGCGTTGCGCCACGGGACATATCGCCCACGGGGCGCGGCCTCAACCCTCAGCCCTGGGGGTGCAGCGATTTGCGCATGGCAAAGCAGGTCAGGTCCCGACTGTCACTGCATTGACCGGTGACCTTCCAGCCGTGGCGCAAATAGAATTCCCGGGCGGTTTTCGTGCCGTCCAGATGCGCCTCGGTACAGCCGCACGCAGCCAGTTGCCGTTCCAGCCGGTTGAGCAACGCGGCCCCCACCCCGCTGCCGACGTGATCCGGGTCAACATAGAGCAAGGTGATCTTGCCGGTTTCGAACAACCCACCGACCGCGGCCACCCGCCCTTCACGCTCGGCCAGCCAGATCTGTGATCCCGGCTTGAACCAGCCCCGGATGGTCGCCGGGTCTTTGTTCGCGGTCCATTGTTCCAGATGGTCGAGATCGTTGTTGTGATCGGCCACACAAAGCTGCGTGATCGACCGTATCAGCACGCGACTGATGTCGAACACATCGAACACGGTCGCGGGACGCAGGGCAATACCCTCGGGCACATTTGAAAACGCCTGAGAAATGCCGCGCTTGTTCTGCATCTATTCGGGGTGCTGCGGCACCCGGCCGGATGGGGCCCGATATGGGCGCGTGACGTCCTTGAGCGTGGCATCCAACGCCTCGACCGTCAGGCGGATCGCGCCGTCACCCGCCAGGGTCAGCAAGACCTGGCCCGCGCCATCCTCACCGGGTTCGAATTCGACGGACAGCAGCGACATGACCATGTCTTTCTCGCTGCGATCAATGCCCTGACTGGACACGGACAGAACGGAATCGAAGACCAGCACCGACTGCACCCGTTCAAACGGGCGGTCACGGCGGGCGGCGGCATCTTTGTCTTCCCAGCGAAAACGGTTCAGCAACAGGCCAAAGCGGCGGTGCGACGGTTGCCATTTCATCTCGGTCACGGGAAAAACCGCATCCTGCACCAGGGTCGAGATCACCTTCAGGTCATCTGCATCCTCAGCCCCCAGATTCAGCGGGGCTTCGCGCCCGTCTTCAAAACTTGCGTCCGTCATTCGCCCTTGATCCGTTCGATTTTTGCGCCCACGCCTTCCAGCTTGCGCACCACATGTTCATATCCGCGGTCCAAATGATAGACCCGGCTTACCGTCGTCTCACCTTCTGCCGCTAATCCGGCGAGGATCAGCGACACCGAAGCCCGCAGATCCGTCGCCATCACCGGGGCGCCTTTCAGGGTTTCGACACCCGTGACGGTGGCAGTGCCGCCGTGCACCTCGATATTCGCGCCCATGCGCACAAGTTCCGGGGCATGCATGAAGCGGTTTTCGAAAATGCGTTCTTCGAGAACCGAGGTGCCCTCAGCCGTGCACATCAGCGCCATCATCTGCGCTTGAAGGTCGGTCGGGAAGCCCGGGAAGGGTTCGGTCACCACATCCACAGCCTGCACACGGCCGTTCTTGCGCGCCACTTTCAAGCCGTTTTGGGTTTCGGTGACACTGACCCCCGCCGCGTCGAGCTTGGCCGCAAAGGATTCAACCAGCGCCATGCGCCCGCCCAGCAGTTCGACCTCGCCACCGCAAATCGCCGGGGCCAGCATATAGGTGCCCAGTTCGATCCGGTCGGTGACAACCTGATGGGTGGCACCGTGCAGCCGGTCGACGCCCTGAATTTCGATGGTCGAGCTGCCCTCGCCCGAAATCTGCGCACCCATCTTGCGCAGGCATTCGACCAGATCGACGATCTCGGGCTCGCGCGCGGCGTTCTTGAGCACCGTGGTGCCCTTGGCCAGCGTCGCCGCCATGACGATGTTTTCGGTGGCCCCGACCGAGGCAAAGCGCATCTCGTGCACCGCGCCTTTCAGCCCTCCCGGAGCCCTGGCGTGCAGATACCCGTCTTTCAGCTCAATCTCGGCGCCCAGCGCCTCGAGCCCTTCCACATGCAAGTCCATCGGACGGGCACCAATCGCGCAGCCACCTGGCAGAGAAACAACCGCCTGCCCGAACCGCGCCAGCAAGGGGCCCAGCACCAGATTCGAGGCACGCATCTTGCGCACAATGTCATAATCCGCCGTTTGGCTGGTCAGGCTATGGCTCGACATCGCGATCACCTGACCATCTTGCAGCGACGACACCTCGGCCCCCAGTGATTGCAGCAGAGCGGTCATGGTCTTGATGTCGCTGAGGCGTGGTGCGTTCGTCAGCGTCAGCGGTTCTTCGCTCAGCAAGGTTGCAGGCATCAGCGTCAGACACGCGTTTTTGGCCCCCGCAATCGGTATCTGACCATTCAGCGGGCCGTTGCCCGTCACCAGAATCGAATCCATCTGCTCTTATCCCTTGTCCTTGTCAGCCTTGTCCCCAGAGGTCGCCCGCGCCTTGGCCTGCGCCTTGCGCCGGGCCATATTGGCCTTCAGCGCCGCTTTCAGCCGCTCTTCGCGCGCATCCCCGGATTTGCCTTGTTTTTTGGGTGAATTTTTATTCGTCATGATCTTTCTCTACAGGAGGCGAAAAAAACCGTCCAGACACCCTTGCGCCGCGTTTCGTTTGAGTCTAATCACCCGCCCACAGCGCTGCTGTAGCTCAGAGGTAGAGCACTCCCTTGGTAAGGGAGAGGTCGAGAGTTCAATTCTCTCCAGCAGCACCATGATTTCCGATTTAGTCGATGTTGTAGATATGCTCGGACTCTCGGGACACTTCCTGTAAATTCCCTGATGTGGGGCGGCGGAGGTTTTCTTGACGAACGAAGAACACGACATCGCCGAAAGCTGCACGGTCGAAATCAACTGGCAGGACGGGGATATCGCCGTGATCGACAACACACACGGGTAAAGCACGGCCGCCGGGCGATCAAGGACGCAGACCCCCGGCTGTTTAACGGCATGGGGCGGATCTGACGCACAAGGCACGCCAGAACAAGCTGGCAGCATCTGCACAAAGACGGGTGTTGCCGGCTGGATACGTAGATACACAAGCGAAGGAGGATCCCCGGCGTTGCGGCCTCAAACCATTCAACAAAATGGGAAGGGTTTTGGTAGCGGAGGAGGGACTTGAACCCCCGACACGCGGATTATGATTCCGCTGCTCTAACCAACTGAGCTACTCCGCCTTGAGTGAGAGGCGATGTAAGCGAGGGGCCCGGGAGGGTCAAGAGGGAAATCAACCAACCTCAAGATTTCTTTCACGCCTGCTCTGATGGCCTGTCCTGCAAGGATGTTCGAGGGGATGTGGTCGCGTCGGTCATCCTGCGGATGAAGACGGCACATATTTCGGGCTCTGTGATCGGAATCATGTGGCCGAACCCGTCCAGCTCTTCGTAACTCAGCCCGAACTCGGTCATTGTCGGCCCGTGCAGCGGCGGTGACAGTATCGCGTCCTGACGGCCATACAAGATGCCCCCGGGGACAGTCAGTTTCGGATAGCGCGCGACCTGCGCATTGATACTTGCATCGACCCCGGCAACGTCCTGAGAGGCCGTGACAAAGGCGGAAGGCCGCAGGCCAAGCGCGCCGCCTGCCCGGTCCAAAAAGTCGTCCGGCGGGGTTTCCGGGTCAAACGCTGCGCTCAGCGTGTGCGGCGCGGTTCTGGACGCAAGGGGAACGGCAAGCGTGTTGCCGATCAGGCTGCGCATCCATTCGGAGCGGATCTCAAGGGGTTTGAAGATCGCCGGGGTTTCGGGCAGTTTGTGCGTCAGCGGCGCCAGCAGCGCCAGACCGGCGACCCGGGCCGGATGGTCCAGTGCCATCGCTAGTGAAACCGCGCCCCCCAGTGAATGGCCGACCAGAACAGCGCGGTCCACGCCTTTTTTGTCCAGAAACTCGGCAATCATGCCTGCCTGGTGGGGCAATTGCGCCAGCTCGGCCGTATCGCGCGTTGAATACCCGCATCCCGGCCGGTCCAGCGCGATAACGTGGTAGTCGTCGGCCAGAAGATCCACCAGCGCATAGGTAAAGTGCTGCAACTGCCCGGCCAGACCGTGAATCATGACGATGGTCTGCGCCTCGGGATTTCCCTTTTCCACATAGTGGATGCTGCCGCCGCGAACGGGTGTGATCTGACCCAGCTGCGGCACGGTTTCACGACCCCGGCGGGTAATCTTCCGGGTCCACAGGTTCAAGACAAACAGAACCGCAACAAGGACGGCGATTGCGATCAGAACGGTTGTCATTCAACTTTCTCCATTGCCAGGGGCGGCGGGTCCGTATTGCTCCAACCCTGATTGTGCCATGCGTTTCTGAAACTCGGCAACGGTGCCGGGCCACAAGGTCGTGTTTCGGCCTTCCGCATCCATGTACCAGGATGTACAGCCGCCGGCCTGCCAGACGCCGTCCGCGTGGCGGCTGTGCATTTCCCGCGTGAACGCCGCCTGTTTTGCGGCGTCTGGAGTGATTGCGGACAACCCTTCGCGCTGCATCTCGCTCAGGACCCGGCCGATATGGCCAACCTGGGCCTCGATCATCAGCACGACCGAGTTGTGCCCCAACCCGGTATGCGGCCCCAGAAGCAGGAAGAAATTGGGAAAACCCGAAACTGCGGTACCCAGATGCGCGCACATGCCATCCGACCAGGCAGAGCGCAGCGTCAGCCCGTCCGTACCGGTAATGTCCAGACGCTCGACCACGTCGGTTACGTGAAACCCGGTGCCCCAGATCAAGACATCCGCCTTGGTCCGGGTGCCATCCGCCGCGATGACCGTGTCACCTTCGATTCGAGCGACGCCCTTCGGAACAACGCTGACATTGTCGCGGGCCAGGGTCGGGTACCAATCGTTCGAACTCAGGATACGTTTGCAGCCGATCCGATAGTCGGGGGTCAGAGTCCGCCGTTCGACCGGATCGGTGATGGCGCGCTCCAATGCCTTTTGCCACATCTTCAAAGCAAAATTCACCGCGCGTTCCTCACCACGAAACACGCGGTGGCGAAATTCGAAGATCATGAATATCAGCTTGCGCCGAATGCGGGGCAAAATGGGAAGCCAAGCGTAAAGGCTGCGCACCCAGGGCGCAATCGGACCGTCCGGGCGCGGCATCACGTAAGGCGCACTGCGTTGAAAGATCGCGACGTGGCCTGCAATCTTGGCGATCTCGGGTACAAACTGAACGGCGGATGCGCCGGTTCCAACGACCGCCACGCGCTTGCCGGTCAGATCGACTTCGTGATTCCATTCGGCCGAGTGGAAACTGGGCCCCGAAAAACCGTCGGCGCCGGGGATATCCGGGATGCTGGGATAATGAAGTGCGCCAATGGCCGAGACCAGAAACCGCGCCGACCATTGCTGGCCATCCATCGTTTCAACTTGCCATCGCGTTCCATCCCAGCTGGCCGATTTCAGCTCCTGCCGGAAATGGCACAGGTCATACAACCCTTCCTGACGCGCGACATTTTGCAGATAAGCCTGAATTTCCGCGCCACCGGCATAGGCGCGGCTCCAATGCGGGTTGAGATGGGTCGCCATGGAATACAGATGCGACGGCACATCACAGGCGACACCGGGATAGGTATTTTCGCGCCATGTCCCCCCGATATCATCGGCCTTTTCCAAAATCGCGATATCCTTGATACCGCGCTTGCGCGCCTCAAGCGCCATCGTCAGCCCGGCAAACCCGGCGCCGACGATCAGCATCTCTGTTTTGTGGTGCATGAGTGAGTGCCTTCTGAAACAACCCTGCGTTTATCTGTTGCAGATATATGCACTTGCCTGGCTGTGAAGTAGGTCACACAGGTAACAATGACCCGGCGTCTTTTTCGTTACGCAGGGACAAAATTATTTGGAATGACCCGTGTCGCTTATTGCAAGCACATATCGCAATCAGAGAGGTGGTTGCGCCGCGAATCCGTCAGTTTGTTTCAAAATTGGAGGATTGCCCCTTGACCACTCGCACTGTCACGCGTTCCGGCGGACGTTCTGCCCGCCGAGCCCAACGCACCGCTCCAAATTTCGACATGCTGCCGGGCCTGACCCGAGGCATCCCGCTGTGCGAGGTCATGGACGCAACCCAGGTTGAGCGCATCGACAATGCGGCGATGGACATTCTGGAAAATGTCGGCGTTCAGTTCCGCGACCCCATCGCGCTGGAAGACTGGAAAAAAGCCGGGGCCAAGGTTGACGGCGAACTGGTCTATCTGGACCGAAATATGGTGCGCGAGCTGATCTCGACCATTCCGGCGCAGTTCACCTATCACGCGCGCGATCCGCAAAAGAACCTTGCACTGGGTGGCAAGCACGCGATCTTCGTGCCAATGACCGGGGCCCCTTTCCTGCGCGATCTGGATGACGTGCGCCGGAACCCGACGCTGGATGATCTGGCGATGTTCCACAAGCTGTCGCACATGATGCCGGCGCTGCACAGCTCGGCCCATCACATTGTCGAGCCCTACGACCACCCGATCAGCCAGCGGCACCTGCGCATCACCTATTCGTCGATGAAGTACTCGGACAAGACCTTCATGGGCATGACCACCTCGCCCAGGAATGCCGAGGATGTGATGGATATGTGCGATATCCTGTTCGGCGAAGGGTTCATTGACGATCATCCGGTCACCACCGGCAACTGCAACGGCAACAGCCCACTGGTGTGGGACGAAACCATGCTGGGTGCGATGCGGGCCTTCTGCCGCCGCAATCAGCCGGTTCTGTGCTCGCCCTTTGTTCTGGGTGGCGCGAACACCCCGGCATCGGTGCCCGCGACCGTGGCGCAGCTGACCGCCGAGGCGCTTTCGGCGCTGGCTTATACGCAGGTGATCCGCAAGGGCTGCCCGGCGATCTGGGGGCATTACCTGTCGACCGTTTCGATGAAATCCGGCGCGCCGATGGCCGGCACGCCCGAAATCAGCCTGATGAACTTCATGATCGGCCAGATGGCGCGCTTCTACGACGTACCGTGGCGCACTTCGAACACTCTGGGTGGGGCCAAGACCTTTGATGCACAGGCCGGGTACGAATCCGCCACGACGCTCAGTGCGGTCATTCACGCCGGGGCCAATTATATCTGGCATTCGGCAGGCTGGAACGAGGCGGGCATGCACTGTTCGGTCGCCAAGTTTATCGTCGACGCCGAACAATGCGCGATGGCTTACCGGATGGCGGAAGGCCCAATGTGGCACGATTTCGATCAGGCCCTGGCAGCGGTTCCCGATGTGGGGCCCGGCGGGCATTATCTGGGTCATCCGCACACGCAGGACAACTTTCAGACCGCGTTCTTCATGCCGGAACTGTTCGACAACAACTCGATCGAGCAATGGGTGGCCGAGGGGGAGGTGGAAATCACCGAACGCGCCCTGAAACATGCGCGGAAACTATTGGCCGAATATGAAGAACCAAAGCTGGACGAGGCCAAGAACGAGGCCCTTCTGGACTATATCGCCCGCCGCGAAAGGGAAATCCCGGCGGCGGACGAGTTGAACCAAACATACTGATCCACACTCCCCGTACTTGCCCACCCGTCATCCGGGTGGGCCCTTTTTTCCACTCAAGACACGTAAACCAAGATGAAGATCGCCGAACTGCACATTTACAGCCACGACCTGCCGGTCAAAAACGGGCCCTATACCATGGCCAACGCTCAGGTCTGGGCGCTGGATACCACGCTGGTCAAAATCGTGTCGGACAACGGTCTGACCGGCTGGGGCGAGACCTGCCCGGTTGGCCCGACCTATGCCGAGGCGCACGCCGCCGGGGCGCGCGCCGCTCTGGTCGAAATGGCCCCGGGCCTGATCGGAACAGAGGTCCTGCCTCTGGCCTTGCATCGCCGGATGGATGGGCTGTTGAACGGTCATGGTTATGCCAAGGCCGCCATCGACATTGCGGCGCACGACCTGCTTGGCAAACACTTGGGTGTTCCGGTTTCCGATTTGCTGGGCGGAGCGGTCTCGGAAAAGGTGCCGTCCTATTATGCCACGGGCGTCGGTGCACCCGACGACATCGCGAAACTGGCTGCCGAGAAAATGGCCGAAGGCTTCCCGCGTCTGCAAATCAAGGTCGGAGGCCGCCCGGTCGAGATCGACATCGAAACCATTCGAAAGGTTTGGGACGTGGTCAAGGGATCGGGTATGCGTCTGGCCGTCGACGGCAACCGGGGCTGGACCACACGAGACGCCCTGCGGGTCAGCCGCGAATGCCCCGAAATCCCCTTCATCATGGAACAGCCCTGCAACACAATCGAAGATCTCAGGAAGATCCGGCCTCAGGTCACGCATGGCATCTATATGGATGAAAACAGCACCAACCTGAACACCGTGGTCTCGGCGGCGGGCACCGGTCTGGTCGACGGGTTCGGCATGAAGGTCACCCGCATCGGCGGCTTGCACCCGATGCGCGCCTTCCGTGATATCTGCGAGGCGCGCAACCTGCCCCATACCTGCGATGACAGCTGGGGCGGGGACATCATCGCCGCTGCATGCACCCATATCGGTGCAACCGTTCGGCCCGACCTGCTGGAAGGCGTCTGGCTGGCTGCGCCATATATCGAAGGCAACTACGATCCCGAAAACGGCATCCGGGTCGACGCCGGGCATATCGCGCTGCCAACCGGGCCGGGGCTGGGCGTGGTTCCTGATGAAAGCCTGCTCGGCGCACCTGTCGCATCATTCTAAGAAATGGATGACAATATGAACCTGAAAGGAAAATCGGCTCTGGTCACTGGCGCGGCTGGCGGCATCGGGGCGTCAATCGTTCAACGCCTGCGCAATGCCGGGGCGCGGGTCGCAGTCGCCGACCGGGCTGTCGATGCCATCGAGGCCGAGGCACATCTGCCCGGTGATCTGCTTGTTCCCGAATATGCAGACCAGCTGCCCGGCGCAGCCGCGTCCGCATTGGGCGGGCTTGACATCGTGATCAACAATGCGGGCGTCATCACGCGCGGGTCGGTCACGGATACGTCTGATGCGGATTGGTCTCTGTCATTGGGTGTCAATGTCGAAGCCCCGTTCCGCATTTGTCGTGCGGCAATTCCGATCATGGCGGACGCTGGCGGCGGGGCCATCGTCAACACCGCGTCCTGCTGGGGGCT
This sequence comes from Ruegeria sp. AL3, assembly GCF_056536065.1. Lineage (NCBI taxonomy): Bacteria > Pseudomonadati > Pseudomonadota > Alphaproteobacteria > Rhodobacterales > Roseobacteraceae > Ruegeria > Ruegeria sp. AL3. The sequence goes on from NZ_JBQFJG010000001.1 coordinate 275,159, forward strand.
GCGCCCCGGCCCCAATCATGCGGTCTATTGCATGACCAAGGCGGCCATCGCGTCCCTGACCCAGTGCATGGGCATGGATCACGCCCATCAGGGTATCCGCATCAACGCCGTTTGCCCGAACGAAGTGAATACCCCGATGCTGCGATCAGGCTTTGAAACGCGGGGCTTTGACCCCGATACAGCCGTAGCCGAACTGGGCCGGACCGTGCCGCTGGGCCGGATCGCCGAGCCCGAGGACATCGCCGACGTCATCATGTTCCTGATCTCGGACGCGTCGCGTTATGTTTGCGGCACGCTGGTTGAGGTGAATGGAGGGAAACCGGTATCATGAGGCGGTTCGATGGAAAGGTGGCACTGGTCACCGGCGGGCGCAGCGGCATCGGCAAGGCCATTGCCCGGCGTTTGCACGACGAAGGCGCACTGGTCTTCACCGCCCAACGTGGTCAGGACACCGAATTCCAAGGCATTGCTGCAGATTTCACCCTTCCCGACAGCCCGGCACAGGTGGTCAACAAAGTGATCGCGAAAGCCGGGCGTCTGGACGTGTTGGTCAACAACGCCGGCATGATGCAGGAAGCCTCGGTCGAAGGAATGAGCCTTGAGGACTGGCACCGCAACCTGACGGTGAACCTGACCGCCCCGTTCCTGATGATCAAGGCCGCGCTGCCGCATCTGCGCCAGACCAAGGGCGCCATCGTCAACACCGGATCCATAGAAGGCCTGGGCAGCAATCCCGGTCACGCTGCCTATTGCGCATCAAAGGCAGGGTTGCACGGCCTGACCCGCGCCGTTGCCGTGGATCACGGGGGCGAAGGTATCCGCTGCAACGCCGTCGCGCCCGGTTGGATCGATACCGAGTTGAACGAGGATTTCATCGAATCCATGCCCGACCCGCCCGCATTCCGTCGCGACATCGCCAAGATCCACCCGGTGGCCCGAACAGGGCGGTCTGAAGAAGTTGCCGCGCTCGTCGCGTTTCTGGCATCCGGGGATGCGGGTTTCATCACCGGGCAGGTCTTTACGATAGATGGTGGGCGCATGGCCAAGCTGAGCTTGCCCTGATGCCCACGCGTCATTCCTTGCCGGACCGCCATTCTTTCCAGATCAGATAGCTGTTCGCCCCAAGCGAGGCGAAAGGCTCGGGCGGCAATCGCGGAAGATCCGGCTGCGCCAGAAAGTGATCCGCGATCTCTGATCCGCCTTGCAGCGCCAGTTCCGCGATGCCCATGCCTTGCAGGGTGCCGCGGGCGATGCCCAGGCCGTTCTGGCAGCAGGCCGAGAACACGCCATCCGCCACTTCGCCGAACGCTGCGGATCCGTTGCGGCTGAGGCACAGCATCCCGGCCCAGCGATGCTCCATCCGTACATCGGGCAGATGCGGAAAGCGTTCACGGAACTTCCGGTCATGCACCCAGCCGGCATTGCGCAACCGCATCCGGGTGGTTTCTATCGTCGGGTGAAAACTGGACCCGGTGCGGATCAGGATGCGATCCCCATAGCTGCCCGAAATGCGCCGGACCGAGGTGCCCATCGGATCCGCCGGGGTCACCGACCAGCGCGGTCGCCCGCCCAGTGTCTTGATCTGCGCCTCGGTCAGCGGCGCCGTGATCGAGGCGTAGAGGCAGATATGCATCAATTGCCGTTGATAGAATCCGAAGCTTTCCAGATGGCCATTGTTGGCCAGAACGATCCGCCCGGTGCTGACTTTGGCCCTGGCGGTGTTGACCACCCAACCTGCGCCCTGCTTTTCAAAGCTGGTGACTGGCGCGTTCTCGAATACGTTGATTTGGCCAGCCAGTTGACCCGACAGCGCCCGTACATAGGCTGCGGGCTGGATCATCACCGTCCCCGGCGCAAACAGCCCCGAAACATAATGCGGGCTGCCCGTGATCTCTTGCATCTGCTTTTGGTCATACAGCGTGTGCGGCTCACCCAGTTTGGTCAGATGCTCGGCGAAGGCGCGGTTATGGGCGTCTCCTGCCCGTGTGGCGGCTGCATTGTATTTTCCGCAAGGGTCGAACATTTCCTGCGGCAGGTCGCAATCGGCGGCGACCTCGGTCGCGAAAGCGATGGCCTTGCGGTTCAGGGCAATGGCGGCGCGATCCGCTTCCAGCCCATCGCCTGCGTAATTGTCCGAGGCCAGATCATGCGGCAGGTCGATCATGAACCCCGAGTTCCGCCCCGCCGAACCATCGGCAAATCGGCCCGCTTCCAGCACGGCGATCTTCAGCGAAGGGTCCAGTTGGTGCAATCGCCGCGCCGCCGTCAGCCCGGCAAACCCTCCGCCGACAATGGTGATGTCGGCGGTCAGGTCCTGTTCGAGCTCTGGCAGAGGGTCCTGGGGCGGCAGGATGGCATTCCATCCCGCCGGACCGGTCTGCCGCGGCAGTCTTTTGGCCTCGTATCGTGTCAATCCACAGCCTCGTCGGCGTCGTCTGCAAGATCGATCCAGATGGTTTTCAGCTGGGTGTACTGATCATGCGCATGGATCGAGTTGTCGCGCCCGCCAAAGCCCGATTGCTTGTAGCCGCCAAACGGCGTGGTGATGTCGCCTTCGCCAAAGCTGTTGACGGTCACGGTGCCCGCCCGGATCGCCCGCGCACCACGAATGGCCCGTTTGGCGTTGGCGGTAAAGATCGAGGCACACAAGCCATAGTCGGTGTCATTGGCGATCTTGATGGCCTCGTCAAAGCCCGACACTTCGATCACCGACAGGACCGGGCCGAAGATCTCCTCTCGGGCAAGCACGGCGTCATTGCCCGGCACTTCGACGACGGTCGCCTCGACAAAGCCTTTATCGGCCTTGCCGCCGATCACCACGTTTTCAACCTGATCGAGATATCCGCAGACCTTGTTGTAATGCCCTTCGCTGACCAGCGCGCCCATGCGGGTTTCAGGATCCAGCGGGTCGCCGATGTTCCACTGTTTGGCGTGATGCGCGATGCGGTCCAGCAGTTCGGCTTTCACGTCTTTGTGCACGATCAGGCGCGACGAGGCAGAGCAGTTCTCGCCCATGTTCCAGAACGCACCGTTCACCACATGCGCCGCCACCCGGTCTAGGTTTTCGGCGTCATCCATGACGATGGCAGGGTTCTTGCCGCCCATCTCAAGCACCACTTCTTTGGCGTTGCTTTCCGCCGAATAGGTCAGGAACCGTTTGCCCGTCACCGTCGAGCCGGTGAAGGACACCATGTCGATATCCATGTGCCGCCCGATGGGTTCGCCCACGTCGGCACCGCCACCCGGTACGATGTTCAGCACGCCGCGGGGAAGGCCAGCCTCCATCGCCAGTTCGGCCATACGCAGCGCGGTCAGTGTGGTTTCAGCCGCGGGTTTCACAACCACTGAACATCCCGCCGCCAGTGCCGGGCCGATCTTCCACGCCAGCATCAGCAGGGGGAAGTTCCACGGCAGTACCAGCCCCACGACGCCGATCGGCTCACGCACGACCATGGCGATATGGTCGTCGCTGGCAGGTGCGACCTGATCGTAGATCTTGTCGATCGCCTCGGCATGCCATTTCAGACAGTGGATGGTTTCGGGCACGTCCACGGTTTCGCAGTCATAGATGGTCTTGCCACTGTCGAGGCTTTCCATCACCGCCAGTTCGCGGGCATTGCGGGTCATCAGCTTGGCCAGCCGGATCAGCACGTCCTTGCGCTCGGACGGGTGCAGTTTCGACCAGCGGCCATCGTCGAAGGCCTCGCGCGCTTTTTCGACTGCAAAATCCACATCCGCCGCACCGCAGGATGCGATATTGGCAAGCTTGTCGCCGGTGGCCGGGTTTACGGTTGCAAACGTCTCACCCGAGATCGCCGGGCGGAATGCGCCGTCGATGAACGCCCCGGTCGGCAGGTTCAGGCCTGCGGCGATGGATTGGTATTCGTCCTGTGTTAGCAGATCCATGTCTCTTACCCTTCCGCCACGATGTCGGCGATTGTCTTCTTCAGCACGCGCGTGACCTGTTCCAGCGCGCGTTTGTCGTCCTTGTTCAAGCCCTTCAACGGAGGCCGCATAGCGCCCGCATCGATCCCGTTCATGGTCACGCCATGCTTGATGGTCTGGATGAACTTGCCACCCTGTTCCAGCACCCGCATCAGCGGCATCATCGCCGACATGATCCGGCGGCCCTTGTTGAAATTCCCTTCGACCACGCAGGCCTGATACAGAGCCACATGTTCGGCAGGCAGGAAGTTGGACCCGCCGCACACCCAGAACGGCGCACCCCAGGCAAAGAATTCGAGCGCCTGATCATCCATGCCGCAGCCAAGCTGGATATGCGGATAGTCGCGGGCCAGCAAATGCACCCGGTTGATATCGCCCGAGCTTTCCTTGATGCCGCAGAAGTTGCGACTGCGGCCAACGCGGTCGAGGAATTCCTCACCCATCATCGTGCCGGTGCGGTGCGGGTAGTTGTACAGCATCACCGGCAGGTCCGCGGCCTTGTCGATGGCCAGCGCATTCAGCGCGTTTTCCCGATCAGTCGGCACCGAATACGGCGGGCTGGCCAGCAGGATCGCATCGGCGCCGATTTCGCGCGCGCCAGCGGCAAGGGCAATCGAATCCGGCGTCAGCATCGCGCCTGTGCCAACCACCAATGGCAACCGGCCCTTCAACTGCTCATGCGTGAACCGGGCCAGTTCGACACGTTCGTGGACGGTCTGGGCATAGTTCTCACCGGTCGACCCCCCCGAGATCAGGCCATGCACGCCGTTTTCGACCAGGTATTCGATCACGTCGGACAGCGTGTCCCAATTCACGCTGCCATCGTCGTGATAGGGCGTGACCACAGGGGTATAAATCCCCTCAAACTTGAAAATCGGGTTCATTCCGTCCTCATGCAGGTTTCGAAAGGGGCGGGATTCCCATCGGGACATCCAGCGCGTCAGGCATCACGAACATCTCGATCTGATCGCGTGACAGGTTCCAGTGATCTTCGGCCAGCTGCGCAGCAGCCGCCTCGTCGCGCGCCTCGATGGCGGCGATGATGGCGTCGTGCTGGCGGCTTGCTTGAGACAGGTTCTCGGACATCTCAGCCGTCTGAGGTCGGTAAAACGTCATGCCGATCCGGGCGTGATCGATCAACAGCCGGTTGAACGACGGCAGCAGGTAGACATTTCCGGACATTTCGCCGGTCACGTCATGAAAGCGGTTGTTGGCCAAGGCTCGGTCCTCGCCGGACCCGGACCGAAGGGCCGCCTTGAACGCCTGCTGGGCCTTTTTCAAATCATTGATCTGGGCGTTCGACGCATTCAAAGCCGCCAAACGCAGGATCGCTCCGTATACCATGGGCGCGGCAAGGAAGAAGTCGCGCAGTGTGGTGTAGGACATCTCGGAAACCCGGGCGCTGCGGTTTGTCCGCAGATCCAGATAGCCTTCGCCAGCCAATTGTCGAAACACCTCGCGCAGCGGCGTGCGCGACAAGCCGAATTCCTCGGACAAGTGCGCCTCGTCCAGATCGGCGCCCGGGCGCAGGCGCAGCGTGAGGATGGACACTTTCAGGTGCTCTTTCAGCGCGCTTTTGCGAGACTTGGCTTCGTCTTTCATGCTTTGGCCTCATCCTTCTGTTCGGCGAACGCGGTCGAATCGCGTGCGGTCACAGTTTTGTATTCCATAAAAATACAACTTGTATACAATAATAGTTCGTGCAGCATAAGAGCCTGCGAAATAGACTCATGTTCTGGGCATTGTCCCAGCTTGCAAACGGTACTGCTCATGCCTCAGACGCGGCACATCACTTTCATCCTTGTCGAGGAGTTCTCGCACCTTGCGTTTTCATGCGCAGTCGAACCCTTGCGGATCGCCAATCTTGTGAGCGGCGATGAACTGTACCGCTGGTCCTTTCTGTCAGAACATGGCGAGCAGGCCGTGTGCTCGAACGGATCCATCACGCTGGTGCATTCCGGCCTTCAGGGTCTGGCCAAATGTGATCAGCTGTTTGTCTTGTCGGGCATTCACATGCGTGACCACGTCACCCGCCCCCTGCTTGCAACCCTGCGCCGCGAACGCGCGCGCGGCACGAAAATCGGCGCCCTGTGCTCGGGGGCATGGGTGCTGGCCGAGGCTGGCTTTCTCGACGGAATGCAAGCGGCAATCCACTGGGAATATCACGACGCGTTCATGGAGGCCTTTCCCGAGGTCAACCTAGTACGCAGCGTGTTCGTGGCCGATGAAAAGCACATTACCGCATCTGGCGGAACGGCAACGGCGGATCTGATGCTGCACCTGATCGAACGCGATCACGGTGAAGAACTGGCCATCGATGTGGCGGATCAGATGGTCTATAACGCGGTACGCAATGCCACGGCCAAACAACGGGTTTCCCTGCAATCACGCAACGGAATGCGCAATGCGCACCTCGCCAAGGCAATTACAATCATGCAGGACAGTATCGAAACCCCGGTTTCCCCTTCGTTCATTGCAGAAGAACTTGGCATTTCAACTCGGCAGCTTGAGCGGCTGTTTGGAAAATACCTCAACACGTCGCCCAAGAAATACTTCATGGAAATGCGGCTGGAACGCGCCCAGAAACTGCTGCTTCAGACCGAAGCATCCGTCACCGAGATTGCCGTGGCCTGCGGCTTTGAAAACCCGGGCCATTTTTCGCGCGTCTACCGATCAAGCTTTGGCGTCACCCCGCACGCGCAACGCAACAAGATCGACTGACATTGTGTGGTAGTGGGTTTGCCGCAATCGAAACGGCAGGGGATGCCGCGCTTTGTCGGCCCATGACGGGCCTGAACGGGCATCCCCCTAACCCTGCCGAGATACCCCCTCATTAAAACCGGACTAGTCAACAGATCGGCAGGATGATGTACCAATAGATTTGGATATTGGCATAAGTTTTGCGAGAACTTGTCATACATGCGATTCTTGTGCCCTTATTCGTTAATCTTTGCCTCAATTGGAGACTTTTGATTCAGCGAAGTCCGGCAACCTCAAAGGCCATAACCACTTGTGAAAAATATAAATTACAGGTTTCGTCCTTGCTGCATTCAAAGATCGCACCGGGGAGCAATCTGCTTCGATCTGAGGTGTTCGTTTTCTGCCCGGCACCCCACGGATGGACGGGGCAATCTTGGCTCGACAGATTCGGCTGCGTGCCTGAAACCGCCCAACAGGCGCTCAAGCGCCATTTCTAACGGATTTGCGTCATATCCAGCCTGGGCGCGGCGCGCGTGATTTCATGGGCGCTGGTCGCCGCGCCTGATCCGACGCGAACGTTCAGCTTCTCTGTCCCGTTGAACCGCTGGAAATACGCAAATTCCATCGTGGTCAGCGCATCCATATCCTGACATTGAACAACGTAGTCAGCCTGAAATTCCGAATGTTCGCCCGTTGCGAATGACGTGCCCCCCTCGCCCGCGTTGTCCTGCTGCCCCGGAATATCATGCGTCAGGATCACGTTTGCAGATGCGGTAAAACACACGGCGTCGGGCGGGACGACAAACAGATCCAGTGGTTTGGACAGTTCGGAAATCGCGATGGCGACACGCGTACGCTCGTCATCACTTGCCACCGGGGTCTCGAACCCAATGATGTCAATGCTTGGAACCCTGAGCGACAGCGTAAATTCCGTGTCCGTAAACACGATTTCCAATTGACCGGACCCATGTTGATGGGTGGGCGTGATCTGCGTCGCCTGAGCGGCAAGAGCTGCCGGAAAAAGAGACAACGCCAGAACAGAGCACTTCATTAACCAAAAACCGCCTTTAACAGAATCACAACAGTGATTTTACCGCGAATCACCTGCCACGCAACGTTAACCCTCGGATCAGAGCTCGCCAGATTTGGGGAGGAGCGTGGGATTCAACCATCACCACCTATATCCGACAATAAAACTCAGGTTGACATTACCGACTAAATCACTCAGTTAATTCTTCGCGAAACCCGCGGGACATCCCCGCGCGATCCGACAGTTCTGACAGGAAAGCATCGAACTCCTATGACCAAGTTATTCACCACTGCCAGCGCCCTGACATTTTGCATGGCAACCGCCGCGATCTCGGGTGATGCCCCCACCAAGGCAGATGTACTGAACACCTATGCCAATATTGCGGAAGCCAAATTTGAGGACAGCCTGATTTCAGCCAGGAAATTGCAGGATGCGGTCAACGCGCTGATCGCCGATCCCTCGGACGCAACGTTGAACGCGGCGCGCGCGGCCTGGGTTGCTGCGCGTGTCCCCTATCAGCAGACGGAAGTCTATCGCTTCGGCAATGCCATCGTTGATGACTGGGAAGGCAAGGTGAACGCCTGGCCCTTGGACGAAGGGCTGATCGACTATGTCGACGCGGCCTATGGCGGCGCGACGGACGAAAACGAATTTGCCGTGCTGAACGTCATCGCCAACCCCAGTTTCCAACTGTCGGGCGAGACCATTGATGCCAGCGAAATCACCCCCGAACTGCTGAGCGACACCTTGCACGAAGCCGATGGTATCGAGGCGAATGTAGCAACCGGCTATCACGCCATCGAGTTCCTTCTGTGGGGTCAGGACATGAACGGCCATGGCGCCGGTGCCGGCAACCGCCCAGCGACTGATTATGCGCAGGGCGAGGACTGTACCGGCGGCCATTGCGACCGTCGCGTGCAATATCTGAGCGCTGCGACCGAACTGCTGGTCAGCGATCTGGCCTGGATGGCGGATCAGTGGAAAGACGGCGGAGCGGCGCGCGCAGCCCTTGTGGAGAACGAAGCAGCAGGCATCAGCGCGATCCTGACCGGCATGGGTTCTCTCTCGTATGGCGAGCAAGCCGGCGAACGGATGCGCCTTGGCCTGATGCTGAACGATCCCGAAGAAGAACATGACTGCTTTTCGGACAACACCCACAACAGCCATTACTATGACGGGTTGGGCATCCAGAACGTCTATCTGGGCAGCTATACCCGCATTGATGGCACCCCGGTTTCGGGCGCATCTCTGGCCGATCTGGTCATCGCCACCGATCCGGCGCTGGATACCGAGATGAAAGCGAAACTGGCCGCCACCATGCAGGCCCTGGGCAAGATCAAGACAACGGCCGAGGCGGGATTTGCCTATGACCAGATGCTTGAGCGCGGTAACGAAGGCGGTGAGGCCCTGATCATGGGCGGCGTCAACGGCCTGATCGATCAGACCAAAACGATCGAGCGCATCGTAACCGCGCTGGAGCTGGACGGGGTTGCGTTTGAAGGGTCAGACAGCCTGGATAACCCGGACGCCGTCTTCCATTAATCTTCAAGCGGGCCGGAGAGGGTTTCTTTCCGGCCCCTGCAAACCTTACTGATCGCCTGACAGGGCGGCGAAACGAGCCAAGACCAATGATTGTCTGCCACTGCACCAACATATCCGATCACGACATCCGTGCCGCCATCGACTGGATGCGCACGGCGGATCCGCGGACCATCATCACCCCCGGCAAGATCTACCATGCCCTTGGCAAATCGGCGGATTGTGGCGGGTGCATGCCGCTGTTCCTAGACACAATGCGGGCCAGCGGTAATCTGGAAGTCCCCATGCAACTCCGCACTTTGCGTGCCGGAGCAACACAGGAGAAGGCTGATGAAAGGCGATCCGAAGGTCATCGAATATCTGAACAAGTCTCTGCGGCATGAGCTGACTGCCGTCAGTCAATACTGGCTGCATTACCGCCTGCAAGAAGACTGGGGCCTTGGCCATATGGCCAAGAAAAGCCGCGAGGAAAGCATCGAAGAGATGGGCCACGCGGACAAGCTGATCGAACGGATCATCTTTTTGGAAGGTCACCCCAACCTTCAGAAACTGGACCCGTTGCGGATCGGTCAGACGCCGAAGGAAACGCTGGAATGCGACCTGGCGGCCGAGATCGACGCCAGGGCACTTTACAAGGAAGCGCGCGAGTATTGTCGGGAGGCCGGCGACTTTGTCTCCATGTCGCTGTTCGAACAGTTGATGTCCGATGAAGAGGGACATATCGACTTCCTCGAAACGCAGCTCGACCTGTATGAAAGGATCGGCGAAGCCAATTATGCGCAACTCAACGCATCGAAAATGGACGAAGGCGAATAGTCTTTTTGCCCTGTCAGTGGCCGCCCTGGCGGCCACCCCCTCCCTGGCAGCCGAGCTGCGGGACCTGCATCTGAAATTCACCCCCCGCACCGACGAGGAACGCGCCCGCATTGCCGCCGTGACGGCACCCCCGCAGGATTTTGGCGTGTCGCAGCCGTTCGAAGAACTCTCGGCCGGGGCGGCAACTGTCCGGGTCCGCAACGACGCGGATGCGTTCTCGCAACCCTCGGGCAATCTGAGCTTCGAGCAGGAGCTGGATTTCAAGGTCGGCAACGGGTTGTTCAAGAAAATCTGGGTGTCGTCACCATCATCCACATTGGCCTCTGACGGGTTGGGGCCGCTGTACAACGCGCGATCCTGCCAGCGTTGCCATATAAAGGATGGGCGGGGGCACACACCGAACGGGCCCGATGACAACGCGGTCTCAATGTTCCTTCGGGTCTCGATCCCCGGCGCGCCGGAAGACGGGTATGCCGAGATCGAGGATTACATCGCCACCCGGCCCGATCCCAACTATGGCGGGCAGATGCAGGATTTCGCGCTTGCGGGGCATCCGGCGGAATATCGGCTGGATATCTCTTACGAAGAAGTCCCTGTTGAACTCTCTGACGGCGAGACCGCGTCACTGCGCCGCCCGACTTACAGGGCCGCTGATCTGGGCTATGGCCCGCTGCACCCGGATGCAATGCTGAGCCCGAGGGTCGCACCACAGATGATCGGGCTTGGCCTGCTCGAGGCGATCCCGGTCGAAGACCTTCTGGCCAAGGCTGATCCCGACGACGTGGATGGGGATGGCATCTCGGGCCGTCCGAACATCGTCTGGTCTGTTGAATACGGCGCCCCGATGATGGGCCGGTTCGGGCACAAGGCAGGCATGCCGACGGTGATGGAGCAATCCGCCGCAGCCTTTGCCGGGGATATCGGTATTTCAAGCCCGCTTTACCCGGCACCTCAGGGGGACTGCACGGACTTGCAGGTGAACTGCGTCGAGGCCCCGCATGGCGACACCGATACCCGCGAGTTCGAGATCGATCAGCAGGGCATGGACCTGGTGGATTTCTACAGCCGCAATCTGGGCGTGCCCGGCCGCCGTGATGTCGACGACCCCGAGGTTTTGCGCGGCAAAGAGGTGTTTCACACGACCGGCTGCGCATCGTGTCATACTCCGGCCCATGTCACCCACCGGTTGGAAGATCGGCCCGAGCACAGCTTTCAGCTGATCTGGCCTTACACCGATCTGCTGCTGCATGACATGGGCGAAGGTCTGGCGGATCACCGCCCCGAGGCCCGCGCGACGGGGCGCGAATGGCGGACGCCGCCTTTGTGGGGCACAGGTCTGACCGAACGCGTCTCGGGCCACACGCAGTTTCTGCATGACGGGCGGGCACGCAATCTGCTCGAGGCGATCCTGTGGCACGGCGGCGAAGCCCAGGCCGCGCGCGATGCGGTTGTGTCGATGCCGAAAACTGACCGCGACGCCCTGATCCGTTTTCTGGAGAGCCTCTGACCCATGCGTTTTCTTACGATTATTGCCGCGTTGATGATGCCTCTTGCCGCACAGGCGCAGGACCGCGCACCGATCCTGATGGACGTTGCCGAGACACATACACTGCCCAGGTTCGACAAGCTGCCGGAAACGACCGGGGCTCTGGTCAGTGCATCGCGGGTGGATTGCGATCCGACCTCACCTGCGTTGCGCGCGGCTTATGATGCGGCCTTCGACAGCTGGATTTCCGCCAGTCACCTGCGGTTCGGTCCGACCGAGGTCGATGATCGTGCATTTGCCATGGCGTTCTGGCCCGACACGAAAGGGTTCACCTCCAAAGCCCTGTCCCAGCATATCGCAACCGAGGATGACGCCGTGCAAGACCCCGAAGCCTATGCCGAGACATCCATAGCCGGACGCGGGTTCTTTGCGCTGGAACGAATGCTGTTCGATCCCGCCTTTGCAGAGCAGGGCAATGCGGATTACCGCTGCGCGCTGATTCAGGCGATCGCGGCGGACATTGATGCCAACGCACGGGCGATGGCCGATGACTGGCAAAGCTATGCCCCCAGCCTGACCCGGCCCGGCGAGAACGGCCGCTTCCGAACGCAGGACGAAGCGATGCAGGAACTGTTCAAGGCATTGTCCACGAGTCTTGAATTCACGGCCGACACTCGGCTTGGTCGCCCGTTGGGCACGTTCGACCGCCCGCGTCCGAACCGCGCCGAAGCGTGGCGGTCGAAGCGATCCTTGCGCCATGTCGAACTTTCGCTGATGGCCCTTCGTGATCTTGCATCGCGATTGGCCTTTGATCATCCCGATATCGCCGCGGATCTGGATGCTGCTTTTGCGCGCGCCATTGAGAATGCGCAGGCCATTGACGACCCGGCGCTGGCCGGCGTTGCGGATCCGCAGGCCCGGTTCCGTATCGAGGCCCTGCAACAGTCCATCCACGATATTCGCGCAATTGCTTCGACTGAACTTGGCCCGACGCTGGGCGTCAGCGCAGGCTTCAATTCTCTGGACGGAGACTGATCCGTGACATCGCGCCGCCGTTTCCTTGCAGGGCTTGCTGCAACCTCTCTTCCTCCGATCCATGGATGGGCCTCGGTGGGCACGCCGGAGTTTCTGGCCGCAGCGCTGTTTCCGGATGGTTCGTATCGACTGGCCGGTCTGGATGCACAGGGAACCCTTCTGTTTTCCGTGCCCCTGCCCGCGCGCGGGCATGCGGCTGCGGCACATCCGGTCAAAGCACAGGCCGTCGCCTTTGCGCGCCGTCCGGGCACCTTTGCCGTGGTGATTGATTGCGTGACGGGATCACCGATCGCGCGGCTGACGGCGCCGGAAGGCCGGCATTTCTATGGTCACGGTACTTTTTCAGCCGACGGCACGATTTTCTTTGCCACCGAAAACGATTACGAGGCCGGAAAAGGTATCATAGGCGTCTGGAACGCTGAAACCTTTGCGCGCTTGGGCGAATTCCCGTCCGGCGGCGTCGGGCCGCATGACATGCGGTTGATGCCGGGTGGGAAAACGCTTGTGATTGCCAATGGCGGTATCGAAACCCATCCCGAAACCGGGCGCACGAAACTGAACCTGCCGACGATGAAGCCCAACCTGACCTACCTTTCCCTGACGGGCCTGGTTCAGGAACAGGTGTCGCTGTCGCCTGCGCTTCACAAGAACTCGATCCGCCATCTGGCGGTCCGTCGCGACGGGCTGGTGGGCTTTGCGATGCAGTGGCAGGGCAGCAAAGCCGAACATCCGCCCTTGCTGGGCCTGCACCGTCAGGGGGAAAACCCGCACCTTCTGTCTGCGCCGGTGCAGGATCAGAGCACGCTGCAAGGTTATGCGGGCAGCATCGCGTTTTCGGCGGATGGTGCAACCGTTGCCATCACCTGTCCACGCGGCAATGCGTTGCAGCGGTTCGACGTGGCCAGTGGCACATTCAGCGATGCGTTCGAGCTTGAGGATGTCTGCGGGCTTGGTTCCGGCCCAAACGATTTGGTTTTCACCACCGGAACCGGTGTGTTCGGCGCGTTGACCACTGCGCACCCCGAGATCCGGACCCGCGCGATGTGCCAGTGGGACAATCATCTGGTCCCGATCAGCCCACCGGCATGAAATTCGGATTTTTCCGTCACATAGTTTAGACTTGGAAGAATCAAACAGCTGCCGTATTGCCGGGCGCGAAACTGGCACCCCAACGTTAAGGACCGACTTGATTGAAACAGACGCCCGACGCACCGCATTCGATCTACGGAGTTGAGAAATGGGGCAAAGGCCTCATCGAGGTGACGGAGCAGGGCGAGATCGGTCTGCGCAATCCCTTGGCTCCCGATGTTGGCGCGATCAGCCTGCCAGGTATTCTCAGCGATCTGAACGACCGAGGCATCAAGGCCCCGATGGTTCTGCGCGTCTCTTCCTATCTGGAACACGAGATCGCGCATCTGAACGAAAGCTTCCGCGAAGCCATCGCCCGCGTCGGCTACAGGGGCAGCTATCGCGGTGTGTTCCCGATCAAGGTGAACCAGCAGGCCCAGGTCGTCGACCGGATCGTCGAATTCGGCAAGAAGTACAACTATGGGCTCGAGGCCGGGTCCAAACCCGAACTGGTGATCGCGCTGGCACATCGGCTGGCCAGCGAAGCGCTGATCGTCTGCAACGGTGTCAAGGATGCCGAATTCATCCAGCTGGCCATCCTGTCCCGCAAGATCGGGTTCAACACGGTGATCGTTCTTGAAAGCCCGAAAGAGGCTGACACGGTGATCGAAGTATACAAAGAGCTGGGCATTGAACCCCTGATTGGCGTGCGGGTCAAGCTGACCAACCAGATCAGCGGCAAATGGGAAGAAAGCTCGGGCGACCGGTCCGCCTTTGGTATGAACACCGATCAACTGGTGGCCACGGTGGACAAGCTGCGCGACGCGGGCCTTCTGCATTGCCTGAAGTTGCAGCATTCGCATCTGGGCTCTCAGGTGCAGGACGTCAACGACGTGCGCCGCGCGGTGGGCGAGGCCTGCCGCTATTACACCGAACTGACGCGCGAGGGCGTGCCGCTGACCCATCTGGACCTCGGCGGTGGTATGGGGGTGGACTATACCGGTGAAAAGAAGGCGGCTGAAAACTCGATCAACTACACGGTCGAGGAATATTGCGCTAATGTGGTGGAAACCGTGGCCTATGCCATGGACGAGGCCGAGGTGGACCACCCGACGCTGGTTACCGAAAGCGGCCGCGCGGTGGTGGCGACGTCGTCGATGCTGGTGTTCAACGTGCTGGAAAGCACGCTCTATGATGCGCCCAACGGCCCCGAGGTTGAAGCCGACGATCACCACATGGTTTCAGACCTTGCCGCGGTGCACGGCTATCTCAGCAAAGACCGTCTTCAGGAATGCTGGAACGACGCCACCTTCTATCGCAACGAATTGCGCGCCCTGTTCCGCCGTGGATATGTAGACCTGCGCCAGATGGCCCGGGCCGAACGGATCTACCTGTCGCTGATGGCCCGCCTCAAGGCGCTGGCGGCCAGTGACGATCTGGAAACCGACGTGGACGACCAGCTTGAGAAAGTGGCCGATATCTACCACTGCAACTTTTCTCTGTTTCAGTCCTTGCCGGACGTCTGGGCCATTGACCAGCTGCATCCCATCGTGCCCTTGCAGGGCCTGAACCAGACACCCGACCGCCGGGCAGTCCTGTCCGACATCACTTGCGACAGCGACGGCAAGATCGACCGGTTCATCCTGGCCGACGGTGTTTCACCCAGTCTGCCGGTGCATACCCTGCCCGAAGATGATGAATATTTCATGGGCGTCTTTTTCGTCGGCGCCTATCAGGAAACGCTGGGCGATCTACACAATCTCTTTGGCGACACTAACGTCGTCACCATCGACCTGCGCGCTGACGGAGGGTTCGACCTGCTGCACGAACAAGAGGGCGACACGATCAGCCAGGTGCTGTCCTATGTCGAATTCGACCCCACCGACTGCGTCGCCGCCTTCCGCAAAATGGTGGACGAGGCGATCTCGACCGGTACTCTGAAAGCCAAGGACCGCAAAACCCTGATGAGCGCCTATCGCGACTCGATCAACGGCTACACCTACTACGAATAACCCCCTGTGAGAGGAGATTACCCCCATGGGTTCACTTAGTGGCAAAACACTGGTTGTCGGCGCGGGCGGCGTATCCCACGCCGCCGTGCACAAGATGGCGATGAATTCGGACATCTTCACCGAAATCACACTGGCCAGCCGGACCAAGTCGAAATGCGACGCCATCGCCAAATCGGTGAAAGAGCGCGTGGGCGTTGACATCGCCACCGCCGAGCTTGACGCCTACAAGGTCGAGGACACTGTGAAGCTGATCAAGGAAACCGGTGCCGAGATCCTGGTGAACCTGGCCCTGCCCTATCAGGACCTGGTGTTGATGGACGCCTGCCTCGAGGCCGGGTGCCACTATCTCGACACTGCGAACTACGAGCCCGAGGATGAGGCCAAGTTCGAATACCACTGGCAATGGGCCTATCAGGACAAGTTCAAACAGGCTGGCCTGACCGCCATCCTCGGCTCGGGTTTCGATCCGGGCGTGACATCCGTCTTCGCCAAGTGGCTCAAGAAACACAAGCTGGACACGATCCGCCAGATCGACGTGCTCGACGCCAATGGCGGCAGCAACGACCAAGAATTCGCCACCAACTTCAACCCCGAGATCAACCTGCGCGAAGTGCTGGCCGAAGTGCGCCACTGGGAAGGTGGCGAGTGGAAACACTCCCCCGCCATGACCCATAAGGTCGAGTTCGACTTTCCCGCCATCGGCCCCAAGAATATGTATCTGATGTATCACGAGGAACTGGAGTCGCTCAGCACCCACTTCCCCGAGATCGAACGCGCCCGCTTCTGGATGACATTCGGTGACGCTTACATCACTCACGCCAAAGTTCTGGAAAATGTCGGCATGACCCGCATCGATCCGGTGATGCATGACGGCAAGGAAATCATCCCGATCCAGTTCCTGAAAACCCTGCTGCCCGATCCCGGTGATCTGGGCGCGGAAACCAAGGGCAAGGCCTGCATCGGCGACATCGCGACGGGTCAGGCCAAGGACGGCTCGGGCGAGAAGACCTATTACATCTACAACATCTGTGATCATGAAGAGTGCTACCGCGAGGTTGGTTCTCAGGCCGTCAGCTACACCACCGGCGTCCCCGCCATGATCGGTGCAGCACAGGTGCTGAAAGGCAACTGGCGTGAGCCCGGCGTGTGGAACATGGAACAGCTCGATCCGGATAATTTCATGGACATGCTGAATGAACACGGCCTGCCCTGGCAGGTCCACGAACTCGACGGCCCGGTCGAATTCTGACTTCATCTTTTTCCAAATACTCCGGGGGTCCGGGGGCAGAGCCCCCGGCCTCTCCACGAACTCAGAGACGCCTGACATGTCCGACATGATGAAAACACAGGCCGGCGATGCCGGTGCCTTTCGCAATTTCGACCTCAGCCGCGTGCCAACCCCCTGCTTTGTTGTCGATGAAAAGGCGGTTGAGCGAAACCTGCGCATCCTCGCCGACATCGGCACCCGGTCCGGCGCGCATGTCCTGAGCGCGCTCAAGGCGTTTTCCATGTTCTCGCTGGCCCCGCTGGTCCGCCAGCACCTCGGCGGCACCTGTGCGTCCGGCATCTACGAGGCACGGCTCGGCCGCGAAGAATATGGCGGCGAGGTTGCCACCTTCTGCGCCGGATACAAGGACGCGGATATCGACGAAATCCTGTCGCTGTCCGATCACATCATCTTCAACTCTCCGGCGCAAAAGAACCGCTTTCTCGCCAAAGCCCAGGCCGCGGGCGTTCAGGTCGGCCTGCGGATCAACCCGGAACATTCCGAAGGTGAGGTGCCGAAATACGATCCCTGCGCGCCCTGCTCACGCCTGGGCACGCCGGTCAGCCAGTTGACTGCCGAGACTCTGACCGGAGTTGACGGCCTGCACATGCATACACTCTGCGAACAAGGGTTCGAGCCGCTGCAACGCACGTGGGCGGCTGTCGAACCAAAACTCAGGCCATTCATGGGCCAGCTCAAATGGCTGAATTTCGGCGGCGGTCACCACATCACCCGCGACGATTACGACCGTGAGGGTCTGGTGGCTTTCATCAAAACCATACGCGAGGCATATGGCGTCGACGTCTACCTCGAACCCGGTGAGGCCGTCGCCCTGGACGCAGGCATTCTGGTCGGAGAAATCCTTGACCTGCCCACCAATGGCATGAACCTAGCCATCACCGATATCTCGGCCACCTGCCACATGCCCGACGTGATCGAGGCCCCTTATCGGCCCGCCCTGATGGACGAGGCCGAAGCTGGCCACACCTACCGCCTCGGCGGCCCCTCGTGCCTGGCGGGCGACGTGATCGGCGACTACACTTGGGCCGAGCCGCTGCGGATCGGGCAGCGCTTTGCCTTCCTCGATCAGGCGCATTACTCGATGGTCAAGACCAACACGTTCAACGGCGTGCCCCTGCCCACCATCGCCCTGTGGAACAGCGAAACCGATGACCTGAAGATCATCAGGGAATTCGGCTATGACGACTTTAAGGACAGACTTTCATGAGCATTTTCCTCGACAGCGAACTGACCGAGGCCGAACGCAGCGAAGACGCCCGGTTCCGTGTGATCCCGGTGCCGCTGGAGCGCACGGTCTCATACGGGTCTGGCACCGCCAAAGGCCCCGAAGCGATCATCGAGGCCAGCAATGAACTCGAACGCATCACGGGTCACGCGGAACCCTGCGTCGAAGGCATCTTTACCGAAGCCCCACTGGATTGCGCCGGCCCGCTGCCGGACGTCATGGAGCGCCTCGCCCAGCACACCGAGGCCGCCGTCCGTGCCGGCAAGGTGCCGGTCACGCTGGGCGGTGAACACTCGCTCAGCTATGGCGCGGTCATGGGTGTGACCCGCGCCCTGGGCCAGCCCGTCGGTATCGTGCAGATCGACGCCCATGCCGATCTGCGCAACGCCTATCAGGGCGAAAAACACTCGCATGCCTCGGTGATGCATCTGCTGGCCGAGGAAGGTATCCCATTGGCCCAGTTCGGCGTGCGCGCCTTTTCCACCGAGGAAGCCAAAAGCCGCCTGAGGAACCACGTCTTCCACGTGGATGCCGAAGAGCTGGTGACCGGCAACATCCATGCCGTCGACCTGCCCGACGACTTCCCCGAACTGGTCTATGTCAGCTTTGACGTTGATGGGCTGGACCCGGCGCAGATGCCCGCGACCGGCACGCCTGTTCCGGGCGGGCTGGGATACTATCAGGCGCTTCGCCTGGTGGAACATGCGTTGAAGGGTCGTAAATGCGTCGGCTTCGACGTGGTCGAACTGGCCCCCGACGGCAATGCCGCCTGGGATTTCACCGCGGCGCAGATCGTCTATCGCCTGATGGCGAGCTGCTGATCAGACAGGCGGGCCGGGCTGGCCCGCCTGATCCGGTTCCTAGCCAGTTTTGCCGTCATCGGCGGTTTCGTTCAGCTCCATATGGCCTTCGCCCCTGTTCAGGACGCGGCGCAGCATAGGTTCGAAGAACTCCAGCGGCTTGGTCGGATAATTCGGGTCAAACGCCTTCTGATCATATTCATGGCAGAAATAGCGACAATCTTCCCAATAAGGACTGTCGCGATATTTGTCGCGCGCGTTGCGGTCGCCGCCCAGATGGTGGTTGTAGTAGTACCCCTGAAACACGCAATGATGCTTGAGAATCCAATATGTCTTTTCGCTGACGTAAGGCTTCATCATCGCCGCTGACAGCTCTCCGTGATTGTAGGGCGACAGGATATCGCCGGTATCATGGATCAACGCCGCCACCACCAGTTCCTCATCCGCACCGTCCTCGTAAGCACGGGTCGCGGCTTGCAGGCTGTGCTGGTAGCGGTTGACCGGATAGGGCGTCCATTCTTCGTCCAACGAGCGGATGGCATCGAGGATACGGTCTGGCAGGGCCGCATTATACGCCTCTTCATACTCCATCACGGCGTCCCAGTCGGCCTTGGTGGCTGTTTCGAAACTGGTCCAGGTGGGTTTGTGGCTTTTGTCCAGCATGGCTGATCCTTTGGCATGTGTCCTGAGCGAAAGCGTAGTTCGAAACCACCCTTCAAAAAAATGAATTGATTTTATCGCAATGATCAAAAAATACTTTCGACATGCAATTCAAAGCTCTGGAAACTTTTCTCTGCGTGGCCGAAGCCGGTGGCTTTCATGCCGCCGCTCGCAAGTTGAATGTGACGCAGACCGCTGTCAGCGCGCGTATTCGCCTGATCGAGGAGGAAACCGGCAGGGCGCTGTTCACGCGCGGTGCCGGAGGAACGGCGCTGACCGAGTTCGGCCGGCAGTTCAAACCCTATGCGGAACAGATGTTGTCCCTTTGGGGCTTCGCATCGCGCGACCTGCCGGGACAGGCACAGAACCGCCCGGCACTGCGGTTGGGCGGCCAGCTCAGCATCTGGGATCCGTTGCTGGTGGACCTGGCGGTTCGGTTTGAACAGCGCTTTGGCAAATTGCTGTTGACGCTGAACTATGACCACGACATGAACATGGTCGAAGCGGTGGCAACCCATGTGCTGGACGCGGCGATCACACATGAAAAGCCGGCGGACCGGCGTGTCACATGGTACGCGCTTGAACCCGAGCTATTGTCCCTGGTCCGGACGCCACAGGCTGACGGCACGGACGATGACATGATCTTCGTCAACCTTGAACTGGGCGAGGTCTATCAGGACCATGTCAGATCGGCTGCGCGACGGGCGTCGGGTCAGACAGTGTTTCTTGGCAATTGCATGATGGCGCTGCGATATGTTCTGCACCGAGGCGGAAACGGCTATTTCCCCGATTACGTCATTTCCGAACATCTGGCCTCGGGTGCTCTGGAGCGGGTCGAGGACAGTATCAGCTTGCCGCTGCCCATGTATCTGGTCACCCGCGGTGATCGCGAGGAATTTGACGACATTCACAGCTGTTTGGTGGATCTTCGCGGCTAGAACTCAGGCCGGTGTCGGCATGATCTGGGGATCGCGCTGCCGTTTTCGCACAAGCGGCCGACCAGCAACAAGCAGGAAAAGGCCCGAGATCAGCACCCCTATGATTGCGGGAAGGTACAGCAGAAACCAAAGCTCCGGGTCATCGATCACCACCGGGGAAACAAACCCGCGCACACCTTCAAGCAGCACAAGAATGGTGAAGGCGCCCAATATCTGAGGCCACAATCCAAACCGGGAAAAGCTGCCCAGCATCAGGGTTGAATACCCGGCCAGCGCCACGGCGATGCAAATCGCAATCCACGAGAACCGCTGGTGCAGCTCTTCGATCAGCTTGCCTTGGCTGAACCCTTCCGTGGCTGAAACCTCATCCCGGTTGCGGATCAGGTCGGCGGTTGGAATGGCTTCGAGGCTGCGCCGGGCCATCGGATTTGTATTCGTCAGTTCCGAGATGTCGTAGGACGCGTCCTGGAACAGGGTCGATGACAACACCTTGCCTTCCTTGTTCAGGCGCAATGCAACCCCATCAACCATCACGAGGTGAATGCCAGCATCATTGTTGACCAGATAGGCCGTTACGCTTGAATAGCTGACCGCGTTTTCAGGATCGCGGCGATCAGACACGAAGACTTCATGAAGTGTGCCGTCCAGATCAATCCTGCCTATGTAAACCGTGACACCTTCGGCGGGGTGCAGAAATTCGCCTTCGTTCAGCAGTTGAGCCGTCACATCTCCGGCCACTTCAGCCTGCCGGATTTCCAGCTGTTCAACCGAGGCCGGGCGCAGGAACACGCTGATGATCGCCATCATCACCCCGGTAATCACACCGAACAGCAGCACCGCCCGGGCAAGCCGCCAAGGGCTGGATCCGGTGGCCAGCATAACCGTCAGTTCGCTTTCGCGGCTCAGGCGATTTGTGGCATAGACGGCGGCGGCAAACACCGCCATGGGCATGACCGTGCGGATCAGGGTCGGCAAAGTCAGCGCGGTGAATTCCAGAAAGACCATCGCCGACTGCCCACCGCTGATGACCCTGTCAAACAGGCTGACAGACCGGGTGATCCAGAACACACCGACAAGCACCAGGGTGAAAAAGCCAAACAGAATCAGCAATTGCCGCAGGAAATATCCATCAAAACGCGACATGGGGCCTCGTGCGTGTGTTCGTTTGCAGCGGACACTAGGGCATTAAGCCGGCAGAAGAAACAGGCATTGGACGTCAGGATGCCCCGGTATGCAACCTTGGCGCATTCCCGCATTCTCCCAACGACGCCGATTTGGCCCCGAAGAGGTTAAAGGCCAACCCTTTGTGAAAATGGCAGTTCGTGGCACAATTCAGGAATTGTTCAGAAGGGAGTTTCCGACTTGGCACTGTTTTTTTCACGCCGCACCTATAACGCCCCGAAGAAAAAGTTCACGTTTAAGCCGGCGGCAAAGACCAGGTATGTTCACATCACCCAGCAAAGCCCTGGTGGAAAAATTCGTAAGGGTAGTATTATCAAAAAAACCAAATGGCTGGATCTCGTGCGACAGGAGGGCGGGGATTCGGCCGTCCTGATCTATGTTCACGGGTTCAACACCAGCCAGAAGGACATGCTGGACCGGCTGGGGAAAATAGAAACCAATCTCAGGGGCAACGGGTATCAGGGCGCGGTCGTTGCCTTTGACTGGCCCAGCGACGGATCGGTGCACACCTACGACTCGGACCGCTCCGATGCCAAGGCGGTGGCGCCGCATCTGGTGGGGGACGGGATCTTGCCGCTGTTGGGGATGTCGCCACGCCCCAAGGTGCATCTGATCGCGCATTCCATGGGGGCGTTGGTGGTACTGCGCGCTTTCTCGGACTTCGGGGATTCGGCCGGGCCAGGCAACAAGATATGGTCGGCGGATCAGGTCATGTTTGCGTCAGCGGACATCGATTCAGAATGGCTGGAAAAGGGCGCATGGGGCGATCTGGTCCTGAAAAAACGGTGCAAGCGATTCACCAATTACTATAGCCGGAAAGACAAGGTGCTGGCCCTGGCCGGTGGGATTGTTCACGGCGGTCGGCGTCGCGCTGGTCGTGTCGGGATGCCGAAGCTGACCTCGAAAGGTCATTGGGATATTTTCTGTGACCACCAATATCAACGAGACGTCCCCAAAGGGCAGCGCAAGATGATGAAGTCGCATCGCTGGTGGTTCGACAGCGGCGGGTTTTATGAGGACCTCGCCCTGACGATCGACGGCCATCCGGCAAAAACGATGCCGACCCGGCACAAGACAAATATCGGGGATCTGGCGCTGCTGGCCTGACTGACCGGTCGCCCAACACCTTTCTATGGTGCAAAGCCCGATTTTGCAGGTTCTGCTCAAGTACCGTCTTTGGACGGATTCTCTGCACGTTCTGATATCGTCACTATGGGTTGCTGACCAGAAACGGAAAGGGCGCGCTCGACCACAAGCGCGCCCCAGTCACAAGGGAGAAACTGAAAACCTGCGTTCTGTGCAGAACCTGAACGCCAACTCTTTGACATTCTCAAACAACCAGACTTTCCAACATCCGTCAGTGACGCTGTTCACACTCTGGACCGGTATTTTTGGATGGCATATAGGGTTTGGCTACACTGCGGCTCACAAAGCCTGCATGCGTTCTAATTGCCGGTCCGCCCCGGCCATAGCCGAAAGCCGCGCGCGCTGGAAACGCGCCAGGCACGATTGCCGAATGGTGTTTTGATGAGGATGGCAGGGGCAGCAGGGTTCGAACCCGCGACCTACGGTTTTGGAGACCGTCGCTCTACCAACTGAGCTATACCCCTACGGTGAGCCCCAGATATGACAGCCGCGCGGCGGACTCAAGAGGCTTTTTCGAATTCCACGCCACTATCTGAGCCGACAAACAAGTTGCGCAAAATGTGCAGTGCGCTAAGACAAGGTCCGGTCAGCAAAAGGAACCCCGTGTGAACCTCCGCAAGAAGATCGCAGACAGCGAAGCCGTGCTGAACTGGGTGGCCCGCCGGATCGCCACTTACATTCGATTGGTCAACCGCAACACACGCTGGCAGCGCATCGGATACGAAGAACTGGATCAGCTGGCCGAACAAGGTGAACCGGTCATCGTTGTGCTGTGGCACCAACGGCTGGCGCAGTCGCCCTATTTCTTCCCGCTGGACAAGGGGCGCATCTGTTCGATCACCTCGTCTGCCCGGGCGGGCAGCATGGTGGGCCGGGTACAAAAGCTGTTTGGCATGGACACGATCGCCATGGCCAGCAAGACACGCCACGTTGCCTTGTCACGCCAGGTTCTGGGCAAGATGAAGCAGGGCATCTCTATTGGGATCGCGGCAGACGGACCGCGCGGGCCGGAACGGGTTCTGTCGACGGTTCCGTTGGTATGGGCGCGCACCTCGGGCAAGCGCGTATTCGGTATCACCTTTTCCGCGAAACATGGTCGCGAAGCGGGAACCTGGGATCACCTTCTGATGCCCCGCCCCTGGCGAAATGAAGGCGTGTTTCTGTGCCGGGAATGGACTGAAACAGTGCCCCGCAAGGCCAGCGAAGAGGAAATCGAGACCCTGCGCCTGAGCCTGGAGCAGCACATGAACGACATCACGGCAGAAGCTGACCGGATGGTCGGGCGCGAGCCCTGGTCACCTGACGCCTAACCGCCCCTGAGACGTTGCATCAGATAGACTTCACTGCCTTCGGGAATCGGCTCGGTAAGCCCGGTGGCTATGACGCGCCCGTCGATCGCGATGGAGACCCCTGCATCAATGGGGGCCTGCAACTGTGGGTGGGCACGGACCAAAGCCCGTAATAGCTCTCCGGTGGTTTTGGCCTCGACCTCAACCACTTGCTGGCCCCCGGTCAGTGACCGGAGGCCGGACCAAAGGTGGACCTCAACCATTTTCTTTCAGGGCCGCCAGAATGCGCGGCGGAGACATCGGCAGTTGCTTCATCCGAACACCCGCCGCATTGGACACCGCATTGGCAATGGCGGCCAGGGGCGGCACAATGCCCGTCTCGCCCACGCCGCGCACCCCGAACGGGTGGCCCGGGTTGGGCACTTCGACGATCACCGTGTCAATCATCGGCAGGTCACTGGCAACGGGAATCCGGTAGTCAAGAAAGATCGAGTTCTGCAACCGGCCATCTTCGCCATAGATGTATTCCTCGTTCAGTGCCCAGCCGATGCCCTGTGCGGCGCCACCCTGAAACTGCCCTTCCACATAGGTCGGGTGGATCGCCTTGCCGGCGTCCTGAATGACCGTGTACCGGGTGATCGATGTCTTGCCGGTTTCCGGGTCGACCTCGGCATCGACGATATGGGTGCCAAAGGATACGCCCGCGCCTTCGGGGGTTGCTTCGAAATGGCCCGAAATCGGGCCTCCGGTCGATCCCATATCCGCCGTGATGTCGGCCAAAGGCATCGCGTCGAAATCCCCCGCATTGGGCCCCGAGGGCACCGCGCAGCCGTCTTCCCATTTCACCGCATCGACCGGGATGCCCCACTTGGCCGCCGCACGTTCGCACAGTTTCTCGACCGCGTGTCTTGCGGCCTTGATCGTCGCGAGGCCCGACGCGTAGGTCACGCGCGAACCATGGCTCACGTCGTTGTAACCCAGCGTCGCCGTGTCGGCGATGGTCACGCGGATGTTTTCATACGGAATGCCCAGAACCTCGGCCGCCATCAAGGCCATGGATGCGCGCGACCCGCCGATGTCGGGTGTGCCGACCATCAACTGCGCCGAACCATCCTCGGACAGTGCCAATGAGACGCTGGTTTCGCCCCCGTGGTTGAACCAGAAACCGCAGGAAACCCCGCGCCCCTGCCCCGGCTTCAGCGGTGCCGCGTAATGGGGATGCGCTTTGGCAGCCTCAAGGGTTTCGACCAGACCGATGCGTTCGTAGGTCGGGCCATAGCTGGCCTTCGTGCCCTCATGCGCGGCATTTTTCAAACGCACATCAATAGGATCGAGGCCCAGCTTGTTGCAGAGCTCATCAAGGACGGATTCAACGGCGAAGGCGCCCATCGGAGCGCCCGGCGCGCGGTACGCGGCCTGTTTCGGACGGTTCGACATCACATCGTAACCGATCTGCTTGACGTTGGTCAGGTTGTAGGGCGCAAAGGCACACATGGCCGTCATATCGCCCGGGGCGCCGGGGAAGGCCCCGCCTTGCAGGCGGAAGACACCCTGCGCCGCCGTGATCGTGCCGTCTTTCTTCATGCCGATCTTCACGTCCATCGACGCCGAAGAGGTCGGCCCGGTGGCACGAAAAACTTCGGACCTGGTCATCACGATCTTGACCGGACGGTTGGCCTTGCGGCTGAGCGCCAGCGCGACGGGTTCGATGAACACCGTGGTCTTGCCGCCAAAACCGCCGCCGATTTCAGACGCCGTGACGCGCAGCTGAGAGGTTTCGATTCCCAGCAGCGCCGCACAGGTCTTTTGCGCGATCCAGTGACCTTGGGTTGTGCACCACAACTCGCCCTTGCCGTCATTGCCCAGCATGCCCAGGCAGGCATGCGGTTCGATATAGCCCTGATGGGTCGCCTCGGTGACAAAGCTGTCTTCGATAACCAGATCGGCCTCGGCAAAGCCCGCCTCGACGTCACCGTGACCGCTTTCGTGATAACGCACGACGTTCGGGTGCATCCCTTCTGGCACCGAATAATCCGCAGCACCTTCCCGGATCACCGGCGCATCCGGGGCCATCGCTTTGTCCACATCGGTGACGTGCGGCAGCACCTCGTATTCGACCTCGATCAGTTTCAGCGCATCACGTGCCGCCAAGGCAGATGTGGCCGCCACCGCAGCTACCGTGTGCCCGTCATAGAGCGCCTTTTCCCCCGCCATGACATTTTCCAGCACATTCCAGAATTCGCCTTCAAGCCCGGGCTTGAACGGGACATCGGCGAAATCGGCGCGGGTCACGACGGCTTTGACGTCCTTCGATGCCTCGGCTTTCGAGGTATCAATCCTGACGATCCGGGCATGGGCATGGGGTGAGCGCAGAATTGCGCCGTGCAACATGCCGGGGGCCGAGATATCCGCACCGAACTTGGCCCGGCCCGTCACCTTGTCCAGACCGTCAGGGCGATCGGGGCGGGTGCCAACGAAGGTGAAGTCAGTTTTGCGATCGTCCAGAGCCATTATGACGCCTCCCGCATCTCAGCCGCCGTGTCCATCACGGCGCGAATGATCTTGTCGTAACCGGTGCAGCGGCATAGGTTGCCCGCCAGCCAATAACGCGTTTCTTCCTCGGTCGGATTGGGGTTCTTCTCCAGCAGCGACTTCGCCGCCACCAGAATGCCCGGGGTGCAGATGCCGCATTGCAGCGCGGCGTATTCGATCATCTTCTTCTGCAACGGGTGCAGGATGTCACCATCCGCAATCCCTTCGACGGTTTCGATCTGCTTGCCTTCGGCCTCGACACCCAGCATCAGGCACGAGCACACCAGACGGCCATCGACGGTGACCGAACACGCGCCGCAATCACCGGTGCCGCAGCCCTCTTTGGCGCCGGTCAGGTTCAGTTTGTCGCGCAGACAGTCCAGCAGGGTTTCGCGCGGGTCGCACAGGTATTCGACTGCGTCCCCGTTCACGGTGGTGGATACGTGGAGCTTGCTCATGCGTTTTCTCCCTTCGCGCGGGCATAGGCGATCTTTGCGGCACGTTTGGCCAGAACGCCGGCGACTTCGGTACGGAATGCGATCGTACCTCGTTTGTCGTCGATCGGATTGCAGGCGGCGGACGCGGCCGCGGCCAGTGCGTCAAGGGCGGCATCGTCCAAAGTGCTGCCGATGATCGCGTTGGCACAGTCTTCAACCAACAGAACGGTCGGTGCCACGGCACCCAGCGACACGCGCGCCTCTGTGATGACTTCACCGTCCAGACGGAGGTTCACACCTACGCCCACCACCGCAATGTCCATTTCGGTACGGGGGATGAACCGCAGATAGGCGCCGCCCCCATTCTTGCCTCGGGCAGGGATGTTGACGGCCGAGATCAACTCGCCCTTCGCCAGCGAGGTCTTGCCGGGCCCGGTCGGGATGTCCTCGACCGCAACGTCACGCGTGCCATCGGGGCCGGTTACGGTGACGGTCACGCCTGCGGCCACCATGGCGGGCACGGAATCAGCCGCAGGTGAGCCATTGCACAGATTGCCCGTCAGCGTCGCGCGGCCCTGAACCTGAGTTGAACCGATCAGGTCCATCGCCTCGACCACACCGGGCCAGTCGCGGCCAAGCTCGGGGTGCTCGCTCATCTCGGCGCCGGTGACGGCCACGCCGATCGTCCAACTGCCGTCGGCATTGCGGGTGATGTCACGCACGCCGTCGATCTTCTTGATGTCGATCAGCGTATCGGGCGTCACCAGTTCCGAGCGCAGTTGCACAAGTACATCCGTACCGCCCGCCAGAAAACGTGTGATGCCCGTCGCGTTCGCGGCCAGAGCCGAAGCTTCGGCAAAGCTGGCAGGGCTGTGATAATCCATGAAGCTACCTCGTACCTGTTGGTCAGGAATATCTGGGTTCGCGGCGACGTTAATTCACCCCTCGTCCGGCGTCCATGGGCCGAGCGATCAAAATTCAACTTCCAAATGTCGCTTTTGGACAGGGTTCAGAGATCGATCTCGATCACCCCATCAGGTTCCGCCGCGCGGCTTTGGCACAGGATCATGGCGCCTTCGCGCTGTTTGCGGGACAAAACGAAATCCCGATGCTCGACCTCGCCCGAAATGACACCGCATTTACAGACGCCGCAGATGCCGTCTGCGCATTTCACATCCACATGAATACCGGCTTCGTTCAGAACTTGCGCCGCGTCCTTGTCTGCGGGCACGGGCAGTGTCCGGCCCGAACGCGCAAGCTTGAGCTCAAACGCGTGGTTTTCATATTCAGGCGTTTCAGGAACCGAGAAATATTCCAGGTGACGCGCCTCTTCAGGAAAGCCCTGCTGCTCGGCCGCCTGAACCACGCCGTCCATGTAACGATCCGGCCCGCAGGTATAGACATGCCATCCATCCCGGTAGCCGGACAGAATTACATTCAGGTCGGCGCGGGTGCCTTCATCCGAGAAATGGTAATGAACGCGATCCGCCCAGGGCATGGCGGCCAGATCATCCAGATACCCCGCCCCGCCCCGTGTGCTGGCCGAATAGTGTAATTCGAACTCGCGGCCCAGCGCATGCAGACGATGGGCAAATGCGATCATTGGGGTGATGCCGATGCCGCCACCCATGAGGAATGTTCTGGTGGCCCTTTCATCCAATTCAAAGTGGTTGATCGGATTGGACACGAAAACCTTTCGGCCCTCGGTGAAGATGCGATGCAACAGCGCGGACCCGCCGCGCCCGTCATCCTCGCGCAGCACTCCGATCTGATATTTCGTACGATCCGACGGGTCGCCGGACATGGAATATTGCCGCAGAAATTCAGGCGCGACCAGAACGTCCAGATGTGCGCCCGCTGTCCATCCCGGCAGGGGCGCACCGTCCAGCGATGCAAATTCGTATTTCGTGACATCCGCCGTCATCTTTTCAACCTTGGTCACGGCGACCCGCATCACGGGCGCATCACCGGCGATCTGATAGCGATGGATGATCGACATGTCCCCGCTTGCCTTGCGGGCCTTGTACTCGTCAGCCGTCACCATGGCCTCATAGGCTGCAATCCCGGCTTCTCGGTCCATTGCAAAGGGATAGGGCCATGGGTGCGGAGCCAGATAAGCGGGATAGACGGCCAGGGTCTGATCCTCGTATTTCAGGTCCAGATCCTTTTGCAGATCGCGCCGGTTCAACGGGTGCGTCGTAGGGCGATAGGCGCCGTCGGGCTGCAACTCGATATCCCACCACCATTTCTTGGTGTCGTTCAGCCCGCCATTGCCGACCGCATCGTCCAGCCTGGCCAGCGCGGGCGCGGCGGTGGGGATGTTCATCGCAGCCCAGCGGAACGGGCGTTCAGCGAAGAGGCCTTCGAGGTTCCACGGGCAGGTCTTCATGCAGCGCCCGCACATCGCGCCGCCCGGGGTCGTCACACGGTACGTGGCGCATTTCTGGCTGTCGGATTTCCAGATTTCGTAACCGTTGAACATCAGCTTCGGTCCGGCGGTGATCGCGCCCGAGGGACATTCGCGGGCGCATTTGTTGCAGGATTCGCAAAAGGTTTGCAGGCCGAAATCGATGGGTTTGTCATACGCCATCGGCATGTCGGTCGTCACCACGCCTGATTTCAGGCGCGGGCCCAGATAGGGGTTCAGGATAACTTCTCCGATCCGGCTGACCTCACCCAACCCCGAGAGCAGCAACAGCGGCGGTTGCAGCACCTCGCCATCCATAACCGTATGCGCCTTGGCCTTGTAGCCCAGGTTGCGGATCTGCTGGGCGATCACGCCGCCCAGCAGTGAAAAGCGCAGATAGGCGCGCATGGATTGGGCGACGCTGATCCAGTCGTCACCGCTGGCACCTTCCATCGTTTCATAGCCCTGATCGATGATCATGCTGATGGCCTGATCATGCGGCGGCACGATTTCTTCGCCCGTGGCGTCATGAGAATACCACGCCCATTCCGGGCAGCAGCTGAGGCCCACCGCATCGACCCCCAGGAAATAGGTCGCCGCCTTGATGTTCGCCGCATTGCGCTCGGCATCGGTGGATCCGGCGACCTCGGCGCTTTCACCATCCTGCAACAGAACGAATGCACCCAGCGCGCGACGCTGGGCAAAGCTGGGCGCGGCCTTGCGCACGTAGTACCCGCCTTTCGCGGCGTCCTGCAATGACTTGCCCATGTCGCCGAACTGGGCGCGGGCGAACATGTCGGCGCGCTTGGGAACGCGGGCCACATTCTCTTCGTCGATATAGGTTGTCGGAGCCTCGACCCGTTTGAGCTTTTCGAAGGGATGGGCCCCGTCCACATAGCGTCGTTTGGCATATGGGTCACGGTTGAGGGCGTTCTTGGCAAATCCCGTGCCCAGCCACCATGCCGGACCTTGGGTCCGAAACCACGGCTGTTGCGGCATGGGCCTCAGCGGCCGGTCATGCGCGATGGGCATCTCGGTCGTCACGGCAGCAAGGCCAAACCGGGTGCCCAGCCAAGGCGCAACCAGCTGGTCGCCCTCGACCGAGGCCAGACCGGCGGCCATGGCCAGCTTGCCCAGATCAACTTCGGACGACATCATGCTGTGCGCGCGGGCGTCAAAACCCAGCAGTCGGATATAGTTGGCGATGACCACCGCATTCTCGGTTGCCAGCAGGCAGGCACGATGATCCTGCGCGTCGATGATCCAGTCCGCACCGGGTTCGGAAGGGTCAGGGTCGCGGTTGTGTTCGTAAAGAAAGACGATGGCGTGACGGTGGTCGTCAATCGGCTTGGGCGCGGCCTCCATACTGTCTTTCAGATCGGCCATGATGAGATCGATCCCAGAGGCCAGCGTTTTGGTCTGGCGCGTGCGCAATGCGTGGGCAAGCCGGTCGATATCGGGGTTGCGGCGTGGTTCCTCCAGCAGTGCATCCGACGGCAACGGCCCACAGCCCATCATCGATGCGTCGTTGAAATACCCAAATGCCTTCAGATGGTTGGCGCGCTCCTGCGGATCTGAGGGGATCTCGGATGCAATCGGGTTCACCAACCCGTCGCGGATCGCGTCCAGCATCGCCTGAAACTCGCCCATGGCGTTGACGATGCTGTCGGACCGTTCCGGCCGGAGGAAACTCAGTTCGCCCATGGCGGGCACGCGCGACAAATCCGGCATGGTATCTTGTCGGGTCAAACGCTCCAACGGGTATCGCCCCATGTGAACGGGCCGGTTCTTGTCCGAGAAAAAGCGGATTCCCATTATGCGCCTCCTGTTGCCACTCATCCCCTACCCCGTCATGGACAGCGAAACCATTCATGCATAATCATAAGCGGTATGAAGAAAATCGATTTCACTGATCTCGACGGCAAGGTTCTGCGCACCTTTCTGACCATTCTCGAGGAAAGCTCGGTTTCGAAAGCTGCGGATCGGCTGGGCGTCACGCAATCGGCCATCAGCCACACGCTGGCCAAGCTCCGGCTGGTGCTGGGCGACCCGTTGTTTGTTCGGTCCGGTCAGGGCCTGACCCCGACCGAGCGCGCCTTGTCCCTGAAGGAGCCCGCACAAAAGGTGCTGGACGGAATGCGGGCGCTGACCGAAGGGCGGCCGTTCGACCCGCAGTCTGAACAGATCAGGATCCGCATCGCCACCAACGACATGCCACGCGAGTTGATCTTTCCGCAGCTGCTTCGAGAAACACGTGCCGAAGGCGCGGGTCTGCGGCTGGAATTCATTCCTTCAGGCGTGCCCGACCCCGAGCTGCTGCGCAGTGACAGATGCCAGTTGATGCTGACCCCGTTGCCGCCGGACGGGCCGGATATCTTTCAAAAACGCCTGATGACCAGCCCGCTGATGCTGTTCTATGACGCCACACAGCGCACGCCGCCGGACAGTTGGGACGCCTATTGCAACTGCGATCATGTCGAGGTTCGCTTTGCCGATGGCCGCAATGCCCGCGCCGTCATGCGTGGCGTCGATCAAAGCCAGATCAGGCCAGCAGTGGTGACCTTGCCGCATTTCAACGCCATCCCGGCCTTCATACTAAGCAGCGACCTGATCTCGACCGACACGGCGCTGATGAAACAGGGCCCGCTGGCCATGCTGGATTGCGCGCCACTGCCGTTCGAATGCGCCCCGGTGTCGATCTACATGGTCTGGCACCAAAGGTCGGCCAATGATCCGGCACATCGCTGGTTGCGGGCCCGGATCGAGGCGATCGCCGCGTCTCTTCAGACCTGAGACAACAGCCAGTCGCGCATGATCCTGACCAGTTGCGGCTGGCGCGGCTTGCGGGGCGCAACCACGTAGAACCCCAGATCTGCAACCAGGACATCCGCAAGCGGCTGAACAAGACGGCCCGAGGCCACCTCGGGCGCGACAAGAGGCGCATTGGCCAGTGCTATCCCCTGCCCCGAAACTGCGGCATCGATCGCAAGGCTGGTCTGGCTGAAGCTCATCATTCTGGGTTTTCCGCTTACCCCCACCCGTTCAAGGAACAAGGGCCACAATCCGTGGGTGTCGTTCAGCAGCACTTGCGTCAGCAGATCAGAAGAGGTGCTGATTCCGCCCGCAACAGAAGGGCTGCATACCGGGATGAATTCGGTCGAGAACAAAGGCACCGCCTCCAGTTCCGCCGCAAACGGCGCCCGACCCTGCCTGACTGCAAGATCGACGCCATCCGAACTGAAATCCGCCAGACGCTCGCGCGCATCCACCTGAACCGAGACGTCCGGATACAGGTCCGTGAAGCCCGACAAACGCGGCACCAACCATTTCGAGGCAAAGCTGGGCGTGACCGACAATGTGATCCGCCGGTCCGGAGACAAGTCGGCCACAGCCTCTTCGATCAACCTGAAAGCACGTCGCAGGGGCGCGTGAAACCGCCGCCCGGCATCCGTCAGGCGCAACCCGCGCGGCAGGCGGTCGAACAGAACCTCGTTCAATCGCGCCTCAAGCCCGCGCACCTGCTGCGCCACGGCGCCCTGCGTCACGCCCAGCTCTTCGGCGGCCAGTCGAAAGTTCAAGTGACGGGCAGAAGCCTCGAAAGCGCGCAAGGCGTTAAGGGGTGGAAGGGCGGTCATGCTGTTATCCTGTAGATTTTCTACAGAATAGAGGCAGCAGAACTGATTGGTCAAACCACTGTCCGACAGCCATCTTGGGATCAACTGAAAACGGAGATGTCAGATGGAAAAGGTAGCACTTATCACAGCGGGCGGCAGCGGCATGGGGGCGGATTCCGCCCGGAGGCTGGCGGCGGACGGGTTCAAGGTCGGCATTCTGTCCTCCTCGGGCAAAGGGGAAGCTTTGGCAAAAGAGCTGGGCGGTGTCGGTATTACCGGCTCGAACCGGTCCACCGAGGATTTGCAGAAACTTGTCGATGCCGCCATGGCCCATTGGGGGCGTGTTGACGTTCTGGTCAATTCTGCCGGTCACGGTCCCCGTGCCCCGATCCTTGAATTGACGGATGAGGATTGGCACACCGGCATGGATGTCTATTTCCTGAACGCGGTGCGCCCAACCCGGCTCGTGACCCCGATCATGCAGGCGCAGGGAGGAGGCTCGATCATCAACATCTCGACCTTTGCCGCCTTCGAGCCGGATCCGGTTTTCCCGACGTCGGGCGTGTTCCGCGCCGGGTTGGCCGCCTTCACCAAGCTGTACTCGGACAAATATGCCGCCGAGAATATCCGCATGAACAACATTCTTCCGGGCTTCATTGACAGCCTGCCCGAGAAAGAAGAATTCCGCAGCCGCATTCCGATGGGTCGTTATGGGCGCAGCTACGACGAGATCGCCTCGGTCGTCGCTCTGCTCGCCTCGGAGGGCGGCGGTTACATCACCGGACAGAATATCCGGGTGGACGGCGGTATCACCCGGTCTGTCTGAACTTAGAACCGCGCTTTTACAAGATGCGTCAGCGCCGCGCCGGATTCAAAAAATGCGCGGCGCACGCGCGTCCAGTTTTCGCGGTGTTCCGACACGGCGGGAACCGGCAGAAGCGAGGGATCATCGGCCAGAAGGCTTTCGGCCATCATGCGGCCGAACACCGTGCCCGGGCCGATGCCGCGACCGGAATACCCGTGTGCGGCCAAAGCGTTGGGGCCGATCTGCGTGATCTTTGGAATATGATCCGATGTCATTGCGATCCGCCCGTGCCACCCGTGTTCCAACGACTGGTTGGCCAATTGCGGATAGAGCTCGGCCAGCTTGCGCCGGACCCAACCGGAATGTGCAACCCGGCCGGCGTGTCCCAGATCCCCCATGCCGCCAATGATCATCCGCCCCGCCTGATCCAGCCGGAATGACGTCATGATCAGCCCGGTATCCCAGCACCCATCTTTCCGTGGCAGGATACTGGCGCGCAAATTGTCCGTCAGCGGGGCCGTGGCGTACTGGAAATAATAGACCGGCACATAGGCAGGCGCGGTATCCGGCAGCGCAAGATGATAGGCATTCGTCGCCTGAATGACCGATCTTGCCCGAACCGTCCCGCCCGGTGTCACCAGAACCCAGTGCCCGCCCTCATATGTCATGGTCTGCACGGGGCTTTGCGTATGTATCCGCGCCCCGGCCTGTGACGCCGCGCGTGCCAAACCCACCGCATAGGCCAAAGGTTGAATGGTTCCTGCCCGTGGATCGAACAAGGCACCGTGAAAGGCCTGGCTGCCGGTGCGTTCACCGGCCTGGTCCGCCGACAACAGCACAACCGGCGCTCCGGCTTCGCTCAACTGCGCATGACGCGTATGCAGGTCCTTCAAACCCGACGCGGAATGAGCGCAATGCAGGGTTCCGCTGCGCACGGGCTCACACGCAATGCCATATTCATCGATCAAGGCAAACACATCCGCCGGCGCCTTGGCCAGCAAGTCGATCAAACGGTTCCCCGGTTCAATACCGATATGCGCCCGGATGTCATCCGGCGGCAGCCACAGCCCCGCATTGACCAGACCGACATTGCGCCCCGAACCGCCAAACCCGATCTCCTGCGCCTCGAGCAGGCAGACCGACGCGCCGGCGCGGGCAGCGGTCAAAGCCGCTGAACAGCCGGTGTAGCCACCTCCGATGACAGCCAGATCAACCGCTGCGTCAGCGGTCAGGGGCGGTGCGGGGACTGTCTCGGTGCAGGTGGTCTGCCAAAGTGATTGTTCGGGATCGTTCACGTCGGGCCTCTGAGTCTTGTCGGCGGATCATCATACCGACACCCCCCCTTTGCAAGCGGCCTTTTGACCCGTGCTGCGACAACGAAACAGGCCCGGCAGGCCCGGGCTTTGCCCGGGCCTGCCGGGCCCAACCGGAGGAGTCATTCCGTCAGGAATGAAGACGACGGGCGGGAGGGCCCGCGTGGTGGGCTCAGACGTCGAGCGATCGCGCGATCAGCTCTTTCATGACCTCATTGGTGCCGCCATAGATCATCTGCACCCTGGCATCCGCGTAAAGACGCGCAATCGGGTATTCCATCATGAACCCGTAGCCGCCGAACAGTTGCAGGCATTCATGCATGATCTCGTTCTGCACCTCGGACCCCCAGTATTTGGCCATCGAAGCAGTTGCCGCGTCCAACTCGCCTGCTTCCAGTTTCCCGATACAATCATTGATGAAACTGCGCAGAACCTCGGCCTTGGTCTTGCATTCCGCCAGTTTGAACCGGGTATTCTGAAAATCCATCACCCGCTGCCCGAAGGCTTTGCGTTCCTGCACGTATTTCACGGTTTCACCGATGGCGAAATCGATCGCGCCCAGCGCCATGATCGCGATATTCAGCCGTTCCCACGGCAGCTGTTTCATAAGCTGATAGAATCCCTGCCCTTCCTCGGGGCCCAGCAGGTTTGTCATCGGCACTTTGACATCTTCGAAAAACAGTTCGGCAGTGTCATTGCCCTTCATGCCCAGTTTCTTGAGGTTCCGCCCCCGGCGAAAACCTTCACACCCGTCAGTTTCCACCACGATCAACGAAACGCCGCGTGCGCCAGCGGTTTTGTCGGTCTTGGCGGCCACGATGATCAGATCCGCAGTCTGTCCGTTCGTGATGAAGATTTTGGACCCGTTCAACCGGTAGGAGTTGCCGTCCTTCTCGGCAGTCGTCCGCACCGCCTGCACGTCCGAACCGGTACTGGGTTCGGTCATTGCCAACGCGCCGACCAATTCACCCGACGCCAGTTTGGGCAACCACTTCTTCTTCTGATCTTCGCTGCCATACGCGGTGAGATAGTGGGTCACGATCGACTGAATGCCATAACCCCAACCCGCATCACCCCGCGCGCCCTGTTCGTAGGCCGTGATGGCGTCAAAGCCCATGCCGCCGCCGACGCCGCCATATTCTTCGGGGATCGCACCCGCCATCAGCCCGGTTTCGCCGGCCTTGCGCCAGAAATCGCGATCCACAACGCCGTTTTCAACCCAGGTTTCGATATTAGGCGACAGTTCGTCATCCATGAACCGACCCACCATATCCGCGAACATGCGGTGTTCATCAGTGACCCATGCCGCAGTCGAAGTGAAAAGTGACATTGAACGCCCTCCAATCGGTCTTTCCGGAAAAGGCTAGCGCCGTGTTCGGTTCACGCCAATCCTTGTGACGCCGCGTCCCTTTGCGGAACAACGCAACGTTCCCTGGCCTACGATGTCAGAGAATACCTATTGGCTGGCGGGGTTAAGTCAGTGCTTTGGCCAAAAGGTGCTTGGCCGCATCCTTGGCGTCTTCCGCCGGATCGCAGTTCTTGAGCAGAACGGCGGAAACGATGGCTCCTTCTTGCAACAACACGATCTGACTCGCGAGCTTCCGAGGATCATGCGCGCCGGCCTGCTGGGCTATGGCCGTGAAGTGTTCCAGCAAAAGCTGTTTGTGTTCGGCGGCCTGTACATGGATCGGGTGATCCTTGTCCTGATACTCGGCCCCGGCCTTGATGAACATGCAGCCCCGGAACCCGTCCTCTTCGAACCACTCTTTCAGGGCATCGAAACTGACGATGATCTGCTCGGCCGGTGTTTCCGCCATCTCGTCGATGCGCTGAAAGAACCAGTCGCGAAAGTTCTCATCCCGCAAGCGCAGCGCGGCGACGATCAGGTCTTCCTTGGTGCGGAAATGCTTGTACATCGACGTCTTGGACACGCCTGTTTCCACGACCAGCTTGTCCATGCCGGTTGCGTGAAACCCGTCGCGGTAAAAGACCTTCAGGGCCTTGCTGACCAACTCATCCCGTTTGTTTGGGCGCATGATTCGGCTCCATGGTGTACCGTTCTGTACATATTACCATGGAGCGTGAAGTACAATGACCCCAGGCCAAAGCGTTGTTTTGAAATAGTTTTACCAGGCGCCTTGTCTCACCATGAAATTTCCACTTGCAAAAGTTTACAGATCGGTACACTTTGCCTATAAGTTAACCGATCTGTACACCCGAGGATTTGACCGATGAAACGTCGCGCCAGCATTTTTCCACCTCAGTACGTCCCCTTCCTTCTGACCATTGCTCTTCTTGCCGCCTCCCTCACCTGAAAGCCTTTGCGAAATGTCCAGAACTCCCTTGCCTCCCTTCACGTTGGAAACTGCCACTCAAAAAGTGCGCACGGCGGAAAATGCCTGGAACAGCCGCGATCCCGACCGCGTGACGCCCGCCTATACGGATGACAGTCAATGGCGGAATCGGGTTGAGTTCCTGTCCGGCCATGCCGACATCCACGCCTTTCTGACCCGCAAATGGCGGAAGGAACTAGATTATCGCCTGATCAAGGAATTATGGGCCTTTGCCGGAAATCGCATTGCCGTACGCTATGCCTATGAATGGCGCAACGACAGCGGTCAGTGGTTCAGATCCTATGGCAATGAAAACTGGGAGTTCGCCGATGACGGGCGCATGTCACATCGCCATGCCTCGCTCAACGATCTTCCGATAGCCGAAGATGACAGGCTGTTCCATTGGCCCTTGGGCGAACGCCCTCATGACCACCCCGGGTTGTCCGAACTGGGTCTTTGAAAGGATTTTCCAATGCCCCGCGCTTTTTCCGAACTGACCTTCACACCCGCAGTCCGCGCCCATCAAGAAAGGATGGGATCGGCCAGAACCTATGCCAAGTTCATTGCAGGTGGCCCGCGGCAAGGCCATCTGATCGGAGACCCAGAGAAAGAGTTCATTCAGGCGCGGGACGGGTTCTATCAATCCACCGTGTCCGAGACCGGCTGGCCCTATGTGCAGTATCGGGGCGGGCCGACAGGGTTTCTGAAGGTGCTTGGCCCTCAGACCATCGGATATGCGGATTTTTCCGGCAATAAACAGTATATCTCGCGCGGGAATCTGGACGGCAATGATCGTATTGCAATGATCCTGATGGATTACGCCAACCGACGCCGTCTCAAGATCCTTGGGCGTGTCGTGTTCACGGAAGGCGAAACAGCGGCCGCCACCCTTTACCCGGAAGAGGCCGAGGCACCGGCCGAACGGGCCGTGGTCATCCGCGTCGAGGCGTTGGACTGGAACTGCCCAAGCCACATCACGCCGCGCTTCACCGAAGCAGAGTTGCGCCCTCATCTGAACAGGCTGGGGCAGCAGTTGGCAGAGTTGCAGGCGGAAAACCAAAGGCTGAAAC
Source organism: Ruegeria sp. AL3 (assembly GCF_056536065.1). Lineage (NCBI taxonomy): Bacteria > Pseudomonadati > Pseudomonadota > Alphaproteobacteria > Rhodobacterales > Roseobacteraceae > Ruegeria > Ruegeria sp. AL3. Next base: position 313,829 of record NZ_JBQFJG010000001.1, read on the forward strand.
AGCAATTGGCAAAGTCAGGTTGACGTTTCAGCCCTCACAAAATTTACGGATATCAAGAGAAGGGAGTGTCGCAATGGTTCGCTCGGTCTTTCACCTCTCGGCGGCTTGCCTTGCCGGTACTGCTCTGATCATTCTGATCATCATGTTCGGTTTTTTCGCTTCACCCAGTGCGGTACGAACATCGCCGCCATCGGTATTCAGCAAGATTTTGTTCGAACACTTGCAGCAAGAATGATGACCGCGCGTCACCGCGACAGGTGTCCAACAAGCGCGCTTGTCGATTCCAACCAAAGCTATCAAGTCGAACCCAGGGGGCGCATGCGCTGTCAGGCTGAAAATCCTGGTCGAAAAAGATCGGCACAGTTCCGGGTCTGCTCTCACCACCAATAATGGTGAGAGCATGTAAAGCCAAATCAGGCCGTGCTGCGCTTTTTCCGACGCCCCATCACAAACAAACCGCTGATGCCGCCAAGAAGCAGCCAGCCAGCAGCGGGCAGCGGCACGGGGGCAATCGTGTATTCCCCATACAGCGTTGCGACGTTTTGCATGTTTTCCGTTGTGCTGAAGCCGTTAGAAATGGTGCTGCCGCCGTCCTGAGAGAAACCGAGGACCGAGAACACATAATTTTGTCCACGGAAATTAAAGCTTTGAGAGCCCAAATTGTTGGCAATGGTCACGATGTCATCACAAGGGGTGGAATCCGCCGGACAGTTCGCTGGGCGATTCAATGTCTCGTTATGCGTCAGGGCAAACGAAGAGGACACCAGAGGGCCACCGCTTATCAATATATCGACAAGAAGGTCGACCGAGCTCAGTGTTGTTCCAGTGATCGGGAAATTCAGATGCGAGAACTGACCCAGAGCAAATGCCGTTCCAGGCAACAGACCTGAAATTGGCGTGCCAGTTGGCGTGAAATCGTAACCACTTGAGCTGCTGCCACTTCCCCACCGAAGAGAAATCGTAGAACCAGAGGTGCTTTCAGTAACGCCGGAACTTGGATTTACGTTTTGCCAAGAGGGCGAGATGCTGGAAATGGTCAGCGCCGACGCACCGCTTGCAGCCATCACACCTGCAACAGCGATCGCAGCTATGTTTCGTATCAATGTCATGTGCCCACCTTACGTATGAATACTCGTTACAAACCACTCTGGGAAAGAGCAGCACAACAGGATCATATTCCTAGCTCAAACGCCACATTGACGCCACGTTTTCACCTCAATCAAGGCGAATGACGCCCCAAAGAGCGTCAAAAAGGACACAATCATCTAGTACGCGCCAATTGTCCGACTTTTGGAAACAGATACTTCGGATACAAGGCGCCAACTGAACGATTGAACACGCAACCGGGCACCGCGTGATGGTTCATCAATGGTCGGATCGTACCATTGCTTCGATACCGGCGGCGCAAAAGTCCACCAGACGCTCCATGCCTGATACGTCACCGCCCTGCGACAGGGCTTTGACCCGCCATCCGCTGTTGAGATGGGCCAGCATCGCCGAGACCGAATAAACCTGGCCACTTGCCAAAACCGCAGGATCGACATCCGGGTAAAGCGTGGCGATCTCGGTAATGAACAGCTGGGCGGTAGGGTCGAAACATTCCGCTGCGATATCGCGCCACCTGGGGTCAACCGATACGTGGGCCACCAACCGCCCATATGCCATCCATCCGGGCCCACCCGTTTCTGCCAGGTCCACATAGGGTCGGATAAAGCTGTCCAGAATGCTGTGAAGCGTCAGCGGAGCGACGGCCTTGGCCCTGTTCAACGCGTCGATCCGAAGTTGCGCCAGCGCGTCCGCGCGCCGCGCCACGGTTTTGTAAAACAATTCCTCCTTGCCACCACCATGATGGTGCACAAGACCAATCTGAACCCCTGCCAAGGCCGCGATATCCCGGATCGACGCACCCTCGAATCCCCGTTCGGCAAAGACGGTTTCAGCCGCATCCATGATCCGCGCCTTGGTTTCAAGCGATCGCCTGGACGGGGCTCTTTGCCTTGGTTTTTCGATGTTTTTTGGACTCATGAATTTCATCTTGCCTTATTTTGGTCGTTCGTTCAAGTTAAGCGTCACGAACTTCGGGAGGGTTCATGACACAGACGCGCAACGCATTCGCCCTGATCGGGGCGGGGCCGATGGGTTTGGCCGCAGCCAAGGTGCTGAAGGAACAGGGCATCGCCTTTCAGGGGTTCGAATTGCATTCGGATGTGGGCGGTCTGTGGGATATCGATGCCCCCAGATCAACCATGTATGAATCGGCGCATCTGATCTCCTCAAAGCGCATGACCGAATTCGAGGATTTCCCGATGGATGAGGCGGTGGCCGAGTACCCCTCGCACCGGGCGATGCGCGACTATTTCCGGTCCTTTGCCGATCGTTTCGGCCTGCGTGAAACCTACAGGTTCAATGCAGAAGTCACCCGGATCACTCCGCTAGGCAAATCCGGTGATGGTTGGCGTGTTGGCTGGCGGGACGCCCAAGGTGAACATCAGGCCGAATTCGCAGGGGTTCTGATTGCAAACGGCACCTTGTCGGAACCGAATATGCCCAGCTTTCCCGGCACGTTTGACGGCGAGTTGATCCATGCCTCGCAATATCGGTACCCGAGTCAGTTCGACGGCAAGCGTGTGTTGGTCGTGGGCGCGGGCAATTCCGGCTGTGACATTGCGGTTGACGCAATCCATCACGCAGAACGCTGCGATCTGTCGATGCGGCGCGGCTATTACTTCGTGCCGAAATACGTTTTCGGCAAACCGGCCGACACGATGGGCGGCAAGATCCGCCTGCCGATGTGGCTGAAGCGCAAGGTGGACAGCCTCATCCTCAGTTGGTTTGTCGGTGATCCGCAGAAATACGGCTTTCCCAAGCCCGATTATCAGCTTTACGAAAGCCACCCGGTGGTGAATTCGCTTGTCCTGTATCACGCGGGCCATGGCGACCTGCGCATTCGCCCCGATATCAACCGCCTGGAAGGCAAAACCGTGCATTTCAAGGACGGCACGCGCGCAGACTATGACATGATTCTCGCCGCGACCGGATACAAGCTGCACTATCCGTTCATCGACCAGGGCCTGCTGAACTGGCAGGGCGATGCTCCACATCTGTACCTGAACGCGATGCACCCCGAACGGGACGATCTTTTTGTGCTGGGCATGGTCGAGGCCACGGGTCTGGGCTGGCAAGGCAGGCACGAGCAGGCCGAAATGGTGGCGCGCTATATCAAAGGTCTTCAAAAGGGCTGCCCGGTGGCGGCCGATCTGAAATCCAAAAAACAAAAAGACTATACGCGCGCCACCGGAGGCATGAGCTATATCGATCTGCCGCGAATGGCTTACTACGTGGACAAGGCCACCTACAGAAAGGCTGTCACCGGATGGATCGAACGGCTGCGGAAAGCCGCCGTATGAGTGGTATCGACGAAATTACGCTGAATTTCAGCCCGGCCTCTCTGACGCTGTTGAATGCGATACTGGCGATCGTGATGTTCTCGATTGCGATCGATCTGACACCAAGGGATTTTGATCGCCTCAGGCGCGCGCCGAAGCCAGTGATCGTCGGGCTGGTATCCCAATTCCTGGTCCTGCCGGCGCTGACTTTTGCACTTGTGTGGGTGACGGCCCCTCGACCGTCTATTGCGCTTGGGCTGATCCTTGTCGCAGCCTGTCCGGGGGGCAATATCTCGAACTTCATTACGCACCGCGCCGGTGGCAATGCGGCGCTGTCGGTGTCGATGACCGCCTTTGCCACCATCGGCGCGATTTTCATGACGCCCTTCAACATTGCGCTTTGGGGCGGGTTGTATCCGCCAACACGCGCGATCCTGCAACAGACCCAGATTGACCCGGTGCAAATCGCAATCCTTGTCGGGTTGATGTTGATCCTGCCTCTGGTCCTGGGCATCGCTCTGAACCAGCGCCGCCCGGCCCTGACCGCACGGTTGCGTGCGCCGCTGCAATACCTGTCGATGGGTATTTTTTCGGCTTTCATCTTACTTGCCCTGGGCGCGAACTGGGGGTTCTTCCTCAGCTTTGCCGGGGCTGTTGCCGGGCTTGTGATCCTTCACAACGCCCTGGCGCTGGGGGGCGGTTGGGTTGTGGCCACTCTGACCCGGCTGTCCCCTTTCGATCGCCGCGCCATCACCATCGAAACCGGCATTCAGAATTCCGGCCTTGGGCTGGTGCTGATCTTTGCCTTTTTTCACGGGCTGGGCGGCATGGCCGTGGTGGCCGCGTTCTGGGGCATCTGGCACGCGATCTCGGGGATTGCCCTGGCGTCGTTCATGGCCCGAACCGAGGCCGCGCGATGAACCGTATCCTGATCACGGGCGCCGCCGGTATGGTCGGGCAGGCACTGTTGCCCGAACTCAAGGGGCACGATGTTTTTGCAACGGATATCAAACGCCCCGACAGCATGCCGGAAAACGTCCACTATCTGCCCTTGGATGTGACGACCGACGCGCCCGCGCGCGTGATCTGCAACGTGAAGCCTGATGTCATAGTGCATCTGGCCTCCATCGTGACGCCTCCGCCAAAAATGGAACGGGCGGCGGCATATGCGGTTGATGTCGAGGGCACCCGCAAGGTGGTGAACGCGGCCCTTGCCAACGGAGTGCGAAGATTGGTGGTCACATCCTCGGGTGCAGCCTACGGCTATCACCCGGACAACCCCGTGCCCCTGCGCGAGGATGATCCGTTGCGCGGCAACCCCGAGTTTCTGTATTCCGATCACAAAAGGCAGGTCGAAGAGATGCTGGCCGAGGTTCGCAGTGCCGCCCCCGATCTGGAACAGGTCGTGCTGCGCGTGGGCACGGTTCTGGGGGCCGGGTCCGAAAACCAGATCACCGCCCTGTTTCGCAAACCCCGCCTGCTGGCGGTCGTCGGCAGCGAAAGCCCGTTTGTGTTCATTTGGACGCATGATCTGGCACGCATCCTGAAGCGCGCGGCAACCGACGGGCCGGTTGGCGTTTACAACGTCGCCGGGGACGGCGCGATGGGCGTGACCGATCTGGCGCGTGCGATGGGGAAGCCGGTTCTGCGCCTGCCCGCTTGGGCGCTGAAATCGGCTTTGGCCGCTGCACGTCCGCTGGGTCTGTCCCGCTATGGGCCGGAACAGGTGCGATTTCTGCAATATCGACCGGTATTGGACAACACCGCCCTGAAATCCGACTTCGGCTACACTCCGAAAAAAACCAGCGCCCAGGTATTCTCGCTCTGGCAAAAGCAGGCGGGGCTATGAAGACGGCTGTCATATCCGGCGGGGCGGGCGGTTTGGGGCGGGCCCTCAGCCATGCTCTGCAAAGTCGCGGGTGGCGGGTGGTGCTGCTGGATCGCGATGTTTCAGGTCTGGACACCGGGCCGAACCAGTTGCCTGTTGGCTGCGATCTAACGGATCCCGACCAGCTTGCCAGGGCAACTCAAAAGGTGATCGCGACCAGCGACAGTATCGATCTGGTCATCTACAACGCCGGCGTCACGCAAATCAGGGGCTTTGAAAAGTCCGACGCGGCCAGCCACCGAACTCTGTTTGACATCAACTATTTTGCGGCCGTTGAAATGGCCCGCGCCTTCTTGCACCCGGTTCGGGCGTCAAAGGGGACACATCTGGCCATCTCATCGGTGGCCGGGTTTGCACCGCTTTACCATCGGACGGCCTATGCTGCCTCGAAACACGCGCTGGAGGGGTTCTTCAAATCGCTGCGCTCGGAAGAAGCCCCTCATGGCGTTGACGTTCTGATCGCTGCGCCCTCCTTTGTGGCCACCAACCCCGGCAACGCACAAGAGCAGGCGGATGGCACAGCGCGCCCCGGATCGGCGAAGGACGGGATGGACGAAATGAGCCCCGAGGCCGCCGCTGAGACGATCCTGCGCGGGCTGGACAAATCGCAGCCCATGATCCCGGTTGGCCGCGTGGCGCGCCTGTCCTGGTGGCTCAACCGTCTGTCACCGCGCCTCTATCAGCGCATGATGGAACGAAACATGCGCGGCTCGGGGCACTAAAAAAAGCTGCCCCAGGCCCTTGACCTTCCCGTCACTGGAACCCCCATCTGGTGGGTAAGGAAACTTCATGGGCGAGTCGCATGGCGCAAAAATCACTGACAGAGCTGAAAATCACGGGCATGGGATGCGCATCCTGCGTGGGACGCGTTGAAGAGGCGCTGCGTGATGTGCCCGGGGTTGAAACGGCCTCGGTCAACTTTGCAACCAAGTCCGCACAGGTGGCTTTTGACGGGCCAGCTTCGGCGCTGACCAAGGCATTGGACGCGGCAGGGTATCCGGCCGAGACCAGCCGGGCGGATCTGAGCATTGAAAGTATGAACTGCGCCTCGTGCGTGGCCAAGATCGAGCGCGCGCTGACGGCCAGCCCCGGTGTGATCGAAGCGCAGGTCAATCTGGCGACACAAACTGCCGCGGTGACCTACGCCGCGGGGGCAACATCGCCACAGGCGCTGGCACAGGTGGTCACCGACACCGGTTACCCGGCGCGGCCTCAAGCCGTTTCGACACCCGAAGATCGCGCAGACACTGAAACAGCAGGGCTGACCCGGGCCACTCTGCTGGCGGCCGCTCTTGCCCTGCCCGTGTTCATTCTTGAGATGGGCGGGCACATGATCCCCGCATTCCACCATTGGGTACACGCCACCATCGGCACGCAGACCAGCCAGTTGATTCAGTTCGCCCTGACAACGGCCCTGCTGCTGGGGCCCGGTCGCGTGTTTTATCGCAAGGGCATCCCGTCGTTGCTGAGGGGCACGCCGGATATGAACGCGCTGGTCGCACTGGGAACCGGGGCGGCCTATCTGTATTCGGTGGTGGCCACATTCGCCCCCGGCGCGTTACCGATGGGAACTGCCAACGTCTATTACGAGGCGGCGGCTGTGATTGTCGTTCTGATCCTTCTGGGCCGTCTGATGGAGGCGCGCGCCAAGGGCAAAACCGGGGCTGCGATCCGTAAACTGGCGGGCCTTCAGCCCAAAAGCGCGCGGGTCGAAATCGATGGCCGGATAGAAGACCGCCCTATCGCCGAGATTGCGGTGGGCGACATCCTGCACATCCGCCCGGGCGAACGCGTGCCGGTGGATGCCGAAGTGCTCGAGGGCACCTCTTACGTCGATGAAAGCATGATCACGGGCGAGCCGATACCCGTTGGAAAATCAGCCGGCGCGGCTGTTGTCGGCGGCACCGTGAATGGCACCGGCGCCTTGCGGGTTCGGGCGACGCGCGTGGGGGGCGACACGGTGCTGGCCCAGGTCGTTCGCATGGTGCAGCAGGCGCAGGGGGCCAAACTGCCGATCCAGGGTCTGGTCGATCGGATTACATATCGCTTTGTCCCGGCGGTCATCCTGGTCGCCGTGATCACCGTCGCAGCCTGGCTGATCTTCGGCCCAAGCCCCGCCCTGCCGCTGGCGCTTGTCGCCGGGGTTTCCGTGCTGATCATAGCCTGCCCCTGCGCCATGGGTCTGGCCACTCCGACCTCGATCATGGTCGGCACCGGGCGCGCGGCCGAACTGGGGGTGTTGTTCCGCAAGGGCGATGCCTTGCAGCAGCTTCAGCAGGCACGCGTCATCGCGCTGGACAAGACCGGGACCCTGACACTGGGCCGCCCGGAACTGGACAATGTTCTGACGGCGAACGGGTTTGACAGGGATGAGGTTGTGCGGCTGGCCGCCGCCCTCGAGGCGCGGTCGGAACACCCGATAGCTTCGGCGATCACCCGGGCCGGGCCTGCGACGCTGCCACAGGCGACGGACGTCCTGTCGATTACCGGGCTTGGCATGCAGGGGCTGGTTGAAGGCCGGAACGTGTTGATCGGGTCGCACCGGCTTATGCAGCAACGCGGGATCGACCTTGGAGCCTTGGCCAGCGAAGCAGAGGCCCGCGCCGCCGAAGGGGCAACACCATTGTTCGTCGCATTGGATGGGCAGGCCGCAGCCACGTTGTCTGTGTCCGACCCGGTCAAACCCGGCACCGAAGAGGCGCTGGAGCGGCTCCACCAAATGGGTCTGACCGTGGCCATGGTCACCGGAGACAACGCGCGCACCGCGCAGGCCTTGGCTGATCGGCTGGGGATCGATCACGTCACCGCCGAAGTGCTGCCCGACGGCAAGGTGGATGCGATCACCGCCTTGCGGGACCAGTTCGGAACGCTGGCTTTCGTCGGCGACGGCATAAACGACGCCCCGGCGCTGGCAACGGCTGACATCGGCATCGCCATCGGGACGGGCACCGATGTGGCCATCGAAACGGCTGATGTCGTTCTGATGTCCGGCGATCTGCGCGGGGTTGCAAATGCAACCGAGATCAGCCGTAGAACGATGCGAAACATTCGCCAGAACCTGGGATGGGCATTCGGTTACAATGTCCTGCTGATCCCGGTCGCCGCTGGTGCGCTGTACCCGTTCGGAGGCCATCTGTTGTCTCCGGCGCTGGCCGCCGGCGCGATGGCGCTTTCGAGTGTCTTTGTCGTCTCGAACGCGCTGCGTCTGCGTCGCGTTCAAGCCAGCGTGCCGGAAACCCCGATCCCGCCCGCCAAGGAGGTGCACGCATGAATATCGGAGATGTGTCCACCCGCACCGGCCTGCCTGCAAAGACGATCCGGTACTATGAAGACATCGACCTGATCAAACCGCTGCGCGACGACAACGGCTATCGCCGATTTCGCGATCAGGATGTGCACAAGCTGAACTTTCTGGGCCGTGCCCGGGCTTTGGGATTCACCATCGGGGATTGCCGGACATTGCTGGCGCTTTACGAGGATGAAACCCGCGCCAGCGCAGATGTGAAACAGGTCGCGCGGGACCATCTGGCGCAGATCGAAGCCAAGATCGTCGACCTGAACGCGATGCGCGAAACGCTGAGCCACCTGATCGACGCCTGCGCCGGGGATGACAGGCCGGATTGCCCGATCCTGCAGGATCTGGGCGGGAAGGGCTGACTTGGGGTTGCCCTTTGGGCGCAGCTTTGCTTTGTCTTCGCCAAACATTTCGGCCAGGCACGCACCGCTGAAGCCGACCGAACAGCGGAGAGGATCACAAAATGGCAAAAGTCGCGTTCCTTGGCCTGGGCGTCATGGGCTATCCCATGGCTGGGCATCTTCAGGCCGCAGGCCATGACGTCACTGTCTACAACCGCACGGTTGCCAAGGCCGAAGCCTGGGTAAAGCAGCATGGCGGATCGATGGCAGCCACCCCGAAAGACGCGGCTGAAGGCGCCGAGTTTGTGATGGCCTGCGTCGGCAATGACGACGATCTGCGCATGGTTTGCACGGGCAAGGACGGCGCATTTCACGGCATGTCCAGCGGGGCTGTTTTCGTCGACCACACCACGGTTTCTGCAAAGGTCACGCGGGAATTGTACGCTGCCGGCCAATCACAGGGTATCGCCTTTGTGGACGCGCCGATCTCGGGCGGCCAGGCAGGCGCCGAAAACGGTGTTCTGTCAATCATGTGCGGCGGAGATCAGGCGGCTTATGATGCGGCTGAACCGGTGATGCAGGTCTATGCGAAGATCTGCCGCCGCATCGGGGACAGCGGCGCGGGCCAGATGACCAAGATGTGCAACCAGATCGCCATCGCAGGGTTGGTTCAGGGCCTGAGCGAAGCGTTGCACTTCGCCGAGAAGGCCGGGCTGGACGGAAGGGCCGTGGTCGAGGTGATCAGCCAAGGCGCCGCTGGCAGCTGGCAGATGGCAAACCGGTATGAGACCATGCTGGATGATCAGTTCGAACATGGCTTTGCCGTCGACTGGATGCGCAAAGATTTGGGTATCTGTCTGGATACCGCCAATGAAACCGGTGCGTCCCTGCCTGTTACCGCTCTGGTCGATCAGTTTTACAAGGATGTTCAGAAACTGGGCGGTGGCCGCTGGGACACCTCGTCGTTGATCAAGCGCCTGCGGGCCCTGGGGTAACGCGGGGGGTTGTCTGCCCCCCATCGCGCCAAGGCGCGATTCCCCCCGAGGATATTTTTGGCCAGATGAAGAGGGCTCCGGCGCGATCGGAGCGGAGACGGGAATGGACGATTTAAGTGCTTTATGGACGGCCGCGCTGCGGCAGCTCTGGGGGCTGGACGCCCGCTTGACGCGGTTGGATGGTGAATATGATCTGAACTTTCTGGTGCACGCCACCAATGGTCAGGATTATGTGCTTAAGGCCATGCGGGCCGGATGCGATGCGGATCTGGTTGATTTGCAAATCAAGGCGCTGGCGCATATCGCTTCTGAGGCACCGGGGTTGCCGTTTCCCAAGGTGTTCCCTGATTTGACCGGAGCAATGCTGCCCGAGATTGCCGATTCTGAAGGACAGCGCAGGCTGATTTGGCTGTTGGAGTGCCTGCCGGGCCAATGTTACGCGAAGGCCGCCCCAAAATCCGAAGAGCTGATCCTGAAACTGGGCCGCGTATTGGGGGCAACCGACCGGGCCCTGGAAGGGTTTGAGCATGAAGGGTTGCACCGGGTCGGTTTCAAATGGGACCTGATGCAGGCGGGCTGGATTGCTGACAAGTTAAACGCGATCTCTGACCCCGCGCGACAGGCACTGCTGACGGAAATCTGTGAGGGGTTCGCTGCAATCGCGGATGTCCTTGCGGACCTGCCGAAACAGGCCATCCACAATGACGCCAATGACTACAACATTCTGGTCGAAGGGGAACTGGGCGAGCGGCGGCGGATCTCGGGCCTGATTGATCTGGGCGACATGTGCGCCGCGCCGCGCATCTGCGATCTGGCGATTGCCGGCGCGTATGTCGTGCTGGATCACCCCAAGCCGGAACGGGCACTGGCTGCGTTGGTAAAGGGCTATCACGCAGCCAACCGGCTGCGGGCGGATGAGGTTGACCTGATCTGGCCGTTGCTGAGGATGCGGCTTGCCGTATCGGTCGTCAACTCGACCCTGATGGCGGCCGAGAATCCGGATGATCCCTATGTGACGATCTCTCAGGCGCCTGCTTGGCGGTTCCTTGAGAACACGTCAGTCAATGGCGGGCTGATGTCGGCGCGGTTGCGGGCGACTTGCGGCTTGCCCGTGGTTGATGGGGCTGAACGCATCCACGCCTATCTTCAGGAACACCGGGGGCATTTTACCGACATGTTCGGCCAGGACCTGGGCGATGTGCCCATGGGCTCGCTTTCGGTCGAAAACTGCGTCTGGCCCCGGAACCCGTTCCACATGCCTTTGGCCGAGGCCGCGCGCGTTGGCGAGGAATACGGGCAGGACCTGTGGCTGGGTTACTATAACGAGCCCCGCCTGATCTATGCCGAGCCGGGGTTCCGCAAGGGCCCGTGGAAAGCCTCGGACAGGCGGACGGTTCATCTGGCCGTGGATGTGTTTGCGCCTGCCGGGACGGTTCTGCATGCACCGATGAGCGGGCGGATCGAAGTGGTCGAAAACCGCGACCAGCACCTTGACTACGGCGGGGTGATCATCCTCCATCACGAAACGCCCGAAGGCGACCCGTTCTATACGCTCTATGGCCATCTGGATCCGGAATGCTGTGACCGGCTGAAACCCGGCGACCCGGTGGCACAGGGCGCCGCGTTTGCGCGGTTGGGCGATGCCGACCAGAATGGCGGATGGGCCCCGCATGTGCATTTCCAGCTGGCCCTGACCACCGATGGCATGGAAGCGGACTGGCCCGGTGTCGGAGACCCGGACGAACTGGAGCTGTGGCACGCGGTCTGCCCGAACCCGGCGGCGTTGCTGAACCTGCCGGATGACAAGGTGTTCTATCACCCAACTGACAAAGCGGAAATCCTGCACAAACGGCGGGCGCATTTCGGGGGCAACCTATCCCTGACCTATGACGATCCGGTCATGCTGGTGCGCGGCTGGAAGCATCACCTGTTCGACGAATGGGGACGCCCCTATCTGGACGCCTACAACAACGTGCCGCATGTGGGGCACGCGCATCCACGCATTCAGGCCGTGGCGGCGGATCAGCTGAAGCGGATGAATTCGAACACCCGTTATCTGCATCCGGCACAGGTGGAATTTGCCGACAAGATCCTGTCGAAGATGCCGGATCACCTACAGGTCTGCTTTTTTGTCAACTCGGGCACCGAGGCAAACGAACTGGCCCTGCGGCTGGCCCGCGCCCATACCGGCGCAAAGGGGATCGTGACGCCGGATCACGGCTATCACGGGAACACGAACGCTGCGGTGGCGATCTCGGCCTACAAATTCAACAAACCGGGCGGCATCGGGAAAGCCGACTGGGTTGAACTGGTCGAGGTTGCCGATGACTATCGCGGGTCATTCAGGCGGGACGACGCGGACCGGGCACAGAAATTTGCTGATCTTGTCGATCCGGCGATTGCCGCCCTTCGCAACGGGGGACAGGGCGTGGCCGGGTTCATCGCGGAAACCTTCCCGTCGGTCGGCGGCCAGATCATTCCGCCCAAGGGCTATCTGCCTGCGGTTTACGAAAAAATACGTGCTGCGGGGGGTGTTTGCATCGCCGATGAGGTGCAGACAGGTCTGGGACGGTTGGGTGAGTATTACTTTGGCTTCGAACACCAGGGCGCGGTTCCGGATATCGTAGTGATGGGCAAGCCAATCGGAAACGGGCACCCACTGGGCGTGCTGGTGACAACCCGCGAGATCGCGGACAGCTTCAACAACGGGATCGAGTTCTTTTCGACCTTTGGCGGCTCGACCCTGTCCTGCCGGATCGGCAAAGAGGTGCTGGATATCGTCGATGACGAGGGGTTGCAGGACAATGCCCGCCGGATGGGGGATCGTCTGATGGCGGGACTGCGCCAGATCGAAGCCGACTTTGGTTGCGTTGGCGACGTGCGGGGTATGGGGTTGTTTCTCGGCGTGGAGCTGATCAACCCCGATGGAAGCGAAGGCACCGAGATTTGCAGCTATGTCAAAAACCGGATGCGCGATCATCGCATCCTGATCGGCAGCGAAGGGCCCAAAGACAACATCCTGAAAATCCGCCCGCCCCTGACCATCGAGGCCGAGGATGTTGACATGATCCTCTGGGCGCTGCGGAATGTGTTGTCCGAGGTGGGCGACTTTACCCCTGCCCCTGTTTGCGATCATGACCATCACCATGCCGGATGCGGGTGCTGCTGAACGAAAAAACCCCGGCGCAGCGCCGGGGTTCAACCGTTCCACACTCAGGGTCAGTGGAGCACGGCCGAGGGGGTCTGGTGGCCGGTGGTCGGCATTTTGAAACCTGCGGTCATACGTCTGAGAGTCAGCCCCAGTTCTTCCGACAGGGATGCCAGCGCGGGGGCAAAATCCGGACGTACGATCAAAGACGCCAGCATCATCGCATCTTCACGCGCCCCTTCGGACGCTGCCGCGATCATCTGTGCAAAGCAATTCTCGTCCGCGCCAAGGCATGCACATCCAAGACCATGCCGGATCAGGGGGCGGCGGCCATGGGTGGCGCATAGAGAGCATAAACGATCCAAAGTCAGCATTGCCGCACGCCCGCAATCCGCGCCCAGCGCGACTTGGAAATCGCTGGCAGCGTCGGCACGACCGCCCTCGCCTTCGCTCCACATCCGCAGATACATAACGGCGCCCGCTTCGATGGGATCGAGATCGGCAAGGCGGCCAACCGCTGCACCGCCGCGCTTGAAAGGCGCGCTCATTTCGTCAGGATCAGTTTGCCTGCACGGGTGATGCGCAGGGTATAGAGTTGATCGCCAAGTTCTATATGGGCCAGGTTGCCGCCCTTGGTCAGATCCTCGGCCTTGTGCGCGGGAAGCATCGAGACAGCGTAACCTTGGGTTGGGGTCGGGTTCTGTACGTTCATCGGGACATCTCCAGAGCGTTTCGGCATGGTGCCATATCTATCGCGTTTCACTTGATTTGGCTGACCCCGAAAGGGTTGGCTTTCTGTTCCTGCCGCTTAATCTGATTATTTTAGTAAGGATTGTCAAGCATGGTTTTGAAACAGGCGATTGCCCCTCGGTACAGGGCGGGTTAGGTCTTGGGTCGGGCGATGAAGGGCAAGCAAACATGACCGCAGCAGTTGTATTCGATCTGGACGGAACGCTGGTGGACAGCCTGGGCGATCTGGCGGCGGCGGCCAACCGCACGCTGAACGACGTTGGGCATGATCCATTGGCGACGGATATCATCAAAGGATTCGTCGGCAACGGTTTACCCAAGCTGGTCGAACGCATGATCCGGCATTGCGGGCTGCCGCTGGATCGCCATGCGGAACTGACCCAACTGACCCTCAAACACTACAATTCCGCTGCAAGCGAAACGACCGTTCCCTACCCCGGCATCCCGGAGGCACTGGCCAAATTGCAGCAAATGGGATGCGTTCTGGGCGTCTGCACCAACAAACCCGAAACACCGGCGCGGCATGTGCTGGAGGCACTGAACCTGTCCCGGTTTTTCGACGCGGTTCTGGGTGGCGACAGCCTTTCGACGCGAAAACCGGATCCCAACCATCTGTTCGCAAGCTTCGATGCGCTTCAGGCGTCCGGCCCGCGTCTGTTCGTCGGCGACAGCGAAGTTGACGCGGAAACGGCTGCGCGTGCGAAGATCCCGTTTTTGCTGTTTACTGAAGGATACCGGAAGACGCCGGTCGCCGAAATTCCACACACCGTGGCCTATGGCACATCACAAGATTTGCCCGCCCTCGTCGCCAAATTGATCAAAAGCTGACACCGGCAACGATCCGCATGACCACTGACCCCAACTGCCATGGACCCCAAAAGTTAAGAGGGGCCGGCCGAGGGGGTGTGACCAGCCCCTCATCGGGGAAAGTTAGTACCGTGTGTGTTTGTGTGGTAAGTACGGTAAAATATGTTTACCCCTGTTTGTCGCGGCGCGAAATTGGGGGTTTCCCGTAGTTCCCCAAAAAACGCGAAAAATAAGGGATAAGTGGCGCTTTCCCGGCCCCGGTCATCTGCATATTTTCGCATGCAAGACAGGCTTCCGGCCCGCAGCTTCACAGGGGTGATCTGCAGCCGATTGCAAGCCAAGGGTAACCCTAGGAAAACCTGCCAGAAATCACGCGACCCTGAAATTACCTGAACAGAAAGGTGCTCTGTCAATTGACCGCATGAACCCGCCGGTTCAGATCCCGGACAGCCTGTCAAATGCGTGTTTGTGATACTCAAAACCAAACGATTTGCGTCAAACGCTACTGAATTCCGCGTCTCAACGCGACATTCTCTGCCGATTCCGACGACCCCAACTGCGCCTTCCGAATCTCCCCTATACCTGACACGCGACGCTCATTCGGTTTTGGCAGCCTTCTGCGCGGCAGATGCTTGCGGGGTTGCGCTCAGGATATCAGACAGTCGGGCACCAACACCCTTTTCATCAGAACCCGGTGTATCTGCCGGCCGTTTTCACAGCACCCTGCCGCGCCGGAAAACCGGTTATTGGTAATTCTTCGCCTTGGACATTTTGCCGATACCGGGATTGAACGAGTTGGTCGGGTCGCAGCATTTGTAATGTGCCGCCAGGTCGGGCTTGGCCTTGTAAAGGTGCCCCACGTTATGTTCAGCAGGGTATTCCGCGCCGCGTTCGTCAAACAGTTTCAACATTGCGGCCTTCAGAGCTTTTGGGTCAGCTCCTTTTTTGACTATGTAGTCCTGATGCATCACGTGGCACATGAAGTGCCCGTAATAGAGTTTGTGAACCAACTGGTCTTCGATCTCAGGCGGCAGCTTCTCCAGCCAGTCCTGGTCGTTGCGGCGCAGTGCGACGTCCAGTGCGATGATATCTTCGACGTCGTCCGAATGGATCGCCATGTAACGCACCGCCGCGCCCGCCGCCGCAAACCGATGAAGGCCTGCGATTCTGGCCTCGCGCGCATCACATTCGAAAAATCCGCCATCCCGGCCACTCAGAAATCGCGGCAACCACTCAGCGGCCTCGGATACACCTTCATCCTTCATTTTCAGGATAAGGTGATGTTCGTATTTGTCGCGAAAATCCGTCATACGTTTGGGCAGGACACGTGGCCACAAAGCTATAGCTGCCTGCATGAAACGATCAGTGAAATTTCGCAAAAACGGAATGCGCCGCAGGCGTGCATCCACGGCGCCTTTCATCGCAAAGAACATCGGCAGACGGTCCGTGCCAAGCTTGTCGATCATCACGACCGTGTCCTTGCCATAGCGTGCTGCAATATCGAACGCTTCGCGATGCATGTATTCGGCCGAAACCGGCAGCGATTTGAACTCTGACAATATGTGGCGCCGCAGGTCCGCCAGATCGTCGGGATTGTTGGTGCCCACATAGAACACCTTCTCAACCTCGTTCTTGGGAAAGGTGTCAAGGCGCACCGCAAAAACGGCCAGCTTCCCGGCCGAGCCCGAAGATTCGAAAAGCCTGGTCTTGTCCGCATTGAACCGCGCAGGCGTTTGCGCATTCACGTCCCGCACGATCTGTGCGTAATCGCTGGCCGATGCGCGTTTGTTGGTTGTCCCGGGATTGCGTTCGAACCTGCCTGCATCGAGGTTTGCAAGGATCTCTTCCGGCGTGCTGCCCAGATCGATGCCCAGATGGTTGACCAGTTCCAATTCACCCTGTTCGGTGATTTGCGCATAGACGGAAAGTTCCGTGTAAACCGGACCGCGCTCTACCAGAGAACCGCCGGAATTGTTGCATACCCCACCCACGATCGACGCGCCGATGCAGGACGAACCGATCACCGAATGCGGCTCGCGTCCGAACGGGGCCAGCAGTTTTTCCAGCGCAAAAAGCGTGGCGCCCGGAAAGCTGACGATCTGCTCTGCGTCGTTCAAGGGCACCAGAGTATCCATCCGGCGCGTGTTGATCAGAACCACGTCACGGTCATAGGTGCCGGACGGCGTAGACCCTTCGGTCAGACCAGTATTGGCCGCCTGCATGATGACGATCTTGTCGGCTGCAACGCAGGCTTGCAGGATCTTCCATTGCTCCAGCAGGGTCCCCGGCTGAACGACGCACAGCGCCTCACCCTCGCCCGAGCGGAAACCGCGCCGAAAGCGCTCTGTCGCGCGCGCTCCGATCAGCACGTGACGCGTACCGACGATAGAGCGGAAATGTTTGATCAACGCGTCATTGGTCATATCGGCCCCCGTTTCGGGTTAGGGGTTGCGGAAACGAATATTCTCGCGGCTGAGCTGGCCAACACTGGTGACACCCATCAGTTTCATGTCGCGCTCGATCTCGGCACGCATCAGCCCAAGGGCCCGTTCGACCCCAGCCTGCCCCGCGGCAGCCAGAGGATACAGGTAGTGCCGCCCGATACCCACCGCTTTGGCCCCGATCGACAGCGCCTTGAGCACATGGGTGCCACGCTGAATGCCGCTGTCCATCATCACGTCCAGTTTGTCGCCGACTGCATCGACAATCTCGGCCAGTTGATCGAACGGCGTGCGCGATCCGTCCAATTGTCGGCCACCGTGGTTCGACAGGATGATGCCGGTACAACCGATCTCAGCCGCGCGTTTGGCATCTTCGACGGTCATGATCCCCTTCAGGCAGAATTGACCATCCCAGTCGCGCACCATCTGCGCCACGTCATCCCAGTTCATCGACGGGTCGAGCATGTCGGTGAAATACCCGCCGATCGAGCTGGCCCCACCGCCCATATCCACATGTTCCTCAAGCTGAGGCAGCCGGAACTTTTCATGGGTGACATAGTTGATCCCCCACATCGGCTTGATCGCGAACTGGATCATGCCGCCCAGCGTCAAGCGGAACGGGATCGAGAACCCCGTGCGCAGATCACGCTCGCGGTTGCCGCCGGTGATGCTGTCGACGGTCAGCATCATGACTTCAACACCCGCCTCTTTGGCGCGCTGCATCATGGCGGCGTTCAACCCGCGATCCTTGTGAAAGTAGAATTGATAGACCTGCGGGTTTTTGTGTTTTTGGCGCAGCTCCTCCAGCGAGACGGTTCCCAGAGAGGAAACTCCGAACATGGTGCCGTATTTCTCGGCCGCCGCCGCGACCGCGCGCTCACCCTGATGGTGGAACAGGCGCTGCAACGCGGTGGGTGAGCAATAGACCGGCATGTCCAGTTTCTGCCCCATCACCGTGACGGACATGTCCACGTCCGAAACCCCGCGCAGGACCGAAGGCAACAGATCGCAGCGGTCGAACGCCTTGGTATTTTCCCGATACGTCACCTCATCATCCGCGCCACCGTCGATATAGTTGAAGATCGGCCCCGGCAGCCGCTGTTTGGCCAGCCGCCGGAAGTCGTGGAAGTTATGACATTGGCTCAGACGCATCCGATAAGCTCCTTAATAGGCGACCGACGGCAACCAGGTGGCAAGGGTCGGCCACAGGAACACTAGCGCCAAACCGGTCAATTGCAGCAGGACAAATGGGATGATGCCCTTATAGATATGCGTCAGCTTGATCTCGGGCGGGCAAACACCTTTGAGATAGAACAAGGCAAAGCCAACGGGCGGCGTCAGGAAGCTGGTTTGCAGCGTCACAGCGACAAGGATCACGAACCAGACCAGCGCCGGTTCATCCAGTACGCCAAAGCCGGGGATGTCGATGCCCAGACCGTTCACGATGGGGCGCATCAGGGGCAGCACGATCAGCGTGATCTCGATCCAGTCCAGTACGAAGCCCAGCAGGAAGACGATGAACAGGATGAACAGAATTGTCCCGTTTGCACCAAAGCCGGTGGATTGCACCACATGTTCGATCAGCTCATCCCCGCCCAGTTCGCGCAGCACATAGGAAAACACAGTCGCACCGAGGAAGATCGCAAAGATATAGGCGGTGGTGTTGAAGGTCGACACCAGCACGTTCCACAGCTTGGCAAAGGTCAGCTTGCGATAGCCCAGCGCCAGCAAGGTCGCACCCAAGGCACCGATGCCGGACGCTTCGGTTGGTGTGGTCAGACCGGCAAAGATCGACCCCAGCACGGCAAGGATCAGCATCAGCGTCGGGATGACGGCGATGAGAACGTCCTTCACGGCTGCCCAGTCGGGGGCTTTCGCACCTTCGGGCACGGGAGCCGCGTCGCGTTTCACCAGAGCCAGAATGAAGATGTAGGTCAGGTACAAGGCGCCGATGATCACGCCCGGGAAAACCGCGGCCATGAACAGGTCTCCGACGGACAGCGCCATCTGGTCGGCCATGATCACCAACATGATTGAGGGTGGGATCAGAATGCCCAATGTCCCCGAGGCCGAAACCACGCCCGCAGCCAGCGTCGGCTGGTACTTCTGCTGCATCATCGACGGCAGCGACAGCACGCCCAGCAGTACAACCGAGGCACCAATGATGCCGGTCGAAGCCGCAAGAATGATCCCGATCAGGGTCACGGTGATGGCCAGTCCTCCGCGCACCGTCCCGAACAGGCGCTGCATCGAGGACATCAGACGCTCGGCCACTCCGGATTCGTCCAGCATCAGCCCCATGAAGATGAACATCGGCAGGGCAACCAGAACCGCGTTGGACATGGTCGCGTAGACCCGGTTCACCACCGCGCCAAGCGTCAGATAATCAAGCCCGGTAAAGGTGCTTTCCAACCCGGTCCACAGCATCAGATCGTTGTCGAACAGATAGGCCAGACCGCAATAGGCGACGCCGACACCGGCCAGCACCCACGCCACCGGGTAACCGGTGAACAAAAGCGCGATAAAGGTCAGGAACATCGCGATGACCAGCTTTTCCTCGGTCGTTTCGACCAGGAAGGTCAGGCCAACACAGACGGCTGCGAATACCGCCAGCACCAGAAGAACACGGCGCAGCGGCGCGCCTTCACGTTCCGAGGCCGGCCCGTAGATCAGCGCGTGCCCGTCATGGATCAACCGTGCCAACGCGGCCAGCGCCAACAGTACAAAGCTGATCGGAATGACCGCCTTGAAAGCCCAACGCGCAGGCAGGCCGGTTGGGCTGTCCGAGCGTTCGTTGACGCGGAAGCTTTCGTAGAAATAATCATAGCCCTGATCGACCATCAGATAGATGAACGGGGTCAGCAGGGTCAGGATGCCGATCACCTCGATGATCCGCTGCGCGCGGCGCGAAAGCTGCATATGCAGGACGTCCACGCGCACATGGCTGTCGGTGATCAAGGCATACGAGATGCCGATCATCGTGACGATTCCATAGAAATGCCACTGGATCTCATCCAGTTTCGGGTAGTTCTGGCTGAACAGGTAGCGCAACGAGACCTGTGCGAAGATCGCGCCCATCAGCAGGACATTGGCCCACATGACGACATGACCCACAGCCTTGACCCCGGCGTCGATCGCGACGGCGATTTTCTGGCGGTCGGACTCGGGGTGTTCCAGGATGCCTTCATAGGCTTCGACTGGATCGTTGAGGTTCTTTTGGGTGGTCATGGTCATTCCTCGCTCAGCAACCCGGAATACGGGCAGTGAAAGGTTAGAAAGTCCGAAGATCGAAAAGCAGGGGCCGGAGCGGCGGATCGGGCCGCCCCGGCAACGTCAGTGAGGGAGAGTTTACTGACGTGGGAGGAAGGCGTTCGTCTTCCAGAGGTTATAGCCGTCACGGAATTCGTTCATGTCGGCCAGAACCTTGGCAAAGAAGGCATCATTGGCGGCCTCTTCTGCGGCAACCTCTTCCCAGGTCGCGCGGAAGGTATCCAACATCTCGGGCGACCACTGCTTGATGGTGACGCCGTTGTTTTCAACGTTGTCGATCAGGGCCGCGTGCTGGATGGCTTCGCCTTCGGCAAAGCTGTCCGCCATCGAAGCCTTGCAGGCGCTTTCGATGATTGCCTTGTGCTGATCGCTGGTTTCGTTCCAGACGTCCTTGTTGATCAGCAGTTCAAACACGGTCGCCTGCTGATGCCAGCCGGGGAAATAGTTGAACTTGACCAGCTTGTGGAAGCCCAGACGCGCGTCGATGGCAGGCATCGAAAACTCGGTCGCGTCAATCGCGCCTTTTTCCAATGCGGGGAAGATCTCACCACCTGGCAGTAGCGAGGTCGCTACACCCAGTTTCTGCATCACCTTGCCGCCCAGACCAAAGAAACGCATCTTCAGCCCGTTCAGGTCTTCGGGCGAATTGATCTCGGACGCGAACCAGCCCGAGGTTTCCGGCGCGATGATGGCGCAGGGCAGTACTTTTACGTTGTAACCGGCCTGATCATACATCTCCTGATACAGGGTCATGCCGTTGCCATAATACAGCCAAGCCATGTATTCGCCCGCCTCGGGGCCGAACGGCACGGCCGAGAACAGCGGCGCAGCCGGGATTTTACCGGCCCAGTAACCAGCCGTGGTGTAGCCCGAGTTGATCTTGCCGGTGGACACGGCGTCCAGAATTTCGAAGGGCGGCACCAGTTTTCCCGGCTCGTACACCTTCATCTTCATCGTGCCGCCGGACATCAGTTCCAGCTGATCAGCCACACGTGGAATAGGTGAACCCAGGCCCGGCAGTTCGGTCGAAAAGGCAATCGGTGTTTTCAGCAGCAGCTTGTCCGCCGCAACTGCGGGTGCCGCCAGCAGGCTGGCGGCCACGGCCAGGCTTGTCAGGGTCTTCTTCATGAAATCTCCTCCAGGTTTGGTCGGGTTTTCTCCGATCAGTGGCGCAGGCTCTTCCAGCGCCGCTCCGGTGGTAAACTAACTTTACCAACTCAAACCAGTCAATAACTTTGTTTACCACTGGGCTAACCGAAACTGGAAGCTCGCCTTCGACAAGCCCTGCAAAATCCCGATGCGACTGCCTCAAAAAGCCAACAGATTCTCCAAAAATCATTCTTAAACAGACACGTAATTCACGTCCGGGAAGAACAGCCTCGCGCTTGAAATCTGAACGGATGTGGTTATCTTTGTTTACCAGTTATTCTGGTTATTATAGCGTCACACGGGGCAGCATCTCATGAACACCACGGCGATTTTTGAACCGGTTGGACACGAATCGCTGGCTGATGCGGTGGTTTCACAGGTCGAGGACCTGATCGCTTCGGGCATCCTGAAGCAGGGCCGGAAACTGCCCTCCGAGCGTGATCTGGCCGAGATGTTGCGCGTGTCGCGCCCGAAGC
Organism: Ruegeria sp. AL3; assembly: GCF_056536065.1. NCBI lineage: Bacteria > Pseudomonadati > Pseudomonadota > Alphaproteobacteria > Rhodobacterales > Roseobacteraceae > Ruegeria > Ruegeria sp. AL3. The sequence goes on from NZ_JBQFJG010000001.1 coordinate 335,775, forward strand.
TGCGCGAAGCCCTTCAGGTGCTGGAAGAACGCGGTCTGGTCACAACGCAACACGGTGAGGGAACATTCGTCGCAGCCCTGACCGGACAAGCCATGATGCCCGCGCTTCTTGCTTTGTACGAACGCCACGAGCCGGCTTTCTTCGACTATCTTGAGTATCGTCGTGAGCAGGAAGGTTTCGCGGCCCGGCTTGCCGCACGTCGCGCCACCAAGGCAGACAAGGAACGGATTTCCGAGATCCTTGATGAAAACGAGCGTGCCTGGCAAGAGCAGGACGCCAAGGCTTCGCAAGAGGCGGACTTTGCGCTGCATTCCGCGATTGTGGATGCCAGCCAGAACGCGACCCTGATCCACATGATGGCGTCGATCTACGAACTCACCCGCAAGGGCGTTTTCTACAATCGTGACTTCCTGCGCACGATTGACGGGACCGGCGAAAAGCTGCTGCAACAACATCTCGAACTTGGTCGCGCGGTGATCGAAGGGGATGAAAAGCGGGCCGAAAAAGCGGCAAAGGATCACATCGACTTTGTTGAAGAATCTTTCAAACTCGGGATCGAGCAGCGGCGACGCGAAGCCATGGCCGAAAAGCGCCGGATACTGTCACGCTGACGGCTTTGTCACCCATTTGCCCTTCTGATTGCGGTGCCCCAGTCCCCGAGGTGGCCGCGAAAGGCACCTGTTTGGCGATTTGCGACCGGTTTCCAAACTTGCCCGATCCGGCTGTCAGATATCTTCTCCGGGCGGCTCCAGAAGGCCGCCTGGCTCCAACAAGGACCGCTCGGACAGCCACGGGTTGAGCTCAAGCGCCTCGGACAGTGCTGCACGCGCGTCTTCCAAACGTCTCAACCCCATCAGGGACAAAGCCCGCCCACTTAGCGCACCGATATGGTTTGGCGACATTTCGATCGTGACATTCAGGTCGCGCAATGCCGCGTCAAAATCCTGCCTCAGGTAGTTTACAAAAGCCCGCTGATTGTAGCCTTCGGCGTAATCCGGGCAATATTCGACAAGTTGGTTGAAATCGTCCAATGCGCCCAACAAATCCCACGCCTCTCGTCGCGCCATTCCACGATCCAGCAGGGTCTGCGATCGGGCATCCGGCGCGTCTGTCCAAAGTTCCCACATTTTATTCGAGATGACCCGGGCGTCGCTTTGCGATTGCGCCTTTTGGACCTGCTTGATCAGCGCATCCACACCTTCGATATGATCCGGAGCCGCGGGGCATGTCTCGGCCATGGCCGAGCATGAAAACGCGATCAGTAGAAACGTTGCAGCACAGGTTCGCATTACGAAACAAGGGTGGACCATAATTCCACCGCGTCAAGGCTGATGTTCAAAACCGCCCAGCATACCGGTTTCCTTCACGGCCTCCATCGCAACAAAAGTTGAGGTATTGGCGACATGCGGCAGAGACGAGATCTTCTCGGCCAATACACGGCGGTATTCCGACATCGTGGCGGTGCGCACTTTCAGAAGATAGTCAAAATTGGACGCGATCATATGCGCCTGCTCGACCTCGGCGGTTTTGCGGACGGCTGCGTTGAACTCGGCCAGCGCCTTTTCGCGGGTATCGGTCAAACGCACTTCGACAAACGCGACGTGATCCAGGCCCAACCGGATCGGATCCAGCATCGCCCGATACCCCTGGATTACTCCGCTTGCCTCAAGCCGTTTGAGCCGCGCTTGCGTCGGAGATTTCGACAGCCCGATCTCGCGCGCAAGATCGGCCACCGAGATACGACCATCCTCGGCCAGAATTTTTAGAATCGACCGGTCGAACCGATCCAGATCAGGAAAGCTCATTTGCGCTGTTTTTTGCCGAATCTTCAGAACACAGGCCTTCCAATAGCTAATATTCGGGCCGCTGTCCTGAATTTTCCGCATTATATTATCAAAAAGACCGGAGGACATATGTCACACAGCCTGCGCACCCTCATCGATAGCTCAACCTACGCCGATCAGTCGGCAGTTCTGGATACACTGATCTCTCAGGCGAACCTGACAGACACGGATCGCAGCGCCATCGGCACCGCCGCTGCGCAGCTTGTGCGCGACATCCGGTCCAGCACCTCTCCGGGGTTGATGGAGGTGTTTCTGGCCGAATATGGCCTGTCCACCGACGAAGGTATCGCCCTGATGTGTCTGGCCGAGGCGCTGTTGCGCGTGCCGGATGCCGACACAATCGATGCGCTGATCGAAGACAAGATCGCGCCCTCCGATTGGGGCAAGCATCTGGGGCAATCCTCGTCCTCGTTGGTGAACGCCTCGACATGGGCACTGATGTTGACCGGAAAGGTGCTGGACGAGGGCAAGGCGTCTCCGGTCGGGGCGCTGCGCGGTGCGATCAAGCGGTTGGGCGAGCCGGTGATCCGCACTGCCGTGGCACGCGCGATGAAAGAGATGGGCCGGCAGTTCGTTCTGGGGGAAACTATTCAGTCCGCCATGGATCGCGCACGCGGGATGGAGGAGAAGGGCTATACCTATTCCTACGACATGCTGGGCGAAGCGGCCCGAACCGAAGCGGACGCGGCGCGCTATCACCTGTCCTATTCCCGCGCCATCTCGGCCATTGCCGAGGCCTGCACCCATGACGATATCCGCGCCAACCCGGGCATTTCGGTAAAACTGTCCGCCCTGCACCCCCGTTATGAGCTGGCACAGGAACAGCGTGTGATGGACGAGCTGGTGCCGCGACTGCGGGCACTGGCACTGCTGGCCAAGGCGGCCGGAATGGGCCTGAACGTCGATGCAGAAGAGGCGGATCGCCTGTCGCTGTCGTTGCAGGTGATAGAGGCGGTGATGTCCGACCCGGCCCTTGCCGGCTGGTACGGGTTTGGCATCGTGGTTCAGGCCTATGGCCCGCGCGCAGGCCTGGTACTGGATACGCTGTATGGCATGGCCGAAGGTCACGATCGCCAGATTATGGTGCGATTGGTCAAAGGCGCCTATTGGGATACCGAGATCAAACGCGCGCAGGTCGAAGGTGTGGATGGCTTTCCCGTCTTCACGCACAAGGCGACAACCGACATCTCCTATATCGCCAATGCACGCAAACTGCTGGGCATGACCGATCGGATTTATCCGCAATTTGCCACGCACAACGCGCACACGGTCAGCGCCATCCTTCACATGGCCAAGGATCAACCGTTCGAGTTCCAGCGCCTGCACGGCATGGGTGAAACCTTGCATCAGATCGTGATGGACAAGCAGAACACCCGGTGCCGCATCTATGCACCGGTGGGGGCGCATCGCGACTTGCTGGCTTATCTGGTTCGGCGCTTGTTGGAGAACGGCGCGAATTCATCCTTCGTCAACCAGATTGTGGACGAAGATGTGCCACCGGAAGTGGTCGCCGCCGATCCGTTTGTTGCGGTCCGGACCCCTCCGCCCGCACTGCCGACCGGGCCGGAATTGTTCCAGCCTGAAAGACCGAATTCCAAGGGTTTTGACCTGCATCACACACCAACCCTGGATCAGATTGATGCGGCACGGGATCAGTTCCGCGCCCATCATTGGTATGCGCAACCCTTGCTGGCCGATGCGGCTAAACCCGATGCGGATGAGCCGGTGATCAATCCGGCACGACCTCAGGACAAGCCCGGCGCGGTGGCCCCAGCCAGCGCGGCGGATGTGGAAATGGCATTGGCCTCGGCCAACCCCTGGGATGCCCCCGCTGCCGAACGCGCCCGCATCCTCAATGCCGCAGCCGATCTTTACGAAGCTCATTATGGTGAGTTGTTTGCCCTGCTGGCGCGCGAGGCCGGGAAGTCGCTGCCCGATGCGGTGGCCGAACTGCGCGAGGCGGTGGATTTCCTGCGTTACTATGCAGCCAACATCCCCGATGCCGAACCCGCGGGGATTTTCACCTGCATCAGTCCGTGGAACTTCCCGCTGGCGATTTTCTCTGGGCAGATCTCTGCTGCGCTGGCAACCGGAAACGCGGTTCTGGCCAAGCCTGCGCCCCAGACCCCCCTGATCGCACATCGTGCCATTCAGCTTATGCACGAGGCGGGGGTACCACGCGATGTGCTGCAACTGTTGCCGGGTGGGCCTGCCGTGGGTGCGGCGCTGACGTCGGATCCGCGCATCTCGGGCGTGGCCTTCACTGGGTCAACAGACACCGCGCTGAGAATCCGTGCGGCGATGGCCGGATCCATGCGCCCCGGTACGCCGCTGATCGCGGAAACCGGCGGTCTGAATGCGATGATCGTCGACAGCACCGCCCTTCCCGAACAAGCCGTGCAATCGATCATCGAAAGCGCCTTTCAGTCGGCGGGCCAGCGCTGTTCCGCCCTGCGCTGCCTGTATTTGCAGGAAGACATCGCCGATGACGTTCTGACCATGCTCAAAGGGGCGATGGATGCGCTGTCGGTCGACGACCCCTGGCTTTTGTCGACGGATTGCGGACCGGTGATCGACGAACAGGCCCGTCAGGGCATCGCCGAACATGTGACCAAGGCGCGCAACGAAGGGCGGGTGCTGAAGGAGCTTCCGTTGCCGCCCGAAGGCATCTTTGTTGCTCCGACGCTGATCGAGATCCCCGGCATCGCCGCGCTGGAACGCGAGGTGTTCGGCCCGGTGCTGCACGTCGCCCGGTTCAAATCGCAAGAGATCGACAAGATCATCGCCGATATCAACGCCACCGGATACGGCCTGACCTTCGGCCTGCACACCCGCATAGACGACCGCGTGCAGCATGTGACCGAGGCAATCCATGCGGGCAACATCTATGTAAACCGCAACCAGATCGGCGCCATCGTCGGGTCTCAGCCCTTTGGTGGCGAAGGATTGTCAGGCACCGGCCCCAAGGCGGGTGGGCCGAACTACATGATCCGGTTCTGCGCACCCGACCGTCAAAGCACGGCGGATACCTGGGGCGCCGTGGCTGATCTGCCTGCTGCACAAGGTCAACCTGCGCCGGTCAAAACCCGGTCCCTGCCCGGCCCGACCGGTGAATCGAACCGCCTGAGCGTGTATCCCCGTCCGCCTCTTCTTTGCTTGGGACCCGGAGCGGCCGCAGCGCGTGCGCAGGCCGATGCTGTATCTGCGCTGGGTGGCACCGCCATTCAGGCGACCGGGATGCTTGACCTGCACCGGTTGGAAAACCTGACCGGCATTTCGGGCGTGTTGTGGTGGGGAGACGAGGAAACAGCGGGGCAGATCGAACACCATCTGGCGCGCCGCGACGGCCCGATTATGCCGCTTATTCCCGGCAAGCCCGACCGCGCGCGTGTTCTGGGTGAACGCCATGTCTGCGTGGACACGACCGCGGCGGGTGGAAACGCCGTGTTGTTGGGAGGTGCGGCATAAGCTTGCCTTGACGCTGGGCGCACAAAAGCCCAGCGTCACGGCATGTTTCCGATCCGCGACCATAACCCCTCGGGGCGCACACCTTATGTTGTCTATGCCTTGCTGGCGGCCAATATCCTGATCTTCCTCAGCTATGTGGGGATCATGAATGATGGGCCACGGATCGGCAGGCTGTTTTTCGACTACGCCATTATTCCGGCGCGGGTCAGCGACGGGTTCGGGCTGGAAACCCTGGTGACATCCATGTTCCTGCACGGGGGGTGGATGCACTTGGCCGGCAACATGCTGTTTCTGTGGATCTTCGGTGACAATCTGGAAGACGAGATGGGCCATCTGCCCTTCCTGCTGTTTTACATGGCGGCAGGAATCGGCGCGGGCCTGATTCACGTCATCACCGGGCCCGAATCCCAAGTTCCCACTGTTGGGGCCTCGGGCGCGATTGCGGGCGTGATGGGCGGGTATCTGCTGCTGTTCCCGAAAGCACGGGTGGATATCCTGCTGATCCTGATCGTCTATTTCAGGGTCTTTACCATCCCCGCCTTCATCATGCTGGGCGTCTGGCTGGCGATACAGTTCTTTGGCAGCGTCACCAGCAATCCGGACGAAGGCGGCATCGCCTATTGGGCCCATACCGGGGGATTTGCCGTTGGCCTGATCCTGTGCATCCCGCTGTGGCTGAGACGCGGCGGAATTCAGTTCTGGGATCGCACCCACGGACATCCGCCCCACCCGGAAGCGAGGTACAAGCTGTCACAATCCCGCATTCCGCGCGTTCCGCGCCGCTAAAGCCGGTTCAAAGGGCGCCTAGCCCCGGATCACCTTGGCGAACTGATCGAAGATCGGTTCGTTCGAACAGATCACTTCACCATCTTCCAGCACGTTGCCTTCAGGGTTAAGCGCCTGCACGAAGCCGCCAGCCTCTTTGACGATGATCACACCGGCAGCCAGATCCCACGCATTCAGGCGGCGTTCCCAAAAGCCTTCGTACCGGCCTGCGGCCACATATGCCATATCCAGCGCGGCGGCGCCCCAACGACGCACACCGGCGCAGGCGGGCATCAGACGCGCCAGATCCTGCAAAGTCGCAGGCAGATCCGAGCGGCCACCAAAGGGCAGACCGGTCGCGAAGACCGATTCAATCATGCGATGACGACCCGACACGCGAATACGGGTGTCGTTCATCCAAGCGCCTTCACCTTTTTCAGCAAAGAACATCTCGTCCTTGGCGGCGTCATAGATCACGCCGGCAACGATCTTGCCCTTGTGTTCCAGTGCTATGGAAATCGCCCAATGCGGCAGGCCGTGCAGGAAATTGGTGGTGCCGTCCAGCGGATCGACGATCCAGCGGCGGGTCGGATCCTCACCATCGACGGAGCCGCCCTCTTCGGCCAGCCAGCCATAGGTCGGTCGTGCGCCCAGCAGCTCTTCTTTCAGGATGGCTTCGGCGGCGATGTCGGCCTTCGAGACGAAATCACCGGCGCCTTTCATCGACACCTGCAGATTCTCGACTTCACGGAAATCCTTGACCAAAGAACGCCCCGCCTTGCGCGCGGCCTTGATCATGATGTTGAGATTTGCGCTGCCAACCATTGTCAAAAGGCTCCTGTCCGGTCAAACCGCGCGTATACTGCCGCAATGCGCCCTTGCCAAGAGGAATGATGCGCATAACAGACCCGCAGGAAACGCCGTTACTGGGATTGCAGCTTGCGCGCTTCTTCCCGGGCCAGTTTCACCAGTTCCTGCACAAAGGGTTTCTCCAGATCTTCCGAACGGACCGCGGCATAGAGACGCCGTGTAATGCCCTCTTTCGTCAAGGGTCGGGTGACGTAGTCCGAGTTGTATTTGACCTCGCGCACGACCCAATCCGGCAGCACTGAAATGCCCCGGTTCGATGCCACCAGCAGAAGGATGACGGCGGTCAGTTCCACCTGCCGGATCGTGGCAGGCTCAACCCGCGCCGGGATCAACAGCTGGCTGAACACATCCAGACGCGTGCGTTCCACTGGATAGGTGATCAGGGTCTGGCCGCGAAAATCCTCGGCCTCGACATAGTCTTTCTTGGCCAGGGGATGGGTCGAAGCGGCCACAAACACCGCGTTATAATCAAAAAGTTCGACAAACTCGACACCCGGCAGGTCTTCGGGATCGGACGAGACCACCAGATCGACCTCTTCCTTCTGCAAGGCCGGAAGCGCGTCGAAGGCAAGACCAGGGCGGATATCGACATCCACGTCGCCCCAGGATTTCCTGAAGGATTCGAGCACCGGGAACAGCCATTCGAAACAAGCGTGGCATTCGATGGCTATATGCATCCGCCCCGTGCGCCCGTCCCGCAGCGAAGAAAACTCATTCTGGGCGGCTTCGACCTGCGGCAGAATTTGCTCGGCCAATCGCAACAGGCGCAAACCGGCAGCCGACAGTTTCATGGGTTTGGAGCGGCGCAGGAACAGCTCGACCCCGGCCTGATCCTCCAACCCTTTGATTTGATGGCTCAATGCGGACTGGGTGATGTTCAACTGATCCGCAGCGCGGGCCAGCCCGCCGCATTCATGGATCGCCTTGATGGTGCGCAGGTGCCGGAATTCAATATGCATTTCAAACAGCATTCATGTTGTTGTTGAGTAATATGAGTTTGTTTCACAATGCATGCCATGGCACAAGAGGCTCAGTTGATCCAGTGAGGCCACGATGTCCAAACCTGAAATTTCCTTCGAGTTCTTTCCGCCCAAAACTCTGGAAGCCTCTTTCCGCCTTTGGGACACGGTCCAGACATTGGCCCCTTTGGATCCCCGTTTTGTTTCCGTCACCTACGGCGCTGGTGGCACGACGCGTGAACTGACGCGCGACGCGGTTTCGACCCTGCACAAGTCATCGGGCCTGAACGTGGCCGCTCATCTGACCTGTGTCGATGCTTCGCGGCAGGAAACGCTGGAGATCGCAGACACCTTTGCCCGCGCCGGCGTGCAGGACATCGTCGCCCTGCGCGGCGACCCGCCAAAGGGTCAGGACAAGTTTGTGCCGCACCCCGACGGGTTTTCCAGTTCTGTTGAACTGATCGAGGCACTGGCCGAAACCGAAATGTTCAGCATTCGTGTCGGGGCCTATCCCGACACCCACCCCGAGGCTGCAAACATGGCTGCGGATGTGGACTGGCTGAAGGCCAAGCTGGACGCAGGTGCAGACGAAGCGCTGACGCAGTTCTTCTTCGAAGCCGAAACCTTTTTCCGGTTCCGCGATGCTTGCGCCAAGGCCGGCATCGACAAACCGATCGTGCCGGGCATCCTGCCGATCGAGAACTGGGCAGGCGCCCGCAACTTCGCCAAGCGCTGTGGCACGCATATTCCCCAGTGGGTCGAACAGGCGTTTGAAAAAGCGGTGCGCGACGAGCGTGAGGATATGTTGGCCACGGCAATCTGCACAGAGCTGTGTTCAGACCTGATCGAAGGCGGCGTGGACAAGCTGCATTTCTATACCCTGAACCGTCCCGAATTGACGCGCGATGTCTGCTTTGCACTGGGCATTACACCGCGCGTTGAACTGGAAAACGTCGCCTGACTTTCAAAAAATCCAATGGTTCGCCCGGGTTACGTTTACGCCCGGGCGTTTGTCGTTTCGGAAGATGTGTACTGTTTCACAACCACGCCTATAAAACGGCGCCTTTGAGGGACAATTGAATCTCAACATCGCGATTGTTGTCACCAGCCCCGCAAATCATTCTTGAAAATTGACAAAACTATGACTGTGACCACACTGGCAATGTGTAGTTTGTAAAGAGTGTTTTGAGTATGGAACCTGTCGATAAAGTGCGGGCACGCGCGGATGCGTTGGCGGATCTGGGGTTGAGCCCCTGCGCCGGTTCCCAAGAGATCAGGGACGCATGGAGGCAGATCGCATTCCATTCACACCCCGATCACAAGGATGGGGACAGTTCCGGTTTTTCGCGCGCCAAGGCGGCTTATGATTTTCTGCGCAAAGAAGGTTTGGTTATGAAAGGTGGTGCCAGTTCCGGCCCTCCGCAACCGCGCCGACCCCGTTTGAAGAAGCGCATCATCGAACTTCCGCTGGAGGATATCGCCGCCTGCAAGGCGATGCTGAATCCCGACCAGAGGTTGCCTCAAATGCACGATGAAGCGGATGTTCAGGACAGATCTGATGCATGTGTCTCGGATCACGTTCCCGACGCGGTCGGGTGTTACGGGCGGCATCTGACCTATTTTGTCACCACGCCCGTGCATCATGGGGCAAATCGCGTGGCCTTGCCGACGACCGTCCTGACCAACGCGCGCCACACCGAGGCTGAAATTTTGAGCTTTCAGTCAAAAGATACCGGCGCCGGAGAAGTCATCATCCCCGATACGATCCGCGAACGGAAGTTTCCGGGCGCCAAGAGCGTGCGGATCAGGTTTGATGCCGATCAGGATATTCGGGATCAATTCTGGCTTGCGGGGTAACGGCCTCTGCCCGGCTGGACCAGCCGGGCTTGGGTCTTTTGAGGCAGGATCAGTTTGAAACCGGGCCTTCCGACGTGAATTTCGGGATCACATTGGTCGAAGCGTCGCTTGGTTCGATACCGGGCCAGTTTCCTTCGGCAAGATTGATATTGCCTGGAATGTCTTCCTCGAAAAATCCGACAACCACGTCGGTGATGTTGAGATACAGCTTGTCATCCACGATCCGCCACAGGTTTGGATTTGCAGGAACCTTGCCACCACGCGACACGCCGTAAGCGCAGTGCCCATCATATTGCGGCGCGTAGTATGCCGGGTTTTCAAGGAATTTGTCGCGGTTTTCCTCGGTCGCAAAAGCCCAGGTCGCACCGTTGTACTCGGCGGTGATGTTGGCATTTCCGCGCACACCTTCGGGCTGCGACTGGCCCACCGGCATCTGATCCAGGCTGCGATAGGCAACGACATCATAACCCGAAACAGCAAAACCTGTGCCGTCGATATATTGAGGGCCGGCAAAAGCCGGAACCGCCAGAGCTATGGCCGCAGCGAGTGTCAATGCAAAGCGTTTCATGTCGTTCATCCTTTTCGGGTCAACTAAATCCGTGATGCCTTGCGGCAGGTCTGACAGGACAATATGCGATTCCCAAGCGGTGCGTAGTCCCCCTAACGCCGCTGTGACCCGACACGAGAAAACGTGAGAGTTTGGCGGCGGATTGTTACAGAATACGCCAGTTGAGTGGGGTTGGACTCGGCGGTTTGCAATATTAGCTGTATGGCAGCCCTGACATAGGCAAGAAAGGCAAGAGATGAGCGACCAATCCTCGTATACCCCTCCAGCGGTCTGGACCTGGGACAGTAAAAGTGGCGGACAATTCGCCAACATCAACCGACCGATCGCCGGAGCGACCCATGACAAGGACCTGCCGGTCGGACAGCATCCTCTTCAGCTTTACTCGCTCGCGACACCCAATGGCGTAAAAGTCACGGTGATGCTGGAAGAGCTGTTGGCACTTGGTCATGAAGGCGCTGAATACAACGCCTGGCTGATCAACATCGGAGAAGGCGATCAATTCAGCTCGGGCTTTGTCGAGGCCAACCCGAACTCGAAAATCCCCGCGCTTTGGGATCGGTCAGGTGACAAACCTGTTCGTGTTTTTGAAAGCGCCTCGATCCTGTTCCATCTGGCTGAAAAGTTCGGCGCGTTTCTGCCCGCATCCGGCCCCGAGCGGACCGAGGTGATGAACTGGGTGTTCTGGCAGATGGGCAGCGCGCCTTACCTGGGCGGTGGGTTCGGGCATTTCTACGCCTATGCACCCGAGAAATGGGAATACCCGATCAACCGTTTCGCCATGGAGACCAAGCGCCAACTGGATGTTCTGGATCGTGAACTGGCGGAGAAAACCTTCATCGCGGGCGAAGACTATTCAATCGCCGACATGGCGATTTGGCCCTGGTATGGCCAGTTGGTTCTGGGCCGCCTTTACAGCGCGGCAGAGTTCCTGGACGTGAAATCCTACAGGAACGTCATGCGATGGGCCAAGGCAATCGACGCGCGCCCGGCGGTTCAGCGCGGCCGCATGGTCAACCGCGCCTTTGGCGAGCCGCACACGCAGCTTCACGAACGCCACGACGCCAGCGATTTCGAAACCCGCACGCAGGACAAGCTGGAAGCGGCAGCGGAATAAACATATCTTAGGCGCTATGACACGCGGTGCAGCTTGCGCCGCGTGTTTGTGTTTGGATGGTTATTTCAGAATGGGTGGGTTGTCCGGATTGCTGCCGGGGGCTTCGCGGACCGCTTCGGCAATTTGCGGCTGGGGCAGATCAAACCGAAGGCCCACCTTGGCCAGAAGCGCGGCGGCGGCCTCGCTTGCGGTGAAAAACCCGACATCCATCGCGCCTGCCTCAATCCCGGAAAAGGTCAGCGCCTCGGACGCGGCCTTGGCCAAAGCGGGCTCGGCCCCCTCGATGGCATCGACAAATCCCAACAGATGGCCCTGCGCGCCCGATTTGGACTTGGTGGCAACCAGATAGGCCGCGCTTGCAAGTCCGCCTGCCGTCGCCAGTTTCGCATCCAGCGCGGTCAGCAGGGCCTGCGGCAGGCCGGCAGGGGGCAAAAACTCGGCAAGCTCTTCCTCGACCTTTTGCGGGCGGTGCTGCAACGTTTCAGCCAACCATTCCAGGGCTTCCGCCGGGACCAGCATCGAAGATGGCGCAGTCTCCAGGTTCAGACCAAGCCCGATGCCCTGCCCCGAAAGCATCCCCGAAAGCACCCGCCCCGACAGCGCTACATAAGGCACGGGCCGCCCGGCAAACTGCGCCAGCCGGTCCTCACGATCAAAGGCCAGAACAAAGCGCCCGTCAGCCACATCGAACAATTCGGGCGAGATATTCTCGTCCCGCGCTTCTTCGGTCAGCATCAGAAACAGCTCGCTATCCGCAAGCCGTTCGAAGAAACGCAGACGAGCGGCATCACTTGTCGGGTCCGCCTGCATCGCGGCATGCGCAGTGTCCAACGCCGTGGATTCAGTCATTCAGCACCTCTTGGACCCGTGCACGCAAAACAGGCAGCAGTTCAGCCTCGAACCACGGATTTTTCTTCAACCATGCCGTATTGCGCCAGGACGGGTGAGGCAAGGCAAAGACCCGCGGCGCATGGTCCCGCCAGTTGCGGACGGTGTCCGTAACCGACCCGCGCGCGCCAAGATGAAACTTGTGTGCATGACCTCCGACCAACACGGTCAGCGGCACACGCCCCAGGTCCTGCATCACCCGGTCATGCCAGGTCTTGCGGCAAATCGCAGGTGGCGGAAGATCAGCATTGCGCGCATCATACCCCGGAAAGCAGAACGCCATCGGTACAATCGAAACACGGTCGCGATCGTAAAAAACCGTCTCATCAATCCCCAGCCAGTGCCGCAGCCTGTCGCCGGACGGGTCGGTGAAGGGCCGCCCCGACTCGTGCACACGGGCGCCCGGTGCCTGCCCCGCGACAAGGATCGGTGTTCCGGGGCGGAACCAGACCACCGGGCGCGGCTCGTGTGCGGTTTTTGTTTGCGCGAACCTGTCGGCACACAAGCGGCAGGCGCGGATTTCCTGACGTATAGCGTTCATATGATCGTGAAGGCCCCTGCCCATCCCGTCTGTTGTCGGCTGCCAAAACAGATAATAACGACCTGACGCGGCACCAAGTGACCGATAACCTTTGCTGCACCCAATCAGACATTCATGCGCGCAGCCGGACCGCATTGATCATTTGTTTCATAATTCGACATAATGTAGCCAACATGGGCCGGTAAAAAATACCCTTTCTGGCCGCCCGCAAGTGCGACAACACAAACGAAACGAGCAGCAGACCGCGAATGCTAGAATTCGACAACGTCAGCAAATCCTTCTGGACCGGAACGCGCCGCAAGGTGATTCTGGATCGGGTCTCGTTTCGGGTCGAACTGGGTACCTCACTGGGCGTTCTGGCCCCGAACGGAACCGGAAAAACCACGTTGATCAACATGATGGCCGGCCTGGAGAAACCCGACGAAGGCGTGGTCCGCCGCGAATGCCGGGTGTCCTTTCCCATGGGGTTCACCGGTGGCGTGTCGGGAAAACTGTCAGCGCTTGAGAACGCGCGCTACATCGCCAAGATCTACGGTATGGACCCCGACTATATCGAGGCCTATTGCAAATGGCTCTGCGGTCTGGGCGAATATTTCGACCAGCCCCTTGCCACTTACTCCTCTGGGATGAGGGCGCGTTTCACCTTTTCTTTGATGCTGGCGCTGGACTTTGACATGTATCTCATCGACGAAGGGATGCCGGCGACAACAGATGTCGAATTCAACGAAAAGGCAGGGGCGATCCTGAAGGAAAGGTTGCGCACGACGACTTTGGTAATCGTATCGCACAGCCCGTCCGTGTTGGAGAAATTCGCCCAGAAAGCGGCCGTACTTCTGGACGGGCAATTGTATATGTTTGACTCCTTGGAAGAGGCAAAGCAGCTGTATGACTACGAAACCCAAGGTTAGAAAATACAACTGGCGCCGCAGACGCCAGACGGAAAACTCGGCCGAGGCGCGATCGGACGCCATCTCGCGTATTCGCAACGCGACGCAAGGCCCTGCGGCCGCCGACGAAGCACAGCCCGGGACGCAGCTGGACGACATCAAGCGCGAAGGCCTGACGGGCCGTCAATTGCGTATCGCACGACGTCTGGCGCAGAAACACGGTCTGGCCGCGACGTCGGACTATGACGCGGTGCGATTGCTGCGCAAAAAGGGCATCGACCCCTTCCAGCGCACCAATCTTCTGGACCTTGCCGCCGCAAGGCCATCGGACGAGGGTGACAAACCCAAGGACAGGATCAACGTTCAACTGCCGCAGGCCATGGGTGCCGAGAAAACAAATCTGCCCGGGCCCGAGCTCAGCCCGGCTGAGCGGCGCAATTTTGAAATTGGCCAAATCCAAAAAGACATCGCCCGTCGTCGCAAGCGTAAATTGCTTGGACTGTTCGCGCGTCTGGCGGCCTTTGTGTTCCTGCCGACCTTCATTGTCGGTTTGTATTTCTACCGCATCGCCACGCCGATGTATGCCAGCGATTCCGAATTCCTGATTCTGCAAGCGGATGGCGGACCGGGCAATATCGGCGGTCTGCTTGCCGGCACGCAATTCGCCACCACACAGGATTCGATCTCGGTTCAGTCCTTTCTGGAATCGAAAGAAGCTTTGCTGTTGCTGGACCGCGATGCCGGGTTTTCTGATGTTTTCAAGCAGGAATGGATCGACCCGATTCAAAGACTGGCGCCAGACGCCTCGCTTGAAGACGCCTATAAGCTGTTCAAACGCATGATTACAATCGGCTATGACCCGACCGAAGGGGTCATTCGGATGGAGGTTGCCGCCCCCGACGCGCAGACATCGACCGAATTTTCCGAGCGCCTGATTTCTTATGCCGAAGACAGGGTGAACGCCTTGTCCGGAAAAAAACGCGAAGACCAGATGCGCGACGCGCTGCAAAGTTTCGAAGCGGCGCAGGAAGCGCGCAGGCAGGCTCAGGAAGAGTTGATCGAGCTTCAGCTTCAGGGCGCTGTTCTTGACCCCGAAAACGTCATTGCCAGCCTGCGTGCCCGCATCAACGAAATCGAAATACTGGTTCAGGACAAAGAGCTTGAGCTCGCCGCGCTTCAGGACAACCTGCGCCCGAACAAGGCAAAGGTTGATGGCGTCAAGGCAGATATCGCCCGCCTGGAAAAAGTTCTGAGAGAACTGAATGCCGAGATGCAGGATGCCTCGGACGGCGAAAACTCGCTGGCGCGGCTGAGCGTGCGTATCCAGATCGCGCAGGCGGACCTGGCGGCGCGTGACATGATGCTGCAAACGGCAATGCAGCAAATGGAAGCGACCCGGTCCGAAGCCAACCGGCAGGTGCGCTATCTGACCGTCTCGGTCAACCCCGTTCCCAGTCAGGAACCCAGTTATCCGCGCAAGTTCGAAAATACGATTTTGGCATTCCTGTTGTTTGCTGGTATCTACCTGATGATCTCGCTTACCGCGTCGGTCCTTCGTGAACAGGTATCCTCATAAAACTCATGAAACATGTTAAAATCTCCGACCTGACAGTCGGCAACGACCTTCCGCTGACCATCATAGCTGGGCCATGTCAGCTTGAAACGGCAGACCATGCGCAGATGATTGCGGGCAAAATGAAAGAAGCCTGCGACGCAGCCGGGGCGCAATACGTCTTCAAGGCGTCTTATGACAAGGCGAACCGGACATCCCTGTCGGGCAAGCGTGGCATGGGCATCGATGCGGGGCTGAAGGTACTGGATGACATCCGTAAAACGATGGGCATCCCGGTTCTGACCGATGTTCATACCGAAGCGCAATGCGCCATCGCCGCCGAGGCGGTGGACGTTCTGCAAATTCCGGCATTCCTGTGCCGTCAGACCGACATGCTGCTGGCGGCCGGCAACACCGGAAAAGCGGTCAATGTGAAAAAGGGGCAATTCCTTGCACCTTGGGAAATGACCAACATCGTCGACAAAATCGAAAGCACCGGAAATCAGAATATACTGCTGACCGAACGTGGCACCTCATTTGGCTACAACACGCTGGTTGCCGATATGCGTGCGCTGCCCCAAATGGCGAAGACCGGGTATCCGGTGGTGATGGACGCCACCCATTCCGTGCAGCAACCCGGAGGCAAGGGCGGGTCTTCGGGCGGACAACGCGAATTTGCACCGGTGATGGCCCGCGCCGCGGTTTCTCTGGGTGTCGGGGCCGTGTTCATTGAAACCCATCAGGATCCGGACTCGGCCCCATCGGACGGGCCAAATATGATCCCGCTCGATCAGATGCCCCAACTTGTTGACACATTGATGCAATTTGATGCGCTTGCTAAAGAGAATCCGATTCAGATTTAACGATTGAGAATTCTTATGATCAAACCCCTCACCGAGGTAACGCCCAACAGCTGGACCTTTCTGCGCGACGCGATGATCACGCCCACCGGGTTCCGTGAATACGACGCCCGTTGGAAATATCCCGAAGAGATCAACCTGCCCGGCATGACCGCGCTTGGGCTGGGGCTTGGCACGCAGATGCACAGGCGCGGGATCGAGCCTGTGATCGCGGTCGGCAACGACTATCGCGATTATTCATTGGCGATCAAAAATGCCCTGATGCTGGGCCTGATGCAGGCTGGTATCCGTGTCAAAGACATCGGTCCAGCGCTCAGCCCCATGGCCTATTTTGCGCAGTTCCATCTGGATGTGCCTGCGGTGGCCATGGTCACCGCCAGCCACAACCCGAACGGCTGGACCGGGGTCAAAATGGGTTTTGACCGCCCGCTGACCCATGGCCCGGATGAGATGTCGGAACTGCGTGACATCGTTCTGAACGGCGAGGGCGTCGCGCGCGAAGGCGGCTCGTACGAGTTCGTCGATGGCGTCAAACAGGCCTATATCGACGACCTGGTCGGGGATTTCAAAATGTCCCGTCCACTGAAAGTGGTCTGCGCGACCGGGAATGGCACGGCTTCGGCCTTTGCGCCCGAGATTTTCGAACGGATCGGGGTTGAGGTCGTGCCCAGCCATAACCGGCTGGACTATACCTTCCCCAACTACAACCCGAACCCGGAAGCCATGGAGATGCTGCACGACATGGCCGCCACGGTGAAATCCAGCGGTGCCGATCTGGCGTTGGGGTTTGACGGTGACGGAGACCGCTGCGGCGTCGTCGATGATGAGGGTGAGGAGATTTTTGCCGACAAGGTTGGCGTCATCATGGCCCGCGACCTGGCCAAGCTTCACCCCGGATCGACCTTTGTTGCGGATGTGAAATCCACCGGTCTGTTCGCCAGCGACCCCGAGTTGCAGGCCCTGGGCGTCAAAGCCGATTACTGGAAGACCGGCCACAGCCACATGAAGCGCCGCGTCAAGGAAATCGGGGCACTGGCAGGGTTCGAAAAATCAGGCCACTACTTTTTGGCCGAACCGATCGGGCGTGGATACGACTGCGGGATGCGTGTCGCGGTCGAAATCTGCAAACTGATGGACCGCAACCCGGGCAAGAGCATGTCGGACCTGCGCAAGGCCCTGCCCAAGACCTGGTCCACGCCCACGATGTCACCCCACGCCGCCGATACCCAGAAATATGATATCCTTCAGCGGCTGGTCGACAAGCTGGTCGCCAAGGGAGATGCGGGCGAAACACTCGCAGGCCGCGCAATCAAAGAAGTGGTTACGGTGAACGGCGCACGTGTGATTCTGGACAACGGCAGCTGGGGTCTGGTGCGGGCTTCGTCCAATACCCCCAATCTGGTCGTCGTCTGTGAAAGCAGCGAAAGCGAGGCTGAGATGCGCGCCATCTTCGCGGACATTGACGCCGTCATCCGAACCGAGCCCGGTGTCGGCGATTACGACCAAACCATCTGAAAACAACTGCTTGGGGCATATCCCGATGCCCCAAGCACGATGGTTGCTCAGTCGCCGCCGAATAATTTGAGCAGACCTTTTTTTGCCTCTTCTTCAAGCTTGTTCTTGATGGCGTCTTCGATCTGGTCACTGTCGGTGATCGTCGTATCCAATTCGTTTCCGACCTTTTCAAAAACCTTCTGTTTGGCGTCGTCTTCCAGTTCTTTGACCTTCACATCCGCCGCCGCCTCGATCACCTTGGTCAGGTCCGGCTTGATCGACGGGTCGCTCCAGGGGCCTTTGATGCGAACGGGAACCGATATCCCCTGCCCGGAATTGGCCCGCAGCGCCACGGGCGTGAACAGATAGTCGATGTTGCGAGCCCCCAGATCCACGGTGCCGGTGCCATCTGCGCGGAAATTCTTCAGTGACATGAGCAGATCGCTGTTCGTCAACACGCCCTGGTCGATGGTGAAACTGGCCGTCAGGCTGTTGAACACGGTGGTTCCGCCTGATCCGGTACCCTGCCCCATCAATCGGTCCAGATCGAGCCCGGAAATCACTCCGGGACCGACATCCAGGTTTCCCTTGCCGCTGAGGGACCGCATGATCTGATCCTCGGACTGGCCGACACCCAGAAACTCAAACGCTCCCGCAGCGGTTCCCGACAGGCGTTTGACCCCGGCCATCGTGGTCAGTGCCTGTTTCAGATCGATCCCGGTGGCGGTCACGTTGCCGCCCACAGACAGGCCGTTGCGGTTGTTGGCCACCACCTGACCGTGCAACTGACCCGCAAACAGCGTGGCCGGGTGCATTTCCAGAACGGCCCGCGACCGATCCAGCGACAGGGTCAGATCGCTTTTGCCGAACGTCATCCCGGGCACGGCGATCGAGTTCGCCGTCAGGCGGATTTTACCGTTCGCCAATGCCAGAGCAGACGCGTCTATAGGGTCCGTCGACCACCCCTCAGGTGCAGGAGCGTTTGCCTGAGACGTGCCGCCTGAGGCAGAAGCAGTTTCGGAAATCCGCGACAGATCCAGATCACCGGCTTCCAGACGGGCCACGATACGCGGCGGGTCCGAAATGGTTATATCCGCCTCACCCACGAACCGGTTGTCATCCAATTGCGCAACCATGTTCCGCATGGAAACCCGCCCATCCTGCGTATACGTCATATGCGCTGAAATGTCGGCAGTCTCGCCCAATCCGGGCGGTACGGATGTGCCAGCCTGACCGAAGGCGGCAAGCATCCCTTCAGTGTCACGCGTTACGACCTTGGTGGTTCCATCCATTTCACCCGCAAGATTGACGCGTCCGTCAAATCCGATCTCTCCGCCCGGGGCCGTCAAAGCCAATTCCAGATCAGTCACTGACCCGGCGGCAAATGCCGGCAAGTCCGGGATTTTCAGGTCAACCTGAACCGCACCTCCGGGCACTGGCATGGCGGCCTCCATCACCAACGGGGCCGCCACCTCGGGCCAGCTCGCAGATAGTGTCACGCCCGAGAAATCCATCTGCGTCGAACCGTTTTCCACGTAAATCAGCCGTGCATTCGTCAGTTCCAGCTGATCCAGCGTGACCTGCCCCGAATGCTCAGCGGGCGTCGTGCCCCCGGTCGCGACCGCAGTTGTCGCGGTTGTCTGGGCGCTCAATTCCCAATTGCCGCGACCATCGGATCGTTCCAGCCGCAACACGGGATTGTCTGCAAAAACACGTTTGATCCGCAAATCCCCGTTCAACAGCCCGGCAGCGTCCACTCCGACAGCCAGGCTATCCGCGCTGAGCATCGGCTCCGGTCCGGCCCAGCTTGCGTTGCCGAAACGTACCGGCCCGGTTTCCATCCCGACCACCGGCCAGAAGGAAATGCGCACATCACCGGTCAGCGTCAGATCACGGCCGGTCTGGGCTTTGACCTGCTCGGCCAGAATCGCGGCAAGCTTTTCCCCCGGCATCAGCAACAGCGCGCCGATGATCAACGCGATCACGGCGACAACGATAAACAGGATGCGCATCAGCCATTTCATTTTCTGCTCTCCGCCTTTTGGCTTGTCATTGCCGTGATCATTCAAATCACGCATCACATTTGCAAGGGGAAGCTTTCCCGACTATATGCCGCGCATGACGACAAACCCTCCGAACCTCCGCCCCGACCTGGCGCCTTCTGCCCGGATCACCGAGACACCCCAATCGAACCAGCCAACCATCGGCATGGTGTCTTTGGGCTGCCCGAAGGCGTTGGTCGACAGTGAACGCATTCTGACCCGACTACGTGCCGAAGGATACGGCATTTCGCCAGATTATGCCGGGGCCGATGCCGTCATTGTGAACACCTGCGGGTTCCTCGACAGCGCCAAAGCGGAATCGCTGGACGCGATTGGAGAGGCGCTGGTGGAAAACGGCAAGGTCATCGTGACCGGCTGTCTGGGGGCCGAGCCGGATTACATTCGCGAGCATCACCCTCGCATCATGGCTGTCACCGGCCCACACCAATACGAGCAGGTGCTGGATGCGGTGCACGCCGCCGTGCCCCCCGATCCTGATCCGTTCGTGGACCTGTTGCCCGCCAGCAGTGTGCAGTTGACGCCGCGCCACTACAGCTATCTGAAAATTTCCGAGGGCTGCAACCACAAGTGCAAGTTCTGCATCATCCCCGACATGCGCGGAAAACTGGCCAGCCGCCCGGCGCATGCGGTTCTGCGCGAGGCGGAAAAACTGGTGCAAAACGGCGTGCGCGAATTGCTGGTCATCAGCCAGGACACTTCGGCCTATGGGCTGGACCGGAAATACGACATCAACCCGTGGAAAGACGGTGAAGTGCGCAGCCATATCACCGATCTGGCGCGCGAGCTGGGGCAGCTCGATGCCTGGGTGCGGCTGCACTATGTGTACCCTTATCCGCATGTGCGGGACCTGATCCCACTGATGGCGGATGCCGGGTGCAACGTGCTGCCTTATCTGGATATCCCGTTTCAACACGCCCACCCGGATGTGCTGAAACGCATGGCCCGCCCGGCCGCGTCGGCCAGAACGTTGGATGAAATCAAGGCCTGGCGCGCGATCTGCCCGGATATCACCCTGCGGTCGACCTTTATCGTCGGCTATCCGGGTGAGACGGAGTCGGAATTCCAGACCCTGCTGGACTGGATGGACGAGGCTCAACTGGACCGGGTCGGGTGTTTTCAGTATGAAAACGTCGATGGCGCGCGGTCAAATGGCCTGCCCGATCACGTTCCGGCCGAAATCAAGCAAGAACGCTGGGATCGCTTCATGGAAAAGGCACAGGCGATCTCGGAGGCCAAGTTGCGGGCGAAGGTCGGACAGACGCTTGAGGTGATCGTGGACGAGGTCGACGACGAGGCCGCCACCTGCCGCACCAAAGCAGACGCGCCCGAGATCGACGGTAACCTGTTCATCGATGAGGGGTTCGAAAACCTCAGGCCCGGTGACATCGTCACGGTCGAAGTGGACGAGGCCGGAGAATACGATTTGTGGGGCAAACCCGTCTAAGGTCTGACACCGCATCGAGCACACGGCATATGGGCAAAGCGTGAACCGAGTTTATTGGCCGAACACGCGGTCAGACCCGATCTTGGACTGAAAGCCAATCATGGAGGTTTTCATGTCTCGTATCTTCAAGCTTGGCCTGAATTGCGTGGTTTTCCTGATGGCCGCGCATTTCGTGGCCACTCCCGGTTACGCCCAGCCTACACAGGTCGGCTCTGCCGGATTCACTACGGTTGGCGGCAAACACCTGAGCTTTCACAAAAACGGCCGTCACAAGATAAACCGGTATTACGTGGCCCCAAAGGCCAGGTCACATGCCAAGCGGCCCAAGGCGCATATCAAAAAGCCGGCCCCGGTTTATCGATACACCGCCCCCAAACGGCGTGTCCTCGGGCATATCCCCTACGGGTCGGTCAAGCGACAGAAATTCAAGTCATTCAAGTTCAAGCATACCTACGGCTTCAAAAGGCACTAAACAGGGTTCACGCAACGCGAAGAACGCAACCTGTCCGATAGCCGAGAAATCGCAGGCAAGAAAAAACCGCCACAACTGGTGGCGGTTTTTCCCGAAAGCGTACAGGCGGTCCGGGTCCGGGCCGCCTGCGAATGGCTTACTGAGTGATTGGGTCACAGACCGTTTGGCCAGCCTCGGTTGTGGCCAATTGATAACCACCTGGACAGCTGGGTGTGCCGGCTTTGTCATAGCTGGGCTGAATGTAAACAGGTGTCGGTTCTTCCTGCTGCGCACAGGCAGTCAGGATCAGTGCAAATGCGCCAACGGCAGCGAGTTTCAGTTTCATGTCCGTCAATCCTTTATTACTTTTCTGATATTGCCCAGCTTTTCGGGGCCAGGTTAAGAATACGGGCTGAACGACAATCTGGCAACTGAATCGATCACGTCTTCGTGAGTCACAGCGAATCCATGCCAATCCAATGGCGCAATGACGTTCTTTGAGGCGTAAAACCTATCCTTCTGACTCCGGCGCCCTAAACTGTTGCAGCGAATTCATCCAAAGACGGAGAAGCCATATGTCAAACGCACCCATCATTGCCCGAAAATCGCCTTTTCCGGTCGAGGTCGTCGAAGGGAAAACCTATTTCTGGTGCGCCTGCGGCAAATCCAGCCGCCAGCCGTTTTGCGACGGATCGCACAAAGGCACCGGGTTAGAGCCTGTGAAATATACTGCGGAAAACAGCAAAAAGGCCTTCTTTTGTGGGTGCAAGCAAAGCTCGAAACCGCCTTTGTGCGACGGAACGCACAACGGGCTTTGATCAGGTTTTCAACCCATTCAGTATCTCGGCATTGGGGCAAAAATCCGGGGCAGTGGTCGCTGTGCCCTGTTGCCGGGCAAGCCAAAACTCGCATTGTACGTCACATCCGGCAGCACGGCACCGCGTGACAAGCTCGGCGTATTTTTCGGGTGAAAGACGTCCTTCGGCCATCGCTTCGGTCATTGAAATGCCCATACAGCGTGACACCGAGCGCGTAAGCCAAAAGTGCTTTTCGATTTCCCCCAACGTGACCTGAGACATCAAGCGTTCTCCACCTGCTTGGTTTTGAGGGCAGTAAAGTACTTGCGATTCGGGCATGTCGTCGGTGCCTGTTCAACCTGCTCGCGCCGTTCCAACCATTCCGGGCAGTCCCTGGCCCAGGAACAGCCGCGACACTGCTGCACGATTTCAGCCCATTCTTGCTGTTTCAGATGACCTTTCCGATAGGCCGCAGCCAAATCGGTTCCGGTTGTTTGCCCCATACGCAACACCAAGCGCAGATGGGTCATGATTTCGCCCAGATGTGTCAT
This sequence comes from Ruegeria sp. AL3, assembly GCF_056536065.1. Classification (NCBI taxonomy): domain Bacteria; kingdom Pseudomonadati; phylum Pseudomonadota; class Alphaproteobacteria; order Rhodobacterales; family Roseobacteraceae; genus Ruegeria; species Ruegeria sp. AL3. Next base: position 358,748 of record NZ_JBQFJG010000001.1, read on the forward strand.
GGCAGACCTTTGTGTCAAGGCAGGAGATTGTGAAGCAATTCCTGATTTCGGCAGTATTCGGGCGTCCGCCGGGCAGATCCGGGATTGTTCAGCAAACTCTTGCAGTGATCCGGGTTCGGGCAGTCGGTACAGCGCAAAACAGCATCAGAAATCTGGTCCACGGAAACGGACCCGTCAATGGCGGCTTCCTCAAGATCAATGTCCAGCATTCTGGCCATATCGTCCACCAATCCGGCATGCAGCCGCAGGGTCTCGTGGGAGGGCATGCTGTTTCCTTTCGCTTTCACGCTGTGTCCAAAGGGTAGCGCATCTGCGAAGGCAAACATTGACTCAGGTCAAGATTGGACGCCGATGTGATCCAGATAGGCTCGCGTGGCATCCTGAACACGGCGAAAGCGGTCCCCGCCCAGTTTCTTGCCGCCATACCAGCGCGTCACGATTATTACGTGATTTTTCAGCCCGGCGCGTTCGATCATCCGAAGGATCACCATGCCCGCGCCGCTTTCCCCATCATCAGCTTTCAACGCGCCGGTCGGCAAAGCCGCAGCCCAGGTGTTGTGGGTGGCCTTGGCATAGCTCTTGTCGGATTTCAAATCGTTCAGAACGGCATCGATTTCAGCCCGCGTCGTGACCTGCGCCCCAGACACCGCGTATTTCGAGCCGCGATCCGTCATGACAACACCCAAGCATGTAAGTTCGGTCATTGGGACAAACCCAATTGCTCTGCTGTTTCCCGCACGATCTGCACACGTTGTGCATTTGGTGGGTGGGTTCCCAAAAACCTGTCACCAGGATCCGGGATGCGATCAAAGAATCTTGCCCCGACCAACGGATTGTATCCCGCATTATACGTGATGATGGTTCCCAACTGGTCTGCCTCCAGCTCAAAGTCTTTCACATAAGCCTGAACGCCAACCTGCGCGCCCAGCTTTTGTGCCTCTTCAATGGCGGCGGCATCCCCGCCGCGCAACTCTGCCACCCGCCCGAACTCAGCCGCGCTGGCGCTGGCGATTTCACTCTGCCTGCCGATATGCCCCAACACGTGGTGGGCTGCTTCATGCCCCATGACAAACGCCAGTTCATCCGCGTTCTGGGTGGATTCGATCATCGAGCGGGTGAATATGATCACCGGCTGCTTGTTTTCATCCAGCGTCTGGAATGCATTGACCGAAGCCTGAGGGTTCAGGTCGACAAGAATCCGAAAGTCGCAATTCTGCCCGGTCGTCTGTTTCAGACACTGGCTGCGGGCTTCCGCTCCAACAGCGCGACTGACCTCTCGGAAGGTTTGCACCATCGGTTCGGCCTCTGGCTCGTCCCCCAGCCATTCCTCGGCGGGTTGGACGCGCAAGGCCCCCCCTCCACATGCCGCAAGCAGCAGGGACAGCAATAAAACAAACCATCTGTGCATGTCATATCCTTTGAGACCGAATGGCCGTGATTTCAACATAGTACGCCCGTGCCGGCGAAACCACACCACCGGTTCAACGAACGGCTTGCATTGCGCCCCAGCGGCTTGCACTCTGGCCTCATGTTTACGATTGAGCATGAATTCGACTCGACGGTCATTACGCTTGTGGACGAAGGTGAACAACCTTTGCAGGAAGATGTGGTGATCAACAATTTCGCGGAATGCGTCACGCTGGAACAACTTGATCCCCGCACCGATCAAATACAGAAGATCACGTTGTCACCCGAGCAGGTGCGGGATCTGGCGGCCGCGCTGGATCTGCCCGAAGGTGTTTATCAAATTCGCGAAACCGGACCTCAGGGGTCATAGGAAAACAGCTTGATCCGTGCGGCTGGCCCCTGCTTCAGCGTCAGGGTCGAGGGCGCGACGCCAAGACATTCTGCAAGCAGCAACTGCACGGCCCTGTTGGCCTTGCCGTTTTCCGGCAGGGCCGTAACGGATACCCTGATCTGCCCGTCTTCGACGCTTACCCGATCGCGGGCCGCCTTGGGCGTCACCTTCAGTTTGAACACGGCCCCGGCCTGCGCCATTGCGCTGAGATCCGGCAGATCGCGCAGTTTGGTTTTCGCCATTGTCTCCTCTTTTTTCTCAAAGTCTTGCACGAAGCACGTCGTAATGAAATTGATCCACGCAATCCATTGGCGTGCCCTTGAAACGGGCAGAATACCGACCAAGATACAGAGTCCCGATGTAAAGGAAGTTAACATATGTCCCTGAAAAACCCCGCCGCTCTGGAGTTTTTGCAGTCGCGCCGGTCCCGGCCGGCCAAGACACTGGTTGCTCCGGCCCCAACCCGGGAAGAGTTGCTGCCGTTGCTGACGGCCGCAGCCCGCAGCCCCGATCACGGCAAACTGGAGCCCTGGCGATTTATCGTTCTGGAAAAGGGCGCCATGTCACGCCTGGCGACCCTGACCGAGGCCTGCGGACAAAGGCTGAACAAGAGCCCGGAAGACATCGCCAAAGCGCGCAGCCAGTTCGATATGGGGCATCTGGCCGTCGCGGTCATCGAGGTTCGCAAACAATCCGAAAAGATTCCGGCCATCGAACAATCCTACTCTGCTGGCGCGGTCTGTCTGGCGCTGCTGAATGCCGCGCTGGCTGCGGGCTGGGGCGCCAATTGGCTGTCGGGTTGGCAAACACATGATCGCGAATTCTGTGTCGATGCTTTCGGGCTTGCCGAAAACGAACGCGTGGCCGGTTTGATTCATATCGCCACCGAGGGAGCGACCCCGCCGGAACGCCCGCGGCCCAACGTGGCCGCGTTGACAGAGTGGGTTTCGGAATGATCATCCTGAACGCCTTTTTCAGCGCACTTGGCCAGACCGGAGACCCCAGGTTTCGCGCCGTATTGCTGCGCGGCGTGGGCCTGACCATTCTGCTGCTGGTTCTGGCCTGTGCAGGTGCGATTTGGTTGATCAACTGGCTGTCCGGCAGCGAAATCTCACTGCCGTTTGTGGGAGCTGTGCCGTGGCTGAACGACGTTCTGAACTATTCCGGTATCGTGCTCGTTCTGATCCTGCCCGTTTTCCTGATGGTGCCGGTCGCGTCGGCCATCACCTCGATCTTTCTGGACGAGGTGGCCCAGGCGGTTGAGGACAAACATTTTCCGACATTGCCGCCCGCACGGCGCATCCCGGTGTCAGAGGCGCTTATGGACGGTCTCAGCTTCCTTGGCCTTCTGATTGTGGCAAACCTGCTGGCGCTGATCCTCTATGCGATTTTCACCCCGCTTGCGCCTTTCATCTTCTGGGCGATGAACGGATTTTTGCTGGGGCGTGAATATTTTACCCTTGCCGCGATGCGAAGGATCGGGCGCGACGGCGCGCGCAAACTGCGGGCCAAACATTCAACGACGATCTGGGTGGCGGGCACACTGATGGCCATTCCGCTTTCAGTGCCGCTGGTGAACCTCGTGATCCCGATCATCGGGGCCGCCACGTTCACCCATATCTATCATGCCTTGTCAGGCCAAAAGGCCTGACGGGGATTACCTTGGCTCCAACTGGTTCAGCCAATCGAAATCCCGCACCGAGATCACGCCCGACAGGATGATCCCGGCGATGATCGCCCACAGAACCACAGAGATACCGGTGGTGATCCACATCTTTCTTTTCATGTGATGCACTTCCGGCGCGCCCGCATGCGTGCCGGGAACGATGTCGCCCAGATCGCCCTGGGTTTTGATGCGAATGGGCAGCACCACCAATAACGTCATGAACCAGATGACGGCGAACAACACCAGCGCGGCAGTAATGGTCATTTCAGGCCCTCCGGGGCTGGGGGGTTATACCTGCTCCAGCTCGACCAGGCAGCCGTTGAAATCCTTGGGGTGCAGAAACAGAACCGGTTTGCCATGCGCACCGATCTTGGGCTCACCTGATCCCAGAACCCGGGCTCCGGTCGCTTTCAGATGATCACGGGCCGCGATGATATCCTCGACCTCGTAACATACATGGTGGATGCCGCCGGCCGGGTTCTTTTCCAAGAACCCGTTGATCGGGCTGTCGTCACCCAGTGGATACAGAAGTTCGATCTTGGTGTTGGGCAGTTCGATGAACACGACCGTGACACCATGATCCGGCTCGTCCTGCGGCGCGCCGACTTTGGCGCCCAGCGCGTTGCGGTATTGCTCAGACGCCGCCTCAAGATCCGGTACGGCGATGGCGACGTGGTTCAGACGTCCAATCATGTCTCACTCCTGCTGTCCTGCGTTGCATGGGTTATGGGGGCTGATCCGCCAAAGGACAAGTGCGCCAAATCGCGCGTTAACGTCGTGTTAGCCAGAAGTTCCTAGCGTGAAGCATCTGCTGCATAGGAGAGCTGCCATGGACGATTCGGGCCTACTTGCCACCACCGCCGCCGCGCCTACCGCGACTCGACCCTTGCTGGGTCAGACCATATTGGTTGTCGAAGACAGCCGGTACGCTTGCGATGCCATCCGCCTGATGTGCCTGCACAGCGGCGCGCGCATTCGCCGTGCGGATTGCCTGAAATCGGCCCGAAGGCACCTACAGATCTATCGGCCTTCGGTTATCCTGGTCGATATGGGCCTGCCGGACGGTTCCGGCGCCGACCTGATCGCCGAATTGGCCGAGGCCACGCCCCGTATCAGTGTCATCATGGGCCTTTCGGGCGATGACGGCAGCGAAGACATGGCTCTTGCGGCCGGCGCGGATGGTTTTTTGTCCAAGCCGCTAAAATCAATGTCCCATTTTCAGAAATCCATTCTGGAACGCCTGCCAGAGGACCGGCGCCCCAGCGGGCTTCATGCCGTGCGCGATGAAATCATCCGCCCGGACCCTCTGGCCTATCAGGACGACATGGCCCATATCGCCGATGTGCTCGCAGGTCCCAACGATCACCGTACATTGGACTACGCCGCACAGTTCCTGCACGGCGTCGCGCGCGAAGCAAATGACAGGCCCTTGGCGGAAGCAGCGCGAAAGCTCGCATTGTCACGCGCGAATGGGACGCCGATCATGGCGCAGGCGGCGCAGGTTGCCGGGATGGTGCAGAACCGACTGGAACAGCGAGAGGCGATTTGAAATGGTGACAGCGTATTTCATCACTGCAACCCTTTTGTGCATCTGGCTGTACCGCCAAACACGGCAGGCCGCGCGTTCCATCCGCGTCAACCGAACCAATCTGAAAGACCCGCTGGACTGACACAGACTGCCTGCGTGCAAAAAAACCGCCCGCGACAAGCGGGCGGTTTTTTTACTGGTCCTGAGGGATAATGCGAAGACCCAGCTCCATCAACTGATCCGAGGTCGGGTCCGAAGGTGCGTCCATCATCAGATCTTCGGCTCGCTGGTTCATCGGGAACATCATGACTTCGCGGATATTGGCCTCATCTGCCAACAGCATCACGATCCGGTCGATACCAGCCGCGCATCCACCGTGTGGCGGGGCGCCGTAGTGGAAGGCATTGAACAGGGCACCAAAGCGGGATTTCACTTCATCCTCGCCATAGCCCGCCAGTTCAAAGGCCTTCAGCATGATTTCCGGCTTGTGGTTCCGGATCGCGCCTGAAACCAGCTCGTACCCGTTGCACGCCAGATCATACTGGTAGCCGCGCACATCCAGCGGGTTGCCCTGCAACGCCTCCATACCGCCCTGCGGCATCGAAAACGGGTTGTGTTCGAAATCGATCGCGCCGGTTTCCTCGTCTTGCTCATAGATCGGGAAATCGACGATCCAGGCAAAGGCAAAACGGTCTTTTTCGGTCAGGTTCAATTCCTCACCGATCACGTCACGCGCCTTGCCGGCAACCTTTTCAAAGGCTTTTGGCTTGCCGCCCAGGAAAAACGCCGCATCGCCAACGCCCAGACCCAGTTGCTGACGGATTGCCTCGGTGCGTTCGGGGCCGATGTTCTTGGCCAGCGGTCCCGCAGCCTCCATCCCCTCACCCTGATCGCGCCAGAAGATATAGCCCATGCCGGGCAGACCTTCCTTCTGGGCAAAGGCGTTCATGCGGTCACAGAACTTCCGGCTGCCACCGGTCGGCGCGGGGATCGCGCGGATTTCGGTGCCTTCCTGTTCAAGCAGCTTGGCGAAGATCGCGAAACCGGAACCGCGGAAGTGGTCGGATACAACCTGCATCTTGATGGGGTTCCGCAGGTCCGGCTTGTCGGTGCCGTACCACAGCGCCGCGTCCTTGTACGAGATCTGCGGCCAGTGCTGATCGACCTTGCGGCCACCGCCAAACTCTTCGAACACGCCGGTCAGAACGGGCTGGATCGTGTCGAACACGTCCTGCTGTTCAACAAAGGACATCTCGAGGTCGAGCTGATAGAAATCGGTGGGCGAGCGGTCAGCGCGCGGGTCTTCGTCACGGAAGCATGGTGCAATCTGGAAGTATTTGTCGAAGCCCGACACCATGATCAGCTGTTTGAACTGCTGAGGTGCCTGTGGCAGCGCGTAGAATTTGCCCGGGTGCAGACGCGACGGCACTAGGAAGTCACGCGCGCCTTCGGGCGACGAGGCGGTGATGATCGGCGTCTGATACTCGCGAAAGCCCTGATCCCACATACGCTTGCGCATGGAGGCTACCACGTCCGAGCGCAGGGTCATGTTCCGCTGCATCGCCTCGCGGCGCAGGTCCAGATAGCGATAGCGCAGACGCGTTTCCTCGGGGTATTCCTGATCGCCGAAGACCATCAGCGGCAATTCGTCGGCGGCCCCCAGAACTTCCAGTTCGCGCACGTAAACCTCGATCTCGCCGGTGGGCAGTTTCGGGTTCACCAAGTCCGGGTCACGGGCTTTGACGGTGCCGTCGATACGGATGCACCATTCGGACCGCACCTTTTCAAGCTCGGCAAAGGCGGCGCTGTCGCCGTCGCACAAGATCTGGGTTACGCCGAAATGGTCGCGAAGATCGATGAACAGCACGCCCCCATGATCTCGAACCCGATGCACCCAACCGGACAGGCGAACGGTTTCTCCGACATTGGCGGCGGTCAAGGCGGCGCAGGTGTGGCTGCGATAGGCGTGCATGGAATATCCCTTCGGGCGCAGAATTCGTCGCGCCGATACACCCTGTCAGCCCCGGAAAGTCAAGGCGGGTTGCCCCTTCAAAACGGCCTTTGCACATTGCCCGAGTAGAAATATACGCCCAGCCCCACCGCAAAAATGATATTGCCCGCAATCGCGTGCAACAACACCGCATAGAAGAATGACCCACGCTGCCGGTAGGCCCATGTGAACAGCAGGCCGCCGGCGAATGTCATCAGCGCGACGATCCAGCTCCAGTACATCAGGTGCGCGAACGAGAATATGGCCGCGTTCAGCAGATAGGCCGCACGCCCATCCGGAAGGATCGCGTGATAGCGGCGAAAAAACAGAGGACGGAACAGCAGCTCTTGCGGCAGCGCTGACAAAAGTGGGTAGCCGACCCAGATGAAGGCCAGCATTTCGGGGCGCTGCACAAGCAGGAAGAACGCGGCATCCGGGCGCGTGATCTGAATCAGACCAACACAAAAGGCAGCCACGATGGCAGAGAACAAAGCCACCTCGCGCAGGGTCCAGTTGGCCCAGTCATAACGAAGTTCGGCCCATTGAAACCCGGGCGTCCGGTGCAGCAGCACGATACCAAGCCCGGTCAGCGCAAACAGCGCCGGAAACATCCAGTTCGGAGGGAAAAGAACAGCGATCAGCAGCGGCAAGCCAATATAGAACAGGCCAAATTCCAGCCGCAGCCGCAACAGTGAAACCGGCGGTCCGATCATCGTGCTGTTTTTTGTCACCCGACTATCAGCTCCACCTCGATCAGTCCGCGCAGTGAATTTCCGATCCGCACAGTTTGCGCATTTTTCAGGTCGGTCAAGGTCAGCACAGCTTCGGTGACCGCTTTATTTTCCAACAGTTCTTCGCGCAGTATCCCCGGCAAGAGCCCACAGGACAGAGCGGGCGTCAGAACCCGGCCATCAGGCATTTCCAAAAACAGGTTCGTAATGGTGCCTTCACAAAGCTCATCCAGTTCATTCAGAAACAACAGTTCGTCCACCCCCTCGGGCAGCGCTGCGCGCGCGGCATCATAGAGCGCACGGCGCGTGGTCTTGTGACGCAACCACAGGTCATTCGAAGCCAGACGCTGATCCGACAGAGCGACGCGCCAGATTCTGGGATTGTCCACCAGTTCGCCGGTCGACAGATCGAACGATCCCGACACATCCAGCGTAAGGCGGCAACGCAGCGGGGTGTCACAAGCAGCGCCATTCAGTCGGGCGGTCGCTTCATCGGGGTTGAAAGGAATCTCGAACACCCGCGCAGTACGGGCCATTCGTGCAAGATGGCGGTCCAGCCTGACAAAGCCCTGATCTGGGCGGAAGGCCAGTGTTTCAATCAGGCTGAAATCAGGTTCAGCGGGCGGGCGAAGCGGGCTTTCCATAACGCCTCCTCATACTCTGACGGGGCGGTGCTGTCCCAAACGACACCGCCACCTACGTTCAGAGTGGCCTGATCATCCTCAAGCATCAAGGTGCGGATGGCCACGTTGAACTCGGACCGACCATCAGGCGCGGCCCAGCCAATCGTCCCGCAATAGATGTCGCGCGCCCATGGCTCCAGTTCCGCAAGAATTTCCATCGCGCGAATCTTGGGTGCTCCGGTGATCGACCCGCAGGGAAACAGTGCCGTCAGAATTTCACCCAACCCCACGCATTTGTGCAGCTGCGCCCGCACCAGCGAGACCATCTGATGTACGGTGGCATAGGTTTCCACCCGGAACAGGTCAGGCACATGAACGGATCCGGGCAGCGCGACGCGACTGATATCGTTGCGCAGCAAATCAACAATCATCAGGTTCTCGGCCCGATTCTTTTCGTCCGCGCTCAGAAAAGCTCGGCGGCGCGCATCCTCATCCGGGTCTTCACTGCGCGGTTGCGTGCCCTTCATCGGCCGGGTTTCGATCCGCCCACCCTCATCGGTGCGGAAAAACAACTCCGGCGAGCGGCTGAGCAGATCGGGCAGCCCATCCTGCTGCACCAGTGCTCCGTGGCCCACTGGCTGCCCCACCGCCAGCGCGGCATAGAGCGTTTCGCTGTTGCCCGAGACGGACAGATCAATCGGAAATGTCAGATTGGCCTGATAGATGTCGCCGGCACCGATGGCGTCATGCACGGCCCTGAAGGCCTTGCCGTAGCGCGCTTCATCCCAGCGCGGCCGGAATGCGCCCACTTCACCCGCAGGCGACGGAAGGGCGACACGATCCGGTGCATCATAGACCCCAAAGCACAACAAAGGCAGGCGTCGTTCTTCCGGCAATAGACCATTGAGCCGGGGTTCAAGCGCATAGCCCAGCTCGTAACTGGCATACCCTGCCAGCCAGGCACCGCCTGCGCGCGCCTCGTCCAGCGCCGCCAGAGCCTGGGGCACGTCCTCCGCCACATCCGCGCGGATCACCTGAGACGGACGCTGAAACCGGGTTCCTCGCCCGGCCGGTCCCTGATCGAAACGAATACGCACTTGCATCCTCATTTGCCGTGAGGGGCCATATAGAGAATACTCTGCCAAGTGAAAGAGGGGAAAGCGGCAATTTCGTCCCTGTTTCCGATACCTCTTGCACCTTTTTGCGCGGTCCCTATAACGCAGGACAATTTGGGCGCTGGGGCGGTGCCCTGACTCGCGGACAATCGAAGGAACAAGGCCATGCCGAGAAGAACCGACATCCAGTCGATCATGATCATTGGGGCGGGCCCCATTGTTATCGGTCAGGCCTGTGAATTCGACTATTCCGGTGCTCAGGCCTGCAAGGCCCTGCGCGAGGAAGGATACCGGGTCATTCTGGTGAACTCGAACCCGGCGACGATCATGACCGACCCCGGTCTGGCCGACGCCACCTATATCGAGCCGATTACACCCGAAGTGGTCGCCAAGATCATCGAGAAAGAACGCCCTGACGCCCTGTTGCCCACCATGGGCGGACAGACCGGCCTGAACACCTCTCTGGCACTGGAAGAAATGGGCGTGCTGGACAAGTTCGGCGTCGAGATGATCGGCGCCAAGCGCGATGCCATCGAAATGGCCGAAGACCGCGCCCTGTTCCGCGAGGCGATGGACCGGCTGGGCATCGAAAACCCCAAGGCCGAGATTGTGACCGCCCCCAAGGACGAGAGCGGCAAGAAAGACCTGGACGCTGGCGTGGCGCTGGCGCTTGAAACCCTTGAAACCGTGGGGCTTCCTGCCATCATCCGCCCGGCCTTTACACTGGGCGGCACCGGTGGCGGCGTGGCGTATAACCGTGAGGATTACATCCATATTTGCCGCTCGGGTATGGATGCCTCGCCCGTGGGTCAAATCCTGATCGACGAAAGCCTTCTGGGCTGGAAAGAATACGAAATGGAGGTGGTGCGCGACACTGCCGACAACGCCATCATCGTGTGTTCCATCGAAAACGTCGATCCGATGGGCGTGCATACGGGTGACTCGATCACCGTGGCCCCTGCCCTGACGCTCACTGACAAAGAATACCAGATCATGCGCAATCACTCGATTGCCGTGCTGCGCGAAATCGGTGTCGAAACCGGCGGCTCAAACGTGCAATGGGCGATCAACCCGGTCGATGGTCGCATGGTCGTGATCGAGATGAACCCGCGCGTGTCGCGCTCGTCGGCGCTGGCGTCGAAGGCGACCGGTTTCCCGATTGCCAAGATCGCCGCAAAACTGGCCGTGGGCTATACGCTGGACGAGCTGGACAACGACATCACCAAAGTCACCCCCGCCTCGTTCGAGCCGACAATCGACTATGTCGTGACAAAAATTCCGAAATTCGCGTTTGAGAAATTCCCCGGTTCCGAACCCTATCTGACCACCGCGATGAAGTCGGTGGGCGAGGCGATGTCGATTGGCCGTACGATCCACGAATCGATGCAGAAGGCACTGGCCTCGATGGAATCGGGCCTGACCGGCTTTGATGAGGTCGAAATCCCCGGCCTGAACGTAGGCCTCTGGGACGAGGCCGACGACAAGGCCGCCGTGATCAAGGCGATCAGCCAGCAGACACCCGACCGCCTGCGCACCATTGCACAAGCGATGCGCCATGGCCTGAGCGATGACGAGATTTTCGGCGTCACCAAGTTCGACCCCTGGTTCCTGGCCCGTATCCGCGAGATCGTCGAGGCCGAGCGTCAGCTCCGCAAGGACGGCCTGCCTGTCACCGAGGATGGTATCCGCAAGCTGAAAATGCTGGGATTCACCGATGCGCGCCTGGGCAAGCTGACGGGCCGTGACGAAGACAACGTCCGCCGAGCGCGCCGCAATCTGGGCGTTTCAGCGGTGTTCAAACGCATCGACACCTGCGCCGCCGAGTTCGAGGCGCAGACACCTTACATGTACTCAACCTACGAAGCGCCCATGATGGGCGAGGTCGAATGCGAGGCGCGCCCGAGCGACCGCAAAAAGGTCGTCATTCTTGGCGGCGGCCCAAACCGCATTGGTCAGGGCATCGAGTTCGACTATTGCTGCTGCCACGCCTGCTTCGCGCTGACCGAAGCGGGGTATGAAACCATCATGATCAACTGCAACCCCGAGACGGTTTCGACCGATTATGACACTTCGGATCGCTTGTATTTCGAGCCGCTGACCTTTGAACACGTCATGGAAATCCTGACGAAGGAACAGGAAAACGGCACGCTGCACGGCGTCATTGTTCAGTTCGGTGGACAGACACCGCTGAAACTGGCCAACGCGCTCGAGGCCGAGGGCATCCCGATCCTGGGCACCACGCCTGACGCGATTGACCTGGCCGAAGACCGCGAGCGTTTTCAGGCGCTGGTCAATGAACTGGGGCTGAAACAGCCCAAGAACGGCATCGCCTCGACCGACGCGCAGGCGCTGGAAATCGCCGAGGAAATCGGTTTTCCGCTGGTGATCCGCCCGTCCTACGTTCTGGGCGGCCGCGCGATGGAGATCGTTCGCGACATGGACCAGCTGCGACGCTACATCAACGAGGCCGTGGTGGTCTCGGGCGACAGCCCCGTTCTGCTGGACAGCTATCTGGCTGGCGCGGTCGAGCTGGACGTGGACGCGCTGTGCGACGGCACCGATGTGCATGTGGCAGGCATCATGCAGCATATCGAAGAGGCCGGCGTGCACTCGGGCGACTCGGCCTGTTCGCTGCCGCCCTATTCGCTGTCGAAAGAGATCATCGCGCAGATCAAGGATCAGGCGTTCAAGCTGGCCAAGGCGCTGAACGTTGTCGGCCTGATGAATGTTCAGTTCGCGATCAAGGATGATGAGATCTACCTGATCGAGGTCAACCCGCGCGCCTCGCGCACCGTGCCGTTCGTGGCAAAGGCCACCGACAGCGCGATTGCGTCCATCGCCGCGCGCGTCATGGCAGGCGAAAAGCTGGCGAGCTTCCCGCAGCGTCCGCCCTACAAGACCGTGGACGACACAAAGATCGCGGATCAGATGACGCTGGCCGACCCGGACATGCCATGGTTCTCGGTGAAAGAGGCGGTCCTGCCCTTCGCCCGTTTCCCGGGCGTCGATACCATCCTTGGCCCGGAAATGCGCTCGACCGGCGAGGTCATGGGCTGGGACCGCGATTTCCCGCGCGCCTTCCTCAAGGCGCAGATGGGCGCGGGCATGGTGCTGCCGACTTCGGGCCGGGCCTTTATTTCGATCAAGGATGCCGACAAGGGCGCGGCGATGCTCGAGGCCGCACAGGTTCTGGTCGAACAAGGCTTCACGCTGGTCGCCACCCGCGGCACGCAAAGCTGGCTGGCGGAACAGGGTGTGCCATGCGATGTGGTCAACAAGGTCTATGAGGGCCGCCCGGACGTGGTCGACATGCTGAAAGACGGTCAGGTTCAACTGCTGATGAACACCACCGAAGGCGCGCAGGCGGTCGAGGACAGCAAGGCCATCCGGTCCATCGCGCTTTATGACAAGATCCCGTATTACACTACGGCCGCTGCAAGCCATGCTGCCGCTCTGGCGATCAAGGCGCAGGCCGAAGGGGATGTCGAGGTGAAGTCGCTACAGGGATAAGCGCCGTGGCTATCAGCGTTAAGAAGCTCTGGATATGCTCCAGAGCTTCCTCATCATTCTGCCAAAGGGATGTCTTTCCAAACGGCGGTTGATCTGCTTTGACCTTCAAAAACTTCCAATGCCAGAAATCCTTTGTGCCCACCGCTCGGCAGGTCGAAAGCAATATCTACACGCTGGGGGATACCCGCGGACAAATTGCCCCCGACAACCCAGTTTTTTTGTGAACCAACTTTGAATTCTTTCGCCTGGACCCATTCCGCCGTCGGCAATGCCAGGCGAATTTTGTCTCCTCTGGCCTGAAAGTGATATGACGCGGCATCTTCCGGTTCCAAAAGCATGGTGCAGGAAACCCGCACGCCCTTTCCTGCACATCCCACGAGGTTCGCTTTGGTCGACCCGAAATACTGCGGTTCAAAATCTGTCGAAAAGTCGCCAGTGACTTCGATAGGAGCGCGCGGACTCAGTGCCGCCGAGCTACCAGCAGCCCCGGCTTCCCCCTTTGGACCCACCGGGCCTTGCGGACCTGCCAGTCCCTGTGGTCCGCGCAGCTCATCCAAGTGGTTCTGTACTAAAAAAGCTGCCACAGCCTCTACAGAAGCGGCTTGTCCTTGCCCGACAGGCTGTTCCTCAAGATCGCTAAGGCGTTTTTCCAGCAACGTAAGATCAACCGGTGCTCGTTCGCCGATGGCACTCAACGCGTCGCGCAACGAAGATATCTCCTGATCCTTTAAAGTGAGTTCTTCGTCTATTTGTTCAAGATCTGCCTCGAGACGAGAAATTTTTGCAGCAAACTGGCTAAATCCCAAATCCTGCTCACGCGCGTTGGCTCGTTCCCCATCAATGTATGTGTATAACAAGGTCCCTATACCGACCAACCCCCCAGCGACGCCCGCCACGCCAATTTTGTTATCCATTGAATTCCTCGTGCAAATTCCTAACACACTGAAGCAAATGAAGAAGAGCCTGGCAAGCCTTGCGTTTCTCGATGAGCGGCGACCATCGTCAAGCAACGAGTTCCATGAAGGCCGCCCCTCAGGTGACCATTCTACGACCCTCCCGACGCCTTCTGATCTGAGTCACTTTGAATGGTTCGGTACGATTAAACTGGCACACAAGGATCGGTGTGTTTTAGCTGGGATTCCATTGCAATCTTGAAAAGGGATCACACCGTTGCAAGTTGGCGTTTTTCATCGCCCGCGAAGAAAAGCAGGTAGAACACCGGCGCGGCGACCATTGTTAGGACGGTCGCAAAAGCCAGCCCGCCCATGATCGTCACCGCCATCGAGACGAAGAACGCATCGGTCAGCAGCGGCGCCATGCCCAGAATAGTGGTGATCGCAGCCAGCATCACAGGACGCAAACGCGAGACCGAGGCTTCGACGATGGATGCGCGCAAGGGTTTGCCCGTGGCGCGAACCAGGTCGATCTCTTCCACCAGAACGATGCCGTTCTTGATCAGCATGCCCGACAGGCTGAGCAGGCCCAGAAGGGCCGTGAAGGTAAAGGGCAGCCCTGTGCCCAACAGGCCGATGACCACGCCGTTGACCGACATCGGAACCAGCAGCCAGATGATGATCGGCTGTCGGATCGCGTTGAACAGCAGAACCGAGATCAGCACCATGATCAGCAGGCTCAACGGCAACTGTTTGCCCAGGCTTTCCTGCGCGTCACGCGAGTTTTCGAACTCACCGCCCCACTCCATCTTGTATCCGGGGGGTAATTCGATTGCCTCGATGGCGTCCCGAACTTCGGCGTGTACCTGAGCCGCCGTCAGGTCGGTCGGGATGTCCGCGCCGACGGTGATGGTCAGAACACGATCGCGGCGATGAACCAGCGTATTGAGGGATTTGTACTCGAATCCATCGACCATCTGTTCGATTGGTACAAATTTCCCGGATTGGTCCGAATACACCACCTGATCGACGATGGAATAATCTCCGTCCGCCGGACGACGCAAGATGATGGGGATCAGGCGGTCACGTTCCCGCAGCACACCGCCCGTGATGCCATCGGTCGAAAATTGCAGCGTGGCCGCAATGTCTTCGCGCGTAACACCCGCGGTCTGGGCCCGTTCTGTGGCATAGATCGGCTGCACCGCCAGTTCCTGTTCGCGCCAGTCATGATGAACCAACAGCGCGTTGGGCGACGCCGCCGCCATGCGCCGTACGGCCTCGTCCGCAAGTTGACGCAGGACCACCGGATCGCTGCCCGAGAACCGGGCCTGGATCGGATCACCGCCACCGGGGCCAAACACCAGGCGCTTGGTTCCGAACTCGCCTTCGGGGAACTGGACCGACCCGAACGCTTCCAGATCCGCCTGCAAGGCCGGGATGTTATCCAGACTTTCCGTGCGGATGATCATGTGACCATAGCTCGGGTTCGGTTTTTCCGCCGAATAGGTCAGCATGAACCGGGTTGCCCCCTGACCGACGAATGTCGTGACCGAAACCACGTCATCGCGTTGGGTCAGCCAATCTTCGAATACCGCCATGTCCTGAGCCGTGCGGGCAATCGGCGTGCCCTGAGGCAGCTTGTAATGCACAAAGAACAAAGGCGTGTTCGAGTTGGGGAAGAATTGTTGTTTCATCAACCCGAACCCGGCATAGCACGCAACGGTTACGCCGATGAGACCCGCAACAACCAGCCACCGGAAGCGGAGCGCAAACCGCAGGATCGCGCCATATGTGCGGAACAGGATGCCCCCGTAGGCGTCGATCTCACCCTCCTTGCCCTGCTTGAAGAAATAGTGCCCCAGCAAAGGCGTGACCGTGATGGCAAGTATCCAGCTGAGCAGCAGCGAAATGCCGATCACCGCAAACAGGGAAAACAGAAACTCGCCCGTCGCATCCGGGCTGAGCCCGATCCCGGCAAAGGCCATGATGCCGATCACGGTGGCCCCAAGCAGGGGGATCTGGGTTTTGGACGCCACATCCTCAGCCGCATCGCGCGAGGATTGGCCACGCAACATCGCGATCTGCATCCCTTCGGCCACCACGATGGCATTGTCCACAAGCATACCCATGGCAATGATCAGCGCACCCAGGGAAATCCGTTCCATCTCGATCGAGAACAGTGACATGAACAGAAGCGTGCCGACCACGGTCAGCAACAGGGTCGAACCGACAACGATGGCCGCGCGCCACCCCATGAAGATACCCAGCACAGCGACCACGATGGCCACTGACATGGCCAGATTCACCAGAAAGTCGTTCGAGGCCTGCTCGACCACCACATGTTGCTGATAGATCGGCAGAATATCGACACCGAAGGGGATATTCGCATCCAGCTCGGCGAATTTGGCGTCAGCTCGCTTGCCGACCTCGACGATGTTTTCCGTCGCCAGACCGGCGATACCGAGGGTAAAGGCTTCGGTCCCGTTATAGCGGATCATGATGTCCGGATCGTTCTGACGGGCGCGATAGACATCGGACATGTCGAACAGGTTGATCACCTGCCCTTGCGAACCGACAGACAGGCCCGCAATGGCCGAGACACTGTCCGAACCCTCGGCCGTCAGAATGGTGGTGCGGGCATCTTCAGACCGCAAAGACCCCGAGGAATTCACCGAATCCGCGTTGGCAATGGCTTCGTTGATCGCTTGCAGCGGGACGTTCTGGTTCACCGAGATCGCCAGATCGGGCTCTACAAAAATCGCCTCGTCCGGCAGGCCCTGAACCTCGACATCGGCGACGCCGTCCACGGTCAGCAGTTCGCGACGCAGAAACGTTGCCAGTTCATGCTTTTCGGCGTCCGAAAACCCTTCGGCAGTCACCGCATAGAACAGGCCGAACACATCACCGAACCCGTCATTCACATAGGGTTGGCTGACACCCGACGGAAGCCCGCGGGCGGCATCGCGCACCTTGGCCCGCAGGCGGGTCCAGATATCGGGCAGTTCGGTGCCGTCGTAGGTCGACTTGATCTCTACTTCGATCAGCGATTGTCCGGGTTGGTTGACAGAGGTTATGACATCCACCTCGCCCATCTGCTGGATCGCGGATTCAAGGGGTTCGGACACTTCAAGCGCCACCTGTTCCGCCGTGGCACCGGGATATTGCGTGGCGATGACCGCGTTCTTGATGGTGAAAGCCGGGTCTTCCAAGCGACCAAGCGACGTGAATCCCCAGATGCCACCAAAGAGGGCAATGAGGATGATCAGCCATGTGTAAAGCGGTCGATCAATCGAGGCGCGCGCGATGTTCATCTGTCTGCCCCTCAGTTCGCGAAGCCGGTGAACCGGCGCACGGACTGACCGTCTGTCAGCACAGCACCGCCAGCCACAACAACTTCGTCACCGTCGGACAAGCCTTTCAACACCCGAACATCGCCCGACTGCGTGGGTTCGATTGTCACCGGAACGCGGCGGACCGTGCCTTCATCCGCGCCAGCGGGAGAGAACACCATGACGCTAAGCTCACCTGTTGCATCCGCAATGACGGCCGTCGCCGGCACGACGATGCCTGTGCGCTCATCCCGGACCTTTACGTTGACGGTGACGGACGAGCCGGGAAGAATTTGCAGCCCCTCGGGCGGGGTCAGGCCGAACTGAATGCGGAAGGTCTGCCCGACACTTGAGGTTTCAGCGTCGAATTCACGGATTTCCAGCGGGAAGACTTCATCACTTACGGGGAATTTGGCGGTGATGGTGATATCGTCGTTCTGGCCCGAGCGTTGAAACAGGATCTCGGGCACGTCCACCTCGATGCGCAGTTCGGACATGTCGTGGATGCGGACGATCGGCGTGCCCGCCGATACGGTGGTGAAAGCCTCGACCGCGCGGCTGGAGACCAGCGCGTCAAATGGTGCGGTCAGAGTCGCGTGTTCCAGTTCGTATTCGGCATCGCGCAGTGCGATCGCGGCCAGTTGCGCTTCGGTCTCCGCGTCATCGACCGCCACCTGGCTGGCCGTGGTGCCCCGCAAACGCGACAGGCGTGCGACGGTTCGGTCGGCCTGTTCCTTTTGCAGCTGCGCCCGCTCAAGCCGCAGTTCGAACGGCTCCTGATCCAGTCGCGCAATCAGGCCGCCTTTGGGGATGACAAACCCTTCGTTGACCGGCATTTCGACGATCTGACCGGCAACCTGAAAGGCAAGATCGACCGTCTGCCGCGCGGCAACACGACCGAAGAACTGGCGGGTGAAGCCGGGCGTTGTTTCGTGCACCTGCATCAGCTTGACCGGCTTCGGAGTATCTTGAGCGGTAATCGGAGTTGCCAGAACGGCCAGTGCAAGGCCCAGAGAGGTCAGGAGTTTCATTTCTTCAGTCCCTCGGGAATTCCCGTTTTCAAAACGTTGTCACGGATTTTGCGCGCCAGTCGCGCGAATTCGGCTGTTTCTTCGTCGTTCAGGCCCGAGGCCCTGTGAAAAAGGTCTCCGGCCTCGGCCACCAGCATGTTGCGGGCTTCTTCGCCACGCTCGGTCAGCACCAGCAACCAGGCGCGGCGGTCTTCGGGGTCACGCTCGCGCATGAGATAGCCGGCTTTTTCCAGCGAATCCGCGGTGGCGGTGATTGTGGACGGTACACTCAGCATATCCGCAGCCAGAACCCCCATGCGTTTCGGCTGATCCAGCTTGATCAGCATATGGCATTCGGGGTGGCTCAGGTCTGTTTCGATACAGTCGAAGGTCTCTTCCAGTTTCCAGTACAGGGCATAGACGCCCATGATCGCCTGAATCTCGGGGCTGAGGCGGCCAAGCCTGGTGCTGATATCGTCGGGCATCGGGGATCTCCGCGCGTTTGGAGCGGTCATATACTTCAGTTTCTGAACTATTCAAGATATGAAGCTACAGCTTTATGCACATTCCCTTAGGTCAACATACCTTGATCAAATCACACCGTGACTGCATTTTGGGCAAATCCGAAACACTCAGGGCTCGCCATGTATACCCCCGCCATCACCGGTACCGGTGTCTTCACGCCGGAAAACGTCATCACCAATGCCGAGCTTGTCGAAGCATTCAACGCTTATGCCGACAAACAGAACGCGAAGAATGCCGAAGCCATCGCCGCCGGGCAGATGGAGGCGATGCAGCATTCCTCGGAAGAGTTCATCGTCAAGGCGTCGGGGATCGAAAACCGCTACGTGATGGACAAGGCCGGGGTGCTGAACCCGGACGTGATGCACCCGACGCTGCGCCAGCGCAGCGATGACGAGCCCGGGATCATGACCGAGATGGCAGTGGATGCCTGCAGGAAGGCGCTGGCGCAGGCGGGGCGCACAGCGGCGGATGTCGATCTGGTGATCTGCGCGGCCTCGAACCACGAGCGCGCCTATCCGGCGATTGCGATCGAAATTCAGCAGGAACTGGGGATCAACGGGTTCGGCTTTGACATGAACGTCGCCTGTTCTTCGGCCACGTTCGGCATTCAGGCCGCGGCGGATATGGTGAGGTCTGGATCGGTGCGAGCGGCGCTGGTGGTCAACCCCGAGATCTGCTCGGGCCATCTGGAATGGCGCGACCGGGATTGTCATTTCATCTTTGGCGATGTGGCGACGGCAACGCTGATCGAGCGGATCGAAGACGCCAAAGGCCCGCATTTCGAAATCCTGTCGACCCGCTGTGCTACTGCGTTTTCCAACAATATCCGCAACAACAACGGCTTTCTGCGCCGCTCGCGCCCTGACGGGCTGACCGACCGGCGCGACATGCAGTTCATGCAGAACGGTCGGAAAGTATTCAAGGAAGTACTGCCGATGGTCAGCAAGCATATCAGCGACCACATGGATGCCGAAGGGGTCAGAAACTCTGATCTGAAACGCCTGTGGCTGCATCAGGCCAACAAGACGATGAACGACTTCATCGGCAAGAAAGTTCTGGGCCGCGAACCCGAGCCGGGCGAGCAACCCAACATCCTTCAGGATTATGCCAACACGTCTTCTGCGGGGTCGATCATCGCGTTTTCTAAGTATTCCGACGACTTGCAGGAAGGTGATCTGGGCCTGATCTGTTCCTTCGGCGCCGGGTATTCCGTCGGTTCGGTGATCGTGAAGCGCCACGCCTGACGGTTGATCTTGTGTGGCCTAGCCTGCCCCACTCACCTGAAAGACCTGAAAGGCTGTACCTTCCGCAGCTTGTATCCGTCTGAGATAGGCCGGGATTTCCCCCGCAATCAATCGCGGTTGCAAACCACGGCCCTGTGACGCCCAGGACCAGAATTCGGCGCGCGGTGCGGACGTGCAGAGCATGACGTAATCCACGTCCAGCTCGGTCAGGCGTGATCCGATCTGGTCGGCGTCCGATCGGAACAGTTCGATCTGCGCCAGAATTCCAGCCTGATTCCGGTGATAATTGCCCGCCAATACGGAATGGTCGGTATGGCGCAGCACGTTCGCGGCAAAGTCGAAATCAACAAGAACTCTGCCGGCTGGCAGGCCATGCAGGGCTGCATAGGCTTCGGGCGTTTTGCAGGATGCCCCCGAATTTTGCTGTGACTGTCGGGCCGGCATCGCGGATGCGGCAAAGGACGGCTCGGCAAAGCGCCCCAACTGCTCATCGATGCTGGCGCCGGTTTTCGGCGAGATGCAGAGGATGAAAGCAACCATCGCAAGCCCTGACATCGCGCGGCGACTGCTTGCATAAGAGGTGTACAGGACACGCAGGATCTGCGCCTGGACAGCCACCAGCGAAACGCCCAGGAATGTCATCATTCTGGACTGATAGAGGAACACCACCAGGCCGGTCACGATCAGGGCCAGAAACAGGGCGTATTCCAGTCTGAAGGGCGATCTGACTGCAAAGATCAGGGCGGCTGCCACGCACAGGATCGACATCGCGATCAGGGCCAGCGCTTCGCCCCGGTGCCGTTGCAGAGTGACGTTGATTTTCTGGGCTTCCGCCACCTGGCTCAGCCAATAGTCGCGCATGTCCTGAGGCAGGGCTTCGATCGGATTGCTGAGACAATGCGGGGCGAAATGGTAAGCACAGGCCAATGTCACCACGCCAATTGCAACACATGCGCCGACCCGGCCCCAAAGTGACCAGCCAGACCCGATCCAGGCCACAATGCAAAGCCCCGCCGCGGCAACGCTCGCCGGCAACGCCACGCTGAGAGTCAGGGCGTCACAGCTTGGAAACAGAAAGGCCTCGTGTCCCGTTGTTGCAAGGCTGGTCAGTACAAGCGTCACGACCAGCCCGATACCGAATGCCATGGTCCGGCGACGGGTCGGTTCACCGTTGACGATCCAGTCAATGGCAAAAAACACGGCGACAAGTGCGATCTGCAATATCGATTCGGTGCCTATCGACACCGAAAGCGCCAAGCAGGCACCCAGCAGCCATCCGGCATATGGTTTGTCCCTGCGCAACGCAAACAGCATCAGGGCCGTGGCGAACAGAAGAATCTGAGCATTGTGGTGATCAAACGAAAAATAGTCGAACTTCCTGGAGTGTCCGAGCGCCAGCACACCCACAACCAGTGCCGAAACAGCGCCTTCCCGCGCGCCCAAAACGCTGCCTGTCACCGCAAAGGCCCACAAGGCCAGGCCGGCCAAAAGTGAGGGCCAGGCGAATGCCGTCACCTGAAGGGCCGTATCGGGCGGCAAAACCAAACCGAATGTTCCGTAGAGCAAGGCGATCGGCGCGTCGATCAATCGGGACCAATGCATCAATGTACCGCCCTCGGGACCCAGCCGATACTGATGGTTGTCGAACCAGCCCTGCCCCTGCAACAGATCCTGCACGACCACCCAGCGCATCACGTCGTCAGAGCCATCCTGATGACCACTCAGGGTCATCAGAACCAGAAGAGCCACATAGGCGCATACAAAAAATCGCAGAACCACCCGGTCTGCGAAAATCCTGTATGTTCCCTGCGATTTCTGCATGGTTCTCTGCCCTTGACGATCTTGCCCGCGACGGACCTTACAAGACAGACGTGACTGAATTGAGGCAACAGGCACAGTCAGCGTTTCTGACTTTTCGAGCATGAAAACAGGTAAGCCGCACAGGCGAAAACTGGCCGGTCATGAGCGCAACGGTTCCTGACCTCGGCTAGCTGACGCTTTCTTCTTCCAGATGCAGCTTCATCTCGATCAGAACCTGTTGCAGCAAACTGGTTTCTTTCAGCAACCGTTTGGCTTCGTTGACGGTGATGATTCCGTCTTCGATTGCGGCCTGATACTCGGTCATCAACATCGCAAACCGCTGGCTCAGCGCAATGACATCCGAATTGACGCCACCGGTGCGGGGGGTAGAGGTGTTGCGGTCGCTATAGGACAAGGTGATGTTCTTCAGATCCGCCAAAGCCGACGTCACGTGCGGGTAAGTCGCCGCGTTTTCAAGGCGGGCCACCGCGTCCACAGGCATGAACCTGTCCTCGTGCTCAGCATTGTCGGAATAGTATCGTCCCAAAGTGGCCTTGGATTTCCCCGTAATTTCACACGCGGCTTCGATTCCAACATCTTTGACCAGCGCTTCTGTGTGTTTTTTCAGATAGGCCCCGATATCTGCCATTGTTTTACCTTTGTTACCTGCAAACGCCTGCCCGATGTCCAAACGGGGGAAAGCGTGGGTAAATTTCCCATAACCAAGTCATAATTGAAATGTCATACATTGGCTATCCCTCAGATATGCGGGGGATTTTGTGAGTGAGTGGCGGCAGTTCAAGCCGGTAATGAGTGATTGCGGGGTGATATTGTTAAGCCTTGCTGCGTTTTGGCCACATGTTGGCCGACGGCGTCGCTGTTGCAGATGTGGGGGTTCCATCCCCTAGAGCGTAGCTCGGCCTCTGCGAACGCAACGGCGACGTCGCTCCATCAAAAAGATTGGTATCTTGTTCCTTTTCCCCAAGCGTTTTAGACCCGCGTCATGGCAAAGCTGTATTTCAACTATTCAACCATGAACGCGGGGAAATCGACCGTATTGCTGCAAGCCTCGCACAACTACCGCGAGCGTGGGATGCAGACATACCTGATGACCGCGGCCATTGACGGAAGGGCGGGTGCCGGACGGATCGCATCACGCATCGGCATCTCGGAGGAGGCCGATACCTTCACGCCCGGCGACGACGTCTTCGCGATGATCCGAAACAGACTGGACGACGGTCCGGTAACCTGCGTGTTCATCGATGAGGCCCAGTTCCTGTCCGAAGCGCAGGTCTGGCAGCTGGCCCGGGCCGTCGACGATCTGGACGTACCGGTGCTGGCCTACGGGCTGCGGGTGGATTTTCAGGGCAAGCTGTTTCCCGGATCAGCCGCGCTGCTGGCTCTGGCTGATGAGATGCGCGAGGTCCGCACCATCTGCAAATGCGGACGCAAGGCCACGATGGTGATACGTCAGGACGAAAACGGCAACGCCATCACCGAAGGTGCCCAGGTTCAGATCGGCGGCAACGAGACCTATGTTTCGCTGTGCCGCAAACACTGGCGCGAGGCGGTGGGCGGCTAGACCGGGTTGGGCAACGCCTCGCCCGCCACAAATGCCGCCACGTTATCCAGTGCCATTTGCCCCATGCTGCTGCGCACCTCTTCGGTGGCCGTGCCCAGATGGGGCAGCAGGGTGACGTTTTCCATTTCACAAAGGGCCCCGGGCACTTTGGGCTCGAACTCATAGACATCCAGCCCGGCCCCGGCAATCTGACCCGATTGCAGCGCCGCGATCAGGGCCGCTTCGTCCACGACCTCACCCCGCGCGATATTGACCAGAATGGCCGAAGGATTCATCGCCTGAAGAATCTGCGCATTGATCAGGTGGCGGGTTTCCGCACCGCCGGGAACCGCAAGCACAAGGAAATCGACCGAGGCGACAAGGGCTTCAAGGTCAGGTGTAAATTCCGCCGGGAAATCCAGATCTTTTGCATTGCGGGACTGATAGGCCACCTGCATGGCAAACCCGAAATGACAGCGGCGCGCGATGGCCTGCCCGATGCGGCCCATGCCGACGATGCCCACGCGCTTGCCGGTCACATGTTGGCCCAACATCTGCGTCGGGTGCCAGCCCTGCCACTGACCCGACCGCACCAGCCGCTCACCCTCACCGGCGCGCCGGGCTGTGATCAGCAGCAGGGTCATGGCGATATCGGCCGTGGCGTCGGTGACAGCGCCAGGGGTGTTGGTTACATCAATCCCGGCCGTGCGTGCAGCATCCACGTCGATATGGTTGAAGCCAACACCGAAATTGGCCAGCAGCTTGCAGCGCGGCTGACCGGCCTCGGCAAAGATCTGAGCCGAGAACTGATCGCCCAGCGTCGGGACAACCACGTCGTAATCGGCCAGAGCGGCCAGCATCTCCTGCCGCGCCATGGGCAGGGTGTTTTCCCGGATGGTGACATCGAAATCGGCGCGGGCGCGCGATTCGACTGCCGGAGTCATCGGGCGCGTGATCAGCAGTTTCATCAGTGCATCCGCCCGCCTGTAGGAACCTTACCGTCAGGGCCGATCAAAACGATCTCGCCGCTGTCATCGGGCAGGCCAAGCACCAGAACCTCGGACATGAACTTGCCGATCTGGCGAGGGGGGAAATTGACCACTGCCATGACCTGTTTGCCCACCAAGGTCGACGGATCATAATGCGCGGTGATCTGGGCCGAGGTCTTGCGCTCGCCGATCTCATCACCAAAGTCTATCCACATCTTGATCGCGGGTTTGCGGGCTTCGGGATAGGGTTCGGCGCGGATCACCTCGCCCACACGAATATCGACCTTGAGAAAATCGTCGAAAGAAATCTCACTCACGTGACAGCTCCTTGGATCGGTCGGTTGCGGCCTTGACGGCACGGTGCAGCAGGTCGGGGAAGCCGCGTTCTTCATGCATCAGCACCTCAAGCGCGGCCTGGGTCGTGCCGTTCGGCGACGTTACATTGATCCGCAGTTGAGACGGATCCTCGTCAGCGGCCATCGCCAGTGCGCCGGCCCCGGCCACCGTCGATTTGGCCAGTTTCATCGCAAGGTCATGCGGCAGGCCCTGCGCCTCGCCGGCTTTGGCAAGTGTTTCAATCAGATGGAACACATAGGCAGGACCGGATCCGCTGAGGCCGGTGACCGCATCCATCTGCGTCTCATCTTCAAGACGAACCGTCTCACCCACCGCCGACAGCAGGTTTTCGGCCAGAGCCAGATCCTCGGCCGAGGCGTGGCTGTTGCCGATCAGCGCGGTGATGCCCTGACGGATGGCGGCGGGGGTGTTGGGCATGGCGCGAATGATCGGCGTATCGCTGCCCAGAACGGATTCGAACGTGGCAATCGAGGTGCCCGCCGCCACCGAAACAAACAGCGTGCTGCCTCCGCCCAGCGCCTGAATGGCGGGCAAGGCCTCGCCCATCATCTGCGGCTTGACCGCGACCAAAACCACGGCAGGGGCTTCGGGCAAGGGTGTGTTGATGTTGACGCCCTGCGCCTTCAGCCAGTCGGACGGGTGCGGATCGATCACCCAAACGGACGCTGGCGGGAGGCCGTGTTCCAGCCATCCCGCCAGCATTGCGGACCCCATCTTTCCGCACCCCAGAAGCACAAGCCCCTGTTCGGCCACACGCGTCATGTCCATTTGCCCCTCCCGCGTTACATGTCGGTTCGGGGCAAAGCTTTACGCCCGGCCGTAGGCCTCTGCAATGGCCACTTGCATGGCTTCTTCTGGCTCTCGATTGCCCCAGGTGACCAGTTGAATCGCCGGATAGTACCGTTCCGCGCTCATGACGGCAGCGGTGATCATCGTGTCGATCTGTTCGGCGCTGGCTGTCTGCCCCCCGGCAAGGACCAACCCGTACCGGTACACCATCAGCTTCTGGTTCGCCCAATAGGTAAAGGCACCTGCCCAGCACTGATCATTCATCTTGTTGAGCAGCTCATAGAGCTGCATTTCCCGCTCGGCCGGTGGTTCCATTTCGAACGAACACACCATCCGCAGCGTTTCGTCATAGTTGGACCAGGCGAGGGTGATCGAATACGTCCGCCACTGGCCCTCGACAGCCATGGCGATCTGATCGTCCCCGATGCGGTCAAAATCCCAGTCGTGGTGTTCGGCCAGATGTTCAACAATGTCGATCGGATGAATGTCTTCTTCGAGATACTGCTCGGAAAGGGCCATAATGCCACCTCACTAATCTCTAGCATCTTGGGGCTGGCAGCGCCCCAGCGCTAGTTGCCTGCTCTACAAACCGGGCTTCCCCCATAGGCCTGTACTAAATATGGTGCGATGTGGCGTGGGTTCTGGCAACCCTATTTGTTGGGGATAACAGCAATAAGTTGTGGACAGAAGGCAACGTGGATCAAAATATTGGCTGTCGGGTCAGCTTTGTGTTGATTAAATCCCGCAATACGTCAGAATGCACGACACCGCACAATCCCGGTCGGATTGCGCGGCGGCAGAGTTTGTCCAAAACTGTGAAATCAGGGAACGCCCGCGGCGTTACTTGTCCAGTTTCGCCTCGAGTGCGGCAATGCGGGCTTCGAGTGCGGCGTTTTCTTCGCGCGCTTTCTGGGCCATGGCGCGGACGGCGTCGAATTCTTCGCGGGTGACGAAATCACGGTCGGCCAGCCAGCGGTCGATCATCGACTTCATCGCGTTCTCGGCCTCTTCCCGCGCGCCCTGCGCGACACCCATGGCGTTGGTCATCAGCTGGGACATGTCGTCCAGTATCTTGTTGCGGGTTTGCATATCTTTTCTCCGGTATCGCGGTTGATCTCTATATGGGGAAAGATTGCCGCAGGCTCAAGGTTGACTTGCCCTGCAAACCCCGGGCAATGAGACGCACATGCAGGCTGTTCTGAATTTCCCCGATCTGTCGCCCGAATTGTTCTCGATCTCGCTGTTCGGGATGGAGTTCGCGTTGAGGTGGTATGCGCTGGCCTATATCGCGGGTATCCTGATTGCTTGGCGGCTGGCAGTCGTGGCGTTGCGCCGCCCTGCCCTGTGGCCTGCGGACGGCCCGCCGATGAAACCGGGCCAACTGGAGGATCTGGTCACCTGGATCATTCTGGGCGTGATCCTGGGCGGGCGGCTTGGTTTCGTGCTGTTTTACCAACCCGGCTATTACCTGTCGCATCCGCTTGAGATCGTGAAGGTCTGGCAGGGCGGTATGGCGTTTCATGGGGGGCTGCTGGGCGTGATTCTGGCCTCGTATCTGTTTGCCCGGCACCATCGGATTCCGGCCCTGTCGCTGGGCGACCTGGTTGCCTACACGGTGCCACCCGGCCTGCTGTTGGGGCGGCTTGCCAATTTCGTCAATGCCGAGCTGTGGGGCCGCCCGAGCGAGCTGCCCTGGGCCGTCATCTTTCCCGGTTTTGCCGCGCAGGACTGCCCCGGCGTGGTTGCGGGAATGTGTGCCCGGCACCCCTCGCAGCTGTACGAAGCGGCGTTGGAAGGCGTGTTGCTGGGCGCGTTGTTGCTGTGGCTGGTCTATCGCCGGGGAGCCTTTCAGCAACCCGGCCTGATCATGGGCACGTTTCTGGCCGGTTACGGCGCATCGCGCTTTATTGTTGAATTCTTCCGCCAGCCGGATGCGCAGTTCGTGTCGCCCGGCAATCCGCTGGGATTGGCCTGGCATGTGGGCGGATATGGCCTGACCATGGGCCAGATCCTGTCATTGCCCATGATCGCGCTTGGCCTGTGGTTTGTCTTGCGCGCAGGGCGGGCAAAATGAGCCTGACCGATCACCTGATCGCCCGCATCCGACAGGATGGCCCGATGAGCGTGGCCGACTACATGGCCGAATGCCTTCTGCATCCCACGCTGGGCTATTACACGACGCGTGATCCGTTGGGGGCTGACGGGGATTTCACCACGGCACCGGAAATCAGCCAGATGTTTGGCGAACTGATCGGGCTGTGCCTTGCGCAATGCTGGATGGATCAGGGCCGTCCCGCGCCATTCACCCTGTGCGAATTGGGGCCCGGGCGCGGCACTCTGATGAGTGACATATTGCGTGCCACCCGAACCGTGCAGGGATTTCACGATGCTGCCCGGATTGTGCTGATCGAGGCCTCGCCTGCCCTGAAGCAGGTGCAGGCGGACACCCTGAAGGGTTACACACCGAACTGGGCTGACAGTGTCGCAGAGTTGCCGGACCAGCCACTGCTGCTGGTGGCGAATGAGTTCTTCGACGCGCTGCCTGTCCGGCAGTTCCTGCGCGACGGTGACGGCTGGAGTGAACGCCTGGTCGGCGAGCGCGACGGCGAATTGCTGTTTGGACGGGGCCCCAATGGGCCACAAGTGGCGCTGGCGGACAGGCTTTCGGACACCAAGGATGGTGATCTGGTCGAGCTGTGCGCGGCTGCGATCCCCATTCTGACCGTGATTGCCGGTCGGATCGCCAGCCACGGAGGTGCCGCGCTGATCGTCGATTATGGCGACTGGCATTCTTTGGGCGATACACTGCAAGCCCTGCAAAACCACAAGCCCGCCGATCCGCTGGCGTCACCCGGTCAGGCAGACCTGACGGCACATGTGGATTTTGAGCCTCTGGCCATTGCGACCCGCGCCTGTGGAGCCAGGCACACACGCCTGACACCGCAGGGCGTGTTTCTGGAACGGCTTGGCATAACCGCCAGGGCGCAGGCTTTGTCCCGGTCGCTTAGCGGTTCCGAGCTGGACGCGCTGGCTGCCGCGCATCGCCGGTTGACGCATCCGGCCGAAATGGGAAATCTGTTCAAGGTGATGGGCCTCTATCCGGCCTATGCTGCACCACCGCCGGGATTAGAGCCATGACACTGGAAATTCTGACTTCGGACTTGCTTTCCCCATTTCGTCACGGGTTCTTCACCCGTCGCGGCGGGGCGTCCTCTGGTATCTTCAACGGGTTGAATTGCGGTTATGGATCGTCTGATCAAACCGAAATTGTCGCACTGAACCGTCGGCGGGTTGCCGATGCGATGGGCGTCGCGCCCGAGGCGATGATCGGCGTGCATCAAGTTCATTCCCCAACAGTTCTGACGGTTGAACAGCCCTTGGAAGGTGAAAAACCACGCGCGGACGCGGTC
This sequence comes from Ruegeria sp. AL3, assembly GCF_056536065.1. Taxonomy (NCBI): domain Bacteria; kingdom Pseudomonadati; phylum Pseudomonadota; class Alphaproteobacteria; order Rhodobacterales; family Roseobacteraceae; genus Ruegeria; species Ruegeria sp. AL3. Next base: position 387,616 of record NZ_JBQFJG010000001.1, read on the forward strand.
GTGACGGCGAGACCTGGTCTGGCGCTGACAATTTTGACGGCAGATTGCCAGCCAGTTCTGTTTGCCGATCCCGCAGCCAATGTGATCGGAGCAGCCCATGCGGGCTGGCGCGGCGCACTCGACGGTGTGCTTGAGGCGACTCTGGACGCCATGGAAGCGCTTGGCGCAACACGCCGGAATATCAACGCCGTCATCGGCCCCAGCATTTCACAACGCGCCTACGAAGTGGGCCCCGAGTTTCTGGACGCATTTATCGCCGATTCTCCAGACAACACCCGGTTCTTTGCGAACGGACAGGATGACCGGCTGCAATTCGACCTGCCCGCCTTTGGTTTGCACCGATTGCGGCAGGCCGGTGTCGGGCAGGCGGAATGGACCCGGCACTGCACATATTCCGACCCAGACCGGTTCTATTCGTATCGCCGCACAACACATGCAAACGAGGCCGATTACGGGCGGTTGATCTCGGTCATAAGATTGTGATTTTGGCCCAGATTTAGGCGCTGCGCCACTTTTCCGCCACATTTGTTGTGTTTACCGGACTCAGAATCGTAACGAGTTTTGCCAGCTATCAGATGGTCTTCTGACGTCCTTGTTTCGGACGCTGGCGTGTTGAGTGGAAGGATGGACCGAGTATAAATTTCTTGTCTGCAAAACATCCCGGATAAGCCTTATCCATGCCGCAAACGTGCGTCACAAAAGGTTCATAACGGATGCGGGAGACAAACCCGTTCGGAGCAGGACCAGAAAATGAAAACCAAATCTCGCTTTCTCAAAGCCATGGTTGCCGCCACGCGGAGCCAGAAGCTGGAAATGCCGTGGAAGCGGGTATCAAGCCATTCTGTCAGGGTCGCCAGCCGCATCGCGGCACGACGCTGAGACAGAAACACCCCGAGGCCAAGCTGCCGGTCTCGATTGGGTGAACGCGCTTCGGGCTTGCTCCTGCCCGATGTGTGATGCGTCGCGATCTGAGGGGGTCGAGACGGATTCAGGAGTTGTGTGTGTGCGGGCAATTTTCGCCCGTGAAGTACGAGTTTGTCTGGGGGGTCAATGTGTTGACCATTGGAAAGCGAGATTTTGTCGCAATGCGGGGTCTGACCGACCGCCGCCCATGGGTCACCCATTTGTTTCAAGACAAAGAACCAGTTCGCCAGGTTGGCCTGTACGGGGTTACGCCGCGCCTGACCGGACAATTTGAGGGGAAGGAATATTTATGACTATTCCTAGTTCACTGGCCCGTGCGGCCAGAAATGCGATCGAAACGACAGCCATGCTGCGGGACGCACCGCGACCGGTTACGAAACCAAAGGCCCAGCTGCGCCGGTATGAAGTCAGCACCCTGTTGAAAAACGGAAACGTGGTTCAGACCAGACACATCGCGCCTGCCCTGCCAATGTTCGAAGACGCCTTTTGTGCCTTCACGCGCGGATCGCTGGTTGAAACGGAACATGGGCCCATGGCCATCGAAGACCTGATGCCCGGGGATACTGTCCTGACGCAGGATGGCGCGTCGGAAACCGTGCTGTGGAAGGGATCTGTCACTCTGATCCCGGGACGTCCGGATTCGCGGGGCCGCACGCGGCCGCTTACGCGCGTCACGGCAGATACATTCGGGATGCAAAAGCCGATGTCGGGTGTAATCGCCGGGCCTGCGGCACGGATCGTGGGCACACCGACGCATTTACGGCATTTGTATGGAAATGACCCGATTCTGACACCTGTGTCCGAATTTCAGGATGGAACGGGTGTGATTGAAACAATGCCGCCGACGCCAGTTGAACTGTTTCACATTTGTCTGAAACGGCATTCCGTTATTCGGGTAGATGGTTTACAGTTCGAAACGTATCACCCAGGTGTGAACGCGGTCCGGATGATCAGCCACTCTTTGCGGTCGGTTTATCTGAACCTGTTTGCGCATATCGAGTCGCTCAACGATTTTGGTCCGCTGCTGATGCCGCGCGCCGGGGACGGAGAAATCGACGCGATGACAGCCTGAGTACGATAGCGATTACTGCATTATGGGGGGCATCATGCAGCTTTTACTAAGTTGGATTCTATCCTTGGCGGTGGCTGCCATGCTGCCACCGAACACCGCACCTGCAAAACGTCTGGGGGTTACGCCGTCCGGTTCATTCGTTCTTCCAGAACGTCGAACGGCACGCCTGGCTCGTCTTTTGCGCCGCGGATAACAAGCGATGTCTTGACGCTGGCCACATTTGGCGTGGTCAGCAGTTCACCGGTCAAGAACTGCTGAAAACTGCTGAGATCGGGTGCGACGCATTTCAGGATGAAGTCCACCTCGCCGTTCAGCATGTGACATTCACGGACCAGAGGCCATTCGCGGCAGCGTTCTTCGAACGCGCGCAGCTCGGTCTCGGCCTGACTGTCAAGACCGACCATGGCGAACACCTGCACTTCAAATCCCAGCTCGCGGGAATTCACCTCGGCGTGGTAACCGGTGATATAACCGGATTCTTCCAGGGTGCGCACCCGGCGCAGACAGGGCGGCGCCGAAATTCCGACCCGTTTGGCAAGTTCCACATTGGTCATCCGACCGTCTGCCTGTAGTTCCGCCAGAATTTTGCGGTCGATATCATCCAGCCGAGTCGTGACCATCAAATGCTCCTGATTTTTGCGGTTCTTATATCAGCCCCCCACGCGCGCGCAATAATGTTTCGTACATGCGCAATTTTCTTTGTTTTCAAATCTCTCATTTCGCCCTCACCCTGCGCAAGGTGGCTTGAATGGGCTTGAACAGTAAGGGGCTTTAAGCCGGGTCTGTCGGTCGCTATATCGGGGCGACGGGCCAAAAGCCCAATTCAGGCAATTCGAGCGGAGTTACCATGGCCGACACACGACACACCAAGGTTCTGATCATCGGATCGGGGCCAGCAGGATACACTGCGGGCGTTTACGCAAGCCGCGCCATGCTGGAACCCATCCTGGTGCAGGGTATCGAGCCCGGCGGCCAGCTGACGACAACGACCGAGGTCGAGAATTGGCCCGGCGACACCGAGGTACAGGGCCCCGACCTGATGGTCCGGATGCAGGATCATGCCAAGGCCATGGGTTGCGAAGTGATCGGAGACATCATCAACGATCTAGACCTCAGCCAGCGCCCCTTCACCGCCAAGGGCGACAGCGGCACCACCTATACGGCGGACGCCGTCATTCTGGCGACCGGCGCGCGCGCCAAGTGGCTGGGCCTGCCGTCGGAAGAGAAGTTCAAGGGCTTTGGCGTTTCAGCCTGCGCCACCTGCGACGGGTTCTTCTATCGTGGACAGGAAATCGTGGTGATCGGCGGCGGCAATACGGCCGTGGAAGAGGCCCTGTTCCTGACCAATTTCGCCAGCAAGGTGACTCTGATCCATCGCCGCGATGAGCTGCGCGCGGAAAAGATCCTGCAAGACCGGCTGATGAAGAACGACAAAATCGAGCCACTGTGGTTCCACGAGTTGGAAGAAGTGATCGGCACCGACGCGCCGCTGGGCGTCGAGGGCGTTCGCGTCAAGCATGTCAAAACCGGAGAGATCACTGAAATCCCCTGTAAAGGCGTGTTTGTTGCCATCGGCCACGCACCCGCGAACGAGCTGGTCAAGGACACGCTTGAAACGCATATGGGTGGCTATGTCGTCACCAAACCGGGCAGCACGGAAACCTCGGTTCCGGGCGTGTTCGCAGCGGGCGATCTGACCGATCACGTCTATCGTCAGGCGGTCACAAGCGCCGGTATGGGCTGCATGGCGGCACTGGATGCCGAACGGTTCCTGGCGGAAACCGAATAACGCGAATTCTGAATTTTGCAGGGCTGCCCCGGTGAATTCAGATCCGAAGGCCGTCAGCCTTTTCAGTACAGTGCCCCCGGGGTTTAAGGGGGCACTGCAAAGCATACGCTGCGCTGCAATCACTGATCGGCAGCCGATGCCACCTGCCAATCCCTTGACCCCCAGCCAGCGGCGTATCAGGATTGCTGAGGGAAAAGCGAAAAACAGGTGAACATTTGAACAACGCTCTTTGGCGCGGCGGGTGGTCAACCCGACTCAGGATCGTCAGTGGTCTTGTGTTGTTTGTGTTCGCATTCTTTCATTTCATAAATATTGGCTTGGGCCTGTTTCACACGGATTACCTGCACGGGATGCAGGACGGTCGAAAGGCCGTCACACGCCACGATGTCATGAGCGTGCTTTTCTATGCTGCCCTGTTCACGCATGCAGGTCTGGCCCTGACATCGATCGCGCAACGCAGAACCCTGCGCATGCCATTCAGCACGGCGTTGCAGGTCGTTCTGGGCTTGCTGATTCCGCTGCAACTGATCTCGCACATCGTGCAGACGCGGGTCGCGCACGAAGTCTATGACGTCAATGACGAGATGGGATATATCATCATCCTGATGTGGCCCAGTATCGCCGTATGGATGCAAAGCGCCTTGCTGCTGATTGTTTGGATACACGGCTGCATCGGTTTGCATATGTGGTTGCGGCTGACCCGGTGGTGGTCGCAGGTCGTGCCCTATCTGATCGGCGTTGCGGTTTTCGTGCCATTATTCGCGTTGGCCGGATTGCTGACCGAAGGTCGACGCATATGGGCCGACTTTGCTGATGAATTCCTGCGCGAGCAATATATCGAGCACTACAATTGGCCATCGCCCGAGACCTTCCAGACCCTGTTCAGTGTAAAAGACTATGGCCTTTTGATCTTCTGGCTGGCTCTGGGGGCGACGGGTCTGGTTTACATCGGGCGCAAACTGTGGCGGCGCAGGCATTCGGTGCGCGTGAATTACGCCAAAGGCCCCGAGGTGGTCGCGGAAAAAGGCATGACTTTGCTTGAGATTTCGCAGGTGAACGGCGTGCCGCACGCCGCCCTGTGCGGTGGAAAGGGGCGCTGCACCACATGCCGAGTCATCGTAGAGGATGGCAACGACGCCCTGCCCCCGCCCGGCGACGTCGAAGCACGCAGCCTTGCTGCTGTGGGCGCCTCGCCGCAGACGCGACTGGCCTGCCAGATACGCCCTACGGAACCCACCACCGTTTTTCGGGTTTTCAGGCCAGATGGCGGTCGCATACGCGGGCATGCCAGCCAGGGTCAGGAACGTCAGTTGGCTGTTTTGTTTCTGGACATGCGCAGCTTTACTGCGCGTACGACCGGCCAATTGCCTTATGACATCGTGTTCCTGCTGAACCGGTTTTTCGATGCGGTCGTGCCTGCCATCACCAAGGAAGGCGGTGTCGTGGACAAATATATGGGAGACGGGCTGCTTGCCGTTTTTGAAAAGCCGAATGCGGCGGCGTCCGCCCGTGCCGGGTTGCAAGCCGCCATCGACATCAGTCACGCCCTTGATGAATTCAACGCACAGCTCGAGGCCGAAGGCAGCCCCGGCATTCGCATCGGGATGGGTCTGCATCTTGGGGATCTGGTGGTGGGTGAGATCGGCGCCGCGGGCCATGCGTCAAAAACCATAATCGGCGACGCCGTCAATGTCGCCAGTCGTCTGGAAAGCGAAACCAAGGCGCTGAAGGTCGAACTGCTGGTCTCGCAAGAGTTGCTGGAGGCCGCCGGTGTAGTCGTGCCCCAGGACGATATCAGATTGTTCCAGCTGCGCGGCGTGTCTGAACCGATTCCCGCCCTGCCCGTCACCCGTGCATCCACACTTGAGCAGAACGCCACAAAACAGGAACAGGAATTCTCTGCATGAAGCAATAACCTCTGATCGTTAGGATCAGATCATCGATTTGACTTGTGAATTAGAAATTCCTTCCAATTCAAAAATATTCGGCGCATATCCTCCTTTGTTACATTCCCGCCTGTGGACTTCGCCTGTCAGTCGGTGCAAACGCCTCGAAACCGCCTGATATCCACTGGCAAATCAACACTGCGACAAGAGAATTCCAATGACGATGTTAAGCAATCTGGCCCCGATCCCCGAACTGTATGTGTCATACGATTCGGCGCAGAAGCTGAAGGTGGAAGCGGCCGACCTGACCAGCTGGGATCTGAGCCCGCGTCAGATCTGCGACCTGGAACTGCTGATGAATGGCGGGTTCAACCCGCTCAAGGGATTTCTGAGCGAAGCGGATTACGACAATGTGGTCGAGAATATGCGCCTGGCCGATGGAACGCTTTGGCCAATGCCCATCACATTGGATGTCAGCGAAGACTTCGCGGATCAGATCGAACTTGGGCAGGATATCGCTCTGCGTGATCAGGAAGGCGTGATCTTGGGCACCATGACCGTGACCGACCGCTGGACTCCGGACAAGTCCCGCGAGGCCGAGAAGGTCTTTGGCGCCGATGACGATGCCCACCCGGCAGTGAACTATCTGCACAACGTGGCCGGCAAGGTCTATCTGGGCGGACCGGTGGTCGGAATCCAACAACCCGTGCACTACGATTTTCGTGGGCGCCGCGACACCCCGAACGAATTGCGCGCCTATTTCCGCAAGCTGGGCTGGCGCCGCATCGTGGCCTTCCAGACCCGCAACCCGCTGCACCGCGCGCATCAGGAGCTGACCTTCCGCGCCGCCAAAGAGGCACAGGCCAACCTGCTGATCCACCCGGTCGTGGGCATGACCAAACCGGGCGACGTCGATCATTTCACCCGCGTGCGCTGTTACGAGGCGGTGCTGGACAAGTACCCCGCTTCGACCACCTCTATGAGCTTGTTGAACCTGGCCATGCGCATGGCTGGCCCGCGCGAAGCCGTCTGGCACGGGCTGATCCGCGCCAACCACGGCTGCACCCACTTCATCGTCGGCCGCGACCACGCGGGCCCCGGCAAGAACAGCAAAGGTGAGGATTTCTACGGCCCCTATGACGCGCAGGATCTGTTCCGACAGTTCCAGGACGAAATCGGCGTTGAAATGGTAGACTTCAAGCACATGGTCTATGTGCAGGAACGCGCCCAGTACGAACCGAATGACGAGATTCTCGACAAGGACAACGTCACGATCCTGAACATCTCGGGCACCGAACTGCGCCGCCGCCTGCGTGAAGGGCTGGAAATCCCCGAGTGGTTCTCGTTCCCCGAAGTGGTCGAGGAACTGCGCCGCCGCTTCCCGCCGCGCTCCAAGCAGGGTTTCACCGTGTTCTTCACCGGCTTTTCGGGCTCGGGCAAGTCGACCATCGCAAACGCGCTGATGGTCAAGCTGATGGAGATGGGCGACCGCCCGGTGACGCTGCTGGATGGCGACATCGTGCGCAAGAATCTCAGCTCGGAACTGGGCTTCTCGAAGGAACACCGCGACCTGAACATCCGCCGCATCGGATATGTGGCGTCCGAGATCACCAAGAACGGCGGCATCGCCATCTGCGCCCCGATCGCGCCCTATGCCACCACGCGCCGTGCCGTGCGGGAAGAGATCGAACAGTTCGGTGCCTTCTGCGAGGTGCATGTGGCCACCAGCATCGAGGAATGCGAACGCCGCGACCGCAAGGGTCTGTACAAGCTGGCGCGCGAGGGCAAGATCAAGGAGTTCACCGGCATCTCGGACCCTTACGATGTTCCGGAGAACCCCGAGCTGCGGGTCGAGACCGAAAATGTCGAGGTCGACAACTGCGCCCATCAGGTGCTGCTGAAACTGGAAAGCATGGGCCTGATCGCAGCAAACGGATAACGGTCTCATCTGACCTTGTTTGGCGGTCCCCGGTCATTCCGGGGGCCGTTCCTTTTTTGGTCGCCAATTGACAATTGCCGCTGGTCCTGATGCTTTTCAGGACCTCAAGGCGGGTGTGAAACTGAGATGACGAACAAGTCTCCGACCATTGCCAGTTTCTGGTTTGGATCCGATCTGAGTTGGTTGGAGCAACTCTGCCTTCAGTCCTTTCTGGATCATGGCCACCGCTTCGTCCTTTATGTCGCGCACGAGGTAAAAGGCATTCCGGCAGGTGTCGAAACCCGCCCTGCCAGCGACGTTTTCTGGCCGCCACCTTTTGTGGTCGATGCCGAAGATAGGCAGGGCGTTGCCGTCTTCTCGGATATTTTCCGGCTGCACTTGATGCGGCAAAGCGAGGTGATCTGGGTCGATCTGGATGCCTATTGCGTACGGGCGTTCGACTTTTCGACGGATTTCGTGTTCGGTCGCTCCAGGCGGGGCGACTTCCCGACGGGTGTGCTGCGCCTGCCCACAAGATCGGAGACCCTGGAACAGATGCTGAAATTTGTCATGTCGTCTAACCCGTCCCAACCCTGGCGTGGACGCAGATTGCAGCACCACAATCGGGAACGAACCGCCAGAGGGGAACGCTGGGGCATCGAAGCCCTGCCCTGGGCCAGTTCGGGGCCCAAAGCCTTTGGCCATTTCCTGCGCCAGACGGCAGAGGACCGCCATGCCATGACTGCTGAAACCTTTTATCCGCTGGCGCAGGAGGAATTGTGGAAGCTACACGATCCGCGCATCGCGACGAATGAAATCGAAACCGAAACCGTGCATTCGGTACACATCTACGGCCATCAGAAGAAACTGATGGCCAACCGGATGGGCGGGCTGCCGGTTTCAGGGTCATATCTGGACAGGTTGTGCAAACGACATGGGATCGAACCAAGTACGGCCCCGATTCTGCGATTGGCCTGGATGTAGCCCGTCGCATCCGGCCAGGGTTTCGCGGGTCAGCCCTTGGTAAACGCCCGCCTAGTGTGTCGGCGTTTCCGGCAGGTCGACCTGCCCGCGCATCAGGACATGCCCCTGACCAGAAACCCTGATGCCCGTCATCGCATCAGGCGGGCCGACACGCGTGACGATGGCCTTCCCGGGGCGGCCCATATCGTGACCCTGCTGGGCGATGAAGCTTTCCTTTTGCATCAAGCCATGTTTCCACAAATAGGCGGCCATCGCACCGGTGGCAGACCCGGTAAACGGATCTTCGGGCGGGCTGGGCGGTGCCATGAGAAGGCGCGAAAACGTATCCCCCTCATCGGTTGCCCCTTGCAGCGTGACAAGAAACGGCTCGGCCATGTCCGAGCCGGAATACCCAGCAGTTTCAGCCACTTTGCGCAACGGGCCTTCAACCAGTTGAGCGGCCCGCAAGGCCGTATGATCCCGCAGAACAGTGATGCAGAACGGCAAGCCGGTCGAAACCATTTGAGGCGGAGAAATGATGGCTCCCGTTGGCAGACTGACCGCTGCCGCCACCAGTTCCGCGGGAACGTGCGTACCGAATTGCGGTGCGACCTGAGTCATTTCGATCTGATCCCCCTGCAACCGGATCGACACCAGGCCGGCACCGGTTTCCAGCGTCAGACCATCGCCCGAGATCATGCCGCGGGATCGCATCGCCGCGACGGTGGCGATAGTCGGATGCCCCGCAAAGGGAATTTCGCGGCTGGCCAGAAAGTAGCGGACGCGGATGTCGGCCACGTCGGACGGCCCGGTAAAGGTGCATTCGACCAGAGAGGTTTCGCGCACATAGGCCATGCAGACCTCTTGCGTCAGGCGCGCACCTTCATGGACGACGGCACATCCGTTGCCACCGAAGGCGCGATCACTGAAGGCGTCCACCCAGTCAAAGTCAAACCAGCCCATGAAGCCACTCCTGCTTTAGCATTTGTGGCACGATCACTGCATAGGCGGAGAATGTCACGTTTTTTCAGCAGTGTTTCAGGCCACCTAGTGAACCGCCACCGGAGACAGGTCATGTTCGCGCGCCAGCACGAAGGCCAGCTTGCGGTCAGCGACCAGCGCCAGTTGCTGCCCGTCGGAATCGTGGACGGCGTAAAGCTGATCCAGATCGCCGGCCTGTTCACGAACTTCCCGAGGCAATTCAGATACTTCAACCGTTTTGACATAGACAATACGGTTGCCCTGGGCGTTGATTTCAATCGGTGTATTCATTGCTCTTACCCCTTCCGTATGTTGATCGTCTGAACCACTGTTTCCGGCACGGCGCGGGTCAGATCCACATGCAGCAGACCGTTTTCCATGATCGCCTCGCCCACTTCGACGCCATCGGCCAGCACGAACATGCGCTGGAACTGACGCGCCGCAATGCCGCGATGCAGGAAGATGCGCCCCTCGCTGTCGTCGCGCTGACGGCCCCGGATCACCAACTGGCGATCCTCGATCGTGATTGACAGATCCTCCTCGGCAAACCCGGCCACCGCAAGAGTGATGCGATAGGAAAAATCCGAGGTCTGTTCGATGTTATAGGGCGGGTATCCTTCATTTCCGGCCTTTGCAGACCGTTCCAGAAGGCGTTCCAACTGCTCGAACCCCAAAAGATGCGGGTATGAGCCTAGAGTAAGTTTCGACACGTATTTTCGTCCTTCTTTGTAAAAGCGACGTGGTGTGCGGCCCCGTTCTGGCAACCGCCTGCAATAGAATATGGGAAGAAACCAGGATGTCCACAAGGTCTGGCGCGATAACGTCTGACACACTATCTTGTTGGCCAAGCACCACAACCAACTCGAGTCGCCAATGAACGCGCCTACCGATCTTTCGATGAAAACAGATGAAGTATTGCGTGTTGAGCTTGAGGTCTTCCGCCGACAGCACCGCGATCTGGACGAGGCGATTCAGGCATTGCATGACAAGGGAACGGCCGACCAACTGACCTTGCGGCGCCTGAAAAAAGAGAAACTGCGCCTGAAAGACATCATCCGCCTGATCGAAGACCGCCTGACGCCCGATATCATCGCCTGAACGCCCTGTACCGCATTGCCAGCCAACCGGATTTGGCTATAGTGCGCGCTCTTTCTGAGCGCGGGGACGTATGCGGATGAGCGATGTGAAAGTAGGAATCATCATGGGCAGCCAGTCGGACTGGCCCACGATGAAGGAGGCCGCGGATATTCTGGACGAACTGGGCGTCGCCTACGAAGCACGCATCGTATCGGCCCACCGCACGCCGGACCGGCTGTGGGACTATGGCAAAACCGCTGTTTCGCGTGGGTTGCAGGTGATCATTGCAGGTGCAGGTGGGGCTGCGCATCTTCCGGGCATGATGGCGTCGAAAACGCGGGTGCCTGTGATTGGCGTCCCGGTGCAGAGCCGAGCCTTGTCGGGCGTGGATTCGCTGTATTCCATCGTGCAGATGCCCAAGGGATTTCCGGTGGCGACCATGGCGATCGGGTCCGCCGGCGGGGCCAATGCCGGCCTGATGGCGGCGGGCATTCTTGCATTGCAGGATGATGCTTTGGCCGAACGGCTGGACAGCTGGCGTGACGCGTTGTCAGCCTCGATCCCCCAGGAACCGCAGGGATGAGCCGGATCGGCTTTATCGGCACCGGCCATATCGCCGCGCCGATTGCGCGGCTGATGGCCGCCAAGGGGCACCAGATCAGCGTGACCGAGCGCAACGCCAAGGTTTCAGCCGCCTTGAAGGCGGAACTGGGCGTGACCGTCGCTGCGCCTCAGGCCGTGATTGACACCTCGGACATCGTGTTCCTGTGCCTGCGCCCGCATATCGCGGCCGAGGCTCTGAACCCGCTGACATTCCGCGCCGATCAGCAGATCGTGTCGGTCATGGCGGCGGTTTCGGCCGAGCATCTGGCCGCGCTTTGCGCCCCGGCGTCGGATTTCGTGCAGACCATCCCGCTGGGTTTTCTGGAAACCGGCGGCTGCCCGATGGCCGCCTTTGGCAATGATCGCCTGCTAGCGGAACTGTTCGAGCCCGAGAACCCGGTGATCAAGGTTGCGGATGAAGCCGCGCTGAACGCGCATTTCGCCATTTGTGCCATGGTTCCCGGCATTCTGGACCTGATGGCCACCGGTGCCGAATGGCTGGGTGACGCAACCGGTGATGCGGACGGGGCCGAGTTCTATACAACGCAGTTGATGGCGGGTTTTCTGGCCTCGATGGAAAAAGGCGCCGCCGGACGATTGGCGCAGGAGCGTGACGCCCTGGCGACCGAGGGCACGCTGAGCCTGCAAATGACGGACGCCCTGAAAGACGGGGGCGCGCACGAGGCGCTGCGGTCCGCGCTTGGGGCAATTGGCAAACGTTTGGAGAGTTGAAGATGGCGGAAATGCTCGCCCAAGGTGCAGTGATCGGGATTCTGGGGGGCGGTCAGCTGGGCCGGATGCTGTCCGTGGCAGCCGCCAGGCTGGGTTTTGTCAGCCATATCTATGAGCCGGGTGCGAACCCACCGGCGGGGCAGGTTGCGGATCGCGTCACCACTGCTGCTTATGACGATGCAGATGCGCTGAAAGCCTTTGCTGACGCGGTGGATGTCATCACCTATGAGTTCGAAAACATCCCGACCGAAGCGCTGGACATTCTGGAAGCGCACCGCCCGATCCGCCCCGGGCGCGAGGCATTGAGGGTCAGTCAGGACCGCCTGACCGAGAAGACGTTCCTGCAAGGGCTTGGCCTGAAAACGGCTCCGTTTGCGGATATCACCGATCTGGACAGCCTGAATGCGGCCATCGAACAGATCGGGACACCCGCCATCCTGAAAACCCGTCGCTTTGGCTATGACGGCAAGGGGCAGGCCCGGCTACGCAAGCCTGAGGATGCCGAGGCCGCTCTGGCCGATATGGCCGGGGCACCGGCCATTCTGGAAGGGTTTGTGGATTTTTCGCACGAGGTGTCGATCATCGCGGCCCGCGGTCTGGACGGTCAGGTCGCCTGTTTCGATCCGGGTGAGAATGTGCATCGCGACGGTATCCTGAACACCACCACCATCCCTGCCCGCCTGTCCCCCGCCCAGCGCACCGATGCCATCCTGCTGGCGGCCAATATTCTGAACGCGCTGGAATATGTCGGCGTGATGGGCGTTGAGCTGTTCGTGACACCCGGCGGACTGATCGTGAACGAGATCGCGCCGCGCGTGCATAACTCGGGCCACTGGACGCAGAATGGCTGCGCCGTGGATCAGTTCGAACAGCACATCCGCGCGGTGGCGGGCTGGCCTTTGGGGGACGGGCAGCGCCATTCCGACGTCGTGATGGAGAACCTGATCGGCGACGATATGGACCGCGTGCCTGAGCTGGCGCGCGAGCGGGATGTTGCGCTACATCTCTATGGCAAGGCCGAGGTAAAGGCCGGGCGCAAGATGGGGCACTTCAACCGCATCAAACGTTGAGGCTATCGCGCCTGCGCGCGACGCCTTCGGCGAGAGTTTTTGGGAAAAGGTGAAGGTTTTGCGGGGCCTAACCCAGAAACCGGGCGGCGATGTCGCCTGACATGTAACTGACGCGCCCACCGGCCAGGGTGGCTGCAACGCGATGGGTGTCCGCATCCAGGATGACCAGATCCGCGCGTTTTCCCGGCGCGAGCGTGCCCCTGTCCTGCATGTCCAGCACCCGCGCGGGGCCGGACGAGACCAGCGCCCAGGCACTGGCCAGATCCAGCAGACCGGTTTTGGCCAGCATCAGCGCCGCGCGGCGCGGACTGGGATAGTGATAATCCGAGGCCAACGCATCACAGAGCCCCATGGCGATCAGTTCGACGGCGCTTGCGTTCCCCTTGTGTGATCCCCCCCGCACAACGTTGGGAGAGCCGAGGATAACGTGATCCCCGGCAGAACGCGCGGCTTCGGCGGCTTCAAGCGTTTCGGGGAATTCGGCAATGCGCACGCCCCGGTCGCGCCACCATGCCCTAGTCTCGGCGGTCGCGTCATCATGGCTGCCCAAACGCACCCTCATTGAGACAAGTTCGGCGCTGAGTGCTTCGACGGCAGCGGGAACCTCGTTCCTGCGGGCATGCATATTGAGCAGCATCTCAAAATGCGCATCCGGATTGCGTCCGGCCTTCAACGCCTGTCCGGTCAGGCGCGGCGGCTTTTTGCCCTGCGCCAAACGATCATGCGGCAGGTGATCATTGAACACCACATAGGGCACCTGCCATTCGGCGATACGATGGGCCAGACCTTCGTAGTCCTCCAGCATGTTGGTCTCGAACCGCAATTGCGGGATCAGATCCGTGACGGTGCTGTTCTTGACCGCAGCGATGGCCCGAAATACCTGCGCGGCAAACTCGGGGCCGCGCACGCCACCTTCCCAGCTGTAGAACTGCGCCAGCACCGCGGTGGTGATGCCATTGGCGGCCAGTTCGGCTTCGGCTGCCAGAATACCTTCGTTCATTTGCTTCATTGCGCCTCGACGCGGGGCGATGTGGCGTTCGAACCCGTCCCCGTGCAGATCGACGATGCCGGGCAGGACAAGATAACCGGTCAGGTCAACCCTGCGCCCGGTCCGATCTTGCTGAATGACGCCCTCTGCCATCGAGAGATCGCAGCGCGAAAGACCATCCTCCGGCAACAGGACCTCTGCGCCGGTCAAAGTCAGATCCAGAGAGGTCATCGTGTGGGCTCCGAGTCAGGTTCCGAGCAATCCTGCCCGATGCAGATCTCGTCGATTATCTCCATCACCCCGTCCAGCCAGGTGATCTGCCGATCGAAGCGGCCGAATTCGATGAAATGCAGCGCCTGTGCCATAACGCGTGGGTTGTTCATCATGAAGGTGTGGGTCACCGGAAGAACAAGATGATCCTTCATCCCTTCGACCTTGGTGGTTTCAACCGAAACCTTGCCGTCATCCGGCCCGTCGATCAGCGAGGAAAACAGCGGGTTGAGCGAATTCTCACCCGCGATCACCCCCAGTTCAAAATCCACCGGCGGCAGGCGGCGCGGAATGCCTTCGGGACCTGTGCCCAATTGCAGGCCCGCCGGGCCGTTCAGATACCCGAACACTTCCCATGCGCTCAGCTCATCGACCAACTGGCTGCCCTGATTGGGCGGGCCGAGCATGACGACACGACCCAGGTTTTCGGGCCGATGGTCCTTGAGCCAATAGCGCAACAGGATACCGCCCATGGAATGCGCAACGACATTGGCTTTGTCATCGCCACATGCCGCAAGCGCGTCCGGTATGGTTTGCCTTGCCAGTTCCGGAATACCGATTTCGGTCGATGGATACCCGTGGCGCACAACGGTATAGTCATGCGCCTTGAACAGCTGCTCCATCACGGTGAACGAGGCCTCGGTGCGCGCAAGGCCGTGCAGAAGGATCACGCATTTCGCACTGGCTGCGGCAGGAACGAGGCAGAAGAGCAAGGCAATCAAAAGTTTCATAACCGCCAGATAAAGCCTATCAGCCTTTGATAAAAGCCCTAGCCCCGATGACGTCGCAGCACGGCCAGCGCGATACCGCCCAAAACAAGCGTGGCGCCGATGATCAGCCGTGCTCCGGCAATCTCGCCCAGAAAGACGACACCGCCGAGAATTGCGATCACCGGCACGCTGAGTTGAACGACAGCCGCCACGGACGGGGCCAATTGAGGCAAAACACGATACCACAAAGCATAGCCAAGCCCGGATGTTACCGCGCCGGACAGGACGGCCAGCAGATATCCCGCCCCGCTCATCTGCCAGACGCTGCCGCCGGCAAGCATCGCCAGGGCAGTCAACGGCAATGCGACGATGAAATTGGCGGCCGTTCCCTCCAGCGGGTTTGTTTCTGATCGACCCGCTATAGAGTAAAGGGCCCAACCAATACCGGCGGCGGCCATCAAAGCCGCGCCAGCCAAGTCGACCTGAACGGCGCCATTCGGCCACAGCACATAGGCAAGACCTGCAAGCGCAACCCCTGCCCCTGCCACCTGCCGGGCGGTCGGAGTAGCACCCGTCAATGCGCCGACAGAAAACATCGTAATTTGCACCACGCCGAACAAAATCAATGCACCCAAGCCTGCATCCAGCGTCAGGTAGGCGATTGAAAATCCGATCATGTAGAGCGTCAACGACCCCGCGCCAATGATCCGCCTTCGATTGCGCAGCGGAAGGCGCCCTCCGCGTGCCAGCACAAGAGCGGCCAGGACCACGGCCCCCGCCAAAACCCGAACGATGGCAAATCCGGTCGGATCGCTGGCTCCGCTGTCGATGGCCAACCGGTTCAGAATGGAGTTCGCCGCAAAGGCACACATGGTCAGGGCGGTGAGCAAAAACAATCTCATGCCATCCGCATAGCCGTTTGGGCGGGATTTGCACACTCACTTTCGCGAAGGTTGTGGGAACAGACATCCGGCGCCGGACAAAGCAGCGTCTAAACACGCCTTGAAAACAGAACTGTCAACACAAAACGGGGCCGCCCGAAGGCGACCCCGTTCTTAAGCTATACGGCTTCCCTATCGGCAGCTTGGCGATATCGCCAAGCGCCTGTCGGGTCGTCAGAATTCGCCGGGGCGAATTCGACGTGCTTACATCATGCCGCCCATACCGCCCATGTCGGGCATGCCGCCGGCAGGTGCCGCGCCTTCCTTGGCCGGCTTGTCGGCAACCATTGCTTCGGTGGTGACCAGCAGGCCAGCAACCGATGCAGCGTCTTCCAGAGCAGTCCGAACCACTTTGGCCGGGTCAATCACACCGAACGAGAACATGTCGCCATATTCTTCGGTCTGCGCGTTGAAGCCGAATGCTGCGTCCGACGATTCGCGGACCTTGCCGGCTACAACCGCGCCGTCGACACCTGCGTTCTCGGCGATCTGGCGCAGCGGCGCTTCGATTGCCTTGCGAACGATGTTGATACCTGCGTCCTGATCGGCGTTTGCACCTTTCAGAGCTTCCAGTGCTTTACCGGCCTGGACCAGAGCAACACCACCGCCCACAACAACGCCTTCCTGAACGGCAGCGCGTGTTGCGTTCAGAGCATCGTCCACACGGTCTTTGCGCTCTTTCACTTCGACTTCGGTCATGCCGCCGACGCGGATAACGGCAACACCGCCTGCCAGTTTGGCAACGCGCTCTTGCAGCTTCTCGCGGTCGTAGTCGCTGGTGGTTTCTTCGATCTGGGTGCGGATCTGAGCAACACGTGCTTCGATCTCGGCTTTCTCGCCAGCACCGTCGACGATGGTGGTTTCGTCTTTGGTGATTTCGATTTTCTTGGCGGTGCCCAGCATGTCCATGGTCACGGACTCGAGCTTCATGCCCAGATCTTCGCTGATAACCTGACCGCCGGTCAGGATTGCGATATCCTGCAACATGGCCTTACGGCGATCGCCGAAGCCAGGTGCTTTGACAGCAGCAATTTTCAGGCCGCCGCGCAGTTTGTTGACAACCAGAGTTGCCAGCGCTTCGCCTTCAACATCCTCGGCAATGATCAGCAGCGGTTTCTGCGACTGGATCACTTGCTCCAGCAGCGGAACCATCGGCTGCAACGAGGACAGTTTCTTTTCGTGCAGCAGGATCATGCAGTCGTCGAGCTCTGCGATCATCTTGTCTGCGTTGGTGACGAAGTAAGGCGACAGGTAGCCGCGGTCGAACTGCATACCTTCGACAACGTCGGTCTCGGTTTCCAGACCTTTGTTTTCTTCGACGGTGATAACGCCTTCGTTGCCAACCTTCTGCATCGCGTCTGCGATTTGCTGGCCGATTTCCGCTTCGCCGTTGGCCGAGATTGTGCCAACCTGAGCGACTTCTGCCGAGTCTTTGACTTCGCGCGAAGCAGCTTTAATGCCTTCAACAACCTTGGCAGTTGCCAGGTCGATGCCGCGCTTCAGGTCCATCGGGTTCAGGCCAGCTGCAACCTGCTTCAGGCCTTCTTTTACGATCGCCTGTGCCAGAACGGTTGCGGTGGTGGTGCCGTCGCCGGCTTCGTCATTGGTGCGGCTGGCGACTTCTTTCACCATCTGCGCGCCCATGTTTTCGAACTTGTCTTCCAGTTCGATTTCCTTGGCAACCGAAACACCGTCCTTGGTGATGCGCGGCGCGCCGAAGGATTTGTCCAGAACCACGTTGCGGCCTTTGGGGCCCAGGGTCACTTTAACCGCGTCGGCCAGGATGTTCACACCCTTCAGCATACGGTTGCGGGCATCGGTGTCGAATTTGACGTCCTTTGCAGCCATGTCGTTTCTCCTTGAGAAATTGATTTGGAATGAAGATCAGAGAAAGCGCGCGCTTACTCGATGATCCCCATGATGTCGCTTTCTTTCATCATCAGCAGCTCTTCGCCGTTGACCTGAACCTCGGTGCCCGACCATTTGCCGAACAGGATCTTGTCGCCAGCCTTGACAGCCATTGCGATCAGTTCGCCGCTGTCCTTGCGCGCACCTTCGCCGGTTGCGACGACTTCGCCTTCGCTTGGCTTTTCTTTTGCGCTGTCAGGAATGATCAGGCCGCCTGCGGTTTTCTCTTCGCTCTCTACGCGGCGAACCAGCACACGGTCATGAAGCGGTTTCAATGCCATCTTTGTAGCTCCTTGGGCTCAAAGTTTATCTATCCTCCCCCCGCCTTTCGACGAGGCGTTAGCACTCGGGGTGTGTGAGTGATAACGACGCATAGCTAGGGAGTCTAAAAGTCCGAGTCAACAATTTGTGAGAGATTTTTTTGCAAAATGGATCAGTCAGCCTGTTCCCAGCTATAGGCCCAATGCTTCAACCCTTCTGCGCCCTCTGACGTAAGCCCATAGATGCCCTTTTCAACCTTCTCGAACCACCCGTAGTGGTTTTCCCGCATAAGCCGGGTGGCGACCGGGACCGCGACCGATCTGGCGACGTCCGCCCCCTTTGACGGGCCATTCTCGGCCAGATAGGCCGCACATTTCAGCGCATCCTGCCGATACGCCGTCACGATACCATGGCGCGTCGCGCCCCCAGCGTTCGGGTCGCCTTGCAGCCGGTCGAATTCGCGCAGCAACCGTGCGGCCCTGGCTTTGTTCTTTCGGGGCGCGTAGGGGCCGGGATCGCACTGAACCTCGACCGTACCATCAGCCCGCACGGTGATCAGGCCCAAGCCGAGCCTACGACACAGTGCCAGATTATCTTTCAGCGCCCGCCGGGCCGTTCGGCCGGTGGGTTTGCAGACGGCAACATAGACCAGATCGGTGAGTTTCAGCCGGGTGATCGCCTGATGAAACAGGGACAGCGTGAACCGCAGTTTCAGTTCGACGATCACCGGCGCATCCCCATCGCGCACTGCCACGATGTCGGCTGCGCCGACTTCACCCTTGACGGTGTATCCCTGACGCTCCAGCAGCGCCTTGACCGGGGGATAGAGATCCTGCTCGCGGTTCATGTGGCCATGCTACGCAGATTGCCAGGGAATACCAGACGGGCGGCTTGAACATCGGCAGGTGGCGTGGCTAAGTCTGGGTTCAACTTCTTGACACCATTCAGGCTGGCCCCATGCGTTTGCTCACGTTTCTTGCGTTCCTTCTGTTTCCGATCTCGGCTCAGGCCGCGTGCGAGGGGGTGGACCTGCGGCCACAACTGCCCGAGGAAACCCGGACAAAATTGCAAAGTGCAGTGGGCCAGATCGCTTATCCCGAAGGCAATCACTGGATTGCACGCAAGGGCGACACGGTTTTGCACATCATCGGCACGTTGCACAGTTACGATCCGCGCATGGAAGACGTGATTGACCGCCTGTCGCCCGAACTCAGCAAAGCGGACGCCTTTTATTTCGAAGTCACTCAGCACGACATGGACGCCTTCGAAAAGACGATGGCCAACGACCTGAGTGCGGTAATGATTACCTCGGGCCCTACGTTGATCGATCTGATGGAGGAAGACGACTGGGATGCGCTGTCCGCAGCCCTGGCCCAGCGCGGCATCCCCGGCTGGATGGCTGCGAAGATGCGTCCGTGGTTCCTGACCATGATGCTGAGCATTCCGCCCTGCATGATCGAAGACCCGAATTCAACTTATGGAATGGACGCCCGCCTGAACGATCTGGCCGTTGAAAAAGGTATCCCGCAGCACTCGCTGGAACGAATCGAAGACCTGATGGCCATGTTCGACAGTTATCCGCTTGAGAAACAGGTCGAGTCGCTTGTGCGCCTGTCCGGGGCGATGCTGGGCAATGCAGACCAGTTGGCCACCATGGCCAACGCGTATCTGGAAGAAAAGCACGCCGAGATCATACAGCTTGCCCGTTTACAAGGGCTGGAGCAGTCGGGCCTGAGCCCCGAAGCCTTCGATGCGGAATGGGAGGATTTCGAGCAGCAATTGCTGGTGCAGCGAAATGCCAACTGGATGGCGCAGATTCTGGACATCAGGGATCAGACGGTTGTGATTGCGGTCGGCGCGGGGCACCTGAGCGATGATTACGGCCTGCTGAATCAGCTGGAAGAAGCCGGATACGTTCTGACACGCGCCGAGTTCTGAACGGGCCCAGCGGTTTTCAGACCAAGCGTCGCAGACAGTGCTCAGCGGCGTGACAACGGCCTTTAGCCGCCCTATAAGGCGCGCAAATTTCCATTCCGCAGGACACTGACATGACGACGCTAGTATTTGGCCACAAATCCCCCGACACAGATTCCACAGGCTCGCCGATCCTGTGGTCGTGGTACCTGAACGAGGTCAAGGGTGAGCAGACCGAACCCGTACTGCTGGGTGAACCCAACACCGAAGCAACATTCATGCTGGAAAACTGGGACCTGCCCAAGCCGCGGATCCTTGAGGACCTGCCCGCGGAAACGCCGGTGGTTATCGTCGACACCAACAACCCCGCCGAACTGCCGGCCAACATCAACGACGCGGACATCCGCGCCATCATCGACCATCACAAGCTGGTCGGTGGCCTGGAAACCAAAGGCCCGATCGACATCACAGTGCGCCCCCTGGCCTGCACCGCCACCATCATGGTTGATCTGATGGGCGAAGATGCGGCCAAGATGCCCGACGCCATCAAGGGCGCCGCGCTTACCTGCATTCTGTCGGATACTCTGGAATTCCGCTCACCCACCACCACGGCGCATGACCGCGAGGTTGCAGAACGTCTGGCGGCCGAGCTCGAGCTGGACATTTCGGCATATGCCGCAGACATGTTCGCGGCGAAATCAGATGTCTCGTCCTTTTCGGACGCCGAGTTGATCCGCATGGACAGTAAAGAATACGAGGTCGACGGCACCAAATTCCGGGTCTCGGTTCTGGAAACCACCGCTCCCGGCGTCGTTCTGGACCGCAAGGCCAGCCTGGCGGACTCGATGGTGGCCGTTGCCAAGGAAGACGGCGTCGAGCAGGTGCTGCTGTTCGTGGTTGATATCCTGAACGAAGAGGCCACGCTGCTGGTCCCCAATGATCTGGTCAAAACCGTGGCCGAGAAAAGCTTTGGCGCAACCGTGGACGGCGACGCCGTAGTTCTGCCCGGTATCATGAGTCGTAAAAAGCAGATCATTCCGAACCTGAAGGTCTGATCCTCAAGCGACCCAAATATGAAGGCGTCCAATTCGGGCGCCTTTTTTCTTTGCTGACAGCCATTTGCGGAGGCGTTGCCGGTTGTTAGTCTGACCGGGGGTCAAAAGCCTATCCCAGGTCAGGTAAATGCAATGGTCGTACGAAAACTAAGCACCACCCGCAGCATCCTTCTTTTTGAAGGTGCCGACAAGGCGGCGTATTGGCGACGTTTTGCAATGTTGCTGACGCTGTCGGTCGTGATTGCCACCATGGGTTTGCTGCGCAACTCAGGCGCTGTCGTGATCGCGGCCATGCTTGTGGCGCCGCTGATGACCCCGATCCTCGGGGTGGCCGCCGCGATGGTCATGGGATGGTTGAAACGCGCGGTGACGCTGGCGCTTACGGTTTGCCTGGCTGCCATTGTCTGCGTGATGATGGCATGGTTTCTGGTCTATGTCGCAGATGTTCCCCGTGGCATTTTGATCCCCGACCAGGTCCTGGCGCGCACCGATCCCGGCACCGAAGACCTGATCGTCGCGCTCGCTGCCGGTGTGGCCGGGGCCTATGTTCAGATCAACAAGTCCGAATTGAGCCTTCTACCCGGCGCGGCCATCGGTGTTTCGCTTGTTCCCCCGCTGTCGGCCTCGGGCATTCTTTTATATTTTGACGAACCCGCCGAGGCCTATGAGGCAGGGCTGCTTTTCGCAACGAACCTTGGCGCGATCATTCTGTCAGCCTGCGCGGTTTATCTTGTCTATGCCGCGCGCTCCGTGGTTTTCAGCAAGGGAAAGCGCAAACTGAACTTTACCGCCAGCGTCTTTGTCGCGATCGCGTTTCTGGTCGTCGTCGTCCTGCAGCTTGGGAAGTCCACCTACAACCGTTATCTGGAAACGCGGACCGAGGCGCAACTGGCCGAGTCCATTCGTGCATGGGCCGATCCGGTTTCCGTGGAAATCATCCGCATCGACGTCAACGCTCAGCGCAAGCGGGCCGAGGTTTGGCTGATCGTCGATCTGCCGGCCGAAGCGCAGTTCAAGGTTTCTTCCATTGCCGGTTTGCTGCCACCCAAGCTGCGTGAGACCCCTCTGGTCGGGGTGTTGGAGGAGGAACTAGGACCCGGATACTTGGCCATTATCCGGTATCAGCCGCGTATCGGGGCCCAGATCATCCTGGGAACGGAAAACGTTCAGCAGGCCCCGGATGTCACGAAAATTACCGAAGACGAGTAGCAGATTCACCCATTCCTTGGCGCAAACGGGAATGCGGGATGGTGTTCGGGCCCAAGCTTTGCCATAGCTGTCGCCAGCGCGATATCAGACCCAGAGGCACCCATGACCCAGATCGTTTCCTCGCTTTCCGAGATCTCGGACCGTTACAAGGCATTGTTCGTCGACCTTTGGGGCTGTGTTCACAACGGCATCACGGCCTACCCCGAGGCGGTCGAAGCGCTGAAGGCCTATCGCGCCAAGGGTGGACTGGTGGTCTTGGTCACGAACTCTCCCAAACCTCGCGCCGGGGTGGCAGAGCAGCTCGTGCAATTCAACGTCCCTGCCGACGCGTATGACACCATCGCCACCAGCGGGGATTCCGCGCGATCTGCGATGTTCCGGGGTGCTGTGGGGCACAAGGTTTACTTCATGGGCGAGTGGCAGCGCGATGCGGGCTTTTTCGAACCGCTGAAACTGTTGGATCACCCCATCCATATCGAGCGTGTGCCGCTGAAGGAAGCCGAGGGTATTGTCTGCTGCGGTCCGTTCGACCCGATGGCCGACCCGGATGTGAACCGGCCGGATTTCCTGTACGCCAAGCAGATGGGGATGAAACTGCTTTGTGCGAACCCTGATATTGTCGTGGACCGCGGCGAGGTGCGCGAATGGTGCGCCGGTGCTTTGGCCAGGCTGTACACCGAAATGGGCGGCGAGAGCCTGTATTTCGGCAAACCGCATCCCCCGATCTATGATCTAGCCCGCCGCAGGTTGCAGGAACTGGGGCACGACATCCCCGACAGCGACATTCTGGTGATCGGCGACGGCCCCCACACGGACATTCTGGGCGGCATGGGAGAGGGCATTGATTCTCTGTTCATCTCGGGCGGATTGGCCGCGGCAGAAACAAAAACGTCGCATCATCCGCACCACGAATCTCTAACCGCTTATATTGAAAGGGAAAAGATCAATCCAACCTACACGATCGGGCGCTTGAGGTAATAAGAAAAGACTTGATTTTCTGCAACTGCGAAGTAATAAAGTTGCCAACCTTGGCCAAATGATGGTTTTTTCTTTCACGGCCGATTTCGAGTGAGGGCAACATGTTGGACAATCTTCCGCGCGGAACGATCTGTATCGAAGACATCGAAATGGGCATGTCCCGCCACCTGCGCAAAGTGGTGACGGATGAAGATATCGAAATGTTCGCGCAGGTCTCGACCGACCGGAATCCGGTGCATCTGGACGACGACTATGCCCGCGATACAATCTTCGAAGGCCGTATTGCCCACGGAATGCTGACGGCGGGTCTGATCTCGGCCGTGATTGGTGAACAACTGCCGGGTCATGGCACCGTTTACATGGGTCAGTCACTGAAGTTCCTGGCACCTGTGCGTCCGGGTGACATGGTCTATGCCGAGGTGAAAGTGATCGACATCGATTTTGCCAAGCGCCGCGTCAAGCTGGACTGCCATTGTTCGGTCGAGGGCAAGAAGGTCCTGATCGGCGAAGCGATGGTGCTTGCCCCGTCGCGCAAGTTCGACTGACTGGCAAACACAGTCTCGCAAAAGGCGCCGGACCGGCGCCTTTATTGTTTGGGCACTCAAATGCACACAAGGTCGTCAGGAAGAACGGGTTCTTTTTCGCCCTTTCAGCGCACCTGATTCCAGAATGATTTCCGACACCACGTGTTCACGTCTGTAGGCCATCACGTGAACCCCGGAAACACCGGCGATGTCCCGGATCTGCTGGATCAGTTCGATACAGATCTTCTTGCCCTCTTCCGCGGGCTTTTCGGCCTTTTCCATCCGCTCGATGACATGATCCGGGATGTGAATTCCGGGCACATTGCTGCGCATCCAGCGTGCCGCGCGTGCCGAAGCGATTGGGCCGACACCCGCGATGATGAATACTTTTTCGTCCAGACCGGCATCCCGAACCCGGTCCATGAACCTTTCAAAGAGCGGAATGTCGTAGATATAGTTGGTCTGAATAAACTCGGCCCCCGCCTCGACCTTCTTTGCAAGACGTTCCGGGCGCCAGTCATAGGGCGGTATACAGGGGTTTTCCGCTGCACCCAAAAACAGTTGAGGGGGGCGCGTGATCTTGCGGCCGGAAAGAAACTTTCCCTGATCGCGCATCGTTCGGATCGTCCGCAGCAAGGTCAGGGAATCAAAGTCAAACACAGGTTTTGCGCCCGGTTGATCCCCAACCCCGACACCGTCGCCCGTCAGGCACAGCACGTTGCTGACGCCCAGCGCAGCAGCCCCCAGAACATCCCCCTGAATGGCGATCCGGTTCCGGTCTCGGCAGGAAATCTGATAGACCGGAGAATACCCTGCGCGGGTCAACAACGCACAGATCCCTATCGAAGACATGTGGCAGTTGGCACCAGACGCATCGGTTGCATTGATCGCATCCGCCACTTCGCCCAGCGGCTGTGCCGCCTGAAACACATCCTCGGGGTCAGCACTGTCTGGCGGGTTAAGTTCAGCAGTCACCGCAAAGCGACCCGAACGCAGAACTCTTTCCAATCGACTGTGCGAGACATAGCCTTCGGGAACAGGCACATAGCCGATCGGCTCGACCTCGCTGCGATGGGCATCATTCATTTCTTCAGCTCCCGGTTCACCGCGTTGGGGGGTTCTGCAGCCAGAGGTGCCGCAGAGGGTTCGTTTTCACGCGCCTCCGGGAACGCCTGCGCAAGCGTTTCGCGGGCAGCGTCCCGGGCCTCGCGTTCCCGTGCGGCGATCTCGCGGCTGACCCGCAGCCAGGATGATGATCCCTTCAACGTGTGTTCCACGGGCGGAAGAACCTCTTTTATCTTGTTGCCCCCGTGTTGCATGCGGCTGGCGCCTTCCCAGGCCAAAGCCCAGACGCATTTCATATCGGGCTTCACCTCGCAGAACTCACCGGGACGTACACCGCCGCACGGGCCGTTGCGCAGTTGCTTGGGGCAGTTCATCGGGCAAGACATACCCGTCGAAGACAAAACGCATTGTCCGCACATCTTGCAATCAAACAAAAGACTTTTGACGCCTTTTTCGACCAGCGCAATGGGGCGTTCAACGCGGTTGTAGCCGATCTTTGCAAAGACCGGATCCATCGCGACCATGCCCCGTTCGACACATTTGTAAATCCACTCGAACGCACGGGCGTTGCGAATCGCGAACAGTCGCAATCGATACATGGGTCTGCCTCCTGTGCTGGGTTCATTTGAACCTGGCCGGGCCATCGTCCGCCGCCCAGCGTGGTCCGAGGGCCGGAAACCCAGTCTACACCCAGTATTTTTTTTGGATCAAGCAGTTGACCGAATGTTGTACAGCATTCCAGGGATGCCCCGTGTGCAATCATGTCCGGCAAGTGGTTTTGGTGTGTTTCGGCAGGACCGGTGCCTTGAATTCAAACTGCCGCTTGAACAAATCGCAACGCAACGCTACGCAATCGCCTATGCACATCATCCGGGATTTCCAGTTTGTCGAGCCAGAAGATCGCGGCGCCAGCGTTGCGATCGGGAATTTTGATGGCGTTCATGTGGGGCACCAGTCGGTGATCGAACTGGCCCGCGACGCGGCCCCGGATGCGCCACTGGGGGTCATGACCTTCGAGCCGCATCCGCGTGAATACTTTGCGCCGGACTCTCCTCCGTTCCGCCTGATGCGCGGCAATGCGCGGGCGCATCGGCTTGAGAAACTGGGTGTGAAGAAACTGTATGAACTGCCGTTCAACGCGGCGCTGGCCGGGCTTTCCCCCGATGAATTCGCGCGCAACGTGATTTGTGACGGGCTGGGCCTGTCCCATGTCGTGGTCGGGGCCGATTTCTGTTTTGGCAAGGGCCGCAGCGGGACGGCTGACGATCTGGTTCGGTTCGGGCAAGAGATGGGATTTGGCGTGACGATCGCCCCTTTGATGCAGCGGTCGGAAAACGTGGTCTCGTCAACCGCCATCCGAACCGCGTTGAGCGAGGGTCGCCCAAAGGATGCCGCCGCGATGCTGGGCCATTGGCACAGGATCGAAGGCGAGGTGATCGGGGGCGAGCAGCGCGGGAGGGAGCTGGGTTTCCCAACCGCGAACATGTCCATCGAAGGGCTCCACCCGCCCAAGTTCGGTGTCTACGCCGTATTGGTCGACGTGCTGGATGGCCCGCATCAGGGCAGTTATAACGGCGCGGCCTCGGTTGGGGTCCGCCCGATGTTCCATGGCGAAGTGCCAAATATCGAAACCTTCCTGTTCGACTTTTCCGGCGACCTGTACGGGGCGACCTTGTCGGTGGGGCTGATCGAATTCCTGCGCCCTGAAATGACATTTGACGGGCTGGATGGTCTGATCGCGCAGATGAATGCCGATTGTGAACAGGCCCGGGGCATTCTGGCCGCCCTATGAGCGCCGATCCGATTGAACGCACCGGCCTGCCCGCCCGGTTCTGGGAACGCAAACCGCTGCGCAAGATGAACCAGCGCGAGTGGGAGGCCCTGTGTGACGGCTGCGGCAAGTGCTGCCTCAACAAGCTGGAAGATGAAGACTCGGGCGAAGTTGCCCTGACCTGCGTCGCCTGCCGCCTGCTGGACGATGAAAGCTGCCGCTGCACGCAATACGACATCCGGCATCAATTCGTCCCTGAATGCATCGTCATGACGCCCGACAATATCGACGAACACGCCTATTGGTTGCCGCAAACCTGCGCCTATCGGCTGCTGTGGGAGGGCAAACCGCTTTACGACTGGCACCCATTGTTGTCTGGTACGCCGGAAACCGTGCACGCCGCAGGCGTGTCGGTCCGAGGGCGCACGGTGTCCGAGTTCGAAACCCCCATGGAAGAGTGGGAAGACTACATTATCGAGGAGCCTAGCTGATGTATTTCGCATCTGACAATTCCGGGCCGGTTCACCCGCAGGTCATGGCCAAACTGGCCGAGGCCAATCAGGGCTATCAGATGGCCTATGGCGCCGACACGATGATGAACGAGGTGCGTGACCGCATTCGCAGCATCTTTGAAGCTCCGGGGGCGGCCGTCTATCTGGTGGCGACGGGGACAGCGGCAAATTCTCTGGCTCTTGCCACATTGTCCAACCCTTGGGAAACGATCTTCTGCTCTCCGGTTGCCCATATTCACGAAGACGAGTGCAACGCGCCCGAGTTTTACACCGGGGCCAAGCTGACCCTTGTTCCCGGCGGTGACAAGATGGCGCCGGACGCGCTGCGCGGGTCCATCTTGGGCGAAGAAACCCGTGGTGTTCACGGGCCGCAGCGCGGGCCGGTGTCGATCACCCAGGTCACCGAGCGCGGATCGGTCTATTCGCTGGAGGAGTTGCAGGCGCTGTGCGGGGTCGCAAAGGAATATGGCTTGCCCGTCCATCTGGATGGGGCCCGGTTCAGCAATGCCCTGGTGGCCCTGAATTGCTCTCCGGCTGACATGACATGGAAAGCCGGGGTGGATGCAGTCAGCTTCGGCGGTACCAAAAACGGCCTGATGGGCGTCGAGGCCGTGGTGTTCTTTGACGAGAGCAAGGCCTGGGAATTCGAGCTGCGGCGCAAACGCGGGGCGCATCTGTTTTCCAAGCATCGCTACCTGTCCGCTCAGATGGCGGCCTATCTTGATGATGATCTGTGGCTGAAGCTGGCGCGTCAGGCCAATGCAAACTGTGCCCGGCTGGCCGATGGCTTGCGTGCAAAAGGGGCCGAGTCCCTGCACGAACCGCAGGCCAATATGGTCTTTGCCGCTTTTTCACGCGCGAAGCACAAACAGCTGCATGAGGCCGGGGCAATCTACCACCTTTGGGGGGCCGAGCTGGAAGGTGACGATGACGATGAAAGCCTTGCGTGCAGACTGGTCTGCGACTGGTCGATCGGAACAGCCGAGATCGATCAGTTTCTCAGCCTGTTGTAACACCCGCCCCGTGGCCAGCTTTCCAGAACTCCTGAAGCAGCACGGCGGTTTCAAGGGGGTGCGAAATGGGCAGCATATGCCCCGCACCTTGAACGACTTCATGGCGTGCGTTCGGCAGACGGCGCTGCAATCCTTTACAGATTGCGGGGATCGTCGGGTGGGTCTTTGATCCGCTCAGCAACAGGGTTGGCATCGATACGCGCTTACATCTGTCGGGGTCAAGCAACCCTTCCCGGTCATCGTACAGAACGGGATAAGACGCGGGAACAACATGAATCCCACGTACCATGCTGGCGCGCGTCCGCTCTGGCAGGTCAGGCCATTTGGGGCTGATGCCAGAGCTCCACATCCGGTTGAACAACCGCGCGGCCAGCGCTTCGTCGCCTGCTTGGAACGCTGCTTCAATCGGCTGGGACTCTCGCAGGTGCTGATCGTAGAAACCGGGCGCGTCCTGTTTTGCCACCGCAAAGAACACAGGCTCAATCAGGGTCAAACTTCGAATACGGTCCGGGTGCTCGATGGCCAGTCTGAGCGCAACGATCGCCCCAAAGGAATGGCCGACCAGATCCGTGGGCTCGGTCAATTCGACCGCCGCCAGCCCTGTCACAGCGTCAAAGAAATCGCTTTGACCGTCCCAATCCGGACTGCGCCCATGAGACAGCATGTCCGGTGCAACAAGACACACGCTGCCATCCAATGCCTTGGCCAGGCCGGACCACGCGCCGGAATGTGCAATGGTGCAATGAAGGGCAAGCAAATTGCGCCCTCCGTCACCCAATCGTCTCACGAAACCGGATTGCATCGCCGTCGGGGCTGTCATCCATCGATCTCGGACAGATGCCGATCCAGATCATCCAGGCGATCCTGCCCCCAGAAGCGTTGACCATCCGGCGTGATGTAGAACGGCGCGCCGAACACGCCGCGATCCACGGCTTCTTCCAGATTGGCGGCATAGGTTTCGGCCCCGACCAGCAGACCGCTGTTGGCCAGTTCCGGGTCAAACCCGGCATTTGCCAGGCAGTCCCGGATCACATCATCCTGAGCGACGTCCTTTTCTTCGGCCCAGCAGGCGCGCAGTATCAACTGGCACAACTTGCCCACGTCGCCCGAACCATCCTTGATCGCGGCGATGATCGCATAGGAAGACGGCGCCATGTTGGTCGGCCAGTGCGCCGGTTGCAGGTTGAACTCCATCCCCAGATTCTTCGATTGGCGCAGCAACTCTTGAGCGCGGTATTCGATGCGCGATACATGACGGTCTTTCGGCGGCGTGCCCCCGGTACGTGCGAACAGGGCCATGATGTCCAGCGGCTTGTAGTTAATCGTTGCGTCGTGTTTCGCCGCAATCTCTTCCAGCCGGTTCCCCGCAAGATAGCTGTAGGGCGAAATTGTCGCAAAAAAGTAGTCAATCCGGGTCATGTTCACTTTCTCCGCTGCGTTACCTTTGCGGGACGG
This sequence comes from Ruegeria sp. AL3, assembly GCF_056536065.1. Taxonomy (NCBI): domain Bacteria; kingdom Pseudomonadati; phylum Pseudomonadota; class Alphaproteobacteria; order Rhodobacterales; family Roseobacteraceae; genus Ruegeria; species Ruegeria sp. AL3. The sequence continues at coordinate 417,205 of NZ_JBQFJG010000001.1, forward strand.
TAAGGCCATGCTAAGCGGTGTCAACATCACGAATCTGTCACATTGCCATTGCTGCCCGGGGACCTCAGCCGATGCCGACACTTCACGAACCCAAGCTTATCGCTGGGAACGCCAACCTTCCACTTGCCAAAACCATCGCCCGTCGCATGAGCCTGTATCGCGGTGTCGACCAGGGATTGGTCGATGCACGCGTCGAACGGTTCAACGATGGCGAGATCTTCGTCGAAGTGTTCGAGAACGTACGCGGCGAGGATATGTTCATTATCCAGCCGACCTCGAACCCGGCCAACGACAACCTGATGGAGCTGCTGATCATCGCCGACGCACTGCGCCGCTCGTCGGCGCAACGGATCACGGCCGTGATCCCCTATTTCGGCTATGCCCGCCAGGATCGCCGCACCAAGGCCCGCACGCCCATCAGCGCCAAGCTGGTGGCCAATATGCTGACCGGCGCAGGGATCGAGCGGATTCTGACGATGGATCTTCATGCCGCGCAGATTCAGGGGTTTTTCGATATGCCCGTCGACAATCTGTACGCCTCGCCGATCTTTGCGCTGGATGTCAAAAACCAGTTCAAGGACAATCTGGATGAGATCATGGTGGTTTCACCCGACGTGGGCGGCGTGGCGCGCGCGCGTGAACTGGCCAAGCGCATCAACGCCCCCTTGTCGATCGTTGACAAGCGGCGCGAGAAAGCAGGCGAAGTCGCTGAAATGACCGTTATCGGAGATGTGAAGGACAAGATCTGCCTGATCGTCGACGATATGTGTGACACCGCCGGAACACTTTGCAAGGCCGCGCAGGTCCTGTTGGACAATGGCGCCAAGGAAGTTCATTCGTACATCACGCATGGTGTCATGAGCGGCCCCGCGGTCGAGCGGGTGACGAACTCGGTTATGAAGTCGCTGGTGTTGACCGACACGATCCAGCCGACCAAAGAGATTTTGAAGGCAAAGAACATCCGCATCGTTCCGACTGCGCCGATCTTCACCCAGGCGATCCTGAACATCTGGAACGGAACCAGTGTGTCTTCGCTGTTCGAAGACAAGACGCTGACCCCAATCTACGAATCCATGTATCAGATGGATTGAGCAACAGGGGCGGCCAAACATGTCGCCCCCTGATATCTGAAATACCGATTGCGCGGATATCTGACCATGGGGCGCGATCGGCGACACAAGTGGAATCACCTCCATGACTGCCAACAAACGTATTGTTCTTTCCAGCGATCACGCGGCGATCGAGCTGCGCCAGTCCGTGGCCAACCACATCGCACAGCAAGGTTGGGACGTGGTTGATATCGGCCCGACAACCCCGGAAAGCACCCATTACCCCAAGCACGGCAAGGCCGCAGCGCAGGCCGTTGCCTCGGGCGATTGCAGCTTGGGTATCGTCCTCTGCGGCACTGGGCAGGGTATCATGATGGCTGCGAACAAAGTGCCCGGCATTCGCTGTGGCGTTTGTTCCGACGCATTCTCGGCCCGCATGATCCGCCAGCACAACAACGCCAACATGCTGTCGATTGGCGCGCGGGTTGTCGGTGAGGGTCTGGCGCTGGACATCGTTGACGCGTTTCTGAATGCCGAATTCGAAGGCGGCCGCCACGCCACACGCGTGGACATGATCGAAGCGCAGGACGACTGAACCCAATCAGTCGTTCAAACGCCTGAAAACATGGCGAACCCGGATCAGGATATATTCCAGTCGTCCGGGTGTGCCACCTCTCCTATCGCGGTCCAGCTTGCCCGGATGCGAGCAATCCGAGTGTCGGACCAGGTCCGGAATACTGCGTCAAAACCCTCGGCAGTGATATGTTCGGCCTGAACCTCTGCGCGCAGCGCCGAGGACGTGTCGACATCCCACAGCGAGATCCCGATCTGCACCATAGGCGGGGTCCGAAATGCTTCTTTGAACCGAATGTTTGCGCGGCGTTCACGCGGCCCCTGCCCGGTCCACATATCGCCGCCTTCGGCAAACTCCGAGAACAGGACATTTTCACCCTGCTCAATTCCAATGGGATGGGTTAGAAACTTTTTCATCTTATCATCATTATTCTTGAATTCCCGCAACTTACCCCGGCATTTCGGCAAAAGCACGACAAAAAAACGGCCCCGCAATTGCGAGGCCGCTCAAATTTTTCACTAGTGGGCCCGTTACAGGCTCATATGCGTTCCAAGCGCTTCCATGTCGGCCAGCAGCTTGGCTGCATCGTCGACAATGGTCTGTTCGCCGTTTTCCTTCGCCACCTCGTGCGAGGCGCGTGCCTCGGCGATCAGCTCGTCCAGATGCGCGCGGGTTACTTCCGCCACCGGGATGGCCTTTTCGGCCAGAACCGACAGGCTGTCGCCGTTGATCTGGGCAAACCCGCCGGTGACCAGGTATTCGCTGGACCCTTCGGGTGCCTCGACCTTGAGCAGACCGGGGCGCAGCGTGGTGATGGTGGGGGCATGATCGGGCATCGCCGTCATGTCCCCGTCCGCGCCGGGAATCTGGACCGCGCTCGCCTGAAGCGAAGCAAGGCTCCGCTCGGGGCTGACGAGGTCGAATTGCATCGTGTTTGCCATCAGGGATACTCCTTAGGCGGCTTCTGCGGCCATCTTCTCCGCTTTGGCGATCACTTCGTCGATGCCACCAACCATCAGGAAGGCCGCTTCGGGCAGGTGATCGTATTCGCCGGCCACAACGGCCTTGAACGACGCGATGGTCACATCCAGAGGAACCTGAACGCCGGGCGAACCGGTGAAGACTTCGGCCACGTCGAACGGCTGCGACAGGAAGCGTTCGATCTTACGGGCACGGGCCACGGTCAGTTTGTCCTCTTCGGACAGTTCGTCCATGCCGAGGATGGCGATGATGTCCTGCAACGACTTGTAGCGCTGGAGGATCTGCTGAACGTCCGTCGCAACCTTGTAGTGCTCTTCACCAACGATGGCCGGGTCAAGCAGGCGCGAGGTCGAGTCGAGCGGGTCAACCGCCGGGTAGATACCCTTTTCCGAGATCGCACGGTTGAGAACGGTGGTCGCGTCAAGGTGGGCAAACGAGGTTGCCGGCGCAGGGTCGGTCAGGTCGTCCGCGGGCACGTAGATCGCCTGAACAGACGTGATCGAGCCCGACTTGGTCGAGGTGATGCGTTCCTGCAGAGCGCCCATGTCGGTAGCCAGTGTTGGCTGGTAGCCCACGGCCGAAGGAATACGACCCAGCAGAGCCGACACCTCGGAACCCGCCTGCGTAAAGCGGAAGATGTTGTCGACGAAGAACAGAACGTCGGTACCGGACTGGTCACGGAACTGTTCCGCCAGGGTCAGACCGGTCAGAGCGACACGTGCACGCGCACCCGGAGGCTCGTTCATCTGACCGTACACCAGGGCCACTTGGCTTTCCGACAGGTTGTCGGGCTTGATCACGTTCGATTCGATCATCTCGTGGTACAGGTCGTTCCCTTCACGGGTCCGTTCACCAACACCCGCGAACACCGAGAAGCCCGAGTGCACTTTTGCGATGTTGTTGATCAGTTCCATGATCAGAACGGTTTTACCAACGCCGGCACCGCCGAACAGGCCGATCTTACCGCCTTTGGCGTAGGGGGCCAGCAGGTCAACGACCTTGATGCCGGTCACCAGAATTTCCGACTCGGTCGACTGTTCGTCGAACTCGGGCGCGGGCTGGTGGATGGCGCGGGTTTCGGTGGCTTCGACCGGGCCCTTTTCGTCGATCGGTTCGCCGACCACGTTCAGGATGCGGCCCAGGGTGGCGTTGCCGACCGGAACCGAGATCGGTGCGCCGGTGTCGGTCACGGCCTCGCCGCGGACCAGACCTTCGGTCGCGTCCATCGCGATGGTGCGGACAGTGTTTTCACCCAGGTGCTGAGCAACTTCCAACACCAGGCGCTTGCCGTTGTTGGTGGTTTCCAGCGCGTTCAGAATTTCAGGCAGCTGATCTTCGAAGTGCACGTCGACGACGGCCCCGATGATCTGTGTGACTTTGCCTTTTGCATTCGCCATGTTTCGTCTCCGGTTTTCTTACAGCGCTTCGGCGCCGGAAATAATTTCAATCAGCTCGTTGGTGATCACGGCCTGACGCGAGCGGTTGAACTGGATCGTCAGCTTGTCGATCATCTCACCCGCGTTGCGTGTCGCGTTGTCCATCGCGGACATCCGTGCACCCTGTTCAGACGCTCCGTTTTCGAGCAGAGCCGAGAAGATCGCAGTCGCAACCCCCTTGGGCAGCAGGTCGGCCAGAATGGCTTCTTCGCTGGGCTCGTAATCGAAGATGGCACCGCTGTCGTCACCCGCCGCTTCGCCCTCGAACGAGGCGGGGATGACCTGCTGCGCCGTCGGGATCTGGGTCACGACGTTGACGAACTTCGAGTAGAAGATCGTGGCAACGTCGAACTCACCCGCGTCAAAGCGAGACAGGACGTCCTTGGCGATGTCTTGCGCGTTGTTGTACCCAATGCGCTTGACCTCGCTCAGGTCGATATGTCCAACGAACAGATCGCCAAAATCACGCTTGAGCGCGTCGCGGCCCTTCTTGCCGACAGTCAGAACCTTGACCGTCTTGCCTTTCAGGCGCAGCTCTTCCGCCTTTTGGCGGGCCAGCTTGGCTATGTTCGAGTTGAAGCCGCCGCAGAGGCCGCGTTCAGCTGTCATGACAACCAGCAGATGGACATCGTCACTGCCCGTACCACGGAGCAGCTTGGGGGCGCTGTCGCTGCCCCCGACCGAAGCCGCCAGCCCTGCCATCACGGCATTGAACCGCTCGGCATAGGGGCGCGACGCTTCGGCAGATTCCTGGGCGCGGCGCAGTTTTGCCGCCGCGACCATCTGCATGGCCTTGGTGATCTTGCGGGTCGATTTGACCGACTCGATCCTGTTTTTAAGGTCCTTAAGATTTGGCATATGCCCGCCTCTCCCTTAAGCGAAGGTTGCGGCGTATTCGTCCAGCGCAGCCTTGATCTTGTCGGAAGCGTCACCCTTGATCTTGGGGTCTTCGTCCGTGATCCACTGAAGCAGATCCGCGTGCTTGCCACGCAGGTGCGCCAGCAGGCCAGCTTCGTAACGGCCAACGTCGGACACATCGATCTTGTCGAGGTAACCATTGGTACCTGCGAAGATGACGCAGACGATTTCAGCGTTGGTCAGCGGCGAGTACTGCGGTTGTTTCATCAGCTCGGTCAGACGCGCACCACGGTTCAGCAGCTGCTGGGTTGCGGCGTCGAGGTCTGAACCGAACTGCGCAAAGGCCGCCATTTCGCGGTACTGAGCCAGTTCCAGTTTAACCGGACCCGCAACCGACTTCATCGAGTTGGTCTGGGCCGAAGAGCCCACACGCGAAACCGACAGACCGGTGTTCACGGCAGGACGGATGCCCTGATAGAACAGTTCGGTTTCCAGGAAGATCTGGCCGTCGGTGATCGAGATCACGTTGGTTGGAATAAACGCCGAAACGTCACCACCCTGAGTTTCGATAACCGGCAGAGCGGTCAGCGAACCCGCGCCGAAGTCTTCGTTCAGCTTCGCCGAACGTTCCAGCAGACGGGAGTGGAGGTAGAAAACGTCGCCAGGATAGGCTTCACGTCCGGGCGGACGACGCAGCAGCAGCGACATCTGACGATAAGACACAGCCTGTTTCGACAGGTCATCATAGATGATCAGCGCGTGGCGGCCGTTGTCGCGGAAGTATTCAGCCATCGCAGTTGCGGCGTAGGGTGCCAGGAACTGCATCGGTGCCGGGTCCGAAGCGGTTGCGGCCACAACGATCGAGTATTCAATCGCACCGGACTCTTCCAGTTTCTTCACCAGCTGCGCAACGGTCGAACGCTTTTGACCGATCGCTACGTAAACGCAGTACAGTTTCTTCGACTCGTCGTCGCCTGCTGCGTCGTTGTAGGTTTTCTGGTTCAGGATGGCGTCCAGAGCAACGGCGGTTTTGCCGGTCTGACGGTCACCAATGATCAGCTCACGCTGGCCACGGCCGATCGGGATCATCGCGTCAACCGATTTCAGGCCGGTTGCCATCGGCTCGTGAACCGATTTACGCGGGATGATGCCGGGCGCTTTTACGTCTGCAACGCCACGCTTGGTTGCGTTGATCGGGCCTTTGCCGTCCAGCGGGTTGCCCAGACCGTCCACAACGCGGCCCAGCAGCTCGTCACCGATCGGAACGTCCACGATCGAGTTGGTACGCTTGACGGTGTCACCTTCTTTGATGTCACGGTCGGAACCGAAGATAACGACACCGACATTGTCGCTTTCCAGGTTCAGCGCCATGCCCATGATGCCGCCGGGGAATTCGACCATCTCACCGGCTTGCACATTGTCCAGACCGTATACACGGGCAATCCCGTCACCGACGCTCAGCACGCGACCGATCTCGGCCACTTCGGCTTCCTGACCAAAATTCTTGATCTGGTCCTTTAGGATTGCAGAAATCTCTGCAGCTTGGATTCCCATTTATCCGACCTCTTTCATTGCATTCTGTAGGGAGTTCAGCTTCGAACGGATCGAACTGTCGATCATTTTCGAGCCCACTTTAACGACAAGACCGCCGATGAGGCTTTCATCCACGGTCGCATTGATAGTTACGGTCTTGCCCACGCGCTCAGACAGCGTCTTGGACAGTTTTTCCATTTGCGTCTTGGTCAGCGCCTTGGCCGAGGCGACATCCGCGGTCACTTCGCCACGCTCATCAGCCAGCATGTCGCGCAGAACCTTCAGCAGTTGCGGCACGACGAACAGGCGACGCTTCTGCGCCATCAGACCCAGCGTGTTGCGCAGGATGGCGTTCAGACCCATCTTGTCTGCGATCGCAGTGATCGCGCCTTCCTGTTCAGCGCGGGAAACCAGCGGCGATGCGATCAGGTCGCGCAGCTCTGCACTGTCGTCCAGCGCGGCTGCCAGATCATTGATGCCGGATTCCAGACCTGCAAGGTCGTTGTTCTCTTTTGCGATCTCGAAGACCGCGGTGGCATAGCGCTCGGCGATGCCAGTGGAAATCGAAGCTGGTTCGGACACGTCCACCCTTCCGATATTTTGGGCCCCGAATTCGCGTGCGGCAGCTACCCCGGGGGCGTGAAGAAACCCCGGCCAGACGGTCGGGGATCAAAATCACCGGGGATGTAGCAGAGCCGAACCAACCAAGCAATACGCTATAGCGGTAACGGATTTATCCACAAATTGTTATTTTTCATTAACTTACGGCAAGTGCGACGGTTTGAACACATTGGCCCAGTTGAAAAATGTTACGAATATGCAGGTTTTTGCGATTCCTGTGACTTTTTTTCCTCAATTTTTCGCATGGAATTGCCCGGGGTCTCAGGCGGGCTTCAGCAAGCCGTCCAGCGCTTTGATCGGTCTTTTGACCGCGTCTTTGGTCACGCTGCCGCTTGGCGGGCGGATATGTTTGCTGACTTCCACCATCAGCACCCCACCCGCCATCACCGTCGGAATCCGCTGGCCGGTCTTTTCGATCAGGTTGCCGGATTTCAACCAGAATCGCCGGAACGACGGAGGCATATACAAGGCCGAGCAATGCACCTCGGGCAGGAAGTGATGAGCCTTAAGCTGGTTTTCCAGCTGAGTTGCAGAGTACGGGCGCCCGAACCCGAACGGGGTCTTGTCCGACCGTGACCACAGACCCGCCCGGTTTGGAACGATGAAGACGGCCCGGCCACCGGGGCCCAGCACGCGCCAACATTCGTCAAGCAACTGGTTTGGCCGTTCCGACGTTTCCAGCCCATGCATCACCACAAGCTTGTCCACGTGGCCGGTCTCGATCGGCCAGAGGGTTTCTTCGGTCAGGACCGAAACGTTGGGCATGCCTGCCGGCCATGGCATCACGCCCTGTGGTCCCGGCATCAACCCGATGACCCGGCGCGCATCCGACAGGTAAGGGCGCAGCAAAGGCACCGCGAAACCGAATCCCGCCACTGTCTGGCCTTTTGCTTCCGGCCAAAGCTCGATCAGACGCCCGCGAATAGCCGCCTGCGCCGCACGCCCCAACGTGCTGCGGTAATAGAAGTTCCTCAGATCCTGTACATCAAGATGCATTGCGGACATCCGGTCAATCGGCTTAGCTGGGCGCAGTCTAGCAATGAAAGGGCAAAAGGCCATGCCTCTTGAAATCGTTACAATCCCGTGCCTGAGCGACAATTACGCCTTTCTGGCGCATGACGCCGTCACTGGCCAGACCGCCCTGATCGACGCGCCCGAGACCGCACCGGTCCTGAAGGCGTTGGATGACCGGGGGTGGACGCTGTCACATGTGCTGTTGACCCATCATCACTGGGATCACGTGGACGGGCTTGCGGGAATATTGGCCAAACAACCGGCAAAGGTCATCGGGGCCGCCGCTGACGCAAACCGCCTGCCACCGATGGATCAGCAGGTCCAAGAGGGCGACAGTTTCGAGATAGGCGGCGAACCGGCGCAGGTTCTGGACGTTTCCGGGCATACGGATGGCCATATCGCATTCTACATGCCGCAGAGTTCCGCCGTGTTCACCGCCGACAGCCTGATGGCGCTGGGTTGTGGGCGCCTGTTCGAGGGCACACCCGCGCAAATGTGGGCCTCTTTGAACAAGCTGGCCGCCCTGCCGGACGACACTTTGGTTTGTTCAGGGCACGAATACACACAATCCAACGCCAAATTCGCGATTACAGTCGATCCCGAAAACCAAGCCTTGAAAGATCGCATTGCGGATATCGACCGCGCGCGTGCGGCCGGGAAAGCCACTGTTCCTTCGACTCTGGCCCTTGAAAAGGCCACAAATCCGTTCCTGAGGGCCGCCGATCCGGCGATTCAGGCGAAATTGGGTATGGTGGGCGCTGACCCCGAGGCCGTTTTTGCCGAAATTCGGGCTAGAAAAGACCGGTTCTGATGCCTATTTGCTCCTCTTCAGGGCCACGGTCACAACAAATGTGACTGTCAAGTGAAAGAAAACCCTTGAAGCCGGGCCACGATCAACCAAACTCTAATAGTATGAGGACATGGTTGGGATGGGGTTCCGGCCAAGAAACCGCCCCCTTCTGACCCAAGACAGAGGAGCACCCGCGTGCCTTCATTCTCGAGCACACTGGAACAAGCCATACACGCGGCCCTGGCGGCTGCGAATGAACGGCGCCATGAATTCGCAACGCTGGAGCATTTGCTGCTGGCCCTTCTGGAAGAACCCGATGCCGTGCGCGTCATGAAAGCGTGCAGTGTCGATCTGGACGAGCTGCGCAGCACTTTGGTGGAGTTCATCGACGAGGATCTTTCGAATCTGGTCACGGATATCGACGGATCCGAAGCCGTACCCACCGCAGCGTTCCAGCGCGTCATTCAGCGCGCCGCGATCCACGTTCAAAGCTCGGGCCGGACCGAAGTGACCGGCGCCAACGTTCTGGTCGCCATATTCGCCGAACGCGAAAGCAATGCCGCCTATTTCCTGCAAGAGCAGGACATGACCCGTTACGACGCGGTCAATTTCATCGCGCATGGCGTCGCCAAGGATCCTGCCTATGGCGAAAGCCGCTCGGTATCCGGTGCGGATCAGGTGGAAGAAGACGCCCAGACCACATCCGGCGAAGCCGAACAGAAAGAAAGCGCGCTGGGAAAATACTGCGTGGATCTGAACGCCAAGGCTCGAGCTGGCGATGTCGATCCGCTGATCGGACGCTCGGATGAGGTGGAACGCTGCATCCAGGTGCTGTGCCGCCGCCGCAAGAACAACCCGCTGCTGGTGGGGGATCCAGGTGTGGGCAAGACCGCCATCGCAGAAGGCCTTGCGCACAAGATCGTCGGTGGCGAGGCCCCCGATGTGCTGGCCAATACCACGATCTATTCCTTGGACATGGGCGCGCTGCTGGCCGGAACCCGCTATCGCGGTGATTTCGAAGAACGTCTGAAAGCGGTTGTGACCGAACTGGAGGATCACCCGGACGCGGTGTTGTTCATCGACGAAATCCATACCGTGATCGGTGCCGGGGCGACCTCGGGTGGGGCTATGGATGCCTCGAACCTGCTGAAGCCTGCGCTTCAGGGCGGCAAACTGCGCACCATGGGCTCGACCACCTACAAAGAGTTCCGTCAGCACTTCGAGAAGGACCGTGCGCTGAGCCGCCGGTTCCAGAAGATCGACGTGAACGAGCCTTCGGTAGAAGACAGCGTAAAGATCTTGCGCGGGCTGAAGCCTTATTTTGAAGAGCATCATGACATCAAATACACCGCCGATGCGATCAAGACGGCGGTCGAACTGTCGGCGCGTTACATCAACGACCGCAAGCTGCCCGACAAGGCCATCGATGTGATCGACGAGGCCGGCGCGGCGCAGCATCTGGTCGCGGAAAGCAAGCGGCGCAAGACCATTGGCGTCAAAGAGATCGAGGCGGTTGTCGCCAAGATCGCGCGCATTCCGCCCAAGAACGTCACCAAGGATGATGCGTTGGTGCTGAAAGACCTCGAAGCATCGCTGAAACGGGTGGTGTTTGGTCAGGATCTGGCAATCGAGGCGCTGTCCAGCGCGATCAAACTGGCCCGCGCCGGTCTGCGCGAACCTGAAAAACCCATCGGCAACTATCTGTTTGCCGGTCCGACGGGGGTTGGCAAGACAGAGGTGGCGAAACAGCTTGCAGATACCCTGGGTGTGGAACTGCTGCGTTTCGACATGTCGGAATACATGGAGAAACATGCCGTCAGCCGCCTGATCGGTGCCCCTCCGGGCTATGTCGGGTTTGATCAGGGTGGTTTGCTGACCGACGGTGTTGACCAGCATCCGCACTGCGTGTTGCTGCTGGATGAGATCGAAAAGGCCCACCCGGACGTGTTCAACATCCTGCTGCAGGTGATGGACCATGGCGAGCTGACCGATCACAACGGTCGCACGGTGAATTTCCGCAACGTGGTGCTGATCATGACCTCGAACGCGGGCGCGCAGGAACAGGCCAAAGCCGCCATCGGCTTCGGTCGCGATCGGCGCGAAGGCGAAGACACGGCCGCGATCGAGCGTATGTTCACACCGGAATTCCGCAACCGTCTGGATGCCGTGATCTCCTTCGCACCGCTGCCGAAAGAGGTCATTTTGCAGGTGGTCGAGAAATTCGTCTTACAGCTTGAGGCACAACTGCTGGATCGTGGCGTGACCATCGACCTGACCCCAAAAGCTGCCGAGTGGCTGGCCGACAAGGGATATGACGACAAGATGGGTGCACGCCCGCTGGGTCGCGTGATTCAGGAGCACATTAAGAAGCCGCTGGCCGAAGAGCTGTTGTTCGGCAAGCTGGCCAAGGGCGGCGTGGTTCGTGTCTCGGTCAAGAAGGGCGAACTGGATCTTGAAATTCTTGGCCCGGACCAACGGCGCATTTCAGGAGACAAACCACCTCTGTTGACGGCAGACTGACCAAAATACAGACAACTCCTTCAAAGCCCGGCGATCCCCATCGCCGGGCTTTTTCTCTGCTGACAGCATAAAGTGCGACGGAAAAAGACTTCTGCCGCGTGTCATCTTCAATGATGAACGCAAGACAGGGATCGACACGTGAGCAAAATTTCAATTCTCTGGGGCGCCGCCTTTGCCCTATCCACCGTTGCCGCTGTGGCAACTGCACAGCACAGGTTTCGCTATCACGACGAAACGACCGCAGAAACGCTGAGGTTGGTGCCAGCAACCGAAAACCCCGGGAAAAGCAGCGCCTCGGTGAAAGAAAAAGGCGGAAAAATCAAAGTGACGGGCAACGGCATTCCTGATCATCTGGTTGGCCGGTTTCCAAACCAAGGCAATCCGCACCAGATCGAACAGCAGAAGGTCAAGTTGAAATTGCCTGCAAATCCAACGACCAAAGGTGCAATCACGCCGCTGCAAATGGGGTGGAACTTTGGCGTGTCACTCAACGGGGTTGTGTTCGACCCGCTGGCGGCCGAGTTTTGGCATGGCGACCCCAGGTCCGGGTGGTCCTACAATGCTCTGGGTGGCGCTGTTTCCTTGGGATTGGACGCCAATTATGCGCATGTACAGCCGAACGGAAAGTATCACTATCACGGTGTACCGACGGGGTTGGTCAAGCTGCTGGGATGGTCACCGTCCGAGCATTCACCCTTGATCGGCTATGCCGCAGATGGTTTCCCGATATATACCGTCACTGGCGTCGTAGGGGGCAAAGTGACCGAAATGACGTCGTCCTATCGTCTGAAACCCGGCAACCGGCCGGGTGGCGCTGCGCCGGGCGGGCGGCATGACGGCGCCTTCAACGAGGACTACGTTTTTGTTCAGGGTCACGGCAATTTGGACCAATGCAACGGCGCCTTCACCGTTTCAGCAGAATACCCTTCAGGAACCTATGCGTATTTTCTGACCGAGGATTACCCCGTGGTACCCCGCTGCTTCATGGGCACTCCGGATCAAAGCTTTCGCTTTGGCAGACGGTAATCGGTTTGACCCCATCACACAGATTACCCATGCAAGAGGCAAGGGTTTGCTATCTTTCCGTGAGTTTCAGCTCGATCCGGCGGTTCTGTGCCCGCGCCTCGGGCGTGTCAGCCGGATTGACCGGCTGGAATTCACCAAACCCGTTTGCCGCCAGACGATTGGGTGGGATGCCCAGCGCGTCGACCATAAAGCGCACAACAGACAACGCGCGACCCTGGCTGAGTTCCCAGTTGTCCCGGTATCGGCCCGAACCGGCCAGCGGAACGTTGTCGGTATGGCCGTCGACCCGGATCACCCAGTTCAGACCGGGCGGAATTTCAGCGGCGACACTGCGCAGGATGTTCGCAACTTTCGCAACCTCCTGCTGCCCTTCCGCGGACAGCACGGCTGATCCTGTCGGAAACAAAACCTCGGATGAAAAGACAAAGCGGTCACCTTCAATCCGCACGCCTTCCTGATCGCCAAGGACATCCCGAAGACGTCCAAAAAATTCCGAACGATAGCGTTGCAGATCTTCCGCCTGCGCTGCCAGTTCCTCATTCTGACCGGCCAGTGCTTCGGCCTCGGCCTCGAGACGCAGGCGTTCGGCTTCTTCCAGCAGGCGGCGGCGGCGTTCTTCCGAAGCGGCACGGGCCAGCGCGGCATTCAGGTCCTGACCCAAAGTCTGGATTTGGATCTCGGCGGCCTCGTTGCGCTCTTCGAAATCGTCCAGCAGAGCCTGCAAGGACCCCAACTGCCCGCGCAGCGCGGCAATCTGCTGGTTGAGAAGAGCCGCCTCACGCTGGGCCTCGGCTGAGATTTCTTTCTCTTCCGACAATGTCGATTCTGCCAGAGCCAGCAAAGCCTGCCTTTGTTCGGCCAGGGAGCGTTGTTCATCAGCATCCGCCTGCGCTTGCGTTTGCGCCTCCAGGGCGGCTTCAAGCTGGGCGCGCAATTCATCAGGGTTCACGTCGCCGAATTGCCGCTCAAGCTCGGCCCGCGCGGCTTGCGCGGCGGCCAGAAGAGTCAGCGTATCTTCGGCCTCTTTGCGTTGTGCCTCCAACGCGAGCGTCATGGCCGTCAGCTCGGCATCCGCATCCTGAAGGCGGTTTCGCAATGCCTCGGCGGCAGCGGCTTCGGCCAGGCGGGCGGCTTCTTCATCGCTCAGTTGCTGTTCAAGGGTAGCGATTTCCGCCGCGCGTTCATCGCCGCTTTGCTCCAGATCCGCAACCAATGCTTCCAGTGCCTCGCGGCGGGCGGCTGCCAATCGGGCAGCTTCCGTCTGCGCATCGATTTCCTCGCGACTTTGTGCAAGGGCAAGGTTCAGCGCCTCTTGTTCCGTCAGCAATTGCTCGCGCACAGTCTCAAGCGCTGCGATGTCGCCCAAAGCCTGTTCCTGCTCGGCAAGCAGCGCCGCAACCTGTGCTTCGAAATTCGTGATACGGGTCTGCGCCTGATCCAACGCGGCGGCCTGACGGTCGCGTTCGGTGGTCAGTGAGGCGATCAGCGACTGCGCTTGCGCCAGATCGTCTTCGGCCTGCGACAGCGTCGTGTTCAACGCACCCAGCCTTGCCTGCAAGCGGCTGTTTTCACGCTCTTCCAAACCCAGCGCGCCCGCAAGCGCAGCAACCTCGTCTGCCAGCGTCGTCAGTTCGTCTTCCTGACCCGAAATGGTTTCGCGCAGAACGAACTGAATCACCATGAAGATGGTCAAAACGAATGTCAGCACCATCAGCAGCCCGGTCATCGCGTCCACGAATCCGGGCCAGACCGAGCCCTGGAAGCGTTGACCGGTGCGGCGGGACAGCGCCATGGGTTACTCTCCTTCCGGCGTGGTGCGCACCGCGCCCCGCGGCAGGGTCAGGGCCTTGACCAGCAGTTCGATATCCTTGCGGAATTCGTTCATGCTTTCCTGACGACCCGCCGAAATCTCTTCGAGAATGCGCAGCAACTGCACGTCCATCGAGCGCAGGCGCATCCGGCTTTCGGCATCGATGCCATCGCCTGCACCGTGCTCGCGCATGTGGTCAAGCAACGCATCCTGCCCCAGCGCAACACGCTCCAGAGCCGAAGTGACGCTTTCGGTATTGGCCTGGCGATAGTTCATCTCGGCAATCACATCGACCAGTTGCCCCAGCTTGGCCGAAACCTCAGCCCGCTCACTTTCCTGAGCGGCAAACAGATCCTGCAACGCATCCATCTGTTCGGACATGGCATCCAGCACAGGTGTCAGTACGGCGATCTCTGCCCCGCCCTCTTCACCACCGGCAAATCCGACGCGGGTGATCGAGGACAGCCATTCTTCGAGCTCGCGATAGAAACGGTTCTGCCCGTGCCCGGCAAACACTTCGAGCAGACCAACAATCAGCGATCCCGCCAAGCCCAGCAGAGAGGACCCGAACGCAACGCCCATCCCCTGCAACTGCGCCTCGAGTCCGGTCATCAGGCGATTGAAGACGGCCAGCCCCTCTTCGCCTTCCTGCGGGTTCAGGCTGCGGATGGTGTCGACAATGGCTGGAACGGTTGTCGCCAGGCCAAAGAATGTACCCAGCAGACCCAAATAGATCAGAACATTGGTTATATAACGCGTGATTTCCCGTTCTTCTTCGACACGCTCGGCCACGGAGTCCAGAATGGACCGGGTTGAGGTGGAACTGATCTGTGAGCGCGCGCCTCTCTCCCGCAGCAGCGAAGCCAAAGGCGCCAGCAATTGCGGTGTACGCGCATCTTCGCGAACGACGCCCCCGACAAAGGCCTCGATCCAGCGCACGGACCCGATCAGTTGCGTGACCTGATAAAAACAAGCGAGGACGCCGATAAGAAATACGATCAGAATGAAACCATTCAGATACGGATTGGCATAGAAAACCGGCAATACGTAAGGCAGTGCCAGAAACACGCCCAGCCCGGACAAGCCGATCGCCATCAACATCAACAGAATTTGTCGAATGGGATGCGAGAAATGGGGTCTCGCGCCCTGATGTGCCTGCGCCATGCGCGTGGTTCCCGGTATTTGCCTGCTTTGCGTCGAATCTAGCGGGATTCCGCGCGTGACGCCAAGAGTTTATGCGGTAATGTCGCGCACCCGTTGCGCCAACCACTCAAGATCATGGTCACGCAGCCCGATCTCGGCCAGATGTTCTACGGTGTTGTAAAGATATTCATCATTCGGACCGCGCCCGCCAACCGCATGAGCGATGATCCGGGCCTGTTCCTCCAACGGCATCCCGCCGCAATACTGGACGTGGTCGGCATCGATCACATAGGTAACGACATTGACGATTTCGCCGTTTTCCAGGTGCACATCCAGCATACGTTCAACATAGGCCGAGGAAATCAGCTCGCGCTCGCGCAGCTCGTGCAGCGTACGGTCTTCGTGACCCGCCTCGACCGCAAGGGCCAAACCGGTGCAACTTGCGTTCTCCTGTTCGTCCAGTGCCAGCACCAGGCCCGGTTTTTCTTCGGTCCCGCGGTGGTGGATCGAGCTCATGCAGAAGGAGCGGGAATAACCATGAAGTGTCGCGCGTTCACTGCGTGCCACCGGAAAGCCCGGATTCCACAGCAGCGATCCATATCCGAATACCCACATCGTCATTGCACTGGTCCTTGCCTGTTTCGGCCTATAAACATCAATTCCAAGGCGGGAAAAAGGGCCTTTCGAATGCGTATGATACGAGTGTTGATTTTTGTTTCCCTAGCATGGAGCGCCTATTGGTTCGTGGCCGGGTATGGCCTGCGCTCTGCGATCACTGGCTGGTTCGAACAGCAGGAGGCGCGCGGCTGGCAAGCGGATTTCTCGAATGTCGCGACAGCGGGCTATCCGACCCACCACATGACCCGTCTGAACAATCCGGCGCTGGCGGATCCGGTGAACGGCACGGCATGGAGCGCGGATTGGATCGAATTCGAAAGCCCCGCCGTCTGGCCCGGTCGTCAGATATTGCGGTTCGCGGACACACCGCAACGCCTGTCATATTTCGACCAGACATCAACAATCGTGGCCGACGAATTGCTGGCCGAGCTGCAATTGCAGCCCGGCGTCTCGCTCGTGCTGGAGAAAATGGCTTTGACGGCCGAGGCCTGGTCGGTGACTGAAAACTCCACCACGCTGGCCTCGGGCGACACGCTGAGCCTGATCATGGAACAAACGCCAATTTCAGAAGCCTATTCCATCACGGCCCGCGCGGATGGGTTTACACCGGGGGAAAAACTGCGGGCCCTGATGCATTCCGCAAGTTCGTTACCGCAAAGCTTTGAGACGCTGGAACTGGATATGGTCACCACTTTCGACAAGGTTTGGAGCCGGTCCGCCCTCGAAGACAGCCGTCCGCAGCCCGTGGCCATCGATCTGCGTCTGGCCGAGATCAAATGGGGTGAGCTCCGCCTGTTCGCGACCGGCGATTTGGATGTGGACGCCCAAGGTATCCCGACCGGAGAGATTGCCGTCAAAGCCGAAAACTGGCGGGATATGATCGCAATGGCAAACGCGGCGGGTGCCCTGCCCGATCAGGCCGTTGATCCCGTCACCCGAGGGCTGAACTTTCTGGCAGGGCTGGGCGGAAACCCCAACGCGCTGGATCTGCAACTGAATTTCCGCGATGGTTTCGTGGCGCTCGGGCCATTGCCTTTGGGCCCTGCCCCGCGCCTGATCCTGCGTTAACGGCAGTAAGGTCCGCTGCGATAGCGGGCCGTATCAAGGTGGAAATGATCCTTGTGATAGCGATCGGAATTCGGCCCCAGCACGGTACCAAACGGGCCGCACGCCCCGCGCCAGATCTTCTTGAGCTGTTTCTGAGACGGGTTCTTGCGCCACCCGTTCAGGACGGTCACCACCTCACCGTCAGCCATTTTGAAACCTGAGATATCGATCGCACGACCCTTGCCATGTTCGGATATCCGCGCACCTTTGCGGTTGTTGCGGGTTCGGCAGGCATAATGGGCGGCGATTTGCAGCTCGACCACGGGCCCGCGGCGTTTAAAGGTGGGTTTGACGGTCTTGTCGACCCACTTGTTCAACGCAATGGCGGTGCCGCAATCCATCGTCGAGGGGCGGCTGAGCATCACACCCGAAACCGAGGTGATCTGCACCGCATCCTTGACACCACAGGCTGAATTCTTGCTGCCCACACGGCCAACAGGTTTGCCTTGAATGGCAATATCCCCGCAAACAGACCCTTTGCGCAGCTTGCGCCTTTTGAACAGCACCTGCTGCTCGACAGACTCGGGTCGCAAATAAGGCATCAAGGATGTGTCCGGCCCCAGAAGTGGCAGCTCCGACGGGCGCGCCGCCGCAGCCGTGACTTGCGGCGAAACCGGACGCGAAACCGGACGCAGGTTGGCAATGTCAGAAGGGGCAGGCGCGCTGACAGCCTGCTGAACAGTCAAAGGGCGCATGAGGGGCACCAAAGACTGGTCAAGGGGCGCGGCATGAACCGGCGCGGCGCTCAAAGCCACGACCCCGATCAGAATATGCCCCCAGCGCAGTCTCATGAACTTGCCTTTCCCCGCCCAAAGTCCGGCGCATCCGTATCCTGCCCGGCATCGATGATGCCGCGACGAATAGCACGGGTGCGGGTGAAGTAGTCAAACAAATGATCGCCGTCGCCAGTGCGTATGGCGCGTTGCAGGGCAAAAAGCTCTTCGGTGAACCGGCCCAGGATTTCCAGCGTCGCATCCTTGTTGGACAGGAACACATCCCGCCACATGATCGGGTCGGACGCGGCAATCCGGGTGAAGTCGCGGAAGCCGGCGGCCGAATATTTGATGACTTCGCTGTCGGTTACCCGTCGCAGATCGTCGGCCACGCCAACCATCGTGTAGGCAATCAGGTGCGGCGCATGGGACGTTACGGCGAGGACCAGATCGTGGTGATCCGCATCCATCTCATCGACATTCGACCCCATGCCCTCCCAGAGCGCGCGCAGACGGGCAATGGCATCCGGGTCCGAACCCTCGACCGGGACCAACAGGCACCAGCGATTGTCAAACAGTTCGGCAAACCCGGATTCAGGGCCGGAATGCTCGGTCCCTGCCAAGGGATGCGCGGGAACGAAATGCACTCCGTCGGGGATATGAGGCTGTACCGCCCGAATGACGCCCCGCTTGACCGAACCCACATCCGTAACGGTGGCACCGGGTTTCAGCACGGGTGCAATTTCTTCTGCAACTGCGCCCATAGCCCCCACAGGCACGCAGAGCACGACAAGATCGGCGCCTTCAACCGCCTCGCGTGCCGTGTCGCAAACACGGTCACACAATCCGATCCTGCGCGCGGTTTCACGGGACTTTTCAGACCGGGCATAACCCGTCACTTCCCCGGCCAGCCCTGCACGTTTCATTGCCCAGAACATGGACGAAGCAATCAGGCCCAGCCCGATCAGCGCAACGCGGTCGTAAATCTGGCTCATGCTGCGCCCTCTTTGAATGCAGTGATCGCCGCAACCACACGGCGGCAGGCTTCTTCGTCGCCCACGGTGATCCGCAAGGCGTTCGGCAGGTTGTAGCCTGCAACCCGGCGGACAATCAAACCCTGCGTTTTCAGGTAGTCATCGCAGGCCTCGGCCTCGGCCTGATCGGCGAAACGCGCTAGGATGAAGTTGGTGCAGGACGGGTCCGACGGCACGCCTGTCTTGGCCAATTGATCGGCCAGCCACACACGAAGGCGCGCGTTTTCGGCCTGACAGAAGGTCAGGAATTCCACATCGTTTACCGCAGCTTCAGCCGCCGCCAATGCGGTCATTGACAGGTTGAAGGGCTGGCGCACCCGGTTCAGCACGTCGATGATCGGGCGGTGCGCATAGCCCCATCCGACACGCATACCGCCCAGCCCGTACACTTTTGAGAAGGTGCGCGTCATGATTACATTCTCATGGGCGTCAACCAGCGACGCCCCGCCATCGAACCCATCGACAAACTCCGCATAAGCGCCATCAAGAACCATCAGGCAGGTGTCGGGCAGACCCAGCGCCAGACGTTCCAGTTCGTCGTTCGGGATCATGGTCGAAGTTGGATTTCCGGGGTTGGTGACAAACACGATCCGCGTCTGCCCCGTTACCGCGGCGAGAATGGCATCCACATCCACCTTGCGGTCACGTTCGGCCACCATGACCGGCGTCGCGCCGGCCATGCGGGCGATGATCGGGTACATGGAAAACCCGTGCTCGGTATAGATCACCTCGTCCCCCGGCCCCGCGTAGGCCTGAGCGACGAATTGCAATACCTCGTCGCTGCCGACACCGCAGATGATCCGCGCCGGGTCCAGCCCATGGCGTGCGCCGATGGCCGCGCGCAGGCTCGCGTGGTCGGTGCTGGGATAACGATGCAGAGTGGCCGCGCTGTCGCGCACCGCCTCTATGGCCTTGGGGCTGGGTCCAAACGGGTTCTCGTTCGAGCTCAGCTTGATCACATGCTCCACTCCCGCCACATACGACTGACCGCCCTGATACAGCGCGATGTCCATAATGCCGGGTTGTGGGGTGATCTTGGTCATGAGAGGCTCCGTTGAATGGGCCTCTCATACCTGTCTCAAAGGGTTGAGAAAAGCGGCAATTCCCTCATGCGGCCTTGAAGCGCGCTGTTGCCGGGTCGGCGTTGTAGTAAGGCGTGAATTCTTCGGTCCGGTGCGACAGGTCATTGACGCTGTCGATGATGAACTGAACCGTCTCTTCGCTCATCAGATATGAGAAATTCAGGCGCACCCAGCCGGGTTTTTTCATTTCTTCCCCAGCGGACAAGGCAGCGTGCAGCGCCTCTGACGTTGCCTGATCGATCCCCAGCAAGCGGTGGGCGTAGGGTCCGGCACAGGCACAGCCGCCCCGCGCCTGAATGCCGTAGATATCGCTGAGCATCCGCGTAAACAGCTGCTGGTGCACGGGCTGGCCCGCATTGTCGCGCACCAGGAAGGAAAAGATCGGCAGACGGTGCGCTTTTTCGACCCCAAGCAGGGTCAGGTTCGGGTTGTTCTTCCAGCCGTCCAGCGCCATTTGATTGTACTGCGCCTCACGCCGGGCGATTTCGTCCGTTCCGACGACATCCTTGACGATGAAGGCCAACGCCGCACGAATGTCTCCGATCACGTTGGGCGTCCCGGCCTCTTCCCGGGTGGACAGATCGGTGCTGTAGTCATGCCGCCACGGTGAAACGAAACTTACGGTTCCACCGCCGGGCCAGCTGGGGCACGTCCGTTTAACGGCCGATTGGTTCACAACCAAAACGCCTGACGCGCCCGGGCCACCGGGAAACTTGTGCGGCGAAACCACGATCGCATCCTTGCGGGCCCCTTCGGGCCCCATATCCATCGGCAGATAAGGCCCACCACCGGCATAGTCCCAAACGGCCAAGGCACCATACGCCTTGAGCATCCGCGTGACCGGATCAGGATCGGTGACAATGCCCGTTACGTTGGACGCGGCAGAAAACGATCCGACCACCAAATCGGCATCCACATGGGCCTCCAGCGCGGCTTTCAGCGCATGCAGGTCCACGCCACCGCCCTCGGCCTCGGGGATTTCGATGACACATGCCTTGCTTTCGCGCCACGGCAGAATGTTTGAGTGATGTTCATACGGTCCGATCAAGACAATCGGCTGGTCAGCCTCTGCCACCCCTAGCAGGCTGACCAACCGATTGAGCCCCGCAGTGGCGCCGGACCCGGTAAAGATCACCGCGTCCTCTTCCCGAGCACCAACAATGCGGGCTATTTCCGCCCGCGCTTCGCGGCGCAGACGTGTCATGTAGGACCCACAGTAGGAGGCCTCGGTGTGACTGTTTGCGTAAAACGGCAAAACGTCCTGCGCCACAAAATCCTCGACCTGCCGCAACGCGCGGCCCGAAGCGACGTAATCCGCATAGACAAGCGGCACGTCTCCAAGCAGACCCGGGATCAGAACGTTCTCGCCGATCAGCCCATCGCGCAGATTTGAATTGTGAGCGGTGGAACAGAGTTCCGCACGGAATTTGGACAGGGTCATGGCATTGGCTCCTTACTGCCATACCAATGTGATATTTCTGGCCCGAGGAAACTTCACATATCTTTGCGTGGATTTTTGAATTTTTGTGTCATATGATCAGTTATGGCATCAAAAATAGATCAAATTGATACACGCATACTGAAAGAGCTGCAAAAGGACGCCACCCTGTCACAGCGGGAATTGGCGGATCGGGTTGGCCTGTCCCAGAATGCCTGCTGGCGGCGCTTGAAGGCCCTGAACGAAAACGGTGTGCTGATCGGATCCACGGCCCGCATCGCACGAGAAGAACTGGGGTTGAGCCTTGTGGTCTTCGTCATGCTCCGCACCCGACACCACTCTGCCCAGTGGCTTCAGGCGTTTCGGAGCCATGTTCTGACAATCCCGGAAGTCGTGGATTTTCATCGGATCGGAGGGGATTACGACTATCAGCTGAAAGTCGTAACGCAGGACATGTCGTCATATGACAAGGTCTATCAACGATTGATCGAAAAGGTCGAGCTGGACAGCGTGACCTCGTATTTCGCGATGGAAGCGATCGCCGAAGGCAGGCCCCTGCCGATCTGACACGCACTACATTTGCCCAAAAACACCCTAAGGAGTCGCAGGCAATGTCGCGATGACGGCTGCGCCATGGGCAAACCAAAAAAAAGACCGCGCAAAAGCGCGGCCTTTCGGAATTCGATTTCGGCGAAGATCAGTTCTTCGCGTAGAATTCGACGACCAGGTTCGGTTCCATGACGACCGGGTAAGGCACATCGCTGAGGCCCGGCGCGCGCACGAACGTCGCGGTCATTTTCGAGTGATCGGCGTCGATGTAGTCAGGAACGTCACGCTCGGCCAGTGCGACGGCTTCCAGGACAACAGCCAGTTGTTTGGATTTGTCACGCACCTCGATCACGTCACCTTCTTTGACGCGGTAGGACGGGATGTTGACACGCTTGCCGTTCACTTTGACGTGGCCGTGGTTCACGAACTGGCGCGCGGCAAAAACAGTTGCGACAAACTTGGCGCGGTAGACCACAGCGTCCAGGCGGCGCTCCAGCAGGCCGATCAGGTTCTCACCAGTGTCGCCCTTCACACGCTCGGCTTCAGCGTAGATGCGGCGGAACTGCTTCTCGGTCAGGTCGCCGTAGTAGCCTTTCAGCTTCTGCTTGGCGCGCAGTTGCAGACCGAAGTCAGACAGTTTGCCCTTGCGGCGCTGGCCATGCTGGCCGGGGCCGTATTCGCGACGGTTGACCGGGGATTTCGGACGACCCCAGATGTTTTCGCCCATCCGGCGGTCGATTTTGTACTTGGCAGACGTGCGTTTGGTCACGGCTGATCTCCTTCGTTAGGTCGAAGCCCTGACGGGCCACTATGAAGGGCGTTGTCCTCTTGAGGTCTCCCCCATGACAGGCATCCCCTTGCGGGGGCCACCAACACCAATGAAGCCGCGCTTATATCCGCAATGCTGGCGGAGTCAATACAACATCCCGCAAAGTTCAGAAAAACGATCAGGGCAGACAACCAGCGGCCCGGGCTCCGCACCCAAACCGCAAGGCGGCGGCTTGAAGTCCTAGTTTGAGGTCGGGAAAGAAACTACCGTCGCGCCGCTTTTCGCGGCGGGGTTTGGGATCATCGCAAGCTCGGTCACTTCGACAATCCAGAACTCTTCGTCCCGTGGCGGGCAAGCGCCTTCGAACACAAGAGCCCGCGACGTATCGTTGCCATCGGCAACAAGCTTGGCAGAGAACTTCTGCGCACCGTTGGTAAGGGTAAGGGTTCCGGTCACATCGCCCGAAATCTCACGGACAATAGGAAAGTGGCTGGTCACCGGGCTGGAAAGGCCCCCGACATTTCCGATTTTTCCGATGCTTTGCTCGGCAGTCTCACTCATGACGATTGCTTGTCCACGCCATGACCATGCTGCTCCGACCGTCATACAGGAAAGGGGCGCGTCTTCTAGCCCATCAATTTCCGTCTGACACCAAGTAATAGCTATTTGACCGTTTGTTCCGGCTCTCATCTGCCCACTCGCACTTACCAACACCCCAACACTCAATTTTTTCCTTATCAGCACAAATTCCGGCGGAAAAGAGACAGAACTGTAGCAAACCCAAGATTGTTGTTAATGTGACTCAATTCTTGGCGCTGTTCGTCAGGGGCGCCGGCCCGTCGATGACGGTTGTGACCAGCGATGGGCGAAACCAATACCAAAAAACCTGATGGCATTGAACGAACTGATGTGCAGGTATCAATTCTTCTTCATCGCCCAAAGGCACGGAACACTATCCCGACAACCGCAAGCGTGACGCTCAGAGAAATGGGGGCAGCGTTCCGGATTTCCGTCAGCCGCGGGCCCAAGAACGGTATCCTGAGCAAAGGCTCTCATCAAATCATGTTGAAAAAACATACTGATCCTGAGCGATAACGGGCTGAAGGGCCTTTGTTTGAGGCAATTTTCAATCGGCGCAAGAAATTCATCCACGTCACCCTCGGGGTGCCGGGATCACCGGTACGCTACTGCCAACGGAAGCCTGACTCCGACAGTTGTCTTTGAACCCGCCCGGGATAGTCGGATACGATTGCGTCCACTCCCAGATCGATCATCCTGCCGATATCTTCGTGTTCATTGACTGTCCACACGACGACGCACAGGCCCAGCTCTTTTGCGCGCTTGACGTTTTCGGGTGTTACATCCGCAAAGTACGGGCACCAAAGCGAACCGCCAGCCTGCTTTACCAAGTTTGGAATTTCGTCGCGACGGCCACGAAAGTCCGGGCAAACGGATTTTGAGGAATCCTCGCCAACATCGTCGGCATTATCCGGAAGTTGCGTTAGGTAGGATGAAGGTATTTCCGGAGCTTGCCTCTGACACTCCGCCAACAGGTTCCAATCAAAACTGTGAAGCACCGCGCGCGAAGATAAACCCTTGCCGCGAACATCCCGAAGTACTCTGCGGACAAAGTTTTCCCGGTAAAGCGCATCATGGGCCACGTCGGGGTCCGACTTCAGCTCGAGCATCAAATGGGCATCACTGTAATTCGGGTCATTGACCAAATCGAGCAGATCCAACAGCCTTGGAACACGAACATCGTCTATTTGCGCCTGATCCGGGAAGCGTTGGCCATAGGCGGAATGGCCGTCCAGACGCCCAATATCGAATTGTCGGATCTGTTCGTAAGTCAGCGAGGAAACTTTTGGCTCTTCCCCGGTCAGAAACAGGCCATTGCAATCACGGAAACTGGCCGAATGCAGACGATGATTGTGCGTAATGACCGGCACATCATCGGCTGTCAGGACAACGTCAAATTCAAGAAGCGGGACGCCGATGGAAAGTGAAAAGTCGAAGCCGATCATGCTGTTTTCAGGCAACACGCCCCGTGCCCCTCGATGCCCCACGACCCGGATCAGGTTCTCCCCGCCGCGAAAGGCCTCAACCTGTTGAGACTCCATCAGCCTTCCAGCCTTTTGCCTGTCGCGTGGTCAAACAAATGCATGTTCTCAGGTGCCACCGAGAACCGCATAATCGGATGGCGTCCTTCGATCGGGTGGACACCGGGAAGGCTTGCCGTGATCGCGCTTTCAGAGCCCGACAGGTGACCGTGCAGCAACGTGTTGGCCCCAAGCGGTTCAGCCATCTGAATCGCGGCTTCAAGCGGGCCGTTGTCATCCGACAACAGGTGCTCCGGTCTTATGCCAAGCTTCACGGCGCAGTCCGGACCCCCAGAGGGGCCGACTTCGATTTCTCCGATCTTGACCGCCCCGTTTTGGCGCCGTGCTTCGAATATGTTCATTGCCGGGCTGCCGATGAATTGCGCGGCAAACAGCGTTTGTGGAGTTTCATAGACCTCGAGCGGCGTGCCCATCTGTTCGGCGATGCCGCCGTTCATCACGATCATCCTGTCCGCCATCGTCATTGCTTCGACCTGGTCATGCGTGACGTAAAGTGACGTGATCCCAAGTTTTTCCTGAAGTTCGCGTATTTCCAGACGCATCTGAACACGAAGCTTGGCATCCAGGTTCGAGAGCGGCTCGTCAAACAGGAAAACAGCGGGCTCGCGGACAATGGCCCGGCCCATCGCGACCCTCTGGCGCTGACCGCCGGACAATTGCCTGGGCTTGCGATCCAGCAAAGGTTCAAGCTGCAACAGCTTAGCCGCCTGGGTCACCTTTTGATCGATCTGAGCCTTGGGCAGCCCCGCGATCTTCAGGCCATACCCCATGTTCTGACGCACGGACATATGTGGATAGAGCGCGTAGTTCTGGAACACCATGGCGATGTCGCGATCCATGGGCTCTTTGTCATTGGCGCGTTCACCGCCGATCCGGATTTCCCCGGACGTGACCGTTTCCAGCCCCGCCACCATCCGCAACAATGTGGACTTGCCGCAGCCTGACGGGCCGACGATCACGATGAACTCTCCATCGGCGATATCGACATCAACGCCGTGGATCACATCCGTCGGGCCAAAGCTCTTTTTGACATTCTCTAGGGTAACTGTTGCCATTTCTTACTTCTCGCTATCGACAAGGCCACGGACAAAGAGCTTTTGCATCGACACCACCACGATGACCGGTGGGATCATCGCCAGAATGGACGTCGCCATGATCGTCGGCCAATGCGCAAAGTCGTCACCGGACGGGAACATCTGCTTGATACCCATCACGATGGTATTCATTTCGGGATCGGTCGTGATCAGCAGCGGCCAAAGATATTGGTTCCACCCATAGATGAACAGGATCACGAACAGTGCGGCGATGTTGGTCCGGCTCATGGGGACGACGATATCGATGAAAAACCGCATCGGTCGCGCGCCGTCGACCCGGGCTGCCTCGGCAAGCTCATCGGGGATGGTCAGAAAGAACTGACGGAACAGGAAGGTTGCCGTGGCCGAGGCAATCAGGGGAAAGATCAGCCCGTAATAGCTGTTGAGCATGCCGAACCCGGCGACAACTTCGAACGTCGGAACGATGCGGACTTCGACCGGCAGCATCAGGGTCAGGAAGATCAGCCAGAAGAACGTCGTTCGTCCGGGAAAGCGGAAATAGACAATCGCGAAAGCGGACAGCAGTGAGATGATGATTTTGCCGACTGCAATTCCGATTGCCATCACCAGACTGTTGAACAGCATCGTGGCAACGGGCACATTTACCCCCGAAAACAGCGCCGCCTTGTAGTTCACCCAGAACTGATCGCCGGGCACGACAGGCATCGGTGGCGAGACGATCTCGGCCTGGGTCACGGTCGAAGCCACGAAGGCAAGCCATATCGGGAAAAATATGATCAGGACACCGAGGATCATGAGGGCATGGGACAACCAGATGCCCGCGCCGCGTTTTTCGACCATTCCGTGCTGTTGGGCCGCCATTAGTAATGCACCCTCTTTTCCACGTATTTGAACTGGATGACCGTCAACAGGCCGACGACGATCAGCAAGATGACCGATTGCGCCGAAGACGAGCCGAGGTCCTGCCCCACAAACCCGTCCGAGAATACCTTGTAGACAAGGATTGTCGTCGACTGTTGCGGCCCGCCGCCGGTGATCGTGTGGATCACGCCAAAGGTCTCGAAGAAGGCATAAACAACGTTCACCACCAGCAAGAAGAACGCCGTCGGCGACAGCAGCGGCAGCACGATCGTGAAGAATCGGCGCCAGAAATGCGCGCCGTCAATCGCCGCCGCCTCGATCACGGATCTTGGAACGGATTGCAGGGCAGCGAAAAAGAACAGGAAGTTATAGCTTATGCGCCCCCAGGCAGAGGCAACGACCACCAGCCCCATGGCTTCGGTGCCGTTCAGAACGTGGTTCCAGTCATATCCAAGCTGGCCAAGATACCATGACACGACGCCGACGCGCGTGTTGAACATGAACAGCCACAGAACGCCCGCAACCGCAGGGGCAACAGCGTAAGGCCAGATCAGCAACGTCCGATAGACCCCGGACCCTTTGATCAATCGGTCCGCAATGACCGCAAGAAACAAGGCAGGGATCATCGAGCACAACGTGACCAGCGTGGAAAACACCGCCGTCGTCACGAAGGAGGCGCGATAAAACTTGTCACTCAGCAGGAATTCAAAGTTGCCGAGCCCCACGAACTGGGACGACAACCCGAACGGGTCAGGTATGAACAGCGACTGCCAGATGGCCTGACCGGCGGGATAGAAAAAGAAAACAGCGGAAATGATGACCTGAGGGGCGATCAACGCCAATGGCAACAGCCAGCCGCGAAAGGTGACGCGTTTTTCCATCCTGAAAACCCACCGAAGAAAGAAAATGCGGGCCCCGAAAGGGCCCGCATGACGTTACGACTTATTGATTGGCGGATTCGAACCGGCGCAGCAACGCATCGC
Organism: Ruegeria sp. AL3; assembly: GCF_056536065.1. NCBI lineage: Bacteria > Pseudomonadati > Pseudomonadota > Alphaproteobacteria > Rhodobacterales > Roseobacteraceae > Ruegeria > Ruegeria sp. AL3. The sequence continues at coordinate 444,889 of NZ_JBQFJG010000001.1, forward strand.
CGCGCTCCTTCGCGCTGTCCATCGCTTCCTGAGCGGTCTTCTCACCGGACCAGATCGCCTCAAGCTCTTCGTCGATGATGCCCCGGATCTGGTCGAACGATCCCAAGCGCAAGCCTTTCGAATTTGCGGTCGGCTCTTTCGTGGTCATCTGGATCACTGCGACGTCGGTGCCCGGGTTTTCGTCATAAAAACCGGCGGCACGCGTAACCTCACCCGCTTCTGTCGTGATTGGAAGGTAACCGGTGTTCTGGTGCCAGGCCGCTTGTACATCAGGTGATGACAGGAAGCTCAGGAACTCTCCGACGCCCTTGTACTCTTCCGGCTCATGACCCTCCATTACCCAAAGAGACGCGCCACCGATGATGGTGTTTTGCGGCTCACTGGTTACGGATTCCCAATAGGGCAGCGGACGCACGTCGAAATCGAACTCGGCCTCTGCCTTGATGCCGGCGTATCCGGCCGAACTTTCGGTGAACAATGCGCACTCGCCTGACCGGAAGTTCGCACCACCTTCGTTTCTGCGGCCGGTATAGATGAACTTGCCGTCCTTGGCCCAGTCACCCATCGCGGTCAGATGTGCAACCTGCACCGGACCGTTCAGCATCAGCTCGGTATCCAGACCGGCAAATCCGTTGTCCCGTGAGGCAAAGGGAACATCGTGATAGGCTGAAAGGTTTTCAAGGTGAATCCAGCTTTGCCATGCTGTCACCAGCGGGCAATCCTCGCCACCTGCCTTCAGCTGCTCGAGCACTTCGCCGACTTTTTCCCAAGTGGACAGATCCGTGTCCGGATCAACACCCGCCGCTTGCATGGCATCGCGGTTGACCCACAGGACCGGCGTCGAGGAGTTGAAGGGAAGCGACAGCATCTCTCCGTCAGTGGTTGTGTAGTAGCCTTTGACGGCGCCAATATACGCGTCGGGATCAAAAGACGCGCCGCTTTCGGCCATCACCTCATAGACCGGCTTGATCGCCCCTTTGGCTGACATCATTGTCGCCGTGCCGACTTCGAACACCATCAGGATATGTGGCTGTTCACCGGCCCGGAATGCAGCAATCCCGGCATTCAGGGTTTCCGAGTAGTTGCCCTTGTGGCTTTCGACCACGACGAACTCATCCTGACTGGCGTTGAATTCTTCAACCTGTCCCTTGACAAGTTCCCCAAGGCGACCGGTGAAGGCATGCCAGAACTGGACTTCGGTTTGCGCCATTGCCGCCAAGGGGGACAAGGCCGTGGTGATGGCAAGAGCGCCAAGCAGATTCTTTTTCATGATTCCTCCCATGCATCAGGGTTGATGCTTCGTTGAATACCGACCGCAACGCGTAAACGGCCCACATGACGATTTCACGACGTTAACGTTACAAAAATATAATTCAAGGCCTATCTACTTGGTGAAAAAATAACATAGTGTTATGAAATGGCGCAGCAGATCGGGATCAGCAATGAGTCAAATTCTGAGAGTTCGGCAGTTGGAGGCCCTGATGGCCGTGACCACCAACGGGTCTGTCACGGCCGCAGCGGCTGATCTGGGCGTGACCCAGCCAGCTGTCAGCAGATTGCTGTCCGATCTTGAAAAATCGCTTGGGTTTCAGCTTTTTGACCGCCGGGAAGGCCGATTGGTGCCAACGCAGGAGGTTCGCTATCTCTTGCCAAGTGTCGAGCGCGTTCTCGAATTGATGAGACAGATTTCGGATGTCAGCCAGGATATCACGCAACGCAAAGCAGGGCACATCCGTGTCGCGTGCCTGCCGGGATTTGCCACCAGCCATTTGCCCAAAGTCGTCGCCGGTTTCCTGAAGGATCGGCCCGGTGTCACCCTGACGATCGAACCTGACAGACCTGAACGCATTCTGGAATGGATGATCGGCGAGCAGTATGATTTCGGAATCACTGACAGCTTTCACGGTCATCCGGCCGTAGAAAGCAGGAACATCGACGTTCGCACGGTGTGCGTGTTCCCCACTGGGCACGAGTTGGAAGGCCTGTCCGAAATTACTCCGGCGGATCTTGCACACAGCAAAATCATCCACACCCGACGCGACAGCGACTTTTTCGGGCGGCTTTCAAAAGTGTTTCAACATGCCAATGTCGAATTGAACTCGCATATCGAGGTCAGGCAGTTCACGGCAGCATGTGAATTGGCGCTTGAAGGTGTTGGTGTCTCGGTCGTTAGCGAACTGGATGCTGTCCAATACACGTCGTGGGGATTGAGTTATCGGCCGTTCAAGCCGTCCTTGACGCATACCCTCTCGTTGGTGCGTCCAATTTTGAAGCAACCGTCATTGGTAACACTGGAATTCATCGAACAGTTTCAGGAAAGCCTGAGCCCTTTCAAGGTCGGGTAACCCCGCCTTCAACCATATTCCTGTGACACAGCAGGAACTGGTCCGACGATAATACCAGTGTTCCGGCTCAACCTTGTAAGTGACCTGCCTTTCGGCCGAAAGCCGTATGTGAACTGCTCATGCTTGGCGGGATTTACAGCGAAATTCACGGCCCCTTGGACCCGACTGATGTCGACACGGCGCCGCAGCAATTTACCGCAACGCCGTCCAACGTGGTATTTCTTCAGATCGCGGCCTTTCGGCTTTCATCCAGGTAAATTTCACGAAGGCGTTTGGCAATCGGACCGGGTGTACCATCACCCAGCGTGACTCCGTCAATTTCAACCACCGGCATCACGAAAGCACTGGCCGAGGTCGTGAAGGCCTCATCAGCCTCTTTGGCTTCGTCGATGGTAAACAGCCGCTCTTCAACTTCCATCTGTGCTTCGGCTGCCATGCGCAGCACGGCCTTGCGAGTGATCCCGTGCAGGATGTCGTTGGACAGCGGGCGAGTCACGATCTTGCCGTTCTTGACGAAATAGGCGTTGTTGCTGGTGCCCTCGGTTACAAAGCCGTCCTCGACCAGCCATGCATCGTCGCACCCCGCTTTCTTGGCCATCATCTTGCCCATCGAAGGGTAAAGCAGTTGCACGGTTTTGATGTCGCGGCGGCCCCAACGGATGTCCTCGATAGAGATGATCTTGGCACCTTTCCGTGCCGCCGGGCTGTCAGCCAGCCCGGGCTTGTTCTGGGTGAACAGAACGAGGCTTGGCTTGGTATCGGCCGAAGGGAAGACAAAATCCCGGTCGCCGTCACTGCCGCGCGAAACCTGAAGGTAGACCAGGCCCTCTTCGATGCCATTCAGATCAACCAGCTTGCGGTGGATTTCCAGCAGCTCTTCCTTGGTGCAGGGCTCGGCCATCTCCAGCTCGTCCAGAGACCGCTTCAGGCGCACCGCGTGGCCCTCGAAATCGATCAGCTTGCCATCCAGCACACTGGTCACTTCGTAAACCGCGTCTGCAAACAGGAAGCCACGGTCAAAGATGGATACCTTGGCCTCGGTCTCGGGCAGGTATTCGCCATTTACATAAACGGTTCGGGTCATGTTTGTCTCCTCAGCCCCAGAGCGCCGCTTCGGGCGGGTGAACTCCGGCGTCGTCAAAAATCAGCGGGGTGTCGCGGTCTTCGGCCAACAGAAGCGGGCCGTCAAGGTCCGTCACCACCGCACCCTGCGCCAACAGTGTCGCGGGTGCCATGGCAAGCGAACTGCCAACCATGCAGCCGACCATGATGTCATACCCTTCCGCGATTGCGGCTTTGCGCAGTTCAAGCGCCTCGGTCAGGCCACCGGTCTTGTCGAGTTTGATGTTGATGACATCGTATTTCCCCTTAAGCCCGGGCAGGCTGGCGCGATCATGGCAGGACTCGTCGGCGCAGACGGGCACCGGGCGGTCCATTCCGATCAAAGCGTCGTCGTCACCAGACGGCAATGGCTGCTCGACCAGTGCCACGCCCAAACGCACCAGATGCGGGGCGAGGTCGGCGTAAACCTCGGCCGACCAGCCTTCGTTCGCATCCACGATGATCCTGGCGTTCGGAGCACCTGCGCGCACGGCCTCGAGCCGGGGCATGTCATCTGGCGTGCCCAGCTTGATCTTCAGAAGCGGGCGGTGCGCGTTCTCGGCCGCCTGAGACTGCATTGCCTCCGGAGTATCCAACGACAGAGTATAGGCCGTGATCTCGGGTCCGGGCACCGGCAGGCCCGCCAAATCCCAGGCGCGTTTTCCTGCGCGCTTGCTTTCCAGATCCCACAAAGCACAATCCACGGCGTTCCGGGCGGCACCGGCAGGCAGCAGGTCCATCAGCGACCGACGGCTAAACTCAGCAGGCAGACCGGCGATCTCGGCCTCGACCGACTCGAGCGTTTCGTCATAACGCGCATAAGGGACGCATTCGCCCCAGCCCTGATGCGTTCCGTCCGACACCTGCACCGTCAGCACCTTTGCTTCGGTCCGTGACCCGCGCGAGATGGTAAACACCTGCGCCAACTGAAACACATCGCGAGAGACCTCTATCTGCACGCACCCGCTCCTTCTTCTTTTCCGGAATACTCACGCCGGAGGCGAAACACCCCCGCCACCGGCGCATTGTTCAGATCACATTGCGGCCAGCGCGTCCACCAGCTTACCGGCACCGAAGCGGAACGGGTCGGTTGCGGGCAGACCCAGCTCTTCCTCGACCTTGGCTAGATAAGCCTTGGCGTCGTCTTCGCTCAGGTTCTGCGTGTTGACCGACACACCCGCAACCTGACAGGCCGGATTTGCAATCCGCGCCAGCGGCAGGGCCGTGTCACGCAATTGCGCCAGTGTCGGCAGGGAATACTCGGGCAGACCACGCATATGGGTCCGGGTCGGTTCGTGGCACAGGATCAGTGCGTCGGGCTGCCCGCCATGGATCAGCGCCATGGTCACACCCGAATAAGAGACATGGAACAGCGACCCCTGCCCTTCAATGTGGTCCCAGTGATCCTCGTCATTGTCCGGTGTCAGATATTCGACCGAGCCAGCCATGAAGTCTGCAATGACCGCGTCCAGCGGAACACCCTGCCCGGTGATCAGGATGCCTGTCTGGCCCGTGGCACGGAATGTGGATTTCATGCCGCGCTTGCGCATCTCGGCATCCATCGACATCGCCGTGTACATCTTGCCGGCCGAGCAATCGGTTCCGACTGCGAGGCAACGCTTGCCAGTGCGCTTGCGGCCATTTGCGATCGGGTATCCGACAGTCGGCACACGCACGTCATGCAAGGTGCAACCATGCGTTTGTGCTGCGGCAACAAGATCACCTTCATCGCGCAGCAGGTTGTGCAAGCCCGAAGCCAGATCAAAGCCCATTTCCAGCGCTTCAATCAAAACTTCTTTCCAGGCGTTGCTGATCACACCGCCACGGTTGGCGACACCGATAACCAGCGTTTTAGCGCCGGCCGCTTTGGCCTCGGTCAGGGTCATATCCTTCAGACCCAGATCAGCCTTGCAGCCGTCCATACGATATTGGCCGACGGCGTTTTCCGGGCGCCAATCCTTGATGCCCACAGCCACTTTGGCCGCCAATTGGTCGGGCGCATCGCCCAAAAACAGCAGGTACGGTGTCTCGATCATTGCGGTCACTCCTTTGATTCCGGCCTAAGCTAGAGAAGCGTTTAAACGAGCGTTTCGCGTTTTGGTCCGCCAAACACGGCAGGTACGCGACATTCTTGCGCCACGGACACAAAAGACGCAAAATTCTTCGAAGTTTTTAAAATGATTAAACTTTAATCACCACTTCCCAGCTGCTGACACGCAGCATTCTGCACCCGCATTGCCGCAGATGCACAATCTCCCTTGCGCCAGGTTGCGCAATTTAATACCTCTTTGGGCGAGAAAATCGCAATTTCATTACCCACACGAGGTCCAGATGAGCTTTCGCATCCAACCCGCCGCGCCTGCACGACCCAATCGCTGCCAACTGTTTGGTCCGGGATCGAATACCAAACTGTTCCCGAAAATGGCAGCTTCTGCTGCGGATGTGATCAACCTTGACCTTGAGGATTCGGTTGCGCCTTCGGACAAGGACATAGCCCGCGCCAATGTCATCGAAGCCCTGAACACTGTTGATTGGGGCAACAAATACATGTCCGTTCGCATCAACGGATTGGATACCCCCTATTGGTATCGTGACGTTGTCGACGTGTTGGAGCAGGCAGGCGACCGTCTGGACCAGATCATGATTCCCAAAGTCGGCTGCGCATCGGATGTCTATGCCGTGGATGCCCTTGCCACCGCCATTGAACGCGCCAAGGGCCGGACCAAACCGATCAGCTTCGAGGTCATTATCGAATCCGCAGCCGGTATCGCGCATGTGGAAGAGATCGCAGCCTCCTCTCCCCGTTTGCAGGCCATGAGCCTTGGAGCCGCAGATTTTGCGGCCTCGATGGGAATGCAGACCACGGGCATCGGCGGCACACAGGAAAACTATTACATGCTGCGCGAGGGTGAAAAACACTGGTCCGATCCGTGGCACTGGGCCCAAGCCGCCATCGTTGCCGCCTGCCGCACCCATGGGGTGCTGCCAGTGGATGGGCCATTCGGGGATTTCAGCGATGATGAGGGATACATCGCTCAGGCGAAACGCTCGGCCACGCTGGGCATGGTCGGCAAATGGGCGATCCACCCCAAGCAGATTGCACTGGCCAATCAGGTCTTTACCCCGTCGGATGAGGCCGTTTCCGAGGCGCGCGAAATCCTGGCCGCAATGGAACAGGCCAAAGCCAACGGTGAGGGTGCAACCGTCTATAAAGGCCGCCTTGTCGACATCGCCTCAATCAAGCAGGCCGAAGTCATCGTGGCGCAGGCCGAACTGATTGCGGCGGGCAGCTAAGCCAAAAAAAGGGCGCTCCATCGAGCGCCCCTTTCAAATTCTTCAACGGCCAAAAACGTCATTGGGCGTCCATGTGAAGCGTTCCCCCTTCTTTCCTGACTTCATCATCAGGCAAGAGGTTCCCAGTTTCTGGAAATAGACGATCTTCAATGGATACCAGCCCGCCTTGGGCACTTCCACTTCGGTGCGTTGATTGGCTTCACAGCCCTGAATGCCATTTACCCGGCCAATCTGCTGACCGCCAACCCAAGCCTCTATCCCGTCATTCGACCAGGTTTCCAGCTCGTAAACGCCCGGTGAGTCAAACCGCATATAGCCTGTGACCTCAGCGGCAACGTTGTAGGCCTCGTCGAAGGTCAAGACATCGTCACCCTTACTGGTGTCCCTGTAGTCCAACCCGCGCAACGGCTTTCCGGGCTTGGCCTGAGACAGCATGCTTTTTGCCTGACTCAGATCCCGGATCTTCTTGTGTTGATTGCCTGTACCAGAGTATTTGACATTCAACCCCGCCTTCGGAGATGGCTGTGGATTGGCAGGTTGCAGTTTCAACGGGGCAGACAAAGCAGCCCCGGCAATGACCGAGATGGCAACTGCGGTCGCCACTGTTCGAACGAGTTTCATCGTAATCTCCCTGTTTGCGTGCCGTTTTGGCTGGGCGTTTCCCCTGGCAACGTCATTACAATGACACTAGGCCCTGAAAATTTGCGCTGCAAGAGAGTGTGGCTTCACATTTCCAGTGGTTAAGCACGCAGATCCTTGGGTGACCCCATGACCACATAGGATGTGATCGACGTGACATGAGGCAGCGTTCCCAGCACCTCGGTATGGAAGGTCTTGTAGGACGGCAGATCGGCGCATTCGACACGCAGCAGGTATTCGATTGTACCGGTTATGTTGTGGCATTCGACCACTTCGGGGGCTTGTTGCAGGGCCCGCTCGAACCCCTCTTGCGCCGCTTTCGTGTGTTCACCAAGACCGACCCCGATATAGGCGACAAAGCCGACACCCATCGCGGCCGGTTTCAGAACCGCACGATAGCCTGTGATTACGCCGGCCTTCTCGAGCTCTTGAACGCGACGCAGGCAGGCGGACGGAGACAGCCCGACCCGTTCGGCCAACTCCAGATTGCTGATGCGCCCATCACGGGTCAGTTCGTGCAATATCTGGCGATTTATCCGATCATTCTTCATCATAAGTTGCAGAAATAGCGGAAATGCGCACGAAAAAGCAATTTCATTTGCTGCCGGTCAGACGATACTTCGCAGCATGACTTACGACATCCTTCTGGCGCTCATCGCTTTTGCCTTCGTGACATCCATTACGCCCGGGCCGAACAATCTGATGCTGATGGCATCGGGTGCGAATTTCGGCTTTCGGCGTTCGATCCCGCATATGCTGGGCATTGGCCTTGGCTTCACGCTCATGGTGCTGCTGGTCGGTGCAGGGCTGGTTCAGGTCTTTGACCGGTACCCGGTCAGCTATTCAGTGCTGAAGGTCGTATCGGTGATCTATCTGCTTTATCTGGCATGGAAGATCGCGCATGCCGCGCCAGCCGCAGGCGATTTGGCAGCGGGGACACCCATGACGTTTTTGCAAGCCGCCGCCTTTCAGTGGGTGAACCCCAAAGCCTGGGCCATGGCCCTGACCGCCACAACCGCTTACACGCCCAGTCAGACCCTGCATGCGATTGCGCTTGTGGCGTTGGTTTTCGGGGCGGTCAACCTGCCATCGGTGAGCACATGGACCTTTCTCGGGCAGCAGATGTCGCGGGTGCTGACGAACCCGCGCAGGCTGGTTGCGTTCAACTGGACAATGGCGGTGCTGCTTGTGGCCTCGCTCTATCCCGTTCTCTGGCCCAGTTGACCCAGACAGGTTTCGGCCAGCACATCCTCGGGCGCGGTGTCGGGTGGGTACAGGGTCAGACGCCGCGTTAGTTTGTCGTGGGTGCAGGCCAGAGCGCGCAGCGCGGGGTCTTTCTTGGCGGTGGCCATCAGTATCCGTTTTTCCAGTCGCCCATCTGAAATCGAACATCTTCCTTGCCGAGTTGCATCCGGAGCACCGTCAGGCCATATAGCAGGGAACTTTCGCGTTGAGAGGCGTCATGACCCAGTATCTGGATTTCGAAAAACCGCTGGCTGAAATTGAAGGCAAGGCTGAAGAACTGCGTGCGTTGGCCCGCACCAACGAAGAGATGGACGTAACCGAAGAAGCCGCCGCGTTGGACGCCAAAGCCGCCAAGCTTCTGGATGAGCTTTATGCCGACCTGACCCCATGGCGGAAATGCCAGGTCGCCCGACACCCGGAACGCCCGCATTGCAACGATTACGTCAATGCCCTGTTCACCGAATTCACCCCTCTGGCCGGAGATCGCAATTTTGCCGATGATCTGGCCGTGATCGGCGGGCTTGCACGTTTCAACGATCAACCCGTCATGGTGATCGGCCATGAAAAAGGCAGCGACACCAAATCGCGGATCGAACGAAATTTCGGCATGGCCCGTCCCGAAGGCTATCGCAAGGCGGTCCGGCTGATGGAGATGGCCGGGCGGTTCGGCCTGCCAGTGATCACCCTGATCGACACCGCGGGCGCCTATCCCGGCAAAGGCGCCGAGGAACGCGGTCAGTCCGAAGCGATTGCCCGCTCGACCCAGATGTGTCTGAAGATCGGCGTGCCCCTGGTGTCGGTCATCATCGGCGAAGGCGGCTCGGGCGGGGCCGTGGCCTTTGCCTCCGCCAACCGCGTGGCAATGCTGGAACACTCGGTCTATTCGGTGATCTCGCCGGAAGGTTGCGCATCGATTCTTTGGAAAGATGCAGAAAAGATGCGTGAAGCGGCCGAGGCGCTGCGTCTGACCGCTCAGGATCTTCACAAGCTTGGCGTTTGCGACCGGATCATCCCTGAACCCAAGGGCGGCGCGCATCGCGATCGTCCGGCCGCTGTCGAGGCTGTACGCACGGCTCTCACCGATATGCTGGCGGAACTGGACGGCAAAGACGCGGCGACCCTGATACAGGACCGCCGTCAAAAATTCCTCGATATCGGCTCGAAAGGGTTGGCGGCGTAACCGTCAGCCGCCCAACCTGCGCAACAACGCAACCGAGGGTTCTCCGGTGACCGCCAGGCCATTGGCGCTTTGATACGCGCTGATGGCAGACGTCGTGTTTTTGCCGATCACCCCATCCGCGCCTTTCGTATCATACCCTTGGGATGTCAGCCGCCGTTGCAATTCCTTGCGGTCGTCCAATGTCAGACCGTTTGCATCTGGCCCGAACGAGGCCTGAAACGGCGCGCCACCGGCGATTCTGTCCGCCAGATGACCGACCCCGATCGCGTAACTGTCCGAATTGTTATAGCGCTTGATGACCTGAAAATTGCGGAAGACGGCAATGCGCGGCCCGGGTTTCTGCGGTTGCAGCACGGCGACCGGCGTGCCGGAAACGGTTCCGACCTCGCCCCCCCAAGGCTGCCCCCGCACCCAGCCTGCGCGCGACAGGTAAGCAGCGGTCGAAGCCAGCGAATCCGTCGGATCGTCCGACCAGATATCGCGCCGCCCGTCGCCGGTGAAATCCACGGCATAGGCCAGGTAAGAGGTTGGAATGAACTGCGTGTGCCCCATCGCACCGGCCCAGCTGCCGGTCATCCTGTCTGGCGTGGTGTCACCATTCTGAAGGATCTTGAGCGCCGCGATCAACTGGCTTTCAAAGAACTGACCACGCCGCCCGTCATAGGCCAGCGTCGACAGGGCTGACACAACGGGCACATCGCCGCGACGCGCGCCATAGCGGCTTTCCAGCCCCCACACTGCAACGACGATTTCCTTGTCCACCCCGTACTGCGCCTCGATCTGCGACAGCGTCCCGTTGTATTGCCGCAGCATCTTCTGGCCGGTGCTGATCCGCTCGTCCGAAGCGGCAATGGCCAGGTAGTCTTCGAGCGAGCGTTTGAACTCTACCTGATTGCGGTCGCGCTCGATCACATCGGGCAGATACCCTGCCCCCTGAAAGGCGCGGTCAATCGTGGATTGTGAAATACCTTGCGATGCCGCCCTGCCCTTGAACCCGGCAACCCAGGCATCCCAACCCGCATTGGGAACAGCCCGCATACGCGATGCAGGCGCGCTGGATGGCGCACCGCCACCCGTGCAGGCGGCCAACAATGTTGATCCAAGGCAAATGGAAAAAGTCCGTCGAGTGATCATGGCTGTGGTCTGCTCTTGTTTGTGATTTGCCTCAAGAGTAACCCAGTCGGACTGAACAGGCCAGAACGGTGAAACCTTGAGCAGTAGGCGCGGGAATGTCGGCGGGATGCCGCTCAGCTCACCAGCAAGCGCAATCCCTGCGTCACGTCCGAACGGACCGCCAGGCGCAAGCCCGGTTCGTCCCCGGCCTTGAGGGCCGCAATGATCAGCTTGTGATAATGCGGTGGCTCAGTGCGCCTGAGACGCCCGTAAAGCGCCCTCATCGTCGGCCCGAGTTGCAGCCAGACCGTTTCGGCAATGGCCAACATCGCAGGCGCCTGAGCGCGCAGGTAAAGGGTGCGGTGAAATTCCAGATTTGAACGGATGTACCCAACCGCGTCCCGCTTGGTCACCATCTCGGCAACGGTCATGTTGATGGTCTGCAAGCGGTCGATCAGCGCAATATGCGCCCGGGGCAAAGCCCGGCTGGCCAGCTCGACTTCCAGCAACGCGCGCAACGCCGCCAATTCTTCTATCCGGTCGTTGGTCAACTCAGGTGTCGAGACCCGGCCGGAATTGGACAGGAACAAAGCCCCCTCGGCGGCCAGACGGCGCACGGCCTCACGCGCCGGGGTCATCGAGACGCCGAATTCCTTGCCGATGCCACGCAAGGTCAGCGCCTGTCCCGGCGCCATCTCACCATGCATGATTCGAGACCTCAGGGCTCGGTACACCCGGTCATGAGTGGCAGTTTGGGTGTCAGACGGGCGTGTGCTCAACATCCGCTTATGTGATCACAAAACAGTGCAAGGTCAACTCGGCTTTGCGTCAAACCTGTAACGATGCAGCTCTGCCCCATTGTCACGCAACCAGCGGCGGGGTTGCTGGCAGGGGCCGAAAATGCTTTCCACCTGTTCCCAGAACGCGGGCGAGTGGTTCATCTCGACAAGATGCGCCACTTCATGCGCGGCCACATAGTGCAGCACCTCGGACGGCGCGAGAATGAGCCGCCACGAGAACATCAATCCACCCTGTGAACTGCATGATCCCCAACGTGACCGCGTGTCGCGCAGGCCGAGCGTGCTGTACGACCGCCCCAGCATTGCCGCATAATCATCACACGCGCCAATCAATCGGTCCCGCGCCAATTCCTTCAGAAACCGGGCCAATCTGCGCGCCTCGGCCCCTTCGGGCACTGCGACCTCATCCGCCATCAACTGAACACGCCGACCCTTGGCGGGCACGATTCGCCGGACAACGCCTTCAATCGGTATCTTCTGTCCGAACTGCACCACGGCCGTTTCCGGCCTGTCCTGCAAATGCTGGCGAATCCACTCTTCCTTGGTACGTGCGAAACTCAGCGCCTCGGACTCAGGCACACCGACCGGATAGGTCAGCGTAACCCGGCCGTCCAGCTGAGAAATTCGCAAACTGATGCGCCGCGCCCGGGCGGATTTGCGCAGCCTCAGCGGCACCGGTGGTGTCCCTGGCAGTGCATGCTCTCCCATATCGCGACCTCTCTTGCGCAAAGACTTTGACAGTGCTCTCTGCCTGTGGCAGGTGAGCTGAATCATTTAGACGACTCACCTGATATCAAGGGGATTTGACATGCCCAAGGAAGAATGGGGCGTAAAGCGCGTTTGCCCGACCACCGGTAAGCGATTCTACGACCTGAACAAGGACCCGATCATCAGCCCCTACACTGGCGAGATCGTGGAGCTTGAAACATCCAAAAGCCGCATGATCGCGGCGGATGCAGAAGATGCCGCCTCGGTCAAAGCGCGTGAAAACGCGTCGGAAGAGGATCTGGTTCTGGATGACGACGACTCTGTCGACGTCGAACTGGATGACGATCTGCTGGATGACGATGATGACACCAGTGATGACGTGTCGCTGGATGATATCACCGACATGTCTTCGGAAGACGAAAACTGATCAAGTCAAAGGCGACCACAGGGTCGCCTTTTTCGTTCCACGGACAGCTTAGTGCGGAAATTCGCGTTCGATTCCATTTTTGGACTTGCACTCGTCGTCACTGTCTCCTAAACGTCCGTCCACCGCATCAGCGGTACCTAGATGGGGCCTTAGCTCAGTTGGGAGAGCGCTTGCATGGCATGCAAGAGGTCAGGGGTTCGACTCCCCTAGGCTCCACCAAAACCTAACAATACAACTAGATAGCAAGCATTAGGGCGGTGTGACACACAGGTGTGACACAAAATGAAGCTGCGTGCGTATCTCTCACTGTCCAGACATGGGATCTATTACTTCCGTTAGCCCCCTGCCCGACACAAAACCAAAACCCCACACTAGACCAAACATCACACGTAGGACCCTTCGTATGTCTTTGCGTACAAGATGCCCTAAAGAGGCTGGTACTCTGGCACGGCGTCTTGCAGCGTGCGGCGACGCAATAAAAAAGCACAAATAACAGTCGGGCATGAACTACGCACAATGATGCCCGGGGTCTCAAGAGTGCTTTGGCAAGGACAAAGGCGCGTGGGATAAATTCAGCCTTTTCAATGAGTCTCAGAGGGAGCGCATGATTGATACCATTCGATACTGCGAATTGAGCCATGAAGACTAAGGTGAGAATGCAGCGCACAAAACCGCATCGCAGACACGGTTTGCTTTTTTGCATCTCAGACCACCAGTAAGCGATCTTGTTCCGGGGGGATGAACTGTATGGCGTTGTCACGGGCGCTCCCGTGCATTAGCGTCCTGCACCATGGTCATCCGGCGATATTCACTTGTTCTATTGGTTGGCGTTCTGGTCATCCTGACCGGCATTGGCGGTGTTGCGCACGCGCTGTCGAAGGGCTGCGTGGGCCTTCACTGTGAGCACCATACGCAACCTTCCGAACACTCTGCATTGGCAACGAGCGAAGACGTCTCGGCTTCAGGTCATCATCATGATCCGGAGAGTTCCGAAACCGGAGAGTGCAATCCCTTTATCTGCCAAGCCGTTGCATTGCCGTTCCAAGTCAGTGAAGATGCCAAGGGTCGGCGTGATACTGACCCGGAGCTCCATGCTGGAACCCAAGTCAAGCTGAGTGAACCGGGCGCAATCTACAGGCCCCCTGACCTTTGAAGCAGCGCAATTCCCTGCGGATGTACGCGACCAGCACGTGCGGCTGTTCGCGATGTGCCGCAGCGTTACTAGCTTCCAAAATGTCAGGACCAATCCATGAATAAAAGTCACTTTCTAATCGGCGCATGCACTGTCGCTGCGGTCGCCGCTTTCATAACTCTTCGCCCTGGTGGAATCGAAGAAGCCACACCGCATGAAACACGCATAGGCGACGCCATGGTCGCAATTCGGATGCCGACCATCGAAGGCAATGCCGCAATCGGCCAGCGTGTTTTTGAGGTCTCCTGCGCGTCATGCCACGGCGCCAACGCGGTCGGTGTAGAGGGTGCGGGGCCGCCCCTGATCCACAAAATATACGAACCCAGTCACCATGCGGATGAAGCCTTTCAGAGGGCGGTTTCACAAGGTGTAAGAAGCCACCATTGGCAATTTGGCGACATGCCGCCCGTGGAGGGGCTGACACGAGGTGACGTTGCCATGGTGATCGCCTACATTCGCGAAATCCAGCGTGCCAACGGAATAAACTGAGGGTAACCCAATGAAGAAGATCATGACATTTGCGCTTATGGTTGCGCTTGCCAACGGCGCACTGGCGCATTCCAAGGTCGAAGAAACAACCCCTGCCAACGGCTCCAGAATAACGGATGTGCCTGCTGAAATTGGCCTCAACTTCTCAAAAAACATCCGGCTGACACGGATAGAGATGGCCCATGAAGAACACTCGGCAGTAAGCTTGGATTTGGGTGACCAGACAAATTTTGGTCAGGCGTTCACGATCCCACTGCCGAGCAATGGAACGGGCACCTATGTCATCGAATGGCGCGGTTTGGGTGAAGACGGCCATGCGATGCAGGGCGCGTTTTCCTTTACCGTGGATTGAGCATGCCAGACATCTGGGCGATTGGCGCGATCCTCGCAAAGCTGGTGCTCTACATCGGCTTTGCGGGCTCCGCCGGGCTTGTGATTGTTGGATGCCTCTATTCCGGCCTTGTCGCGCCGGTGAACCTTGCGATGACGCGCCATGCCAGGGCCTTGGCATGGCTTGCTCTTGTCGCGACAGCAGTTGGCTTCTTGCTTCGTGGGGCCGCCTTGACAGGCGGGGTTGACGGCATGGTCGATCCGAAGATGCTTGGCCTGCTGTGGCAGACATCCGTGGGCGACGCACTTGTTTATCGCCTTTCTGGCGCATCGTTGATCCTTGTGGGGCTGTCCGTTCCTCGCTTTGGTCAGTGGATCGCGCTGTTGGGTGGCACGATCGCTCTGTGGTCGTTTGCGCAGATCGGGCACGTGCCGGAACTGGAGAGCTTTGGTATCCAGCTCCTGCTCCTGCTGCACCTGTTGTGTGTAGCTTTCTGGGTGGGCATCTTCAGCCCGCTGCGGAATCTGGCCCTTGCTCCTGAACACCTGAAGGATGCTGCTGAACTCGGTCATGTCTTTGGGCAAGCTGCCACTTGGCTTGTGCCGGCGTTGATCGTGGCGGGCCTTTGGATGGCCTGGTTGCTTGTCGGCAATCTCCAAGAGCTGCTGTTCACTGGCTACGGGCAGGCGTTGTTGCTCAAAGTGTTTTTTGTGGCGCTGCTGTTGTTTCTTGCCGCCGCAAACAAGCTCCGATTTGTTCCGGCCATGCAAGGTGGAGAGGTCAAGGCAGCGCAACGCCTCGCCCGCTCCATCCAGGTTGAGGCATTGATGGTGTTGGTGGTGCTGGCAACAACGGCAACACTCACGAGTGTTCTGGCGCTTCCGAATTCGGGCCATTAGAGCGGGCCAGACACCGGTGGGCGCGCAGTGTGCAGCAACGGCAGCGGCGGTGCACGATCCGATGCGAACAAGGAAGACAATCCCACTCAGGGCCCGCCGACCCTTGCCGCGGTGCTTAGTCATTGGGCTTTGGCAAACAGGGTTCAAACAGTGCCACCTGCCCGCCTGTCAACCGTAAGAAATCAAGCTTGCTCACCGCCTGTCTTTCGAACCATCAACACGCGACCTGCCGAATTCACTGGGGTCTGAACCCTGCAGCTGCCCCTCAGAACCTTAATGAAAGACAGGACATGCCACCATCAAGCTTTGCACAATCGGTATTGTCAATTTCAACGACCTCATAGCCTTCGCGGTCCAGCATCTCTGCGGTGCGCGGAAACCCAGCGGCCATCAGCACCAGATTGTTGAACCTAATCGCGTTTGCCGCCGCCTCCTCGCCGTCAGCTACATGCAGCACCCGGTAGCCTTCAAAACAGCCCGA
The DNA here is from genome assembly GCF_056536065.1 of Ruegeria sp. AL3. Lineage (NCBI taxonomy): Bacteria > Pseudomonadati > Pseudomonadota > Alphaproteobacteria > Rhodobacterales > Roseobacteraceae > Ruegeria > Ruegeria sp. AL3. The sequence continues at coordinate 461,133 of NZ_JBQFJG010000001.1, forward strand.
AGCGTCCAATCGCCGGGTCGCAAGGATCGTCTCGGCATCCATCAGCGAACAATCCGTTTTGAAGTGCAAAACGCCCTCGGGTGTGAACACTTCCCGCAGTTTGTGACCCCATTCCGAGGTGATTTTCGCCAGTTCCTGAACACCTTCCGCGTCAGTGCGGTCTGACCGGCCCACAAGAATTTCGCGGCCGGTTACAAGGATGTCTCCACCCTCGATATGGCCGGGACCATTGATCTGTGTGACCGTTTCATAGCAGGTCAGCAGTGCCGGGGCGATCTCGGCCACTTCCCCCATTCGCGAAGGCGCGCCCGGCCGCATCAGCACAGCACCCTGCGGCAGGCACAGGGCCGTATCTTCCACAAACTGCGCGTCAGGGAACGCATCCAGGGGATCAAGCTCGATCACCTCGGCCCCGGTGCTTTTCAGTGCTGCCACGTATGCCCCATGCGCGGCCGTCATCCCATCGAAATCCGGGTTTCCGATATCTTCTGCGCGCAATCCGTCAGCGATGGTCGGGGCCGGGCGGCGGGTGATGGCGCGGGAAAACTCAAAAGTTGGGTCTGACATGCTTTAATCTCTCTGAGGTTCGAATTTTCGGGCGGTGACTTCGATCATCGCGGGCCCGCCCATGGACGCCGTTTCGCGTAACGCTTGCGCGATGGACTGCGGCTTATCGGGAACCCTGGTGTGTGGAATGCCAAAGGATCTGGCCGTTGCTGCAAAATCGGGGGGTGTGGGGTCACATCCTATGACCGTCACGCCTGCATCCTGCATCGATGTGGCGATTTCCCGGTACCCGCGATTGTTCCAGATCACGAACGTGACCGGCAGGTTTTCGTCTACTGCGGCCATTGCTTCCGGCATAGAAAACTGCGCCCCGCCATCGCCGACGATGCATATTACCCGCGCCGTTGGATCGGCAATCGACGCACCGATGGCTGCTGGTATGCCATAACCAAGCGCACCATAGCCCGTTACCGCATTGAACCAGCCGCCAGCCCGGTCGTGGTCATAGTAAAGATTGCCGGCATAAATTGGCTGGGTGGAATCCCCGACCATCAGAGCATCCGGAGACGCCGAGCGCATCGCATTCAGTATCTCCACCTGTTGGCGATAATCCGGACCAATCTCCTGCCAGGCCGCATCGCGCGTTTTTCTGGCACGGTCCGCACCGTCGCTTTGCCGTGCCCTCTGCGGCAAGGCCTTACACAGCGCTGGCACAACCAAGCCTACGTCACCTTGAATGGCAATCGCTGCCTCGTGCCGCGAAAGCTGATCGCTGCACCGATCAACCCGTATCAGGTTTGGCAGTTTCGCAAACTGGCCGGTGGCATACATGTCATAATCGGTCGGCCCCAGCTCGGTTCCCAAGGCCAGAACGCAATCGGCGCTTTCCAACAATGCGCGCACCGCGTTCAGGCTGGGGCTGGCCGGAACGGTCAGGGCATGTCCGTGCATCAGGCCGCGCGCGTTGACGGTTTGCACAACAGGGGCACCCAGAGCTTCGGCCAGTGCTTGCAATCCCGCCTCGGCACGTTTCGCGCCGCCGCCCGCCAGAATGACGACTTTCTTTGCCTCAGCCAATTGCCCTGCAGCCTGTCTGATCAATTCCGGGCTGACCGGAGGATCAGGGTCAGGCGTCTCGACTGCTGTTTCCTGATAGTCCGCCGCTGCGACATCCAACGGAACCTCGATATGCGTCGGCCCGCGGCGACCATTGCTGAGGCCGTGAAAAACGCGGTCCAAAACCGGGGCCAGAGCGCTGGGGCCGGTGACCTGTTCGGACACCAACGCAACCGTTTTCGCCAGCCCGATTTGGTCCGGCAATTCGTGCAGATGCCCCAAGCCCTTGCCAAGCGATCCGGTTTTGTTGACGCCGGACACCACCAGCATCGGTATTGAATCGGCCCGCGCCTGCGCCATCGGCGTCAGCGTATTGGTCAATCCGGGGCCGGTGATCACAAAGGCAACACCCGGTTTGCCCGACACACGGGCATAGCCATCGGCCATGAAACCCGCCCCCTGTTCGTGTCTGGGCGTCACATGTCGTATGCCCGAAGCCGCAAGCCCTCGGTACAGTTCCACCGTGTGAACGCCCGGAATTCCGAAGACGCAGGTCACATCCCGCTGGCGCAGCCCGGCAACCAGAGCTTCGCCAACTGTCATACTGCTCATGCGACCTCGCGTGATTTGCTGTTGGCGTGATCGATGATACGGGAAACCGCAGTACCAAAATCCGTGTCATTGATAGTCAAAGCGACCCGCACCCAGTCCTTCAGGCTGTCACCAAAGGCGGATCCCGGCATGACGGCCACCCCGGCCTGTAGCAGATCCCAGGCATAGGCTTCGCCATCCAGCCCGGTGGCAGAGACATTGATGAGTGCGAACATTCCCGCTTCGGGCCGGTGAACAATCAGATCCGTTTCAGCTTCAAGACGATCGGCCAACAGGGTGGCGCGGCCAGAAAAGCGGGCGGCCATCCCGGGGGCAACCTCGGACCCGTCACGGATCGCTTTTTCGGTCATGTCCGCGATGAACGGCTGATTGCCAAAAAGCATGGTCTCGGAATAGGGCAGCAGCGCTTCGCAGAACGCGGCGGGCCCGACACACCAGCCACTGCGGAACCCCGGAGCGGCATGAGACTTCGAGATGGATGATACGCCAATGACACGATCCGCCAGTTCCGGATCTGCCAATGGTGAAACAAATCGTGCACTGTCAAAGATCAGTTCTTCATAGACCTCGTCCGAGATGATCCACAAATCACGCGCAATCGCCAGCTGCCCGATCTCGGCAATGTCCGCGGCGGTCAGGATCGCGCCCGTCGGGTTATGCGGTGTTGTCAGAAGAATGGCGCGGCTGCGCGGAGTGATGCGGGCCGCGATATCTGCGGCCTGCATGCGAAACCCTTTCTCGGGCCGCAGCGGTACGGGTACCATCTCGGCCCCGGATGCACGAATGACACCTTCATAGGTCGCGTACATCGGATCGCCGACCAGAACTACGTCGCCCGCCTCGGCGACCCCGGCCATGGCTGCGAAAAGGGCGGTTTGCGTGCCGGGAAAGCACAGAAAATTCCCGGGCTCGAAAGCCCGCCCGCGAGAGGCAGAATAGCGCGCAGCCAGAGCGTCAAGCAGCCCTGCTTCACCGCGCCCGTTGGAGTACCCTGTCCGCTGCGCCCGCAATGATGCAACGGTGGCTTCGACCAGCACGTCCGGCACCGGAACGTCCGGTTCTCCTATCGTCATTTCGACGATGTCCGCTCCGGCCTTGATAAGGTCGCGGGCTTTCAGATGTACGCCCCATTTGGCGCCACCCAAGCCCGCCAACCGTTCTGTCACCGATGTGGTCTTCATGACTGCTCCACCCCTTTGGTCAATGGAATCCCGACGATGGCGCTGACGGAATCCAAACCGATCCGCGCCAGCTGGCCTTCGGAAAACGCATCCGGAAGCGCGCCCCCTTCCAGCCACAGGCCGTCGATCACCGCGTTGCAGGCGATGGCCAGTTGCATTGCCTCTGACGCGTCAACCGAACGCCCGGCTTCCTGCAATGCCGCGACGATCAGCTTCTCGAGGTGATCCCGGAAATAGTCATAGGTTCGCTGGTGAATGCGCTGCATTTTCGGGTCATGCTGCACCTTGTTCAGGAAACCCGCCCACAACGCCACGGCGCTTGGATCGACGATCGGCTGTCGCAGTGACGCGTCGACGAAGTTGGTCAACTGAGAAACCGCGCTTCCGGTTCCTGATGACGCCGCTGTCTGGTCCGTCAGCGTATTCATGTGGTGCTCATACGCCGCCTGAACCAGTTCGTCCTTGGATGAGAAATAGTGCCGGATCAAACCTTGGGTCACATTCGCACGGGCTGCGATCTCGCGCACCGTGGCACCCCGAACGCCCATCTCGGCGATCAGGTCCAAAGTCGCCAGAATCAGCGCCTCGCGGCGAACCTCGGCAGACTCACGTTTGAATTTGCGGCTTTCGTCCTGCACGTCAGTGTCATCCATGGCACGGAGTTATTATACACTTGCATAATTGCGAGATTCGGGGCTTACTGCAAGCTGAAATCAGAAGATTCTTGGATATGGACACAGCCAAAGCAGTTTCACCCGCACCCGAAACAACCACGCCCGACGAAGCGATCAAGGTTGAGGATCTGCACAAGTCCTTTGGCACGCTGGAGGTTTTGAAAGGCGTATCCCTGACCGCAAACAAGGGGGATGTTGTTGCCATTATCGGGGGGTCAGGCTCTGGAAAATCCACCATGCTGCGCTGCATCAACTTTTTGGAAACGCCGAGTTCCGGAAAGATAACCATCGGCGGGGAACCCGTTGAAATGCACACCGATGGCAGCCCCTCCAACCGCCGCCAGATCGAACGTATCCGCACGCGTCTGGCCATGGTTTTCCAGCAGTTCAATCTGTGGACACACCGCACGCTTCTGGAAAACGTGATCGAAGTGCCAGTGCATGTGCTCAGGGTGCCAAAGGCCCAGGCGATCGCACGGGCGCATGAATTGCTGACGCGGGTGGGCCTTGGCGACAAGGCTGACACCTATCCGGCCTATCTTTCGGGTGGTCAGCAACAGCGCGCCGCCATTGCCCGGGCGCTTGCGGTCGATCCTTCGGTGATGCTTTTCGATGAACCGACGTCGGCGCTTGATCCCGAGCTTGTTGGCGAAGTTCTGACCGTGATCCGCGATCTTGCCGCCGAAGGGCGCACAATGCTGCTTGTCACCCATGAAATGAAATTCGCACGCGAAGTCGCAGACCACGTTGTCTATCTCTTCGAGGGCCGCATCGAAGAGCAGGGCCCACCTGCCGAGGTCTTCGGAAACCCAAAATCAGAGCGCCTTAAGCAGTTCCTCAGCTCGGTCGCCTGAACCTAAAAAACAAAATGAACCAAAAGGGAGTATCAAAATGAACGTCAAGAAACTGCTCGCGTCCGGCCTTGCCGCCGCTGTCCTTTCGGCTGGTATCGCCAGTGCAGAAGAGGTCAAGATCGGCATCGCAGCCGAACCTTACCCGCCATTCGCGTCGCTGGACAGTTCAGGCAATTGGGTCGGCTGGGAAATCGATGTCATCAATGCGGTCTGCGCCGCTGCGGAACTTGACTGTGTCATCACGCCGGTCGCCTGGGATGGTATCATCCCGTCGCTGACCGGACAGCAGATCGACGCCATCATGGCATCTATGTCGATCACCGAAGAGCGGCTGAAAACCATTGATTTCAGCGATCCTTACTACAACACACCTGCCGTCATCGTCGCGGACAAATCGATGGATATCGAAGCGACCCCCGAGTCGCTGGCCGGTAAGGTTGTCGGCGTTCAGGCGTCGACCATCCACCAGGCTTATGCGCAGGAATATTTCAAGGATTCCGAACTGAAGGTTTATCAAACTCAGGATGAGGCCAACCAGGACCTGTTCGCAGGTCGTATTGACGCCACTCAGGCCGACAGTATTGCCATGGCGGACTTCGTGAACTCGGATGCCGGGGCATGCTGTGAAATCAAAGGCGCCGTCGCAGATGATCCGGCCATCCTGGGCCGGGGTGTTGGTGCGGGTGTTCGCAAGGGCGACGATGACCTGCTTGCAGCGCTGAACAAGGGCATCGCGGCAATTCTTGCCGATGGAACGCACGAGAAGATCACTTCGAACTATTTCTCGGCCAGCATCTACTAAGCGGCTGCCGTGACCGGACTGTTGGAATCGCTTGGATTGGCGCAGAGCGCAGAGCTTCTGTCGCTGTCGCCACCGGGTTGGGGGGGCAATCTGCTGCGCGGATTGTCCCACTCATTGCAGATCGCTTTTGGTGCATATGCGCTCGGCCTCGTGATCGGATTGTTCGGAGCCTATGGCAAGCTTTATGGCGGGAAGGTCACGCGCGATCTTCTTGCCATCTACACGACCGTGATCCGGGCCGTGCCGGAACTGGTCCTGATCCTGATCCTGTATTACGTGGGATCTGACATCATCAACAAAATCTCCGCTGCAATGGGTGGAGGTCGGGTCGAGGTCAATGGCGTCGCTGCGGGCATTTGGGTTCTGGGCGTTGTACAGGGCGCATATGCAACCGAGATCCTGCGCGGAGCCATACAGGCGGTTCCACCCGGACAGATCGAGGCCGCCAAATCCTACGGGATGCCCGCCTTCATGACCATGCGCCGCGTGACGATCCCCGCCATGATGAGCTTTGCCGTACCCGGCCTGGCCAACTTGTGGCTGATCGCCACCAAGGACACCGCCCTGCTCGCGGTCGTGGGATTCAACGAACTGACACTGGAAACCCGGCAGGCCGCCAGCAGCACACGCGCCTATTTCACCTTCTTTCTGGCGGCGGGTTTTCTCTATCTCATGGTCACCCTGTTTTCGGGCGCCATCTTCGCGCGGATCGAAAAATGGGCGCGTCGCGGTCAACCTTCTCTGAAAGGAGGTGGCAGATGATCGATCTCAGGTCTTTGATGCAACCCCATCGCATCGTGATGATGCTGATCTTTGCCGGGATCGTGATCTGGTGTGCCATGTCTTTGCGATGGGACTGGTTGCCAAAATACGCCCCGCTTGCCTTGCAGGGAATCTGGACCACGCTCTGGCTGCTTGTTGTCACCGTCGTTCTCGGATTTCTGCTGGCCGTACCACTCGGGTTGGCCCAAGCCGTTGGACCCTGGTACCTTGCGGCCCCCGCCAAGGCGTTTTGCACCATCATTCGGGGCACACCCCTGCTTTTGCAGCTTTGGTTGCTGTATTATGGCCTCGGCTCATTGTTCCCTCAATTCCCCTGGATACGATCGTCCGAGCTTTGGCCGTATCTGCGTCAGGCCTGGCCTTATGCGGTGCTGGCACTAACGCTTTCCTATGCCGGCTACGAAGGTGAGGTAATGCGCGGAGCCTTCAAAGGCGTCGCCAAAGGTCAGCTGGAGGCGGCAAAGGCGTTTGGCATGCCCAGGCTGACAATGTTCCGCCGCATCTGGCTACCGCAGGCAATCCGCAACGTTCTGCCAACCCTGGGCGGTGAAACCATCCTCCAGTTAAAGGCGACGCCTTTGGTCGCCACGATTACGGTGGTTGATATCTATGCCGTGTCATCGCGGGTGCGGTCCGACACGTTCATCATCTACGAGCCGCTCATCCTGCTGGCCGTATTCTACATTCTCGTTGCCGGTATTATTGCCCTGATGTTCCACTGGCTGGAAGTGAAGGTGCTGGGAACCGGACACCGAAATGGGCCAGCCGGATAGTACAAGCCGGAAGTAAAGCGAGACACACTGGCCTATTCCGGGCACAGGTTTCGTCGGCGCGTTTTCAGGCCGATTGAAACCATGGGCACACGATCACGACGGTTGCCCGGAATGGCTAGGGGAATGTTTACCTTGCAGCCTCTGCGGCGAAGGCACTGGCAGCCCAGGGGCAGAGCCTGACTTTCTTATCCATTGCACAACGACCTGGAACACCGCGGCGCAATCTTCTGGTCGGCGCAGTGGCGGATGTCGCGAAGCATTGCAAACTTGCCCCCTCGTCCTTTGGGGCGCGTTGCACGAGGCGCGCATTCAGCGCAGGCCCGACAGAACCTAATGCCGCAAACCCGCATTCGGATTTGAGCCGACGACCATCATTTTTCGGGGTGAAACACCCTTGATCGCGAATGGGCAGTATCTGCCCTGAACGCGGGTCATGGTGAGCCACGAACTGGTGATACCCATCGGGTCTGTTTGCCAATCAGAACAACGCTCAGATCGCCAGATACTCCTCACGAAGATTGGTGTCCTCAAGCACTTCTTTTGCCGTTCCGTCGAACACGATGGTACCGGTGTCAAGAATGATCGCGCGGTCCGCCAACTCCAAAGCGCGCACGGCGTTCTGTTCAACGATGATCGTGGTCATACCCTGCTGCTTGACATGTATGAGGGTTTTTTCGATTTCGTCGACGATAACAGGCGCCAAACCTTCATACGGCTCATCCAAAAGCAGTACCTTGATGTCCCTGGCAAGCGCTCTGGCGATTGACAGCATCTGCTGTTCGCCACCCGACAATGTAATCCCTTCCTGCTTCCTGCGCTCACCGAGACGCGGAAACAGCTCGTAAAGCCGTTCAAGGGACCATCCGATCGGAGGAGCAATCTGTGCAAGTTGCAGATTTTCTTCGACTGTCAGGCCGGGAATAATGCGCCTGTCTTCCGGTACAAGACCAAGGCCAGCCGCTGCTGCTTCATAGCTTGTCATGTTGTGCAGCGGTTTGTGGTCCAACCAGATTTCGCCATGTCTTACTTCGGGTTCTGCGACCCTTGCAATCGAGCGCAGTGTCGAGGTTTTGCCCGCACCGTTTCGCCCAAGAAGAGCAAGAATCTCGCCTTCATGCACATTGAAGCTGACACCCTGCACGATATAGCTTTCTCCGTAATAGGAGTGCATATCCCAAACGGAAAGAAACGCAGGGGCGGTGCTGGCCAGATTGGCGTTTTTCGAAAAGTCAGGTTTCTCGTTCATAGCGTTTCCTTACGCAGCCTCGCCCAGATAGGCTTCGCGAACCTTTGGGTTTCCGCGGATGTTTTCAGGAGTATCTTCAACCAGGGGTGTCCCCTGGGCCAGAACAGTGATGCGTTCGGCAAGGCTGAAGACAACATGCATGTCATGCTCGATGATCGCGATGGTGATGTCGCGTTCTTCCTTGATCTGTTTCAGCAGGTCGATCGTGTTGTTGGTATCCGCCCTCGCCATCCCCGCCGTCGGTTCGTCCAGCAGCAACAGCCTCGGATTCTGGCTGAGGCACATGCCAATCTCGAGCCGGCGCTTGTCGCCGCGCGACAGCGAGGCCGCATGCATCTCACGCTTGTCGGCCATGTTCATCTCTTCCAGCATGGCTTCGGCTTGTTCAACAACAGCTTTTTCGTTGGCGATGGTCTCGTATGCATGCATCCGGAACGCGCCATCCCGCATGGCGAAGATCGGAATCAACATGTTCTCCATCACCGTCAATTCACCAAAAATCTCTGGTGTTTGAAACACGCGGCTTATGCCCATCTGGTTGATCTGGAAGGGTTCAAGCCCCAAGACCGATGCGTTGTCGAACAATACGGACCCGGTATCTGGCATGAGCTTGCCAACCAGACAATTCAGCAAGGTCGACTTGCCCGCACCATTGGGCCCGATGATTGCGTGAACCGAATTCTCCTCGACGCTGAGATTCACATCCGTGAGCGCCTTGAGGCCGCCGAAGCGCTTGCTGACGTCTTTGACTCTTAGAATTGCCATGGCTCGCCCCTTATTCCGCCGGTTCCGTTTTGCCCGACGTCGCGTCGTCGGATTTTGATTTCTTGCGCTTGAGCCGGTTCAGCAAACGCTGACCACCTTCGACAAGACCACCCGGCAAGTAGATAACGACAAGCATGAAAAGAATGCCCAGCGTCAGATGCCATCCCTTGCCGATGAACGGATGGATCAAGAAAACCACAGCGTCCTCCAGCCCGTCAGGCAGGAATGCAAACCAGCTGTGCAACACGTTGTCGTTGATCTTCGAGAAAATATTTTCGAAGTACTTGATGAAGCCTGCACCCAGCACCGGCCCGATCAGTGTGCCGGTGCCGCCCAGGATCGTCATCAGAACGACCTCGCCCGATGCGGTCCACTGCATGCGTTCGGCACCTGCCAGCGGGTCCATTGCGGCCATCAGCCCACCAGCCAGGCCGGCATACATGCCCGAGATGACAAAAGCTGCCAGCGTGTACGGTTTCGAGTTCAGGCCAGTGTAGTTCATCCGCTGCTGGTTTGATTTGACGGCCCGCAGCATCATCCCGAAAGGTGAACGAAAAATTCGGATGGACAGATAGAATACCACCATCATGATCACCGCACACAGATAGTATCCCGCGTTGAAATCAAAACTCCATGCGCCCACGTCCAGCGTGTAGGTTGCGCGCATCGGCAACCCGAACAGATGCGGCAGGTCCGGCGAGTTCGCCCCTTGCAGAATCTGTGGATCATCCGCGTAAACCTGCAATCCCGTTTCCCCGTTCGTCAGGTTGAACTTGGGGTTGGACAACACCGAATAAGCCAACGCAAAGCTCATCTGGGCGAAGGCCAGCGTGAGGATCGAAAAATAGATGCCCGACCGGCGCAGGCTGACAAATCCGATCAGCAATGAGAATACCCCGGCGACCACAACGCTGAGTGCGATGGCCGGGATGATGTTGTAACTCAGCAGCTTGAACATCCATACGGCGGAATAGGATCCAACGCCCAGAAAGGCCGCATGTCCGAATGACAGGTATCCGGTAAGGCCGAACAGGATGTTGAAGCCGATGGCAAAGATGCCAAAGATGACAAAGCGCTGCATCAGATCCGGATAGCCCGCGTTGAACTGCGCCATGGCGCTGCCTTCGGGGAACGGATTCAGGATGAAGGGCGCCAGCATCGTAAGGATGCCGACGATGATCAGCAGGCTGGTGTCTTTTTTGTTCAGTCCCAACATCGATTATTCCTCCATCACGCCTTTGCGTCCCATCAAACCGCGCGGGCGTGTGAGCAGCACAATAATGGCAACAAGGTAGATGATGATTTGGTTGATGCCCGGGATCGTCGTCGTGGCCCAGGTCGTAGAGGCGAAGCTTTCGAGAATGCCCAGCAGAAAGCCAGCCAGCACGGCGCCGGGAAGAGACCCCATGCCGCCAACGACAACCACAACGAAACTGAGGACCAGAAAATCCATCCCCATGTGATAGTTTGGTGGGTTGAGCGGCCCGTACATGACGCCCGCCAAACCGGCCACCGCGGCAGCAATACCGAACATGATCGTAAAACGCCGGTCGATGTTGATCCCCAGCAGGCCAACAGTTTCGCGATCCGCCATGCCGGCGCGCACAACCATGCCGAAGGTGGTGAATTGCAGGAATGAGAAGACGGCACCGATTATGGCAACTGCAAAGCCAAAATAGACGAGGCGCCAGATCGGGTAGATGATCGCGTTGGGATCAAACCCGATCATTGTGCCAAGGTCGATAGAGCCACTCAGCGCGTCGGGCGGCGGGGTCTGGATGGGGTTGGCACCAAAGAAATACTTTACGATTTCCTGCAACACGATCGCCAGGCCGAACGTGACAAGGATCTGGTCCGCGTGGGGGCGCTTGTAGAAATGCTTGATAAGCCCGCGTTCCATCACATAGCCAACCGCCAGCATGATCGGGATCGCAAACAGGATGGCCAATGGAACGGACCAGTCGATAATCGTCGCCCCAAACTCCGGGCCGAACCACGCCTCGACATAAGGTGTTTCCACTTTCAGCGGGTTGCCAAGAAAGTCGGTTTGGCTCTCGTCGATGGTTACAAAGCTCAGGTTCATGAGCTTTTGCAAAGTGACGGCACAGAACGCACCGATCATGAACAGGGCCCCATGGGCAAAGTTCACAACGCCGAGCGTCCCAAAAATAAGCGTCAGCCCCAGCGCAATCAGCGCATAAGCCGACCCTTTGTCCAGACCGTTCAGAATTTGCAATAGGATGGCGTCCATTGGCCCACCTCAGGGTTGGTCAGTGTGAATTGAGTGGCACAACAGGATCAACCCTGCTGTAGATGTCTGGCCACCATTTTGGCAGCCAGACTTTGATACGCGGTCTTATGCGCCCGGGTTACACTCACCCAGTGCGCCACCGGCAAACATCGGATGCTCCGGATCGTATTCGACCTGCGCGCGTGGGGTGATCTCGACGATCTCCAGCGTGTCATAGGCGTTGGTCGGGTTCATGTTGCCACGCACGACCAGCACGTCTTTGAAGCACTGGTGGTCATCGGCGCGGTACAGGGTCGGACCGTTACCCAGCCCGTCGAACTCGAAGCCTTCCAGGGCCTCGACGACGCCGCATGGGTTGAAGGTGCCGGCGCGCTCGCACGCATCCGCGTACAGCAGAACCTGAGCATAGCAGGTCTGGGCCGAGTTGGACGGCGGCTTGCCGTATTTCTCGCCGAAGGATTTCACGAAGGCTTTTGTGCCTTCATCCTGCAACTGCCAGTTCCAGTTCATTGAACCCAGCACGCCCTTGATGTTCTCGCCCGCACCGGCGGCCATCAGCTCCGAATACAGCGGCACGACGATCTTGAAGTCCTTGCCGTTGGCAACTTTGTCGAGCAGGCCGAACTGAATCGCGTTGGTCAGCGAATTCACCATATTGCCGCCATAGTGGTTCAGAACCAGAACATCCGCGCCCGAGTTCAGAACCGGAGTGATGTAGGACGAGAAGTCTGTTGACGCGAGCGGCGTTTTGACGGTGTTGACCGTTTCCCATCCCAGGGCTTCGGTTGAGGCGACGATCGACTCTTCCTGGGTCCAGCCCCAGTTGTAGTCCGCCGTCAGGTGATAGGCGCGGCGGTCGTTGCCCATCTCGGCAGCCAGCACCGGCGCAAGCGCAGCGCCCGACATGTAGGCGTTGAAGAAATGGCGGAAACCATTGGCCTTCTTGTCCTTGCCGGTGGTGTCGTTGGCATGGGTCAGACCTGCCATAAAGATCACACCTGCTTCTTGACACAGGCCCTGAACCGCAACGGCCACGCCCGAGGACGACCCGCCGTTGATCATGATCGCACCGTCTTTTTCGATCATCGACTTTGCTGATGCACGCGCGGCGTCCGACTTGGTCTGGGTGTCACCTGTGACGAACTCGACCTTCTTGCCGAGGATGCCATTACCCTTCAGCGCCTTCGACGTGAAGGTGTTCAGGCAACCGCCGTCACCCTCTCCGTTCAGGTGTTCCACCGCCAGCTGTTGCGCCAGCAGCTCGTCATTGCCCTCTTCCGCATACGGCCCGGTCTGGGGAACATTGAAGCCCAGGGTCACGGACCCTCCGGTTGGTTCGTTGGTGTAAGCGGCCGCCGACGAAGCCGTGAAGATCGTAGGCAGGGCCAGACCGGTGCCTGCAACGGCACCAGACTTCAACACGCCGCGGCGTGTGACAGATTTATTGGTCATTAATTCCTCCCATTTCCCTTTCTCTCGTCGTCTGGCTCCTCTTCCAGCAGACGAAAGCGCACTTATGTGCATTTCAATAATGGAAAGGCGGTGGAAAATTTCACAACAAATTACTGGATTTGAAACAAAATTTTGTAAACGTCTTGACGAAAACCAAGATCGTTTGAAAAACTTTTTTGTTTGATTTAATTTAAAAACATATTTTTCATATATTTAAATGTAAATATCAATGACACGGTTGTCAGGCATGACACCAATATTCGTTCTCTGCGGCACCAAAAGCCGATTTGCAATACAAAACCAGCATTTTCAACACACTGAATGGAAACAAGCTCTTCGCTCATCTGACGGTCCAGTTTGATTGTTGGCGCATGATCGTCCACGAGTCCGCCGGTATGATCATATCCTGCACGCGTGGGCGACATCCCAGTACGCTGAGCGGTCTTTCGTGTTCCGGTGTTTCGTCCATTCCACGATCAGGATCCGTTTGCCTAAGCCACCACCCTAATTTCGGATGCTGACGTCCGCTGTGACTTGTCAAGCCGGTGCAGAGCGCGACAGACCATTGGTCAGGGAACCAATACCGCTGCCCCTTGCAATCGTCCGGCGCTCAGATCCGCGAGGGCTGTGTTGGCGTCCTTCAGTGAATATCTTTGGGTCCGTGTCCGGATGCCAGCGGCTTGGGCCATTGCAAAAAACGCCTCACCATCCTGGCGCGTCAGGTTTGCGACAGACAGGATTTGGCGTTCCCCCCAAAGATCGCTGTAGGGAAAGGACGGAATGTCGCTCATGTGAATTCCGCCGCAAACCACGCGGCCGCCCTTGCGGACAGCTTGCAGCGCTTTGGGCACAAGGGCCCCGACAGGTGCGAATATGATTGCAGCATCCAGTTCCACCGGTGGTCGCTCGTCAGACCCACCAGACCAAACCGCACCAAGATCACGCGCAAACTCCTGTGCCTCGATATCGCCGGGCCGGGACAGCGCATATACATTCCGGCCCTGCCAGACGGCCAGTTGTGCAAGGATATGCGCGGCAGCTCCGAAGCCATAAAAGCCGATTTCCTTGGCATCCTGGGCCATTCGCAGACAGCGAAACCCGATAAGCCCGGCACATAACAACGGCGCCAGTGCAACCGGATCGGCAATCTCTGGCAGGGCAAAAACATACCGTGCATCCGCAAGGCAGGCTTCGGCAAATCCTCCGTTTCGCGTGTATCCCGTGAACACCGGCGCGTCACACAGGTTTTCCTGTGCGCGATGGCAATACGGACATTTCCCACATGTGGATCCAAGCCATGGCACACCCACGCGCTGACCGGCATCCAGCCCTGTAACGGCATCCCCCTTTCGCATGATCCGCCCAACGATTTCGTGGCCCGGAACCAGTGGAAGTTCAGGATGTTCGAGGTCACCATCGACGATGTGAAGATCCGTTCGGCAAACACCACAAGCCTCGATCTGGATTTCGATGTCATGAGGGCCCGGCGTCGGAAGTTCGATGTCTTCCAGTCTCAGCGCGCGGCCGGGCTCGTTCAAAACCATTGCGCGTGTCATGGTCCAACTCTCCAGATACATCCGCCCGAAATCATCTGTGTATTGCCTCTTTTCGTTGCATATTGCGGGCTTGGCGTTCGACTAACCCGCAAATGTGGCACAGGGTTTCGACGACCTGCACGATAACACACCTGCGCCGCAGCAAGGCTTGATCCATCGCAAAGTCCCAGATCCAACCGAGCGACCAAAATCTCAACTTCACCTGAAGGGCTTGCGCAGGATGTCCAAAGGAGATCGACCGGGCACTGACGGGTCTGACCTTCGCCGCCGGTTTCAGGCCTGAAGAATGTAGCTGCCCGGCGCTTTGGGCAGGTTTTCAGCCCCCCTTCGCTTTCCGCCCATCGGCGGCGGCGCGGTTTCGCCCGATGAACGGTCTTTGATCCAATCCACCATCGCAGGCCACCAGGAACCTTGCTTTACTTCGGCCGACTCGAACCAATCATCCGGCGAGGTATACAGCGCGTCCGCCGGCCTGTGGCCCAACCGATAGTGGCGGTGCTTGTGCCCCGGCTCGCTCAGGATGCCGCCATTGTGACCACCGTTGGTCAGCACGAAGGTGAGGTCTCCGTCGGTAAACAGCCGAATTTTGTACACTGATCGCCACGGGGCAATATGGTCGGATTCCGTTCCGACCACAAACATGGGTACGCGTATATCCTTGAGCGCAACGACCCGACCTTCGACAGAAAAGCGCCCAGCGCTCAGCCGGTTTTCCAGGAACAGACCGCGCAAATATTCGGAATGCATTCGCGCCGGCATCCGGGTCGTGTCATTGTTCCAGACGGTCAGCTCCGTAGGCAGGTCGTCTTCACCCAGAAAATAGCGACGGACAGCCCGGGCATAGATCAGATCCTCGGCGCGGATTGTCGTAAAAGTTCGCGTCATCTGAGGGCGGTCAAGATAGCCCTGCAACCACATCAGGTCTTCTACAAAAGCGACCTGGCTGTCATCGATAAACAGCAAAAGCTCACCGGCTTCGGCAAAATCAACCTGCGCCGCCATCAGCGTAACGCTTGCAAGCCTGTCATCGCCATCGCGTTGCATCACCGCGGCAGCAACCGCCAGAAGTGTGCCGCCAAGGCAATACCCATTGGCGTGGATCTTTTGGCCCGGAACGATTTTCTCGATGGCCTCGATCGCGGCCATGACACCGTTCAGGCGATAATCCTCGAGGCTGAGATCAGCCTGATCAGCGGTGGGGTTGACCCAGGAAATCATGAACACGGTAAAGCCCTGCTCGACCAGATGCCGCACCATGGAGTTTTCCGGGGACAGATCGAGCACATAATATTTCATGATCCATGCAGGCACGAAAAGGATCGGTTCCGCCTGCACGCGCTTGGTGCTTGGTGTGTATTGAATCAGCTCGAACAGCGCGTTGCGATAAACAACCCTGCCGGGGGTCGCGGCAATGTCTTTACCGATTTCATAACCCTCAGGGGCAGGTTCGTGCTGTTGCGTTATGGTATGGGCAACATCCTCAAGAAAGTGAGCGGCGCCCTCTATCAAATTGCGACCGCCGGTCTGAAAGGTGCGATTGATGATTTCCGGGTTTGACCACGGGAAGTTCGAAGGAGAGACAAGATCAAGCGCCTGACGAACCTGAAATTGCCCGCGTTCGGCGTCGCGGGGGGCGATGCCGGGCATTTCGTCCGTTGCGGCCTGCCACCAATCCTGCGCGCTCAGAAAAGCCTGCTGCCATAGGGAAAATGGCACCTGCTGCCAGCCGGGCGCATTGAAACGGTGATCCTGCTTACATGGCTGAAAAGGCGGAGTGGCCTTCGCGCCGGTCGCCATCTCGCTGGCATAGACCCAGAGTTTGGCCGCATCACGTGCCGCGCGTTCTGTCAGTTCAAGCTGGCGTCCGGGGGAACGACCCAGGTGCAGGGCCCAATCGATCCAGGTGGCCATTATCGAATGCGGGGAAACACCGGCGGTGGCACGGGCAAGGGCCGCGCGCGTTGCGCGGTCAAGTTTCTCATAGGGGTGTGGCGGGGCATTCTCGTCGGTATCTGCCGCACAAACCCCGACCTCGGCAGACAGCTTGTCAAGTGAGAGTTCGGTCATCTAGGTTCTCCGATCCGGGCAGAGTGCTAAAATGCTGCAAACCTAATTCCATCTGCCCACCAGGCCCCGGACCGACCAGTCAACCGCCCATTTTGATTGGACGTACTTGATTGCAGCGCCGGACCTGGCGAGGCTTCCTGAAATGGCAGCGAGCGCTTGGGAAGCCGTGTTGCCAGGTACCGTTCGCTATTTTGGCAACATAAAGAACTCTTCCAATACAATCTTGCCATCCTCAACTGAATAAATGGCAATTTCGCTAAGGTTCATTCGTTGTCCGGTGTCTTTCTGCACGACCTCGGCATTGAAACGCACCCCAAAGCGATTGGGCGGATGAACAAAAGGGCCATCTGCCGTAAGCGTTTGGATTTCATGCGTTTTCAGCCAATCTTCCCGCTTTGCCTTGATGGCGTCGCGACCCTTTGTAATCCGAAATTGCCGCACCGGAGGCACAACCGCCTCTATGGACTGAGCGTTTTCCGCGTACATCTCGTCAACACTTGCCAAGCCATTGCGATCATGCATCGCCTGAACAAATGTCCGCCCAATTTCGACCAGTCTTTCCATGCAAGACCTCCTGATACATTGGTGACTGTATCTCGGCGGCCCGCGTTCAACCTTGACAAAGATCAAAATGAGACGGCCCTGCAAAGATTGGCCACCGGACTTGCTTAGGAACAGGCAGAACAGCGCCTTGCGAATTTGGGCGCAGCAAGTCGCCGCCAGTCGTTGGGCGAGAGGAAACCAGTGGCGGACCGAGGAGTCTTCGAATTTATATCATAATTTTATGTTTTTATTAGATTTTTAATAATCTGAATCTAAGAGTACCACATAAAATACCGCAGCATCTCGAATAAACATGTCACCGCTGGCAAGGCGGTTTCCATGAATCCAGAACAACGGTACCAGCTAAGAAGCGCAATACCGATTAAAAACAACAGCATTATTTGAACCGTCCTGCTCAAATAATGCCACTGCTGGATGGGTTCGCCTGATTGGCGGGTTATTCCAAGCAGCAAGATTACCCCCAACCTTTTGTTCACACCGGGGCGACAACATTAACCGAACGTGAACAATGTATTCTCTGAGTGTTCAAAGTGTTTAGCTCATACTACTCCCCGCAGGGCTATCTTAAAAAGCCCGTCTTTGTCGAAGGGGAAAAGAATGATCAAGTCTGCCATTGGGGTTGAGCCTTGTGTTCCTGCAACTATGCAGTCCTCAAATGTCGCCGTTCACGGCGCGCGTTCCAACGCCGAAAATTCGAGCACCAATCGCTTCCCTCCTATCGAGAATGCACTAACTGACATCATTAACAACAAGCGACTGGATGAGACAAACAAGGACGCCTGAAACGACGATTACAAGCCATCACGCTTCCAGGTTACGGCGACCAAATCAGGATACTGCAAAGCCCGCTCCGTATCGGAGCGGGTCTATTTTTGAGAAACCTCAATGCGTTCACGACGCTAAAAGCGTATCTCCATCCATCTAGTCAGGTGGTGTCGACACGACGCCGGGCCGGCCATGCTCGTGGTAAAGACATGGTCGACCCGGCCACCATCGGCTTGCAGAATAACAAGCCAATACTGTTAGCCATCTAACCCAAGCAGTGATTTTACTGCCGCCTCAACCTCGTCTGTAACGGGCTTGTTTGCCGCGTTTTCCAGTGCTTCGCGTTCAGTCAGCCCTTGATCTTCAACAGCCTCAGTCAAGTCCTCGACCTCAGCAACCGCTTCTTCATATTCGACAGCATCCTGTTTCTCGGTTTCCAAACTTTCAGCCGTGTCGATGGCGTCCTGTAGATCGTTGTTTGCTTCCTCAAGCGCTGCCTCGATGTCTGGGTCGGTGCCACCAGCGTCTTCCAGCGCCTCTTCAAGTTCGGTCACACGATCCTGCTTTTCCTGAACATCAGTTTGTGCCGCTTCAAGATCCTGTTCGATTTCAGAAACAGAACGATCTGGCGGCGTCATCCCGTCCAGAAGATCCTGCTGCTCCTCCAGCGCCGCCCGCAGATCATCGCCAGCCAATACCGTTTCACGATAAGTAGCAATTCGGCCGACTCGTGAGTTGGGTGCGGCGTTCAGTAGGGCCGTCTCACTCGCATTTGCTGCGTTCAACGCGCCCAACTCTGACGGATGAGCCCCAAGTAACGAAGCCATTTTGTGTCCTGTCGGACGCTTTTCCGGGCGCACTGAACTGGTGACCGTAGGCGATGACGTGATTGTTCGCGCGGTTTTCGTTGCTTTGGATTTGGGTTTATTGGCCTTGGACTTCCTGCCACCAAATATCTCTTTCAAAGAGAATTTTTTCCCTTTTGAAGATTGGGATCGCGATCCTGAGATTCCAGTTGCTTTGTTACTTGTCTTGCCAGTTGCAGACTTTCCTGCATTTTTGGATGCGCCCTTTCCTAAACCTTTGCCACTACTGTTTCCGGCTCCGTCATTTCCGCTACCATGGCCATTTCCGTTCCCACCGCCATTGCCGCCAGAGTTCCCTCCGCCGTGACCGCCACCGTTACCGCCTCCGTTACCACCTCCGTTGCCGCCACCGTTGCCGCCGCTGTTTCCTCCGCCGTTGCCGCCGCCTTTTCCGTTGCCGCCTTTCGCGTAGGCAGAATCAGGAAAGGCGACCGCCCCAACGAGCGCGGCGGAACTCATCAGGGCGATGGCAACAGCTGAGGTTTTCAACAATCCGGTCATTGTGTTTTTCATGGCGTTTCTCGTTGTTCAATTTTGAGTTTCTGTCGTCAGCGCTATTACAAACTTGATTCCGACAGGCCGTATGTCCTTGCCGGGTTCTTGTCCTAGTTTTTGTCATCTAACCCCATTGATGTTGAACCCACGGGAAACTGGTCGTTCATCAACGGTTCATGTAACCTTCGTTAGGTTGATCGGGCGTCAGCGCCGTAAAAAGTACCGAAGATGAAAAAGCTTTTGATCCTTGCCTGCCTTTTCGCGGTTCTCCAGCCCGGAGAAAGCGATGCGGCTGCCCGCGAACTGAAGCAGGCGGAGTTACGCAAGGCGACAAGTTCGGGACAAGCCATTCGGCTTAAAAAGGTTATCAAGGGTGTAGAGCGAGTTTTTGGCGGCACCCCAGTTAATGCGCGTGCCTTTCAGACAGATGAAGTCTATTATCGAATTCTGGTCAAAAAGCCGAATGGAAAGATAATCAGCGTTATCGTCAATGCAAAAACTGGTGTTGTTGTACCCAATCGGTCAAGTGTTGGGCGGCAGGTAACTGAAGCTGCCAAGACAGCGCCAGGCAATCCTGCTGCTGCATCGCAAGGGAAGTCGGCGAACAATGGCATCAATGGAAACCGTGGCGGCAACGGTAACAGCGGTGGTAACGGTGGCGGAAACTCCGGCGGTAACGGCGGGGGAAACAGCGGCGGCAACGGTGGCGGAAACTCCGGCGGTAATGGCGGTGGCAACGGTGGTGGAAACTCCGGCGGCAATGGCGGGGGAAACAGCGGCGGCAACGGTGGTGGAAACTCCGGCGGCAATGGCGGGGGAAACAGCGGCGGCAACGGTGGTGGAAACTCCGGCGGTAATGGCGGGGGAAACAGCGGCGGAAAAAGATGATGTTTAAACTTCGAGACACGCGCATATAGTGCTGGTGCATGAGAGTTTTGCTTGCAGAAGATGAACCGCACCTTTGCGATCAGATCAAAAAGCTGTTGAATGCCGAAGGTCGCGTAGTGGATGTGGTAAACAACGGTCTCGACGCGTTACATCTGGGCGCGACCGAACCGTACGACGTTATCATTCTGGATATCGGCCTGCCGGAACGGGACGGTATCTCGGTGCTGCGCGAGTGGCGTGGTTCGGGCGTGCAAACCCCGGTTCTGATACTTACCGCCCGCGATGGCTGGAGTGAGCGTGTCGACGGGCTTGATGCCGGTGCGGACGACTACATGACCAAACCGTTCCACATGCCAGAACTGGCGGCCCGGGTCCGCGCCATTTTGCGGCGGCAAAGTGGCCAGTTGAACCCGGTGATCGAGATGGGTAACGTCGTTCTGGATACGCGCAACGGGCGAGTGACGGTTGATGGCGTTCCGATCGATCTAACGGCTCAGGAAATCGCTGTGTTTACCTATCTGGCCCTCAATGCCGGGCGCATGATTTCAAGAACCGAGCTTTCTGAACATATCTATGAATACGACGGCGACCGGGATTCCAATACCATTGCAGTCTTCATAACCCGTCTGCGCAAAAAACTTGGCTCCGACTTGATCACAACGGTACGGGGCCGCGGATATATGATTGACTCTGCCTGATGTTGTCACTGCGTCAACGGGCATTGTTAGGAGGCTTTGCATCCGGAGCCGTGTCTGTTGGATTAGGTACACTTGCCGTCTTTTCTTACATCAACAACCGCGTATCAGATCGCTTCGACACTGCTTTGTTGGACCGCCACACACAGCTTGTAGTGGGATTGAGCGTCACCACCCAAAGCCCCGATTCACTCCGGGATCTGATGTTCGATCCGGCTTACAGTTCTCCATACTCTGGTAGATACTGGCAAGTTAGCAACGACGAAGGAGAAATCTTTACGTCTGCGTCACTGTTTGACGAAGTTATCGCCGAGCCTTCCGGCAACCCAGATACGCCAACGCTGTGGACTACGAATGGCCCCGAAGGTGAGGTCCTGCGCAGTGCCTTTCAAAAAATCACGTACGAAGACGGCTCTGTCTGGGGCGTAAGTGTCGCCGAAAGTCGGGTTCAACTTGACGCCGAACGCCGTGTCGCACAAGAAAGCCTATTGCCCGTATTTGCCCTTGTCGGTCTGATAGGGGTGGCCGGATCTCTTCTATTGATGACTATCATACTTGGGCCTTTAAGAAGATTGCGTTCCGATGTCGCGCATCGCTGGGATCAGGATGAAGATCTCAGACCAGCTGATTATCCGGAAGAGGTCGCTCCACTGGTTGAAGACCTGAACAAACTTCTGCGTCGGAATCGTGAGGTCGTGTCAGGATCTCGCCGTCAGGCAGCCGACTTGGCCCACGCTTTGAAAACTCCTGCCACAATTTTGCGGAACGAACTGGAAACGCTTTCCGGTGCAGGAGTTGCAACGGGCACCGCGCGGGAGGCGTTGGACCGGATCGATGCTCAATTGAGCCGATCTCTCGCCAGATTGAGAGCCTTGCATACCGCGGACTTAACCCATTCGAGAACGGATTTGACAAACGCTATCGACAGGCTGGAACGGCTGTTTGCAACAATAGCGGATCGCGAAGGCAAATCTCTGCAGATCGTGCGTGACCCCGGTCTCTGGGTACGCATGGATGCACAAGATATTGAAGAGGTGTTGGGCAACTTGCTGGACAACGCAGTCAAGTGGTGCCGGAAAAGTGTACGCTTGACGGCCAAGCGCAACCCCGGTTGCATCGAAATCAGCATCGAAGACGACGGCCCCGGGATTCCGGAAGACGCCCGCCGCGATGCACTTCGGTCCGGCGGTCGTTTGGACACATCGGTCACCGGCAGCGGGCTAGGACTGACAATAGCAGTCGATTTGCTGAAAGCTTATGACACCCATCTGATTTTGGGCGCTTCCAGTACCCTCGGTGGTCTCGAATGTCGGGTCGAGATCTCGAGCTAGGGTCAGGACCCATTGATTTCAGCGGGGTTGCGTGACTCACGGTTCGAAAAACGGGCGGTGAACATGTCTGATCTGTTTTGGCTGACCGACGCCCAGATGGCGCGTCTTGAGCCCTTCTTGCCAAAGTCTCATGGTAAACTCCGCGTCGATGACCGGCGGGTGTTGAGCGGGATAGTCTTCATTAATCGCAATGGTTTGCGCTGGCGCGATGCGCCGAAGGAATACGGCCCGCATAAGACGCTCTACAACCGCTGGAAACGTTGGAGCCACAAGGGCATCTTTGCGCGGATGATGGCCGGATTGGCCGCTGAGCACGGAGAAGATAAGACCGTGATGATCCCCTCTCATCGAAACTGCGTTTCGACTGCCGGGCAGTGGACGCGACCTACCTGAAGGCGCACCGCACAGCGACCAGCATGAGCGTCAAAAAGGGGGCGTGGACACCTGATTCACTGCCTGGCAGGCGCATCCGAAGGATGCTGCCGAGAGGGGCCGAACCAAGGGCGGCATGAACACCAAACGGCGTGTCATCCGCGACAGCGAGGGGCGCCCACTCAACATGTTTGTGACGCCTGGGCAGATGAGTGATTACATCGGCGCACGAGCATTGTTGAGCAGCCTGCCAGATGTCGAATGGCTGCTCGGAGATCGCGGATATGACGCTGATTGGTTCCGGGAAACGTTGAAAGACAAAGGGATACGCATGTGCATCCCAAGCCGGAAGCAGCCAAAAAAAGCGGTGAAGTACGACAAGCGTCGCTACATAGTCGCAACCCCCCTCTCGTGACATTGCTGTGCAATGCACTGTCGGACAGTGATACGAGATCATGTTCGGAAGGTTGAAAGATTGGCGACGTGTGGCAACCCGATACGACAGGTGCCCAAAGGTCTTCCTCTCAGCCATCGCACAGGCGGCTACCGTCATCTTTTTGGCTATGAATTCTGAGCCTAATGGCCAGTCTTAATCAACCCAGGTACTTATCCAAACCTTGATTTGTGTCCATAAGATCGCGTGGAAACTCAAGGGCATATCACGGGCGCTATTTGATCGGATTCATCGAAGGCTGCGGAGAGAAATCGCGATGGTTGGAAACACAATCTTCGTGCAGCCATTCAAATCGGTAGGTGGGTATGTTGGCGGGTAGCTGGTAAAAACCGCCAATTTTTCCAATGGATTCAAAGTGTCGGGCGACACATAGTTTTGCCACTCACGCTTCACTAAGCTATTGATTTCGCTTTAGCTACCATTTCAACAGAGCACACGTTTTTCCATTTGCGTCTCAAAGGTCTTCCATCATGTCCGCTGAACTCCACGAGAGTCTCTATTCGCCTAACGTGCGGAATATATCGAGAGAAAACCCAAAGCAAAAATCGCTTTCAGAAAGCGATGCCATTCTTTTTGAACTTTAAGAATGGTCTTTTATCGACTGCCTCCGCCACTACTGCAGTTGTAAAATGTCCGGAACGCAAAGCTGTCTTCTTGCCGGCATTTTGTCCGCACCATCCGATCGTTTCAGCCGCTTCGGACCGTCTTTGACCTTGATCTTCGGCTTTGCTAGTGGACCCTTCAAGGTCACGGGCCAAGGGCTCTTCGAAAGAGGTTCGCCAATCTTGCGGGGCTGCAGATTTAGGTCCAAAACCTTGCCCGCCACATTAACACCGCCAAAGACGACGACTTGGACATGATCTGTCTCCAATGTGGTTTGTTTCGTCGAAATACTTCCATTTGAAATACTAATCGGCGCGCGCAAACATACAATTGGAGCAACCTTCTGTTTCTCTTTGGTAAACACCCAAGGTAGCACCCCCAATCCTGCCAGATCTAAAAGCTGGGTCTCGATCGAGCCGTCACGCATAGAAACTGTGGCATTGCCGCTCATGCTATTGGCAAAATGCTTGACTGAATCGGTTCCGCCGGTCACCGAAAAATCTGCATAGATTGTACCGCTTGCGCCCTTTTTGAAGTTCAGGCTGTGAAGAATTTCATCCAGTTGCCAGCCACCTGCCTTGCCGGTCAACGTGAGCAGATGTGTGTCGTTCGATAGATCTATTTGCCCACTGACGTCGAAATGAGCGCCTCCGTATTCAAACTTCAGTGGTCCTGCCTTAAGCGCGTTTTTGTTGAGCGTCACTTCGCTCTGCAGACTGCTGATGCCCTTGGCACCTTCGATGTGCCGAAGGTCAACGTCGACATCCATATCCATGCCGGACAAGAGAATTGAGCGCCCGATAGGTTTAAGCGTTACATCTCTTAACGCGCCTTGGTTGCCCTCGTCTTCTTTCTTAGGTTCTTTCTCTTCCGGATTTGGGCCGCCTAATTTCCGCAACTGTGCGGCAGCCTGAATGATAGTTCGGATCTGATCTATCATTATCAGGTCACTCTCAATGGAACCCTGCAGCACCGGGTCGCTTGTTGCATCATCAAGATCGGCCATAATCTGCAAGATAGAGTCGGCGACCTCAACATTGGCACTCGCGTTCCAATCAGTGCCTTCGCTAACAAGATTGATTTCAAGGCGAGCCTGCCCGGTTTCCACACGTTCAAGCGATAGTGCCTGCAAAAGATCCGCTCCGGATGGAACTGCGACATCAATTGCCAAATCCAGGTCCTCGAATTTGAGTACATTCTCGACAGTGCCATGCACCTCAAGGTTCCAGACGTCTGTATCGCGTGTCTTTCCATCCAAATTCGTCAACGAAAGCTGATTGATGTCGCCGTTCAAATGGAAGTCACCGGAAAACCTGCCAAGCTGGTCGTCTGGTCCCAACAATTCTGGCGAGATCAAACTGCTTGCCGGTATATCCACTAGGCCTTCTGCTGAAATGCCTTGCAACTGAAGCGCGTCATCGACCGAACCGTTCAAAATGATAAACGGATCGGCTGGGTTGCCAATTCTAAGGTTGATGTTTCCGACTTTTAAAGCGCCTTCTGGTGTTCTGGAAAGCTCGGAGAACTTAATCGGGGGCGGGCCTTCGCCGGACGTGTCCAACGTGAAACCGTTGGTCTTAATGACCATTTGTCGCTGCGGCACCTGCCCAGGCACGCTGTCGATAACCATGTCGACTGCGATAAGTTTAAGATCATACCGCGAGGCGGCTGGGGCTGGTTCCGCATCTTCTGGGTACAACCTAATTCGGGTTGTCAGGGATACGTCTTCTGGGTTTCCCAACTCTCCGATTTGTCCCGTCAGCGAAAGGCTTTGCCCACCATCCAATTCAGTCAATACAGCCAGGTTATCAATCCGGGCTACGCCGTCGACTGATTTGAAAGCTGCACCAATACTCCCTGAACCCTCCAGAACGCGATTGAGTTTCAGGATATCAAGAAGCTGACCAAGTTCGGCAACCTCTATGGTCGTATTCACTTGTAGCCCGTTCTCTTGAGGGACTTCCTCGGCGGCAATCGCAATCTGATCGAAGTTCACCGCGACCTGAAACGAGTCATCCGCAGGAATGCTCGCGTTCAGATTGAACTTCTCTCCGTTTAGTGCACCAGCCCCAACCGCAGTCACAACGTCGGTTTCCGTATCACGCTTTAAATTCAGTTCAGGAAGCTGCAGATCCAGATCAAGCCCGTTTAGATCGTTCTGGTAAAGAACGGTGACATCGGTCAGGTCAATTTTGTGGTCCGTTAGAATTCCAGCCGCAGACAGGTTTGCAGGTTTGGCCGGATCCCCGGCTCTAGCGCCCGTTTGGGAAGCGGACTGCCAGTTTCCGACACCGTCTTTGTCCGTGATCAAGTTGAGGTGAACACCCGAGAGAGAAAGCTCACTCAGCGACAATTTTCTGTTCCAAAGGTCGCGGGCAGAAATTTTGAACTCAAGTTTGTCGATTGCTGCCAGATTCGCTTCGGCTCTGATCGCGCCGGGTAGTACCAATCCCGCTGCTGATACATGTAGTTGCCGACCAAGGCCTAGACGCACTTCATCATCGATTAACACGTCCTGACCAAGTTTCTTCGAGATCAGGTTTTCAACAAAAGTGGCTCTGACAGAAGAAAACAACGCAGAGGACAGGAAAAGCCATGCCACAACAACCGCGACGAACGCGACAGCGCAACAAACCATGACACCTTTTGTGATGAACCGCACGCTTTTCTCCTAAGGTTCTGATTCCTTTTTTGGGCAGACTAGACCATTAAAGCATCATGTTAATGGAATATGTGGCTTCTCATTTTGCTGAACCCTAAATGACCTTGACCATTTAGCCGACTGCTCTTGCGGAATTGGTCGGGCGGCTAAGAAACGGTTAAAGGACTAAATTTAGGATGTGCTGCTGACCCAGTTTCAAAATAGCTGGCTTGAAACGCGTTTAACGATTCGTAAACGGGCACATTGCATTAGCTTTGATTACTGCGACCCGACGCCCAACCAAACTAGTGGCGGCTAAAATACTTCAATTCCCTCATCCATCTAATTACTGTTATATGTGAATTATTCAAACGATGGGGACACAATGAATTCGCTAACTAGAATCACACGTGGGATTGGCGTTGCTTTCAAGGATGGTAGAGTGAAAGGCCTTCTTGCCTTTACAGTCGGAATGATTTTATGGGCCTCGGCCTTCTACCACTTTGTCGAAGGTTGGAGTTGGCTCGACTCAATCTACTTTTCTGTCGTGACCATTTCGACCGTAGGGTTTGGTGACTTCTCACCCGAAACCGCGGCAGGGAAGATCTTTACGATGGTATACATCATTGTAGGTCTCGGTGTCTTCGTGACTGCAGCAACCACAGTGGCGGATACAATCTTGTCCCAAGACGACAAAAAAGCGGACAAGTAGATTATCCCAATTTGGCCAACCCGAACTCATGCCCAGGCATTGATTTGACTGGGCATCTCAAGCCGTGGCCCGGATTAATTTGTGTCTTCAAGCTGATAGATGACCACTAAATTCTAAAAAAATATACATATTAGGTTTTTTGAGTGTAACATTCAAAAAAAGTTCACGGAGGGATGGAATGGAAAAGACTCAGGATGCGAAGATTGTCGATCTAGCGATACGATTGCTATTTCTTGGACTATTCCTCTACAGCGCCCTGGTTATGGTGGCCCCGCTTGCGAGCGTGGTTATCTGGGCAACGATCCTCTGTGTGGCGCTTTACCCGGCATTTGATTGGCTCCAGTCCAAGCTGGGAGGGCGGAAAAAACTTGCCACGACGATCTTGGTTTTGTTGGGCCTTGTTCTGACCCTCGGGCCAGTCGCAACTGCGGTGTCCGGGGCTGCTGAACTAGGGTCCGAGTTTGCGGAACAAGCAGACAAGGGTGAATTGAAAATCCCCCCTGCCCCTGAGGGGATCAAGGAACTACCACTGATCGGAAGCAAGATTGCCGATGTCTGGAGTATGTTTGAACGGAATCTGGACGGTGCGCTTGCAAAATACGGCGCGCAAATCCTTGAAATCACCAAATCGCTCTTCGGAAAGGTGTTGGGCATTGGTATCGGGCTTCTTGGCTTAGCTCTGTCCGTGTTGATTATGGGGGCATTGTTCAGCCCCGGGCCAAATTTGGTCCAGGGTCTTCAGCGCTTTGCCAACCGTGTCTTTGCGCCGCGCGGCGGTGAATTCGTGACACTGGCAGGCGCAACGATCCGAAACGTTACAAAAGGCGTGATTGGCGTAGCAGCCATTCAGGCAGTTTTCGTTTGGATACTGTTGGCATTGTTTGGGATTTCTTCGGCCGCCACGCTGGCATTTATCTGCCTCATACTCTCAATTATCCAAATCGGGCCCGGACTGGTTCTGATACCAGTTATTATCTACGCGTGGAGTTCTATGTCCGGTGGAACTGCTTTGATCTTCACCATATTGGCCGTTCCCGTCATGATAATGGACAGTTTCCTAAGACCCGTGTTCATCTCAAAAGGCCTTGAGACTCCCATGCTGGTCATCCTCATCGGTGTTCTCGGAGGTATGATGGCGTACGGGTTGATCGGCGTTTTTATGGGGCCGGTACTCTTTGCTGTCTTCTATGAGCTGTTCAAGGTTTGGATTGATACCTCACCTGAAGCCGAGGGCGCTGTCGAAGGTGCGACGAAATGAGGAAAACGATATGGACAACCCTGGCTGTCATTCTGATTTTCCTTGTCTGGTACCTGGTCGCTGATCGAAAAACACCTTTTACCGGGAACGCCAGAGTAAAAGCTGTAGCCACCCAAATCGTGCCTCAGGTGACCGGAACGGTAACGGAAGTCTTGGTAGAAAACGGCCAAATCGTTTCGGCAGGTGATGTTCTGGTTCGAATAGATTCCAGACCCTACGAAATCGAGCGTTCAAAGGCGGAAGCTGATCTTGAAGCGGCAACCCAAGAGGTGGGTGCGTCTTCGGCAGAGGTAAGTGCGGCACAAGCCAAACTCGCAAGGGCGCAGAGCGATCTGGATACGATGCGCATTCAGACGGAACGTGTATTTGCGCTCGAAAAGAAAGGGTTGATTGCCGTCTCAAAAGCCGATGATGCACGGGGACAACTGGCAGAATCCGAGGCAAACTTTGAGAACGCAAAAGCTGATCTGGAAAAAGCAAAGCAAAGGCTTGGTGACGATGGGATTGAAAACCCGAAAATCCAGCGCGCACTGGCGGCATTGGCGGATGCGGAACTGAACCTTGAATGGACCGAACTGCGTGCTCCTGCGACAGGTGTCATTTCTAATCTGCTGATTGCCCCCGGAACGTATGCGCGATCCGGCCAGGATCTTTTGACGTTTCTGGATGCAACCGACGTCTGGATCGAGGCGTATTTTACCGAGAACAATCTGGGAAGAGCTTCAATAGGGTCTCCGGTTGATGTGGTGTTGGATATGCATCCAGGTAAGATTGTTCCGGGCGTCATTGAGAGCTTTAGTGCTGCTGTTTCTTTGAGTGGCAGTGATGAGCCAGGGCAATTGGCGAGCCCGCCAAGCACCAAGGGATTTTTGCGGGAGCCCGAGAGGTTTCCGGTCAGGATTGTTTTACCCGGCTATGAAGCTGGAAGTGCCGAAGACGATCTTCGCTTTCAACTGAACGGGCAGGCCGATGTAATCATGTATCTAAGCGACAACTCGTTGCTGAACCTCGTAGGCCGCGCCTACATCCGCGTGGTTTCAATCTTCTCCTATGCATACTGAGAACCAACGCTCTGTCACCCGGCTTGCGCTGGGTGTTACCGGTGTATTTGCATTGGGCCTGTTTCTCGGGTGGCCACTCGCCATCATTGGAGCGGTTTTCACTGCCCTTTTTCTTCAAGCGCCTGCCGCATTGCCTTTGGCGGCGTTTGGCAAGCTGTTTGTCTTCTCGATTGGATTGATGTTCACTTCATTCCTGCTTTCCTCAATCTTCTCACCATATCCTGTTGTGTTCCTGATCCTAGTGGCGATTGGAATAATCCTGTCTTTCATATGGTCCGTTTCCGGTGCCGGAGTATTGCCCGGTGTCATCGCCCTCATGGGAGCGTTGATGATCCCGAACTTGGTTTTGCAATCACAGGATCTGGCCTTGGTGCTCGTGTATTGGATACCACTGAATCTGCTGTTTGCAGGCTTTGTATCGACGCTGATGTTCGTGTTGATACCCGCTGCACCTCAAACGGCACCTCAAAATAAAGCTGCAACATCGCCGGACTTCGACTCACATCGCCGAATAGTCAGGATGTCTCTGGTCACAGTGCCCTTTGCTATGGCGTTCTTTATTTCCGGCGCTTCTGCTTTGTTGGTCCTGTTTTTTGTCGCCCTGCTGAGCCAGCAACTTGCGGCAATGCCTGCTGCAGGCAAAACAGTTGCAAAAGCTATGCTGACGGCAAATCTACTTGGGGCCGCAGTATCCATCATTTGTTATGAAATAAACGTAATAGCTCCGGTTATTCTCACCCCCGTTTTGCTGTGTTTTTTCTTTTGCCTAACACTCGGAGCACTTGGAAAGTCAAAAGTCCCGCTCGCCGCCGCCGCCGGTTCCGCTATTACGACAGCTCTGATAGTATATGGCGGTTCGGTTGCACCATTTTCAGACGAGGCTGACGTCAAGAGCATCACTCGCGTATTGCAAGTTGCCAGCGCCGCTTTTTTTGTAATCATCGCATATGTTGTGGTAGATGAGTTTTGGCCGGAGAAAGAGCGCCAGGCGACTCAATGAAGTTAGTTGCGACAAAACTTGGCGCTGAAACCAGCAGAGTTCCCAGTTTGACCAATTTTCGCAACCACCGCACGAGTTGCAGCGCCATAACAAACCGCAAACATCGCAGTAGTGGTTTATTGTGAAGCGATCTCTGGTTGAGTGCCCGACCTGTTCTCACGTACCTTCGACAATGGCATTTCAAGCCTTGGCAAATTCCTTAACGATGTACCGCAGCAAGTAATTACCCTCGTCAATGAGATCGTGGCGATCTTCTTTCTTTGTCACCACAGCTGCCCATGCCATTTGATCTTTGACCCAGCCCCTTGATCCGGGCCGTTTGGATGTAGAATCCGTTCCTGTTTTTTTCTCGTGATTAGGTTGCGGTCAAAGCCTGCTGAGCGGAGCCTTTGCGTAGCTCAAGCGAAGCAGGCCGGGCGGCACGGTTGAGATTGGCGTAAACGGCCGGTGCCAGTCCGCCAAGCGATGTGTGTGGTCTCTGAGTGTTGTAGTCGATCCTCCAGGTTTCAATGATCTTTCGGGCTTCTGCGAGATTGCCGAAGATATGTTCGTTCAGGCATTCGTCACGCAGTCGACCATTGAAGCTCTCCACGAATGCGTTCTGCATGGGCTTGCCTGGTGCGATGTAGTGCCAGCCAACGCCAGTGTCTTGGCACCATCGAAGAACGGCATGAGATGTCATTTCCGTTCCATTATCGCTGACAATCATGTCCGGCTGGCCACGCCTGCGGATCAGATCATCCAGTTCACGGGTCATCCGCGCGCCTGACAACGAACGATCCACGACAGTTGCCAGTGCCTCTCGGGCGCAGTCATCAATGATGCACAACACACGGAACCGCCGACCATCCTCAAAGGCGTCGGACACAAAGTCAAACGACCACCGCTGATTGGCCCGATCCGGCACAAGAATAGGCCTTCGCGTGCCCAAAGCTCGTTTGCGCGACCGACGACGGCGCACAGCCAATCCTTCCTCACGGTAGAGACGAACAGCTCCTTGTGGTTCACTTCAAAGCCCTCTCTGGCCAATAGGATGCCCAAACGCCGGTAGCCGAACCGACGACGTTCGTTCGCCAGTTCGCGCAAGCGCTTGCGCAAGGCCGCGTCATCCTCGTCCTGTTTCTGATACTGGAAAACAGACCTGTGCAGGTCGGCCAGTTCACACGCCCGACGCTCAGACAAATCGTGTCGATCCATCACGTCTGACACGGCCCGTCTTTTGACATCGGGCGTCAGTAGTTTTTTGTCGCGAGATCCTTCAATGCCGCATTGTCGAGCATCGCATCTGCCAGCATGCGCTTCAGGCGGTTGTTCTCATCCTCAAGTGCACGCAGCTTCTTGGCATCCGACACGTTCATCCCGCCGAACTTGGCCTTGTATTTGTAGAACGTTGCATCGCTGATCCCGTACTTGCGGCACAACTCCTGTGCTTTAACTCCAGCCTCGTATTCCTTGATCATTCCAATGATCTGTTCGTCCGAAAATCTGCGTTTCATAGTCCATCCTTTGCTTGGACGGATTACTAACACCTCAGTGGCCTGATTTCAGGGGGCTGGGTCATGAGGCAAGTGTGGTGAACAGCTGTCCAGCAGTGACCGAGGATATTCGTTAGTTTTGGCAAAATTCAAACTAACCAGTTCAGCCAAAGAAAACTCGGCAAATCGTCGTTACGCGCACGCACCTCAAGTGAGCATACCCAAGGTCATGAAAAATGCGACCAGGTCCAACCACCTCTGCCCAATCCGATTCCGGCATCAGCCATCACCGACTGGCACATAGCGAACCAACAAAAAACGAAGCGTCTATCACCAATGGAACGACTATGGCTGCCAAATGGCAAAACTATGTGTCGTCCCACAAGGAATGTCGGGCGACACATAGTTTTGCCATTCATCGACATCTAAGCCTTTGATTTTTAATTTCCCTAGAATAGCACGAGGCACGAGTCTTGCCATTTGCGACTCAAAGGTTTTCCATCAAGCTTAAGCCATCGCATAGCGGCAATTGCCCTTCTGTTAAACAGTTACAGGCAAAAGCCGTATGCACAGGCGGATCGCACACTCCAAATTGATCTAGGTGGCAACGTGCGAAACATCCCTGTCCGGCGAGTATATGTCCAAGATGTTCCAATGTCCGGTGGTTGGTGTTGGGTTGTTGATCATTGGGACATCAAGAACGGTTGGTTTGCCGCTGGCGATTGCCGCTTCCAATGCGGGCAACAATTCATCAGCAGCACTGAGCCTGTGCCCTTTTGCACCATAAGCTTTTGCAATATCTGCATAACCCGGTCCGTTTGCGGGTGCGGCGGCTGATCCGGGGAACGTGGTTCCATAGGTCAAACCGTAATGAGCTTTTTGAAGACCTGCGATCGTTCCGAAGGCGTTGTTGTTCATGACCAGCCAGATGATGCCCAGATTGAGTTCGACGGCCGTTGCGAGCATCGACGGGTTTTGACCGAAGCCACCATCGCCAACTAAACTTAGTACGACTCGATCAGGTGCTGCCAATTTCGCGCCGATCGCGCCCGGAGGGCCAAAACCCATCGTCGCGAACCCGCCCGGGGTCAGTATTGAGCCAGGGGTCAGGATATCGAATTGCTGTCCGACACCGTTCTTGTTCCACCCAACGTCCGTGGTGATGATGGCATCCTCAGGCAGTGCCTTGCGGGCATCTGCCAGAATACGCTCGGGCATCATTGGAAAGGCCGATGAGGTCGCCATTTCCACATTGCGCGCTTTGAAGTCCGTCCGAAAGTCAGCGATCTTCTGCTCCAGCACGGGGCGTTGGAGGCCCTCCGGATACATCTCGCGGGCGACCCGGTTGAGGACTAGTAAAGCGGCCTTGGCGTCAGCAACGACTCCGATCTCGGTGGGGTAGTTCCGGCCGATCTCCTGCGGTTCAATGTCGATATGAATGACCTTGGAACCGGGGATGTTGAACGTATAGCCGGGGTACCAGCTGGAGCAATCGGCCTCTTTGAACCGGGTTCCCACCGCAAAGATGTAGTCCGCATTCAAGCAGGACTGGTTGACCAATTCGGTGCCCCAAAACCCGGTCATTCCCAGCACAAGCGGATGGTCGTCTCGCAACGCGCCTTTACCCATCAGGGAATGCGCGACTGGAAGGCCCATATGTTCAACAAATTCTCGCAACTCCTCACTGGCCTGCGCCAACAGGATACCGCCGCCGACATAGGCAACCGGGTTTTCGGCCTGTGCCAGAGCCTCAATGATTTCACGTGCGGTTTCATCGTCAATCGACGGCTTCTTGAGCGCGCGCGTGTTATCGCGGATACGGTCGAAGCTGTCCGAGGGGATCACCTCGGAGAAGATGTCCATCGGCACATTGACCAGCACCGGCCCGGGCTGACCGCTTTCAGCCAGATGGAACGCCTTTTCCAAGATTTCGGCCATCAGGTCGGCGCGATCCACCCGCCAAGCACGTTTGACGAAGGGGCGATAAATCTCCCATTGGGCCGCGTCTGCGTGCAGGTTCACTTCCTGATGCGGATGCTTGCCATAGTAATGCGTGGGAATATCGCCCGCGATCACGACCATGGGGATACAGTCCAGCGCCGCGTTGGCGACCCCGGTGGCACAGTTTGTCAAACCTGGGGAGAGGTGTGACAACACCACCGAGGCCTTGCCCGTCACGCGGGCATATGCGTCCGCCGCGTGGCTGGCGATTTGTTCGTGCCGCACCGTGACAAAATCAATCGGACTTTCGGCCAGTGCAGCCAGAACTGCGATGTTTGTATGGCCACAAAGCCCGAACACATGCTTGACATCACGGCGTTCGAGGAAATCAACGATGTGTTCGGCGACGGTTTTACCGTCGAGTTTGCTTGCGTCCATCACGCGACCTCCTGTCCGTAGAATTCACCGAACAGGTCCGGCTCCGAGGGGCGATCCTCAGGGATCGGACGGCTGACCCAGGTGTAGTTCATCATGTGTTTCATGGTGACGTTTTCATTTGTGATGTTGCCGCCCCAGATGCCGCAACCAAGGCTGCTGGTCATAGGCATGCCATTGGTCCACGCACCCGCGTTGGCCTTGGACTGAGGCTGTCGAACCATCATGCGACTGACCGGAGCCAGACGCGCCAACCGGTCGATGTGATCGTCATTGTGGCTGTAGATGCCGCAGGAATGGCCCTTGCCCCCGGTGTTGTAGATCTGGCTGACCGTTTCCAGCGCATCATCGAAAGTTTCGAAGTGATATAGCGCCATTAACGTGGTCAGTTTTTCCTTGGAGAACTTATGCTGCGGGCCGATTTGCCCCTGATTTTCAACCATCAGGAATTTGCGATCTTCGGGGATCGAGAACCCGGCGACCTTGGCCGTTTGCTGAGGCGGACAAGCTATGGTCGGGAACGTGCGGTTGCCCCTATCATCCCACATAGCCGCTTCGAGCATGGCCTTCTCTTCATCCGAACAGAGATATCCACCTTCGGCCTCAAGTGCCTTGATCATATCGTCGTAGACCGAGCGCTG
The DNA here is from genome assembly GCF_056536065.1 of Ruegeria sp. AL3. Lineage (NCBI taxonomy): Bacteria > Pseudomonadati > Pseudomonadota > Alphaproteobacteria > Rhodobacterales > Roseobacteraceae > Ruegeria > Ruegeria sp. AL3. The sequence goes on from NZ_JBQFJG010000001.1 coordinate 495,909, forward strand.
GATGATGATGTTGCCATCTGCCGAGCAGCCAGACCCAAAGTCAGAGGTCTTAGAAATACGAGTGTTCTGAGCGGCAATGTCCAGATCTGCGGTCTCATCGATGACGATGGACGAATTGCCCGCGCCCACGCCATAGGCCGGACGTCCCGAGCTGTAGGCTGCTTTGACCATGGGCTTGCCACCCGTCGCCAACGTCAGGTCGCAGATCTCCATCAGATGTTGCGTCAATGGGATCGACGGTTTGCGAATGGATTGGAACAAGTCCTCGGGGGCACCGGCAGCACGACAAGCTGCACGCATGACCTCGACCATTTCAAAGGTGGTATGGGCGGTTCGCGGATGCGGGCTGAAGACGACCGCATTCCGGGCGTTCGCGGCGGACACGCCGGTCACTGGTGGAGTCATTGCCGGGTTGGTCATCGGGATCAGGGAGGCGATCACACCGGCAGGTTTGGCATATTTCACCAGACCTTTTTCCTCATCCACCTCGACGATACCCGTCGAGGGTGTGCGCAAGACATCTCGCAGCACCATGTGAATCTTGAAGCGCTTCGCAGGACGCCCTGCGCGATCTCCGATACCGCTTTCGTCCACGCCCTGCTGGGCCAAACGCGTGAAGGTCTTCTCGTTCCCCGCATACCACGCAATGGCCTGAGACAGGCGGTCCAGCCTGTCCTGACCCCAATCCTCGATCTCGGCCATGGCAGCGCGGGCGCGCGCCAGCATATCGGCCGCCATGTTGCGGTCGTTCTCAGTGAGCTCTTTGCCCATGATAATCCTCTTGGTGTTTTGGAATTGCTGCATCGGTCATACGACGCTGAGATCGCGCCGCGCCGAATGTCCGCTTGGCGTGGCTGAGACAGCGACGCGCGTGTTCTTCATATCCCAACTCGGCAACGCGGCTTTGGTTGGGCAGTTCGATGGAATAGTCGACGGGTGGCATCCGTTCGATGATACCGGTGAAATCGATCCAGCCTTCGCCGGGGTACAGCCTTGCATCACGGGCCAGCTGGATCATGCCTTCGCGCGTATCAGCGATTCCGGGCAGGCAATCTGAGATATGCAGGAAGTGAAACAACTCCGAGGGGACGTGCAACAGCTCTCCAAGATCCACTCGGCTGAGGTGCAGATAGAGCGTGTCGACCAGGATACCGCCGTTGGGCTGATCGGAAGCGCGGACAATATCCAGGGCCTCATCCAGAGTGCGCAGGCGGGAAAAACTTGGGAACTCCAGGTCCACCGTTAACCCGTAGGGCGCGGCCAGTTCGCAGGTTTCAGAGTAGACGTCGATCAGAAAGTCACGATCATCGCGGGTGTTGGTCCACGCGCTCATGATCATGCGTTTGGCGCCGAGTTCCCCGCCGATTTCCAACGAGCGCTCAAAGCCGCGCGGGTCCACGTCTTCGGTGATGCGCGCAATCTCAACATCAAGGACTTTTAGGCCGGTTGTCGAAAGAGCCGTCTTGGTGGCCTGCACCTGCGCCTTGTCGATCGGGGATTGAGTGAATTCACCGGGCACATGCATCGGAATGAAGCGGGGGCTGACGGCATCGTAACCGGCCCGCGCGGCGATATAGACCAACTCGGGCGGCGTACAGCCAATCAGCGTCAGATGCGCCAAGGAATAGAGAGTGGGGCTTGCGCCAGCCTCTTCGGGTTTCACCATGAACGACAGCTCCACGTGTCTGCGAATCTTAAATTCATCACACGTAGTAAAAAATATCTGATATTTTTTAAAATATCAACTTCTAATACTGAGCAGGAAATGAAAGCGCCCGGGCAACTGCCCGGGCGTGTTTTACAATCTTGTTGGCAGAGCCTTAGAGAGTGACCCAGTCACCTCCGGACTGGTGAGAGCGCACGGAGGCTTCAATAAACCGGACGCCATCTGCACCTTGTTCGACACTGGGATAAGTAAGCCAATCATCCGGAACTGTGACACCATCCCGGCGCGCGGCCACTGCCATGGCAAATTCAGTATAGAGGTTGGCCCAGGCTTCGATAATCCCTTCGGGAAAGCCGCGCGCGGTACGGACCAGACGTTCCGCGCCGGGGCCAATGCCGTGCCCGTGACCTCGGCTGATGATACGATCCGGCTCACCGAACCGATTGAACTTCAGCTGTTCCGAATTCTCCAAGTCCCACTCAAGACCGCCTTCGCTCCCGAATATCCGCAACCGCAACCCACCCCGATTTCCGGGGGCAAGGCGTGTCGCCATCAGGGTTCCTGGAACCTCGTTTTGATAGCGGGTGAACATGAAAACCGTGTCTTCCAAATGCTTTGGCGCACCGCAGACATGAAACTCGGCCCGTAGGTCGGTCAAGGGCAGGCCCGAGACAAAACTGGCGAGATGAGCTGCATGGGTACCGATATCGCCGACACAGCTGGTCGGACCAGAAATCATTGGGTCCAGCCGCCATTTGACGTGGGGCGCATCAGCCACATCATCGGGCGTCATCCAGTCTTGCATGAACTCGACGTGGATTTGGTTGATTTTACCGATGCCGCCTTCCGCCACGATTTGTTTGGCCTGACGGATTACTGGAAAACATGACATCGTATATCCGACAGCAAAGATGTTTCCCGTGCGCGCGGCGATCTCCTCAAGCCCCTCGGCCTCGGCAACTTCGTTGGTCAGGGGCTTGTCGCACAGCACGTCAATGCCCGCCTCAAGAAACGCTTTGGCAGCTTCGAAATGAACGTGGTTCGGGGTCGTGATCATGACGGCATCTACGCCATCCGGGCGCGCCGCCTCGGCCTGCGCCATCTCGTCGAACGACGCATAGCACCTGTCTGCCGGCAGGAACCACTCGGCCCCGCGCGCCTTGCTTCGCGCGGCGTCAGAACTGAGCGCGCCTGCGGTGACCTCCCACCGGTCGGTCATCCGCGCGGCCGTTGCCTGCGTGACAGAGATCCGTCCGCCGCCAACAACGCCCAACCGCAAACGGCGAGACAACCGGGGGAAAGGTCCGTCAAAGTTCAGGTCTTTGGGTAAAAGTCTCTCAGCCATTCTGAACCTCTATTTCCGGGGCCCGTACGCCTTCTGGCAGTATTTCCACCGCCATGAAGATGCTGGGGGTAATCGTCTCGTATTGATGCCAGGGATAGTTGCCTTCAGCGTCATACATCGGTTTGTGCGTCGTGCCGGGGGCCATGAATTCTTCGAGGTAAAGGGTTTCAACATCCCGCTCACGGCATTGCTGCATTTTGCCAAAGCCTACGATTTGTGTATGCACTTCGCGAAACCCCGGTACCGGGCAGAACGGATGATCCTTGTGCAATCCGACATTCAGCGGCACCGAGCCGGAATGGTACATGGTCAGCCCAACGTTACCTACAAAGACCTTTGGCGACATGTAGTGGCTGACACCGCGCAAACGCTCCTCTTGGCGAACATCAAAAGCAGATGGCCATGTATCTTTCACCCATGCGAACAACTCGTTGTCATCCGCATGGGCGTCGAAATCGTGGACAATGACTGCACGTTCCACGCCGCTAAGCGTGCTGTCTTGCACGATCACAGACGAAAGCGGTGCAATGGTCTGATCCTCGACAGAGAGATTTCGCCCCCCAAGGTTAAGGACGATGGCGCGACCCTCTATAGAAATTCTGCGCTCGTCAGTTATGTGCTGGACGCGAAAGAATGGCTGAGCAAAGTCGAGTGTCTCAATCGGCATGGACCAACTCCTTCCTCTCATCGTTCAGGAAATCGACCGGCAAAGGTTCCGGAACCGCGCAACGGCTTTCTATCGTCTGATAGGCACCTAATTTCGGCGCCCGTTCAATCGCGTCCATGACCTCGAATACATGGTAGGCAAGCGCTCCACTTGCACGGGGTTGGCGTCCTTCTTGCGCCGCCAGGGCCAGATCCAAAAGGCCGAGCCCGCGGCTGTCTTCATTGAACCCGTGTTTGTTTTCGACCACCTGCCAGTCTTCGCGACCGGTTGGACGAGGCTGATGAGACCAGCGCGAGGTCTCCCGCGTTTTCAGCCAGACATCCCCTTGAAAGATATTGGCACCATGAACCGGGTCTGGGTCTGGGATGCTGATGGTGCCGTTTTCACCGTAGATCTCGAACCGTGGAGTTTCGCTGTCCCAGACGTCGAAGCTCATGGTCATCGACCCTATAGCTCCGGAAGAGAACTGCAGCAGGCTTAGGGAGTGCGTGTCGACCTCGACATCTATCCATTCGCCGTTGCGAGGGCCGTTTTCGATCATCCTATTGTCGAACGTGCGCCGAGCCATTCCGGCAACCCGGTCAACGGGACCAAGGCAGCAGATCATGGCGGTCAGGTAGTACGGCCCAAGGTCCAGCAATGGCCCACCACCCGCCTTATAGTAGAAATCCGGGTTGGGATGGTGGCGCTCCGTCCCGTGGGTCCCGACATGGGCAAAAGCCCCTGTCGGTTTGCCAATGGCACCCTCGTCGATCAAGCGCTGAACGGTCTGCCAGCGACCGCCCAGAAATGTGTCGGGTGCGCAACCGACCAGTAACCCCTTTTCAGAGGCCATGTGCAGGATCGCCTTACCATCCGTGCGGTTCATGACCAGTGGCTTTTCGGAATAGACGTGTTTCCCCGCCTCCAACGCGCGCAAACTGATTTCCGCATGCGCCGCCGGAATTGTCAGATTCAGAACACAGTCAATTGTCGGATCGTCAAACACCTCATCTGGCGCACAGGCCTTGGCGACACCGTATTGATCCGCTTTGGCGCGGCTTTCAGAAGGGTCAAGGCTTGCGCAAGCCACGACCTCGACGCTGGAAAATTTGGATAGTGTTTTTAGATAGATATCGCTGATACGACCACAGCCGATAAGGCCGACCCGGAAGGATTTCGATGTCTCACCTGTCATCATTCCTGTCTTCGTAGAGGGGTAAGTAATTTGGGGGCATAGGCCCTTTGTTCCGACCGCCCTGGCTCGTCTGCTCCCAGGCGTGGGCAAGTATTCCGACCGAGCGGGACAGGCAGAACAGCCCCCGCGACAAGGGCGCAGGAAAGCCAAGTTCGCAGAAGATCACAGCTGTCGCGCCGTCGATATTCATGGCAATTGGCCGACCGCCGCGTTGACGACCGAGTTCGGCGCGAACCTCTTCTCCGATATCGGCAAACCGGCCAGATACTGTGCCTACTGCCGCCGCATCACGAACAAGTTGCATCAATCGTGGTGCGCGTGGGTCGACAGGCTTGTGAAACCTGTGACCAAAGCCCGATACGATCTTGCCGTAGGTCTCGCGCCAGCTGTCCAGACCGTCCTTCACTGCGTCATTCAACGATGCTCCGCAATCCATGCGAGCTGCGATGTCATAGTACAGCTCTGCACACTGCTCTCCTGCCCCGCCGTGCACGTCGCCCAGCATGTTCACCGCAGTCGCCATCGCATTATTGAGACCTACCCCGCAGGTAGCGGCCATACGCGCAGCCGCGATTGAGGGAGCCTGTGGGCCGTGATCCACGCCTGCGACCAAAGCGGCTTCGAACAGGCGCGCTTGCGCGTCGCTGGGTAGATCGCCCCGCACCATAAGCCAGATCATCTGCGGGAAAGATACGTTTCCGATCAGGTCCTCTATGGCGTTTCCACGAAAAGAGATCTGTCCGGGTTTCATGTCGATTATGGAGGTACGCCACCATTGGCGAACGGCGCGCTCATCGTCTTTCATCTGCGCGGTCATTGCGTCTGCACCTCTTTCACCGGCTGGGTTTTGCTTTGCGCAGCAAGGCGAATGGGTGCATTGCGCGCGCCATAACCGGCATAGCCCATACGGCGTTCAACAATTTCGAAGAAGAAGCCGTTAAAGATGGGGCGGCTGTAAATCTGAAAATACTCAGCACCCGCCGCCCGATCGTAGAGAATGTTCCCCCTGCGCAATTGGGCGACCAAATCGTCATCCAATCCGAATGTCGCTTGCAGATCAGCGTAGTAGTTCTCCGGGATGGACAGGCTGGGAAAGCCGGACTTGAGCAACTGGGCTGAAGTTTCAAAAATATCGTCCGATTGGAAGGCAATGTGCTGAACACCGGCGCCAAAGCCATCTTCAAGGAATGACGCCGCCAGAGTTCGGCGCCCAACGGCCCCGTTCAGGTTCAGGCGCACTTCGCCTTCTGGACTTTCGATAGCCTGGCTTTGCACGACGCCGGACGGATCGGCGACGTTCACAATAGGAGACTTTGCCATCTCAAAAGTCGAAATGTAGTAGAGCAGCCAGCTCTGCATCTCATCGTGACGCATCGTCTGTGCCAGATGGTCGATGCGGCGCAGACCGGCGGGCTGGGTCGCTTTGGTCTTGGCGACTGGCTCAAACTCGATGTCCCAAACCCGATGCAGATCGGATTTCTCATCGATGAAATGAACGACGTTGCCACCAACACCCCGAATGGCCGGGATATCCAGTTCCCCTGTTCCCACCGGCTGTGAGAAATTCGGCGCGCCCAACGCGGTCGCCCGCTGAACCGTCTGATCCGCATCTTTGACACGCAACCCCATGTCACAAACGGAGGGGCCGTGACCCAGGAACGCCGAATGGGCAAAACCTTCCTTTTCGGTATTCACAACGATGTTTATGGCACCCTGCCGCCACAGCTCGACGGACTTGGTGACGTGTTTTCGCTCCATTCGAAAGCACATTGCTGACAGCATCTCTGCAAGCTGCGCGCCGCTTAATTCATCAGCTGTAAATTCGACGAACTCAAAGCCTGATACATAGACGCGTTCCGGCAGGTCCGGGATACCGAAATCGGTTCCCGGTTCGGTCCGAGATACCTCATCTAGGAGGTTCACCAGCGACCTGTAGCTGTCTCGGGCCAGCGTCCTGCCTCCGGGTTGCGGCGCCGCTTCGTTGACACGCGCAATGGACCAAGGTCCCTTGTAACCGGCGCGGGACAAAACCCGTACGAAACCCGCAAGGTTCAGCGACCCAAGCCCCGGCAGAAGCCCAAAATGCCGTTTGAGCCTGCGAATATCCATCTCAAGTCGCGGTGCATCGGACAGTTGCACATGGAACAGCCGCTCTCCGGGAATGTCCCGAAGGCGGGCTGGTTTGGACCCATCGGCAAGCGAGAAGAAGGAATTCAGGGCCAGCCCGAAATGGGGGCTGTCGATGGCTTCAACGACGCGTAACGCCTGCTCATCCGAGCGAATAAGATCCGACCATGGCAAGCCCATATAGGCCAGACGCATCCCTATTTCTTTAGCGATTTGGGCCGCCTCGCCAAGATCTGCGATTACCTGTTCTTCGGTTGCAGCGGCATCGACGTCGAAGGCAGACCCGATTAGCAGTAATTCCGTTCCCAACTCGGTCATCAGGTCGAGTTTGCGTTTCAGCCGATCAAAGGCGCGCTCCCGTCCACCGCCGGACTGGCCTTCAAGGTTATGGAAGGGTTGCAGCAGGCAAACCTTCAGGCCGAGATCTGACGCAATGTTCCGGATCTGAGATGGCGACCCGTCAAAAGCAGTCAAATCCGGCTCGTGTAATTCGACACCCCCGAATCCCGCGTCAGCGATAGTACTCAGCTTTTCAGCCAGATCACCGGGGATCGACGTTGTCGAAACCGAGAGGCACATTATCCCTGATATCCAAACATACGCGGCAACCACAGGACCAGATCCGGCATCAGCATCATGATCACCAATGCGAAGATGAGAACCGCCAGGAAGGCCCAGATTTCCGAGATGATTTCACGCAGCGGAATGTCCGTCACGGCGTTGATTACAAAGAGTAGAATGCCATAGGGAGGCGTGATCAGGCCGATCATCGAGTTCACGACGACCAGCACTCCGAAATGCACCAGATCAATTCCAAGCGCTTCGCAGGTTGGAATGAACAGGGGCACGATCACAAGAATGATCGTTGTCGCGTCCAACACGCAACCCAGCGCGAGGATCAGCAGGTTAACCAGGATCAGGAAAACAATCGGACTAACATCTGAACCCTCCAGCAGTACCGAGATCGACTGTGGAATCTGTTCCTGAATGACGATGAAGTTCAGAATGAACGCGCCGCCAATGACCACCCCGACAGCGGCGGAAGAGCGCGCGCTGTCGACGAACACTTGATACAGGCCACGGAAAGTCAAGGCACGATAGAACAGGGCGGCGAGAAGCAGCGCATAGAAAGCAGCCACTGCTGCAGCCTCGGTCGGAGTGGTGACGCCGCCGTAGATTCCGTACAGCAGGATTGCAGGCATCAGCAGCGCCGGAAACGCGTTGGCGGTTTTTGCGGGCAACTCGCGCAGCGGAACAGGTTCTTCCAAAGCAAAGTTCCGCTTTCCGGCCAGATAGTAGTTCATCGCCATCAGAACGACGCCCATGATCAGACCCGGCAGAATACCGGCCAGGAACAGCGACCCAATAGAGACCTTGGAAACGAGCGCGTACAAAACCATCGGGATCGAGGGTGGAATAATAGGGCCGATCGTTGCCGACGCCGCCGTGATTGCAGCTGCGTAACCTCGGCTGTAGCGGCCATCTTTGGTCATCATTTCAATGATGATCTTCCCGATCCCCGCGGCATCCGCGACGGCCGAGCCGGACATACCCGAAAAGATCAGTGACGCTACCACGTTTACGTGCCCGAGGCCGCCCTTGAAACGACCGACAGCAGCGACGCAGAAGTTCAAAAGACGGTCCGTGATCGACCCAGCATTCATGATATTCGCGGCGACGATGAACAAAGGCACGGCAAGCAGGATCGTGCTTTTGTAGAAGCCTTGCAGGATTTTCTCGCCCGCGAGGGCGACGTCCAATCCGGCCGTGCCCAGATACACCAATGAGGCCAAAAGGATGGAATAGCCGATAGGTGTCCCGATGCCTGCCAGAAGAAAGAGAGCGAGCAGGCAGGAAAGAAGTTCAAAACTCATTTCTTAACTTCCTCGCCCTCTTCGACGTCGACACGCGGATGGTCGTCAACGACGTTGTACCCAACGACCAGTTCCAACTCTGTCTTTGGTGGGCCATTGCGTATGACGTCGAAGAATATCCACGCGTACCGCGCTGCGACGACCAGCATGAATACCGCGTAAATCGAGAACACTGTGCGCAGCGGTATCTTCTCGCCGGAGAACGGATTGCGGACAGTCGATGTCTTGCGGATTTTCATCCAGTCGATGTAGTCCCACGTCGGAAGGAAGCTGTAGAGCATACCGACCACGATCGCTGCGGCCGCCAGCATCGCAAAGACCTGCCGCACGCGCATCGGTACGGAAAGGTAGATAATGTCGAACTTCACGTGATCCCGTTCTCGCACTATGAAAGCGCAACTGAAGAAGATCACCCAGACCCACAGAATGCCGATGAGTTCAAGCGTCCATCCGGCGGGGGTAAAGAAGTAGCGCAAGAGTATTTGCAATAGGAAGATCAGGAAGATTGCCGCCAGCATCCCGCCGGCAATCGCTTCGGTCAGTCGGGAGAACCCCTTCATAAAGGCTTTCATTATGGTTCTCCCTCCCTTCTTCAGACGACTTTAGTTGCCCAGAGCGTTGATCTGCTCAAGCACACCGTCCGGCCATGATCCGGCGAATTCACTTTCCAGGTACATAGACTGTACCTGATCGCGGAACGCAGCGAGATCGGGTTCGTAAATCTCCATGCCCTGCTCTTTCAGGAAGCTGACCAGATCCTCTTCTTTCTGAAGCTGTTTCTGGCGGCCTGATTCAGCTGCTGCGTCCGCAGCTTCCTGAACCTTGGCTTGCTGTTCCGGTGTTAGCCCGTCCCAAACCTCTTTGCCGATGGCGATATAGTTCAAGTCGACCAGATGCGATGTCAGGACGATCTGATTGGTCACTTCATAGAACTTGGCGTCGACGACGGTCGGCAACGGATTATCCTGCCCGTCAACGGCACCGGTCGACAGCGCGGTATAGACTTCGGAGAAGGCCATCGGTGTCGGCGCGGCACCCAGCGCTTTGCCAAGGAACTGCCATGCGTCGGTGCCCGGCATCCGCAGATTCACGCCTTCCAAGTCTGCTGGCGTCGTGACTGTCAGCTCATCCTTGGGTTGGCGCAGGTTAACCTGACGACGGCCCAGATACATGACCGACAGCAGTTTGACGCCCAGCTCTTCTTCAGCCTTCTGCTTAAAGGCATCCATCAAGGGATCGTTGAAGACAGCCACCTGATGCGCAGCGTCCTGGTGGACATAGCCTGCGGTAAAGATCGAAAACTCGGGGAAGAACTGGGCCAGTTCCTGCGCCGAGGTGATCGACATTTCCAGGTTACCCCGGCTGATGGCGTCCAACTCGGTGCCTTGGGCGAAGATGGTTCCATTATAGCTGGGCTCGTAGCTTGCGAAATCAGCGACCATGGGCGCGAAAACCTCGGCCATAGCGACCGAGCGCTGATCGGTCTCCGATCCTGATGTTGCGAGGCGAAGTTGCACTTTGTCTTCCGCCAGCACACCACTTGTTGCGCTAAACAGAACACCGGTTGCGACCAGGGCTGACACAGCAGCCCGGCGGGTAAGTTTGGTAATCACTTTGCTCCTCCCTGAGACATCATGATGCATTTTTCCGATTCTGAGTTTTGACCTATTTTGGACTTTTTGCAAGATTTTTTGCAAAATATCAGATATTATTCATTACCTGTATTCTCTGTTGCTGCGTTTCCTGAAGGTTGCTTATCCTGACTGTTTCACCTGTTCTGCAGGAATTCTGAATAGCTTCAATAACTTGAAGTGTTCTGAAACCTTCCCATCCAGACACAATCGGTTCTGCTTCGTGCCGAGCTACTTCAACAAAGTGCCTAAGCTGATTGACCAGGGGGTCAGACGCACCCTTCTTCAGCGCGGTTGATGAGATTGGCGTCCACCAGTCCCTTTGCTCACCCTGGTAACTCCACAATCGAAGATCAGGAACGGACAACGAACCATGAGAGCCACCTATCATGTAGCTACTCTCAGCGGTCGACGGATAGATTGGATATTCCTGAGACGTCATCTCCCAGCTCCATGGAGCAACGATGCTGTCGGACACACTTATGGTCCCTATCGCCCCGCTTTCGAACGTCAACAGAGCACCGGCAACATCTTCGTTGTCGTAGCCCCGCTGCGATGCAGCCGACTGAGCCTGTACGGTCACGACTTCTCCGGCCAAATACCGCAGAAGATCGACGTCGTGGACCAGATTGACTGAGATGGGCCCTGCACCGGGTTTCTTTCTCCAAGGCGCAGCATCAAAATACTCATCGGGCTTGTAAAACCAGCAATTCGCATGGACAGCGCGCACATCTCCAATCTTCCCGTCGACAATGGCTTCCTTCGCTGACTTGATCAGAGGATTGTGCCGACGATGATGTCCGACCATCAGTGGCACATTGGCCTTTTCCGCTTCTTGGACAAGCTCCAGTGCAGCGGAGGCTTCCACGGCGATCGGTTTTTCGACGAGTACGGGACAACCATGCCGAACACATGTGAGCCCTTGTTCGACATGAAGCGTCGTGGGCGTCGCGAGCACAGCTCCGTCCGGCGTCTGATTTGCAAACATATTCTCGAGGGTCTCGTAACACGCAACGCCATGCTCCGCAGCGTAGGTGCGCCCTTCGTCACTGGGATCAACAACCGCAACAAGATCGACATGACGCAACGCGCGGATCGCGTCTGCGTGGCGGCGTCCAACAAGGCCAATGCCGACAATGGCAATGCGAAAGTTCATTGACACTTTGCTTCCTTCCAGAGGGTTCGGAAACTCCGAAACCAATGTTTATGACTGAGCTGCTTTGCCCAACTTGAACTCGACCGTATTGGGGTTTTTGCGATTCCACAATAATGTATGATATTTTTATTTCTACCATACATCAGATTGGATTGCTGATAACTCTATAAAGTGGTATTTGAAGGAGGAATCTAAAAATATCGGGTGAAACGCATGGCGAAACAGCCGTCTACGATAGGTGCAAGCACCTATCAGCGCATCAAGCGGGATATCATCTTCGGAGAGTTGCAACCCGGCTCCAAACTGAAGCTGGACGCATTGAAAGAGCGCTACTCAGCAAGCCTTTCAACACTTCGTGAAACCCTGAACAGGCTTGCCAGCGACGGTTTTGTCGAAGCTCCCGAACAAAGAGGCTTCCTGGTTACGCCGGTCTCTCGCGAAGACCTGACCGAGATATCAGAGTTGCGTGTCCTGCTGGAATGCCACGCGTTGGAGTTGTCCATTGCGAATGGCGACACGGACTGGGAAGGCAACCTCGTTGCCGCGCACCACAAACTGCACCTGATGGAACAGCAGCTTCTCAAGGGCGACGAGTCCGAGAAAGAAACCTGGAAACGATATGATTGGGAGTTTCACCAAGCGATGATCGCGGCCTGCAACTCCAAGAACCTTCTGTCTCTGCACTCGATCATCTACGACAAGTATTTGCGGTATCAGATGCTCGTGCTGACCTATCGCGGCGAAGAGGCAGTCAAGGAGCATAAGGGCATGTTCGATGCCGCATTGGCCAGAGACGCGGGCACCGCTAAGAAGCTGTTAGAAGATCACATCCGAAACGGTCTTTCACATACGCTGGAGGCTATGTAGCTCGCTGTTGTTGCCGCCTATCTCCATCACCTGAATCAACGGCACGGGACCTGAAAGGCAAGTTTAATTACTGTGCTTACCAGACGAATTCCGTAAGTTTATGATTCGACATCCGAACCCGCTACATCAGGCAGCCGTTTAAACAGGGATGAGAACGCTAAGCTTCCGCAACCAAGGGCTGCTTTGCACCACCACAACAAACCGCGAACATCCTTGAAACGGTTTTATGTGAAGCGATCTCTGGTTGAGTAGTGGCCCTTCAGTGGAACGAGTGCATAAGGCAGCCTCGCGGGACAAAGAAGGCTTTGAAAGTGATTGTATGAATGGCTGGTTCGCGTATTTCATAGCCGACAGCTCTATCCGCTTGACCCTGCAAAAGCTGCCGACCCTGTACGTGGACAAGCGGCCTTGCAGGAATTGCCGTCAAACTGTCTTCCTTACGAAGGTGAGCCATTGAAAGGGCTAGTACGAATTCACGATATCCCTGCGCAGCGTGGATTCGGTGAAGAAGCGGAAGGCGAGGAAGACGACGACGCTCCCGCAGGATCTCCTGGTAGCAAGCTTTCGGATCAACTCCGCAGCTACTATTCAAAACACCTCGATCCGGCGAAAGGACCTGATGCAAATGATTTAGGCGCGCTTCAAGCCATTGAAGCGGCGCAAGACGCGTTTGATCAAAAGCTAACCGAAAGCTTCGCAGCTGCATTTAGTGAAGTTGAAGAAATGAGGTACCCAAGCGTAACAGACCCGAAACCAAAGGTTTCTACGAGATTAAAGGCAATCGACGGGTTAAATCACTCTTCGGCTGTAACATTTGTCGTTGATGTGGCCCCTACGGAAAGCGAAGATATGGTGCCGCTGCTGCGGCTTCCAGAAAACAACAATGGGCTCGGATACCAAAACCTAATTTCGATTATTTTCAGGTTGATGAGCTTTCGCGACTCTTGGATGCGCGTCGGCAAGGCTGCCAATGCTAACGATGACGTTCAATACGAACCACTACATCTGGTGCTGGTTGAAGAACCGCAACCCTATTAGACAACACCGTGTCCTCGCCTGAGCCTGCGGGCCGCACCACTACTGTCGAATAGCATTGCCTCGCCCCCATCCGCGTTCGCCACGTGGCAGATCAGCAGGAACAGGTGCCTTCGGCGTCTGATCCGCAAATCAGACCTGATTTTCCCAAAAGGGAAGTCGGGATCATTGAAATCGGTCTAGGTGCTTGATGAAGGACGTGAGGCGAAAATGGCAAGGTTCTGTCGCTGGTGGCAGAACTATGTGTCGCCTGACAAGGAAACCAGTGGCGGACCGAGGAGGATTCGGTAATCTATGAATTATCGTTTTAATCAATAAATTACATGAATTTTCAGCATCAAATGTTGCGGGATTTGTTGCGGGATCAGATGAACCCCTTAGACACTCTTGGTGATGAACTGGGCGCGTTCGAGCAATTCATCGAAAGTCAAAATATCCACCGTCCGGTTTTCTTGGCGAAACAGTTCAAATGTGTCGCGTTTTATTTGCGCTGTTCTCACGTTTTCCGCTTCATCAAATTCACCTCGCGATCCGATGACTTAGATTGTTTTTGCGTTGCGCGTTCGCGCTTCAAGTTTTTCCGTTCCGGTCCTATTGTAATGATCGCCACTTTGAGCTGAGGCCAACCACTCGGCTTTTTGCTCAAGGACTTGAGAAACGGCACTGGTAAACTCAGAACTAAACTCCCACGTTCCAGCCCTGCCGCCTTTGCCTGATTTGAAAATTCCCGTGTTTGGCCGTTTGATTTCTACCAAAACGGTATAGTCAGTGAAGTTGAGCAGAAAATCGACAACGGGTTTGTTCTGGTTATCTGTTCCACCTCCTCCAACTGTCATTTCACGATCAAATTGACGCATGATCCGATAATCAAGGCCGTAGCCAAATACCCATTGATGCTTATCGAAAAAGTCTTGCCAGTGGGCTTCGGACCAATTCCCGGAAGCGATCTGTGCTTCAAATTCTTCAACACCCTGACGTCTTCCAAATAGGATATTGATCTCCTCACTTGTGAGGTCGGCCTGCAAAGCGCGAACAACTGATTTTCTCTGGTCATTACTTAATAACTTGATGCGTTCGACTAACCCACGATCAGAAGCGTCAATTATCGCTTTCGGACCTGATTGGGTGGAAATGTCCTCAATTTGGAAGTTGTCTTCGTTGGAAAGATCAATGAACTCAATTTGCCTCAAGAACGACAGCAGGCGGTTGAATTCATCTTGTCGGAAAGTAAACTCGTTCTTCTCGGAAGCTTGGATCCAATCACCCGCGCGCGTTTGAAAGCTCCGCAATGTGATACGACGCACTTGCTTTTCGTCTTGGGTTACTAGGGCCGTTACCTGCGTTTTTCGCTTCTCGCCGGATAGACGTAAACATGCCGCCCCCTCAACTTCACCAAGTTGTAACCTATCAGAACCCTCCATCACCATTCGCACCTGTCGTAGTTTTTCAGGTGAGCGGTCGCTGTAAGAGAAGACCTTTGAAATGTATGTCTTCGATTCTTTTCTTAGTTCGAAAAATTTTTGTTCATCATCACTCATGCCGGGAGTTTGCGTTGGTAACCACCACGGCACAAGATTCTATCCTGCGCCGATGCAAACAAAGTGCATTCAATAATAAATGTTGCGGGATTTGTTGCGGGATGGTTTGAATCCTCCCTAAATTTTTCGAGTCCGCGCGCGAAAAAGTTGTTTATTTTCAATGATTTAGGGGAAACCAGTGGCGGACCGAGGAGGATTCGAACCCCCGACCCCTTGATTCGTAGTCAAGTACTCTATCCAGCTGAGCTATCGGTCCGCGTTGGTGAGGCGGTGTTTAGACCTGCTGCCCGAGACGTGCAAGCCGATTCTTCAAAAAAAAATCAAAAAGTCATATCCCCGCGCGGAAGGCTGATTTCAAAGACTGTTCCCTCGGGTCCGGTCTCTTTCAAAACCAGGTCCCCGCCATGGCCGCGCACCAGCTCCTGCGAGATTGCCAGCCCCAGACCCGAGCCACCCTTTCGGACCCCACCCTGAAAAGGTGTAAACAGGTTTTCGCGCGCCTTGGGGGGAAGACCCGGCCCCGTGTCGCGGATTTCAATGCACCAAGCATCGTCGTATTCACACCCCGCAATCGTAATCCGGCCAGGTTTTCCCGAGGTAACCAGAGCCTGTCTTGCGTTGCGCACGAGGTTCATGATGACGCGGTACAATTGTTCGGGGTCGGCGCGGGCCACAAGCGCGTCCGGCACTTCGTTCACGATTTCGACGCAGGCATCGGCGACGGCGAGTTGTTCGCTGGCCGCGACATCCGCCGCGATTGCGCGGATCGGAACCATAGTCAGAGTGGGCGCGGGTTCTTCCGCGCGGCCAAAGGCCAATGTGCTTTCACAAAGGGACACGGCCCGGGTGATGGAATTCACCAGTTTCGGCGCCATCCGCCGCACCAGCGGATCATCGCTGGCCTCGATCCGGTCGGTAAACAGCTGCGCCGACGTCAGGATATTGCGCAAGTCATGGCTGACTTTGGCGACGGCCCCCCCAAGCTGCGCCAGCCTTTCCCGCTGTTTGAGCGCCTGGGTCAGGTCCGTTTGCAGCATCTTCAGTGCCTCCTCGGCCTCTCGCAACTCCGTCACCTTCGAGTTCGGCGAGATTATGCCACGCGCGTCCTCTGGCGCACTGGCATAGCGTTGCATGTAGCCGACGACGCTTTTGATGGGCCGCACAAGTACGACGCGCACGGCGAGAAACAGAAAAAACGCTGTGATGATGGAGATCACAAAGGACAGACCGAGAATACGCAACCCGTAGTCAATCATCGCCGTTCGCAACGGCATGCTATCCATGGTGACTTCGATCAGAAGGCCCGCCCCCTTGACCGGTTCTCCGATGACCCGGATGACTTCGTTTTCGGGTTTGAGAAAGCGGCTAATCGCATCCCGGATCAGAATCCAAGGGCTTGCATCCCGCAAATCGAACGTGTCGGCGATTGGATCGGGAATCGGCGACGACAGCATCAGTTGCCGAACCTCATCCCGTCGCAACACGACATTGTAGACGCCTGCGTTTTCCAGCAGTTCTGCCTCAAGATCTTCGGCCAGCATGTCGTCCGCCAGCAAAGCCAGCGAGGCGATCTGCGCGCGTTCGAGCCTGTTCAGCAGAAAGTCCTCGCGGAACCGGGCGATCGACGGGACAAAGATCAGAACCTCGGCCAACATGACGAAGACCGTCGTCAGGATCAGAAATCGGCCCGAAAGCGAGTTCAATTTGCGCCCCTCCTCAGGTCAGGGAATCCAGCGCTGGACGAACCGGACCACTCGTTTAACTGTCTGATTCTCAAACAGCCTTGGCGAGAAATAAGCACCCGCCACACGTTTGTTAAGCTCTCCGATCGTCGGATAGGGTGAAACCATGGCGGCGATCTGCCCCATCTTCAGGTTATTGACCAAAGCCAACGACCACAAGTTGATCAACTCACCCGCCTGATGCCCGACGATTGTGGCGCCGACGGGTCGGCCTTTCACGACCATGACCTTGACGAAGCCTTTGGTTTTGCGCTCGGCAGTCGCCCGGTCATTGTGGATATAGTCAAAGCGGGCGATTTCGAGCTTTTCTCCATGCGCCTCGCGGGCCTGAGCTTCGGTCAGTCCGACCTGGGCCAGCTCTGGATCCGTATAGGTGGCCCAAGGGATATGTGCCGTTTTCGCCCTGGACGGCAGACCGAACAGGGCCGAACGAATGATGACACCTGCATGATACCCTGCAACATGGGTGAATTGCAGGCCACCCGTTACATCTCCGATCGAATAGACGCGGCGATTGGCCGTGCGCAACGCGTCATCCGTTCTGATGCCGGTTTTTGTGCGTTCAATTCCGGCTGCTTCCAGGTTCAGACGCTCGATATTGGCTTTGCGACCGGCAGCGATCAAAAGATGAGAGCCCCGGTGAATTTCACCGTTTTCGGCAACGACCTCCACAGCGCCCTCTGTTCCGCGCACCTGAGCGATCATGGCGTTTTCCCGGATGTCCACGCCTTCACTGCGCAGGGTATCCAGCACCACGGAGGCAGCCTCGGGATCGTCTTTGCCCAAGGCTTTGAACCCTTCGACGACCGTCACCTTGCTGCCGAGGCGTATATGGGCCTGCGCCATCTCCATCCCGATCGGGCCGCCCCCGATGATCAGCAGGTGATCTGGCCGCTCTCTCAAGTCAAAGATGGTTTCGTTCGTATAATAGGGCACCGTGTCCAACCCCGGAATCGGCGGCACCAGCGGTGATGAACCGGTCGCAATGACGATGCGACGTGCACAGATGACATGATCCCCGGCCTGCACCTTTTCAGGGGATATGAACGTGCCATATTCGCGAATGACCGTCACGCCGAAGCCTTCGAACCGCTGCTGGCTGTCCATCGGTTCGATCTGCGCGATCACATCATGAACATGATCCTTTACTGCGGCGTAGTCGACCTGAGGGATTGTATCAGCGATGCCAAAACGAACGGAATGCGCCTGAGCATGGGCCGCTTTGCCGCTTGCGATCAGCGCCTTCGACGGGACACAGCCGAAATTCAGGCAATCCCCACCCATCTTGTGCCCTTCCAGCAGGACAACATCCGCGCCCATCTGGCTGGCACCCGCGGCGACGGACAATCCTCCGGACCCGGCGCCAATGACCAGGAGGTCGGTTTTCAACTCTTTCATGGTTCAGGTGCCTCTTTTCGCGCGCAGTGCTTTGAAAACGATGGGCAAGGCGGCCAATATACACAACCCGATAATCGGCCCGATCACGAACGGTTCCCACAGCAACGAAACATCAGGCGTTTCCCCACGGTCGAATACACCGCCCAAACCGACCCCGATCCAAGTGTACACGATACCTCCGGGAATGATGCCCAGCGCGGTCGTCAAAAGAAAATTGCGGAACTTCACACCGACCAAAGCCGGCACGAGATTGGCAACAAAGAACGGCACCACCGGCACCAGACGCAGCAGAAACAACACCGAGATTTCGTTTTCCCGCAGACCGTCCTTCAGTTTTCTGACCGTGCCTTCTGATGATTCCAGTCGCGACGTCAGGGCTTCGCCCAAGCCCCAGCGTGCCGCCAGAAAGATCGCCGACGCACCGATGGTGGCGGACACGACATTGAAAACAGTTCCCGCAAAAAGACCGAAAAGAAAACCGCCCGTCATCGAAGCCACCGCGGCACCGGGCAGTGAAAAGGCCACTATGACGATGTATATGGCGACAAAAGCGGCTGCCATGATCCAATAGTGACCGTCCCGCCACGCCAGAAGCGCCTCGCGATTGTCCCGCAAGGTCTCGAAAGTCAGGTAATCCCCAAGCGTGAAAAAGCCGACAACGGCTACGCTCAGGATTACAAGCAGCGGAATGTGGCGTGCGAAACCGTTGCGCGGCGCCTGGCTTGTGTCGGACATCAGATTTTCCGGTTCTTTGTGCTTCATCTTGTGCCCAAGATGCGCTGACTGACGGGCCAGCAATAGGGGGATCACGGGGCCTTGATCTTTGTGGCACCGAATGTGAGGAATTTCGGCGATAAACGGGTATTTTGAAACCTTTTGCCGTTGCCGGTTACAGAATTGTTGCAAAAGCTGCGAAAACCTGGCCGTTGGGGTTTGACTTACCCCCCGCTTGGCAGTAGAGGACGGGCTTCGAACACCACGGGCAGGCGAATCCGCGCCGCACCCGACCGCATAGATTGGAGACGGAGCGATGAAACGCACCTATCAGCCTTCGAACCTGGTTCGCAAACGCCGCCACGGTTTCCGCGCGCGCATGGCCACTAAGGCCGGCCGCAAGATCCTGAATGCACGCCGCGCACGCGGCCGCAAATCGCTGAGCGCGTAAACCGCTCACCGATCAGGTTATGAACATGACGCCGCCGGAGGCCCCTGAGGTTGGTAGGAACCACCCCGGGAACAAGCCCCCGGCGGCGTCCGTTTGTGCATCTGAACCCCTGACCGTTCTCAAGAAACGGTCCGACTTTCTGAAAGCGGCGCGTGCCCGCCGACAAGGCACGTCTTCGATGATGGTGCAGGCCCGCAAGCGTGGCCTCGGCGAGGGCATCGGGATTCGCGTGGGGTTCACCTGCTCGAAAAAAGTGGGCAATGCCGTGGCCCGCAACCGCGCCAAGCGCCGTCTGCGCGAAGCCGCGCGGGCCGTGTTGCCCGAAGCCGGCCGCGACGGGTGGGATTACGTTCTGATCGGCCGTGCCGAAGTTACCGCCAACCGCCCCTATGACGCATTGTTGGACGACCTGCGCTATGCGCTCCGCAAGGTGCATGCGGCTGAAAAATGACCTTCCTGTCCCATATCGTCGCCCTGCCTGTTCGGGCGTATCGGCTGATCTTCAGCCCATGGGTCGGTTTCAACTGTCGCTACCAACCCACCTGTTCCGCCTATGCGCTTGAGTCGCTGGAGAAACACGGGGCGGTCAAAGGATCCTACCTGGCCGCTCACCGGATCTGCCGTTGCCACCCTTGGGGCGGCGACGGATATGATCCGGTACCTGACGACAAGCATAACGACCCTTCGTCCTGACCCCTCGTCAGACTTGACCGGCAAGTGCCGCGCCTGAACAGTTGGACCTGCACAACCCGAGGTCCCGATGAAATCCCCAGCGCGCGACACCCTGCCAACCCACGATGTCCTGAACCAACCGCCCACGCGCGGCGGCACCGATCTTTGGCTGTCCGATCCGGTCCTGCAAGACGCAGCAAAGACAGCGGGCGCGCGCGCTTTGGAGCTGGCGGCATATGGCAAAACACTCGGAACCGAAGAAACGCGGGAACTGGGTCGGGAAGCCAACCGGCATCCGCCAGAGCTGCGGCTGTTCGATCCCGGCGGCAGGCGCCTGGACGAGGTGCGGTTTCACCCGGCCTATCATCAGATGATGCAGATCAGCCAATCGGCGGGCTATGCCGCACTGGCCTGGGATGGACAACCCGGAGGGCATGCGACCCATGCGGCGATGGTCTATTTGGCCGGACAGGTCGAACCCGGGCATTGCTGCCCGATGACCATGACCTATGCAGCAATCCCTGCACTGGCCGCCAATGAACACATTACCTCGCTCTGGCAGCCAAAACTCATGGCCCGCCACTATGATCCTTCGAAGGAACCGATCGGTCAAAAGACCAGCGCGACGCTGGGGATGGCGATGACCGAAAAACAGGGCGGTTCGGACATACGCGCCAATACGACCATTGCGGCACGCGACGGGGATCATTGGCGCTTGCGAGGGCACAAGTGGTTCTGTTCCGCGCCAATGTCGGATGGGTTCCTGACACTGGCGCAGGCGCCCGGCGGGTTGACCTGTTTTCTGGTGCCCCGCTGGCTCGAAGGCGAACGCAATGCGATCCACCTGATGCGCCTGAAAGACAAGCTGGGCAACAAATCCAACGCATCCTCGGAAATCGAGTATCATGACGCGCTGGCCTATCAGTTGGGCGAAGAAGGCGCGGGCGTGCGCACCATACTGGAAATGGTGCACCACACGCGGCTTGATACAGCCATGGCACCGGCCGGGCTGATGCGTGCCGCGCTCAGCGCAGCGCATCATTGGGTGGAACACCGCAGCGCGTTTCAGCGCCGATTGATTGATCAACCGCTGATGCGAGCGGTCCTGTCCGACCTTGTTCTGGACTGGGAAGGCGCAGTGACCCTGGGAATGCGTGTGGCACAAGCATTTGACGGTCAGACACCCGAAGACAAGGCCTTTGCCCGGATCGGCGTCGCATTGGCCAAGTTCCTGAACAACAAGCGTTGCCCGGTCGTCGTCGTCGAAGCGATGGAAGTGCTGGGCGGCATGGGGTACGTCGAAGACACGCCCTTGCCCCTGATCTATCGTGAAGCGCCCCTGAACAGCATCTGGGAGGGGTCAGGCAATGTGATCTGCCTCGATATCCTGCGCACCCTGACGCGTGAGCCGCTGGCCGCCGAGGTTCTGGGGGCCGAGTTGGATGCGGTACGAGGCACGGACAGAAGGTATGACGCAGCTTTGACCGCGCATCGCAACCGCTGGCCCGGTCTTCCGCCCGAGGCCGAAGCGCGCTGGTACGCTGAACGTACGGCACTGCTGCTGACGGCCTCGCAATTGCTGCGCCATGCGCCCAGCGCTGTGGCTGACGGCTTTGTTGCCACACGTCTTTCCGATGACAGCGGCCGCATTCCCGGAGCAGTAGCCGGGTTGGATACCGGCGCCCTGCTGGCGCGGCTTGGCTGACCCGCCACTTGCCCGGTTGCGCCATCTGCTGTAGGGGCTGCGCATGTTTGATGATGCAGACGATATCCACCCGCTCTTTGCCGGCGCGCCCTCGACCACCGAGTTCAAGAAACTGCGCAAACGCATCGTGCGCCAGACCCGCGAAGCGATCGAACGATACGGGATGGTTGACCCGTCCGCCCATGACAAGGACGGCACACCGCCGCGTTGGCTTGTCTGCCTGTCGGGCGGCAAGGACAGTTATACGCTGCTGGCCGTCCTCTACGAACTCAAATGGCGCGGATTGCTGCCTGTCGATCTTCTGGCTTGCAATCTGGATCAGGGACAACCCGGATTTCCGGCAACGGTCCTGCCAGAGTTTCTGGACCGCATGGGCGTGCCACACAGGATCGAGTATCAGGACACATACTCTGTTGTGATGGACAAGGTCCCGCAGGGCCGAACATATTGCGCCCTGTGCTCGCGACTGCGCCGCGGCAACCTGTATCGCATTGCCCGGGAAGAAGGCTGTTCCGCCGTCGTGCTGGGACACCACCGCGACGATATTCTCGAAACGTTTTTCATGAACCTCTTCCACGGAGGCCGTCTGGCCACCATGCCACCGAAACTGGTGAACGAAGAGGGAGATCTTTTTGTCTTTCGCCCGCTTGCCCACGTCGCCGAAGCCGACTGCGAGAAATTTGCCAAGGCCATGCAGTATCCGATCATCCCCTGCGATTTGTGCGGCAGTCAGGACGGGTTGCAACGGCAGCAGGTCAAACAGATTCTCGACCAGTGGGAAAAGAACAGTCCAGGTCGGCGTCAGGTTATGTTCCGCGCGTTAACAAACGCGCGCCCGTCGCACCTGTTGGATGCGAAACTCTTTGATTTTGTTAATCTTTCCATAAACTCTGACGAAAAATCGGAAAATTTGGAAGAAATACCGCTTCTGCGTTAACGACTGACTCAGACTGGTTTCCTAGGCTCGGCATACCATTCATGCCCAAGGTCAGGACCCGATGCGGAATCATCCTTTCGTCGACCGTATTATTGAAGCTTTTGGAAACGTGGCATACGGCCCAGCCTTTCTGGCCTTTGTTCCGGCAACAAGCCTGGGGGCGTTCTGGCTTGGCGGTGAACGCGCTTTGGTCGCGGTGGCCCTGGGCTTGCCCCTGATGATTGCCGGCATAGGGGCAATGGCCCCCAACCCGGCAGACAGGAAACGGCAACAGGGTGGCCTGCTGCCGAATGACCAGTTCGAAACCGTTCTGGCTGAGGTGCTCTGGGATAGTCGCCGCAAAGGTGAAACGTCGGCCTGTTTCGCTGTGATCCTGGACGACTATATGCAAATGCTCGATCTGCATGGCCAAGCAGCAGCGAACCATGTGGCGCAGCAATTCTGTTTGCGCATCATGTCCATGATCCGCTCCAGTGACACCGCAACCCGGATCGATGGAAACAAGATGATGGTTGTTCTGCACCCGACGCAACAGCTTGATCTGGAAACCTGCATTCAGATGTCGGGACGAATACAATCCGCGGTCGAAGACCCCATCATGCTGAACGGAACCGGAGTTTACATGTCCTGCTCCATCGGTTTCTGCCTCAGCAGCAATGTCCCCGACGGCACCGCGAAAGACTGGTGCAACGCTGCTAACAACGCGCTGCAAGAAGCACAGCAAAACGGGCCGTCAACGATTCGTGCCTTTTCGTCCGAAACACGTCGCCGAGCTCAGGTCAGAACCAATCTGCGCAAGGAATTTGATGCGGCGCTGGAAAGCGGTGAAATTAGACCATGGTTTCAACCGCAGATCTCGACGGATACCGGGCGTGTGTCCGGGTTCGAGGCTCTGGCCCGCTGGGAACACCCGGCAAAGGGAGTGCTGGGCCCCAATATCTTTCTGCCCTTTGCCGAACAGGCAGAGTTGATGGGCAAACTGGGACAGGCGATGCGGCATCACGCCTTTTGCGCAATGCGCGAATGGGATCGCGCCGGTCTGACCGTACCACGCATCGGCATCAACTTCTCGTCGGACGAATTGCGCGACCCGGGACTGATCGACCGCCTGAAATGGGAATTGGATCAATTCGACCTGACGCCGGACAGATTGGCGGTCGAAGTATTGGAGACCGTGTTTTCCAGAGGGCCGGATGACGTAATCACCCGCAATGTCACGGGCTTGGCCGCAATGGGGTGCTGTATCGATCTGGACGATTTCGGCACCGGGCATGCCTCGATCGCGTCAATCAAGCGGTTCAACGTGTCCCGGATCAAAATCGACCGCTCTTTCGTGACAAAGGCGGACCAGGACCCAAGCCAGCAGCAGTTGGCCAGCGCAATTCTGACCATGGCAGAACGGCTGAATCTGGAAACGCTTGCTGAAGGGGTCGAGACGCCCGGGGAACACGCCTTGATGGCGCAATTGGGATGTGACCATGTTCAGGGGTTTGGCATCGGCAAGCCCATGCCTTTCGAAAAAACCGAGGGCTGGATCACGTCTCATCGCAACAAGATCGACGGAATGCCCAAAATCGGGCGGCAAACGGGCTGAAGAACCGGAAACTGCACCACAGAAGACCAATCCATGACGAAATGACGAGCGATTCCGCTTGACCTTTGGGCCTGCACTCTGTTGAACCCTGCGGGTGTCTTTCACTGCTCAAGGTGGCTGTCCCAGATGGACGATCAGAACAAGAATCTCATCCTCGCAACCGCGCTCAGCTTTCTCGTGATCCTGGTCTGGTTCGTGCTGTTCCCTCCTCCGGAACCCACACCAACCACGGAACAGGCTGAAATCGCCAGCATCGAAGGGAATGAGGTTCAGACGCCCAGCGCCGCCGACACCGGTACGGTCGGCGAAGCAACTGCAACCGCCACCGAAGCCGAAGCCGAAGCCGAAACCGAGGCGCCCCGCGTCAGCATCGACACGCCCCGCCTGACGGGTAGCCTGTCGCTTGCCGGTGGCCGAATTGATGAGCTGTCGCTGAAGGATTACAAGGTTTCACTGGACGAGGATTCTCCGATCGTCGAACTTCTGTCCCCGGTTGGAAGTGACTCGGCCTATTATGCCCTTTACGGCTGGGCCCCCGGCGCGGGCCTGTCGGTCACGGACGTCCCCGGCCCGAACACTCTTTGGACGCTTGAGCAGGGCGAAACTCTGGGTGTTGACACTCCGATCACGCTGGCCTGGGACAATGGAAACGGCCTCACCTTCCGCCGCACCATTGCCGTGGATGAAAACTACATGTTCTCGGTCACCCAGTCGGTCGAGAACACCACGGACGCCGAGGTCGGCATGGCCCCCTACGGCATTCTGGCACGCCACGGCATGGGCGAAGACGGTGACCTGCCCGGCCTGAAGAACTTCTTCATTCTGCACGAAGGCGTCATGGTCATGGCTGACGGCGTTCTGGATGAGATCGACTATGGCGATGTGCGCGATTTCGATATCGACCCCAATGAACGCGCGCAGGCCGAGGTCTATCAGGTCAAAGAAGGCGGCTGGGTCGGGTTCACGGATCACTACTGGATGACCACCCTGATCCCGGCCGAGGGTTCAGCGTTCAAGGCCGCTGCCAAATACGATTCACGTCGCAAGATTTACCAGACGGAAACGGTTCTGCCGACCCTTACAGTCGCGCCCGGCGCCACGGAAGAGGTCACAACCAGGCTTTTCGCCGGCGCCAAGGAATGGGAAACCATCCGAGAGTATCAGGCGGAAGGTGTTCAGAAGTTCATCGACAGCATCGACTGGGGGTGGTTCTACTTCCTGACCAAGCCGATCTTCTGGCTGCTGCACAACATCAATGCCCTGATCGGAAACATGGGCTGGTCGATCATCGGACTGACGCTGATCATCAAGGCCATCCTGTTCCCGCTGGCCTTCAAATCCTACGTCTCGATGGCGAAGATGAAGGAATTGCAGCCGCAGATGGAAGCCCTGAAAGAAGCCGCCGGCGACGACCGTCAGAAGATGCAGCAGGGCATGATGGAGCTGTACAAAAAGGAAAAGGTGAACCCTGCCGCAGGCTGCTTGCCAATTCTGTTGCAGATTCCAATCTTCTTCTCGCTGTACAAGGTTATTTTCGTGACGATCGAACTGCGTCAGGCCCCTTGGTTCGGCCCGTTCCAGGACCTGAGCGCGCCGGATCCGACTTCGATCATGAATCTCTTTGGCTTGCTGCCTTGGGCCGGCCCGCAGCCTGACAGCCTGATGGCGTTGATCTTCATCGGCATTCTGCCGCTGCTGCTGGGTATTTCGATGTGGTTGCAGCAGAAACTGAACCCGGCACCAACCGATCCGACGCAGGCAATGATCTTTGCCTGGATGCCTTGGGTCTTCATGTTCATGCTGGGTGGTTTCGCCAGTGGCCTGGTCGTATACTGGATCGCGAACAACACGATCACGTTCACACAGCAATATCTGATCATGCGCAGCCAGGGCTACAAGCCGGACGTGTTCGGAAACATCAAGTCCGGTTTCAAGCGGACGCCAAATACGGACAACAAATGAGCGGAACGGTTTCAGGCCTTTGGCGCCACCCGATCAAAAGCCACGGGCGTGAAGCCCTGAGCCAAGTCACACTCATCCCCGGGCAGACCATGCCCGGGGATCGCGTTTGGGCGGTCGCTCATGAGGCCGCCAAAACCGATGGTTCTGAATGGGCCCCCTGTTTCAATTTCAGCCGCGGTTCAAAAGCGCCTCAGTTGATGGCCATTTCGGCCGAATTGCAGGGCGAAAGGGTTACACTGCGCCACCCGCAGCGACCGGAATTGACTTTTGAACCTGATACGGAACAGGAAGTCTTTCTGGACTGGGTAAAGCCGCTTATGCCTGCGGATCGCGCTGCATCAGCCCGGATCGTTCGGGTTCCCGGGCGCGGTATGACGGACAGCGACTTTCCGTCGATCAGCCTGTGCAACATGGCATCGCATCGCGCAGTCGAACAGAAGCTGGGCCAGACTCTGTCCATTGTTCGGTGGCGCGGCAATATCTGGTTCGAAGGTCTGCCGTTGTGGGATGAGTTTGACTGGCTGGGCCGTGACGTGCGCATAGGCGAGGCCGTGCTTCGGGTACGCGAACGGATCACGCGGTGTATGGCCACCACTGCCAATCCCGAAACCGGTGAGAGGGACGCAGACACGCTGCGCGCCCTGAACAGCTGGGATCATCAGGATTTCGGCGTTTACGCCGAGGTCCTTCAGGGCGGCGAAATCCGCGTCAACGATGAGGTGCAGGTGCTATGACCACGCTTCCCTTCCCCCTGGCCGAAGACCCGGATGAATTCGCCCTGGAACGAGGCCGCAAACTATTTGCAGGCCCGTCCGAGTTCGTCAAAGGCGTTGTCGCCATGAACGGTCTGCCTGCCCCGGACCGGTTGGAAGTCTGTTTTGCGGGGCGTTCGAACGTGGGCAAGTCCAGCCTGATCAATGCCTTGACCGGCACGAAGGGTCTGGCCCGCGCATCCAACACACCCGGCCGCACGCAAGAGATCAACTTTTTCACCCAAGGCCCGGAACTCTATCTCGTGGACCTGCCGGGCTATGGCTATGCAAACGCCCCGGTGAAAGTGGTCGAGAAGTGGCAGAAGCTGCTGAAACAATATCTCAGCGGGCGCCAGACGTTGCGCCGTGCCTTTGTCCTGATAGACTCGCGCCACGGGGTAAAACCGGTCGATGACGAAATCATGAAGTTGCTGGACACCAGCGCCGTGACGTTTCAATGCGTACTGACCAAGGCAGACAAGGTCAAAGCCAACGAACGCGAGAAGGTGTTGGAACAAACCCGGGCTGCGTTGTCCAAACATCCCGCAGCTTTTCCGGGGATTGTGCTTACGTCTTCCGAAAAGGGTGATGGCATCGCGACCCTGCGGTCCATCATTGCGCATCTGGAATAGCTTCGCCCTTGGCAGCGTGGGGCAAAGGTCCTAACACGGTTTTCCAGAAGGACTTTAGCAATGAAGACACGAGATATGAACCGGGACTGGATCGCCACCGCAGCCACACTCAACAGCGCCCTGCCCTATCTGCAGCGCTATGACGGAGCCATCGTCGTCATCAAACTTGGCGGACACGCCATGGGCAGCGATGAGGCGATGGAGAGCTTTGCCCGGGACGTGGTTCTGATGCGCCAGGTGGGTGTGAACCCGGTGGTCGTCCACGGCGGTGGTCCGATGATCAATGCAATGCTGGGCAAGTTGGACATTCAATCCGAATTCGTGAACGGCAAGCGAGTGACCGACAAGGCCACGGTTGAAGTGGTCGAAATGGTTCTGTCCGGGCTCGTGAACAAGCGCATCGTACAGGCGATCAATGATCAGGGCGGGTCGGCCGTGGGCCTGTCTGGCAAGGACGCAGGCCTGATGGTCTGCGATCAGACGGATGCGTCG
The DNA here is from genome assembly GCF_056536065.1 of Ruegeria sp. AL3. NCBI lineage: Bacteria > Pseudomonadati > Pseudomonadota > Alphaproteobacteria > Rhodobacterales > Roseobacteraceae > Ruegeria > Ruegeria sp. AL3. The sequence continues at coordinate 524,043 of NZ_JBQFJG010000001.1, forward strand.
CTGGGCTTTGTCGGCACTCCTGCCGAGATGAATCCGAAGATCCTGCATGATCTGTTTTCACATGACGTAATCCCGGTCATCGCCCCGCTTGGTGCAGGCCGCGACGGTGAAACATTCAACGTCAATGGCGACACGGCAGCCGGAGCAATCGCTTCTTCGCTCAAGGCAGACCGTCTGTTGCTGCTGACGGATGTTTCCGGTGTCAAGAACGCGGCGGGCGATGTCGTGACCGAACTCAAGGCCGGTCAGATAAGGGAAATGACCCGCGAAGGCACCATTGCAGGCGGTATGATACCCAAGACGGAAACCGCACTGGACGCCCTGCACAGCGGCGTTCGGGCTGTCGTCATACTTGATGGGCGCGCACCCAATGCCGTGCTGCTGGAGCTGTTCACCGAACATGGGGCCGGGTCGCTGATACGCCCGGACTGACCCCGCAAGAGAGGAGGAGGAGACATGACACATCTTGCACAGGCTTCCTCTAATCCTGACGCGACGCCCTATGAACAGGTTGAAAACGCCGCCCTTGATACTGGTTTGTTGGTCATGGGCGCACTGCATCCTCGCCACGTTGCAGCCAAAGACCTCGAAACCGGCACGCTGATCCTGTTGGGGGCCGGGCCGGGATTCTGGCCCGTACTGAAAGCCTCACCGGAATGGCACCAGGCCGACCCCGTTGACCGATGGTCGAAAAGGGTCGTCGGTCAGATGGCCGAAAGGCTCGGCGCACAGGCGTATTTCCCGTTCGGCGGCCCTCCGTACACGCCATTCATTGACTGGGCACTCAAGTCTGGGCGAACGTTCAGCAGCCCGGTCGGGGCATTGGTGCATGATACCGTTGGGATGATGATTTCCTATCGGGGCGCACTGCATTTTGCCAAAGAGTTCGCCATCCCAACACCTTCCGGCGTGTCGCCTTGCGAAACCTGCGCCGCGCCTTGCACGACGACCTGTCCGGTCAGTGCGCTGAACGCGCAGGAGTTCTATGACGTCGCTGCATGCCACGACCATCTGGGCACTGCTGAAGGTCAGACCTGTATGGCGGGCGGGTGTCTGGCCCGCCTTGCCTGCCCTCTGAGCGCGGGCGCAGGACGCGACCCGGAACAATCGGCCCATCACATGAAAGCCTTTCATCCGTCATGACCCGAATTCTGATCCTGACACGTCATGCGAAATCCAGCTGGGATAGCCCGGGTCTTGGCGATCATGACCGCCCGCTGAACAAACGTGGACGAAAGTCAGCCCCGGCCATCGCTGCTTGGTTGCGTCACCACGGCTGGTTGCCGGATGAAATCCTAAGCTCTACATCAACCCGCACCCGCGAGACATGGGATCGCATGGGTTTGCAGGCCGATAAAGTCAGCTTTCACAGCGCGCTCTACCACGCTGATTCAAAGGTCATGCTGCGGGAACTTTCAGGTGCTACGGAACCGGCTGTTTTGATGATGGGCCACAATCCCGGGATCGCCGATTTTGCCAACCGTCTGGTGCGGCAACCGCCAAATCATACACGCTTTTTCGACTATCCAACCTGTGCAACAACCGTCATGTCGTTCGAAATAAACAGCTGGGCCGAGGTCCGATGGCAAACCGGGACAGTGCTGGGGTTCACCATCCCGCGTGAGTTGATCGAATAGAAAAAGGCGGGGCAATACCCCGCCTTCATTCATTCAGCCTTTGTGCAGGTCAGTGACCCAGAATCTGGCTCAGGAACAGTTTGGTCCGCTCGCTTTGCGGGTTGTTGAAAAACTCTTCGGGTTCGTTCTGTTCCACGATCTGACCGGCATCCATGAAGATCACGCGGTTGGCGACCTGACGGGCAAAGCCCATCTCGTGCGTCACGCACAGCATGGTCATACCTTCTTCGGCCAGTTCGATCATGGTGTCGAGCACCTCTTTGATCATCTCGGGGTCCAGCGCCGATGTCGGTTCATCGAACAACATGATCCGTGGCATCATGCACAGTGAGCGGGCAATCGCGACACGCTGCTGCTGACCACCTGAAAGCTGACCGGGATACTTGTCGGCCTGTTCAGGGATTTTGACCTTTTCCAGGAAATGCATCGCCCTCTCTTCAGCCTCTTTCTTGGGCGTCTTGCGCACCCAGATCGGGGCCAGCGTACAGTTTTCCAGAATGGTCAGATGCGGGAACAGGTTGAAGTGCTGGAACACCATTCCAACCTCGGACCGGATCTTGTCGATGTTCTTCAGGTCATTCGACAGCTCGATCCCGTCCACCACGATCTTGCCTTGCTGGTGTTCTTCCAGTGCGTTCAGGCAGCGGATCAGGGTGGATTTGCCCGACCCTGACGGGCCCGCGATCACGATCCGCTCGCCCTGATTGACGGTCAGATTGATGTCGCGCAGCACGTGGAAGGACCCGTACCACTTGTTCATGTTGTTGATTTCGATGGCGACCTCGTCGCTCACCTGCATCTTGGAGCGGTCGATTTCGCGGTCGATTGCAAGTTCAGACATGTGTTGAACTCCTTAACGATGATCTGTGGCAAGGCGACGCTCGAGCCACTGAGAATATTGAGAGATGCCGTAACAGACGACGAAGAACAGAAGCGCGGCAAAGCCCAGAAGCTCCCAGTAGACGCCGTTCCATTCGGTCGACGCCAGGATGGGTCCCCGGATCATGCCCACCAGATCGAACATCGAAATTACCGAGACCAGTGTCGTATCCTTGAACAGGCCAACGGCCACGTTCACGATCCCGGGGATCGAGATCTTCAGCGCCTGCGGCAGGATGATAAGCCGCATCGCCTGCGGATAATCCAACCCAAGACTGTCTGCGGCCTCGTACTGCCCGCGCGGAAGCGCTGCCAGACCGCCGCGGATCACCTCGGCGATATAGGCGGACGAGAACATGGTGATCATGATCACAACGCGCAGGAACAGGTCGACCGTGCTGTCAGGCGGGAAGAAATAGGCCAGCATCACCGAAGCCACGAACAGCAGCGTGATCAGAGGCACGCCGCGGATGAACTCGATGAAGATGACGCAGACCCACTTGATCAGCGGCATGTTCGACTGTCGCCCCAAGGCCAGTGCGATCCCAAGTGGTACCGACAGCGACACACAGGTCACGCCCAGCATCATGTTCAGCATGAAACCGCCCAAATCACGGCTGGGAACGGCCGTCAGCCACGCGTTTTCTGATGCGCCTTCCGGGATCAGGGCCCCTCCGACGTTCCAGATGACCAGTGCCGTCACAATCGCTCCGAAGAACCCGGCGGCAAAGTTGTTGTTGCCCAGCTTCTGGAAGACACCACCGGCGGCTATGCAGCCAACAAGCGCAACCAGAGGCACGAGGATCGTGCCACCCCAGATCAGCCAGAAAGCCAGGAAGGGATAGACCGCAGTGAACAACAGCATCTTGCGAGGCAAGTCAAAGAACAGCACCGGCGCAATCGCCACCAGCATCAGCACAAAGGCCAGGTTCGGCCGCCAATAGGCATCGACGGGGTACTTGAACCCATAGATCAGCTGCGGCCAGCGTTCCGTCAGAACCGCGAAACAGGCTCCGGTCTTGTCCCCCAGAATCTCGCGGCATTCCGCGAGCGAGTTGGCATTCCACACTCCGTTCAGAATCCATGGCAAGGTATTCTTGAGAAGAATGTAGATCAGGATCAGCGACAGAACTGTCAGGATCGAGTTGACGACCCCTGAAAACAGATTCTCGCGCAGCCATTTGATGACGCCGGTCTCATTTGCCGGCGGCGGTGAGGGCGGGATGGTGCCTTCGGCCACGAAGGCGATCGGGTTTGTTGCTTGATCACTCATGGCTCAGCGCTCCTTCAGCTTGACGGAAGCGTTGTAGATGTTCATCCCCGTCGAAATCAGCAGCGAGGCCGTGAGGTAGAACAACATCAGCAGAAGAACGCATTCAATCGCCCGGCCGGTCTGGTTCAGAGTAATACCACCCAGTGTTGCGGTGATATCCGCATAGCCAACGGCAATCGCGAGAGACGAGTTCTTGGTGATATTCAGATACTGCGAGATCAGCGGCGGGATGATGACCCGCAATGCCTGGGGCAGGATGACCAGTTTCATGATCCGTCCCTGACGCAGGCCCAGCGCGGCGGCAGCCTCGGTCTGACCTTTGCTGATCGCCTGAATACCCGCACGCACGTTTTCCGCGATAAAGGCACCGGTATAGATCGACAGGGCAAACCACAGCGCAATCAGGGGGCCGCCGGCATTCATTCCACCGCTGAAGTTAAAGCGCTTCAGTTCGGGGACATCCCAGGTCAGGCCCATGATGATCATCAACAGCACAAAAGGCACCAGCCAGATTGCCAGTTTCGGCAACAGTGTTGCGGGGCGCTCGCCGGTTTCTTCCTGCTTCTTGGTTGCGCGTTTTTCAACTTCGCCACTGACGAACCACGATCCGATCAGGACGGCGATGACCAGCAACCAGTTCAGGGCTGTCGATGCAAACAGGCCATTGGCGAATTCGGGACGCGGAAAATAGATGCCCCGATTGGTAAAGGCAAAGGACCCAAACAGCATTGAAGACGTCGGGTTTTCCCCCCGGAACGCGCTTGGCGCCGGCAGCACGGCCGTCATGATCGTGAAGATGATGATGATCCAGATCAGAACCGGGATGTTCCGGAAGATCTCGACATACACGGCCATCAGCTTCGACACGAGCCAGTTGTTCGACAGTCTCAGAACACCCGCGATCACACCGAAAACAGTTGCGGTGATACAGGCCAGAAAGGCCACAAGCAGTGTGTTCAGCAAACCGACTAGTGCCGCGCGTGCATGCGATGACTGACTGTCATATTCAACAAGACGCTGGTTGATGTCGTACCCGGCTGAATCGCCGAGGAAAGCATAGGAAATATTGAGCCCTGCGGCCCTGAGGTTCTGGATCAGGTTGTTGCCCAGATACCAGATGGAAAGCGCAATGACGATGGCCGCAATCACCTGAAATGTAAGAGAGCGATAGCGGGTATCGTTTATGAGCATAGACAACCGAAAATCAGCTTTCGGTGGGTCAGTCATAGTCGACATATCTTGGGATCCCCGTGGCTTGCGAGCTGTTTCATTTCGGCGAGGTTTTCCCCGCTCTGCATCTGCCCGCAGCAATTTATTGTAGAAAAGGGCGCAGGTTGCCCCGCGCCCTCTTCCATTGATGCCTTAACGGAACGGCGGCGAGTACAGCAGGCCGCCTTCGGTCCACTGTGCGTTCAGGCCCCGCGCCAGACCGATCGGAGTTTCCTCACCGATGTTCTTGGCAAACACTTCACCATAGTTGCCGCCAGCTTTGATCGCTTTGGCCGCCCAGTCAGCGTCCAGACCCAGCATTTCACCCAGAGTGCCTTCTGTACCCAGCAGGCGGTTGATTTCCGGGTTGTCGGTGCCGGCGCTCAGTTCGTCGATATTTGCCGAGGTCACGCCCAGCTCTTCAGCCGAAATCAGTGCGTTCAGCGTCCAGCGGACAACGTCGCCCCACTCGTGATCGCCATGACGGACCAGCGGGCCCAGCGGCTCTTTCGAGATGATCTCGGGCAGCAGGATGTGCTCGTCCGGCGCTTCGAAGGTGGCGCGGGTTGCGGCCAGGCCCGAAGCATCAGTGGTGTAAACGTCACATGCACCGGCCAGGTACTGCTGCTGCGCTTCGGCGTTGGTTTCGATCGGAACCGGCTCGTAGCTGATGTTGTTGGCACGGAAGAAATCGGCCAGGTTCAGCTCGGTGGTGGTACCGGTCTGGATGCAGACACGGGCGCCGTCCAGTTCCTTGGCCGAGCTGACGCCCAGCGCCTTGGGAACCATGAAGCCCTGACCGTCATAGTAGTTCACACCGGTGAATTCGAACTTCAGGTCGACGTCGCGGCTGAAGGTCCAGGTGGTGTTTCTTGCCAGCATGTCGATCTCGCCCGAGGCCAGAGCGGTAAAACGTGTCTTACCAGTGGTCGGAACGAATTCAACGGCGTTGGCGTCGCCCAGAACAGCAGCAGCAACGGCGCGGCACAGCGATACGTCAAAGCCCTGCCATTCGCCATTGGCGTCGGGCGCAGCAAAACCAACCAGACCGGTGGTCACACCACAATTCAGCTTGCCGCGTGCTTTAACGTCGTCAACGGTCCCTGCCATGGCTGCGCCAGCAGCAAGACCGGCAATCGTTGCCGCGCCCAAGATTACGGATTTTTTCATTTTTACCTCTTCCTGATTTTCCGCCCCGTCCGAGACGGCTCTGCCCGGCAAGTGGATGCCGGATAGGTTACCCCAAAGGTGTCTCCCCTTTAGTGGCACTGAGTTTGGGCGTATTCATAAACAAACGTCAAGGGCCGGATCATCGAAAACGATGGATCAGGCCCCAAGCTGTTTACAGATTTGCTCAAAAAACCGGAATTTAGGATCAAACCGATATGTCAAAGAAGCGTTTGGCATGCATAAAGGCCGCTTTCTTGGCCTCGGCAACCTGATGGGCTTCTTCGTCATGGCCCCATTGTTCGATCTGCCAGGTTTCATCCAATCTTGAAATGCGCCATATCTCGTCCGGTTTGCGCCAATTCATGGCGGCCGCAAAGCCAAGAATCAATGACCCCGACAAGCTGACAAGATCGTGAAAAGCGGCCAGTTGGAACGCATCCAGCCCGAGCACCCGAGAACGCAATGTCGCCAGGGCGGATTCTGACTGCGGTTGATGCAGGACGCCCGCAACCGGAACCAGACGGGCAGACAGCGCGGTCTCGGCCCAATCCAGGGCGGGGTCCCATTCGGCGCTCTGACGATCCTGCAACTCCTGCGGGTGGGTTGCGCGATAACACAATAAATCGGAATCGCCGTAATCGGCCAGCATGTCGGCCACTTCCCCGTGCTGGATGCGGACTTTGTCAATCGCTGCATTGGCAGAACGGGTGAACGGCATCACGGCAGGATCAACCTCTTTTTCCTGCGCATCCCATTCCCCTGCCACCGCTTCGGCCATGGGGCGGGTTGGCAGGATCAGGTCTGCCTTGGCGGGTGTTTTGACCCTGCGGCCATCCAGTTCGACGGTGAACCCGCCATCAACCGCGACAACGGTGCTGTCCTTCCAGAAGCGTTTCGGTTTCCAGTCACTCATCTTTCAATCCCACATCTCAGCCAGAGCATTGGGCAACTGGTCAAAGGTTTCGACAATGCAAGAAGCTGCGGTCAAAGCCGATCGGTCATGATAGCCCCAAGTGACGCCGATGCCGCGAACACCGGCAGCCGCGGCCATATCCATGTCAAAGCTAGTGTCGCCGATCATCACTGCACAACCCGGATCGACCCCGGTTTCCGCCAATGCGGTCTGCACCATGGACGGATGCGGCTTTGACGGGTGGTGATCCGCGACCTGCCGGGTCACGAAATACGGTTCCAGCCCATGGGCTTCGATCAATGCGTCCAACCCGCGCTGCGACTTGCCGGTTGCCACGCCAATAAGCACTTCGGGCACGGCATGCAACGCTTCAATCGCCTCGCACGCACCGGGGTACAGCGGCGAACTTGCCGCGCCCAATTCAAGACGATGGGCGTGATAGGCCTCTTTATACCCGTCGACCAGATCGTTCTGGACCGAGAGGGGCTGTTCCGGCGCCAACCGTGCGATGGCGTGCGGCAGCGACAAGCCAACAATGGACAGGATCGCCTTTCGCGTCGGAACCGGCACGGAGGCGGCCTGAAAGCTGGCGGTCATGGAATGAACGATACTGCCCTGACTGTCGACCAGAGTACCGTCGACGTCGAACAGGACCAGCCGCAAGGGTGCGCTCATTGCAGCGCCTCAAACGGGTCATCAGCCGCCAGATCCTCGCTCCATCCGAACGTGTCCCAGCTGTGCTTCATATGCTCCGGCAAGGGCGCCGTCACGGTCACTGGTTTCCGCGTCACCGGATGCAGGAAGGACAGCCGCCGTGCGTGCAGATGCAGCTTTTTGCTGATGATCCCACCCAGTTGCGCACCCCATCCGTCGCCAAGGTTTTCCTGACCCGAACCGCCGTATTTTCCGTCGCCGATAATCGGATGTCCGATTGCGGCCATATGCGCCCGCAACTGGTGCGTACGTCCGGTGATCGGCTCCATCGCGACCCAAGCAGCGCGGCCGGCAACTCGATAAAGGGTTGCGTAATGCGTATGCGCGCGTTTCGCGCCCGGAGTGCTGTCAATTTCGTTCATATGCACGGGGATCATCTTTTCACCCTCACCGTGCTTGCCATGACCGGGCGCCTTGACAAGGCCGGTCTTGATCTCACCCAGATACGGTGTCGGCACCCCGGCAACCAGCGCCCAGTAGATCTTGCGCGTATCGCGGTGGCGGAAAGCGGCCGTCAAACCCTTGGCGGCTTCGCGGGTGCGGGCCAGCAGCAGAACACCTGACGTGTCCTTGTCCAACCGATGGACCAGCCGAGGGTTCTCGTCATAGTCGAACCGCAGCGCTTCGGACAGGCTGTCAACATGCCTTGTCTGCCCGCTGCCGCCCTGCACCGGTAGACCATGCGGCTTGTTCAGCGCCAGAACGTGATCGTCACGGTAGATCACGCAGGATTGGATCATCTTGGCATCCGCATCCGAGATGTGATGCTTGGCCTCAGCCGGCTTGTGATCAGCGTCCGGCAAAGGCGGCACGCGAACAACCTGCCCGGCCTCCAGCCGGGTCGAGGCCTTGGCGCGGCTACCGTCAACACGCAATTCTCCCTTGCGGCACATCTTTTCAATGCGCCCCTGGCTGACATGCGGAAACAGGCGGCGCAGCCAGCGATCCACGCGTTGGTCCCCATCCCCTTCAGCGACTGTAATCATCTGCACGCCACTCATGCCATTACCCCTTGTTCCGCGCGGGTGATCCGCCCGGATTGCGTGTTTATCCGTGTCCCAGAAATCATGGGCGTCTGTCGCGCGCAACGCGGCAAGAGTCAAGGTATCTGGCTCTGGATCTCAGATGTTCGAGAAGTCGCCGTGCCGCCCTGCTCCGTCCCGGAAACGGGTCGCACCAGCGGTTCCTGCGCGGCGAATGGCATCCAACCCGTTGGCCCATTCAACCTTAAGCGCGTCACAAACCGGCATTCCACGCGTTTCGATGATCGACCGGCATATCAAGTCCTCCGCTGCAAGCGTTGACCCAGGGGAAGCGCCCAATTTCAATCCAGTTGCCTGTGGCGCCGCGGAACCTTTACGATTGACCCCGCGTAACTAGCTGTTCCGCTGTGTCCGCAGCTTGGCAAAATAATCGAGGCGTTTCTTTAGCTCACGCTCGAAACCGCGCTCGACCGGCTGATACAAAACCGGGCGTTTCATCGTCTCGGGGAAGTAGTTCTGACCGGAAAACCCGTCCTCGGCATCGTGGTCATAGGCATAGCCCGCGCCGTAACCCTGTTCCTTCATCAAAGAGGTCGGCGCGTTCAGGATATGCTTGGGCGGTGGCTCGCTGCCGGATTGCTTGGCCAGCCGCATTGCCGCCTTGTAGCCGACATAGGCGCCGTTGGATTTTGGCGCCAGGGCAAGATAGACCAGCGCCTGAGCAAGCGCCAACTCGCCCTCGGGTGAACCCAGACGTTCGTAGGTTTCCCACGATTGCAAACAAATGGCCTGCGCCTGCGGATCGGCCAGGCCTATGTCCTCGACCGCCATGCGTGTGATCCTGCGCGCAAGATACCGCGGGTCTTCGCCCCCGGTCAGCATGCGCGCGAACCAATACAAGGCCGCATCGGGATCAGATCCGCGCACCGATTTGTGCAGGGCCGAGATCAGGTTGTAATGCTCATCACCAGACTTGTCGTATTTTGCAGCCCGCCGCATCAAACGCGTAGACAGCGCATCGGGGCCCAACGGCGCATCCACCTTCCACGCCGAAACCTGTTCGATCAGGTTCAGCAAAGCCCGACCGTCGCCATCGGCCATCTCTTGCAACGCATCGCGGGCGGCAGGCGTCAATGGCAACGCGTGGCCCAGCTCTTTCTCGGCCCGCTGGGTCAGACGCTCCAGATCGGCAAGGCTCAGCCGTTCCAGCACCAGCACCTGCGACCGGCTGAGCACAGCGGCATTCAGTTCGAATGACGGGTTCTCGGTGGTTGCGCCGACCAACAGGATTGTCCCGTCTTCCATATGGGGCAGAAACCCATCTTGCTGAGCCTTGTTGAAGCGGTGAATCTCGTCCACGAACAACAAGGTGCCCTGCCCGTTCTGGCGGCGTATTTTCGCGGCCTCGAAGACTTTCTTCAGATCCGGCACACCGGTAAAGATCGCACTGATCTGAACGAAATGCAGATCGGTTTCCTGTGCCAACAGCCGTGCAATCGTGGTCTTTCCAACTCCGGGTGGGCCCCAGAAGATCAGGCTGGACAAACTGCCTGCCGCCAGCATGACACCCAGAGGGGCCTCGGGGCCCAGCACCTGCTCCTGCCCGATCACCTCGGCCAGGGATCGAGGCCGCAACCGGTCAGCCAGTGGCCGGTGAGGAGAAGCGGCGGGTTCTGCCGCCCCGGTATCGAACAGATCACTCACAGGTCACAGCCGGAACCGCAAAGAGACGGACCGCCCCCCGCGCACCAGACCTATCTGCACGTAACGGCCCGGATCGGTCAGCGCAGTCTCAACGTCCCGAGGGCGCTGGATCTCATCGGCATTGATGCTTTCAAGAATATCACCGGTTCGCAATCCCGCCCTTCCGCCATACGGGCCGGGATCCACCACGACGACACCGGTCAGCGACAGCGGCAATCCCATCCTAGTGATCACCGCGGGATTGACCCGGGACACCACCAACCCCGGAAGAACGGTTCTGTCGTTCAACGTCGTTTCTTCGGCGGCCGGAACATCGGGGGCTTTGATAAGCGCCACCTCAACCTGGTCACTTTGGTCGCCGCGCAGACGGGTCAGAACCGAGGTTCCGCCCACTCCGGCGACCGACATCCGAAACTTCATCTCGGCGGGTGAATTGACCTCATCCCCGTCCACATGGGTTACCACGTCTCCAACTCTGAACCCTGCGTCGCGCAAAGGGCTGAGCTCATGCAGATCAGAGACCACAACGCCCAACGGGATGGCCAGACCAAGGGATTCCGCGATATCCGCACTCATATGTTGACCCGACATTCCTGCCCACGGGCTGACGAAGGTTTCGTTTCCCTGCTGCGCCTGCTTGAGGAATTGCGCCACCAGATTGGCGGGGATGGCAAAGCCTATTCCGTTTGACCCACCCGATCGGGTCAGAATCGAGGTATTGATCCCGATAAGCTGGCCATTCACATCGATCAGCGCCCCACCGGAGTTGCCCGGGTTGATTGCCGCATCCGTCTGGATGAAATATCCGCGGCCATTCCCGGTTGCCGTGCCCGTGCGCGCCAGCCCCGAGATGATGCCGGAAGATACCGTCTGCCCCACCCCGAACGGGTTTCCGATGGCCAGCGCCAGCTCTCCGACTTCGACCTGGTCGGAATCTCGAAGGGTCAGGTAGGGCAGATCTTCGGCCTCCTTCAAGCGCAGGATCGCAATATCGCTTTCCTCATGGCCCAGCACAACCTCGGCCGAAAACTCGCGCCGATCCGTGGTGACAACCCGGATCTCGGTCGCAGAGCCAACCACATGATAGTTGGAAACAACATACCCATCGTCCGACAGGATAACCCCGGAACCCAACGAGTTTTGAACCCGCTGACGTGGTTCGCCAAATCCCCGGCCAAAGAAATCCTGAAAGAACGGGTCCGAGAAAAACGGGCTTGCCCGGCCCTGCCGGACGATCTTGGCATAGATGTTCACAACCGCCGGTGATGCCTGTTTCACGACCGGGGCAAATCCCAACGAAATCTCGGCCTGTGACTGCGGAACTTTCGTTTCGGCCATTCCTTGCGTCGCGCAGGTCAAGGCAACAAGGGTCAGCATTACGCGGATCATGGTGGCTCCGTTTTTTGCGATTGGCCCAGATATGCTGACACAAAATCCGAATTGCAAGTCGGCGGTCGGGTATGCCCCGCAACATGCCGGCATGCCATAACGAAAGAACCTCCGTCCGGTTTCCCGAACGGAGGTTCGACCGTGACCCTGGATCAGATCTTATTCTTCGTCTGCTGCCTCTTCGGCGGCAACGCGGGCTTTGTCGGCCGCGCCCTTAGCATCGACGTCACGATCAACGAATTCGATGATCGCCATCGGGGCCATGTCGCCATAGCGGAAGCCAGCCTTCAGGATGCGGACATAACCGCCCTGACGCTCGGCGTAGCGGGGCCCCAGAACTTCGAACAGCTTGGCGACGTCTTTGTCTTCCTTCAGCTGTGCTGCGGCCTGACGGCGGGCGTGCAGGTCGCCGCGCTTGCCCAGAGTGATCAGTTTTTCAACGATCGGGCGCAGTTCTTTTGCCTTGGGCAGAGTCGTTTTGATTTGCTCATGCTCGATGAGCGAGCCAGCCATGTTCGCAAACAGCGCCTTGCGGTGCTCATGAGTACGGTTCAGGCGGCGGTAACCACGTGCGTGACGCATTTTCTAGTTCCTTCTTTCGCGTTTTGCTTTGTCTGGCCGGCGATGCGTGTCACCGGCTCTCCTTGGGGCGGAAATGCCCATATTGTCCCCGGATATTCCCACTTCGGGCCGGGCATTGGGGAAGACGCGCTTAGAACGCGTCTTCGAATTTCTTCGCCAGATCTTCGATGTTGTCGGGCGGCCAGTCCTCGACATCCATGCCCAGGTGCAGGCCCATGCCGGAAAGAACTTCCTTGATCTCGTTCAGCGACTTGCGACCGAAGTTCGGAGTGCGCAGCATCTCGGCTTCGGTCTTCTGGATCAGATCGCCGATATAGACGATGTTGTCGTTCTTCAGGCAGTTTGCCGAACGGACCGACAGTTCCAGCTCGTCCACCTTCTTCAGCAGCAGCGGGTTGAACTCCAGACCATCGTCCTCGTCCTGACGGCTTGCCGATTCCGGCTCGTCGAAGTTGACGAAGATCGACAGCTGATCCTGAAGGATACGAGCGGCAAAGGCCAGTGCGTCTTCCGGCGTGATCGAACCATCGGTTTCGATCTTCAGGGTCAGTTTGTCATAGTCCAGAACCTGACCTTCACGGGTCGGCTGAACGTCATAAGCGACCTTTTTGACCGGCGAATAGATCGCATCGATCGGGATCAGGCCGATAGGCGCGTCTTCGGGCTTGTTCTTCTCGGCCGAGACATAGCCCTTGCCGGTGTTGACGGTCAGTTCCATGAACAGGTCAGCGCCATCGTCGAGGTGGCAGATGACGTGGTCGCGGTTCAGAACCTCGATACCGGCGCTTTCGCTGATGTCACCCGCGGTGACGACTGCGGGGCCTTTGGCATTGATCGACAGGCGCTTGGGGCCTTCGACTTCCATGCGCAGGGCAACCTGCTTGAGGTTCAGGATGATGTCGGTGACGTCTTCGCGAACGCCTGCGACGCTCGAGAACTCGTGCAAAACGTTGTCGATCTGGACGCTAGTGATGGCCGCGCCTTGCAGCGAGCTCATCAGGACGCGGCGCAGAGCGTTGCCCAGGGTCAGACCAAAGCCACGCTCCAGCGGTTCGGCAACCAGGGTGGCCTGACGTGCAGGATCATTGCCCGGCTTGGCTTCCAGCTGGGTCGGCTTGATCAATTCTGCCCAATTCTTGTGGATCATGTAATCCCTCCATTCCTGTCCGCGCCCCATGACCAACAAGGTGCAGACGCCCGAGGTTCAAAATGACGTGCTGGGGCCGTGCAGAAACACAGCCCCAGCTCAATTCAAAATCGCTTAGACGCGACGACGCTTCGGCGGACGGCAGCCGTTGTGAGCAATCGGTGTCACGTCGCGGATCGACGTGATGTTGAAGCCCACTGCAGCCAGCGCGCGCAGTGCCGATTCACGGCCCGAACCGGGGCCCTGAACTTCGACTTCCAGCGTCTTAACGCCATGTTCCTGCGCCTTCTTGCCTGCGTCTTCGGCAGCCATCTGAGCGGCGTAGGGGGTCGATTTCCGCGATCCCTTGAAGCCCATGGTACCGGCAGACGACCACGAGATGGCGTTGCCCTGTACGTCCGAGATCAGGATCTTGGTGTTGTTGAAGGTCGAATTCACATGGGCAACGCCCGATGCGATGTTCTTGCGCTCTTTGCGCTTAACGCGAGTCTTGTCACGTGCCATCGGTCAGACCCTCCCTTATTTCTTCTTACCAGCGATGGCCTTTGCGGGGCCTTTGCGGGTACGAGCGTTGGTGTGGGTACGCTGACCGCGAACCGGCAGGTTGCGGCGGTGACGCAGACCGCGATAGCAGCCCAGGTCCATCAGACGTTTGACGTTCATCTGAACTTCGCGACGCAGGTCACCTTCAACGGTGAAATTTGCATCGATGTGCTCGCGGATGGCCAGAACTTCGGCGTCGGACAGTTCGTTGACGCGACGGTGCGCTTCAATGCCCACGGCTTCGCAGATCGCTTTGGCCGAAGTGTTTCCGATACCGGTGATATATGTGAGGGCGATAGGTACCCGCTTTGCAGTCGGGATGTTTACGCCGGCAATACGTGCCACGTGTCACTTTCCTTTTCGTTGCGGTTCCGTAACTCCAGAACCTTTTTTCACAACGCTTTACCGTGGCAGTGTGGCCAGAGGGTTCAGCATTATTCGAGGTGGTCGGGGCGGTTGGGACGAATCCCGCACGCGGTCTTGATTCCCTTTAGGGATGGGGGTCGATATTGGCTTTTGGCGGTGCCGTCAAGCCCATATTGAAATCAGCCGAGAATGGCCTCGATCGACGCCGTGACTTCCTTGATGTCCGCCAGCCCGTTCACGGGGCGCAGATCGCCCTTGGCGTAGTAATAGCCGATCAGCGGAGAGGTCTTCTTGTAGTACTCCATCAACCGCGTGCGCAGACTGTCTTCGTTATCGTCGGCGCGACGAACGAAGTCATTTTCCTTGCCGCAGTTGGTGCACTTGCCGTCAGCCGGGATCGGCTTGGTCTTGTCGTTATAGACCTCACCGCATCCGCCACAGGTTGACCGTGCGGTAATCCGTTCCACCAGAGCATCGTCATCCACGCGCATCTCGATCACGGTATGCAGGGACTGGCCCAGCTTGGTCAGCAGAGCCGACAGCGCGTCGGCCTGTGCCAAAGTGCGAGGGAAACCGTCAAAGATGAAACCGGCGCCTTTTTCGGTGGTCAGTTTCTCTTCAATCAGGCCGATCACGATCTCATCGGTGACCAGCTTGCCCGCGTCCATGATCGCAGCAACCTTCTGGCCCATTTCGGTTCCGCTGGTCTTGGCCTCGCGCAGCATATCTCCGGTGCTGAGCTGCACCATCCCGCGTGTTTCCACCAGATGACGCGCCTGCGTTCCTTTCCCGGCCCCCGGGGGGCCCAACAGAATGATATTCATCGACGAGAGGGTCCCTTCCTGCCGCGTTTCTTGCCTTTGCCGCGCAGCTGGGACTTTTCGATAAGCCCTTCGTATTGATGCGCCAGAAGATGGCTCTGAACCTGCTGGATCGTGTCCATGGTCACAGAGACGATAATCAGAACCGAGGTGCCACCGAAATAGAACGGGATGGCAAATTGGCCCCGCAGGATTTCAGGCAGCAGACACACGGCGGCCAGATAGGCCGAACCCAGAACCAGCACGCGATTGACCACGTATTCCAGATACTCGGCGGTTTTCTTGCCGGGGCGGATACCGGGCACGAACCCGTTCTGCTTTTTCAGGTTGTCCGCCACATCGTCCGGCTTGAACGACACGTTGAACGTGTAGAAATAGGCGAAGAACACGATCATCGACGCGAAGAACAGCAGATACAGCGGCTGTCCGGGGCCGAAATTGGCCAGCAGCCACGACATGACCGGCCCGTTGGCAGCACCGGACGAGAAGGTCGAGATCGTGACCGGCAGCAGCAGCAGCGAGCTGGCGAAGATCGCCGGAATGACACCCGCAGGGTTGACCTTGACCGGCAGGTGGCTTGAGCCGCCTTCGTAGATTTTCATACCGGCCTGACGACGCGGATACTGAATGTGGATCTTGCGCAGGGCGCGCTCCATGAACACCACAAAGGTGATGACCGCGATTACCATGACGATCACGCCAACGATCACGGCAGGGCTGATCGCTCCGCTGCGGCCGCTTGCAAAGAACTGCGCCAGAGCAGCCGGAACCTCGGCGATGATGCCGACGAAGATGATCAAAGAGATACCATTGCCGATCCCGCGCGCGGTGATCTGTTCACCCAGCCACATCAGGAACATGGTGCCGCCAACCAGCGTTATCATGGTCGACATGCGGAAATAGAGCCCCGGATCAGTCGCCAGATCGCCCGATTCCAGCGAAACGGCCAGACCGTAGGCCTGAACGGTGGCCAGAGCCACGGTGCCGAACCGGGTGTACTGGTTGATCTTCTTGCGCCCCTGCTCGCCCTCTTTCTTGAGCTGTTCGAGCGCGGGAACCATGGATGTCAGCAGTTGAACGATGATCGAGGCCGAGATGTAAGGCATGATGCCGAGGGCAAAGATACCCATCCGCCCCAGCGCCCCGCCGGTGAACATCGAAATCATGCCGCCGATGCCCTGCCCCGCCTGCTCCATGAATTCGCGCAAAGCTGCTCCGTCAATCCCCGGCACCGGAATAAAGGTGCCCAGACGATAGACGATCAGCAAACCCAGCGTGAACAGGATGCGGTTGCGCAGATCGGTGGCCTTGCCCAAAGCAGCCCAGCTTGTGTTGGCTGCCATTTGTTCTGCTGCTGATACCATAAATCGGTCTCTCTTATGCAAACGCCGCCCGGAACCGTTTTCCGGCTCGGACGGCGTCTTGGAAAACTCTGAGGTCTATGTAAGCGGGTCTTTGCCCGCTCACAAGCGATTACTCTGCCGCAGCAGCTTTTGTGACCTTCAGTGAACCGCCCGCTTTCTCAACTGCCTCGACGGCAGATTTCGAAGCACCGGTTACTTCAAGGTTCACCTTGGCGCTGATTTCGCCTTTGGCCAGAACGCGGATACCGTCCAGCTTGCGGCGCACCAGACCGGACGCAACCAAAGCGTCTTCGGTGATCGCAGCCGAAGCGTCCAGCTTGCCGGCGTCGACGAATTTCTGGATCAGGCCCAGATTGATAACGGCGAATTCCTTGCGGTTCGGCTTGTTGAAGCCGCGCTTGGGCAGTCGCTGGTACAGCGGCATCTGGCCGCCTTCGTAGCCATTGATGGCCACACCCGAACGGGATTTCTGGCCTTTGATACCACGGCCACCCATTTTACCTTTGCCGGAACCGGGACCACGGCCAACGCGGGTGCGTTTCGGTGCGGCGCCAGGATTGTCGCGCAGTTCGTTCAGTTTCATATCGCTTCTCCTAAGCCGGATGTGACCCCGAAGCGTGATGGGCCAAACACGGCATTTCTTGGTTTTGATTCTCGTGGCGGAAAGCCACCGCAGGCGTATAGGCCCGATGACCGCACTTGACAAGCCTGTAGATTGTCCTGCGCCGCGGGATGCCGGCATGAGGTCTTGAGCCCAGTGTTACGCAAAGGGCACCTCTGCCGGCCTTTGACCGAAAAGTGACCGTGAAATGCGGCGACCTTTACAAAAACCGCTTGCTATGTCGGGGGGGTCGTCTATCCGGTGGCCTGCAAACACTTGACTGGCAGGCATATGACTGAACCCTCTCTCTCCCTCCGCGACAAGCCGGAGACCACCGCCGCACGTGACTGGGTAACAACGCTTGCCAAATATCGCGAACCGGACCAAATGCGCAGCTCTTTTGAGCTGGGCGTGAGCATTGTCCCCTTTTTCGGGCTGTGGGCTTTGTCCTGGATGTCACTGTCAGTCAGCTATTGGCTGGCCTTTGTGATTTCCGTCCTCAATGCTGCCTTTCTGTTGCGCTTGTTTGCCATCCAGCATGATTGCGGGCACGGCGCGTTCTTCAAAAACCGCGCCGTCAGCGACTGGATCGGGCGCGGCATCGGGGTTCTGACACTGACACCATATGATGTCTGGCGCCGCACGCATTCCACGCATCACAACAGTTCCGGCAACCTGGACAAGCGCGGGATGGGCGATATCCACACCCTGACCGTGGCGGAATATCGGGCCAAAACACCACTGAACAGGTTCTGGTACCGCGTGTACCGAAACCCGATCACCTTGTTCGTGCTTGGCCCTGGCTATCTGTTCCTGTTTCAAAACCGCCTTCCGCTGGGCCTGACAGACAGCGTCAGGTTCTGGGTCAGCGCGATGGCGACGAATCTTGCGATTCTGGTTGCCCTTGTGGCCATCTACTATTTTGGCGGGCTGATGCCGATGTTGCTGATCTTTCTGCCGTCGACTCTGATTGCCGCAACGGCCGGCGTTTGGCTGTTTTATGTACAACACCAGTTCGAGAACACGCATTGGGACGCCGATGCAGACTGGCAACTGCATGAAGCGGCGCTGCACGGAAGTTCGCACTATATCCTGCCCTCGGTGTTGCAGTGGTTCAGTGCCAATATCGGCATCCACCATGTACACCACCTCTACAGCCGCATTCCGTTCTACCGTCTGACCGAAGTGCTGCGCGATCATGAAGAACTGGCAAACAGCAACCGAATGACCATCCGGGAAAGCCTCGCCAATGCGCGGCTTCACCTGTGGGACGAGAAGAACCGTCGTCTTTTGTCCTTCGCCGAGGCCCGCGCACTTTATGGGTAACAGGCATGCCCGGCGCTTTCATTTCTGAAATCAAAGCGCATGCCTTGCGTCAACGGCAGGCGTGTGGCGCGGGACAATCTCCATCCATCGCGACGACTTTGTTGGGCGTTATGTTGACAGAGAATGCGCGCGTCACAAACCAGTATTCAGCCGAAGCAAACGCAGGCGAGATAAGGACATCTTCATCCGGATCGCGGCTGGTTTGGTCGCCGACGCCTGGACGGGACATCGATCACGATTGACGCAAACCGCATCGCGCCCTGCATTGCTGCGAAAAGGTCGCGTGACCATCTGGTGACATGAACACCACTCTGCACGGCATTTGTGATGACCAAATGCGGCCGTTCAACCCGTTCGTCGACACTGGGCAAGGCGTGGGCACCGTAAAAGAATACTCGCCCCCCCGCGCATGTGGGCACGGCAGAAATCGGTCATGCCCTTGCACAAATCGAACGAAATCCCTTGTCACACCCCCGCCCCGATGCCATATGCAAAGAGCTTACGTTTTTCTATTCGACCTACTGTCTCCTTCATCGGCAGTCAGTCTATCGATACAGACCGACGACGCCAGGCTGCCGCAACTCCGTGGGCAGCACTCAAACAGGAGACACGGATATGCCAGCAGGCACCGTAAAATGGTTCAACACCACCAAAGGCTTCGGCTTCATCGCACCGGAAGAGGGCGGCAAAGATGTATTCGTACACATCTCGGCTGTCGAACGTTCGGGCCTGACCGGTCTGGCCGACAACCAGAAAGTCACGTACGAGCTGCGCGCCGGTCGTGACGGCCGCGAAAGCGCCGACAGCATCCAGCTGGCCTGAGCTTGATATCGGGTGAGGGGATCCCCCTCGCCCCTTTCCCGCCACAACCTCGGGTGGCAGACAGGACACATCACGTCCACGTGATGACTGCCCTAGAATTGACCAAATATCATATGATGATGAAATTGGTTTCAGTTTCATTGGTCATTCGACGAGGGTTTCGATGTTTACACGCCGTATTTTTCTGGCCGGAACAGCAGCAAGCATGTTGCCGGGCATCGCCCGCGCCAAAAAGGCAGACGAGTATGATCCGACGCCGCAATTCGTGCGCATCAAGAAACAGTTCGTACCAGGACAGCTGCTGGTCGCGCCCCGGTCGTTCTACCTTTACTTCGTCACGGAACCTCGCAAGGCGATCCGCTATGGATGCGGCGTCGGCAAAGCGGGGTTGGAGTTTACCGGCACGGCCACCATCGATGTGAAAAAGGAATGGCCGACCTGGCGCCCGACGGATGAGATGATCGAACGTGATCCCGTCGCTTACGCCAAATTCAAGGACAATGACTATGTCCAACCCGGCGGCGGAGATAACCCGCTAGGCGCGCGCGCGCTGTACCTGTTCCAGAACGGTGTCGATACCTATTTCCGCATCCACGGCACGACGCAGCCGCAGACCATTGGCCGGGCAGTGTCCAACGGTTGCATACGGATGCTGAACGAGCATGTGATCGATTTGTACAACCGGGTCCCGATCGGAACAGTTGTCACGGTCGTCTAGGTGCCCATGGATGGGCGCCTATTCCGCTTGACCCGCCTGATCAACAAGCTTCAGAACGGACGGCCCCAGTGATTCAACGATCTTTGCCACCCCATCCGCGTTTGGATGTATTCCGTCCGACTGCATGAACTGCGATACCGCACCGGGGTCGCCCTCTGCCGCAAGACCTTCAAAGAAACTGGCGGTGAAGAGGACGTCGAACTCTTTCGCCAGGTCTGGGTACATCCCGTCGAAAGCTTGCTTGTAATCGGCCCCGTAGTTGCCCGGCGCCTGCATGCCGATCAGCAGAACCGGTACATTCGCGCCCCGCGCCACGTCCAGGATCTTGCGCAGATTGGCCTTTGAGACGGCCGGATCGATCCCCCGCAACAGATCGTTCCCACCCAAGGCCACGATCATCCCGTCCACATCCGGGGTCAGGGTCCAATCCACGCGCGCGGCCCCGCCCGCCGTGGTATCGCCCGAAACCCCGGCGTTGATTACCCTGACATCCGCCCCCTGCGCGTGCAGCCAACGGTCAAGCTGCGGAACAAACCCGTTCTCCTCCACCAGCCCATAGCCCTGAGTCAGCGAGTCTCCCAAAGCCGCAATCACCACTTGTTCGGCTGTGGCCGCAAAACCGCACCACGTGAAAAGGCCTGCCATCAAAGCCTTGCGCAACGTGGTGATCGCTCCATATCCCAAAAGACCGCTCCTTTTTCGGGTAGACCCATGACGACTGCTGTTCTCGCCCTCCAAAATGCCGCTTTGTCACTGGATGGCAATGCCGGGCGGGTCGATATTCTGCATGACATTACGTTGACCGTGAACAAGGGCGAGACGCTGGGGCTTATCGGGCCTTCGGGCTCGGGCAAGTCTTCGCTGCTGATGTTGATGGGCGGGTTGGAACAGGCCACGCGTGGTCAAATCGTGGCGCTGGGTCAGGACCTGACCGACATGGATGAGGACGCACTGGCCCGGTTTCGGCGCGACAGTATGGGGGTGGTGTTTCAGAACTTTCACCTGATCCCGACAATGACGGCGCTTGAAAACGTAGCAACCCCACTGGAACTGGCGGGGCACAAGGATGCGTTCGACCGGGCCGAGCAAGAGCTGGACGCCGTGGGCCTGTCGCACCGTCGCGACCACTACCCGGCGCAACTGTCGGGCGGAGAACAACAGCGTGTTGCCCTGGCACGAGCATCTGCGCCGCGCCCCAAAATCCTGTTGGCTGATGAACCGACCGGGAACCTGGACGAAACCAACGGGGCCGCAATTGTTGATCTGCTGTTTGGTCTGCGTCGGAAATACGACGCAACCCTGGTTTTGGTGACACACAGCCATTCATTGGCCGAAAGATGTGATCGGGTCGTTCGGTTGCGTGACGGCAGGATCGCCGAAGAGACCCGGCAGGAGGCCGCTGAATGAGCCTGCGGATGGCCGGGCGGCTCGCCCGCCGCGAGCTACGCGGAGGCCTGAGTGGTTTTCGGATCTTTCTGGCCTGTTTGGCGTTGGGGGTCGCGGCCATCGCGGCCGTCGGTTCGGTCCGTACAGCCATCCAGACGGGACTGGCTCAGGAAGGAGCCTCGCTGCTGGGGGGCGATGCCGAGCTTGAGTTCACCTATCGATTTGCCGACCCGGCCGAACGCGCGTGGATGCAACAGACGTCCGCGGGCGTTTCCGAGATTGTCGATTTCCGCTCGATGGCCGTCGTGCCCGGCGCGACAGGTCCGGAACGAGCGCTGACTCAGGTCAAGTCGGTCGACGCCGCGTACCCACTTGTCGGCTCGGTACGGCTGGAACCCGAGATCCCGCTGGAAGACGCCCTGAACGGCAGTTCCGGCTTGCCCGGGGCGGTGATGGAACCTGTGCTGATGGACCGGCTTGGGGTGTCCGTCGGTGATCGGTTTTCACTTGGGACGCAAGAGTTCATCCTGACGGCTGCCTTGCTGGACGAGCCCGACAGTGCGGCGGATGGGTTTGGTCTTGGGCCGCGTACTCTGGTACGAACCGAGGCGTTGCAGGCGTCCGGTCTGCTGGAACCCGGAACACTGTTTTCGACCAAGTACAGGATGATCCTGCCCCGGAACGCAGATCTTTCGGATGTATCCGCAAAGGCTGATGCGGCATTCGAAGGCACCGGGATGCGTTGGACGGACGCGCGCAACGGTGCCCCCGGGATATCCGAGTTTGTCAATCGCCTGAGTGCCTTTCTTGTCCTTGTCGGGCTGTCGGGGCTTGCCGTCGGCGGCATCGGCGTGTCTGCCGCCGTGCGTGCTTATCTGACGCAGAAGACGGAAACCGTTGCGACGCTGCGCACCTTGGGGGCCGATCGCGCCACCATTTTTCAAACCTACATGATTCAAATTGGCGTTCTGTCCGTCTTCGGGATTGTGATTGGCCTGACGCTGGGTGGGTTGGCGCCGCTTGTTCTGGCCCCGCTGCTAGAAAGCCAATTGCCGGTTCCCGCAGTGTTTTCCCTGTATCCACAGCCGCTGATCGAGGCAGCAATATACGGTCTGCTCACAGCGTTCCTGTTCACCCTCTGGCCTCTGGCCCGCACCGAGGATGTGCGCGCCGCGACGTTGTTTCGCGACGCGTTGAGCTCGGCCCGCCCCTTTCCGCGTCTGATTTACGTCGTGGCAACGGGTGTCGGGCTGTTGTTGCTGATCGCCCTGGCGTCATGGTTCAGCGGCTCGACGCGGCTTACTGTCTGGACCGGTGGCGGGCTTGTCGGTGCACTGGCGCTGTTGGCCCTCGCCGCTTATGCCATTCGCAAACTGGCCCGGGCTGGGGCTTCGTTGGCCCGCGGGCGGCCCACCGTCAGATGGGCGTTGTCGGCCATCTCGGACCCACGCGAGGGCGCAGGGTCTGTGGTTCTGTCACTGGGGCTGGGCCTGTCGGTGCTGGCAGCGGTCGGGCAGATCGACGGCACCCTGCGCAACGCCATTTCGGGCAACCTGCCGGATGTGGCGCCGTCGTACTTCTTTGTAGACATCCAGAAAGATCAAATGCCCGGCTTCACCGAGCGCCTGCAAAGCGACCCCGCGGTCAGCCGCATTGAAAGCGCGCCGATGTTGCGCGGGATCATCACGCAGATCAATGGCCGGCCCGCTCGGGACGTGGCCGGAGATCACTGGGTTCTGGAAGGGGATCGCGGCGTGACCTATTCGGTTCAACCGCCGCCGAACGCACGCCTGACCGCAGGGGAGTGGTGGGCCGAAGATTACGCAGGTGCACCGCAGGTCAGCTTTGCCGCAGAAGAAGCCGAAGAGATGAGCCTGAACCTGGGCGACCAACTGACCGTCAATATCCTGGGGCGTGACATCACGGCAGAGCTGACGTCCCTGCGCGAGGTGGATTTCTCTACCGCGGGAATGGGCTTTGTCATGTCGATGAACCCCTCTGCGCTGGCGGGTGCGCCGCACAGCTTTATCGCGACGGTCTATGCCGACGAACAGGCCGAGGCAGCCATCCTGCGGGATCTTGCAGGCCAGTTCCCCAATATCACGGCCATCCGGGTGCGCGACGCCATTGATCGCGTCTCGGGCCTGCTGGCAGGCATCGCCGCAGCGACCTCGTACGGTGCAGGAGTATCGCTGCTGACCGGATTTCTGGTTCTGATCGGCGCAGCGGCGGCGGGCGAACCTGCCCGCAGGTACGAAGCAGCAATCCTCAGGACACTGGGTGCAGACCGCGGCCATATCCTGCGCAGCTTTGGCCTGCGATCTGTTCTGCTTGGGGCCGCCGCGGGTTGCGTCGCGCTGTTCGTTGGTATCCTGGGCGGCTGGGCCGTTGCCACCTACATCTTCGACACAGAGTTCACGGTCATCTGGTCATCGGCCTTCGGCATCGTTCTGGCCGGGATAGGCGTCACGTTATGTGCTGGGCTGGCATTTGCCCTGCGTCCACTTTCGGTGCGTCCGGCGCGCATATTGCGCGCGAGCGATTGAAATCAGCGCACGCAGGCCACGGGCTGCAAGAGCCTCAGCAGCGGATCATTGTCACATACCAGCGCATCCAGGGTAACATCGTCGAGGGACGCATAGAACACCTCTGCCGCGTCCTGAAGCGCAAGCCTCAGCCGGCAGGCATCCGTGAGCGGGCACGTGTTGTCCGCGTCGGCGAAACACTCGGCAATGGGCAAAGCCCCTTCAACATGCCGGAACACCGCACCGATGCGTATCTGATCCGCGGGGCGCGCCAGTGACATGCCACCGTTACGACCGCGCTGTGTGCTCAGATAGTTCAGCTGGCTCAGCTGATTGATCACCTGCGCCAGATGGTTTTCCGAAATGTTGCACACTTCGGCGATTTCGGATTTCGTGACCAGCCTGTCCGGGTGAGCTGCGCAATACATCAACAGGCGCACAGCGATATTCGTCCTTTTGGTAATCCGCATGAGGGCCTCCCTAAATTCAAGATGCAACCTTATTGCATGTCCGGGAAAAAAGCGGTTTGACATACATCAATCGACCCAAAGGACACTTCTTGGATGGCCGACCCCTATTTCTTTGGCTATGGCAGCCTCGTGAACCTCGCGACGCATGATTTCCCCGATCCGCGCCCCGCGCGACTGAAGGGTTGGCGGCGGGCCTGGCGGCACACCGATCTGCGACCCGTGGCGTTTCTGACTGCCGTGCCCGACCCGAAGTCAGAGATCGAAGGCATGATTGCGCATGTTCCCAATAATGACTGGGCCGCGCTGGATGAACGGGAATGGGCGTATGACCGGATTCCTGCAACGCAGTCGGTTTCACATCCCCTGACGCAAGACGTCGAAATAGCTGTCTACGCCGTCCCGCAGGATCGGCACAGCCAGCCCAGCACTCACCACCCGTTGCTGCTCAGCTATATCGATGTTGTCGTGCAGGGTTACTTGCGGGCATTCGGCGAGGACGGCGCGGATCGATTCTTTGAGACGACAACAGGCTGGGACGCCCCGATCCTGAATGATCGCGCCGAACCGCGTTACCCACGCCACCAGCAACTCAAACCTGTCGAACGTGATTTTGTCGATGACCGCCTGACAAGTTTGTCGGTTCGGTTCGTACAGCCGGCGTAACAAAAAGGGCCACGCCGATGACGTGGCCCAGAAAATTGGTGTGCCACCACGTTAGCCGCGCGCGCGGATCACCTGTAGCAACGGCATCAGCGCAGCCATTTCCGGGCCGCGCTCCATGCCGGTCAACGCTTTGCGCAGTGGCATGAACAGGCCTTTGCCCTTGCGACCGGTTGCCTCTTTCACGGCTTTGGTCCAGGTGCCCCACGTGTCACCATCGAACGGGCCTTCGGGCAGCAAAGCCACCGCCTGGGTAATGAATTCCCGATCTTCATCGGCGATCAGGGGATCGGCCCCGTCACGACACAGCTCCCACCAGCCCTTGAGATCGGCCAGGGTGGTGATGTTTTCTCGGGCCATTGCCCAGAAAGGTTCTGCCAATTCATCGGGAACACCGGCATCCGCAACGGCACTGGCCACATCGGACAGCGACAGCGATTGCAAATACCTGGCAGTCAGCGGGAACAGGTCCTGCACATCGAACTTGGTCGGCGCGGCGCCAAACCGGTTCACATCGAACCCTTCGATCAGTTCGGCCATTTCCGAGCGCAGCTCAACCGGGTCAGACGAGCCCAGACGTGCCATCAGGCTCAGCAGCGCCATAGGCTGCACACCCTGCTCGCGCAGATCGCGCAACGCCAGCGTGCCCAGACGTTTCGACAGCGCCTCACCCTGCGGGCCGGTCAGCAGCGAATGGTGGGCAAAGCGCGGGCAGGTGCCCCCCAGCGCCTTGATGATCTGTATTTGCGTCGCCGTGTTGGTCACATGGTCCGAGCCGCGCACTACATCCGTGACGCCCATCTCGGTGTCATCCACCACCGACGCGATCGTATAAAGAACCTGACCATCGCCACGGATCAGCACCGGGTCCGAAACGGACGCCGCATCGATCGAGATGTCACCCAAGATGCCATCGGTCCATTCGATCCGTTCATGATCCAGCTTGAAGCGCCAGACGCCGTTGCCGCGCTCAGTGCGCAGGGCCTCTTTCTCGGCATCCGACAGGTTCAGCGCGGCGCGATCATAGACCGGAGGCTTGCCCATGTTCAGTTGCTTCTTGCGCTTCAGGTCCAGCTCGGTGGGCGTCTCGAAAGCTTCATAAAACCGGCCCATCTCGCGCAGCTTGTCGGCGGCCTCGGCATAGCGGTCCAGACGCTCGGACTGACGTTCAATCCGGTCCCAATGCAGGCCCAGCCACTCCATATCCTGCTTGATGGCGTCGACATATTCTTCTTTCGACCGCTCAGGATCAGTGTCGTCGATACGCAAGATGAAAGTGCCGCCTGCCTTGCGGGCGATCAGATAGTTCATCAGGGCGGTGCGCAGGTTGCCCACATGGATGTAACCGGTGGGCGACGGGGCGAAACGGGTGGTTGTCATGGGTGTCTCCTGTTGGCGCGGCTCTTGTCACAAAGGCGCGATTTTGTCCAGCCGCCGCTTGATCCATCAGGTGATTCAGAAAGGTTTCACCGGCCACACCCTGTCGAGGTCGTCCAGTCCGGCGCGAATGAGTTCGCGCAAAACACCCGTGTCGATATCCGCCAGTTTGTTGACGTAAAGACAGGACTTGCCCAGCTTGTGCTTTCCCAATCTGGCCATGAGATCCGCAAAATCTGCGTAACCCGGCATGGTGTAAATCACCAAAGCTGATTTGCGCGGCGAAAAACCGGTTGCCAGAAAGTCCCCTTCACGACCCGTTTTGTAGCGATAATGGTAGCGGCCATACCCGACGATCGACGGGCCCCACATGACCGGTTTAAACCCGGTGGTGGCGCGAAACAACTTGTCAAGCTGGTGCGCGTCTTCAGCACGGCGCGCCGGTTGAACCGTTTTCAGGAAATTCTCGACGCTTTGATCTGTCGGAACTGTCTTATTGTCTGATCGCGCCATGAACAAAAATTAACACGTATTATTCATCCATGCACCCCATCTGAATGGCGTATAAACTGGCAAGAAACTCTCGACGCCCTAACTGCAACATTGATGTCCTGACAGGGAGAACGAAGATGACAATAAAACTTACACGCCGCGCCGCTTTGGGAAGTGCCGCTGCCTTGCCGTTTGCTGCTGCGGCCGCACCGGTTCTGGCCGCCAGCCCGGAAACCAAAGCAAACTCGACCATCGCAAGGTCATTTCATATTGGCGACTTCACGGTCACGACCCTGCTGGATGGCAGCTTTCCACGCGACGGAGCCAAAGAGATTTTTGGGGGCGGAGCGACGGACGATGAATTTGCCAAGGTTTCGGCTGAAAACTTCATTCCGGCAGACGTCGCACAGTTTTTCTTTACCCCCTCACTGGTCAACACAGGATCAGAGCTGGTTCTGTTTGATACCGGTCTGGGGCAAGGTGGCATACAGGCCGCGCTGGCAGATGCGGGTGTGACCCCGGATCAGATCGATGTGGTCGTGATAACGCATATGCACCCTGACCATATCGGCGGCATGACGACCGAAGGCGCGCCCACCTTCGCCAATGCGCGCTACGTGACGGCGTCTCCGGAGTATGATTTCTGGGCTGCGCAGGACGCAGGCAATCGCGTGGGCGATCTGGTCGCTGAAAAAGTCACACCGCTGGCCGAGAAAATGACCTTTGTCGAAGACGGGGGCGAGGTTGCCTCGGGCATTACCGCAGTGGCCGCTTATGGCCACACACCGGGCCACACGGTCTACCATCTGGAAAGTAACGGGCAACGTCTGGTGCTGACGGCGGATTTGGCCAACCACTATGTCTGGTCTTTCGCCCATCCCGAATGGGAAGTCCGGTTTGACATGGACAAGGCCGCAGCCACTGCCGCACGCCGCGATGTTCTTGGCATGCTGGCTGCCGACAAGGTACCTATGGTCGGCTATCACATGCCATTCCCCGGCGCCGGGTATGTTGAGACCCGTGGAGAAGGCTTTCGCTTTGTCCCGGTCAGCTACCAGATGATGGGCTGAGCGTTCAGTACCCCGGATCCGGCCGCACTTTTGAACCGTCACTGAACCGCGACAAGCGAAAGGCGGCCGGGTCCACGCAAGGCGTTGTTTCGGCAACCAGATCGGCCATCAGCCGCCCCGCCCCGGGCCCGTTTCCGAAACCATGGCCCGAAAACCCCGTGGCAATGTACATTCCCGGCAGATCATCCACGCCCGAGATGACGGGAATGGCATCCGGCGTCACATCGATCATACCTGCCCAGCTTTGTACGATCTCGCCTGTTTGCACAGCGGGGTATCCCTTGCATGCACTGGCCCAGGCGCGTCGCAACGTTTTTTGAGACGGCTCAGGGTCCAGGATCCGGCACTGTTCGAATGGTGTCACATCGGTTGGCAGCCATCTTCGGTTCTGTTGTGCTTCGATCGTCCAGCGTTTGGACAGGCGAAAGCGCAGAGATTTCCACTCCTGCACAAAAGCCGGCAGGAACTGAATCGCCAATCGAAAACTGTCCGGCACGATGTCCACGGTATTCTCATGACCGGACGCAATAGTGTACCCGCCATCTGCCCGTTTTCGGATCGCAAAGTCATCCGACCACAACGCCGCCTCGGGCCCCTCTGCGATAGGGGATGTGCGCAGGACCGTATTCAGAACCTTCAACTGCGGCAGCTCGATCCCAGCATTTCCTGCAAACAGGCGCGACCACGCACCCCCGGCCAGAACGACGCGGCCGCTGGCAACTTTGCCGCGCTCGGTGAAAACACCGGCGATACGTCCAGCCTGAATGTCCAAACTGCGCACGGCGCAATTCGTCATGATCACCGCGCCCCGAGCCCGCGCAGCTTCGGCAATGGCGGGGGCTGTCCATTGAGGTTCGGCACGACCGTCCTGCGGCATGTACAAAGCGGATTCAAAGCCCGATTGGTTGCCGTGCAAAAGGTCTGCCAACTCACCGCCCGAAACCATCCGCGCGCCGGTCTGCAATCCTTCGACATGGTGCAGCCAACGTTCCATGTTGCCGGCATCCCGCTTGCCGGATGCGCCAAAAAGGATACCGGATCGGGTGTAACCTGTCTTGCGGTCCAGCCGGTCATCGAGCGTCTGCCAGATGCGCGACGATTCCTGCATCAGGGGTATCTCTCTTGGGTCCCGCATCCCAAGACGGACCCAACCCCAATTGCGAGAACTTTGTTCGGCTGCAATCTGCCCTTTTTCGCACAAAAGAACCGAAGCGCCCCGCTCTGCCAGTTCCAATGCGGTTGAAACGCCGATGATTCCGCCGCCGATGACCACGACATCCACGGTTTTGGGCAGGGCAAGATCAGGTTCTACAGGAGTCGGTTTGGGCGCGGTCATCAATAAGCCTTACTCTGTCACTTGGACCGCTATGGAGACCAAAAGACAAAGCATGGGCAATACAAACTGCCACCGCAACATACGATTTTCGGCTTCTGTGACCCAGACGCCTGAGGTTAATAGCGCGGGGCCAAAGGTTACGCTGCGCCGGACAGTTCCGCCCATTTCTGACGCAAGATCGCGGACAACCGGTTTTCCTTCAGCGCCGCTTGCGCGGATACGTCTTCCTGTGGAAGCAATTGCGGAAACTCTGGCCGCAACATGGCCGCTTTCTGATCTTCCGACTGCCGCTGCTCATTCAACAGATCGGCAATTGCCGCATCCAGCTTTTCTTCATCGAAAACTTGCGGCAAAGATTCCATTGTGCGCCATTTCAAAGGCGCATGAAGCGATCTTTCAACATTCTCGTACATTTCAACACCAAACCATTCACTCAGACATCCAACCCCGGATACGCCGCGATCACCACGGCTGGCCCTCGCCATCAACAACAATGCGTCGCATCCGCCCCACATTGGGCAACTTCCAAGCAAAAATGTGTCAGAAAAATGTCACCCAAGCAAGCCAGGGATGGCCTTTTTCGCCCCGGCGCACGGGCTTTGCTCCTCGATCAGGGGACAATGCGCAGCGCGAAAACTCCACTGTTTCCGATCTGATGGGTTTGGCTTCGATTTCAGTGACGATCACGCCAGCGATTTACGATCGGGTACCGCCGGTCCAGCCAGAATGCCCGCTTGCTCAAGCGTGTGCCCGGAGCGGACTGGAACCGTTTGTACTCGCTGATATAGATCAGGTGCTCGACCTTTCGCGCGTCCGCCTCGTCTAATCCGGCGGCGACGCAATCCGCGATGGAGCCATCCTGATCGACCAGAATGTCAAGTATCGCGTCCAGTATGGGATAGTCCGGCAGACTGTCACTGTCCTTCTGATCTTCGCGCAGCTCGGCGCTGGGGGGTTTGTCGATGACGGACGGGCGAATGACCTCTCCGTCAGGCCCCATCATCCAGTCTCGATGGTTGGCGTTGCGCCAGCGGCAGGTTTCGAACACGCGGGTCTTGTACAGATCCTTGATCGGGTTGTAGCCGCCATTCATATCACCATAGATCGTGGCATAGCCCACCGCGACCTCGGACTTGTTGCCGGTGGTCAACAGCATTTCGCCGAATTTGTTCGAGATTGCCATCAGCAAAAGCCCGCGCAGGCGCGACTGAATGTTCTCCTCGGTCAAGCCTTCGTCCAACCCCGCAAATAGCGGAGCGAGCGTGTTGGTGACGGCAGCCCGGCTTTCCGAAATCGGCACATGGTCATAGTGCACACCCAGCGCCTTGGCGACGGCCTCGGCATCGTCCAATGACGCTTGGCTGGTATATTCCGACGGCAACATCACGCAGCGAACATTGTCGGCCCCGATGGCATCCACCGCGATGGTCGCCACCAACGCGGAATCGATCCCTCCGGACAGTCCCAGAACTGCTTTTTTGAAACCGGTCTTGCACATATAGTCCCGCAGGGACTGCACCATCGCGCGATAATCCTGCTCCCACACATCCGGCTGGGGCACGATTTCTGTCGGCACAATGCGCCAGCCATCGTCGCCACGCTCAAGATCCACCTGCGCAACCACTTCGTCGAATACCTGCATCCGGAAGGCCAGCTCCCCGCCCGGGTTGAGACCGAAGCTGGCACCGTCAAAGACCTGATCGTCCTGCCCGCCGACCATGTTCAGGTAGATCAGCGGCAGGCCCGTTTCGACCACGCGCGCGACCATATGGTTCAGACGTACATCGTATTTGTTCCGGAAATAGGGCGACCCATTGGGGATCAGCAGAAACTCGGCCCCGGTTTCCTCAAGGGTTTCCGCCACATCCGGGTGCCAGCCATCCTCGCAGATGGGGCTGCCGATCCGGAAGTTGCCAACCGAATAAGGACCACCCAGAGGACCCGCATCATACAGGCGCACTTCGTCGAAAACAGTCTCATTCGGCAAGTGGTGCTTCAGAACCTTGCTGGTGATCCGCCCCCCCTTCAGGATCAGATAGGCATTGTACAACTTGCCATCATCGACCCACGGACCACCCAGGGCAATCGCGGGTCCATCGGCGCATTTTCCGGCCAGAGTCTCGACCGCATCCATGGCCGCGCGATGAAACACCGGCTTCAGCACCAGATCCTGCGTGTTGTATCCGGTGATGAACATCTCGGGGAACGCCACCAGATCGGCGCCCGCCGCTTTGCCCTGTTCCCACGCGGCAACGACCTTGGCCGCATTGCCGTCGATATCCCCTACGGTCGGGTTCAGTTGCGCCAGAGTGATGCGGAAACGGTCGGCCATGCTGCCCTCTTGCCTCGTCAGTCCTACTGCCATTTAGCAGATCACCGCGCGAGTAAAAGGCCAATGCGGCAAAACCCGTTGCCCTGCCCTCGACGGTGTCCTAGTTTTGCGCCCAGGGATGCAACCAACGATGATCCGGCAGGCAGGACCAAAATGAACGTGATCCGAAACTCAATTGGGGCTGTGGCCATGAGCCTGGCAGCTGCGACCGCTGTTGCGCAGGACGGCACGATTATCGTCAAGGATGACGAAGTGGGCGGCGTCTACGAGGGCACTTATGAGAATGGCCTGCGCCACGGGACGGGTACGTATCGGCTGCCCAACGGGTTCGAATACACCGGCCAGTGGGTGGAAGGCGAAATTCAGGGCCAGGGCATCACCAAGTACCCGGATGGATCGGTTTATGAAGGCGCGTTCGTCAAAGGTCAGCCGTACGGGCGCGGCAAGATCGTTTACGCCAATGGCAGCAGCTATGACGGTGAATGGTCCAACGGATCCATTAACGGCACGGGCATCGCTGAATTTGCCAATGGCTCGCGCTATGAGGGTGAGTTCAGGAACGCGCAACGGCACGGCAAGGGCAAACTGACCTTTCCCGACGGATATGTCTACGATGGCGACTGGGTGGACGGTCAGCGGCAAGGTAAGGCCACGATCACCTATGCCGATGGCAGCGTTTACGAAGGCGATGTCAACGCCGGCTTGCGCGATGGCACAGGCACCCAGACGATGCCTGACGGAATGGTGTACGAAGGCGAATGGACGCAGGACCAGATCACCGGAACTGGTCGCCTGACCTATGCCAATGGTGATGTGTATGAAGGCGAGCTTGTGCAGGGGCGCCGTCAGGGCAAAGGCAAAGTAACTCACGCGTCAGGGGACGTCTATGAGGGCGACTTTGTCGATGATCGCCGCCATGGCAAGGGCACGTTCACCGGAACCGATGGATTTGTGTACACCGGCGACTGGAACCAGGGTCAGATAGAAGGCCTGGGTGAGCTGACCTATCCCGACGGTTCGGTTTACGTGGGCGATTTCGTGGCCGATCTGGCGGAAGGAAACGGCCGCATCACCTATCCCGACGGCTCCACTTACGAGGGTGAGTGGATCGCTGGCGTTATCGAAGGTCAGGGTACGGCGACCTATGCCACCGGCATGATCTACAGGGGCCAGTTCAAAAACGCGCAAAGCCACGGCAAGGGTGTGATGACCCGCGCGGACGGTTCGATCTATGACGGAGACTGGGTCAACGGGGTCCGTCAGGGAAAAGGCAAGGCGACCTACTCTGACGGCACGGTCTACACCGGGGACTTCGTGAACGGAAAGCGTCACGGCAAAGGAGAAATCGTGACCCCTGCCGGGTTCAAGTATGTCGGCGACTGGTCCGAAGGCAAAATCAACGGTGAAGGCATAGCGACCTATTCGAACGGCGACGTCTATGAGGGCAACTTTGTCGACAACAAGAGGCAGGGCAGCGGAACCATGCGCTATGCCAACGGGCAAGAAGAAACTGGTATCTGGGAAAACGGTGTTTTGCCAAATCAAACCCCGGACCAGCAGGGCGGCGCAGACGCTCCGGCACAGCAGACAGACCCGGATTCAGAGGTGGCACAACCAGATCCGTCTGGCGAATGATCGCTCACCAGGGAACAGGTTTTCCGGCCCAGTCAAAGAACCCACCGGTATCCGCCGGGCGCAACCCGCCGATCACGGACATCAGGTTGCGCGCGGCTTCACCGGGTTCAACGGCAGGGTGCCGTCCCAGATATTTCCGAGTAAACTCTGTCTTGACCGTGCCGGGATGCAGCGCAACACATATCGCCTGTTTATGGGTCCGGGCCAATTCAATTGCCGAAGTATGGACGATTTGATTGACCGCGGCCTTGGCCGCGCGGTAGCTGATCCAGCCGCCCATCCGATTGTCGCCAATGGACCCGACCCGCGCGGACAATACAGCAAATACCGAACGCCGCTGTCGCGGCAACAACTGATGGGCCCGGCTTAGCACCAACGCCGGACCTACGGCATTCAGAGCAAACTGGTCCATCATTGCCCTTGCCGAAACAGATCGAATGGTCTTTTCGGGCGCATTGCCTGAAATTTCCAGCGCCCCGGAAGCGACAAGAACAAGATCGAACGGGCCCGATAAGCGATCAAGCATCCGGCTCGCTTGATCTGGCTCCATCAGATCGAACCCCTCGACAGAGCGCGAGAGGCACGTCACCGCAACGCCCTGTGCCTCCAATTGCTCGCGTACGGCCGCACCAATCCCGCCGGACGCACCAATGATCAAAGCAGTATCCATCTGTGACCAGCTAGCGGCATGGACGGATCAATCAAGGGACGGGAATTTCCAACCCCCTGCACCGCAACTTGTCGAAAATTGGTTCTTTTCATTCCCGGCGGCGTCTGTATAACCTCAGACCCATGATCAACTGCGCAGATATCCCTTTTGCCAAAGCCGCCCCTCGCGGCGCGGTTCTGCGTGGCCTACTGATCCTAATCCGCCTCTGAGCGTGCCATCCGGCGCGCCCGCTCAGAGGAGGACGCCAGCGCGCCAACAGGCTTTAGGACAGACAAGAAAGAGATTCCCATGACCAACGTGACCGACCAAGACCGCGTCTTGATCTTCGATACCACTTTGCGCGACGGCGAGCAGAGCCCCGGCGCGACCATGACCCATGACGAAAAGCTCGAGATTGCCGAACTGTTGGATGACATGGGCGTCGACATCATCG
The DNA here is from genome assembly GCF_056536065.1 of Ruegeria sp. AL3. Taxonomy (NCBI): domain Bacteria; kingdom Pseudomonadati; phylum Pseudomonadota; class Alphaproteobacteria; order Rhodobacterales; family Roseobacteraceae; genus Ruegeria; species Ruegeria sp. AL3. The sequence continues at coordinate 558,590 of NZ_JBQFJG010000001.1, forward strand.
AAGCCGGTTTTCCGATCGCATCCGAAGGTGACTTCAAAGCGGTAACCGAGATCGCGCAACGATCCAAAAACAGCCGCATCTGCGGTCTGGCCCGCGCCAATTTCGCCGATATCGATCGCTGCTGGGAGGCGGTCAAACACGCGGAACAGAACCGCATTCACACCTTCATCGGCACCTCTCCACTGCACCGCGCCATTCCGAACCTGACACAGGACGAGATGGCTGACAAAATCCACGAAACGGTCAGCCACGCGCGCAACCTGTGCGAAAACGTGCAGTGGTCGCCGATGGATGCAACCCGGACCGAATGGGATTACCTGTGCCGCGTCATCGAAATCGCGATCAAGGCCGGGGCAACCACCATCAATATCCCCGACACCGTGGGATATACTGCGCCTCTGGAATCCGCTGACCTGATCAAACGCCTGATCGAAACGGTTCCGGGCGCAGATGAGGTGATCTTTGCCACCCATTGTCACAACGACCTCGGCATGGCGACAGCGAACTCGCTGGCGGCGGTCATCGGTGGCGCACGCCAGATCGAATGCACCATCAACGGCCTGGGCGAACGCGCCGGCAACACCGCCCTGGAAGAGGTCGTGATGGCAATGCGCACGCGCAATGACATCATACCCTTCCACACCGGGATCGACACGACCAAGATCATGCATATCTCTCGCCGGGTCGCCACGGTGTCGGGCTTCAACGTGCAGTTCAACAAGGCCATCGTCGGCAAGAACGCGTTTGCCCACGAAAGCGGCATCCATCAGGACGGCATGCTCAAGAACCGCGACAATTTCGAGATCATGCGCCCCGAGGATATCGGCCTGTCGGGCACGTCCCTGCCTCTGGGCAAGCACTCGGGCCGCGCGGCTCTGCGCGACAAACTGGAAACGCTGGGTTTTGAAGTTGGCGACAATCAACTCAAAGACATCTTCGTGCGGTTCAAGGATCTGGCGGATCGCAAGAAAGAAGTGTTCGACGACGATCTCATTGCGCTGATGACGTTGGACGAGGCGGACGACTATCTGCAATTGGTGTCGATGAAAGTCACCTGCGGCACCGGCGGCCAGGCGGAATCGACGGTCGAGCTGGAAGTCGACGGCAAGGACGTCATCGCAACTGAACACGGTGACGGGCCGGTAGACGCAACCTTCAAGGCGATCCGTGCGATTTACCCCAACACGGCCCGTTTGCAGCTGTATCAGGTTCATGCGGTGACCGAAGGCACCGATGCGCAGGCCACGGTTTCGGTCAGGCTGGAAGAAGATGGCATGATCGCCACGGGTCAGTCGGCGAACACGGATACTGTCGTGGCTTCGGCCAAAGCCTATATCCATGCGCTGAACCGCCTGATCGTGCGCCGGGAAAAGACCGGCCCGGGCGCGGATGCCCGCGAAATCAGCTACAAAGACCTGACCTGATCAAAATTGGCGCGGTGAGGGGCTCCCGCACCTGCGGGTGCCCGGCTGCGCCGAGCACCCTTGCAGCTTTGGGCCCGGCAGCGCGCGCGGCGCTGCCCAACATGTTTGACGGCATCTCTGATGCAGGCAAACAGGGCGGGAGTATCGGTTGCATTTCTTTGGCTGGCCTCAGAGGCCTGCAAATAGCTGCGACAGGCGTGTCGTCTCTTCCTCGATGCCGAATGGTGCGTTCAGAATGAACATCCCTGACCCCACCATCCGATGCCCCTCGCGCACCGGTGGGAACGTCACCTCATGGCAAATGGCCTTGGGGAAGTTTTGCGCTTTTAGCGTCGCGATCATCCGGGCGTGGCGTTTGTCCTTCAGAACCGGGTACCACAGCGCGATCACCCCGACATTCCATTTCCGGTGCAGTTTGGCAATCGCTGCGGGCAGTCGATCGTAGTCGGTCTTCACCTCATAGCTTGGGTCAATCAGCAATAGCCCCCGACGCGGCGTCGGAGGCAGCAGGGATTGCACCAGTTCAAACCCGTCCTGCCGATACACCTTCGCCCCGAACGGCGACATAGCCAAAGACAGCGCGGCATGTTCCTGGGGGTGCAGCTCGGCAAAATGCAGACTGTCCTGATCCCTCAACAGATGTGCTGCAATCATCGGCGACCCCGGATAGGCCGCGTCGCCGTGCCGGGCCCGTATGTTTTCCAGAACCCGCGCCATCGGATGTCCGGGGCCGAACCACCCTTCTCGTTTCGCGCGCTCGATTCCCGCCGCCGCCTCGCCCGTCCTCATGGATTCGTCCGCGTCCAACTGGTACAGCCCCCGCCCGGAATGCGTTTCGACATAGCTGAGCGGCTTGTCCTTCTGCGTCAAATAATTCAGCACCCAGGCCAGCAATGCGTGCTTTTGGACATCAGCCAGATTCCCGGCGTGGTAAATATGTTGATAAGAGAGCATTTTGCCTTCTAAAGTCCCATTCAATAAGGCGGAAAGGTGCTGATTGTCGCGGAATCAGCCCTTTTACCGGGCGTGATGGCACCCTATAAGTCATCCGTCCCGGAACCGTCGAGTCGCGGGCAGTAGAAAAACCGACATACAGGATCAGGGGAAACATGGGGATCTTTGGCAATCTGGGCGGCCTGTTCACAGCGGACATGGCCATCGACCTTGGAACGGCGAACACGCTGGTTTACGTCAAGGGGCGCGGTGTCATCCTGTCTGAGCCTTCGGTCGTAGCCTATCACGTCAAGGACGGCGTTAAGAAAGTTCTGGCCGTCGGCGAAGATGCCAAGCTGATGCTGGGACGAACGCCCGGTTCGATCGAAGCCATCCGCCCCATGCGTGAAGGCGTGATCGCCGACTTCGACACCGCCGAGGAAATGATCAAGCACTTCATTCGCAAGGTGCACAAACGTTCGACCTTTTCGAAACCCAAGATCATCGTCTGCGTACCTCACGGTGCGACCCCAGTCGAAAAACGCGCAATCCGTCAGTCGGTTTTGTCCGCAGGCGCGCGCCGCGCGGGCCTGATCGCGGAACCGATCGCCGCCGCCATCGGCGCGGGCATGCCGATCACCGACCCGACCGGCAACATGGTCGTCGACATCGGCGGTGGTACGACCGAAGTGGCCGTTCTGTCGCTGGGCGACATCGTCTATGCCCGCTCGGTCCGCGTAGGTGGCGACCGCATGGACGAAGCCATCATTTCGTACCTGCGCCGTCAGCAGAACCTGCTGGTCGGTGAATCCACTGCGGAACGCATCAAGACGACGATCGGCACGGCGCGGATGCCTGATGATGGCCGCGGCCAGTCGATGCATATCCGGGGTCGTGACCTGTTGAACGGCGTACCCAAGGAAATCGAGATCAGCCAGGCCCAGGTCGCCGAGGCGCTGTCGGAACCCGTCCAGCAGATCTGCGAAGCGGTGATGACCGCGCTGGAGACCACTCCGCCCGATCTCGCCGCCGATATCGTGGATCGGGGCGTCATGCTGACAGGCGGTGGTGCATTGCTGGGTGATCTGGATCTGGCCCTGCGCGAACAGACCGGCCTGGCCGTGTCCATCGCGGACGAAAGCCTGAATTGTGTGGCTTTGGGCACCGGCAAGGCGCTAGAATACGAAAAACAGCTGCGCCACGCGATTGACTACGAAAGCTGAGGCGCGCACCTTTTAGGGGCAGTCTGAATTCGGCACGAGCAGCACGGGAAGGTAACCTGTGGCAAAAGACCGATCACAGCGCGATGACTACACGACCCCTCTGCGCCGCTTGTTGTTGGGGATCGTTATCCTGTGCTTGCTGGGTATCTTTCTGGTTTGGCGGATCGACAGCCCGCGCGTCGAGCGGTTCCGCGCGCAGGTGGTGGACGCGGTCGTACCATCGATGGATTGGGCCATGGTGCCCGTGACCGCCGCTGTGAACCTTGTGCGCGATTTCCAAAGCTACCAGCGTCTGAGCGAGCAGAACCGCGAGCTGCGCAGCGAACTGCGCCTGATGCGTGCCTGGAAAGAGGCCGCACTGCAATTGGAGCAGGAAAATGCGCGGCTGTTGGATCTGAACAATGTCCGCCTCGACCCGCGCCTGACATACATCACGGGTGTTGTGATGGCCGACAGCGGATCACCCTTTCGGCAGTCCGTCCTGTTGAATGTGGGGGAACGCGACGGGATCGTTGATGGCTGGGCCACGATGGATGGAATCGGGCTGGTTGGCCGAATTTCCGGCGTCGGGCCAGACACGGCTCGGGTGATCCTGGTGACGGATGCCACCAGCGCCATTCCGGCAACGATTCAGCCTTCTGGCCAGACCGCGTTGATCAAAGGAGACAATACTCCGGCCCCAGTGGTCGAGTTTCTTGAAAACCGAGAGCTGGTCCGCCCCGGTGATCGGGTGATCACATCCGGCGACGGTGGCGTTTTTCCGGCAGGCCTTTTGATCGGCCAGATCGCCGCAGATCCGGGCGGCCGCCTGCGCGTTCGCCTTTCAGCAGATTTTGAACGGCTCGAGTTTCTTCGTGTTCTGCGCTTCCATTCGCCCCCGCCGATTCAGGATCCGGGTGGGATCGTCGGGCCAACTCGGCCCGAAACTGCGCTTGTGCCGGATGAGGTCAGCGATGGATAGGCCCGCCTCATACAACTGGGCCATGCGCGGCCTTTACGTTGCGCTGGCCTTTGTCGTTCTGTTTCTGCATTTGCTGCCGCTTGATGCGCAACCGGATCGCTGGCCTTTTCCTGATGTATTGATTGCGCTGACCTTTGCCTGGGTATTGCGGCGCCCCGATTATGTGCCCACGCTGCTGGTCGCGTTTGTCATGCTGATGGCGGATCTGTTGCTGCAACGCCCGCCCGGCCTTCTGGCTGCGCTGGTGGTGTTTGGCACAGCCTATCTGCGCTCTGCCGCTCCGGGTATGAAGGACACTGGGTTTGTCGGAGAATGGATGTCTGTCGGTGTGGTGATTGCCATGGTCTTTTTGACGAACAGAGTCGTTTTGTCGATCTTGTCTGTGCAGCAGGCCGCTTTGTGGCCAGTCGTTATGCAACTTGTGCTGACAATCGCCTTCTACCCGTTCATCGTGCTGTTGAGCCAAAGCGTATTTGGCGTCCACCGCCTGTCTGCTGCGGATGCCGGAGCCGTAGGGGGCGGAGCATGAAACAACGCAAACCCAAGTCGCAGGGCCTTGCCTATAAACGCCTGCCACGCCGGGCGCTACTGCTGGGCGGTTTGCAGGCGGCTTTTATCGGCGGGCTGGCCGCACGGATGCGTTTCATGCAGGTGGATCAGGCCGACGAATACCGCCTGCTGGCCGAAGAAAACCGCATCAACATTCGACTCATCCCGCCAACCCGTGGACGTATCTATGACCGCAATGGTCAAATCATCGGTCAGAACTCACCATCCTATCGCATCGTCATCGTGCGTGAAGACGCAGGTGACGTCGACAAGGTGATTGCCAAATTGTCGGAACTCATCCCGCTGAACGATGATGAGATCGAACGCGCCCGGACTGAAATGCGCCGATCAGCCCCGTTCCTGCCGGTCACTCTGGCGGATCAGGTCACTTGGGAAGACATCTCGAAAGTCGCAGTCAATGCCCCGGCCCTTCCGGGTGTGACGCCCGAAGTGGGCCTGACACGGCAATACCCACGCTATGAGGATTTCGCCCATATCGTCGGCTATGTCGGCCCGGTCAGCGACTACGATCTCAGCAAGCTCGAAGACCCCGAGCCGGTTTTGCGAATTCCCAGGTTTCAGATTGGCAAGGTCGGGTTGGAAGCCAAGCAGGAAACAGCCCTGCGTGGCAAAGCCGGTGCAAAGCGTGTCGAAGTCAATGCCACAGGGCGGGTCATGCGCGAGCTGGACCGGCAGGAAGGTCAGCCGGGTGCGGACTTGCAATTGGCGATCGATGCCGACCTGCAACAATATGCGCAAGCGCGGCTGGCAGGAGAAAGCGCGGCGGCAATTGTTCTGGATTGCGAAACCGGGGACCTGCGCGCTGTCAGCTCTACACCCAGTTTTGATCCAAATCTGTTTGTGCGCGGTATCTCGGTCGCGGATTATCGGGCATTGACGGGGGACAAGTACCGCCCTCTGGCCAACAAGTCCGTGCAAGGCACTTATCCTCCGGGGTCGACCTTCAAGATGGTCACCGCATTGGCCGCGCTGGAGGCCGGCGTGATAGGCCCTGGAAACACAGTGTATTGCCCCGGGCATCTAAAGGTCGGCAGCCGCAGGTTCCACTGCTGGAAGCGCGGCGGGCATGGCACGGTCGATCTGAACCTGTCGCTGAAACGCAGCTGCGACGTCTATTACTACGACGTGGCTTTGCGGGTCGGGATCGACAAGATATCCGAAATGGCTCGTACTTTGGGCCTAGGCGTCAAACACGATATTCCGATGTCGGCGGTCGCCGCTGGACTTGCCCCCAATCAGGAATGGAAGCAGCGGACACACGGTCAGGATTGGCTGGTGGGCGACACGGCCAACGCGTCCATCGGGCAAGGGTTCATGCTGGCATCACCGCTTCAACTGGCCGTCATGACGGCTCGTATCGCCACCGGCCGATCGGTGACACCGCGCCTTGTACGTTCGATCGACGGTGTCGAACAGCCTTCGGGCGCAGGGGAACCGCTGGACATCAACGCCTACAATCTGGAACAGGTGCGCAAGGCCATGTACTCGGTCTCGAACGATCGGCGTGGGACGGCCTATCGCAGCCGCATCATCGCAGACGAGTTCCGCATGGCCGGCAAAACCGGCACCAGCCAGGTCCGCAACATCACCAAGGCCGAACGTGCCGCCGGCGTGATCCGCAACGAAGACCTGCCATGGGAGCGTCGCGACCACGCCTTGTTCGTCTGCTTCGCGCCCTATGACAATCCGAAATACGCGGTTGCCGTGGTCGTTGAACATGGCGGCGGCGGGTCCAAGGCGGCGGCACCGGTCGCCCGCGATATCATGCTTCAGGCGCTCTACAACGGTACCCCGCCGCTTGAGGCATATCCGGTTGCCGACCGCGAGCGGATCAAGGAACAGCAAAAACGGCTCGAGGGCGACCGTCGCCCCAAAGCGCGTCCCGACGGAAAGGACCGCGCATGAGCTATCTTGAATATGCCGTGAAATCCACGCCGTCGGGGTTTCGGAAATTCCTGTACATGAATTGGCCGCTGACCCTGTTGCTGATCAGCACGGCCAGCGCAGGGTTCCTGATGCTGTATTCGGTTGCAGGCGGGTCGTGGACACCCTGGGCGGAACCACAGATGGAGCGGTTCGGGCTTGGCCTGATCGCGATGTTCATCATTGCTTTGGTTCCGATCTGGTTCTGGCGCAACATGTCCGTGCTGGCCTATCTCGGGTCGGTCGCGTTGCTGGTATTCGTGGAGTTGTTCGGCACCATCGGCATGGGCGCGCAGCGTTGGATCGACCTTGGGTTCATGCGCCTGCAACCCTCAGAAGTCATGAAGGTGGCCCTGGTCATGGTTCTGGCGGCGTATTACGACTGGCTGCCATCGCACAAGACGTCGCGCCCTCTTTGGGTCTTTGTTCCCGTGGCCCTGATTGTCCTGCCAACCCTGCTGGTTCTGAAACAGCCGGATCTCGGCACGTCGATCCTGCTGTTGGCTGCCGGTGGCGGGCTGATGTTTCTTGCGGGTGTCCACTGGGCCTACTTTGCAGCCGTCATTGCCGCCGTCGTGGGCCTGATCGCCGCCGTGTTCAACAGTCGCGGGACCGAATGGCAGTTGCTCAAGGATTATCAGTTCCGCCGGATCGACACGTTTCTTGACCCCTCTACCGATCCTTTGGGTGCCGGGTATCACATCACGCAATCCAAGATCGCCCTTGGTTCCGGGGGCTGGAACGGGCGCGGTTTCATGCAGGGTACGCAATCCCGGCTGAACTTCCTGCCCGAGAAACACACCGATTTCATCTTCACCACCCTCGCAGAGGAATTCGGATTCGTCGGTGGCATCACGCTCTTGATTCTCTATGCCCTGATCCTTGTGTTCTGCATGGCGACCGCACTGGCCACCAAGGATCGGTTCTCGTCACTGGTTACTCTGGGCATCGCGCTGAACTTCTTCTTGTTCTTTGCCGTCAACATGTCGATGGTGATGGGCATGGCACCGGTTGTGGGCGTCCCACTGCCAATGGTCAGCTATGGCGGATCGGCCATGCTGGTGCTGATGGCCGCGTTCGGCATCGTCCAAAGCGCTCATATCCATCGTCCCCGCTGATCCGAAAGGCCCCCGATGCCCGTAAACGTACTGTTTTCCGCGCGCCCTGCCCTGTGGCCCGTGTATGAACCGCTGCTCACTCGATACCTTGCGGAGGCCGGCGTTGAGGCGCGGCTCTGTACGGAATTTGACCCGGATCAGGTCGATTACGTTGTCTACGCTCCGAATGGCGGGTTACTGGATTTTTCGCCCTTTACACGCCTGAAGGCGGTTCTGAGCCTCTGGGCTGGGGTTGAAAAGATCGCGGACAATGACACGCTGACCGTCCCCTTGGCGCGAATGGTGGATCACGGGCTGACGCAAGGTATGACCGAATGGGTGGTGGGCCATGTGCTGCGCTATCATCTGGGAATGGATCGCCACATCACCATCCAGGATGGCGTCTGGGCCCCGGATGCCCCACCTTTGGCGCAAGAGCGCAAAGTGTGCATTCTGGGCCTCGGCGCGTTGGGCGAAGCCGCGGCCCGCACCCTGGCCTCGCTGAATTTCACGGTCACAGGCTGGAGCCGCACCGCCAAGGGCATCCCCGGCGTAACCTGCCTGCATGGTCCTGACGGTCTGCGTGACGCGCTTTCCCGGGCCGAGATACTGGTTCTGCTGCTGCCTGACACCGCTGCCACCGAAAACGCGTTGAATGCTGAAACGCTGGCCCTGCTGCCCAAGGGCGCGCGGATCATCAACCCGGGTCGCGGACCCCTGATCGATGACGATGCGCTGCTGGATGCCTTGAACGCGGGTCAGGTCGGTCACGCGACGCTGGATGTGTTCCGGGTCGAGCCCCTGCCCCCCGATCATCCGTATTGGGCACATCCGAACGTGACGGTGACCCCTCATATCGCGTCCGAGACCCGCCCGGTCACAGCCGCGCAGGTCATTTGCGAAAACATCCGGCGTGGCGAAGCCGGAGAGCCCTTCGTGCACCTGGTGGATCGCGCTTTGGGCTACTGATTTCAGGCCGCGATCAGACCGCGGCCTTTCAACAGGGCGTCAACCCCCGGCAATCTTCCCCGGAACGCCAGATACAGGTCTTCTGCCTCGCGCGAACCGCCAGTGGACAGGATGTTGTCCTCCAACGCTTTGGCGCGTTCGGGGTCAAAGGCACCTCCCGCCTCTTCAAAGGCGGCAAAGGCGTCGGCATCCATCACTTCGGACCACATATAGCTGTAGTACCCCGAGCTGTAGCCATCGCCTGCAAAGACATGCGCGAAATGCGGAGTAGCGTGGCGCATTCCAATGGCTTTCGGCATCCCCAACCTGGCCAAAACTTCTGACTGTTTCGCCATCGGATCTGCCGGTGCCTCGCCATCGTGGAAGGCCAGATCAACAAGGGCCGAGGCGACATATTCCACCGTCTGGAAACCCTGATCGAAATTGGCCGCTTTCAGCACCTTTTGCAGCATTTCCTGCGGCATCGGCTCGCCCGTTTCCGCATGGGTCGCAAACTCGGCAAGAACCTCGGGCACTTCCAGCCAGTGTTCGTAAAGCTGGCTGGGCAACTCTACGAAATCGCGCGCCACGGACGTGCCCGAGATGCTTTCATATGTCACGTTGGACAGCATCTGATGCAGGGCATGGCCGAATTCATGAAACAGGGTCCGCGCGTCATCATAGGACAGCAATGCGGGATCCCCTTTGGCAAAGTTGCAGACATTGATGACAACCGGTGTCTGCTTCTTCGGGAATTTGGCCTGCGCCCTCATCGCGCTGCACCAGGCGCCTGACCGCTTGGACCCTCGTGCAAAGTAGTCTCCGATAAATACGGCAATATGCTGCCCGTCGCGGGTAACGTCCCAAGCCCGGCAATCCGGGTGATAGAGGGGTACGTCCAACGGTTTGAAATCCAGCCCGAAAAGCCGGTTGGCGCAGGCAAACGAAGCCTCGATCATACGATCCAGTTGCAGATAGGGTTTCAACGCAGCCTCATCCAGATCATGTTCCGCCTTGCGCCGCTTTTCAGCATAGTACCGCCAATCCCAAGCTTCCAGCGGGCCGTTGATGCCGTCTTCCTGCATCATCTGCGTCAGAACATCCGCGTCGGCGTCTGCGCGGGACTTGGCCGGTTCCCAAACCTGCATCAACAGTTCGCGCACCCGATCCGGCGTGCGCGCCATCTCGGTTTCCAGCTTGTAGTCGGCGAACGTGTCATAGCCCAGAAGCTTGGCACGTTCTTGGCGTAAGGCCAGAATCTCGGCCGCGATGTCTCGGTTGTCTGTCTCGCCCCCATTGGCACCGCGTGCGGCCCAGGCGCGATAGGCTTTTTCACGCAGGTCCCGGCGGGGCGAGAATTGCAGAAACGGCACGATCAGCGACCGTGACAAGGTGACCACCGGCCCCTGTGCCTTCTTCTCCTGCCCCGCGGCACGCGCCGCGTCCACGACGAAATCCGGCAGGCCGTTCAGATCCCCTTCGGTCAGATCCATGTACCAGTCCCGCTCATCCGCCAGCAGGTTCTGGGTAAACGAGGTGCCCAGCGACGCAAGGCGCGACTTGATCTCTTGCATACGGGTGTCTTCGTCCCCTACCAAAGCCGCACCGGCACGCACAAAGCCCCGGTGGGTCAGCATCAGCACACGCGCCTGTTCCTCGGTCAGGTCAAGATCATCGCGCCGTGCCCATAGGTCGGCCACACGCTTGAACAGCGACTTGTTGGAAGAAATGCCCGAAAAATGCGTCGAAAGCTTGGGGGAAAACGCGCGTTGCAGTTCTTCCCGCTTGGGGTTGCTGTCCGCGCCCGCAATCGTGAAGAAGACCGACAGAACCTTGTCCAGTTGCCCGCCCGCAGCCTCGAGCGCCTCGATCGTGTTGGCGAATGTGGGGGTATCCGGATTTGCCGCTATCGCGTCAATCTCGGCGTTATGCTCTTTCATCGCCTGCTCCAGTGCCGGCGAGAAATCATCATCCGAGATATCGGAAAAAGGGGCGATTTCAAACGGTGTGGTCCAGTTGGACAGGATTGGGTTGGTCATGCGGATCTCCTTTGATCCCATAGCTATGTCGCCACGGCCGGGTGTTCCAGAACACCCAACCCATGTGAAGAAAGGTTAATCGTTTCTCATGCCACAAACAGGGCAATCGCCCCGGCGGGTCAGAACAATCTTGCGGCTTTCGCCGTACAGCGCGTCATAGATCAGCATCTCGCCGCGCAGCGCCACGCCGGCGCCCGTTATCACCTTGATCGCCTCGACCGCCATCATTGATCCGACGACGCCCGGCAGCGGGCCGATCACTCCGGCCTCGGAACAGGACGGGGCCAGACCGGGGGCCGGGGCCTCTGGGAAGATACACTGATAGCAGGGGCTGCCACTGGCGGGGTCAAACACACTCAGTTGACCTTCCCACTGCGACAAAGCCCCCGAAATCAGCGGTTTGCCCAGCGCGACAGCGGTTCGGTTTGCCAGATACCGGGTCTCAAAATTGTCGGTTCCGTCAAGAATCAGATCGAAGTCTGCAAACAGGTCAGTGGCGATTTCCTCGCTCAAGCGGCGGTGATAGGGCAGAACAACGACGTTCGGGTTTTGCGCCTCCATCGCCTGCTGGGCCGAAAAGACCTTGGGTATTCCAATATCCGCGTCGCGGTGAATGATCTGTCGTTGCAGGTTGGCATTCTCGACGACGTCATCGTCGATGATCCCGATCGTGCCGACACCCGCAGCCGCCAGATATTGCAGCGCAGGTGCGCCCAGACCACCTGCGCCGATCACCAGCACGCGGGCTTTCTTAAGTTTTTTCTGACCGGGCCCACCCAGTTCGCGCAACACGATATGGCGGGCATAGCGGTCCAGCTCGGCCTCGGTAAATCGGTCCGAGGGCATGTCGGGCTCCGGTTCCGAAGTTGAAACTGCGCGGTTGCGTAAGGCTTTGAGTATTCTGCCATACAGCAAAGCCAGCGCCGCGAAACCCACGAGGATCAGCCAAAGCGCCGCAGACCCACCCGTTGCTTCGCGAAGAGGGTGCCCATCCGGCAAGATTAGATGGGACAGTATGACGCCGGCCAACAACACACTCACGGAAACCATGCGCGCTTTTTTCGACGTGCCGGCGATATAACCGACGCCCCAAAGCCCCGCAGCCAGGATGAAAACCAACAGCATCAGCCGCGCCCGGTCGAGCCGAAACCGCCAGCCCCACGATCTGTTTCGCCCAGCGCCTGAGCCAGTTCAAACCTGGCCTGCACCACCGGCGCGACCACAAGCTGCGCGATACGATCTCCGTGGGCGATCTCGAACCGTTCCTGGCCCGCATTCATCACGATCACGCCCAAGGGCCCACGATAGTCGCTGTCAATGGTGCCCGGCGTGTTGGGCAGTGTAATCCCATGTTTCAACGCAAGGCCCGAGCGGGGCCGAACCTGAACTTCATACCCTTGCGGGATTTCAATGCGCAGGCCGGTCGGCACCAGCGCCCGCTGACCGGGGTCCAGCGTAATCGGCGCGCGGTCGGGCAGATTGGCACGCACGTCCGCGCCGGCCGCCCCCGAGGTTTCGTAAGAGGGAAGCGCCACGGCGGGGTCTGCCCCGTCTTCGCGGATCACCCGGATTGCAACCATGCCCTTGCCTTTCCTTCAGCCTGCCAACGCGTCCGCGATTTTCGCCGCCAGACGCCGGGCAACTTCGTCTTTGCCCATACGAGGCCATTCCTCGGCCCCGTTGTCCGAAATAAGGATGACCGCATTCTCTGGCCCGCCCATAATGCCTGTTGCAGGGCTGACATCGTTGGCGACGATCCAGTCGCAGCCTTTGCGCAGACGCTTGGCCGTGGCGTGTTCGATCACATTGTCCGTCTCGGCCGCAAAGCCGACAACCAATGGCGGACGGTTCGCGCCCATCCCGGAAACACGTTTCAGAATGTCCGGGTTTTCGGCGAATTCCAGTACCGGCAGGCCATCGCGACTTTTCTTCAGCTTCTTGTCCGACGCGCTGGCGACACGCCAGTCCGCGACCGCAGCCGCGAATATTCCGGCATCGACGGGCAGAGCTGCATCAACCGCATCAGACATCTGTTGCGCGGTTTCGACAGGTACGACCCGCACACCCGCCGGGGGCGGCACGTCTGCCGGGCCAGTCACAAAGGTCACCTCGGCCCCCAATTCCGCCAGCGCCCGGGCTACGGCGGCACCTTGGGCCCCGGACGAGCGGTTGGCTATATACCGGACCGGATCTATCGGCTCATGCGTCGGGCCGGACGTCACCAGCACCCGCTTGCCCGTCAAAGGCCCCGCAGACAACCGAGCCTCAATCGCCGTGACAACTTCCAGCGGCTCGGACATGCGCCCCGGGCCGTATTCGCCACAGGCCATGTCGCCTTCGTTCGGGCCCACAAAGCGCACGCCATCCGCTTGCAGCTGCTTCAGGTTTCGCTGTGTTGCCGGGTGGGTCCACATCCGCACATTCATCGCGGGCGCACACAGAACGGGTGTGTCCGTGGCCATCAGAAGGGTCGAGGCCAGATCGTTGGCCAACCCTGCGGCCATCTTGCCCATCAGATCCGCCGTTGCGGGGGCCACGACGATCAGATCCGCAGAGCGGGACAGTTGAATATGCCCCATCTCGGCCTCATCGGTGAGATCAAACAGATCGCGATAGCCTTTTTCACCTGCCAGAACCGATACGGACAGCGGCGTCACAAACTCTTCCGCAGCGCGCGTCAATACAGGGGTTACGTCCGCGCCACGCTCGCGCAACCTGCGGATCAGGTCCAGCGATTTGTAGGCCGCGATTCCGCCACCGATAATCAGCAGAATGCGTTTGGATGACAGCATGTTCAGCCCTTCCCGTCCCGGTCGGCCCCGACATTAGGCAAGGCCCGCAGGTAGTTCCAGCGATTAATTCTGAACCTGAAATGCCGCACAGGGGTCTTCGCGCTCGGCCGTAGGGCTATCAATCACGATATCGAATTCTCCGTCGATCGCTCCATCCTCGGATTGTCCGACGGCCACGACTTTCCAACCTGGTCTGAGGCGCGCTAGATAGGTCGGTATGCCCCGGTCCTTTCGCGCGTGACCATTTCCAGTAATCACGGCAACCGGACCCCCGGTTTCGTCCATCGCACGGACCACGGCACGGGCCAGCACAGCATCGCGCAATCGTTGAATCGCTACCATCTGGGGCAACATTTCAGCCGGAAGCGCATCGCAATGCGCCGCCAACTGGTCGGCTTCGCGCGCGGCCTGTTCTTCGGGCGATAGAGGCACCGTCAGACCATAACGCGCCGCGTCTGCCCCCAACGCCGTGGCGGCACCGCGTTCCATCGCGGCACGCGCGGCAGCACGCGGAACCATAGCCCCGTAAACCGGCGCGCCTGACGCCTCGAACACCGGATAATACATGCTGAGCGGCGGCCAGCCACTTTCAGCCCATTTCAGAATGCGGCTCAGTTCTTCCGGGTTTGACACAGCTTTCTGAGCGAGTCTCTGCGCGCCCTCTTCCGTGACCATTTCCCAGACGACGGCCGAAGGTGAAACAGCTTCAAGCGCCTCGGCCTGCACCAAATGATGCGTCGGGTTGTCGTGAACTTCCCCCAATATCAAGACATCGGCGTCCCGCATCGCGGACATGGCATCAGCGGGAACAAGTCTATCTGCCAGCCCCGGTCGCGCTGCCGCAACCGTAAGACCCAGAACAAACGCAAGAATCGCAAACTGTTTCATGCGATGAAGTGTTGCACCTCGCGCGACTGGGCTTCAAGGTTCTTGCGCATTTTCGCAAAGGCTGCGGCTTCAAGCTGTCGTACACGTTCTTTTGACAGACCCAGCTCGGTTCCCAGGCTTTCCAGGGTTCGCGCAGGGTCTCGCAGCTTGCGCTCGCGCACAATGAAACGCTCGCGATCATTCAAGGCATTCATCGCCGTCAACAGCCACTTGCGCAACTGTTCGGTATCATGGCTGTGTTCAACTGCTTCGGCTGCCTGCTCGCGGTCATCTTCCAGGGCATCGATCCACTCGCGCCCATCCTCATCAGCGGATTGCACCGCATTCAGCGAAAAATCAGAGCCGGACAGACGACCTTCCATCATCTCGACGTCGCGCAGCGGCACACCGATTTCCGTGGCGATCATCTGGTGTAACTGATGACGGTCCAACTCCTGCCCTTCGGTGGCGGCTTCCCGTTCCAGCCGGGCCTGAACGCGACGCATGTTGAAAAACAGCGATTTTTGAGATGAGGTTGACCCGGTCCGAACCATGGACCAGTTCCGCATCACATAGTCCTGAATGCTTGCCTTGATCCACCATACGGCATAGGTCGAAAACCGCACGCCGCGATCTGGGTCGAACTTGTCTGCGGCCTTCATCAGGCCAAGGCCTGCTTCCTGAATGAGATCATTCATCGGCGCGCCATAGCGCTTGAACTTGGCCGCCATCGAAATCGCCAGACGCATATAGGCGGTGATCAGACGGTGCAACGCCTGTTCATCACGCTCATCACGCCATGCATAAGCCAGTTTCAGTTCGGTTTCCGCATCCAGCAGCTCGGCCTTCATTGCTTGCCGGGACATCGAAAAGTCCGTCGCATTATCCAGTGCCATAAACCTCTCCCCTGTTTGCAGGTACTGGTCAGACTTGCTTTGCCGACCTATGACCATTACGCAAAACAGCACCAAACGGATCAACTATAGGTAAGTACTGTGTCGCCGGATTTAACCTTGGTTCTGGGCGGGGCCGCGTCGGGCAAGTCGGTTTTCGCCGAAGAACTGGTTGTTTCTCAGGGGAAAAGCCGAGTTTACCTTGCGACATCACAAGTGTTTGATGACGAGATGCGCCAGAAGATTGAGCGCCATCTTGAACAGCGCGGCGACGGTTGGACCACGGTTGAAGAACCCTTCGACCCGGGGCCGGTTCTGGCCACGTTGTCGCCCGATCAGATTTGCCTGATTGACTGCGCCACCATGTGGCTGAGCAACCACCTGCTGGCCGAAACCGATCTGGAAGCGGCACAAACCGCCCTGCTTGACGCCCTTCGTGCATGCCCTGCGCAAATCGTGATCGTCTCGAACGAAGTTGGCCACGGCATTGTCCCGGACAACGCCCTGGCCCGCCGGTTTCGCGAAGCACAGGGGCGGCTGAACATCGCGCTTGCAGCGCAGGCCGATCTGGTGGTGCAGATCACTGTCGGGTTGCCCTTGGTTCTGAAAGGGCAAATGCCGTGATGCGCCTTCACCTTGTTCGACACGGGCCGACACATGCGAAAACCATGGTCGGCTGGTCCGACCTGCCCGCTGACCTTAGCGATACAGCCGCACTGAAACGTCTGCACGACCATTTGCCGCCCAAGGCGCTTGTGATCTCGTCCGATCTGTCACGGGCGGTTGACACCGCCACGGCCATACAAGGTCAACGTCAACGCCTTCCCCATCATCCGGGCTTGCGGGAAATCCATTTTGGCGACTGGGAGTTGCGCGGATTTTCCGAAATCGAAGCCGAAGACCCGGAACTGGCCTTTTCATATTGGGACAACCCCGGCGATGTCCGCGCTCCGAAAGGTGAAAGCTGGAACGACGTCCGCAATCGGGTTGATGCGGCGATCGACACGCTTGTTTCAGTACATTCAGGCCGCGATCTGGTCATCGTCGCGCATTTCGGCGTTATCCTCACGCAAGTGCAGCGCGCCCTTGATCTGGACGGACAACAGACCTTTTCACACCGAATCGACAACCTGTCGGTAACGGATATCCTGATCGACGCAGGCAGGTGGTCCGTCGGTACGATCAATCACCTTCCGTGAACAGACCCCACACAAATCACTGTTTTACCGGGTTGCGAACCTGCGGCATCGTCTGCGTATGACATATGATTTGTATATCGGCGACCGCCTCTTCTCCAGCTGGTCAATGCGTGGCTGGTTGATGCTTGAGAAATTCAACCTTCCCTACAGAAGCCACATGATTGGCCTGTATTCGGGCACCATGGCACAGGATATGGAGCCCTTGGCCCCAGCGCGACTTGTGCCTGCCCTGCGCCTGCCGGAAGGAACTGTGGTGGGCGAAAGCCTGGCCATGGCTGAAACCCTGGCCGAGCGCCACCCTGATGCCGGGTTGTGGCCATCAGATCCCGCCGCCCGGGCAACCGCCCGCTGGCTATGCGCCGAGATGGTGGCAGGGTTTGGTGCCTTGCGGGATGAATGCCCGATGCAATTGCTGCACGTCTGGCAGGGTTTCGACCCCTCAGATGAAACACTGGCAGATCTGGCACGCATCGAAATACTCTGGGACCATGCACGCAAAGTGTCCGGTGCGGGACAAGGCCCGTTGTTCGGCGCGTATTCGCTGGTGGACGTGTTTTACTCACCTGTCGCAGCGCGGATCATCGGATATGGGCTGCCAGTTTCCAAGGCGAACCGGACCTATTGCCTGGACCTGTTGTCAGACCCCGCCGTCAGACAATGGCGCGCAATGGGCCTGACTGTCAGATACGACCCTTTTCCCTATCGTCAGGATTTGCCGTCCAAGCCCTGGCCGATCGGAGGGGTTTCAACCGCCAAGCCGGTCTCCGGCCCGTCAATCAACCAAGTTTGCCCGTATTCCGGCAAACCCGTTGCGGAATTTCTGGAGTTGGATGGAAAATGCTGGGGCTTCTGCAATCCATTCTGCCGCGACAAAACAATTGCCGATCCCGACGCGTGGCCAAAATTCGCTGCATTGCGCGCAACCGTTAACGACTCTTAAACCACAATCATGGCAGCAACACCCTGTTAACCAAGAACAGGACTGCCATGGTCGCCCGCGCCCACACTGTTGCCTTTCACGGCGTCGAAGCCCGCCCGGTCGAGGTGCAATGTGCCGTATCGCCCGGCTTGCCGGCCTTTTCCATCGTTGGCCTTCCCGATAAAGCCGTGTCCGAAGCCCGCGACCGTGTCCGCAGCGCGCTGAGTGCGATGGCCATCGCTCTGCCGTCGAAACGAATTACGATCAACCTGTCTCCTGCGGATCTGCCCAAGGAAGGCAGCCATTTCGACCTGCCCATCGCAGTCGCGCTGTTATCGGCACTCGAGGTCATCCCAGCCGATGCCGCCGAAGGAACAGTTGCACTGGGAGAGTTGTCGCTTGATGGATCTCTGGTGCCTGTCGTCGGCGCCCTGCCCGCGGCCATGACGGCCGCGTCAGAGGATCGCATGTTGCTGTGTCCCAAAGCCTCCAGCGCCGAGGCTGCATGGGTCGACGCCACTCAGGTTATCGGCGCGGGTTCCCTGGGCGATGTTGTCCGCCATTTCTCGGGACAGTGCCCTTTGCCGGCGGCACAACCCGGCGAGGTGAATCTGGCGCCCAGCGTGCGGGATCTGCGCGATGTAAAGGGGCAGGAACGCGCCAAGCGCGCCTTGGAAATCGCGGCAGCCGGGCGTCACCATCTGATCATGATCGGCACGCCGGGGTCGGGCAAATCCATGCTGGCCGCACGGCTTCCGGGCATCTTGCCACCGCTGACCGCAGTCGAAGCGTTGGAAGCTTCGATGATCCAGTCCCTGTGCGGGTTGCTGGATGAAGGCGGCATCAACCGCACGCGTCCATTTCGGGAACCGCATCATACGGCCTCGATGGCAGCCATTGTCGGCGGGGGCAAAGGTGCCAAGCCCGGTGAGATCTCATTGGCGCATAACGGCGTGCTGTTCATGGATGAGTTCCCCGAATTTCCCCGTTCGGTTCTGGAGACCCTGCGCCAGCCAATAGAATCCGGAGAAGTCATGGTGGCGCGTGCCAATGCCCATGTGAAATACCCCTGCCGTTTCATGCTGGTGGCCGCCGCGAACCCGTGCAAATGCGGCTACCTGACGGATCCATCGCGCGCCTGCTCTCGCGCACCCGGCTGCGGCGAGGATTATCTGAACCGTATCTCGGGGCCCCTGATGGACAGGTTCGACCTGCGGATCGAAGTTCCGCCCGTGGGCTTCACCGATCTTGATCTGCCCCCATCCGGCGACAGCTCGGCGACAGTTGCTGCGCGGGTTGAAAACGCCCGCGCCATACAGGCAGAGCGGTTTCGGGGAATGCCGGACCTGCGTCAGAATTCCGACGCCGAAGGCAAAGTTCTGGAACAGATCGCAACACCCGATGCAGAAGGAAAAGCCGTTTTGCTGAAGGCCGCAGATCGGTTCGGCCTATCGGCGCGTGCCTTTCATCGGATCCTGAGGGTGGCGCGGACGATCGCCGATCTGGACGGTTCAGCCGACATCCGCAGGCCACATGTTGCAGAGGCGCTGAGCTTTCGCATCAGCGCCCGGGTCATGGCTTAGATCTTGGCTTCAATCGCCTGCCAGATCTTCTCGGCGATGTTCACGCCGTCGAACCGTTCCAGCTCTTGAATGCCGGTGGGCGAGGTCACGTTGATTTCGGTGAGATAGTCGCCAATGATGTCGATCCCGACAAAAATCTGGCCTTTTTCTTTCAGCAGCGGTCCGATGGCTGCGCAGATCTCCAGATCACGCTCTGACAACCCGACCTTTTCCGGGCGTCCGCCCACATGCATGTTTGACCGCGTTTCGCCCGCGGCTGGCACCCGGTTGATTGCGCCAACCGGTTCACCGTCCACGAGGATCACCCGCTTGTCGCCATTGCTGACATCCGGCAGGAACTTTTGCACGATCAGAGGCTCGCGCGAGAACCCCGTGAACAGCTCGTGCAGAGAGGTCAGGTTGCGGTCATTGGCATCCAGTCGGAACACGCCCGCACCGCCATTGCCATAAAGCGGCTTTAGGATGATATCGCCGTGCTTTTCCTTGAACGCCTTGATCGTTTTTATGTCACGGGCAATCGTTGTCGGCGGCGTCAGGTCAGGGAAATCCAAAACCAGCAGTTTTTCAGGATAGTTCCGCACCCAGAACGGGTCGTTGACCACCAGCGTTTGCCCTTTCAGGCGGTCCAGCAGATGGGTGGACGTGATGTAATGCATGTCAAAGGGTGGATCCTGACGCAGCCAGACCATGTCGAAATCGGCCAGGTCAACTTCACGTTCGGGGCTCAGAATCGCCGGATCGCCGGCGACCCGCTGCACGGTCATGTCATGGCCGCGCGCCGTGATACGACCTTCCTGATAGGCCAGCTGATCCGGCCCATAGAAAAACAACGAATGACCGCGCGCCTGCGCCTCCTCCGCCAGACGGAATGAGCTGTCGGCGTTGATGTCCACGGCCCCGATCGGGTCCATTTGAAAGGCGATTTTCATGTCGTGTCCCTCAGTTTCACGCAAGATACATGGCCCAGCAGGCCTGAGGGTTCAATGGGGCTTAGGCGTGACCGAAGGCGTTTTCGATGATTTGAACCGCGCCAGTGCCATCTACCAGTGCCGCGTCAAATCGGACATTGGTCAATTGCCCACCCGGTTCGTTTTCCAGGTATTGCGCGGCCGAGGCACAGATTCGGTCAATTTGTCTTTGACTGATCCGGGCTGCAGCTTTTTCGAAACTGGAGCTTTTCTTGACCTCGATGAACACGAGCCCGTCGCCATCCCGCACAATCAGATCGATTTCACCACCGGCACCCCGCCACCGGCGATGCGCAATTGCAAAACCCCGGCGCTCATAGTCCGAGGCGACCCGAAGCTCGGCCGACTGCCCCGCCTGATAGGAAACCGAGCCCTGAATTGCACGCCGCCCCATGTCATCCCTTTCCCAGTTTCAGAGCTTTCTGGTAAATCGGACGGCGCGGCAGATCATACATTTCTGACACAAGATCCGCTGCGTCCCGAACCGAGTGGGTTTCCAAAGCTCGCTTCAAAGCCTCTTCTACGTCGGATTCGTTGACACTTTGCGAATGACTACGGTCCACCAGCAGAACGATCTCACCCTTGACCGGTTTTTCCTGAATTTCTGCCGCCAGATCGGCCAGTCTTCCACGGCGGATTTCTTCGAACTTTTTCGTCAGTTCACGGCACAAGGCCGCCTGACGGTCTGCCCCCAGGCAATCCGCAAGATCTGCAAGGCTGGCCGAGACGCGTTTGGGGGATTCGTAGAACACCAAGGTGCCTGGTATGTTTTTCAAAGTCTCAATCCGGGTCCGGCGTGCGCCCGATGCATTGGGCAAGAAACCTGCGAAGAAGAATGAATCCGTTGGCAGGCCCGCCAGGGTCAGCGCTGTTATTGCGGCGGATGCCCCGGGCGCACAGGTCACCATATGCCCGGCTTCGGCCGCCTGCTTGCCCAGATCATATCCCGGATCAGCGATCAGTGGCATACCCGCCTCGGATGCATAGGCGACAGATTGCCCCTGCGCCAGGGCATCCATAAGTCTGCCACGCGCCCCGGCGCCGCTGTGATCATGGTAGGCCTGGATATGCCGACCCTCCAGCGGGATGCCATGGATTTCCATCAACCGCCGCAGGCTCCGGGTGTCCTCCGCCGCTATCACATCGGCCGAGGCCAGAACATCCAGCGCCCTGAGCGTAATATCGCGCGCGGTTCCGATCGGAGTGGCAACAAAATACAGGCCCGCAGCCAATCTGATCTTTTGGAAATTCAAAGCTGGACCCTCACAGCGTGACGTTTATTATCGCGGCTCAACAGAACAGAAGCATTCACAGCCGCCGGATCAGGGAGTTTTCATTTAGATGTTTACCGTTTGCAAGCCCGTAAGCAAGCTGGCGAAAGCCGCCATTGCCCTGACGACCGCAGCGTTTCTGGCTGCTTGTGAGCCCGGCGGCGTTGGGGGTGGCCCTTCGATTGACACGTCGAATCCTGTTCCGGTTGCTTTGCTGGTTCCCCGCTCGGGCGACGCCGCGCTGGCGCAGAGCCTTGAGAATGCGGCCCGTATGGCAATGTCCGATCTGCCTAACGTCAAAATCGACCTGCGTGTTTACGATACGGCAGGAAATCCGACCACGGCGACAGCGGTGGCCCAGCAGGCCGTTGCCGAAGGCGCCAAGATCATTGTCGGCCCTGTTTACGCCCAGGCGGCAAACGCTGCCGGGCTGGCCGTACTGAACAATAACGTGAATGTCCTGTCGTTCTCGAACAACACCAGCATTGCGGGTGGCAATGTATTTGTACTTGGACCGACCTTTGAAAACACCGCCAACCGGCTGGTAAATTATGCGGGCAGGCAAGGCAAAACGAACACGGTTATCGTGCACAGCAATGATGCCGCGGGGCAAGTGGGGCAAGCTGCCATCGCCAATGCACTGGCAAACAGCCGGGTCAACAATGCGGGAACGGTCGGATACGACCGGTCGCAACAGGGTGTTATCAACTCGGTTCCCACCATCAAGGCCACCGTCGATTCGACAGGGGCGGACTCGATTTTCATGACGGCAACGACAGCGGGTGCCTTGCCACTTTTCTCGCAATTGCTGCCTGAGGCCGGCGTTTCTCCGGCGACGACACAATTCATCGGTCTGACCCGTTGGGATATCCCCCCGCAAACGCTGGAGCTGCCAGGCGTGCAAGGGGGATGGTTCGCCCTGCCCGACCCGTCCAAAGCCCAAGCCTATCGTCAACGGTATAACGCGACATATGGAGAAGCGCCTCATCCGATCAGCGGTCTGGCGTATGACGGCATTGCGGCGATTGGTGCTTTGGTCAGCCAGGGCAAATCCGATGCGCTGACCGGTGCTGCCCTGACCCAAAATGCCGGTTTCCAGGGTGTTGGCGGTATCTTCCGCCTCCGCCCGAACGGCACCAATGAACGCGGCCTTGCCGTAGCGACGATTCAGAATAAACAGGTGGTTGTGATTGACCCTGCCCCGCAAAGTTTCTCTGGTGCCGGTTTCTGAGCGATCGGGCGAGACCATGGCGCCGGATGGCGCGCTAATTTGCCCTGCCGAAAACATCTTTGACAGCGTCAGCGTAAATGATGCGCTGGCCGAGGTGTTCGAGACCAGCTCTGACAACAGCAAAATGCGCTCTGAAACAGTGCGCATTCTGCGCGACGCTCAGAAAGCGGGTCGCAAAGCCATCGCCGATGCCTTCAGCGAGCGTCCGTTCGACGCGCGCGCGCTGACCCGCTCCTATACTTACCTGACGGACCAGCTGGTCGGAACCGCGATGCTGGTCTCCAGCACGCGCCTGCATCCGCTTGCGACGCCAACACAAGGTGAAAAGATCGCCGTACTGGCCGTTGGCGGATACGGGCGCGGTGAAATGGCGCCCTCTTCGGATGTCGATCTGCTGTTTCTGACCCCCTATAAAATCACGGCCTGGGCCGAAAGCGTCATCGAATCGATGCTTTATATCCTTTGGGATCTCAGGCTTAAGGTCGGGCATTCCTCGCGCACGATCAAAGACTGCCTTCGGCTGGGCACCGAGGATTTCACGATCCGCACAGCAATGCTTGAACAACGTTATCTGGCGGGTGACAAGGCGCTGGCCGACGAGCTTGAACGGCGCCTGAAAACCGAGCTGTTCAAAGGAACCGAGCGGGAGTTCATCGAAGCCAAACTGAACGAACGAGATGAGCGGCACCTGAAACAGGGAGAACGCTACAAGGTCGAGCCCAACGTGAAAGAGGGCAAAGGGGGGTTGCGCGACCTCCAATCCCTCTACTGGATCGCAAAGTACATCTATGGCGTTCAGGACGTGGCCGAACTTGTGCCTTTGGGTCTGTTCACCCCGGAAGAGTTCAAGACCTTCGTTCAGGCCGAAGAATTTCTTTGGGCCGTTCGTTCGCATCTGCATCTGGTGACGGGTCGCGCCACCGAGCAACTGACCTTTGACATGCAGGTCGAGGTCGCCGCGCGCATGGGCTATGAGGATCACGCCGGTCGCCGGGCGGTCGAGGTGTTCATGCAACGCTATTTCCGCGAAGCCACGCGTGTGGGCGAGTTGACGCGGATTTTTCTGACGAAGCTTGAGGCGCTGCACGTGAAAGGCGCACCATTGCTGGAGCGCATTTTCCGCAGACGCCGGCGGATCAAAGCGGGATACCGGGTTGTTCACGGTCGTCTGGACGTAGCGGACCCTGACAAATTTCTGTCCGACAAGGTAAACCTTCTGCGCCTGTTCGAAGAAGGCTTGCGAACAGGAATGCTGATCCATCCGGATGCCATGCGTCTGGTGGCGGCAAATCTGCATCTGATCGACGACGAAATGCGCAATGACAAAGAGGCGCGGCGCATCTTTCTGGACCTGATGCTGAAACACGGCAACCCAGAGCGTGCCTTGCGGCGGATGAACGAACTGGGTGTGCTGTCAGCCTTCCTGCCCGAATTCGAGCCCATCGTGGCAATGATGCAGTTTAACATGTACCACAGCTATACGGTGGACGAGCATACCATCCAGTGCATCGTGAACTTGGCCCAGATCGAACGCGGAGAGTTGATTGAATCGCTGCCTCTTGCCTCTTCGATTCTGAAAGGTGGGGTCAACCGCAAGGTGCTGTATGTCGCCCTGTTGCTGCATGATATCGCGAAGGGGCGACCCGAGGATCACTCGATTCTTGGAGCACAGATCGCGCGCAAGGTGGCACCAAGACTGGGCCTGAACAAAGCAGATTCGGAAACGGTCGAATGGCTGGTGCGTTATCACCTGCTCATGTCCGACATGGCACAGAAACGTGACATTTCAGACCCCCGCACAGTGCGCGATTTCGCCAAGGCAGTTCAAACCGTCAAACGGCTGGATCTGTTGACCGTTCTGACCGTCTGCGACATTCGCGGCGTGGGACCGAACACCTGGAACAACTGGAAAGCCACGCTTTTGCGTGCCCTTCACGCCGAAACCAAGCGCGCGCTGGAGACCGGGATGGAGGACCTCAACCGCGCCAATCGCGGCGCCGAGGCAAAAAAGGCCCTGCGCACCGAACTGGCGGCCTGGTCCAAGGCCGATCTCAAATCCGAGACGGGGCGCCACTATGACCCGTATTGGCAGGGTCTCAATCTGGCCACACATGTCGAGTTTGCGAACATGCTGCGTGCGCTGGAACAAAGCGGCGACCCCGGCGCGATGGAGATCCGCCTGCAACCGGACGAGGATCGCGACGCAACCCGAGCCTGTTTTGCAATGGGCGACCACCCCGGTATCTTTGCCCGCATTGCCGGCGCGCTGGCCCTGGTCGGCGCGAATGTCGTGGATGCGCGCAGCTATACGACCAAAGACGGCTATGTCACCGATGCATTCTGGATTCAGGACGCCGAAGGGCACCCGTTTGAAGCCTCACGCCTGCCACGTCTTACGCAGATGATCCACAAGACGCTGCGCGGCGAAGTGGTTGCGAAGGAGGCGTTGAAATCACGCGACAAGATCAAGAAACGCGAGCGTGCCTTCAACGTTCCAACGCATATCACCTTCGACAATGATGGCTCTGAAATATACACGATCATCGAAGTGGACACCCGCGACCGTCCGGGTCTGCTGTTTGATCTGACCCGGACCCTCGCCGCAGCGAATGTTTACATCGCCAATGCCGTGATCGCGACCTATGGCGAACAGGTGGTCGATACGTTTTACGTCAAGGATATGTTCGGCTTGAAATATCATTCGGAAAACAAGCAACGTGGGCTTGAGGCCAAGCTGCGCAAGGCGATCACCGAAGGCGCCGAGCGTGCGGCCTCATGAAGCAAATCCGTTTGTTTTCAGGCCTGTTTACGGTCGGCTTCTGGACGCTGGCCAGTCGAATACTGGGGTTTCTGCGGGAAATTCTGCTGACCGCCTTCATCGGCCCCGGGCCGGTGATGGATGCTTTCGTCGCGGCCTTTCGCCTGCCGAACATGTTCCGCCGCTTTTTCGCCGAAGGCGCGTTTAACGCGGCTTTTGTGCCCATGTTCTCGAAACGGCTGGAGGCAGACGAGAACCCCCAGGGGTTCGCGCAGGATGCGTTCAATCTGTTGGCCGTGGCCGTTCTGGCGCTGGTCGGGCTGGCCATGGTTTTTATGCCGGGTCTGGTGTGGCTGACGGCCGAAGGGTTCCATGGGGATGAACGTTTCGATCTGGCCGTGGACTATGGCTATGTCGTGTTCCCGTATATCCTTTTCATGTCCTTGGCGGCGTTGTTTTCGGGGGTATTGAACGCAACCGGCAGGTTCGCAGCGGCCGCAGCGGCACCTGTTTTGCTGAACATCTTTGCCTGCACCGCGCTGATCGCCGGGGCCATCTCTGGCGGTGAGGTGATACGATGGCTGATCTCGGTCATTCCGGTCGCCGGCGTCGCACAACTGGTGCTGGTCTGGGTGGCGACCGAGCGTGCCGGTATCCGTATCCGACCCGGCCTGCCCCACCTGACGCCCCATATGCGCCGGATGGTCCGCATCGCGGTTCCCGCCGCCTTGGCCATGGGGGTTACGCAGGTCAATCTGGTGGTCGGACAACTGGTGGCATCAAAGACTGAAAAGGCCGTGAGTTGGCTGTTTGCCGCGGATCGCCTGTACCAACTGCCTTTGGGCGTCGTCGGAATCGCCATTGGCATTGTCCTGCTGCCAGACCTGTCCCGCCGCCTGCGCGTCGACGACAAGGAAGGAGCCCGCAACGCGTTTTCCCGCGCCGGGGAATTTATGCTGCTGTTGACGCTGCCGTCGACCGTGGCGTTCCTGATCATCCCGAACCCGCTGGTTTCGGTGCTGTTCGAACGGGGACAGTTCAGTCCCGAGGATACCGCTGCGACAGCGCTGGCGGTCGCGATTTATGGCATCGGTCTGCCTGCATTCATGCTGCAAAAATTGCTGCAACCCCTTTTCTTTGCGCGCGAGGATACGCGTTCCCCGTTCCGTTATGCGGTGGTCGCAATGGTCGTGAACGCGGCCTTGGCGTTTGGCCTATTTCCGCTGGTGGGTTGGATCGCCCCTGCGATTGCCGCGTCAACTGCCGGCTGGGTCATGGTTGTTCTTCTGGCGATCGGGGCACGTCGCATGGGCGAAGAAGCGCGTTTCGATGACCGTTTCAGGGCACGTGCGGGACGGATCGTTCTGGCCTCGGTCGGCATGGGCGCGGTCTTGTTTGCGTTGATCCACTTCTTGGGTTGGACGCTGGACATTCCCGGCTGGCGCTATCTTGCGCTTTTGGTCCTGATCGTGGTCGCCGCCGTCTCGTATTTCTGTCTTGGTCATGTCCTGGGAGCGTTCAAATTGTCAGAGTTCAAACGCGCCTTGCGCCGGGCCTGATCAATCGCGGCGGATGCGCCCGACGATCCGGGCCCAGGCCCCCGGCGCCACCAGAAATGACATGCCAAAGCCGGTGGCAAACCCGCCCAGATCGGCGACCCATTCCGCGTTTCCGCCGAAGATCAGACCAAACAGGAACTGAATGCCCATCAGAACGGCGATCAGCTGAAACGCCCTCGCCTGATTTGCCCCCACAAGCGACAGTTTGCGCCACAACAACCACGTGAATGCTCCGATCAGGCCATAAACAGGTGGAAACCCTCCGATCAGGGGATAGCGCGGGTCCAGCAAAACGGCATAACTCAACGCGCCGCCAATCCCCGAGACGACGAAGATCAGCAGCATGGGGACACCACCGAAAACCTCACCAACCATTTTTCCCATCGCCAGAACGAAGACACAGACAAAAATCGCCTGCGTAAAGTTGGCGGATACAAAGGGATAGGTCACGAACCGGACCAGATGTTCGAACGGCCAACGCCCGTTCAGCACCATCCAATCGAAAATATCCGCCGAGAAGGCATAGTGCTGTATCGCGTCCAGACGCCAACCCACGGCCGCCGGTCCTCCGATCAAACCGCGCGATCCCAGCGTGAAGGCCAGTTCGACGCCGATGATGAACAGAACCAGCGCCACCACAACGGGCGGCAACGGGTTAACGGCGGGTGTGTAATGCTCACTGCTCATTGGGATGGCCTTTCGCGGCTGTTGACGTCCCTTTGCCTCATGGGTAAGCGACGGAGGCTGATTTTTCCAGACAGGAGTTCCCTTTGATGACCGAGACCCAGTTTACGCCCCGCGTGTTTTCCGGCGCACAGCCTTCGGGTAACCTGCACCTCGGCAATTATCTCGGTGCGCTTCGGAACTGGGTGAGAATGCAAAGCGAGGAATTTGAAACCATCTATTGCATGGTCGATCTTCATGCAATCACGGTCTGGCAAGATCCAATCGAGTTACAGCATGCAACGCGGGAGCTTTGTGCCGGTTACATCGCTTCTGGACTAAACCCCGAAAAATCGATTTTGTTCAATCAAAGCCAAGTGCCGGAACACGCGCAACTGGCTTGGATATTTAACTGTGTTGCTCGTATGGGTTGGATGCAGCGCATGACCCAATGGAAGGACAAGGCCGGCAAGAACCAGCAGAACGCTTCGCTTGGCTTGTTTGCCTATCCTGCTCTGATGGCTGCGGACATTCTAATCTACCACGCAACCCACGTACCGGTCGGCGAAGACCAGAAACAGCATCTTGAGCTGACCCGCGACATCGCCATCAAGTTCAACAACGATTTCGGCGTCGATTTCTTCCCCGTCACCGAGCCAGTGATCGAAGGTGCGGCCACACGTGTCATGAGCCTGAGGGACGGATCCAAGAAGATGTCGAAATCCGACCCTTCTGACATGAGCCGGATCAACCTGACGGATGACGCCGAAGCGATTGCCAAGAAAATCCGCAAAGCCAAGACCGACCCCGATGCTCTGCCGTCAGAAGCCGAAGGGCTCGAGGACCGCCCCGAGGCGCGTAACCTGGTCAATATTTACGCGGCCCTGAACGATCAAACCATCGAACAGGTTCTGTCCGAAGTAGGCGGCAAGCAGTTCGGTGAGTTCAAACCGATGCTGGCCGATCTGGCAGTGGCGAAACTGGCTCCGATCTCGACCGAAATGTCACGTCTGATGGGGGATCAGGCCGAGATTGACCGGATTCTCGCCCGCGGTGCCGAGCGCGCACGTGAAATCGCTGCTCCTATCCTGCAAAAGACCTACGAAATCGTTGGCATGGTCGGCGCCGCATCACGCTGATTGCACTGGACCTTCGCCTGACGCCCTCCTAGGGTTTGCCTGAATCAAAGGAGGGCGTCATGGCAACCGGCACGAACATCCGGACCTATTTTCAAGGCCAATGGCATGAGGGGGACGCACCCATCATGCGCGCGGCGGATCATGGCGCCTGGCTGGGATCTTCGGTCTTTGATGGCGCGCGGTATTTTGACGGGGTGGCCCCGGATCTGGAGGCCCATTGCGCACGGGTGAACCGGTCAGCCGAAGCCTTGATGCTGACGCCGACCATGACGACCGAACAGATGGTCGAGTTGGTACGCGAAGGGTTGCAGGCCTACAGCCCGGACACAGCCGTTTACATTCGTCCGATGTACTGGGGAATCGACGGTGACAGCACGGCAATAGTCCCGCAGGAAAACAGCACCGGTTTTGCCATCTGCCTGGAAGAAATCCCAATGGCCCCCGAAACCGCGTCGGTCACTCTGTCGACCACGCGCTTCCGCCGCCCGGTTCTGGAAAGCGCGGTCGTAAACGCCAAAGCGGGGTGCCTCTACCCCAACAACGCCCGCATGCTGCAAGAGGCACGCTCGAAAGGCTTTTCCAACGCTTTGGTGGCCGATGCGATGGGGCATGTAGCGGAAACGGCGACGGCCAACATCTTTATGGTGAAGGATGGCGAAGTCTTTACACCGATCCCGAACGGAACTTTCCTGGCCGGCATTACCCGGGCCCGGCATATCAAAAACCTGCGCGCGGATGGTGTGAAGGTCCACGAAACGGTTCTGAGCTTCGAGGATTTCCACGAGGCCGACGAGGTCTTCATGTCCGGAAACATGAGCAAGGTCACACCGGTAACTGCGCTGGAGGATACGCAATTTCAGGTGGGTCCTATTGCTCGCCGTGCCCGCGCGCTCTATTGGGATTGGGCTGCAAGCGAACGCTAGCGCAATGCCCCAGGCTTGCCCGAGTTGCCAGCGCGCGATCGGTCGGGCATGATCCCGGAAACCTAAAGAGGATACCCATGCGTAAGTTCCTAGTCGTTCTGGATGACAGCCGCGAATGCCTGAACGCGATGCGGTTTGCCGCAATGCGGGCTGCCCATACCGGAGGTGGTGTGACGGTCCTTTCCGTCATCCCGCCTGACGAGTTCAATCACTGGATCGGTGTGGCCGAAACCATGCGTGAAGAAGCCCGCGAACGTATCCACGCGCACTTCGAAGTGTTTGCCAAATGGATGCGGGACAAACAGAACGTGGAACCTGAACTGGCCATTCGCGAAGGCGATCCCGTGCCAGAGATCATCGAACATGTTCAGTCCGATCCCGAGATTGGTGTTCTTGTTCTTGGGGCGGGGACCGACAAGAAAGGTCCCGGTCCGTTGGTGACTCAACTGACAAAGAACTCGGGTAGCCTGCCGATTCCGATCACGATCGTTCCAGGTAATCTGAGCAAAGAGAAACTGGAAGAAATAACCTGAGGAGCGGCGATGGCGAAGACGATACAGTTCTGGTTCGAATTCGCCTCGACCTATTCCTACCTCAGCGCGATGCGGATCGAAGCGGCCGCGCAAGACAAAGGCGTCGCCATTGAATGGCACTCGTTCCTGTTGGGTCCGATTTTCGCGGAACAGGGATGGCGCACCTCACCTTTCAACCTGTATCCGGCCAAAGGCCGGTACATGTGGCGCGATATGGAACGTCTGTGCAAGGCGCGCGGGCTTCCTTTTGCAAAGCCCGATCCTTTTCCGCAGAATTCGCTCAGGGCAGCGCGTCTGGTTCTGGCCATCGAGGATCATCGGGAACGGGCGGCGTTTGTTCGGGCCGTCTTCAGCGCCGAATTCGGCGCCGGGCAGAATATCTCCGAGGACAGCGTTCTGGCCTCCTGCCTCGACGAAGCAGGGTTGCGCAGCAGCGTGATGAACCGCGCAGGGGACACGGACATAAAACAGGCCCTGTTTGAACAATCTGCCCGCGCCAAGGCGCTTGGTCTGTTTGGTGCACCAAGTTTTCTGGCCGGGGAAGAGTTGTTCTGGGGCGATGACCGTCTGGATGACGCATTAGAATACTCTTCCGCAATTTAGAATCGTTCCAAATCTTGACTTCCCGTGCGCCTGCGCGCATATCAGAAGCACATCAGACGGAGCGCCCTCATGTTCATCCAGACCGAATCCACCCCCAATCCGGCCACGTTGAAATTCCTGCCCGGCCAAACGGTGCTGGAAGCTGGAACAGCGGATTTCCCAACTGCGGAAGCGGGCGAAAAATCGCCTCTGGCCAAACGCATATTTGCGGTCAACGGTGTGACTGGCGTGTTTTTTGGCAACGATTTTGTCACCGTTACCAAATCGGACGACGTACAGTGGGACCACATCAAACCGGCCATTCTTGGCGCGGTGATGGAGCATTATCAATCCGGCCAGCCTGTTATGGGCGCAGATTCCGCCGGGGCCTCGGGCCATGCCGAGCACTCTGGTGAGGACGCTGATATCGTCAACCAGATCAAGGACTTGCTGGACAGCCGTGTGCGTCCTGCCGTGGCTCAGGATGGGGGTGATATCACGTTCCACGGGTTTGATCGCGGCGTGGTCTATCTGCACATGCAGGGGGCCTGCGCGGGTTGCCCGTCTTCGACATTGACCCTGAAGATGGGTATCGAAAACCTTCTGCGCCATTACATTCCGGAAGTGACCGAGGTTCGCCCTGTTGCCGTCTAACCCGACGATTCTGGCGTTTGACACATCGGCCGCGCATTGCGCGGCCGCTTTGTTGCGTGATGGCGAAATCGTGACGTCTCGTGCCGAAGCAATGTCACGCGGACAAGCCGAACGATTGTTTCCGCTGTTGGAAGACGTGCTGGCGGAAACCGGATGTGATTGGGCCAGTTTGGACGCGATCGGCGTTGGGATAGGGCCCGGTAACTTCACCGGCATCCGTATTTCGGTCTCGGCCGCGCGCGGTCTTGCACTTGGGCTTGAAATCCCTGCGGTCGGAGTTTCCGGCTTCGATGCCTTGGGTGAGCTGGCGGAAGACGGGCAGATACCGGCGATCCCTGCCCCGCGCGACCATGTTTATGTGAAAATGCCCGGTGCCGATCCGTGTCTCTTGCCTCGGGCCGAAGCGGAACTTGGCGGGCCGTTGTATTCCTGCTCTGACCCTGCCTTGCTGGCACAAGCCATCGCCCGGCTGGCCGCGCGGCGCTGGGATCGCACCAGCTTGCCGCCTGCACCTTTGTACGTAAGGCCCGCCGATGCGGCTCCGTCCCGCGATACACCCCCTGTCCTGCTGAACGAATGACACCGCACGAGATGGCATCGACCCATGCCGCAGCGTTTTCGCAATCGCGCGGCTGGACAGAAGACGAATTTGCCGCCCTTCTTAAAAACCGCTTTACTTATGCCGTCGGAGATTCCCGGTGCTTTGCACTGTTTCAGGTGATTGCGGGCGAAGCCGAGTTGCTGACAATTGCGACCCACCCTTCGTTTCAAAGGCAGGGCCTGGCACTTCGACTCATGCAGGAATGGCATGATCAGGCGATCGATTTGCTGGCAACGCGTGCCTTTCTGGATGTCGCGGCCGACAACATTGCGGCCATCTCCCTGTACAATCGATGCGGATATCGGCAGTGCGGGCTGCGCAAGGCGTACTATGCACGCGAAACGGGCCAAAAAATTGATGCACTTGTAATGGAATGCCGCCTGCCCCAACGGCAATCGCCCGTTTTTTAGACCATTTGGTCAGAATTCATTTGACCATGGTGGTTGCAAACCCCCTTAATACCCGCCATCACAACAGTTATGCTCGCTAAAAGTGGGTGAACGGGGCTAATCTGACCCTGTGCCAACAAAATAATATTGGGAGACTGAAATGACCCTGATGAAATCCTTGATGGGTGCTGCCGCTGCGGTCGCAATGTCAGCCGGAGCGGTTCTGGCCGAGCCGGCGGTGATCTTTGACTTGGGCGGCAAGTTCGACAAGTCCTTCAACGAGGCCGCCTATAACGGCGCGCAGCGCTGGGCGAATGAAACCGGCGGCAAGTATCTGGAAATCGAAATTCAGGCAGAACCGCAGCGCGAACAGGCCCTGCGCCGTTTTGCGGAATCCGGTGCAAATCCGATCATCACCATGGGGTTCGGAATCGCTGACGCCCTGGCCGCTGTTGCAAGTGACTACCCCGACACCAAATTCGTCGCTGTTGACGTGACTTGGCTGGACGCTCCAAACATCCGCCAGATTGGCTTTGCCGAGCACGAAGGGTCCTACCTCGTCGGCATGATGGCCGCCATGGCGTCGAAATCCGGCACCGTTGGTTTCATCGGAGGCATGGACATCCCGTTGATTCGCCATTTCGGATGCGGCTATGCCCAGGGCGCGAAGGCCGTGAACCCAGACATCAATGTTGTTGCCAACATGACAGGAACAACGCCTGCTGCCTGGAACGATCCGGTAAAAGGTTCGGAGCTTACAAAAGCACAGATCAGCCAGGGCGCTGATGTGATTTACGCTGCTGCCGGCGGAACCGGCGTAGGTGTTCTGCAAACTGCAGCTGACGAAGACATCCTGTCGATTGGTGTGGACAGCAACCAGAATCACCTGCACCCAGGCAAAGTGCTGACTTCGATGCTGAAGCGTGTGGACGTCGCTGTTTATGAAGCGATGAAAGCAGGCGAAAACGTCGAAACCGGCGTTTTCACCATGGGTCTGGCCGAAGATGGGGTTGGCGTTGCCATGGATGAAAACAACAAAGAGCTTGTTTCGGTTCGCATGAGCGACGCCGTCGACGAAGCCCGCAAGGCGATCATCAACGGCGACATCAATGTTGTAAGCTATTACGAGAACGACAGCTGCCCGGCACTGCAGTTCTGATTACGCGCGGGGCGGGAGAGTGCCTTCCGCCTCGCCACCCACTTCGCCATCCGAGCGGACAGCTGGATGGGTTTCTCGGCAGTTGAGGGCAAGACATGACCGTCCCAGCCATTGAGCTCAAAGGGATATCCAAGGCCTTTGGGCCAGTTCAGGCCAACAAAGACATCTCGATCAGCGTTGCACCCGGTACGATCCATGGGATCATCGGTGAAAACGGCGCGGGCAAATCCACGTTGATGAGCATTCTCTTCGGCTTTTATAAAGCCGACAAAGGTGAGATCTGGATCAATGGGACAAAGACCGACATCCCGGACAGCCAGGCGGCCATCGCCTCGGGCATCGGGATGGTGTTCCAGCATTTCAAGCTGGTGGAAAATTTCACAGTTCTGGAAAACATCGTGCTGGGCGCCGAGGATGGCGGGTTGCTGGCGCCATCACTGGCAAAAGCCCGCAAAGAGCTGAAAGAGCTCGAGGAAGAATACGAACTGTTCGTCGATCCCGACAAGCGCATCGACGAGATCGGCGTGGGGATGCAGCAGCGGGTCGAGATCCTGAAGGCACTGTACCGCAAGGCCGAAATTCTGATTCTGGACGAGCCGACCGGCGTGTTGACCCCAGCCGAAGCCGATCAGCTGTTCCGCATTCTCGACCGACTGCGGTCCGAGGGCAAAACAGTCATCGTGATCACGCACAAACTGCGCGAGATCATGGAAAACACCGACACGGTGTCGGTTATGCGGCGCGGGCAAATGACGGCCACGGTCAAAACATCCGAGACCAGCCCCGAGGAGTTGGCCGAACTGATGGTCGGCCGCAAGGTTCTGCTGCAAGTCGACAAAGTGCCCGCGACGCCCGGCAAACCCATTCTCGAGATCGAAAATCTCAGCGTTTTTGATTCGGCGGGCGTTGAACGGGTCAAAAACATCGACCTGACCGTGCGCGCAGGTGAGATCGTCGGCATCGCCGGCGTGGCGGGCAATGGTCAATCCGAACTGCTGGAAGTTCTTGGTGGAATGCGCCCCGGACAGGGCACGATCAAGCTGAACGGCGAACCGCTGGCACTGAGTGGGGCCGGATCAGATGGTCAGGCCCGCCGCACGCAACACATTGCCCACGTGCCCGAAGACCGGCAGCGCGAAGGCCTGATCATGGACTTCCACGCCTGGGAAAACGTGGCCTTCGGGTATCACCGCGACCCGGCCTATAAACGCGGTATATTCATGGACAACGCGGCGTTGCGCGCCGATACCGAAGCCAAAATCGAGAAATTCGACGTCCGCCCGCCCAATCCCTGGTTGGCAGCCAAGAGTTTCTCGGGCGGCAACCAGCAGAAAATCGTTGTCGCCCGCGAGATTGAACGCAACCCCGACCTGTTGCTGGTCGGGCAACCCACGCGGGGCGTGGACATCGGCGCCATCGAGTTCATTCACAAACAGATTGTCGCGCTGCGTGATCAGGGCAAGGCAATCCTGCTGGTATCGGTCGAACTGGAAGAAATCTTCTCGCTCTCGGACCGGATCGCGGTGATGTTTGACGGACATATCATGGGAGAACGCCTGCCCCATGAGACAGATGAAAAAGAACTGGGCCTTCTGATGGCCGGTGTTGCGGGAGAGGCCGCGTAACATGGAAAAAATGCCTAAATGGGCCGATGTCGTTCTGATCCCGCTGATCAGTCTGATACTGGCCGCAATCCTTTCGGCGCTGGTCATCCTCGCCATCGGCGAAAACCCTGTCGAAGCCGTCAAACTGATGGTCACTGGTGCGCTGGGGTCGACCTATGGTTGGGGCTATACGCTCTATTACGCGACAAACTTCATGTTTACCGGTCTTGCGGTGGCCGTCGCCTTCCATGCCCGTATGTTCAACATCGGGGGCGAAGGTCAGGCGATGCTGGGCGGGCTGGGCGTGGCCATGGTCTGTCTTTATGTCGACTGGCCGCATTGGAGCATTGCCTTGCTTGCCGCCTGTGCGGCATCGATGCTGTTCGGCGCGCTCTGGGCAGCCATTCCGGCCTATCTTCAGGCAAAGCGCGGCAGCCATATCGTGATCACCACGATCATGTTCAACTTCATCGCCGCTGCTTTCCTGAATTACATGCTGGTCAATGTCATGCGCCCCCAAGGGTCGCAGGACCCGGCCACCGCGCGGTTCTCTGAAAGCGTGCATCTGCCCTCTTTCCAGGAAATGTTCTCGACCGCAGAGAACGTTGTTTTCCGTGGCGCCCCGGCGAACATCACCTTTTTCATCGCATTGCTTGCCTGCGTCGTTGTCTGGGCACTGATCTGGCGCACGCGTCTGGGTTATGAAATCCGGGCTTACGGCCATTCCGAGACTGGCGCTGTCTATGCCGGTATTTCACCTGTGCGCATCACGATTGTCGCGATGCTGATTTCCGGCGGACTGGCGGGGCTGATGGCCATCAATAACGTCATGGGCGAGGCCGAGCGACTTGTTATGAACTCGACCGAGGGCGCGGGCTTCATTGGCATCGCCGTGGCTCTGATGGGGCGTTCACATCCGTTCGGCGTGTTTCTGGCCGCGCTCTTGTTCGGATTTCTGTATCAGGGCGGCGCCGAGCTGGCGCTGTGGGCTTCGATTCCGCGGGAACTGATCGTGGTCATTCAGGCATTGGTCATCCTGTTCACCGGCGCATTGGACAACATGGTGCGCATGCCGCTTGAAAAGCTGTTCCTGGGTATGAGGAAGAGGGCTGAGTGATGGAATTTTTCGTAACCCTCATTCAGGTTCTGGATTCGACCATTCGCCTGTCCACGCCACTGCTGCTTGCCTGTCTGGCCGGTCTGTTTTCGGAACGGGCCGGGATTTTCGACATCGGTCTCGAAGGCAAAATGTTGATGTCAGCGTTCTTTTCGGCTGCAATCGCAGCTGTCACAGGGTCCGTGTGGCTGGGCCTGCTGGCCGGTATCGCATCCTCATTGTTGCTGTCGGGCCTGCACGGGCTGGCGTCGATCACATTTCGGGGCAACCAATTGATATCGGGCGTGGCCATCAACTTTCTGGCCTCGGGCCTGACTGTCCTGGTCGCGCAAAGCTGGTTTCAGCAAGGTGGGCGGACACCCTCCCTGTTTGGCGGGGGCCGGTTCGAACCGATCAACTTCCCATTCGCCGAGTCCCTCAGCGGTGTGCCGATTATTGGTCCCATCTATTCCGAATTGCTCTCGGGCCACTCGATCCTGGTTTATGTCGCGTTCCTGATGGTTCCGGCCACGTGGTGGATTCTGTATCGCACCCGGTTCGGTCTGCGCCTGCGGGCGGTGGGTGAGAACCCTGCCGCAGTGGACACCGCCGGTGTCTCGGTTGTTGGCCTGCGGTTCGCCGCTGTCGCCATCTGTGGTGTGCTGTGCGGTATTGCAGGCGCCTATCTGGCTACGGCCTTGCAGGCAGGATTTGTCAAGGAAATGACCGCCGGTCGTGGCTTTATCGCCTTGGCCGCGCTGATCTTTGCCAAGTGGCGCCCGTGGCATGCCATGTGGGCCTGCTTGCTGTTCGGTCTGCTGCAAGCGATCGCGCTGCGGTTCCAAAATATCGACCTGGGTGGCGTCGTGATTCCCGTGCAGGTGATGGACGCCCTGCCCTATATCCTGACGGTGGTGATTCTTGCCGGGTTTGTCGGCAAAGCCATCCCACCTCGGGCGGGCGGAGAACCCTACGTCAAAGAGCGCTGATAAGGCCAGTTCCGAATTGAGTTTCAGTCCTGTTCGCTGCGGAGCGGCATGCAGAGTTGATTTTGCATGCCGCAACCGTTCTAAGAGGGTATGCACGTATACCTTCCCATAGCAGAAGTTTCTGTCAGCCCATTCCTGCTTTTGGGGATCGGTGGGGCTGTCGGCATTCTGTCCGGCATGTTCGGGGTTGGAGGCGGGTTTTTGATCACCCCGTTGCTGTTCATTATCGGCATACCCCCGGCGATTGCTGTGGCCACATCAGCAAATCAGGTTGTTGCCTCGTCTATTTCGGGCTTGCTGGCCCATCTCAGACGCAAGACCGTGGACCTGAAAATGGGAAGCGTTCTGCTGGCCGGAGGGCTGCTTGGTGCGGCCCTTGGAATGGTGGTTTTCAATTTCCTGAAGCATCTCGGGCAGGTCGATCTGGCGGTACAGCTTTGCTATGTCGTGTTTTTGGGCGCCATCGGAACCCTGATGTTTATCGAAAGCCTTGCGGCCATCCGAAAGGCCAGCCGGTCAGGCAATGGTCCTGCCCCCAAGCGACGTCAGCGAACCTGGGTTCACGCCCTGCCGTTCAAGAAGCGGTTCCCGGCGTCTGGACTTTACATCTCTGTCATACCTCCGGCTCTGGTCGGTTTCGGCGTTGGTGTTCTGTCGGCGATCATGGGAGTCGGCGGTGGGTTCATCATGGTTCCCGCAATGATCTATGTCCTTGGCATCCCGACAAAGGTGGTTATCGGGACATCCCTGTTCCAGATCATTTTCGTTGCCGGGTTCACAACGATGATACATGCGTCGACCAACTACAGTGTCGATGTTGTCCTCGCCCTGTTCCTGTTGCTGGGCGGTGTTTTGGGTGCGCAATTGGGAACGCAGATTGGTGCACGTCTGAAAGCCGAACAATTGCGTATCCTTTTGGCGCTTCTTGTCATGGGCGTCGCCGGTAAAATCGGGTTTGACCTTTTTCTACCGCCAGAAGAGATCTTTTCTTTGGCGGAACCCGGGGGAGTTTGATGTTGTTTGACCCACGGCACACGACAATTACCACCCTTGAAATCTCAACCCATAACAGGCAAGCCACGGCCATACGCAAAGTAACGGTACCATGCACATTTACCTGCCCATCGCCGAAGTCTCAGTAAACGCTTTCCTCTTGTTGGGGTTGGGCGGTATGGTCGGCATCCTGTCCGGCATGTTCGGTGTCGGTGGCGGCTTTTTGATGACCCCGCTGCTGTTCTTCATCGGTATTCCGCCGGCGGTGGCTGTTGCTACCGAAGCCAATCAGATCGTCGCATCATCCTTTTCCGGAGTTCTGGCACATTTCCGACGAAAGACCGTGGACCTCAAGATGGGAACGGTATTGCTGGTTGGCGGGCTTGTTGGGGCCGCTCTGGGCGTGGTTGTCTTCAACTATCTCAAAAGCCTGGGTCAGGTCGATCTGCTGGTGACACTCTGTTACGTTGTTTTTCTTGGCGTCATCGGCAGCCTGATGTTTGTCGAAAGCCTGAGGGCCCTGCGTAAAGCCAAGAAAGGCGGCGCGGCCCCTGCCAAGCGTCGGCAGCGGGGCTGGGTCCATGCCATGCCCTTCAAAATGCGTTTCCGCACCTCGGGCCTGTATATCTCGGTCATCCCGCCAGCTTTGGTCGGTCTGTGCGTTGGGGTTTTGTCCGCGATCATGGGCGTTGGCGGCGGCTTCATCATGGTTCCTGCCATGATCTATTTGCTGGGTATGCCGACCAAGGTCGTTGTCGGCACGTCGCTGTTCCAGATCATCTTTGTGACAGCCTTCACCACGATGCTGCACGCCACCACCAACTATACGGTTGATGTTGTTCTGGCGGTCTTGTTGCTGGTGGGCGGCGTCATTGGCGCCCAGATCGGAACCGTGATCGGAGCCCGGATGCCGGCGGAACAATTGCGCGTGCTGCTTGCCGCTCTGGTACTGGCCGTATGTGGCAAGCTGGCACTTGATCTGCTTATTGAACCTGCCGAGCTCTACTCGCTTGGCAGCGGTGGAGGGCACTGAGGATGTTGCGTTCGTTTATTGCCGCCCTGTGCTTGTTCTGCATGCCCGCTCTGGCGGCGGAAGAGCAGGTTGTCCTTGGTCTCAGCCAGGACCGGGTTGCCATCACCGCGACATTCGACGGATCGGAACTTCTGATATTTGGGGCAATCAAGCGGGAAACCCCAATCCCTTCAGGCCCTCCGGTCGAAGTCATCGTCGCGGTTGCTGGTCCGTCCGAGCCTGTCACCGTGCGACGCAAGGAACGCA
Organism: Ruegeria sp. AL3; assembly: GCF_056536065.1. Classification (NCBI taxonomy): domain Bacteria; kingdom Pseudomonadati; phylum Pseudomonadota; class Alphaproteobacteria; order Rhodobacterales; family Roseobacteraceae; genus Ruegeria; species Ruegeria sp. AL3. Next base: position 598,352 of record NZ_JBQFJG010000001.1, read on the forward strand.
AGCTTGGGATCTGGGTGAACACCGACAGTGTTCTTGTCGATCTTGCACCCAGCTTTTACGCCGTCGCAACCAGCGGACCCTTTGACGACATCCTGTCCGACACCGAAGACCTGCGCTACCGGATTTCGATCGAACGCGCGATCCGCTCGGTCGGTGCCGCGATGCATATCCGGGGCGCACAGGATTTTGCAGACGCCGTAATAAGAATTCGAGAACACGAACACCTGTATTCGATCCGCGAAAATACCGTGGCAGTGGATGAACAGACCCTGTTCCGCACCTCGATCGATATGCCCGCCGACCTGACCGAAGGCGATTATACCGCCCGGATTTTCCTGACCCGTGGCGGAGAGGTCGTCTCGCAATATGAAACGATCATTGATGTTCGGAAAGTTGGCCTAGAGCGTTTTTTGTACAATATGTCCCGCCAGCAACCCGTCTGGTACGGTCTAATGTCGCTGGTTATAGCGATCGCGGCAGGCTGGGGCGCCTCGACAGCCTTCCGGCTGTTGCGAGAAAAGTAACCGTCATCCTCGGCCGATATAGGGCATGGTTGTGGCCATGACGGTCATGAACTGCACGTTGGCCTCGGGCGGCAGGCTTGCCATATGCAGAACCGAACGCGCGGCGTCTTCCACGGCCATCGTCGGGTCCGGTGTCTCGCCAGCGGCTTGCGCCGCGTTAACAAGGCCCTGAACCATCTGTGTACGCGCGTTTCCGATATCAATCTGCCCGCAGGCGATTCCAAAGCGACGCCCATCCAACGAAAGGCTGCGCGTCAGCCCTGTAATGGCGTGCTTTGTGGCCGAATAGTGTACCGAATTCGGGCGCGGAACATGTGCCGCTATCGAGCCGTTGTTTATGATCCGGCCGCCCTGTGGATTTTGGTGACGCATGATTTTGAAAGCTTCACGCGCGCAGAGGAACATGCCGTTCAGGTTCACGTTGACGCTTTGGTACCAATCGTCCAGAGCGATCTCGTCGATCGTGCCGCCCGGCGCAAAGATCCCGGCGTTGTTGAACAGAACATCCAGCCGCCCGGTGCGGTCTGTAAAAGACCGAAAAGCCTGTCCAACCGCATTCGGGTCGGTCACATCCGCAGGCAGGACGATGGCTGCCTGATGCTCTTTTGCCAGAGCATCCAGTTTGTCTTTGCTGCGCGCCAACAGCCCGACCGTCCACCCTTGAGACAAGAACAGCAGGGCCGTTACCCGGCCAATACCTGAACTGGCACCCGTTACGATGATGGATTTCATGTCTCTTCCGCCTCCAATGTCAGCGACGCCGCCGGAATCGCCCTCAAGTCATCCACACGCAGGGGGTGCGTGGGCTTTGACAGGCGATTTCGCACCACCCAGATCAACCGCTCTTGCGCGCGCGTGATCGCGACATATGCCAGACGCTTCCACAATGGCTGTCCGGCCTCGGTCCGGCCCATACGAGCGGCGGCATAGAGGTCCGGAGCGAACACCTGAACCGTATCCCATTGTGACCCCTGCGCCTTGTGGATCGTCACGGCCGCTCCGTGCAAAAAGGTCGCCCCCATGCGGGCAGCGTAGGGAATAAAAGGCTCTTCCTCGTCCGGTTTTTCGATCTGAACGATCGAGGCGGCACTGACCTGAGGGTCTTCGGCCCCCATCACGTGAAGACGCGAGAACCCCGGCTTTCGTCCCGGCCCCAGATATACCACCTGAGCTCCTTTGATCAGCCCACGCGCCTCAAGGTCCAGCCGTTTCTTGCGATGTTTCAGGGGCAATTCGATCCCATCACAAATGAGCGGTTCACCTGCCAGCAATTCTGTATCCGGTGCGCCGTGAACTTGCCGGAAGGCCTGTATCAAACGAATGCGCGTGGCGTTGCGCCAGACGAGAACCGGGCTTCGGGCCATCAGATCGACCTCAACCCGCTGGCCCCAGACAACTCGGTCATCCCTACGGGCTGTTTCTTCGATCAGTCGCTCGAAATCCTCAAAGCCCATTGCCGGGTCAGCCAGCGCATGCGCAAGATCCAGAATTGGATTGTCCGCATCCTGGCGGTGCACCCGCTGGAGTGTCAGCTTCCTGGGTTCGGGCAATGCCTCGAAAACCATGCTGCCGGACTGGTTTACCGGTGCCAGCTGAGCCGGATCCCCGAACAACAGAAGGGTCGGGAAAATCTCTTTGAGATCATCGAACTGACGGTCATCCAGCATCGACGCTTCATCGACAAACCCGATATCCAGTGGTTCGTCACGGCGCTTCCACCCTGTGATGAAATCCGACCCTCGCAAACCGGCGGCGGCCAGGGCCCCGGGGATCGATTTGTTATTTTGATAGAAAGCAGCCGCGCGATCCAAGGCTTCATCCGTCAAACCTTCGATATCGGGGCGTTCGTCATTGCCGGCCAGCCATTCCGCAATACGCTCGTATTCCGGATCATAAACCGGCGTGTACAATATTCGGTGAATCGTGGTCGCAGGCACGCCGCGCAATCGCAGAACGCTTGCAGCCTTGTTCGTCGGGGCCAGGATGGCAAGGCTGCGCTTGTCTTTCGATTTGCGGCTTTCATAATCGCCGGACACGATCTGAACACCCGTCTCTGCCAGTGCCTTGTACAGCTCGGCCAACAGCAGTGTTTTGCCCGAGCCGGCTTTGCCGATCACGGCCATCACACCGGATTTTCCTGCGCCCGGCAGTTTCAGAAGGGCATCATCTTCCAGATCAACACCTGCTGCCCGCAGCATCTCGGCGATGCTGTCATACGCGGCGGCCTGATCATCTGAGAACGTTACATTCGGCAAGGACATGGCGCGACCCTACAGGGCCGCGCCAGCCATCACCAGATGTGGATTGGCGTTTTCCGACACTTAAGCGGACAGGGCGAACCGGTGCTGTCTCTTCGGCCCGAATGCGGCCTTGAACCACATCCGAGACAGGTCGCGCGGGATGCCCGCACGCTCTGCCACACGGTTGCAGTCATCCGCGGAATAGGGCCACAATCCGACTGAAATCTGATCGCGCCCGCTGCCCTGGGTTCCCAGAACCTCGGGCGATGACCCGATCAGGCGATAGATTCTGATCATCCGGGCATCGAATACACCGGCAATATGCGTCAGGCCGAAACCTTCCATCATTTCACCGCCGCTCAACATGATGGCGCCGGCAGTATGCGGGCTGGCTGTTCGGGACAGGCAGAACCGGGTGACCTCCCAGATCAGGGGGCTGCAAATCGGCTTGCCGCCATTCAGATGACCAAAAACCTCATTGATCATCACCCGACCGGTCGTAGGCAATACACGCATCGACCCTCCGTGGCTGCCATCCGGCTCTTCCCAGATGACATAAAGCGGATTGAGATCATCGTATTCGTCCCGTTCTTCGCCCTTCTCGTTGACGTGGACATCCCACCCCAACCGGGTCTTAAACTGATCCGCACGATCTTTGAACATCCCCTCTGCCAGAGTCGGAAATCTGTGTATCTCATCGGCATATAGATAACGCAACATGACTTGTTCCCCTTGTCGTCCTGTGCAGGAACGAAGGGAGTACAGAGTCGTGGTTAATTTTGCGTGTGGAGGCCGTTCGCCTCTTAAACCACTATTAATCCCCGGCTGAGTGCCGTGGCGATTGCGTGGGTTGTGTTATGTGCGCCCAGCTTTGAGCGCGCGCTTTCAATGTAAACGCGCAACGTATGCTCGGAAATCGTCAGGGAATGGGCCACTTGGGCGCGGCTGTAACCCAACGCCAAAAGTGTGATCGCGTCGATTTCCCTTGGCGACAAGCTGCGCGGACAGTCCGGCTGCCTGTCTTTTTCAAACTCCAGCGCCTTGCGATTTATGTAATGCGCAACAAGAATCAAATCTCGCCCGTAAGTCGAGATAAAGTTCTTCCAGGTTTGATCATCACAACTGTGGTTGACCGTGAACAGGGCGAACTGACCATTTGGACCCCGAATTGGGATGGAATACCCCTGATTTCCAACGCCATGGTTTTGCGCATCCAGAAGGAAAGCCTTTGCCACCTTGCCGGACCAATCCAACGACTTCCAGTCAACCGGATGAAACCGCTGGAAACACCCCAAGATCACAGGGTCGATACGGTGATAGTTTTTTTCCCTGTAGCGCTCATCCCAGGCGTCTGAATAGGTGGTGTAGCCGTATTGATCTCCGGCACCGTCAACCCAGTGATACGTCAGGTGCTCGACCTTCAACGCGTCCCGCAAACGCTCAGCTACGGCGCTGAGTTCTTCAAGCGTGTTGGTGTTTTCCAAATCCTGAAGGATTTGACCCAAATCGACCTTCGTTGCCATTCGCGGGCGCTCGTGCCTCGTTCTTCAAGGACGCAATCTCGGCAGCCGCGATCAGTCTTGTGTCATCAAGCTGCTCTGCAAGCGCGCTCAAACCATTCGCAACGGCGAAAGCATTGAGGTCCGACAATACGTCCAATATCCACTCATTTTGCGCCATCAGGGTCTCTCTGAAACAGTTAACGAAGGGTTAACACAACCATAACATGTATGATCTTTTTTGGCCTATTCACCGGTTTCTACTCCCCAAAAATAGCGATGGGCAAAATTGCAAGCATTTGAAAGATTGTCAGAGGCCTGAAAAACGTAAAACACCCGCGAACCAGCAAAGTGATTCGCGGGCGTTTTTTGTCTACAACCCTGGCGCGTTATCAACCTGCGTCCAGGACTTCCTCGAGGGTACGCAGACCAGTACGCGGCGCCTGAACAAGAACGGACATATTGCCCGGCTTGTGCTCGTTCCGCAGCATTTTCATGTGGGCCTCGGGCAAGTCATTCCAGGTGAACACCTCGGACATGCAGGGGTCAAGGCGGCGCTCGACCATCAGCTTGTTCGCGGCTGCCGCCTGCTTCAGATGAGCAAAGTGCGAGCCCTGCAAACGCTTTTGGTGCATCCACATGTAGCGCACGTCGAATGTACAGTTGAAACCCGATGTTCCGGCGCAAATCACGACCATACCGCCTTTTTTCACAACGAAGGTCGATACCGGGAAAGTGCTTTCACCCGGGTGTTCGAACACCATGTCAACATTGTTGCCTTTGCCGGTTATGTCCCAGATCGCCTTGCCGAATTTGCGGGCCTCTTTGAACCATTCGGCATATTCCGGTGTGTTGACCGTGGGCAATTGACCCCAGCAGTTGAAGTCACGACGGTTCAGAACACCTTTGGCGCCCAGACCCATAACGAAATCACGCTTGCTTTCGTCTGAAATCACACCGATTGCATTTGCGCCTGCGGTATTGATCAATTGGATTGCGTAGGACCCCAGACCCCCGGATGCGCCCCAGACCAGGACATTCTGACCCGGTTTCAGATCGTGTGGCTCGTGGCCAAACAGCATCCGGTATGCGGTTGCCAGCGTCAGGGTGTAGCACGCCGCTTCTTCCCATGTCAGATGCTTGGGGCGCGGCATAAGCTGCTGTGCCTGCACGCGGGTGAACTGGCTGAACGAGCCATCCGGCGTTTCATAGCCCCAGATCCGCTGGCTGGGCGAATACATCGGATCACCGCCGTTGCATTCCTCGTCATCGCCGTCGTCCTGGTTGCAGTGGATCACAACCTCATCGCCAACTTTCCAGCGCTTCACCTTGTCGCCAACGGCCCAAACGATGCCCGACGCATCCGAACCCGCGATATGGTAGGGTGCTTTGTGACCGTCAAACGGGCTGATCGGCTGCCCCAGAGCGGCCCAGACGCCGTTATAGTTGACCCCTGCGGCCATAACCAGAACCAGCACTTCGTTGCTGTCCAAGGTTGGAACATCTACAACTTCCTGCCGCATGGCGGTGTTCGGCTCACCATGACGTTCTTTGCGAATGGCCCAAGCGTACATTTGCTTTGGGACATATCCCATGGGTGGGATTTCACCCATTTCATACAGATCTTTTTCAGGTGCCTCGTACGACGCGATACCACTTTCGGTGTCCAAAGCCATGCCGGCCTCCTCTGTTCAGTGCCTTTGCCGCGACGCAGAATCGCGCGCTTCACAGACTGGAATATTGGTCGATGAGTAATATTGCAACCGTTTTTGGCGCCATATTGTAATTTTATGACCCAGCGGTTGCAGAAAGCTATTTTGCGGATGCAGAAACCTGGTAACTTGAATCCGTTAGGACGGATGCGGCGTAATAGTCTAGAAGATCGCCGCGCTGACCTGATACGGACAGCATATTCCCCTGTCGGTTCAGAATCCGGCGTTCAACCAGTTGATCCAGAGCATTTGATATGGCCTGCGAATTGTCCTTGGTCTGCGGATCATCGCGCTCCATCATCTGTCGAATTTGTGACAGCACGTCTTCTTCGGACATCGGGCCGTTGTCGCGCACCAGCAAACAGGCCGCTGGTGCCGGCACCAGCGGAATAGCATGCTGGATACGCTGCATCAGCGCCCGGGCCAAATCCGTCATCATGTCGTCACTGCCTTCAGCGCGGAATTCCCTGAGAGAGATCGGCCTGCCGTACCGGACGGACGCCAGACCGAACCGCTTGTATCGGCCGATCAAACGACGCCAGATCTGTTTCACTATCCAGCGCGTGATGACGCCGATCCGTGCGCGAAACCGTCGCTCTGTCCCAAGTGCTGCGCGGGTCAGGATGGTGTCTTCCAACACACGGTCGTAATTCAGGGCAACCGGGACAAACACCACATCGCGCCCCTGTGGCGATGTTCCGTCCATAATGTATTTGAGCAGTCCAAGCTTGGGGCGCGCAATAGCCCCGGTCAGGCTCAGCCCGCCTTCTGGAAACATGGCTTGAGTTACGCCGGCTTCGGTTGCGTGGCGCACATAGGTGGACAGAACCTGACGATAGAGTTCGCTGCCGGACTTGCGCCGGATAAAATACGCCCCCATCGCCCGGATCAATCGGCTGAGCGGCCAGACCCGGGCCCACTCTCCGACAGCATAAGACAGTGCAGAATGTCGGGCTGCAAGATACGTGACCAAAACGTAATCCATGTTGCTCCGGTGGTTCATGACAAAGACAACCGTAGCTTCGGGGTCAATGCTCCTGATGGATTCTTCGTCCTGATAGCTAAGCCGCACCTCGTAGAATGTGTTGCTCAGCAAGCGGGCCAACCGGATCGCAAAGCTGAAATAGGCGAAGGCGGAAAAGGACGGAACGATCTCTCGGGCATAACGACGTGCCTGCTCCGAGGCGACGGCCTCGGGCATGCCGGTTTCACGGGCATGTTGCTGAACCGCCTGGCCGACCTGCGGATCATAAATCAAGCGCTGGATCATGTCGTGCCGACGCGCCAGCTTGAAGGGCTGGATCGGGCGTTGAAGGCGCTGGTTCAGGCGCGCCACCGCGCGTTCCAGCCTGCGACGGAAAAACCAACGGACGGACGGAAACAGGAAATGCGATGCGAAAGTGACCATGGCAAAGACCACGATCAGCACGAAAAGCCAAAGCGGAAGTTCCACGGTTTGCGTCATGGCGGCAGATTGCCACCAATCACAGCCGCCCACAATCTGAACAATTGCGGCATGCCGCAACGCAGCGAATTGACATGTCCCGAAAATTGCGCTTTAGAACCTCAAGACGAAATTTTATTGCCCACTGAAACGCGAGGCCCCGCTATGACGCAGACGCAGAAAGATCGCCCCTGGCTCATCCGAACCTATGCCGGTCATTCCACGGCCAAAGCCTCGAACGCGCTTTATCGGGGGAATCTTGCGAAAGGCCAAACCGGTCTGTCCGTGGCCTTCGATCTGCCCACGCAAACAGGCTATGACAGCGACCACACCTTGGCCCGCGGTGAAGTCGGCAAGGTCGGTGTGCCGGTCTGTCATCTGGGCGACATGCGGGTTCTGTTCGACCAGATCCCGCTTGAGCAGATGAACACCTCGATGACCATCAACGCCACTGCGCCATGGCTTTTGGCGCTTTATATCGCCGTCGCGGAAGAGCAAGGCGCGGATGTATCCAAACTACAGGGCACAGTTCAAAACGACCTGATCAAGGAATACCTGAGCCGCGGCACTTATGTTTGCCCGCCCAAGCCGTCGCTCAAGATGATCGCGGACGTGGCCGAGTATTGCTATACCAATGTTCCGAAATGGAACCCGATGAACGTGTGCTCGTATCACCTGCAAGAGGCGGGCGCGACTCCAGAGCAGGAACTGGCCTATGCCCTAGCCACTGCCATCGCCGTGCTGGACGAATTGCGCCCACGTGTACCTGCCGAGGATTTCCCGGCGCTCTGCGGCCGGATTTCCTTTTTTGTGAATGCTGGCATCCGCTTTGTCACCGAAATGTGCAAAATGCGTGCCTTCGTGGATCTTTGGGATGAGATCCTGCAACAACGCTATGGCGTTGAAAATCCGAAATTCCGTCGATTCCGCTATGGCGTGCAGGTGAACTCTCTGGGCCTGACCGAGCAGCAGCCCGAAAACAACGTCTATCGCATCCTGATCGAGATGCTGGCCGTTACCCTGTCCAAGAATGCCCGCGCCCGAGCGGTGCAGTTGCCCGCCTGGAACGAGGCGCTGGGTCTGCCGCGCCCGTGGGACCAGCAGTGGTCGATGCGGATGCAGCAGATCCTGGCCTACGAAACCGATCTCCTAGAATACGATGACCTATTCGATGGCAACCCCGCTGTCGATGCCAAGGTGAAAGAGTTGAAAGAAGGCGCGCGGGCCGAACTGGCCAACCTGGATTCGATGGGCGGCGCGGTCGCTTCGATCGAATACATGAAGTCCCGACTGGTGGATTCCAACGCTGAACGCCTGAACCGGATCGAACGCAACGAAACCGTTGTTGTTGGTGTGAACAAATGGATCGAAGGCGAGGCATCGCCCCTGCAAACCGAAGACGGTGGCATCATGGTTGTTGATCCTGCCGTGGAACAAGAACAGATCGACCGCCTGAACACGTGGCGCGCAGAACGGGACGAAGCGGCCGTAGCCGCTGCCCTGGCCGCGCTGCGCGAAGCGGCACAGACCGGGGCAAACATCATGGAACCGTCCATTGCCGCCGCAAAGGCCGGCGCGACGACGGGCGAATGGGCCGAAGAGATGCGCAAAGTCTACGGAACCTATCGCGGCCCAACCGGTGTTTCGGGGTCTGTTTCGAACAAGACCGAAGGGCTGGACGACCTGCGTGCCGCCGTTGATGCCGTCAGCGACAAGCTGGGCCGCCGTCTGAAGTTCCTTGTAGGCAAACCCGGACTGGACGGCCATTCCAACGGTGCCGAACAGATCGCCTTCCGTGCCCGCGATTGCGGTATGGACATCAGCTATGAGGGCATTCGCCTGACACCCGAAGAAATCGTTGCGGCCGCCCGCGAAGATGACGCGCATGTCATTGGACTGTCGATCCTGTCAGGCAGCCACCTTCCACTGGTCAAAGACGTTATGGAACGTCTGCGGCAGGCAGGGTTATCTCATATCCCAGTCGTGGTGGGCGGCATTATTCCGGACGAAGATGCCGAAAAACTGAAAACCATGGGTGTGGCCAAGGTCTACACCCCGAAAAACTTCGAACTCAATTCGATAATGGGCGATATTGTTACTCTGGCGGATCCTCGGAACCTCGCCGCAGAGTAAATTAGCTGCAAGGCACTTTTTCTCCTGTTTCCGTCTCTGAAAAATTCGGGATGGAATACGCTGATAATTGGAATTACGGTGCGCGCTCATGTGCACCGTAATTATTATCTGATGGAGAAGAATGATGGGGATCAATCTTGAGAATATGTCACGCAAAGACCTTTTGGCTTTGCGCAATGACATTGAAAAAGCTTTGGTCAGGGCAGAAAAACGCGAACGTCAGGAGGCTTTGAAAGCTGCAGAAAAGGCTGCGGCAGAATTCGGCTTCTCTTTGTCTGAACTGTCCGAAGAAACGTCGCGCGGTGTTAAGCCCACAAAAACAAAGGCTAAATACCGTAATCCGGAGAATCCCAATCAAACCTGGACCGGTCGCGGCCGCAAACCTCAATGGGTGCATGACGCGCTGACGGCAGGCGCGGATATTTCTGATCTGGAAATCTAATCTGAGCGATTTGGAAAATGACAATTCATATTGGCGCCGAAAAAGGCGAAATAGCTGAAACCGTTCTATTGCCCGGTGATCCCTACCGGGCGAAATGGGCGGCCGAGACGTTTTTGGATGATGCCAAACAGGTCAATAACGTTCGGGGAATGCTTGGCTTTACCGGAAACTGGAAGGGAAACCCCGTAACAATTCAGGGAAGCGGCATGGGAATGCCGTCCCTTTCCATTTATGTAAACGAGTTGATCCGCGATTACGATGCGAAAACCCTGATCCGCATCGGATCCTGCGGGGGGATGCAGGACAGCGTCAAAATTCGTGACGTTATTCTGGCCATGACATCAACCACGCTGAGCACGCCGTCGCGCGGCATCATGAAAGAGCTCAACTTTGCGCCCTGCGCCGATTGGGGGCTTCTGCAAGCTGCCGCCACAGCGGCTGCCGCCAAGGGAACGCCGACCCATGTTGGTGGAATTTACTCGTCAGATGTCTTTTATGACGAACGTCCAGATCTCAATGAACAGATGGTGCGTCACGGCATTCTGGGGGTCGAGATGGAAGCGGCCGAACTCTATATCCTGGCGGCGCGCCACAAATGCCGCGCCTTGGCCGTTCTCACTGTTTCCGACCACCTGTTGACCGGAGAGGCCCTGCCATCGTCAGAACGTGAAAGCAGCTTTGGTGAAATGGTGGAAATTGCGCTTCAGGCTGCGTTCCCCAACAGCTGATGGTGGGCAGGCACGAGGAAACGGGTGCCTGCCTTTGCTAACGCCCGTGCGAGCGATCATAACCATTGCACGCAGGGCTGTCCCACCCCTTCAAATCACCACTGGCAGGAGCGAATACCTCGACCAGCAAGGGGTGGCATGCAGCCGTGTCCGAGGAATGTTCCGAGGAACAATCCCCGCCCGGGCAGGCGCTGAGGTTTCCCAGCAAATCAATCTCGGCAAAAAATTCAAGAAAATCTCCGGGGCGCACGGGTGAGGCTTTCATGAAGTACTGACCCGTGTCGCGGGTGAAACCGGTACACATGAAGACGTTCAGTACGTCGTGCACCGCTGGTTCGGCTTCGGTCAGCGGAATATTGAGGTGATCCGCAAGCGCGCGGGTCAGGTTGGAGTGGCAACAATGATGATATTGCGTACCGGACAAAAGGTTGCCCGTATACGGATCGCATCGCGTGCCGATGACGTCATGAACCGACCCCCCATAGGAATCGATCCCGTACCACTCCAGCGTATCCGCAATAATCGTGGCCATCGGGCGCAGATGAGGAAAACTGGACCACATCCGCTCTCCGGTGGTCAGATGCGTGCCATGCAGCGCCCGGGTTTTTCCGGAATAGAAGCGTTCCGACAGGTCGTTTCGGTTCCAGAGGTTCAGATCGCCAACCTGCGGCCCCTCGACGGAAGTGATGCGAAAGAAATGGCCGGCAGGCACTTCAAAACAACGTGCATCACGTGGCGGCACCAGCACTTCGCCCGTTTTGCTTGCGCGTTCGCGAAGGGACTTCATCCAAGTCACATCCGGTCGCGGCAATGCCTCGTTCGGGTAACAGATGACAGGGGAAACCGCGCGACGGGCTTCGGCATCTTCAGGCGGGTGGAGAGTGTTTTCTGAAACGGTCATGCCGGGCAGAGTGGCGCATTATTCAACCCTCGGAAAGCCCTATCTTTCAGGGGTCACGCGCCTTCAAACACTGCAAAGGTTGGTCCAGTGCAGTGATTTCGGCACCGCAGAAGCTGCACCGCCAGATGCCGTGGCTCTTGTCCTGCCGCCACCTGCAATCACGTGTCAGCCCGGAATGGCGCGAGCGCCAGAGGAAATAGGCAAACACGCCGGCCGCCAGAAGAAGCAGAAGAACAGGCATCCCTCTGCTTTGCCGATAAACCGTCAGTTTGCAAGCCTTGCCGCCTGTATCAGGCTGCGTTTGCGTATTCGAAAAGCTCTGGTTCCTTGTCAGCCTTCGCAGGTTCGGGCGTGTAATAGGCCCATGCCTGTTCAAGCAGTTCCAGCGCGTCTTGGGCGGCGCTTTTCCGTTTGGATGTGTCTTTGCTCATTGGAGTGATCCTGACTAAAGCTCATCACTCCTCCCTGCCAAAAAAATAAGGCAATGCAGCCGGGGCTGCATCGCCTATTTTTGCAAGATGGACATGCGAAAATCGCAAATCGGGCCTGTGTTTAGACCGCGCGCTCGACCATCATCTTCTTGATCTCGGCAATCGCCTTGGCCGGGTTCAGACCTTTCGGACAGGTCTTGGCGCAGTTCATGATGGTGTGACAGCGGTAGAGCTTGAACGGATCTTCCAGTTCATCCAGACGCTCACCAGTGGCTTCATCCCGGCTGTCGATGATCCAGCGATAGGCATGCAGCAAGGCCGCGGGGCCAAGATAGCGATCACCATTCCACCAGTAGCTGGGGCATGAGGTCGAGCAGCTGGCGCACATCACGCATTCATAAAGACCATCCAGCTTCTTGCGATCTTCGATGGATTGTTTCCATTCCTTCGCAGGGCGATTGGTCTTGGTTTCCAGCCACGGCATGATGGACGCATGCTGGGCATAGAAATGAGTCAGATCAGGGATCAGGTCCTTGACCACCGGCATATGCGGCAGCGGATAGATTTTCACATCGCCCTTGATCTCATCCATGCCATAGATACAGGCCAGCGTGTTGATCCCGTCGATGTTCATCGCGCAAGATCCACAGATGCCTTCGCGGCAAGACCGGCGGAACGTCAACGTCGGATCGATCTCGTTTTTGATTTTGATCAGCGCGTCCAGTACCATCGGACCGCACGTATCCATATCAACGAAATAGGTGTCGACACGCGGGTTCTGCCCGTCATCGGGGTTCCAACGATAGATCTGGAACTTGCGCACGTTCGTGGCGCCGTCCGGCTTTGGCCAGGTCTTGCCGGTGGTAATCCGGGAATTCTTGGGCAGGGTCAGTTGAACCATGTCAATTCTCCATTCAGCACAAGGCCGCCTTTCAGCCTGTCCGGGCGCATTCAGACGCCCCTCGGTTATAATGCCCCCAATGGGCGATGTTCACGTCGAAATCCGGCGAAAGCCAATCCGCAAGGCTTTGCGGATCGTCCCGGTCGATATCAAAGCGCAGAAAGCGCGGGTTGTCGTCAAAGAAAGCTTCGACCTCGGAATGGTGCACGTCATACATATGCGCCCAGCCCCGTTTTACCTCGTCGGCCGTCTGTCCATTGGCCTTGCAGCATCGCTCTAGGTACCTACCGCCGGAATGGTTGGCACGTGATGCGATCCAGTCATCGCGATTGCGCGTGTTCAGCAAGAAATAGGCGTCGGGGTAAGCCGCGTGCAGCTCTCGAAAGAACCGCGCGCCGTCCAGCATGAAGCGCGAATTGACAAAGGCGATATCGGTGAAGGCCCGGACGGCACCAAACCCATCCAGCGGTCTGCGCCCCATGGCAATATTGGTTACCATCCGATGTGCAAGGTTTAGACCCTGTTCATCTTCCCAATGCACCGAAGGAATCCCGCTGTTCTGAAACAGCTTGTGAAACGAGGTCGTCGCACAGCGGTTCAAGCCGATCAGGATGATCTTGGGATCGCTTTGCCCGGATTTGAGTTTCTCGACCGTCATTGCGGGCACCAGCAAAGCACACGCCTTGGCACGCCTGGGATTTCACCATGACTTGCGCTTTTTTGAACGCCCCTCCGGCATGTGACATGATCAAAAGCGGCTTGTTTGGCTTCCCGGGTTGATATGGTGCTTGCGCCAGTCACACGTTCAACTCCGCTCGAACACTTTGAACGCGGCAAAGCTGTTCTTTGAGGCATGCGCATGCCCTTTGACGGCAAACGGGTTCTCTTCTTCACAATAGAGCTGCCAGCCGGGCATGAATTCTTCAACCCACAGGGAATACGGGCGATGGCGCACATGCTGGTTGGAAGGGTTCTGGTCAAAATCAGACGAATAGATAACGACAAAACGCTTTGCCAGTCCGAACAACCGCCGCATGTAGTTTTCGAAAACGCTGTCCTCGGTCAGATGATAAATGACATCCAGCGAAAGAGAAACGTCATGCGGCTCAACCTCGGAATCGGCGTTTTTGAACACCCAATTGGGGCGGGATCGAAAAACTTCGTTGCAGCGCCGAACGCAGAGGTCCGAGACATCTAGACCGGTATAATTCGGGATATCAAACAATTGCGCCTGATTTCCGTCGCCCGATCCCAATTCTACAACCGAGTCCACGCCTTCCATCTCGACCATCGTGTTGATGAAATTCGCTTTGTAGACAGCAAGACGCCCGTAAGACCCCGCTCCCGAGGTCTTGCCGCGCTCATATCGGCGTTGCCAATAATCGGTCGAAGAAAACTCTGCCATCTCGCCCCTGTTCCTGACCAGCCCTTAGAACGTCCGCGCTTTGGGCGCGATTTTCTGCAAGCTGATACCGCCTTGGTCCTCGGTCGTCAGCGGATCAACGATGACCGGACGATAGCTGAGCTCAACCTTGTTGCCCTCGACCCGGCTGACCGTGTGAACACGCCAGTTTTCGTCATCACGCTCGCTGAAGTCTTCATGCGCGTGGGCCCCTCGGGATTCCTTGCGGGCCTCGGCGCCGACGATGGTGGCAAGCGCGTTTGGCATCAGGTTGGTCAGTTCAAGGGTTTCCATCAGATCGCTGTTCCAGACCAACGAACGGTCTGTGACCTTCAGGTCGTCCATCTTTGCGGCAATCGCCGTCATCTTCTCGACGCCTTCGGCCATGGTCTTGGCGGTTCGGAACACGGCCGCATCCGCCTGCATGGTCTTTTGCATCTCAAGCCGAAGATCGGCGGTTGGGATTGAACCGCTGGCGTTACGCACCGCATCAAAACGGTCAAACGCCTTGTCGACCGACACCTGGTTCAGAACCGGGTTGGGGGATTCGGCGTCGACAACCTTGCCAGCCCGGATCGCTGCCGCCCGGCCAAAGACCACAAGGTCAATCAGCGAGTTCGACCCCAGTCGGTTCGCACCGTGGACCGAGGCACAACCGGCTTCGCCAACGGCCATCAAACCGGGAACGACCGCAGTCGGATCCTCGGCAGTTGGGTTCAGAACCTCACCCCAATAGTTCGTGGGGATACCGCCCATGTTGTAATGCACGGTGGGCAGAACCGGGATCGGTTCCTTCGTGACATCCACACCCGCAAAAATCTTGGCGCTTTCCGAGATACCGGGCAGGCGCTCCGCCAGAGCTTCGGCAGGCAAGTGGCTGAGGTTCAGGTGAATGTGATCCCCTTCGGCCCCTACGCCACGTCCCTCGCGGATTTCCATGGTCATCGAGCGCGAAACGTAATCGCGTGGTGCGAGGTCCTTGTACTGGGGCGCATAGCGCTCCATGAACCGTTCACCTTCCGAGTTTGTCAGGTACCCGCCTTCGCCGCGCGCGCCTTCGGTGATCAGACAGCCCGAACCGTAGATGCCGGTAGGGTGGAACTGAACGAATTCCATATCCTGCAAGGCCAGCCCGGCACGGGCCACCATGCCGCCGCCATCGCCGGTGCAGGTATGGGCCGAGGTGGCGCTGAAATAGGCACGGCCATAGCCGCCGGTCGCCAATACCACCATCTTGGCGTTGAAGACATGCATGGTGCCATCGTCCAGCTTCCAGCAGACGACACCCTGACATTGACCGTCTTCGGACATGACCAGGTCAATGGCGAAGTATTCGATGTAGAACTCGGCGTTGTTCTTCAACGACTGCCCATACAGTGTATGCAGAATCGCGTGGCCGGTCCGGTCGGCAGCTGCACAGGTGCGCTGTACCGCAGGACCTTCTCCGAATTCAGTGGTGTGTCCACCGAAGGGGCGCTGATAGATCTTGCCCTCTTCCGTACGGCTGAACGGAACGCCATAGTGCTCCAGCTCGTAGACCGCCTTTGGCGCCTCGCGGGCAAGGTACTCCATCGCGTCGGTATCGCCCAACCAGTCCGAGCCCTTGACGGTATCGTACATGTGCCATTGCCAATGGTCGGGGCCCATATTCGACAACGACGCGGCAATGCCACCCTGCGCGGCCACGGTATGAGAACGGGTTGGGAAAACCTTGGTCACGCAGGCCGTACGCAGGCCTTGTTCCGCCATACCCAATGTCGCCCGCAGACCGGCCCCACCGGCGCCAACAACGACCACGTCATATTCATGCGTTTCGTATTCGTATGCAGCCATTTCTTTCAGCTCCGGGAATTAGAGGGCAATGCGCGCGATGGCGAAGATGCCGGCCGCAGCCGCACCGTAGGACAGGCAGGTCACCAGAATGATCAGGACCTTTTCAAGCGTGCCGTGAACATAGTCCTCAAGCATCACCTGCGCACCGTCTGCGAAGTGTTTGAAGCCAACTGCCAGCGTCAGTGCTGCCACGATGGCAGGGAAGGGCCGCGAATAGTATTCAAGTACCACGTCAAACGGCTGACCCAGAACCGGGCCGAAGGTGAAAACAAACAAAGGCACAAGGATCAGCAGAGCCACCGAGCTGACTTTCATCGCCCAGAAATGGGCGGTGCCGGATTTCGCCGAGCCAAGGCCAGCGGCGCGTTTGCGGTCGGTCAGATAACGCATGTCAGGCCTCCAATCACGCGACGATGACAAGGGTCAGAAGGGTCAGCACGACCGATCCGATGACAACGGCCCAGCCCAGCTTTGTCGCTGTGGGAAGGTCCAGCCCAATCGCATTGTCCCAGATCAGGTGCCGTACACCGGCCAGCGTGTGATACCAAAGACCCCATACGGACAGAGCCATCACCAGATCGCCAAGCACCGAAGTAATCACTCCGTTCGCAACGGCGAAGGCCTCGGGCGACGTTGCTGCGGCCAGAAACCACCAGACGATCAGCAGCGCCGCCAGCAGTAGCGCGTTTCCGGTGATGCGTGTCAGGATGGATGTGACCGACGTCAGCTGTGGACGATAGATCGACAGGTGCGGCGAAAGTGGGCGGTTGCCCCGATTTACATCGGCCATGGCGGCTCCTTTTCGGTTGGCTACCGAACGTTTTACTGTTTTTTGCGACACTGTCACGTGCTGCGGGTGCAAAAGCCACTAAATTCGGCGCAATTTGACGGATTATTCAAGTATGTGATCACACAAAATATTGTCGTGATCACATTTAACATTCCCCTTCATCAATGTTAGCGATTTCAAGACCAAAGGCATGTGATCACGAATCTCCTGACTGTCATTTCAGGCCCGCTGTTTGCTGCGTCACTTCGCGCAGCAGTTTCTTGCGAATTCGCTCCGGGTAGTCCGCGAAGCCCGAGGCCGAAACGACAAAAGCGCCTTCGCCCACGATGACATTCTCAAAGAAATAGGCCGTCAGGTCCGGTTCACTTTCTTCAATGGCCAACGCATTGACGACAATGCCTCGGTCCCGCAAAGCCGCGTGAACTTGCGTCGGTTCGACGCCTTCATTGGATACGCCGTCCCCCGACAGATCGATCAGTCTCCGTTTGCAATCGGATACGGACTCAAACGCGTCCAGCGTCGTGTGCAGCGCCTCGCCAATCGCAGTCGAGAAGTTCCGCCAGATGCGTGGATCTTCGGCAACCTGATCGGCAAAACGATCCAGCGCCGCGAAACTGTCGACTCGAGTCCAGGGGATCGTGACCTGCTGGCGCGACGACCCGGTCCATTGCACCAGCATCAACTGAGCCTGACCACGAACCAATGCCTCGGACACGATCGGGTCGCGCAGACCAGCGGCCAACCCGTCCATCTGGATACGAAACTCGCTGGCGTCGACCGAGCCGGAAACATCAACCGCCAGGGCCAGCGCCAGATCGCAGGCCTGAGCCGCCGGCGCCAGACAAACGCTGGTCAATATCGCGCGCAGAATATGCATGGTGCAAGCCTAACACGGCTTGCACGCAAATGGCTCACATTACCGTCAGCAGGCCTATTGCGGCATGAGCGCCCAATAATCGAGGTCCAGAAGAACATCCGGCAAATACCGGCCCTCGTCATTCTTCAACACGAACGGATCACCACCCTTTGTCGCCACCAGACGCAGGCGGATCGCACCCACGCCGGGAACACCGGTTTCCGCCTTATCCAGAACTTCGGACCAGGCCTTGATCGTGTCGCCCGCGAAGCATGGGTTGGCATGCGCGCCGCCATTCAGGCCGACAATCATCTGCGCGTTCGCAAGCCCATTGAACGACAATGTCCGCGCCATCGAGATCACGTGCCCGCCATAGATCAACCTGCCTTCCGGGCGGAACGTCAGGTCGAAATGCACCTTGGCGGTGTTCTGCCACAATCGCGTGGCCAGCATGTGTTCGGCCTCTTCCACGGTGACGCCGTCCACGTGGTCGATTTTCTCTCCGATTTCATAATCGCCCCAACGATTCGCTTCACCGGCCAACGCGAAATCGTAATTCGAGAAATCCAGACCTTCGGGCACGATCAAATCCTGGGGCGTCAAGGCCTTCTTCAATTCGGGAACAACCGTTTCGGGCGCTGACGCATTCACGTCTGCCTTGCGCACCATCACCCAACGGACATATTCGATGACGACTTCGTCCAATTGGTTCAATCCACGGGTGCGGACCCAGACGACACCTGTTTTCCCGTTGGAATTCTGTTTGACGCCAATCACCTCGGACACAGATCGCAGGGTATCACCGGCATAGACGGGTTTCAGCCAGCGGCCTTCGCCATAGCCAAGATTGGCAACCGCGTTCAACGAGACATCCGGAACCGTTTTGCCGAAGACCAGATGAAACGCCGCCAGATCATCAAGCGGACTTTCCGGCAAACCGCAATCCCGGGCAAATTCGTCCGAAGAATACAGCGCGTGACGCGCGGGATAAAGCGCGTGATACAAACCGCGTTCGCCCTCGGTCACTGTGCGCGGCACGGCGTGATGCAACACCTGCCCCACAGAATAATCCTCGAAAAATCGGCCCGGATTTGTTTTTACCATTACTGCTGTCCCAGTTTCATGTCGGGGGAATAGTCGGCGTCGACCTCTTTGGTCACAGCCTGCGCACACCGCATTACATTGTTGGCTGAGTCAAAGGCATAGGACGGGTCGCCGTACAGCTCCCATCCCTTCGCCAGCGCATCTGACACTTTGTGGCAGAAGGCTGACGTGTCTTCTTCGGTCAATAAACGATAGAGTTTCGCCATGGGGTCAGGTCCTCATGAGCCAAACGGAGACGGACCGACCAGGCCGTGGATATATCCGATAATCCCCAGCAGCACGATCGACGCCACAAAGAACATGGCATCCTTGCCATAGGTTCCCGGCTCACTGGGCGTCCAGTCGGGTTCGGTCTTGTTGATCACAACAACTTCGACCACGGCCCACGCCAGAAGACCGCCGAACAGGATGATCGAGGCCAGATCTCCGTTCACCAGCAAATGCGCAAAGGCCCACAGCTTGAAACCACCCAGCATCGGATGGCGAAACTTGTTCAGCACCCGGCCTTTGGTGCCCGCGGGGCTCATCATGAAGATCGCGATCAGAACCAACAGATTATTGACGTGAATCAGGAAGGTCGGCGGAGCCCAGACATAGATGAAGTCGGTCATGCGATAGCCGAACACCATCAGCAGGATCGACGCTACCAGCGCCAGGGCTACTGCACCCTTGCCCCCGTCGCCCATCGCGGCACGGCGTTCAGGCGCCACACGTTTGAACAGATGCGCGGCCCACCACAGTGCCACGCCCAAGATCAGAAGAACAAAGCCCATGCTGGCTTACCCCGCTTGCAAAGCTGAAATCGCCTCTGCTTTTGCCAGAATTTCACGGGCCGTTGCAACGTGCAGGTTTTCAACGATCTTGCCATCCACGACGGCAACACCCTGCCCTTGCGCTTCGGTCTCTTCGAATGCCGAAATTTGGCGGCGGGCCAGATCGATCTCGTCATCCGATGGTGCGAAGGCCGTGTTGGCCACATCGACCTGGGCCGGATGGATCAGTGTTTTGCCATCAAAGCCCATGTCGCGGCCCTGCGCACACTCGGCGGCCAGACCCTCGGCATCCTTGAAAGCGTTGTAAACGCCATCAATGATGATCAGCCCTTCGGCCTTGGCGGCCAACAGGCACAGACCCAGCGAAGTCATCATCGGCAGGCGATCGGGGCGAAAGCGGGTTTGCAACTCTTTGGCCAGATCGTTTGTGCCCATCACGAATCCGGCCATCAGCGGATGCGCGGCGATCTCGGCAGCGTTCAGCATTCCGCGCGGCGTTTCCATCATGGCCCAAATCGGCAATTCTCCGGTGATCGCCGCCAGAGCATCCACGTCAGCCGCCGAATTCACCTTGGGCAACAGGACAACATCGGCATCCATGTCGCGCACCGCCTCGGCATCGGCACGCCCCCATTCGGTGTCCAGCCCATTGATCCGGACGATCTTGACCCGCGCACCATAGCCCCCAGCGGCCAAGGCCCCTTTCAGCGTTTCGCGAGCGTTTTCTTTTTCGTCCGCTGCAACTGCATCTTCCAGGTCGAAGATGATCGCATCCACAGGCAAAGATCGGGCCTTGTCCAGGGCCCGGTCCCTCGAACCAGGAATGTAGAGAACCGAACGATAGGGGCGCAGACGAGGATCCATGGACCACTCCCATTGAAATAAAGTTGCGCGGAATGGGACATTTTTTGCAGGAAAGTTCAAGCACAAAATCGCCGCACCGCAGCAAACCCGACGCAACGTGCGTTCCCTTAACCGGATTTCGTCCCTTGCCACGCACCCTGATCGGCAGTTGGAATCAAAAAGGGTGCGGCATGCAAAAGACGGTGTTCAAGATGACGATGGGGCTTGGGATCATGGTCCTGGCCGCGCAACATGCGCACGCTCAGGGTCAAAACTGTGCGCCCAGAGAGGCTGTGCTGGAACGGTTGCACGAGGCCTATGGTGAAACGCGCAGGGGTTTGGGACTGGCCCGAAAAGGCGCCGTCATGGAGCTTTTTGCCTCGGACGAAACCGGCAGTTGGACGATCACGGTGACTTTGCCAAACGGGATCACCTGCCTTGTGGCTTCGGGTCAGGCTTTTGAAGAGGTGGTCGAGGCGCTGCCACCCAATGCCTGATCAGGTAAGCGCGTCCCAGATCAGCTTGCTGCCGGTGAGCGTCAACAGCACATAGGCAAGCCCGAAGAACAGGCGTTCGGACAACATGAAATGTGCCCGGACGCCCAGCCATGCCCCCAGGATCGCAAAGGGTGTCAGCAGCAAATCCGCCCATAACGTCTGCCATGTGAACATACCCAGATACGCATAGGGTATGAATTTCGCGATATTGATCACCCAGAAAACCAGTACCGTACTGGCTTGAAATTCGGTTTTCGTCAGGCGTTGCGACAAAAGATAGACCGCTGCCGGAGGACCGCCGGCATGGCTGACGAAACTTGTGAAACCCGCGACCAGCCCGGCAAACAAACCGGAAGACGGCGGCAATCGCCTGGCAAACCCGCGCACCCACCCTTTCGACTGCGCGATGTGCCAGATTACGAACCCGACCGAGATGCCACCGATCAGCAGACGCAACAGATCATCATCCGTTGCACGGTAAAGCCCCGCACCCACCGCCACACCGGGCAGCGCGCCAAGGATCAGCAGACGGGAATCCGGCCAGCTCCACCGCCTCCAATAGGGACCCAACGTGGCCACGTCGATCACCATCAAGATTGGCAGCATCAAGGCCAAAGCCTGCCCGGGCGTCAGGATCAAGGCCAGAATCGACGACGAGGCAAATGCCACGCCGGAACCGAAACCGCCCTTTGAAATACCGGCAAAGATCACGGCAGGGATCGCCACGGCAAAAAACATCAAGTTCAATTCGAACATGTGACAGTCCCGGTTTTGGCTTGTCTCAAAGGCCGTTTAGCGCAATCAAAGCGGGGCCTGCAAACAGTATGCGGTTGTATGCCACGTCGCAGAACTCTTGCCTATTGACGTTTTAACGACTAGCACGACCGCGATTTCAATACCGACCGGATATGGAGAAATTCCAAATGGCCAGACCCAAGATTGCGCTGATCGGCGCGGGGAACATCGGTGGCACGCTCGCACATCTCGCAGCTGTCAAAGAACTGGGTGACGTTGTCCTGTTTGACATCGCAGACGGGCTGCCTCAGGGCAAGGCGCTCGACATCGCTGAATCCGGCCCTTCGGAAGGGTTCGACGCCTCGATGAAAGGCACCAGCGACTATGCCGATATCGCTGGCGCGGATGTGTGCATCGTGACCGCAGGCGTGGCCCGCAAACCGGGCATGAGCCGCGATGATCTGCTGGGCATCAACCTGAAAGTCATGAAGTCGGTCGGTGAAGGCATCGCAGCCCACGCACCCGATGCGTTCGTGATCTGCATCACCAACCCGCTGGACGCGATGGTCTGGGCTTTGCGCGAATTCTCGGGCTTGCCGCACAACAAGGTCTGCGGCATGGCAGGGGTGCTTGACTCGGCGCGCTTTGCACATTTCCTGTCGGAAGAGTTCAACGTCTCGATGCGCGACGTCACCGCCTTCGTTTTGGGCGGCCACGGCGATACCATGGTGCCGTCGGTCCGTTACTCGACCGTTGCCGGTATTCCGCTGCCTGATCTGGTCGAGATGGGCTGGACCACGCAAGAGAAACTGGACGCCATCGTGCAGCGCACCCGTGACGGCGGCGCCGAAATCGTTGGCCTGCTGAAAACCGGTTCGGCCTACTACGCGCCTGCAACGTCGGCGATCGAAATGGCCGAAGCCTATCTGAAAGACCAGAAGCGCGTTCTGCCATGCGCGGCCTACTGCAACGGCGAACTGGGTGTAGACGGGCTCTATGTCGGTGTTCCGACCGTGATCGGCGCAGGCGGCGTCGAGCGTATCGTTGACATCAAGCTGAACGAAGACGAGCAGGCAGGGTTCGACAACTCGGTGAACGCCGTGAAGGGTCTGATCGACGCATGCAAGGGCATCGACAGCTCGCTGGCGTAAAACAGCTCTGAAGTCCGAACAACAGACCGGCCCGTTTCAGGGCCGGTTTTCTTTTGGTCCGCGCATGTCCCGGTCGCAAATGTTGGCGCAAACGCCGCAAATCCCTTTTTTCGAATGTGATTTTCTGACGCGGCGCAGTTTTTTCGAATCGTTTTGCCACATCAGAAATTTTGTGATCACACGCTAAAAACCCGTGATCACAAATGTTGAAAATCTTCGCTAAAAACCCATCGAGCATCAAAAAACCCTTTAAACTTGCCCGCTAGACACCCCTATAACGATTAAACGCAGTCAGACGGGACAGTTTCGATGAACATTCACGAATATCAGGCCAAAGCCCTCCTTCGCAGCTATGGCGCACCGGTGTCCGATGGTCGCGCCGTGTTGCGCGCCGAAGAAGCCAAAACCGCAGCAGGTGAGCTGGACGGCCCGCTTTGGGTTGTCAAAGCACAGATCCACGCAGGTGGTCGCGGCAAGGGTTCGTTCAAAGAGGCCGACGCCGGTGAAAAAGGCGGTGTTCGTCTGACCAAATCGGTTGAAGAAGCCGCTGAAGAAGCCAAAAAGATGCTGGGCCGTACACTGGTCACGCATCAGACCGGTCCGGCAGGCAAGCAGGTCAACCGCATCTATATCGAAGCAGGCTCGGGCATCGAGCGTGAACTGTACCTGGCCCTGCTGGTGGACCGCCAGACCAGCCGCATTTCCTTCGTCTGTTCGACCGAGGGCGGCATGGACATCGAAGAAGTGGCCGCAGCGACGCCCGAGAAAATCCTGTCCTTCTCGGTCGATCCGGCCACCGGTTACATGCCGTATCACGGTCGCCGCATCGCCTTCTCGCTGGGTCTGGAAGGCCCGCAAGTCAAGCAATGCGTCAAACTGATGGGTCAGCTCTATCAAGCCTTCGTCGAGAAGGACATGGAGATGCTGGAAATCAACCCGCTGATCGTCTCGGACAGCGGCGATCTCAAGGTGCTGGACGCCAAGGTCGGCTTTGACGGCAACGCGGTCTACCGCCACCCGGACATCGCCGAACTGCGCGACACGACCGAGGAAGACCCCAAGGAACTGGAAGCCTCCAAGTACGACCTGAACTACATCGCACTGGATGGTGAGATCGGCTGCATGGTCAACGGTGCCGGTCTGGCGATGGCGACGATGGACATCATCAAGCTGTACGGGGCTGAGCCTGCCAACTTCCTCGACGTGGGTGGCGGCGCGACCAAAGAGAAAGTGACCGAAGCGTTCAAGATCATCACCTCGGACCCGCAGGTCAAAGGCATTCTGGTCAACATCTTCGGCGGCATCATGCGCTGTGACGTCATCGCCGAGGGCGTTGTGGCCGCTGTGAAAGAAGTTGGCCTGAAAGTACCGCTGGTCGTCCGTTTGGAAGGCACGAATGTCGAGAAGGGCAAAGAGATCATCAACACCTCTGGCCTGGACGTGATCGCGGCGGACAACCTGAAGGACGGCGCCGAAAAGATCGTGAAGGCGGTTAAGGGTTAAGCTTGTTCAAGTGGGGCTGGCCTCGGGCCCGCCCCATCGCGGTTAAAACCAAGCTGAAAAACATTGCCGCGCAAGGCTGAAAGAAGCAATCGATCTGATGACCATCCCAATCTTCCTCATAGGCTTGGAACGCGCCACAGGGCGGGCGCGTTTGATGGAGCAGGAGCTGCAAAAGGCAGGCCTGTCGGCGACGCGCGTCAACGCTGTTGACTGCGATGCCGCCACCCGTGAGGATTTCCTGCGCGAATGCAAGGCCGAGGGGCCGTGGGGCTATTTCCATACCAAGGACATGGCTTGCACCCTCAGCCATGCCAAAGCATGGGAGGCGCTGATCGCTTCGGGGGCGGAACAGGCCTTGATCCTTGAGGATGATGTGTTTCTGACACCGGAATTGGCAGACTGGTTGAATGATGCATCATGGTGGCCAGAGGATGCCGACATCGTGCGGTTCGAACGCTGGCGCAGCACGAAGCTTTACGTGGCCATTGGGCGCAAGCGGCTGCCCCATCTGGAGCGGGAATTGCGTCTGATGCGCTCGCGCCATCCCGGTGGTGCAGCTTATGCGCTGACACGCGAAGCGGCCCGGCACTTCCTGGCCCAGAAACCCTTTGACATTACGCTGGATGGTTTGTTGTTCAACCCTTCCGCCTCGCCGGCGGCGCGTCAGATCAACATCTATCAGGTGATCCCGGCCATGGTCGAACAGGGCAACGAAGCGCCCGGCGAATACAATATGGGTGCACCGCGCGCGCGGCCAACAGGCTGGCCTCTGATCCGGCAAAAAGTAAGGCGTGGCATCGCTGAAATCAGCAGCGGCCTGCGTACCACGGCCAACCTGGCCCTGGGACGTGCCACGCTCGAGAAAATTACCTATGCGCCGCAGGTTCTGCCGGCGACTGAACCCAATCAATCCAACACCGCCTAGAGAAAGGGACAAAATGGCAGTCCTCATCGACGAAAACACCAAAGTGATCTGTCAGGGCTTTACCGGCTCGCAGGGTACATTCCACAGCGAACAGGCCATTGCCTATGGCACCAAGATGGTCGGCGGCGTCACCCCCGGCAAAGGCGGGATGGAGCATCTGGGCCTGCCCGTGTTCAACTCGGTCCACGAGGCCAAGCATGTGACCGAAGCCAATGCCAGCGTGATCTATGTGCCGCCGCCGTTTGCTGCGGATTCGATCCTCGAAGCGATTGATGCCGAGATGGAGGTGATCGTCTGCATCACCGAAGGCATCCCGGTGCTGGACATGATGAAGGTGAAGCGCGCGCTGGAAGGCAGCAAATCCCGCCTGATCGGCCCGAACTGCCCCGGTGTCATCACGCCCGACGCCTGCAAGATCGGCATCATGCCCGGCCATATCCACAAGCGCGGCTCGGTCGGTGTTGTGTCGCGTTCCGGCACCCTGACCTATGAGGCCGTCAAGCAAACCACCGATGTGGGTCTGGGCCAGTCCACCTGTGTGGGCATCGGCGGCGACCCGATCAAAGGGACTGAGCATATCGACGTGCTGGAATGGTTCCTGGCCGATGACGAGACCGAGTCGATCATCATGATCGGTGAGATCGGTGGTTCGGCCGAGGAAGAAGCCGCGCAGTTCCTGGCGGATGAGGCCAAGAAGGGCCGCAAGAAGCCGACCGCCGGTTTCATCGCGGGCCGCACAGCCCCTCCGGGCCGCCGCATGGGCCACGCGGGCGCGATTGTCGCTGGCGGCAAGGGCGGTGCCGAGGACAAGATCGAAGCCATGCGCAGTGCTGGGATCGTCGTGGCCGAAAGCCCGGCTCAGCTGGGCGAGGCTGTGCTGGAAGCAATTGGGTAAGCTGTGATTGCCCATAGCGCATATGTGCTGAGGGCAGCGCCCGACCGCGGGTGGGTGCAAAGCGCCCGCCCATGGGGGCGGTCGGGCGCTGCCCGGCGGTGTCGCCGGGCAGGTGGGTATTGATGGGACCAATGCAGGCCATATCGACCGGATTTCGGAAAACCTTTGTTTGCTCCGGCAGAGCCACACGCTCAGAATTCTGGTGGTTTGCACCGGTCGCGCTTGTCTTGCCGATCGTAACAGCAACACAGCTTAAATGGCAGAAAGCCGGGATTTGGGGCATCTGGCAACTGTTTGTCGTTATGGTAGCCTGTGTCCCTCTGCTATCGGCCATGAGCCGCCGGTTGCAAGATACTGGTGAGGAGGGTCGTCAGGCATTCTATCCATTCATGCCTTTAATTATTCTCTGGTTAGGTTATCAGGTGACATACTGGCTTGGGTTAGTCCTGCTAGCCGGTAGCGGTTTCGGCATCCTCTTTCTCGGGTTGTTCGTCATCGTGCTTATCGCCGCAGCGCTCCTTATTGGATTTATCACAAGCGCACTGGTTGCAGCCAACGTTCTTGGCATGATGCTTGTAGCATCAGATCCGCAAAGCAATCGCTTCGGAGCGCCCGAGGGAGGAGTGACACCATGACCTTCTCCGACGCCATCCGCACCTGTTTTGCCAATGTCTTCACCTTCTCAGGTCGTGCCTCGCGGCCCGAGTACTGGTTCTTTTTCCTGTTCATCGTGATCTGGAACATCATTGCCGGCATCATCGACTGGCAGTTCTTCACTCAGGTCGCGATCACCGAAAGCGATGAGGTGAAATCCGTCGCCGCAACGTCCTCGGCTCCGGTGCAGAGCATCGTCGGCCTGATCGTCTTCTTCCCGCATCTGGCCGTTGCGTGGCGGCGGATGCACGATACCGGGCGCAGCGGGCTGTATGCTCTGCTGCCGATCCTGCTGATCCTCGGGGCCTTTGCCGTCCTGATCTTTGGTATCGGGATCGCCTCGAGTTTCCAGCATGGCGGAACGCTCGACATTTTGTTTACCCGCGCAACATTGCTGATCGTCATCCCGACACTTATCGTTCTGGTGGTGTCGCCCCTCCTGGTGCTGTGGTGGCTGACCCGCCCCAGCCAGCCAGGCACCAATCAATACGGTCCCAACCCACATGAGGTAGCCCAATGACCGAACACTCGCCCAATACTGCCTTTCACGCCTCCAGCTTCATGCAGGGGCACAATGCCGAATATCTGGAACAGCTTTATGCGCAGTACACCAAGAACCCCGGTGCGGTAGACGCTGCCTGGGTCGAGTTCTTCAAGGCCATGGGTGACGCCGCGCCTGATGTTCAGCGCGAGGCCGAGGGGCCTTCGTGGGCGCGAACCGACTGGCCGCCCATGCCAGCGGATGATCTGACCGGTGCGTTGACCGGCGAGTGGGCCGAGATTGACGCCAAGGCCGCAGGCAAGAAGATCAAGGAAAAGGCCGCCGACAAAGGTGTCGAAGTCAGCGATGACCAGATCAAGCGCGCGGTGCTGGACAGTCTGCGGGCGCTGATGCTGATCCGGGCCTACCGGATCCGGGGCCATCTGGCCGCCAACCTTGACCCACTTGGCATGCGCGCGGCCAGCAATCATCCGGAACTGGATCCCAAAACCTACGGCTTCACCGATGCCGATATGGATCGCCCGATCTTTATCGACAACGTTCTGGGACTTCAGGTCGCCTCGATGCGGCAGATCGTCGAGATCGTGAAACGGACCTATTGCGGTACTTTTGCGCTGCAATACATGCATATCTCGAACCCGGAAGAGGCCGCCTGGCTGAAAGAGCGCATTGAGGGCTATGGCAAGGAAATCCAGTTCACCAAGGAAGGCCGCAAAGCTATCCTGAACAAGATGGTCGAGGCCGAAGGCTTTGAGAAATTCCTGCACGTCAAGTACATGGGCACCAAGCGCTTTGGTCTCGATGGCGGTGAGGCGCTTATTCCGGCGATGGAGCAGATCATCAAACGTGGTGGCGCGCTCGGGCTCAGTGATATCGTGATCGGGATGCCGCACCGGGGCCGTTTGAACATTCTGGCCAATGTGATGGGCAAACCGTACCGCGCCATTTTCAACGAATTCCAGGGCGGCAGTTTCAAACCCGAAGACGTGGATGGTTCGGGCGACGTGAAATACCACCTCGGTGCTTCAAGCGATCGCGAGTTCGACGGCAACAGCGTGCACCTGTCGCTGACGGCGAACCCGTCGCACCTTGAGGCGGTGAACCCTGTGGTTCTGGGCAAGGTCCGCGCCAAGCAGGATCAGTTGGGCGACACGGACCGCACCAAGGTCATGGCCATTCTGCTGCACGGCGATGCAGCCTTTGCCGGTCAGGGCGTCGTGGCCGAAGGCTTTGGCCTGAGCGGTCTGCGCGGGCATCGCACCGGCGGGACAATGCATATCGTGGTGAACAACCAGATCGGCTTTACCACCGCGCCGCATTTTTCACGCTCCAGCCCATATCCGACGGATATCGCGCTGATGGTCGAGGCGCCGATCTTCCACGTGAACGGGGATGACCCCGAGGCAGTTGTTCATGCAGCCAAGGTGGCGACCGAATTCCGCCAGAAATTCCACAAGGACGTGGTTCTGGATATCTTCTGTTATCGCCGGTTTGGTCACAACGAGGGCGACGAGCCCATGTTCACCAACCCGATCATGTACAAGAAGATCAAGACGCATAAGACCACGCTGTCTTTGTACACTGAGCGCCTCGTCAAGGATGGCCTGATCCCCGAGGGTGAGATCGAAGATATGAAAGCGGCCTTCCAGGCTCATCTGAACGACGAATTCGAGGCCGGTAAGGACTATAAACCCAACAAGGCCGATTGGCTGGATGGGCGCTGGTCGCATCTTGACAAGAACAAAGACGAATACATGCGCGGCGAGACGGCGATCACGCCGGAAACCATGGCCGAAATCGGGGATGCCCTTACCCGCGCACCAAGCGGATTTGCCATGCACAAGACGGTTGGTCGTCTGCTTGAGCACAAGAAACAGATGTTTGAAACCGGTAAAGGCTTTGACTGGGCCACTGGTGAGGCGTTGGCTTTCGGATCCTTGCTGACCGAGGGCTACCCGGTACGCCTTGCAGGGCAGGACGCCACGCGCGGCACCTTCAGCCAACGCCATTCCGGATTCGTTCATCAGGAAACCGAAGAACGGTATTATCCGCTGAACAACATTCGCGCAGGTCAGTCGCATTACGAAGTGATCGACTCGATGCTGTCCGAATATGCAGTGCTCGGCTTCGAATACGGATACTCGTTGGCCGAACCAAATGCGCTGGTCCTGTGGGAAGCCCAGTTCGGGGACTTCGCCAACGGCGCGCAGATCATGTTCGACCAATTCATCAGTTCGGGTGAATCGAAATGGCTGCGGATGTCCGGCCTGGTCTGTCTGCTGCCGCACGGGTTCGAGGGGCAAGGCCCCGAACACTCGTCGGCAAGGCTGGAGCGGTTCCTGCAAATGTGCGGTCAGGACAACTGGATTGTGGCGAACTGCACGACGCCTGCGAACTATTTCCACATCCTGCGCCGCCAACTGCACCGGACATTCCGCAAGCCGTTGATCCTGGTGACACCGAAATCACTGCTGCGTCACAAACTGGCCGTCAGCACCGCCGATGATTTCACCACCGGATCCAGCTTCCACCGGGTACTGTGGGATGATGCACAGAAGGGCAATTCCGACACCAAACTGGTGGCGGATGACAAGATCAAACGTGTGGTGATGTGTTCCGGAAAAGTCTATTTCGACCTGCTGGAGGAACGCGATGCTCGCGGCATCGACGACATTTATCTGATGCGGATCGAACAGTTCTATCCTTTCCCGGCGCATTCTCTGATCAACGAGCTTGAACGGTTCAAGAATGCCGAAATGGTCTGGTGTCAGGAAGAGCCCAAAAACCAAGGTGCGTGGACCTTTATCGAACCCAATATCGAATGGGTTCTGTCCCGGATCGGCGCGAAACATACCCGTCCGGCTTATGTCGGTCGCGCAACCTCGGCCTCGCCCGCGACGGGCCTGGCCAGCCAACACAAAGCCCAACAAGAAGCGCTGGTTAACGAAGCGCTGAGCCTCGAAGGAAAATAAGCGATGACGATTGAAGTTCGTGTTCCCACGCTTGGCGAGTCGGTCACCGAAGCCACTGTTGCAACATGGTTCAAAAAGCCCGGTGATGCGGTCGCCATGGATGAGATGCTGTGTGAGCTGGAGACTGACAAGGTGACGGTCGAAGTGCCCTCTCCCTCAGCTGGCGTGATGGGTGAGATTGTGGCTGCTGAAGGCGACACGGTTGGTGTCGATGCTCTGCTGGCGACGATTGCTGCCGGTGAAGGTGCAGCCGCGCCTGCCCCGGCAACAGCCGCAGCACCCCCCGAGGCCGCACCCTCTGCATCGGACGGGTCGGTTGACGTGATGGTGCCCACGCTTGGCGAATCTGTGACTGAGGCGACTGTTTCGACCTGGTTCAAGCAAGTCGGCGACAGCGTCGCGCAGGACGAGATGCTGTGTGAGTTGGAAACCGACAAAGTCTCGGTCGAGGTACCCGCCCCGGCTGCGGGTGTTCTGGCGGAAATCGTCGCGCCGGAAGGTGCAACCGTTGATGCAACCGCCAAGCTGGCAGTCATCTCGGGCGCGGCCGCAGGCGCAGCCCCTGCACCGGCAGCTGCTGCTGCGGCTCCTGCTGCGGCAAGCACCGGCAAGGATGTTGCAAATGCGCCGTCTGCCGAAAAGGCGATGGCCGAAGCCGGGTTGTCAGCCGATCAGGTCATCGGCACCGGTCGCGATGGTCGCATCATGAAGGAAGATGTCGCCAAGGCAGTCGCGGCTGCTTCGGCCCCCGCACCTGCGGCGGCTGCGCCGGCGCCCGTTGCTCAGGTTCCGCGCGCACCGGTTGCTGCCGAAGATGAGGCTCGCGAAGAGCGTGTACGGATGACCCGTCTGCGTCAGACCATCGCCAAGCGCCTGAAGGATGCGCAGAACACCGCCGCGATCCTGACCACCTATAACGAGGTGGACATGACCGAAGTCATGGCCCTGCGCAATCAGTACAAAGACCAGTTCGAGAAGAAGCACGGTGTGCGCCTGGGCTTCATGTCCTTCTTCACCAAGGCCTGCTGCCATGCCCTGAAAGAAGTGCCCGAGGTCAATGCCGAGATCGATGGCACCGACATCGTCTACAAGAACTTCGTTCACATGGGCGTTGCGGCCGGCACGCCGCAGGGTCTGGTGGTTCCGGTCATTCGCGACGCGGACAGCATGTCGTTTGCAGCCATTGAAAAAGCCATCGCCGAAAAGGGCAAGCGCGCCCGCGATGGCAAGCTTTCGATGGCCGAGATGCAGGGCGGTACCTTCACAATCTCGAACGGTGGCGTCTACGGCTCGCTGATGTCCTCGCCGATCCTGAACCCCCCGCAGTCGGGCATTCTGGGCATGCACAAGATTCAGGAACGACCGATGGTCATCAATGGCGAGATCAAGATCCGTCCGATGATGTATCTGGCCCTGTCCTATGACCACCGCATTGTTGACGGCAAGGGCGCGGTAACCTTCCTGGTTCGCGTGAAAGAGGCGCTTGAAGATCCGCGCCGCCTGCTGATGGATCTGTGACCATGGCGACACATGTACTCTGGCAGGCCGATGTGGCCGATTTCGACGCCTGGCTGAAAGTGTTCCGCGAGGACAAGCCGATGCGCAAGGCCGCGGGTATCCGCGACCTGCATGTCTGGCGCGACCCCGATCAGAAGGACCATGCGATCGCGATGTTCGAGGTGATCAACCTGGACAAGGCGAAGGCATTTTTCGGATCCGAAGAATTGGCAATGCACCATGAACGAGGCGGCATTGCGCACATCTCGATCAAGCTGCTGGAACCTGTTTGACAATAGATATTCCCGACCTGCCAGATCGGGTCGGGAAAGCGCCGGATCGTCCGGTCGGTTTAGGAGAATGTAATGGCAAACTATGACGTCATCGTAATCGGCGCCGGACCCGGCGGCTATGTCTGCGCGATCCGCTGCGCTCAACTGGGCTTGAAAACCGCTGTGGTTGAAGGGCGCGAAACGCTGGGTGGCACTTGCCTGAACGTGGGCTGCATCCCGTCAAAAGCTCTGCTGCATGCCAGCCATCAGCTTCATGAAGCCGAACACAACTTTGCCAAGATGGGCCTGAAGGGCAAATCGCCTTCGGTCGACTGGAAACAGATGCAGGCCTACAAGGATGAGGTGATCGAGGGCAACACCAAGGGTATCGAGTTTCTGTTCAAGAAGAACAAGATCGACTGGCTGAAAGGCTGGGGCTCGATCCCTGCGGCCGGCAAGGTTCAGGTTGGCGATGAAATCCATGAAACCAAGAACATTATCATTGCGTCAGGCTCCGAACCGTCCTCGCTGCCCGGTGTCGAAGTCGATGAGAAGGTGGTTGTGACCTCAACCGGAGCGCTGTCTCTGGGCAAGATCCCGAAGAAAATGGTGGTGATCGGCGCGGGTGTGATCGGGCTTGAACTGGGTTCGGTGTACAGCCGCCTGGGCGCAGATGTAACGGTGATCGAATTCCTCAAGGAAATTACGCCGGGCATGGACCCTGAGGTGCAGAAGACGTTCCAGCGTATCCTCAAGAAACAGGGGTTGAACTTCATCATGGGTGCAGCGGTGCAGAAAACCGAAGCAACCAAGACCAAGGCCAAAGTGACATACAAGCTGCTCAAGGACGACAGCGAGCATGTGATCGACGCCGATACCGTGCTGGTGGCCACCGGGCGCAAGCCTTATTCCGATGGTCTGGGGCTGGACGCTCTGGGCGTCGAGATGACCCCGCGCGGCCAAATCAAGGTGGGTGCGGACTGGCAGACCAACGTACCGGGCATCTACGCCATCGGCGACGTGATCGAAGGCCCGATGCTGGCGCACAAGGCCGAAGATGAAGGTATGGCCGCGGCGGAACAGGTTGCGGGCAAGCATGGGCATGTGAACTATGGTGTCATTCCGGGTGTGATCTATACGTGGCCCGAGGTCGCCAATGTTGGTGAAACCGAGGCGACGCTCAAAGAACAAGGCCGTGCCTACAAGGTTGGCAAGTTCATGTTCATGGGCAACGGCCGCGCCAAAGCCAACTTTGCCTCTGACGGGTTCGTCAAGATCCTGGCCGACAAGGAAACCGACCGTATCCTGGGCTGCCACATCATCGGCCCCGGCGCAGGCGACCTGATCCATGAGGTCTGCGTGGCGATGGAATTCGGCGCATCCGCCGAAGATCTGGCCCTGACCTGCCACGCGCACCCGACCTATTCCGAGGCCGTGCGCGAGGCCGCACTGGCCTGCGGCGACGGTCCGATCCACAGCTGACAACCTTGCCCCCGGCAGCGATCAGCCTGTCGGGGTCAACCAGGCATCCAGATAGGTCTTCAACCTGTCGGTGAATGTCGTCGCGGAATGCAATGCGCAGAATCTTAGTGACATGGCCTGAATGGCAAAGGCCTGCACACCTTCGGCCAACAACTCGGGTGGCACATCCTTGCGCACCTCTGCATCTTCGAGCCACAGCATCACGATGCGGAAATATCGCTCAAAACAATAGGCCACCGGTCCTATTTCGGCGACAGCCGTAGCACCGGAATACCTGATCAACAAATCGAATACATATCGCTCGGACGTCATGAAACTGTGAACCGGTTCCAGCGCAGTGACGATTTCTGCAACAGTTTTGGGCGGTGTTCCGGCCTCGGCCTGATCCAGACAGGCGTTCAGCTTGTCTGCGATCAGAATTTCCATCAGCGCATCCTTGTCGTGAAAATGCGCGAAAAAGGTGCCCTTCGCGACCCCAGCGGCCTTCACGACCTCTTCCACCCGTAACGCTTCATATCCGCCATTGCGGATGACCTCTTCAGCGGCCGAGAGAAGCTTGGCGCGGGTCTTGATCGTACGTTTCTGAATTGTCTTTTGCATATGGCTCAATCGCATAATTTCTGACCGTGGTCAAATTTTTATTGACCGTAGTCATTTATTGATTCTATAAATTGACCACGGTCATTTTTTCAGGAGATACCCGATGCAACCGAAAAAGATTCTCATCCTTGACGGACACCCCGCAGAAAGCAGCCTGTCACGCACATTTGCCGAAACATACAGAGACGCGGCCCGCAAAAACGGGCACGATGTACGGTTGGTTCATCTGAGCGATCTGCAATTCGATTTTGACTTCGGTCAGGGCAATTATCACGACTTCAAACCACTTGAGCCGGTTCTGGAACAAGTGCTTCAGGACTTTGAGTGGAGCGACCACCTGGTCCTGACTACCCCGATGTGGTGGGGCGGCCTTCCAGCCAAACTCAAAGGACTGATCGACCGAATGTTCATTCCGGGACGAACCTTTGACACACGGAACACCACCAAGATCGGATTTCCGGCGCCCATGCTGACTGGGCGTACTGCACGCGTCATCCTGACGTCAGACACGCCGGGATGGTTCATGCGCCTGATATACCGGCAGGCGCTAATCCGTCAGGTACGGGACCAGATTCTTGGGTTCGTCGGCTTCAAACCAACCCGTTTCACCTATTTTTCCGGCGCAAGCTATCCCAAGCCCGGCAGCGTAGATCGCTGGGTGGAAAAAGTATCAAGGATCGGGGCCGCTGCGGTTTGAACCACAGCCGACACCCACATCTACCACATCGTTTTTGCGGCGCGTGCAGGCCATTCCTCGTCATATTGCGCGCCGCCTTCCGCGCCGTCTGATGCCTCGGACAGAAGCTGACCTATCGTGGGAAGATCGCCGCTGTCATCACCACTTGACCAGATGCGCGCCCGGATCAAAGCACGGGCACATTGGCTGTATATCTCGGCGATTTCAACGACGATAACGGTCGCCGGGCGTTTGCCGACCTTCTCGAATTGATGCCGCAGGGTCTCATCCGCCGTTACCCGCGCCAACCCGTTCACCCGAACGACGTTGTTGGACCCCGGAACAAGGAACATCAGCGAAACACGTGGATCGCGCACGATATTGCGCAAACTGTCCAGACGGTTGTTGCCGCGCCAGTCCGGCAGAGCCAGCGTATTCGCATCCAGCTCTTTCACCACCGGGCCATCATCGCCCCGAGGGCTGCCATCCACACCTTCAGGACCAACCGTGCTGAGCAAACAGAGGCGCGATGCAAGGATCCACTTGCGATAGAGGGGCGTCAGTTGATGAACGACCTTTCGCAAGGACGGAGCACCGGGCCGACCATACAAAGATTCAAGCGTTTCGATGTCACGAATGTGCTCCATCCGGATCAAACCCCACTTCCCGCATCAACTCGTTGGAACGCGTTTCTATCACATCTTCCAGCCGGGCAAGGAATTCGTCCCGACCAACACCCGGCTCGATTGGGTCGAGGAAATCGACGATCGCAAGGCCCGGTTTGCGCATGACACCCGTTCGGGGCCAGAAGACGCCGGCATTCGTCGCGACCGGAACGCAGGGAAAGCCGAGCCCTTCGTAAAGAACGGCTGTTCCAACCTTGTAAGGTTTCTTCGCACCGGGCGCCACACGTGTCCCTTGCGGGTAAATCACAAGCTGCCCGGGTTCCGAAAACTCTTTCGATACATCCTTGACCATCTTGGTCACGGCAGCACCGCGCTTGCCGCGATTGACCGGAATACAGCCAAGTCGCCGCGCATACATTCCAATGACGGGTGTAAACAAAAGCTCGCGCTTCATGATGAACTTGCCGTGCGGAATGGCATCAAAAATTATGATGATATCAAGAAACGACTGGTGTTTTGCGGCTATGACCACTTCATTCGTTGGGACCCTACCCCGCACTTCACACCGAATGCCAACCATCCACCGGGCCAGCCACATGGTGCTGCGCGCGTAGGTCTTGCACGCCCTCAGGGCGCCAGCCTTGGAAAACAGTGCATAGGGCAGAAAGACAATGCCAAGGATCAGCATCCAGGCGTAGATCATGATCATGAAGATCAATGACCGAACCCATTGAACAGCCATCAACATCAGGAAAGCTCCTTCAATTTGCGTCGGGCCGCAGCCCAGGTGGCAAAAAACGCGACCATGGCACCAAGGATCGGGATAAGAACCGGCAACGCCCAGTCTTTGCCCTGAAAGCCGACGCCAGCCAGAAAACCACCCGATTCCGAGGCTTCGGGCAGCATCAGAACACCGGTCATGCCCAGCAATGTACCGACTGATGCCCCAAAGAATGCGCGATATGTAAACCGCCTTACGAATGCGCCCGCTATGAACCCATCGCGTGCACCGACCAGGCGCAGCACTTCGATAATCTGGGCATTTGCGGCAAGCGACGCATTGGCGGCAAGAGTAATCATGGCCGCGGTCGCACCACCGATCAGCAGGATCGAAATCCACCCCAGACGACGCAGGGACATCGCCGCATCAACCAAAGGCTCCCGCCACCGCGTATGATCATCCAGCACGGCGCCCGGCACCTCGGCCCCCAGTCGCAAACGCAACCCAGCCACGTCGATGCCCGGTTCGGTTTCAATGATCTCGATAAGCTGCGGCACGGGCAGCGTATCCAGCGGTAGATCCGGCCCGAACCAAGGGGCAAGCAACGCCGCCTGCTCTTCCTGCGTCAAAGCACGGGCCGAGGCCACGCCAGGCGTCTGGCTCAGAACGGTCAGCGCGGCCTCGGTCTGGGCCGCACGCTGTTCCGCTGGCGCGTTGATGCGCAGGGTTGCCGCTCCGGCCAGTTCCGAGGCCCAGCGATCCGCAATGCGCCCCGAAGCCAGAGACAGGGCCAGTGCGAATACTGCAAGAAACGCCATCGCACCCGCGACAAACAGGGTCAGGTGTGCCGTATATCCCGTTGGGGGAACAACCCGGTCTGCCCGTTTGTCACCGCGCAACAGATTTTTGAGATCAGGACTGATCATAGATCCGCCCCCGCCAGTTGCAGCTTGCGCTGCGAAATACGCAGGACACGGGCCTGTACCTGGCTTTTGGCCGCGCGGATCAGGCTCAGATCATGGGTGGCGATCAGGACGGTTTTGCCCATCCGGTTCAGTTCGATCAGAAGACGCAGCAGCCGTTGCGACATTTCCCAATCAACATTGCCCGTCGGCTCATCCGCCAAAACCACGTCAGGCGACAATATGACGGCACGCGCCAGAGCGGCCCTTTGCCGCTCGCCGCCGGACAGTTCAGGCGGGAGCGCTTCGAGCCTGGCGCCAAGTCCCACCCAGCTGAGCAGCTCGGTCAGGTTTTCCTGCTCGGATGTTTCCGAACGCCCGGACACCATCAGCGGCAACGCGACGTTTTCGGCAAGCGTCATGTGGTCAAGGAACTGACAATCCTGATGCACGACACCAACGCGGCGACGCAATACGGCCAGCTGGTCGCGATCAAGGGTTGAAATATCCTGGTCAAACACACTCAACCGCCCCGAGCTCGGCAGCAGGGCACCATAGCACAGCTTGAGCAACGTGGTCTTGCCCGCCCCGGAAGGCCCGGTCAGAAAGTGAAACGAACCCGGCTGCAATTGTACCGAGACATCACTCAGCAACTCGCCGCCACCGTAGGTGTAGCTGACATTTTCCAGCTCGATCACACGTGCCCCCGTTATTTTGCCGCTCTTCTTGCCCGAGCATGGTGATGGTTTCAATGGCTCTACCGGGTCCAATTGGTGACACTTGACCCGCGAAACCGAAAACGCTCTTTGCTGTTGGGTCTTAACCGAATATCATTCCTGAAAAAACTATTATCGGCCCTTCGCCCGGCCGAGGAGGCAGCATGCGTCTTACATGTCCGAATTGCAGCGCGCAGTACGAGGTTCCTGACGAGGTCATCCCCGAGGAAGGCCGCGACGTACAGTGTTCCAACTGTGATCAGACCTGGTTTCAAGCGAAGCACCCTGCCGAAGCCGCAGGCGCACCGGACAAAAAAGCGGAAACCCCCGAACAGGATGACACATCGCCCGACGTGGTCGACGCTCCGCAGGACGCCGAACCGGGTCCTGTTGAAGAAGCGGTATCCGAAGGCAAGCCAGAAGTTGAAAAACCCGCTGCGCCTACAGGGAATGTCGATCCGTCCGTCGCCAGCATTCTGAAAGAGGAAGCTGCCCGCGAAGCGGAATTGCGGGCGCAGGAAGGCAGCAGCCTTGAGAGCCAGCCCGATCTCGGGCTGGATACGCCACCAGAACCCAAGGTGCGCCCCAAGCGGCCTTCGGCTTCGGAAACCGCTGTCGATGCCGGACAGAAAGACGCGCTGCCGGATGTTGAAGCCATCAATTCGACAATGCGATCTGACGAGTCGGAAGAGGTCCCGCAGCCACCCCGCAAATCGGGCGGTTTCCTGCGCGGTTTTGCGTTGATGCTGATCATCGGCGTGGTTCTGTATCTGATCTATGGAAATGCCCAACAGATCAGCGAAGCGGTCCCTCAGGCCGACCCGTTGCTCAGCTCATACGTGTCGCTTGTGGATCAGGCGCGTATCTGGCTGGAAGCACAGGCTGGATCCGGTGCCCAGAACTGAGGTCTAGAACCTCTCCAACAAACGTTTCAGGTATTCCAATTCGATCTGGGGGCGGTCCGATTCCCCGGTTCTGCGCCGGATTTCATCCAGCAGTTCCCGCGCCCGGCGATACACGTCTTCGCCTTGCAGCAAATTCTCATCTGTTGAAATCGAACCGGCGGCACCCGGATTTCGGCCCAGCGGATCGCGATTGTTGGCTTGCATGTCGCCATCCTGCGTTCCCTGACCCGGCTGATTCTGCTGGTTCTGCGCCATCGCCTCACCCAACGAACGCATCCCTTCGCGCAGGGCTTCCATCGCCTCGGATTGCCGGTCGATGGCTTCGGCCAGATCATCCCCACGCAGGGCCTGTTCCGCCTCGTCCATGGCGCGCCCGGCCCGGTC
Source organism: Ruegeria sp. AL3 (assembly GCF_056536065.1). Classification (NCBI taxonomy): domain Bacteria; kingdom Pseudomonadati; phylum Pseudomonadota; class Alphaproteobacteria; order Rhodobacterales; family Roseobacteraceae; genus Ruegeria; species Ruegeria sp. AL3. The sequence continues at coordinate 637,523 of NZ_JBQFJG010000001.1, forward strand.
CAGCGCCTCGCGCGCGGCGTCACCTTCGGGCGTGCCGGCGCCGGGCAAACCCTGTTGCTGGCGGCTCAGCTCATCTCTTAGCGCTTGCTGCCGATCCGCAAGTGAGCCTTGACCCTGCTGGCCTTCGCCAGCCTGATCCGAGCCTTCCCCCTGACCGCCCTGACCTTCGTGGCTTTGCCCCCGGCCTTGCCCGCCATTGCGTCCCTCATTGCCCTGGCTTTCACCGGATTGAGCACCTGGATTAAACTGTTCCTGCAAATCACGGAAGGCCTGATCGCTCAGACCTTGTTGCTCGCGCAGGGTTTCCGCAAGACCTTCCATGGCCTGCTGACCTTCGGACTGCTGCCCTCCGCCCTGGCCCTGAGTCACACGCATGTTTTCCATCATCTGCTGGAACTCTTCCAGTGCCTGCTGGGCTTCGGCCATCCGGCCCTGTTCCATGAGCTCCTGAATGCGGTCCATCATGCGTTGCAGATCATCCTGCGTCATTTGCAGGGACTCGCCGTTCTGGCCCTGCTGACGCTCGCCATCTTCGCCGTTCGGCTGGGCCAACCGTTGCAGTTGTTGGAGGTAATCCTGCGTCGCTTCGCGCAATTCCTGCATCAGTTCCGCGATTTCCTCGTCGCTGGCGCCGTTCTTCATTGCTTCGGTCAGACGTTCCTGCGCGCGCCGCATCCGTTCCAGCGCATCCGCAAGCGTGCCGTCCTCGATCAACACGGCAAGATCCCAGAGCGCCTGGGCGATCTCTGCCTGCTGTTCGGGTTTCAGCCCGTATTGATCAAAGGTCTCAAGCCGCCGCAGCACGACCCTCAGACGCAAATAGGCAGTTTCCGAGCGAAACAAGTCCTCTGGCAGATGAGATACAGCCCGCAGCAGTTGCGCGATCCGAGGCGCATTGGACCGCGACCACAGCAGATCGCGCCGTTGTTCGATCACCGCAGCGGCCAGCGGATCAAAGAACCGACGGGCCGGAAGATCGGTCACATAAGGTTCGGAAGACGATTGCTGATCCGCCGCGTCCGTGGCCATCAAGGTGATCCGAACCGGCAAATGCGCCCATGGGTGTTGCGAGAAATCCTCGATCAGATCTTCTGCAAAATCCACCCGGTCGCCGGTGATCGGCATAGGCAGTTCAACTGCGATCGCTTCGCGTGGTTCGGGCTCTGCCGCCAGACCATAGCGGCGATCAACGGCAGCCAGATCCAGTTCGATCAGGGCAGAGCCTGCAACCACACCATAGTCATCTCCTGCGACGAATGGCAGCTTCATCTGCCCGCCCGCCTCGGCCTCAGCCGATCCAGCCACGGCTATCTGTGGTGCCGTGTCGTCAATGATCTCAACGGCCCATTCCCGCCTCGCTGGCCCGTCGATGCGCAATTGGCCAGAGCGTTCTGCCACGAACTCCTGCTCGGGGTCGGTCGCCGCCTCGGCCCCCAGGGCCGAGCTGTTTTCCGTCAGGCTATGTGCGCCAACCTCACCATAAAGCCGCAAGGTAACGCGACTGCCCTTGGGAACGGCAAGCTCTGCATCCGTTTGGTCCGCAAGATACAGCGTTGGAAGGCCCGTATAGCGCGGGGGTTCGACCCATCCTTCCCAAGTCGGCCCCTGCCCGGCGGCAGCAGTGCCCGGGGCCATGTCCGCCACAGACCCCACGCGCCACAAAGAGCCGAAAACAAGCGCTACGACAAAAGCCAGCAACGCCGCGTAGCGCAGTGCATAAGGATCTCGCGATGCCAGCCGAAGGTCTGGTTTCACGGCCTCGGCCGTCGCGACCCGTTGCGCCATCCGGGCTTTGTGGGCTTGCCACAGCGCCACAGAATCCCGATCGGCCGCACCGATAGCCTGATCATCCATCAAGGCCTGAATTGGGCGTCCCGGCAAGGTCTCATCCAGCCGCATCAAAACCTCGGCGCGCAAAGGCAACTTGAGACCCCTCAGGCCAAGCACCGCAGCTGTCAAAAACGACCCCAAGGACAGCGCGCCGACCGCCCAGACAATTTCCACGGAAACAACATCTTGAAGCCCCAGCATCAAAGCCGCAAGCAGAACAAGTACAATCGAGAACGCCGGCCAGAACGCGCGCAACACCTGTTCTGCCACCATGCCGACATGAGTCAGCCACACGGACAGGCGCGGAATGGGCAGGTTTGAACGGTCAGACAAGACGGGCCTCCGGGGTTAGGCCCGCGCGGTCATCGCGTCAAAGCCATGAAGGTATGGTATCGCGGTTTATGATTTCGTCAAAGCTTGGTCGTTCACGAATGACTGCAAATTGATCACCATTGACCAGAACCTCGGGGATCAGCGGGCGGGTATTGTACTCGCTGGCCATCACCGCGCCATAGGCACCCGCGCTGCGGAAGGCGATCAGGTCACCCGATTTGAGCGGCGGCATGTTGCGTTGTTTGGCAAAAGTGTCACCGGATTCGCAGACCGGGCCCACGATGTCATAAGGGCGCTGTTCCACACCGGCGACAGGTTCCTGCACCGCGACGATATCGTGGTAAGCTTCGTACATTGCCGGGCGGATCAGGTCATTCATCGCCCCATCAAGGATCAAAAAATCGCGACCTTCGCCTGATTTCACGTAGATGACCTTGCTAACCATGATCCCGGCGTTGCCCGCGATCAGGCGGCCCGGCTCGATCTCGATCTCACAGCCAAGATGGCCCAATGTTTTCTTGACCAGCGCACCATATTCAATCGGCAAGGGGGGTGCGTTGTTCGACCGGGTGTAAGGAATGCCCAGACCGCCACCCAGATCGAGACGCCGAATGTTGTGACCTTCAGAACGGAGGCGTTCGGTCAGCTCGGCTACTTTTGTGTAGGCCAGCTCATAAGGCTCAAGTTCGGTCAGTTGCGAGCCGATATGGACGTCGATGCCGATCACCTCCAACCCCGGCAAGCTGGCAGCGTGGGCGTAAACTTCCGAGGCACGGGCAATCGGAATGCCAAACTTGTTCTCGGACTTGCCTGTGGCAATCTTGGCATGGGTCTTGGCATCGACATCCGGGTTCACCCTTACAGTAATCGGCGCAACCACACCCAATTCCAGTGCAACGGCGTTGATCACTTCCATCTCGGGCTCGGATTCGACGTTGAACTGACGGATGCCGCCGGTCAGTGCGGTACGAATCTCATCCGCCGTTTTACCCACGCCAGAGAACACGATTTTGTCGCCCGGAACGCCCGCCGCCTTGGCGCGCAGGTATTCCCCGCCCGAAACCACGTCCATCCCTGCGCCCGCCTTTGCCAGAGTTTTCAGGATCGCCTGATTGCTGGCCGCTTTCATCGCATAGCAGACAAGGTGGTCCGTGCCGTCAAGCGCATCGTCAAACAGCTGAAAATGCCGCAGCAAGGTTGCTGTGGAGTAGACATAGAACGGCGTTCCGACCGCGGCAGCGATTTCGGAGACAGGGACATCCTCGGCGAATAGCGCGCCGTCGCGGTAGAGAAAATGATCCATGTCTGCGCGCTTAGACCAGAAGATAGCTTCGGATCAATGGATTCCGAACCCATCGACCAAGTTTAATTTCGGGTCGAAACTCCAACCCGGCCATAGCCCGAGATCGAAACTCCGGTGCCCGATTGTTTGGGCTCTGCAGCAGGTTCCGGGCGTCTTGCCGATGTAGGTTCGCAAGCCGTCAAAGCCGCAAATACCAGAAACAGTCCTAGTGTTCTCATTTCAGTATCTTTTCTTTGGATGACATGCGCACCGACATGCCAACTCACGTTGGTGGATATAAAACCGATGCGCAATATGAAAGTGGTTTAGAATCCCAGGTAGATCCCCAGCGGGCCACGGCTCAGACCTACGCCACCGCCTACATACGCTCCGCCAGAGCCGACACCGACGGTTGCACTGACAGTTGGCTGAGCGGGCGCTGGCTGAACGGGCTCACCATCGGCTCCGCATCCGGCCAGCATCAGGCCGGACCCTGCAATCAGAATCGCGCGCAGCACGGTCATCACACCATTGCCTTCCATCGTTCAACCTGAGCACGCACCTGATCAGGAGCTGTGCCACCATAGGACTGGCGTGAGTTTACAGAATTTTCGACTCCAAGGACAGAGTAGACGTCATTTGTGATCTCGGCATGGACCGATTGCATGTCGTCCAGCGTCAGATCGGGCAGGTCGCAGCCCTTCTTCTCGGCCATGGCCACCAGCGATCCGGTAACATGATGCGCGTCGCGGAAGGGCAGGCCCAGCACCCGAACCAGCCAGTCGGCCAGATCGGTCGCGGTGGAAAAGCCCGAGCCGGCGGCGGCGGCCAGGCTGTCGCGGTTGGCGGTCATGTCCTTGACCATGCCTTCCATCGCGGCCAGCGCCAGCATCCAGTTGTCGGCGGCGTCAAAGACCTGTTCCTTGTCTTCCTGCATGTCCTTGGAATAGGCCAGCGGCAGGCCCTTCATCACCATCATCAGCGCCGTGTTGGCGCCAAAGATCCGACCCACCTTGGCGCGGATCAGCTCTGCCGCATCGGGGTTTTTCTTCTGCGGCATGATCGACGATCCGGTTGAGAACCGATCCGACAGGGTAACGAAACGGAACTGCGCCGAAGACCAGATCACCAGTTCCTCGGCAAACCGCGACAGATGCACGGCGCAGATCGAGGCCACGGACAGGAACTCCAGCGCGAAGTCACGATCGCTGACGGCGTCCAGCGAGTTGGCGGCAGGCCGGTCAAAGCCCAGCGCCTCGGCCGTCATATGGCGGTCGATGGGAAAGGACGTTCCGGCCAGCGCCGCAGCCCCCAGTGGCGATTCGTTCATCCGGGCACGGGCGTCACGAACGCGGGACAGATCACGGCCAAACATCTCGACATAGGCCATCATGTGATGGCCCCATGTCACCGGCTGCGCCGTTTGCAGGTGGGTAAAGCCCGGCATGACCCAATCGGCGCCAGCCTCGGCCTGCGCCAAAAGCGCGCGGATCAGGGCCAGCAAGCCGCTCTCAGCAGCGTCCAGCTGATCACGAACCCAGAGCTTGAAATCGGTTGCGACCTGGTCATTGCGTGACCGGCCTGTGTGCAAACGGCCTGCGGGCTCTCCGATGATCTCTTTCAGACGTGCCTCGACATTCATGTGAATGTCTTCCAGCGCGGTCGAGAACTGGAACTCTCCGTTCTGGATTTCTGACAAAACGGTGAGCAGCCCTTCCCGAATGGCTTCGGCGTCACTATCACTTATGACGCCTGTGGCTGCCAGCATGGCCGCATGGGCGCGCGAGCCTGCGATGTCCTGGGCTGCCATCCGCTGATCGAACCCGATCGAGGCGTTGATTGCCTCCATGATCGCGTCTGGACCGGCGGCAAAGCGGCCGCCCCACATCTGGTTCGAGGATTGATCGGTCATGTAAGAAAACCCGGAGTTGATATGCGCCTATTTCGTCTGATCCCCCTTTATATGGCCCTTGCGCTGGGTGCAAATGCCGCCTTGGCGACCGATGCCGAGACGCTGGCCCCTCTGCGGGAAGAGAGCCTGAAACGTCTGATCCTGCACAAGGAACCGAAACCCGCCAAATCAATCGAATTCCAGCTGGAAGATGACGGCGGTGTCGGCACGCTTGCCGATTATGAGGGCAAGTATGTGCTGCTGAATTTCTGGGCCACCTGGTGTGCGCCCTGCCGCAAAGAGATGCCTCAGATCGCTGAACTTCAGGAAGAGTTCGGCGGCGACAAGTTTCAGGTTCTGACACTGGCCACGGGCCGCAACTCGCCTGCCGGCATCAAAAAGTTCTTTGAAGAGAACGGCATCGCCAACCTGCCCCGTCACCAGGACCCCAGTTCAGCCGCTGCCCGTGAGTTCGGCGTCATCGCCTTGCCGATCACGGTCATCCTGAACCCCGAAGGGCAGGAAATCGCCCGGCTGATCGGCGACGCCGAGTGGAACTCGGACAGTGCGAAGGCGATTATCTCGACGCTTGTGGAATCCAATAGCTGACGAATGGCGCAGCGTCCGCCTGTTTGTGATACACTCGAACCGGCCCAATTGGGCCGGTTTTCGTTTGTGACCTTATAGAAAGGAGGCGACGATGAAGCCGGTGGTTCTTTTGATCGGACGGTTGCCAAATGTGATCGGTGATGTGGCACGGCAACTGGATCATCTGCCGATTCAGTGGCTGGGCGCACATGACACGGACGAGGTCCGGAAACAGCTGGATGCCGAGCCCCGAATTGCCTGCGCCATCTTGGGCGCGGGGCTTGACGACACGATCCGTGGTGAAATGGTGGGCATAATTGCCGCCCGGCGCCCGGATATCTGCATCCATCTGAAGGATCGTACATCCGGCCCCGAGGGGCTGGTGCCCTTCGTCGAACGTGTGGTGCAACACGAGATACTGGAACGGCTGGAAAACAGCTGACGCAACGCCACCTTTGACAGAGTTTCAACTCCTTTGCACTCTGCGCTCAGGAGGATGGAATGCCACTTGAAATTCTACTGACGCTGGTCGTCGGCGGCATAGCTGGTGTCACCCTGTTATTGCATCTCACCGGCAAATCGCAGCAAGTGATGCTGACGCCCGACATTGCACGATCACAATGGGCACGTCACTTTCCGGACGATGATGTGGTCGACGTCACGGTTTCCCATGATGGCCACGCCGCGATGGTGCGCACCAGTTCAGGCAATGGGTTGCTTTGGTCCTTCGGGGCCGACACCGTGGCCCGGCATCTGCTGGACTATGATCTTCTGGATCATCCGGAAGGATTTGAGATTCTGTTTCACGAATTCTCGGTGCCCAAAACACTCATCCGACTGGACGAATTCGAACGCCATCACTGGCGTGACCTGATGGAGCCCGCATGACAGACCAAATTAGTTTTCCCGATGCGGTGCAATGGGCCGTTCCCTTTTTCATCGCAGCAATTCTGGCCGAGTTTCTGTGGATCGCAGTCAAAGGCAAAGGCGGGCGTTATGAAACACGCGACGCGGTGACTTCTTTGATCATGGGGGCCGGAAACATCGCATCGGGCTTTTTGCTGGGCTTTATCGCCTATGCGTTTTTCATGTGGCTTTGGCAGATCACGCCGATGAACCTGGGTACGTCAATTCCGGTTATCATCCTGTGCTTTGTCCTGGACGATCTGCGTTACTACTGGGTCCACCGCTTTGGCCATCGCATCCGCTGGGTCTGGGCCAGCCACGTAAACCATCACAGCTCGCAGCACTACAACCTGACGACCGCGCTGCGGCAGACCTGGACTTATACGTTTACTTTCATGATGGTCGTACGCGCCCCACTGATCCTGCTTGGGTTCCATCCTGCGATGGTTTTGTTCGTCGGTGGCCTCAATCTTATCTATCAGTTCTGGATTCACACCGAGGCCATCGGCAAGATGCCCCGCTGGTTCGAGGCGGTAATGAACACCCCCAGTCACCACCGCGCCCATCACGGCCGCAACGCACGCTATCTGGATTGCAACTATGCCGGGGTGTTCATCATCTGGGACAAGCTGTTCGGCACCTTCGTCCCCGAGCAGGAGGACGACCGGGTAGACTATGGTCTGGTGCACAATATCGGCACCTTCAATCCCCTGCGGGTGGCCTTTCACGAATGGGTGGCCATCTGGCGCGACGCGACCCAGCCGGGCCTGACCCTGAAACAGCGGCTGGCCTACTGCTTTGCCCCACCGGGGTACAGCCACGATGGCAGCCGGGATAATTCGGAACAGATCAAAGCCAAGCATCTGGCGCGCCACCCGGAAGATCGCGGAACGCCAGGTTTTGAGCATCTGGACAAAAAACTGCCCAGCGGACAAGCAGAACAGGCCTGAAACGACCGGCTGAACCATGCTTGTGCCTTGAAACTCGGCCATTCAACGCCATATCGGTCGACAGGCGCCGTGTATTGAGTGAGCGAGGGTCGGTATGAATCGTTTGGCAACCATTTCAACCTTTGTCGGCCTGTTCGGCCTGTTGATGGCCATGCTCGCAGCCCTTGGGGGCGCCGTTGCAGCCCTGATCGCATTGGGTTTTGCAATGATGGCGCTAGGTGCGATGGGCGCGATACTTGGCGCGGCAGCTTCTTTGACACGCGCGTGGCAATCCACCCGCTGAGCCCGCGAGACGGAAATTTTTCCGAACCCTTAACCGCAGATTCATCTCTTTGCCCCGAGACTGTGACCGGACACCTGTCCCGGACACATGGGAATCCGCGCTTATGGGAAATAAAAAACTGGCACATCTGCCTGAGGGGTCGGACAGCCCGTTGAACGCGGCAGTTTCGACGCGTGATCGTTCGGTTGTGCAGATGGCAACCGATGCAGTGAAGCATAAGCAGTGCAAACTGGCCTTTCAGCCGGTGATACAGGCGCACGCCCCGTACAGAGTCGCGTTTTACGAAGGGTTCATTCGGGTTCTGGACGAAACCGGCCGCGTCATCCCGGCGCGAGAATTCATGCCTCAGGTCGAAAACACTCCTATCGGCCGCGATCTGGACTGCGTCGCGTTGGAGCTTGGGTTGCGCACATTGGCGAGGAACCCGGAAATACGCCTGTCGATCAACATGTCTGCGCGCTCGATCGGTTATTCCAACTGGTCCAGAATACTGGACAGATTCCTGAAACGAGATGCCGGATTGGGCGAACGCTTGATCCTCGAAATCTCCGAAAGCTCGGCCATGCAGGTGCCTGAGCTGGTTGTCGACTTCATGGACCGCTTGCAGGATCGCGGCATCGCTTTTGCGCTGGATGACTTTGGCGCCAGCAATTTCAGCTTTCGCCATTTTCGCGAGTTTCTGTTCGACGCAGCCAAAATCGATGGCCAGTTCGTGCGGGGCATCAGCAACGATCCCGACAACCAGACTTTGGTGCGGGCCCTGATCGCGGTGGCCCGTGAATTCGAAATTCTGGTCACGGCCGAATCGGTTGAAACGCAGGAGGATGCCGCTTTCTTGGTGGCAAGTGGCGTGGATTGCCTGCAAGGATTCTTGTATGGCGCACCCAGTGTTGCGGAACCCTGGAAGCAGGAAAACAGATCAAAAACAGGCAGTTGATTGCCTGTTCATCGACATTTTCCTACCATTTCCGACACTGAGACAAGCTGCCCGTTGCTGCATGTGCAGCGTTACGCTATTGCAAGAGTACTTGAGCGGGGGATCACGGGGCGCTCTTGTTTCGAGAGGACATCTTTCGACCTGCGCCGTCAGAAATTCCGCTGTCCCATGACGGTAAAGGACTGATCATATGACCAACGTAGTAATCGCATCCGCCGCACGAACAGGTGTTGGCAGCTTCAGTGGTTCGTTTGCGAACACACCTGCCCATGATCTGGGCGCTGCCGTTCTGGAAGCAGTTGTCGAGCGCGCCGGAGTGGAAAAAGGCGAAGTCAGCGAAACCATCATGGGGCAGGTTCTGACAGCCGCCCAGGGGCAGAACCCCGCACGTCAGGCCCACATCAACGCCGGTCTGCCGCAGGAAAGCGCGGCCTGGGGAATCAACCAGGTTTGTGGCTCGGGCCTGCGCGCCGTTGCTTTGGGCGCCCAGCATATTCAGCTGGGAGACGCGGAAATCGTCGCTGCTGGTGGTCAGGAAAACATGACGCTGTCGCCCCACGCCGCCGCGCTGCGCGCCGGTCACAAGATGGGCGACATGAAGTATATCGACACAATGATCCGCGATGGCTTGTGGGATGCTTTCAACGGCTATCACATGGGTCAGACTGCCGAGAATGTTGCAGAGAAATGGCAGATCAGCCGCGAGATGCAGGATGAATTCGCCGTTGCTTCGCAGAACAAGGCCGAAGCAGCACAAAAGGCCGGCAAGTTCGCAGACGAAATCGTGCCCTTCACCATCAAGACCCGCAAGGGCGACATCGTGATGGACAAGGACGAATACATCCGTCATGGCGCAACCATGGAAGCCATGGCCAAACTGCGTCCGGCCTTCACCAAGGACGGTTCGGTCACCGCTGCCAACGCCTCGGGATTGAACGACGGCGCGGCCGCGACACTGTTGATGTCAGCCGAAAACGCCGAAAAGCGGGGAATCGAACCTCTGGCGCGCATCGCGTCCTATGCGACCGCCGGTCTGGACCCGTCAATCATGGGCGTCGGCCCGATCTATGCATCGCGCAAAGCACTGGAAAAAGCAGGCTGGTCGGTAGACGATCTGGACCTGGTCGAAGCCAACGAAGCCTTTGCCGCACAGGCCTGCGCCGTTAACAAGGATATGGGCTGGGATCCGTCGATCGTGAACGTAAACGGCGGCGCCATTGCCATCGGCCATCCGATCGGTGCTTCGGGGTGCCGTGTTTTGAACACCCTGCTATTCGAAATGAAGCGTCGCGATGCGAAAAAGGGTCTGGCGACCTTGTGCATCGGCGGCGGCATGGGCGTTGCCCTTTGTGTGGAGCGCGACTAAGCGCGTTGGCAATCAAATAGAATTAGGCGCCCGGTGGGCGCCTTTTTTTGTTACATTGAGGTTCCAACCGTTGGATGCGACGATATTGCCGCCCGGAAACCAAGATTCAAGACGAAACAATATTGCGCACAACCATCTCTCAGAGTAACAGCATTACTAAGACGACTAAAATTGAAGGAGTCATAAATGGCACGAACAGCACTCGTTACCGGCGGTTCCCGCGGCATTGGCGCAGCAATTTCCAAGGCGCTCAAAGCCGAAGGATACAACGTTGCGGCAACCTATGCGGGAAATGACGAAGCCGCCGCAAATTTCACTGAAGAAACCGGGATCAAGACCTACAAGTGGAACGTCGCCGATTATGACGAATCCAAAGCAGGTATTGAAAAGGTTGAGGCCGAGGTTGGCCCCATCGATGTGGTCGTCGCCAACGCCGGCATCACCCGCGATGCACCATTCCACAAAATGACACCTGATCAGTGGAAAGACGTGATCGACACCAACCTGACCGGCGTGTTCAACACGGTGCACCCTGTCTGGCCCGGCATGCGAGAGCGCAAGTTCGGTCGTGTCATCGTCATCAGCTCGATCAACGGTCAGAAAGGCCAGTTCGCTCAGGTGAACTATGCAGCGACCAAGGCAGGTGACCTGGGCATCGTAAAATCCCTGGCGCAGGAAGGCGCGCGGGCGGGGATCACTGCCAACGCGATCTGCCCCGGCTATATCGCAACCGAAATGGTCATGGCTGTGCCCGAGAAGGTGCGCGAGTCCATCATTGGCCAAATCCCGGCCGGCCGCCTGGGTGAGCCAGAGGAAATCGCGCGCTGCGTGGTCTTCCTGGCATCGGACGATTCGCAGTTCATCAACGGTTCGACGATCTCGGCCAACGGTGCGCAGTTCTTCGTCTGATCCAGAGTTGTGAACTAAAAACGGGCCGGTCCCTTTGGGCCGGCCCTTTCTGATCCCGTAAGAACGCGCGCGCTGCGATCAGCGGGAACCGAATATCCATCCCCAAAACTGCCAGATCACCCTGCTGCGCTCTTGGTGGGCACGCAGGATCGCCATCTGGGCGGCGGGATTTGTTGTCATCTCGATCATGACAGCCTCCTTTTCAAATCAGTTTTATTTGACCTGATGTGAATATGGAGGCTAAAAACAAAAACGACAAACGAGCTTTCTTGAGACTTCAGTTAAGTTTTCCTTCACTATGAGTGACTATCTGCCTCCGCTGACCGCGTTGCGTGCTTTTGACGCCGCAGCCCGGCACATGTCTTTTTCGAAGGCGGCGGAAGAGCTGCATGTGACGCCAGCCGCCCTGTCCTTTCAGATCAAGTCGCTTGAAGAACACCTTGGGCGGCCGCTGTTTCGTCGTCTGAACCGCGCCGTAGAACTGACCGAGGCGGGCCGTGCCCTTGCGCCTGGTGCGGCAGAAGGGTTTGCCACCTTGCAAGCCGCATGGCGTGCGGTGCGCAGACAGGAAGATGACACAAGCCTGACCGTCACCGCGGGCCCAGCTTTGACCGCCAAGTGGTTAGCGCCGCGGCTTTACGAATTTGCTCGGGCGCATCCCGAGATCGATCTGAAATTCTCGGCCACGCTGCGCAACATGGATCTGGAGCGGGACGACGTGGACGTCGCCATCCGGTTCGGGAATTCGGCCGATGACGGGCTGTATTCCGTTCCCGTCAGAAAGGAATGGCTGACCCCGGTCATGACACCGGAACTTGCAGAACAATTCACCACGCCAGACAGCCTGCGCGACGCCCCGCTGATCCATGACGATTCGATCAGCTTTCTGACCCCGCCTTGCGATTGGCCCGCTTGGTTCCGTGCCGTGGGGGTGGATTTTACTCCGACCCATGGCGCGCATTTTTCCAATGCCGATCACGCGATTGATGCCGCTGTTGCCGGTGTCGGCGTGGCGCTGGGGCGACGCGCCATGATTCTCAAGGACCTGACCGAAGGCCGCCTGGTTGCACCGTTCAAGGTGGCCCTGGAAACACAAGGCCGGTTCCGGTTTCTGTGCCTGCCGGGGGCTGAAAAGAAACCTCAGATCGCGGCGTTTCGCGATTGGTTCCTGACCGAGATTGAAAAAACCGCGCATATATCGGATGAGTTCAAAATTGTACCGATTGAAGAGGTTTCCCGCCCATGACCAAAATGCGCGCAACGGCCATCGGCTTCGTGGCTGTCTTGCTATGGGCCTTGCTGGCGTTGTTCACTGTCGGGTCGGTGCCCACGCCGCCCCTGCTGCTGAACACGATCTGCTTTTCGATTGGTGGTGCGCTTGGGCTTGTCTGGGCAACGGCGACAGGTGGTTTGAGCGATCTAAAGCAAGTTCCCTGGACGACCTACCTGTTTGGCGCATTGGGCCTATTTGGCTATCACGCGCTGTATTTTTCGGCCCTGCGCATGGCGCCGGCTGCCGAGGCCGGGCTGATCGCTTATCTCTGGCCTCTGCTCATTGTGCTTCTGTCGGGCCTGCTTCCGGGTGAGCATCTGCGTATCGGCCACCTGATCGGGGCATGCCTTGGATTCGCAGGGGCCGCTGTAATCATTGCCGGGGGTGGCGGCGCGGGCTTTCAGGCCCAATACCTGCCCGGATACGCATTGGCCTTGCTGTGCGCACTGACATGGTCGGGCTATTCCGTTCTATCACGCAAACTGGAGGGCACGCCGACCAGTTCCGTCGCAATTTTCTGCCTTGCGGCTGCATCGGCTTCGGGACTGCTTCATCTGGCGGTGGAAGACACTGTACTGCCCGATACGGCACTGGGCTGGGCGTCGGTGCTGGCACTCGGCCTTGGGCCCGTCGGGCTGGCGTTCTACGTCTGGGACATAGGCGTCAAGCAAGGCGACATCCAAATCCTCGGAACCTCATCCTATGCGGCCCCGTTACTGTCGACCCTTGCTTTGGTGGTGGCCGGGATCGCGACCCCGTCCTGGGGGCTTGCGATCGCGGCCTTTCTGATCACCGGCGGGGCCTTGATAGCGGCCCGCGCCAGCCTGAAAACTTAAGCGGACAGGCGTTCGATCTCTTCTTTCAGCTTGAGCTTCTGCTTTTTCAACTGAGCAATATGGAGATCATCGATACCTGGCGAGCGTTGGGCTTGTTCCACTTCTAGACCGAGAGATTCGTGCTTTTTCTTCAGTTCCGTCAGATGTGCGCTCACGCTCATTGCGATCCTCCTTGTTTATGTGTCTGTATGTCACGTAAGAACTTGACCACATCGTTTCCACCCTGTCACGCTGCAGACGCACAGAATCTGTAACAAATCCGACAAATTCGGCTGGTCATTGCCGATGGCACAAGTTCCGAGGCAACGGAGCGGCCTGTCGAAGCACGGCTGAGACCGCCTCGGTATAGCTTTCACCGTCTTTTTCGTGGCGCTCACCGGCGTGCAGAATCAACGGCGCATGGAGGCGAAATGCCGCGCGTCCCCCTTTGCGGGCGCTCAGGATGACCAGTTCGGTCTCGCGGCCCACCCGCGCGCTGAGCGGCAGCACCTCGATTGAACCCAGTTTCCCCTCACAAGCCGTCAGCATATCGGGAAGACGGTCGGCTTTCTGGATCACGTGCAGGAACCCCCGAGGGGCAAGGCGTTTGGCCGCAACGGTGATCCAGTCGATCAGAGGCGTATTTTCGCCCAGTGCAATGCTTCGCCCTGTGTCGCTGGCGGGGCTATGCGCCCCAGAACGGTAATAGGGCGGGTTCGCGATTACGTGATCAAAGTGCCGCTGTCGGAGGTCATCAGGCAAAGCGTTCAGGTCAGCCTCGATCACGTCCAGATCACAGCCGTTGATTTCCGAATTGCGGCGGGCCAAATCCGCATAGGCCGGTTGCAATTCGATCCCAACCATTTGCAGCCCCGCCACCCGCGCGGACAGGCATAAAATGGCAGCCCCCGCGCCACATCCCAGTTCAAGCACGGATTGCCCGGCCTTTGCAGGGACCGATGCGGCAAGCAGAACAGGGTCTACCCCGGCGCGGTAACCTGACGCAGGTTGCAGCAATCGCACCCGGCCACCAAGGAAATCGTTGCACGTCAATTCATTGTCGTCGAAGCGCATCATCGGCCCAGCGGGATCTCGTTGTCGCGCATCACACGCTCGGCCCGGGTCAGGTCTTCGGACCGAACCATCAGCCGACGAGGGAAAATCCCGATACCACCTTCGAGGATGCTCATATTTACGTCCATCTGAAAGCAGTCTATATCCTCGCCCTCAAGGAGAGCGGATGCAAAGGCCAGGATTGTCGGATCGGTACTGCGCAACAGTTCTTTCATGGGGATGGATGTAAGGGCAAGGCGAGGCGAAAGTCGAGCCTTGTATCAGGAGTGTGATGACCGTCGACATGATCTCAAAACCGCATGAGCGTCTCGCTGAAATTCTGGCGGGCGAGATGGAGGCCGTGAACGGGCTGATCCGCACGCGGATGGCATCGGACCATGCGCCACGCATCCCGGAAGTGACGCGGCATCTGGTCGAAGCAGGTGGAAAACGCCTGCGCCCGATGCTGACACTGGCCGCAGCACGCCTGTTTGGCTATTCCGGCGACCATCACGTGCGCCTTGCCGCGACGGTCGAGTTCATTCACACCGCCACCCTGCTGCATGACGACGTCGTGGATGAAAGCGCACAGCGACGGGGCCGCCCGACCGCCAATCTGCTTTGGGACAACAAATCTAGTGTTCTGGTTGGCGATTACCTGTTTTCACGCAGTTTCCAGCTGATGGTGGAAACGGGCTCGCTGCGCGTTCTGGATATTCTGGCCAATGCCTCTGCAACCATTGCCGAAGGCGAAGTGCTGCAAATGACGGCTGCAACCGATCTGCGTACGGATGAAAGCGTTTACCTTCAGGTCGTGCGCGGCAAGACGGCGGCATTGTTTTCAGCCGCGACCGAAGTGGGCGGCGTGATCGCAGGTGCCTCGGAAGAGCAGGTCAAAGCGCTTTTCGACTATGGTGATTCACTGGGCATCGCGTTCCAGATTGCCGATGACCTGCTGGATTATCAGGGCGACAGCAAGGCGACCGGGAAGAATGTTGGCGATGACTTCCGTGAACGGAAACTGACCCTGCCCGTCATCAAAGCCGTGGCGCAATCCACGCCGGAAGAACGCGCCTTCTGGGAACGTACGATCGAAAAGGGCCGCCAACAGGACGGGGATCTGGATCAGGCGCTGGGTCTGATGAACAAATACGCCACGCTGGAAGAAACCCGGCAAGACGCTTTGGGTTGGGCAAACAAGGCCAAAGCCGCTTTGGATGTATTGCCTGACCACGATATTCGCAGTCTGCTGCGCGAATTGGCCGATTACGTGGTTTCACGTCTCAACTGAGCTGCGTGGCGCGGCACCACCAATCAGGATGGGCTGCGCCGATCTCATAGGCCGCAAAATGCGCGTCTTTCATCGTCGGATACAACGCAAAACAGGTTGATCCTGACCCTGACATGCGCACCATGAGCGCGCGATTGGTCATCTGCAACTCGTCCAACACCTGCTCGATCTCAGGTGCGATGTTCATGGCGGGCACCTGCAGATCGTTGCGTTGATTGCGCAGCCACTGGGCGCACTCATCAGCATTGTCAAACTCAGGCATGCTTTCAGGCATTAGCGGGTTGTCTCTGGACGCCAGCGCGTTGAAAACGGCACCGGTGGGCACCTGGACATTTGGGTTGACCAAAAGGGCGGGCAGGTGCGGAAGGTTCACCGCCGTCAAACGATCGCCAATGCCCTGCATTCTGATCGCCCGACCTTCCAGGCAGACGGGGACATCCGCCCCCAATGACAACGGCAGGCCCCGCGGAAGGTCGTGGCCCTGATCTGCCAGGGCCCCAAGCGTGGCCGCGGCATCAGACGACCCTCCGCCAATGCCCGCCCCATGGGGCAAGGACTTGGTCAGTTGAATATGACCGGTCCAACCGACAGCTTCTGCCGCCTTCCAGACCAGATTTCGGCTGTCCGTGGGGACTCCGCCGGCAAACTCGCCGCGCACGTCCATGGACAATTCGGGGCCGGGGGTGAATGTCAGCCGATCACCCAGATCGGCGAATACAACCAGCGAATCCAACAGGTGATAGCCGTCGTCTCGACGGCCAGTCACATGAAGGGTCAGGTTGATCTTGGCGGGCGCAAACGCCTTAATTTCCATTGGCGACTTTCAATGGCTCCGAACCTTCTTCGGCCAGAACGGCATCCAGCCCGACTTCGATCTTGCGCCGGATTCGATCCGGATCGGCTTCGCCGTCGGTGTCTTCCGGGTCGATGAAGGACAAGGCGCGACTCCACTGGAACTCGGCCTCGCGCGCGCGCCCGACAGCCCAATAGACGTCACCCAGATGATCGTTGACCACCGGATCCACCGGCATCAGCTCAACCGCACGTTCCATGTGTTCGACGGCCTCGTCGTAACGCCCCAGACGGAACAGTACCCAGCCCAGACTGTCCACGATATAGCCACTGTCCGGACGCGCAGCTACTGCGCGCTCGATCATATCCAATGCTTCATCCAGCTTTTCTTTGCGCTCAACCAGAGAATACCCAAGGTAATTCAGAACCTGAGGTTGATCCGGGTTTAGTTCCAGCGCCCGGCGGAAATCAGCTTCGGCCTGATCCCAGTGCTTCAGCCTTTCATGACTGATGCCACGTGCGTAATGCAGGAACCAATTCCCACCCGCCGCGCTATCCGTCAGCGCGATCGCAGTGTCATAAGAGGCCACGGCAGCGGCATAGTTTTCCTGTCGACGCTGCAAATCTGCCAAAGCGACATGCACACCCGGAAAATCAGGATCCTGCGCAGCCAGGTTCTGCAACACCTCGACGGCCGCATCGGTTTTTCCCGAACGGTCCAGAACTTCGGCGCGGCCCAATTCGGCCGCATGGTGATCGTTGCTGTGCGCCGGGACTTGGCGGTATGCCTCAACCGCCAGATCATATTGCTGCAAGTTGTCCAGCAGATCCGCGCTCAGCAAAATGGCATCCACATGATCGGGGCGCAGGAAACTGGCCAGGCGTGCGTACAGCAGAACGTAATCGGCTGATGCTTCGCTGTTCAATGCGGCACCGACGGTGAAAAAAATCTCGGCCATGCCGTCCTGAGCGGATCGGACATGGGTGAACGGCAATGTTTCACCCGCCGCCAACTGGCTCAAATACGACTCGATGGTCGGGTCACTGCCCGCCACAAACACATCGTCCAGAAACTGAACGGCGTCTTCGTTGCGATCCAGCTGCGACAGAATCTCGGTGCGGGCCAAAGCAGCACGACGAGAGAACCGGGCAACCGTTCCATCATTGTCGGCAAGTATCGCCTCGGCGCCTTCGAAATCACCGATAGACGCCAATGCCATCGCCTTGTGGTAAAGCGCGAACTCCCTGAGACCATCCTGTGTCGCGACAGAATCGAACTGTTCCATCGCCTTGGTCATCTCACCCTGCCCCAGATGGGCCCAGGCGATCATCAGGCCGTCAACAAGGGGACCAACACCCTGTGTTTCAGGGTCACGGGCCAGCAGGTCGTCAAATTTCCCATCGGTGATCAGATTGGCCGAAATTACCATACGCGCAGCCTGGCTGGGCAGGTTTGCTTCCTCGATCTGCTGGGCGATCGGCAGCGCGCGCGCCACTTCCCCCAAGGCGATGCGTGCAACGACAACGCTTTCCTGCAACAGCGCATTTTGGGGATCAAACCTGAGAGCCTGAGCGTAGTATCTTTCAGCGGCAGAGTAGTCGTTTTCGTAAATCGCCTGCCGCCCGGCCAGATAAGACCCGGCGCCCGTTTCCGAATAGGCCGGAACTGCGACCGACGACATGAACAGCACGGACAAAGCCGCGCGACGAACCAGGGAAAACACCGAAATCCTGCCTTGCTATCGTTGACTGAGGGGTAAGCTAGGGCTTCGGCAGGCAAGAGGCAATGGCAGAGCCTTCACAGCGCAGCCATTGCCCGTTTTTTGCTTACATGTTCGGATAGTTTGGACCGTCGCCGCCCTGCGGTGTGGTCCAGGTGATGTTCTGGCTGGGATCCTTGATGTCGCAGGTTTTGCAGTGAACGCAGTTCTGGAAGTTGATGACGAATCGCGGGCCGTTCTCATCCTCGACCACTTCATACACACCTGCCGGGCAATACCGCTGTGCCGGCTCATCGTATTTAGGCAGGTTGACCTTCACGGGGATCTCGGGATCGGCCAGACGCAGGTGGCAGGGCTGGCTTTCCTCGTGGTTTGTCGCTGCGAACGAGACATTCGTCAGACGATCGAAGGACAGCGTTCCATCCGGCTTTGGATAATCGATTGGCTGGTGCTTGCTGGCATCCTCGGTCGATTCCGCGTCGTTCTTGCCATGGCCCAACGTGCCGAACAGCGAAAAGCCAAACGTGTTGGTCCACATGTCCAGACCACCCAACATCAGGCTGGCGGTCAGACCCCATTTCGACCACATCGGCTTGACATTGCGAACCTTTTTCAGGTCGGAACCAATCGCACCATTGCGAACTTCGGTCTCGTAAGCCGTCAGCTCATCGCCCGAACGTTCGGCCTTGATCGCTTCGAAAGCAGCCTCGGCCGCAGCTTTGCCCGACAGCATCGCGTTGTGGTTGCCTTTGATGCGCGGCACGTTGACCATGCCCGCCGAACAGCCCAACAGCGCCACGCCCGGCGCGACCAGTTTCGGCATCGACTGATAGCCGCCTTCCGTAATCGCACGGGCGCCGTAAGCGACCCGCTTGCCGCCTTTCAGCAGATCGGCCACCATCGGATGGTGCTTGAAACGCTGGAACTCCATATAGGGGTACAGATGCGGGTTCTTGTAATTAAGGTGCACCACGAAGCCGACATAGACCTGATTATTTTCAAGATGATAGATGAAGGATCCGCCGCCTGCGTTGCTGCCCAAAGGCCAGCCCATCGTGTGCGTCACGCTGCCTTCCTTGTGCTTGGCAGGGTCGATCTCCCAGATCTCTTTCATGCCGACACCGTATTTCTGCGGCTCTTTGCCCGCAGACAGGTCGTATTTGGCGATCACTTCCTTGGACAGCGACCCGCGCACACCTTCTGACAGGAAGACATATTTGCCGTGCAGCTCCATCCCCGGTTCGGTGTTGGGGCCGTAGGAACCGTCTGCCTCCAGACCAAAAACGCCTGCTACCACGCCTTTGACTTCGCCATTGTCGCCATAGACCATTTCCGAGCACGCCATGCCCGGAAAGATCTCGACACCCAGTTCTTCGGCCTGTTCCGCCATCCAGCGGCACACATTGCCCATCGAAACGATGTAGTTGCCGTGGTTGTGCATCAGCGGCGGCATCGGGAAGTTCGGGATGCGGACCTGGCCTGCTTCACCCAGCATGTAGAACTTGTCGTCCTTCACGGGCACATTCAGCGGCGCGCCTTTTTCCTTCCAATCCGGGATCAGCGCGTCCAGACCACAGGGATCAAGAACCGCGCCCGACAGGATATGCGCGCCAACCTCGGAACCCTTTTCCAGAACGACAACGTTCAGGTCGGCATCCAGCTGTTTCAGACGGATGGCCGCCGACAGGCCCGCAGGTCCTGCACCCACGATCACCACATCGTATTCCATCGCTTCGCGTTCAATCTCGGCCATCGCGGGCTCCCTAGCTAACTTTCCGAATTGGCGCTGTCACCGCATGATCTGCGCAATTTTGTTTCACGGCTGATTACATGGTCGGAAAGACATTGGTCAATCGAAACACGGCGTAACAAGGGCGCTATTCGACACATCACCCCTCTGGTGCATCACCCATCAGGTACCTGGGACCGCTACCATGCGATTTTGCCCGGTCATCGGGGTTGTAGAGCGCACATTTCGGCAGGCTCAGACACCCGCATCCGATGCAGCCATCCAGATTGTCGCGCAACCGCATCAGGGTGTCGATTCGCTGATCCAGATGGGCCCTCAGCTGTACGCTGATTGCCTTCCAGTCCTGGGGCGTCGGCGTGCGGTTTCCTGGCAGGTCCGACAGCACCTGACGGATTTCAGGCAGGGTCAGGCCGAACTGCTGCGCAATCATGACAAAGCTCAGTCGCCGAATATCGGCCCGCTGATAGCGCCGCTGTCCGCCCGCGTTGCGCCAGGGCGAAATCAGACCCTGCGCTTCGTAATACCGGATGGCCGACACGGCCAGACCTGTGCGCCGGGCCAATGCGCCAATCGCCAGCCCCTCTGATACCGCCATCAAACCCTCATGAAAAATTCCTTGACCTAAAGTTAAGTTTAGAAATTACTCTGAGTCGGGACAAGCCAAAAAACACAGGAGATCCCATGATGGCGACGCTTGAACACACCAACTTCACTGTCCGCGACCCGAAAGCCTCGGCCGATTGGATGCAAAAGGTCTTTGGCTGGAAGACCCGTTGGGAAGGCCCCGCAATTGCCGGCGGATACACTGTGCATGTCGGCTCGGCCCACACGTATCTGGCGCTTTACAAACCTGATGATCCGAAACAGTCGGATGAAAGCAGCTATGATGTGATCGGCGGGCTGAACCACGTGGGTGTTCTGGTCGAAGACATCGATGCCACCGAAGACAAGGTTCGCAAGGCAGGATTCGAGCCCCACAACCATGCCGATTACGAACCAGGGCGCCGGTTCTATTTTCGCGATGACAACGGGATCGAGTTCGAAGTGGTGCAATATGATTGAGATGATTTGGCTTTGCACCCCATCGCAGCGTTGGCGCAGGTCGCGGCATCCGGATCATCGGCACAGGCCCCACCCCAAATCAAAACGGCGCGAAGTCGCGAATTGACCGCTGCTGACGCTGTCACCTCTTGCAATTCACGTGGCATTTGGGTCAGGTAACTGCCAATCTAACATTCGCCCCGACGCTCCTGTGCGGCGGGGCGACTCAATTTATGCGTGGACGTAGAGAGTATGGAAAAGATCCCGATGACGCCTGCGGGCAATGCCGCGCTCGAGGCTGAGCTGAAGAACCTCAAATCCGTTGAACGCCCGGCGATCATCGAAGCCATCGCCTCGGCGCGCGAGCTGGGCGACCTGAAGGAAAACGCCGAATATCATTCAGCCCGCGAAAAACAGGGCTTCATCGAAGGTCGCATCAAGGAACTGGAAGGTATTCTGTCGCTGGCCGATGTCATCGATCCGGCAAAATTGTCGGGTGCGGTCAAGTTTGGCGCAAAAGTCACATTGGTCGACGAAGATACCGATGAAGAAAAGACCTGGCAGATCGTTGGTGAATACGAGGCCAATATCGAAAACGGCCTGCTGAACATCAAATCCCCCATCGCCCGCGCCCTGATCGGCAAAGATGAAGGGGACAGTGTCGAAGTGCGCACCCCCGGAGGCGTGCGCTCTTACGAAATCCTGAGTATCGAGTACGCCTGACCGGAGCGCATGTAATGTCGGGGCCAAAACCTGACCCGGAAACCGAAAAGCCGACGTCGCTGGGCATCTATGATCGCCCGAAGACTCCGGCTGTCACCGAAATCGAGATTGCCGCACTGGTACTCAGCCTGATCTGGCTGGTGGTGTCGGTCGTCTTTCTCGTGCTGCCCGGTCAGGGGCAGAACGGCGGCTTTGTCGTCGCCTTTCTGGCCGTGTTCATGCCCGTGGCGATGATCTGGGTTGCGGCCACCGCGATGCGCGCCAGCCGGGTGATGCGAGAGGAAAGTGCGCGGTTGCAAACGGCAATCGACGCGATCCGGCAAGCCTATGTGGCGCAGCAGCAGCGCGCCTCCAGCACCTATGAACCTGCGGTGACAAAAAAGCTGGATGAAATCGCTGCGGCCACACGGAAAACCGAAGACGCCTTGGCAACGTTCTCGACCAAACGCACAGCGCGCTCTGCAACGGCCGCGCAGAGTTCCGCTCAGGGCGACCAGACCTCGTTGGAGCTGGGCACACCTGCGGAAGAGATCACACCGCCGCTGAGTACCGAGGTTTTCATCCGCGCCCTGAACTTCCCCGAAACGCAGGATGACACCGAGGGGTTCAATGCGCTGCGTGTTGCATTGAAGGACCGCAAGACGGCACAGCTTGTGCAAGCGTCGCAGGATGTTCTGACGCTGCTCAGCCAGGAAGGCATCTACATGGATGACCTGCGGCCCGACAAGGCCCGACCAGAAATCTGGCGCCAGTTCGCCCAGGGCACACGCGGGCGCGCCGTGGCGGCGCTGGGGGGCGTGCGCGACAGATCCTCACTTGCGCTGACGGCAGCCCGGATGAAACAGGATCCGATTTTCCGCGACGCCGCGCATCATTTCCTGCGTCGGTTTGACAAGATGATGGCCGAGTTCGAACCCACGGCAAGCGATGCGGAACTGAGTGAACTGGGTGAAACCCGAACGGCCCGCGCATTCATGTTGCTGGGTCGCGTGGCGGGCACGTTTGATTAATCCGGCCCGACAATCCACGACATTTTGGTCGCGCTGCTGAAATTGAACAGATACTTCAGCGGTCCGGTTTTTTCTTGACCCACAGGCTGGAACCCCTCGCGCTCGTAAAGGCTGCGGGCGCGGGGGTTCGTGTCGATGACATCAAGCTGAACCTCTGACATGTTGTGATTGCGGGCCTCGGACTTGATGGCATTCAGCAATGCCGTGCCTACTCCTTTGCCGCGCGCCTCGGCAGCGACAAGAATGCCATCCATCTGGAACACGCCCGGTTTCAGATCGCGCTCCAGAACGCTTAGAACCAAGGCACGCCAGATAGCCCCGAACCAGCCATAGACCCGCGCCAGATCGGACATATTGCCCCCCGCAAAAGAGCCGTCACGTGTCTTGAAACCTGCCAGACCCAGCATCCGGCCCGCTTCATCCCGTGCAACCAGCGCAAAATCCGGGTTCAATGCGATTTCAAAGAAAGCCAGTCCTTTTTCGTCCGGCCCCATGACTTTGCCCAGCTTGGCCGCAAATGCCTGCCAGAACAGTGCCGCCGCTTGCGCGCGTTCCTGATCGGCGAACCCTGTGGAAATCGTGACCGTCACAGCCCGAAACTTCCATACGGGAGGAAACGGACCATATCGCCCGGTTTGACATGGCGCGCACCGTCCTCGATTTCGACCAACCCCTCAGCCCAGCTGAGGCCACTGATCCGGCCTGATCCTTCCGAGTGGAAGACCTCGGCCCGCCCGTCCCGCATTCGGGCGCGCAGATATTCCCGGCGACCGGGCTTCTTGCGCTTTTCAAAGGCGGCAGGCACTTCGAAACCTTGCGGTTCAGCCCAGCCTTCGCCGGACATCAGCCCCAAGGCCGGACGCGCGAAGATCAACGTACAGACCATGGCGGCAACCGGATTTCCGGGCAGGCCAAACACCGGCACGCCAGACCACAAACCCAAAGCCAGCGGCCGCCCGGGTTTCAACGCAATGCGCCAGTGCTGCATCGCTCCGGCCTGACGCAAAAGGGCCGAAACATGGTCTTCGTCACCCGCTGACGCGCCGCCACTGGTCAAAATCACATCCGCCTGCTCTGCGGCCTGATCCAATCGATCCCGCAAGGCGTCCCGATCATCCGAAACACGCCCCATATCCACGGGTACGAACCCCATACGATCGATCAAGGACAGCAGCATCGGGCGATTGGCGTCGAAAATCTGACCCGGACCAGCGTTCTCTCCGGCTTCGACCAATTCATCGCCCGTAGAGACCACGGCCACGCGAAGCGGTTTGCGCACGTTGACTTCGGCAATCCCCACGGCAGACAGCAGCGCAAGATCGGCAGGGGTCAGCCTGCGCCCGGCAGGAAGGGCGATATCGCCTGCGGCCACATCTTCTCCCGCGCGCCGTGTGTTGGCGCCTTTTTTCAGCGGGCCGTAGAAGGCTATGTGGCCGTCCTTGACCGTGACATCCTCTTCCAGAATGACCGTGTCGACACCGGCGGGCAGCGCCGCCCCCGTCAGCACGCGCAAGGCCCGGCCTTCAGGCACGTCACCGTCGAACGGGATCCCTGCCGCCGCGCGCCCGTCAACCAATGGCATGATCTGTGGGCCATCAGGGGCGGGACCGGCAAACCCGTACCCATCCACGGCCGAATTCGGTTGCGGCGGATTCGAGCGTCGGGCGACCACATCCCCGGTCAGAACGCGCCCGCATGCCAGGGTCAGCGCCATCGTCTCAGACGCGGTAATCGGGTGCAGCCTGTCACGCAAACAGGCCAGCGCCTCATCCACCGGTGTCCAGTTGACCCCGGCGGGCAACGCGAAGCAATCGTTCCGCAACGGGGGCGGGGCTATGTTCGGCTTGTCCTGAGGTACACCCAATATCCAACCTTCCTCTGCCGCTGAGACGTTCAATTGCGCATCCAACTCCTGCTCTGTCAAACGCGACAGAGTCAAGGCGACCTGTTCAACCTGCCAGGCATCCTTGATCCGCCCATCCGGTGCAGCGCCAAGGGTCAAAGACGGCCAGATTTCCACAAAGGCAACAGGTTTATCCAGCGGCTCGAATGGCCAGACCGAGATTTGCCCGGCAAACCGGTGGCGAAGCCGGTTCAGAATCGGCAGCCCCATCATGACTTGGCCACCAACCGCGCCTGCCCCTGCCATCTGCCAGCAGGTGAAGCTTCCTTTTGCCAAAGTCTCAACGACACGACGGTTCGGGAACGGGTTGGAATAGTCCGATTTGGTACGCGGCAGGCCGTTAATATCTCGGCGCAATCCATTCATCCAGAACGGACCACGGCCGCCAAACTGAAGGTTGATCCGACCCGCCAGATCAAAGCGGTTGTTGGCCTTCGGAGAATCCTCGACTTGTTGGTCGAACCAATCCCACAACACCAGCGGATCGTCCGTTCCGGTCATCGCCCGTGCGAAGCCGCAAGGATATCCAAAAGGAAAATCGAACCCAAGAAGCAGACGGCGACCGGCCTTAAGCTCGGCCCGGATCAGAGCATCCAACCTCTGCTCGGCTATCCGCCTGTTGCGCAGGTATTCGGGGTCAAACGCTTTTCCGTTTCGTGAAATGCAGGCCCAGATCGCATCCTTGCGCGGGGTCGGCCCGGTGTCGTTTCCGCCAGACCAATCCACCATTGCAAAGGTCTGGAACAGGCTCACAAACCAACCTCTTTCAGGATGAAGTCAGCAATCCCGGCAGTATCGTCCAGATCATAGACCGGGCGGTCCAAATCCAGCGGAGTGTCGCTGGCCACGGCGCGGATGGTGCCATTTTCAGGTGCCATCAGCACATGGCCCGCCGCGGCGCGATACGCTTCGATCTTGGGGTGGACCTCGCGCTTGAACCCTTCGACCAACACCAGATCGATCGGCGAGAGCCGCGCCAACAGCTCGGCCAGCGGCGGTTCAGGCGCGCCCCGCAGTTCCTGCATCAAAGCAATGCGTTGCCCCGAGGCAAGCAGCACCTCGCTGGCCCCCGCAACGCGGTGCCGGTGACTGTCGGTGCCCGGCTGATCCACATCGACACTGTGATGCGCGTGCTTGACCGTAGAGACCGTAAAGCCCCGGCCTGTGATCTCGGCCACCAGCCGTTCCATCAGCCCGGTTTTGCCGGCATTCTTCCAGCCCGTGACGCCATAGACCCTCATGCCTGCTCCAACAGTGTTCGGGCACGATCCAGATCTTCAGGCGTGTTGACGTTGAAAAACGGATCAAACGGGTCGGCGCAAAACAAAGCCTCGCGCCCGTCATGTTTGTCAGTCCACAACACCACCTTGCGCAACCCGTCCATCAGCGCCGCCCGCAGATCATCGCGCAGCGCCACGGGCCAAAGCCCGAATGTCGGGTGTCGGTTGACTCGCTTGCCGCCACCGGATTTGAGCGCCTCGTCGCCCGAACGCGGCGTGGTGGCCAAGACCAACGGGTGTACCTGCCCTTCCGCAGCCTGCGTCAGTCGCGCCACCAGATCGCGCGGGAAAAACGGCGTATCCGCAGCAGCTGTCACGATGCTGTCCGCCCCCTGCTCTGCCGCCCAGTCGAGCCCGGCCAGCACACCGGCCAAAGGCCCGGCGAACCCTTCGATCGTGTCAGGCAGGACGGGCAGGCCCAGATCAGCGAAGCGCTCAGGGTCGCCATTCGCGTTCAACGCCAACCCACTTACCTGTGCGGACAGACGGTCAATCACATGGGATAGCAGGCTCTGCCCCCCGATCTGCAGCAAACCTTTGTCGCCACCACCCATACGTGTGGCCTGCCCGCCTGCAAGAATGACGCCAAGCGGTTTCGTCATGATGGGTCCTCGATCTCCGGCCATTTTCGGAATTTCTCCAGCGGTGTGAAAATCCAAACCCCGTTGCCCGCACCCAGCAAAATGAAACACAGGCTCAAAGGAAGTCCGGAAAAGTCGGCCAAAACATGGCTCAAGCGAATGAAAGCGAAAAAGAGCACCAAAACCGCCACAGGCGCGAAAAACAACCAGAAAAAGCACTGATACCTGCGAAGTGATCGACTGATTTCGCCTGGCAAAACGACTGAGTCTGGCAAACCTTGAAGAAGGATACGTTGCAATACGGCGCGTTGTTTTTGCACCGCCAATCCCCAAGCTGCCCATCCCATCCGGAATGGGGCAAACAGGTCGAATGTGCCGATGTATTCTCTTGCCTCCCACCCCAATCGATCCAAAGTTTCTTCGTCCAACCGCGCCATCCCATCTACGATTGTCCGTTTGCTGCGTGCGTAGTTTCGTGCAGCAAGAATGCTCAGCGACAAGATACTGACTGCAACAACAAACAAGAAAAAAAGTCTAAGGGTTTCCAAAATCATCCTGCACTTTTCCGGCGGTGTTTCCTGTCTTCGACAGCAACGGTTGACGGGTCCACGTCGCGCAGCAGGCGATCCTCACCCGACAGGCACACAAAGCGCTGGCCGCGCATCCGCCCGATCAGCGTCAGCCCGACCTCGCGCGCGATCTCGACGCCCCAGGCGGTGAAGCCCGAGCGGGACGCCAGTACCGGAATCTCCATCATCGCAGATTTGATCACCATCTCGGATGTCAGGCGACCAGTGGTATAGAGGATCTTGTCCTCGGCACTTTCTCCTTCTGACAGCATCCAGCCTGCGATCTTGTCGACGGCGTTGTGGCGGCCCACGTCCTCCATATAGACCAGCGGGCGGTTTTCACGGCACAGGACCGTGCCGTGAATCGCTCCGGCTTCGAGGTACAGCGACGGAGTGCGGTTGATCTTCGAGGCCAGATCATACAGCCAGGAAGTTCGCACCTGAACCTGTGGCAGTTGTACGTCTTCCAGGCCCTCCATCATGTCGCCAAACACAGTACCCACGGCACACCCACTGGTGCGGGTCTTTTTCTTCAGTTTGTCTTCATAAGATGTTTCGCGCGCGGTTCGGACGATCACGGTTTCAAGGTCGTCGTCATATTCCACGCGCGTGATTTCATCATCCGACAGCAGCATCCCCTGATTGCGCAGAAAGCCCAGCGCAAGATATTCGGGATAATCGCCAATCGTCATCGCCGTCACGATTTCCTGCGAATTGAGAAAGATCGTAAGCGGGCGTTCCTCGACCACAGATATCTGGCTGATTTCACCGTTCTGATCCACACCCTCGACCGCTCGGGTCAGGCGCATCGCAGCCGGATCAGGGGCGATAAGATAGTCCGACAGATCGAATTCCGTGGCCAATTGCAACCCCTTCCCAAGACAGTTACTGCTGCATGAATCACCATAGGATTTAGCCATGGCCTCTGCCACATCCAAGTCATACTTCTGGAAAGGTTTTCGGGATGGGACGCCGTTTGTCTTCGTCGCCGTGCCCTTTGGCCTTCTGTTCGGTGTTTTTGCGACCGAAGCCGGGTTGACCCTTGTCCAGACGATGGCTTTTACATCGACCGTTTTTGCAGGTGCCGCGCAATTCGCGGCGTTGCAATTGTTGCAGGACAACACCCCGACCGTGATCATCATAATCTCGGCGCTGGCCGTGAATCTGCGTATGGCGATGTATTCCGCATCACTGACACCTTACCTGGGTTCCGCGCCCATGTGGCAGCGTGCCTTTGCGGCATACCTGACCGTGGATCAATCTTATGCCTGCTCGATCGTGCGGTTCGAGAAAGAGCCCGACCTGTCAGTGCCGCAACGGATGGCTTATTTCGTGGGCTCTGTCACGCCGATCACACCGCTCTGGATTCTGGGCACTTATCTGGGCGCAGTGCTGGGTGCGCAAATACCGGAAAGCTGGGCACTGGATTTTGCCCTGCCGATCACCTTTCTGGCCATGATAGGGCCGATGATGCGGACCTTTGCACATGTGGTCGCGGCCCTTGTGGCCATTGCGGTATCTTTGCTGACCGTCGTAATCCCGTTCAATCTGGGCCTGCTGATCGCCGGATGCGCTGGAATGATTGCCGGAGCACAGGCGGAACTGATCCTCGAACGTAGAAAGGCGCAGTTATGACTCAGCCCGATTCCGTCACCATCTGGGCCATTATCATCGGGCTTGCCATAGGCAGCTATGCGCTGCGCTTTGTCTTTATCGGTTTTGTGGGTGATCGCCCGATGCCGCCTTGGCTGCTGCGTCACCTGCGATATACAGCAGTGGCCATCCTTCCTGCATTGATCGCACCGCTGGTCGTTTGGCCCTCTGCCACCGAAGGGCAGCCTGATCTGCCACGTATGTCGGCGGCAGCCGTTGCCCTGGCGGTGGGAGTGATCAGCAAAAACGTGATAGCGGCCATCTTTTCCGGGGCCGCCACGCTCTATGGTCTGCTTTATCTACTGAGTTGAGACAGCGTCGAGCTGGTTGAGACGCGCATTGTTTGCCGCCAGCCCCTTTTGCAGATCCGCATCGTCATTTTCCCGATATTCTTCGGTCACGACGCCCGGAATCTGCGCGAACTGTTCCGACAGGTTCACCGGATAGAACGTCACATCAATCTGCTCGAACCCCGGTACCTGCTTCAACAGTTGGGAAGTCGAGTTGGTGCAGAACGCGCCAGCGACCGGACCGGATTGCTTTGCCAGTTGCAAGGCGATTTCAGCCTGTTGCGGGCTCACCTGAATGGTCTGTATGCGGGCATAATGCGTCTCGCGCGCGTGCGAGCTGCGATAAGCTCGTTCGACCGCCGGGGTAATGCCGTAAAGCACATCATCCTTCACCGGAACCACATCCGCCCGGAACGAACCGGCAGGGTCAAAGATCACCCGCTCGCTGCCCGAGATCATCAGCGACGTATGCGCGCCCGATCCGGTGCGTGTGTTGATCATTGTGTACAGCGTCAGGGTCGCTGGCCCCGGATCACGGTAGGACCGGGACACGATTTCGTTCCGATCCGCCTGTGGTCGGTTCGAATTGGCGCAGCCCGCCACTGTCGCTGCCAGCAAGCAGGCAATCAATATCCTGAGCAAGTCAGCCCCCGAAACAATTAGGAGGCGAAAACCGCCAGGAACAGGCAAAGGAAGGCAATGGCGACCACACACCACGTGGTGGCTTTGATGAAACCGTTGAATGTCTTGGTTTGGACCGTGATGTCCATTTCGCCGTGCTTGTGTTCAGCCATGAGTCTCAGATTCCCAATTCGCGTGTTTGATCTGTTGGATAATAGAAAACAGAACGCCTGTCACCACGTCATTCGCGCGCAGGACGCTGTTACTTGAGAACCGAACAACCGGGATACCCGAACCCCCACCGCCAGGGCAGGCCGCTGCACGGCCCGCCACCGAATCGCACCGCCCCGTACATTGCATCCGCAGTGATCGCGTGCACGCTGCGAATCTGTTCAGGCGACATGTCGTACTGGTCGGCATAGTCCTCGGCATGGTTGTCTCCGTGCTGCACCACACAGGCGTGCAAGGCGTCATCCGCTGCCAGACGTGCCTCATAGCTTTCGCTGGCTGTCTCTGCACCGCCAGCATTGTGATATGCCCGGTCGTGGATGACGCAGCAGTACTCCCACGGCGGGTGCTCTTGATATAGCGCGCCAACCTGTGGGAATTGCTTTGCCACCCAGCGCCAACTGGCTGACAACCCGCCTGAACAGCCATCGGTTTCAAACGGCGTCAGTTCGGCGTCCTTGCTTTGCTCGATCAGGGCGCGGTGGCCCGGCATCTCAAATCCGCGCATCAGATCCTGTGCCCATGCCGACAGTGGCAGCAGAGACAGAAACAGCGCCATGTTAAGGACTTTCATCGCGCATTGCCTCTGTATCGACCTGCAATCCAAAGGTGGTTGCCAGCCACAGCAACAGCCGCTCGCCCGGCCCCATTTCAGCGCGGACGCGCAAAACCTCATTGGCCATGGCCGGGCGGTCGGTAATCAAACCATCCACACCCATCGAGGCCATCCTGGACATCTGCAACGGATCATTCACCGTCCAGACATAGATATCCTTACCAGCGTCCTGCACTTTGCGGATCAGCCCAGGTGTAACCATGCCTGCATTGACGGCGACAAATTCACCTTCCAGCCCCGACAGATCCCCAATGGCCGTGGCCGCCAGCACACCAGAGCGCCAGTCGGGCCGCAACTTTTCCATCTTTTGCACGGCCGGGTATTTCAGCGACATGGTGGCAACGTCGTTCTGCATCCCAAGCTCTTCGACAAGGCCGATCACCCGATTTTCCAGATCGACGTCGTGACCATAATATTTCAGCTCGATAAGAACCTTCGACTTGCCCTTGGCCGCTTCCAGAACCTCTCGCAGGGTCGGGGTCCGCTCTGCGGCGTATTCCGGTCCGAACCAGCTTCCGATGTCGATATCAGCAACATCCTGCATCGTCGCATCCCAGACCTTCAGGTTGACGCCGGCCAACTTCATGAAATCGCTGTCATGGGCCACGACAACTACATCATCCGCCGTTTCCTGAACGTCAATCTCAACCCAGTCCGCACCATCCTCGATCGCTTTCAGGACCGAGGCCATTGTGTTTTCAGGTCGCAAAGCCGCAGCGCCCCGATGGCCGATGACCTCGGCTTGATCCGGCGCCTGCACGCGTTCCAGCAAGCTTTGCCCAAGCCAGAAGCCCACGCCCAATGCGGCCAAGGCCGTCGCGACAGTGACAAGAACCGGCACGCGAATCCTTCGGGGTTCGGGATGGGGAACGTCCTT
This sequence comes from Ruegeria sp. AL3, assembly GCF_056536065.1. Lineage (NCBI taxonomy): Bacteria > Pseudomonadati > Pseudomonadota > Alphaproteobacteria > Rhodobacterales > Roseobacteraceae > Ruegeria > Ruegeria sp. AL3. The sequence goes on from NZ_JBQFJG010000001.1 coordinate 668,885, forward strand.
GGTCTCAGCTTCAAAGAAGCTGTCCAGCAAGACCGCCAATGCGCCCAGCGCCGTCGCCGCCAGAACCAACCCCGCCAGGGACCAAAGCCCCGCAATGATCAGGCTGAGGATCAACGCCAGTCTGAGGCTGCCGCCTTCCTGCAAGGGCACAACTGCAAACAACAGACTGGCCACCGCCGCAATCAAAGCTGCAATCACAAGCCGCAGTCCAAGCCAAAGGGCAAGCTCGATCTTCAAACGCCCGCGCTTGCCTTCCATCTTTTGTTCGCTTTTCGCAAATGCTCCGCGTGGTGAGGCCCCCTCGAACAGGACCAGATGCAACGCCAGCGCCCATCCCGACAGACGGCGGATCAACACCCATGCCAACGCAAGAACGACAAGCCCGATCAGTACCACAGCCACCTGAAAGGCCGGAGGGTGGAATGTCAGGTAATAGTTGATGTCATATTCCGTCAGCGTCCACCATGCGATCAACCCCGCGACGGCCACAAACGGCAGGGCAAGCAGCAGGACGCGCAGGATGAACCGAACGGCAAATCCGAACAGCGCCGGAAAGCGGGACAGGTTCAGTGCCAGTGCCGCACTGCCTGCGCGCCAAGGGTCATTTTCTCCCATTCGCAAGGACCCGGCCATGACCGCGAACACAATAACCTCAGCCAGCAAAAACAGACTGAGTACCGCAACACCCGCAATGAACCCTGCCGGAGACAGCAGGAACATCGCAATGTCCTGATCGGTCAGAGCGGTCTGATTTGACAGTGAGACCGCCAGATTGACCGCCACAGCCACACCCGGCGCGATCAGCGCCACCAGCAGCAAGCGCACAGCGACATAAATTGGCACAAAGACCCGGCGCCGTTCCCAGGCACCTGCATAGGCATGTGTTACTGCTTGAAAAAATCTTGTCACGTGGGCGCCTCCGGACTGATGCAGTCATTCAAAGGCGCGCAAGCGTGAATTGCAAGTCAGCTGTCTTCCAGATCCGCCGCCAGACGGAAACCGATGCGGTTGGCGGGTTTGTCCTCGACCGATTTGGGCAGGGCGCGCAGCATCACGTTCAACTGGCTGACATGCTGCACCAATTGCGTGCGGGCCCCGGTTCCGTCGGATCCGTAAAAGGTGATCATGTCGGGGTCGAAATACCCCATCCCTTCGATCCGCATGACGCCGGCATCGCCGCCGGTAAAGCCCATGGCGACTTCGTGATCGCCGTCCAGCGTCTTTTCAAAGTTCTGGATATACATGATCAAACGCTCGTAAGCCCATTGCGCCGGGCTTTTGTTGGCAACAGGCTTTTTCAACCCCTCGGGCAGGTCCTTGGCTCCGGATTCGGCATTGGGATCCGCGTGCACCTCGTGACACCGCGGCAAAGCGGCGGCTTCGGCGGCCTCGGCCGAGGTTTCGATCTGGTCCTGCATTCTTCTACCCTTTGCGCTGGTACAGCCATGCCCCGTCAGCGCGTTGCGTCCGGGTTACCGCACCAATGTGGTAGAGATGATTCACATGCGCAACCGCCTCAACCAGCGCAAGCCCATATTCGCCTTCGCGGATCGTGCGTTTGAACAGGGGCAGAAAACAATCTGCGGCCGCTCTGGGTTGATCCAGATGTTTCAACAGGCGGCCCAACGCGCCGTGGTGGTTGTCGATCAGCTGTTTCATCCTCAGCGGCAGGCCCGAAAACGGCAGCTTGTGCCCGCCCAGAACCAGATGATCGGGCCGGGCAAGCGTCTGCAACCGCTCGCAGGCTTCCAGCCACGCTGAAACCGGATCGGCCATCGGTTCCGTGGCATAGACGCCCAGATTGGGACTGATCGAGCTGAGAATCTGATCGCCGCTCAACACCAGATTGTCGTCACGGCTCCAGAAGGTGGCGTGTTCCGGCGCGTGGCCATTGCCCATATGCACATCCCAGTCGCGCCCTCCCATTCGGATCACGTCGCCCTGCTTGATCCGGGCAAAGCCCAGCGGCATGGGGTAAACCGTGTCGGCAAAGTTGAACGGACGATCCTTCATCCGCGCATTCAGAACCTCGGGTGCCATGCCGGCGCTGCGATAGAAATCAAGCGTTTCCTGCGGCCATGTCTCTTGCACATCCAGCGTCAGCATCCGCGCGAACAGCCATGAGGTGCGGCTTGTGACCAGCTCAGCCCCGTGTTCCGACTGAAACCACCCGGCATTGCCGACATGGTCTGGATGATGATGCGTCACCACAACACGGGTGATCGGTTTGCCTTTCAAAGGCCCGCCCATCAGGGTTTCCCAGATACGCCGCGTCTTGTTTGACGACAGCCCGGTGTCAATCACCGTCCAACCTTCGCCATCGTCCAGCGCGTAGATATTGACGTGATCCAGCGCCATCGGAAGAGGCAGGCGCAACCACAGTACACCCTCGGCAACTTCGACGGCTTCACCCGGCGCGGGCGGTTCAGCCCACGGATATCTGATCCCCGATACGCGATCCCCGTCCATCACGCCGCCAACTCATCCGGGCTGAGCGAAAAGAGGTCACCCGCACCGCTTTGCACCCGCGTCAAAAGCCCGGAATGCTCGGGCAACAAGGCGTTGATGTAGTAGCGCGCCAGTTTGGCCCGTGGTCCTTCCGGATCGGCCAGAGCCGCGGACAGGTGATAATGCCCGCCAAGAACCCGGGCAAACGCCTGAAGATAGGACGTTGCGCCTGCAAATCGGTCGTTCATGTCGTCTTGTGCCACCAACCATTCGGTTGCCTCGCGCAGGGTTTCTGTTGCCTCCCACACTGGACCGGCCAGATCGGGCATCGTCGCGCGCGCGCGCTCGGCCTGTTCTTCGATCTCGTCCAGAAGGTTCGACGCCGCCTCGCCCCCGTCCATCATTTTGCGTGCAACAAGGTCCATGGCCTGAATGCCGTCGGTTCCCTCGTAAATCGCGGTCACGCGAACATCGCGGGAATATTGCGCCGCGCCTGTTTCTTCGACAAAGCCCATTCCGCCATGCACCTGTACGCCGGTTTCGGCCACGCGTATCCCGGTCCGGGCCCCAAAGTTCTTGCCGATTGGCGTCAACAACGCGGCCCGCGCGGCCCAATCGGCGTCGCCGGTGGCTTTCGCCATGTCAATCGCGGTCGCATTGGCCAGAAGAATAGCCCGAGCGGCAAAGATATCGGCGCGCATATCCATGATCATGCGACGCACATCCGCATGATCGATGATCGTACCAGAAGGCGTCCTGCCCTGCTTGCGTTCCAGCGCATAGGCCAAAGCGTGCTGATAGGCGCCTTCCGCAACGCCCACACCCTGGCCACCCACGCCCAGGCGGGCGTTGTTCATCATGGTGAACATGGCCGCCATACCGCCATGTTCCTTACCGACAAGCCATCCTTTGGCGCCGTCATATTGCATCACGCAGGTGGGTGAGCCATGCAGGCCCATCTTGTGTTCGACGGAAACAACCTTAAGGTCGTTGGCCAGGCCGGGATTGCCATCCGCATCGGGGATGTATTTCGGCACCAGAAACAAGGAAATGCCCTTGGTGCCGGGCACACCATCCGGCAGACGGGCCAGAACCAGATGGCAGACATTTTCAGCAAAGTCGTTGTCGCCCCAAGAGATGAAGATCTTCTGCCCGGTCACCGAGTATGTGCCATCACCATTTGGCTCGGCCTTCGAGGTCAGCGCACCCACATCCGATCCGGCCTGAGCTTCGGTCAGGTTCATGGTCGCAGACCACTCACCCGAAATCATTTTGGGCAGATACAGCGACTTCAATTCGTCGCTGGCGTGGTGTTCCAACGCCTCGATCTGGCCCTGCGCCATCAGCGGAGCAAGTTGCAGCGAAAGGCAAGCGGCGCTCATCATCTCGTTCACGGCAGTGGTGACAGCCATCGGCAGGCCCATTCCGCCGAATTGGGGATCAGCGCTGATCCCGATCCACCCGCCTTCGGCAATCGCCTTCCAGCCATCGGCATAACCCGGAGAGCTGCGCAGCACGCCATTCTCAAGCCGAGCCGGTTCCAGATCACCGGCACGCTGCAACGGGGCCAGAACCTCTTCGCTCATCTTGGCCGCTTCGGTCAGGATGGCCGTGACGACATCGGCGCTGGCATCTTCGAAAATCTCGGTGGCGGCGACCTGGTCGAACCCGACGACATGGTCCAGCAGAAATTGATAATCTGAGATTGGGGCGCGATATGGCATGATTTCTCTCGGGGTCTAACGGATCAGAATACATCGGCGGGCTTGGAATCAAATGCAAGCGCCGGTAAGCGTGTGGGTCTGAACCGATTACGTACCTTACCTCAAGTTCCAGGCAACCAAAACGCGGCGTCATCAGATATGATCTCATCCGGCACACAGGAATTGACGGCAGATCCCGGCGGCATCGCGCAGGCTGCCGATTTTTTGCGCCAGGGTCTTCTGGTCGCTTTTCCGACCGAAACGGTCTATGGCCTTGGCGGCGATGCCCGCAACGGACAGGCCGTCGCATCGATTTACGAGGCCAAGGGACGGCCCAGCTTCAACCCGCTGATCGCCCATGTCGCCTCGGTCGAAGCGGCCCAGCGCTTTGTGCAATGGTCGGATCTGGCCGAGCAGCTGGCACAGGCCTTCTGGCCCGGTCCTCTGACCCTGGTTCTGCCGTTGCGCGAAGGGCACGGGGTTTCCTCGCTGGTGACCGCCGGGCTGGACACTCTGGCCGTGCGGGTGCCTGCGCATCCGACGGCGCGTGCGCTGCTGGCCGACTTTGACGGACCGGTCGCGGCCCCTTCGGCTAATCCCTCGGGTCAGATCAGCCCCACGACGGCGGCTCATGTGTGGTCCGGTCTTGGCGGACGGATCGCGGCAGTTCTGGACGACGGCCCCTGTGCGGTGGGGCTGGAATCCACCATTGTCGGTCTGGCCGGAGAGCTCACATTGCTGCGTCCGGGCGGCGTTGCGTTGGACCGGATCGAAAGCGTGCTGAACCTGCACCTGCACCTGCACCAATCCGGCGATCTGCTGACCGCTCCGGGGCAATTGCAGTCGCATTATGCGCCCGACGCCCCGGTCCGCCTGAACGCCACTGCGCGTCACGGGGATGAGGTTCTGCTGGGCTTTGGAGCGGTGGATTGCGACCTGAACCTGTCTGTCGAAGGACGTCTGACCGAGGCGGCCGCGAACCTCTTTGCAGCCCTTCACAGATTGAACGAGACCGGCCGACCAATTGCCGTATCTCCGATCCCGAACACCGGATTGGGGGCTGCAATCAACGACCGGCTGCGCCGCGCCGCTGCGCCACGCGACAGCTGATCAGGCCCGGCCTGCGCTGGCGGACAACGTCAGAGGGTCCACCCCGAGCGTCGCCAAGGCAGCTTCCCATTTTTCGTCATCAGGCACGTCGAAGACAAGTTTCGTCGTCGCTTCGGTGGTCAGCCAGCCGTTCATCGCGATTTCGTCCTCAAGCTGACCTGGCCCCCAGCCGGAATAGCCCAGCGTCAGCATCGAATTCAGTGGTCCGCTGCCAGAGGCCAGATCTTCAAGCACATCCAGCGTCGCCGTCATGCTGAAATCCGCGGAAATATGCATCGAATGCAGATTGGCCTCATAATCGGCGCTGTGCAGGACAAATCCGCGCGACATCTCGACCGGGCCACCGAAATGCACAAGGCGCTCTCCGATCACCGGGATACTGCAGGCAATGTTCAGTTGCCCCAGCAACGTCTTGATTCGCAGATCCGAAGGCTTGTTCACGATCAATCCCATGGCGCCATCGTCGCCATGGCTGCACATATACACCACCGAATGGTCGAATCGCGGATCGCCCATTCCGGGCATCGCAATCAACAGTTTTCCGGTCAGGTCCATGGGCCTTCATCTCTTTGTCCGTTCACGTCAACAATGGCCCTGCCGCACCCCAGTTTGCAAGAGACCAACCCGTATTTCGACAGATTTCAGCGCGGTGACCGGATCGTGACTTGGAATCCGCGCCATCGACGCGCATTTATGGGGTATGAAGATGCCGATCAAACCCACCGCCGTCGCCGCGCTCGCGTGTCTGAGCCTGTCCGTTCCAGTTGCCGCGCAAGATTTGGACAACGTGGTTCGGCTGGATGTTCTGGATGGTGGTCGGACGGCCAACGGCACCTATATGTCCGCGTTGAAACTGACGCTCAAGGATGGCTGGAAAACCTACTGGCGCGCGCCAGGAGATTCCGGCATCCCGCCCGAGTTCGACTGGAAGCGATCCAGAAATGTCGGCCAGGTGGAAATCATCTGGCCCTCGCCCGAAATCTTTGATCAGAATGGACTGCAATCGATTGGCTATGAAAATCAGCTGGTCCTGCCCATCAAGGTCACTCCGCGCAACCCGGCAAAACCGGTCCGTCTGAAAGGCAAGATGGATCTGGGGGTCTGCAAAGACGTTTGCATACCGGAACGCCTGGATTTCGACCACACGCTGGACGCCGAAGCTGATCGCAACCCGGCGATTGCCGCAGCGATGGCGCAAAGGCCCTATTCCGCGCGCGAAGCCCGTGTCACCAAGACCACCTGCAACCTGACGCCCACGAAAGATGGGATGCGGATCGAGGCGCGGATGACGATGCCATCCGCGGGCGGTCGAGAAGTCGCCGTGATCGAACCCGGCAATCCTTCGCTTTGGGCCTCGCAACCCGTATCTCTAAGGCAGGGGGATACATTGGTGGCCGAAGCAGAAATCATACACGCGTCAGGTGCACCTTTTGCGCTGGACCGGTCCGAGATCCGGATCACCGTTCTGGGGTCTGACCACGCGGTGGATATTCTGGGCTGTAGCGCGGGCTGAATGCATGAGCCGATCCCCCAAGATCGGTGCATTGGCGGTTGTTCTGCATCAGGACAAGGTTCTTCTGGTTCAGCGCAGCAAACAGCCGGACAAGGGGCTGTGGGGGTTCCCCGGCGGCCACGTAGAGTGGGGTGAAACCGTTCTGCAGGCGGCGCAGCGTGAGTTGCGGGAAGAAACCTCGGTGATTGCGGAACCGTCTCATTACCTGAGAAATCTGGATCTGCTGCGTCACGACAAGGCGGGGCAGGTTTTGTCCCATTACCTGTTGGTCGGCGTTGCCTGCCGCTATCAGTCCGGCACACCGCAGGCTGGTGATGACGCGCTGGATGCCCGCTGGTTTGCCATCGAGCAGATACGCCGGGGCGACCTGCCGATGAGCGCGCGGGTCATCGACCTTTTAGAACACGCGATCCGCGCGGATCAGGCATCGGCCGATCTTGTCAGCCGCCCATAAAGCAAACCTGACAGGATCACGCTCAGGACCACGATCAGAATTGCCCCGGCCAGGAATGCACCCAACCCCATTCGCAGCACCGCAATGCCATCTCCACCCGCATAGAGGCCTTGCAGCACGCCAAGCGGTGCGCCTGTAACCGCGGGCCAAATCATCGTCAGGCCGAACCAAACAGCCAATGCGGCCCCGGTTGCCGCCAGCGCCCCGCGAACCACCCGGTCGGGTGCCCGCGCGGCACGGCGCATGGCTGTCATCGGACGCGCCACGTCATTGAGGATCGCCAGCAGGGCAGGCACCAGAATCAGAACCAGCAACATCCCGAACCCAAGCCCGTAAACCAGCGTGATCACGGTCGGCTTGAGGAATTGCGCTTGTTGCGAACCTTCATAAAGCAACGGTGCAAGTCCAAGAACCGTGGTCAAAGTGGTCAGCATCACGGGACGCAACCTGTCTGCGGTACCTTCGACAATGGACGGAACCAGACCACGGTCTTTTTGATACGCATCTATCGTCGTCACCAGAACGATCGAGTCGTTGATGATAATCCCCGTCATGCCCAGCAACCCGACCACCGTGAACATGCTGAGCGGCACATCCCAGATGTAGTGTCCCCAGATCGCACCAACGAGGCCAAAGGGTATGATTGCCATGACAACCACTGGCCGTGTCCAGCTGGCGAACACCCAGGCCAGAACAAGGTAGATACCTGTCAGGCACAGGATCAAACCGGTGCGGGCTTCGGCAAGGAATTCATTTTCCTGTTCACTCAGGCCCGACATGCGCCACTCGACTTGCCGTTCGGCAGCGATATTCGGCAGGATTTCTTCCTGCATCGCCCGTTCGATTTCAGCCGCGCGGGCCGGATCATCCTCGGAGATGTCGCCATAGACCGAAACAACCCTCAGGCCGTTTTCGCGCCGAACCGTCGAGAAACCGGATTCACGCTCGACCGAAACGATGTCGGCCAGCGGTACGTAAACCCCGTCAGGAGACCGCATGAGTGTACGCTCGAGGAAATCTGCCGTCAGTTCGCCTTCAGGCAGTTCCACACGGATCTCGGCACTGCGCGGCCCGTCCGGGAAAGTTGCCGCTTCGATACCGTTCAGGCGATTGCGCAGGGCGCGACCAAGCGTTTCAATCCGGAATCCCAGCGCCTCTCCCTGTGCAGTCAGGTCCAGGATGAACTCTTCCTTGTCATAAGCCAGGTTGTCTTCCAGCGCCGAGACTTCGGGAAATTTCGACAGCTCGGCCTGCAAGTCTTCGGACGCCGCCTTGAGAACGCTCACGTCAGAACCGAAAAACTGCACGTCGATGGCGTCGCCACCCGGTCCAGAGCGCCACCCCCGGAAGCTGATCACTTCGAGCTTGGGATGGCGCGGCGCGAATTCCTGCAACTCTCCGACGAATTCGAAACTCGAATAAGGGCGCAGATCGGCATCGATGAGTTCGATCGAGATACCCCCCAACAAACTGCCATCTTTGCCATCCGCAGCAGCCAGCTGTCGGCCTGCATTGCCGCCAACCTCGGCCAGGACATAGTCGATCGGATTGCGCCCATGACGCTCTTCATAGATCTGGCCCAGGTCATTGACCGCCTGTTGCAGAAGGCGCATCATTTCCAGCGTATCCGATCGCGTCGAACCTTCGCGCATGATAAAGCCGCCGGTCACGGAACTTCGCTCTGGTGCATTGAAGAAACGCCAATTGACGTCGCCGCGAATGAACAGCGCCACCTGGCTGGCTAATACCGCGATCATCAGCGCCACGACGACGTAGCGCGCCCATATCACCCAGGCGATCAAGGGACGGAACAGGTGATCCCGAACCCAACGGAAACCACGATTGACGACCCGGTTGGGCAGATCATACCAGTGTTCCTTGGCCGAATGCGCGATGGCGTGTGCCATGTGATTGGGAAGGATCAGAAAGCATTCGACCAGCGAAGCGATCAAAACGGCGATCACCGTAAAGGGAATGTCGCGGATCAATTCTCCGAAACGTCCGCCCACAAGGGTCAGACCGAAAAACGCGATTACCGTCGTGACAGTCGCAGCCAGAACCGGCATGGCCATCCGCCGCGCCGCACGTTCCGCAGCCACAACAGGCGGCTCACCCAAACGCCGGGCGCGGAAATCCGCGTGTTCCCCCACCACGATGGCGTCATCAACCACGATGCCCAGCGTGATGATCAGGCCGAACAGCGAGACCATGTTCAGCGACAAGCCCCCCAGATACATCAATGCGATTGCGGCCGACATCGCCACGGGGATACCCGCCGCAACCCAGAAGGCGATGCGCGCGTTGAGGAACAAGAACAGCAGGCAGACGACAAGGCCAAGACCCATCAACCCGTTGTTGACCAGGATGTTCAATCGGTCGGTTATGGCCTGGGCGCGGGTGCGGATCAGCTCAATCTTCACACCTTCGGGCAAGCTGGCCTGCATTTCACGGGCAACATCTTCGACCGTGTGCTGGATGTCTATCGCATCGCCCAGATTTGACCGATCAACCCGGATGGACATGGCCGGATCGTCGCCGACGAAATAACTGCGATACCGTGTGACACCTTCGACCCGAATCCTTGCAATATCACCGACCTTCAGCTTCGACCCGTTGGCAAAGGTCCGCAGCGCGATGTCTTCGATCTGCTCCGGGGTCCTCTTTTCGGTTCCGGCCCGGATACGCGCACCTGCGCCCTCAACCTCACCAGCGGGATCGGTGCTGACCTCGGCCGCAATCGCGGACGCGATCTCTTCCATGGTGATGTCATTGGCGATCAATTGCGCCGTTGTGATCTCGACAATGATCTGAGGCGCGGCAATGCCCCTGATTTCGGTTCGCGTAACCCCTGCCGAAAACAAACGGTTGATGAACTCATCCGTCAGCTTCGCCAGTTGATTGGTGTCGGTGGGACCACTGATAACGACATCCGTTACCCGATCCCGCCAAGCGCCGCGTCGAATTTCAGGTTCTTCCGAGCCTTCGGGCAGATCCGTCACACCGTCTATCGCGGTCCGGACGTCTTCGACCGCGCGGGACATGTCCCAGTTCGGCTCAAACTCCAGTCTGACGCGGGTCCAACCTGGGTGGGAACTGGCCTCGGTACTGGTTACCCCTTCAACGGCCAGCAGCGCAGGTTCCAACAACTGCACGATACCGGCATCCATGTCCTCGGGGCCTGCACCTTCCCACGAGACGGTCACATCAACGCGTTCCAGAATGACATCCGGAAAGAACTGCGCCCGCATGTTCGGGATAGCTGCCGCACCCAGAACCAGCATCACCAGCAACAGCAAATTGGCCACCGTCCGGTGCCGTGTGAAATAGCTGAGAAGGCCACCCGCTGCGCCAGGTATCTCGCGCATCATGACGCTCAGCCCCCGGCCTTGGTTTCAATGCGCCGCACCAGAGATGAAGGGACGCGCGCTTCGCGCAACTGACCGAGAACCTGAGTTTTCTCATCCTGAGGCATGGTTTCGCTGGCCTCGACCCGGGCCACGAGTTCAGCGCGTTTCGCATCTGACAGTTCGACCATGCCCGGGTCTGCCCCGGCCTCAAGCCGCAAGGGGCGCACCCGCACGCCAGATCCAAGCAACGGCGTGCGTCCGATCACAACCTCGCGCCCTTCCAACCCGTCGCCCCGCAGCAAAACCTCGTCACCCTGTCTGCGGACAAGCTGCACCGGCAAACTTTCCAGACGGTCATCCGCACCCAGCACCAGAACCGTTCCCGATGCATCCAATGCCGAAGACGGCAAGCGGAACACATTGGCAAGCGGTTGTTCCTGAACCGAGACGGTGACGAAATCTTCGGGCTTGAAACCGGACGCCTCTTGCAGACGCGCATAGATCAAACGTCCGGTCTGACCCTCGCCCGCAGAACCGCTGTCGCGGCTGATATGACCAGTCGCGGTCAGATCGGTGCCCGTCACCTCAAGCGAAACCGTGACCGGTGCGTTGATCAGCCTGTCATTCTCGTCCAACAGACGTACATATTGTGCCGTCGACACCCGGAACGCCACTTCAAGAGCGTTTGGATCAACCAGTTCAGCCAGTTTTTCATTCGCCGACACCAACCGCCCTTCCACAAGCGTCACATCGGTCAGCGTACCGCTGAATCCGGCCCGAATGGTCATATCATCAAGATCGCGTTCCGCCGCCTCCAAGGCAATCACCGCGCGCGCCAACAACGTCGTTGCCTGATCGACGCGGGATTCAGCCTGTGCAAGCGCGATACGGCGCGCCAGAACGGCCTGTTGTGCCGAAGCAGCCGCCAGTTCCGCCTCTTCCACGCTGGCGGCGGCGCCTACCCCTCGGGCCTCCAGATCGCGTTGCCGTTGCAGCGCCCGTTCCCGCAGTTCGGCTTGCGCCTCGGCCGATTTCAATTCGTCCTGCGCCAGCAGCAAAGACCGTTCGGCATCACGTTCTTCGAATTGTGCGTCCAAAAGATCGGACTTGGCCCGATCCAGCGCGGATTGGGCATCCGCCGGATCCAGTTCAACCAGAACTTCCCGGGCAGTTACCGTTCCGCCATCCACGAAATCCTCTGCCAGGGCGACAACGCGGCCACCCAGTGCCGCGCGCAATTCCAGCCTGCGCCGGCTCTGGACCTCTCCGAATGCTTCGAGATAGGGGATTACGGTTTCCGCCTCGGCCTGACGTACGGCAACCGCGAAGACCCGTTCGCGGGCCGCGGGCGCCTGGTCCTCACGCATCAGGACGTCCTGAACGGCACCCATGATGATCTGCGCGGCAACAAACAGCAGAGCAAGCGTCAAGAACGCCAGAAAGATACCGACAAGACTCTGCCGTAGAAATCGCATCAAACAGTTACCCCGGTTGCACCAAGCTGCCGTCCACAACATGTAGCCGGATCACGAATTATGCCAAGCCACAAAGCGGTTATACGGAATTGAACGTACGACCAGTCTACTTCCGTCGCAGATGTTCGTCCAATCTGGGCATTATTTCCACAAAATTGCAGGGGCGATGCCGGTAATCGAACTGTTTTTCCAAAATCCCATCCCACGCATCCTTGCAGGCCCCCGGGCTGCCGGGCAATGCAAAAAGGTATGTTCCCCCCGCAACCCCCCCGGTTGCGCGGGACTGCACCGCCGAAGTGCCGATTTTCTCCATCGAAATGAAGGAAAAGACAGTACCGAATGCGTCGATCTCTTTTTCGTACACGTCCCGATGCGCTTCGACCGTCACGTCCCGCCCGGTCAGACCCGTTCCACCGGTCGAGATCACGACATCGATCTGCTCATCAGCCACCCATGCCCGCAACTGATCGGCGATCTGGTCGCGCTCATCCCGGATGATCTGGCGGTCCGCAACCACATGGCCCGCTTTTTCGATCCGGTCCACCAATGTCTGCCCCGAGCGATCTTCGTCCATCGATCGGGTGTCCGAAACGGTCAGAACGGCAATTCTGACGGGGATGAACTCCTTGGTTTCGTCAATGCGCGACATCTTGCGTCAGGCCCTTTCCATCATGACAAGCCGGATCGCAAGGGCGGAAAAAATACCCCCCGTGATCCAACCAACAATACGCGCGGCGCGCGGGTTGCCGATCAGCACCTTGCCTGCCCCGCCGGCAAAAACCCCGACCAGCCCGTTCACCAAGAACCCGCCAAACGCGATGATCAGCCCGAAGATCAGGAACTGCACCAGAACCGATCCCGCGGTCGGGTCGACGAATTGCGGTATGAACGCCAGGACGAACAGAATGACCTTGGGATTGGTCAGGTTGACCAACAACCCATCCCGAAAGGCCGTGCGCGTCGACCGCACAGGCGTATCCCCAGTCAAAGCGCCATGCCGGACCGCACCCCAAGCCAGATACATCAGGTAAGCGGCACCCATCCAGCGGATCACTTCAAAAAGCCAGGGCAGCGCCGACACCGCAGCGCCCAGTCCAAGCCCTGCCAGCAGCACGTGAATCATCGAACCCACGGACACGCCGGCGCTTGCCGATACCGAAGGCCACGCCCCGGATCGCAGCCCTTGGCCAAAGCAGAACATCATATCAGCACCTGGCGTCAGGTTCAGTGCCAGTGCCGCTGGAACAAAGACCAGCAAGGTCTGGAATTCGATCACGTATCCACCTCGAACCAACTTGGCATCGGGCCCAGATTGGCCAAATGCGTTCGCCCCAGGGACCCGCGATAGCCCCAGCTTTCATGCACATGACCGAAGAACGCAAATCCCGGCTGAAGGCGTTCCACCGCATCCCGTATGGCAGTCGATCCGACCGAAAGGCCTTGCGATGTCTGATCCCCATACCCTTTGGGCGGAGAATGAACGATCAGGACATCCGCCGTTTCACACCGGTCGAGCATCTCGGTCGCCTCACCTTCTGTCAGGTCACAGGACCAGTCTCCGAACGGGGTCGGTGGTACGCCATAGCCAAGACCAAACAAGCGCAAGCCGTCTATGGTCATGCCAGACCCATGCAGGACATGGACACCGTTCGGGGCCGCATTGCCCAGCTCTTCTGCACTTTCCGCGTTCCCAGGGATCAGGACCAGCGGCGTCGAAATGCCGGACAGCATCTGCATCGCCTCGTCCAGCCCCTGACGCGAATTGCAATAATCACCGGCACCGATGACAAGATCAGCCTCGGCGCTGGCGGAAACAAGATCGGCTGCCCGGTTGCGCGCCATGTGCAGATCAGAGAATGCCAGAACCTTCATGTTGCACCTCGCAGCCGCGCTTTCAGTTCCAGCAGATCCGCCCAGGCCTGCCGTTTCATCTGCGGTTGTCGTAGCAGATAAGCCGGGTGGAACATCGGAATCACCGGCAGATCCATTGCCTGATCCCATTTGCCGCGCAGGCGGGTGATGCCGCGTTTGCCCAGCACCGCCTGACAGCTGATATTCCCCATCACAACCAGAACCTCGGGTCTGGCCAGGGCCACGTGGCGTTCCAGAAACGGCTTCATCATCCCGATCTCTTCGGGTTTGGGGTCGCGGTTCTGCGGGGGCCGCCATGGCAGCACATTGGTGATATAGACGTTTTCGCGACGATCCAGATCAATTGCCGCCAGCATCCGGTCCAGCAACTGACCCGCACGGCCGACAAAGGGTTTGCCCTCGCGGTCCTCATCGCGACCCGGCGCCTCGCCGATGATCATCACGCGCGCGCCGGGGGTCCCGTCGGCAAAGACCAATTGCCGCGCACCGCGCTTGAGCTCGCAATGTTCGAACGCGTCCATCGCTGCGCGCAGCTGATCCAGCGATCCCGCGCCCCGTGCTGCGGATCCAGCGATTTCTACCGGGTCCACATCCCTTGGCTTTGCCGGGGCGGCGGCGGACGTTTCCGGTTTCCTCGGTTTGGCCGTGGTGTCGGGCAACGCGTACCGGTCAACCGGCGCATCACCTATTGCCTCGGTCACACCCAGTTCGATCTGCCATTCCAGCAGCGCCTGCGCAGAATAATAGTCCAAGCCCGATTCCATAGGGATAACTTACCCGCCTGAGGGCTGAGGGAAAGCGAATAGGGCTTGATCGGTCGCTCTGTCGCGCCGACCATCGGCATGCGATGCTCAGATTTCTGCGATTCCTCATCATTGGATTAGTGCTGGTTGTCACCGATGATCCGGCATGGGCCACGTTTCATGACAAACACGGGCAATGCCGTGCGGGTCAGTTCAAATGTGGCAGCACATGTTGTTCAGGCGGGCAAAGATGCAGTTTTGATGGCCATTGCATTCCACTGGGCGGCACCTATTGCGGCGGCGGGCGCAGTTGCGGTCCGTTCGAACGCTGCGTTGCCGGTGGACTCAGATGTGCGCCCGCTGGCCTGAACAAATGCGCATCACGGCTGGATTGTCCCGGCGACAGTTTCTGCAATGGCCGTGGCGAGTGTGAACGGAACGCACCCGAACTGGATACGACGCCACCGACCACATGCGCTGATGGCAGAACCTGCGCACGCGGTTCGGCCTGCCTGCCCGGCGGGGGCTGCTCTCGTCCGGGGTGGTTCCTGTGCGAGGAAACCGGATCACAATGCCGCCCCGGTTTCAAATGCTCGGCGCATCAAGGCTGCGTACCGATCAAGGCCATCGACTGTGGTTATGGCAAGTGGTGCAAACCGGGTGAGCAATGCCTGCCCGACGGCGGTTGCGAAAAACTGCCTGAGGGTACGGAACCTTAGGTTGCCTTGCGCCGCCCGGCTTCCTATAAGCGGCGCGATTGTCAGACAGGAGCCCGCCCATGCGTTTCGCCCATCGTCACCTTCTTGGCATCGAGCATCTGTCGCAATCCGATATCACCGACATTCTGAATCTGGCCGAGACCTATGTCGACATGAACCGCCAGTCGACCAAGCATTCCGACGTGCTGTCGGGGCTGACCCAGATCAACATGTTCTTTGAAAACTCGACCCGCACACAGGCCAGTTTCGAACTGGCGGGCAAGCGTCTGGGTGCGGATGTGATGAACATGGCGATGCAGGCCAGCTCGATCAAAAAGGGTGAAACCCTGATCGACACCGCGATGACGCTGAACGCGATGCACCCGGATCTTCTGGTGGTGCGGCACCCGCATTCCGGCGCGGTCGATCTGCTGGCGCAGAAGGTCAATTGCGCCGTTCTGAACGCCGGTGACGGCAAACATGAACACCCCACGCAAGCCCTGCTGGACGCCCTGACCATCCGTCGGGCCAAAAGTCGCCTGCACCGACTGAACATTGCCATTTGCGGCGATGTCGCCCATTCCCGCGTCGCCCGATCGAACCTGATTCTGCTGGGCAAGATGGAAAACCGCATCCGCCTGATTGGCCCGCCGACGCTGGTGCCCAGCCAGTTCGCCGAGTTCGGGGCCGAAATCTATGACGACATGAACGAGGGCCTCAAGGACGTTGACGTCGTCATGATGCTGCGCCTTCAGAAAGAGCGGATGGATGGCGGGTTCATCCCCTCGGAACGCGAATATTACCACCGCTACGGTCTGGACGCCGCAAAGCTGGCGCAGGCCAAGCCAGACGCGATCGTGATGCATCCCGGCCCGATGAACCGCGGGGTCGAGATCGACGGTACGCTGGCCGATGATATCAACCGATCCGTCATTCAGGAACAGGTGGAAATGGGTGTCGCCGTCCGCATGGCCGCGATGGATCTGTTGGCCCGCAACCTGCGCGAGGCCGCATGAGCGATCTGACCGTCGCCCCCCACGAACGCGGCGTCTTGCGCCTGTTCACGCTGGACATGCGCCCGGAAGAGGCGAAGTTCCTGCGCGAACCGGGTGCCGCCGATCAGGTGCTTGGGGTCGACGGGCTGGATTCCAGCCATATCGATATTTTCCCGGTATCCGACCTCGAAGATCTCGGGCTTTACGGCTATCTGACCGAGGGCTGCGGCGTGTCTGCGGATCAGTTGGACCGGAACGCTCTGGCCTCTGTCGACGGTTGGGTCATGGTCCTTCGCAGCGCGGCTTTCAACGGACACCCGGCGACGCTGAACCCCGATCCGCGCCTGCGCCTGATCGGCCTGTTCACGGAAGAAGCCACGAACTGGACCGGGGGGATCATCGAAACCGAAAGCGCCAAACCCTTTTCCGCCCCGCAAACCGTCACAGCGGGTGACACCCCCCGCCGCGTAGGATCGGCCATTCTGGCACTGGTCGCGCTTTTGGTCATCGGAGGCATCTTATGGCTGATCCTGTGATCTTCACCCCGGACAAAGGGGCCTATATCCGCACAAATGCATGGCTGGCTGCTGTTGCTATGGCCGGTGCGATGATCGTTTTGTGGCTGATCGGCAATCCTTACGTCTGGACCGGAGCGCCTGCTGGCCTTGCCGCCATTGGCATACGCGCTTGGTATCTGGCCTCGGAAGAGATGGTCGCCAATTGGCAATTGTCAGACACCGCACTGACCGGTCCCGGCGGACGCAGCATGCCGCTGAACCAGATCACCGCCGTGAATATCATG
Organism: Ruegeria sp. AL3; assembly: GCF_056536065.1. Taxonomy (NCBI): domain Bacteria; kingdom Pseudomonadati; phylum Pseudomonadota; class Alphaproteobacteria; order Rhodobacterales; family Roseobacteraceae; genus Ruegeria; species Ruegeria sp. AL3. Next base: position 686,045 of record NZ_JBQFJG010000001.1, read on the forward strand.
GGCAGCTTCGTCCAGGTTGTCACCAAAACCGGCGACAAGCATCTGATCAAGTACCAGTCAGACCCGGCCGCCACCAAAGCCGCGATTGAAAGGGCCATTCCATGACCACCTTGATCTTCACCAATGCCCGCCTGATCGACCCTGATAGCGGCACGGACAGTCCCGGCTGGCTGCACATTACTGACGGCCTCATTCAGGGCAAGGGCAACGGGGACGTGCCCGTCGCTGACGCCCAGGTCATCGACTGCGGCGGCAAGTGCCTCGCCCCCGGCATCGTCGATATCGGCGTCAAGGTGTGTGAGCCGGGCGAACGGCACAAGGAAAGCTACAAATCCGCAGGCCTCGCTGCCGCAGCCGGTGGTGTCACCACCATTGTCACCCGCCCGGATACACTGCCCGCGGTCGATACGCCGGAAACGCTGGAATTCGCGACCCGGCGTGCTCAGGCGGATGCGCCGGTCAATGTTCTGCCGATGGCCGCGCTGACCAAAGGGCGCGACGGGCGAGAGATGACGGAAATCGGGTTTTTGCAGGACGCAGGCGCCGTGGCCTTCACCGATTGCGATCACGTCATCACCAATACCAAGGTGTTTTCCCGCGCCCTGACCTATGCAAAATCCTGCGGAGCGCTGGTGATTGCCCACCCACAGGATCCGGGCCTGAGCCATGGCGCCGCGGCCACCAGCGGCAAATTCGCCGCCTTGCGCGGGTTGCCTGCGGTCTCGCCCATGGCCGAGCGCATGGGACTGGACCGTGACATCGCGCTGTTGGAAATGACGGGCGCGGCCTATCACGCCGACCAGATCACCACCGCCCGCGCCCTGCCCGCGCTGGAACGGGCCAAGCGCAACGGGCTGGACATAACCGCCGGCACCTCGATCCATCACCTGACGCTGAACGAACTGGACGTGGCCGACTATCGCACCTTCTTCAAGGTCAAGCCGCCGCTGCGATCCGAGGATGACCGACAAGCTGTAATCGAAGCGGTTCGCACCGGGTTGATCGATACAATCAGCTCAATGCACACCCCACAGGACGAGGAAAGCAAACGCCTGCCGTTTGAAGAGGCGGCTTCGGGCGCGGTGGCGCTGGAAACGCTCTTGCCGGCGGCATTGCGCCTGTATCATGCCGACCAGTTGGACCTGCCGACCCTGTTCCGGGCGATGGCATTGAACCCGGCCAAACGGCTTGGTCTGGAAAGCGGCCGATTGTCGGAAGGCGCCCCGGCGGATCTGGTTCTGTTCGACCCGGATGTGCCTTTTGTGCTTGATCGCTTTGCCTTAAAATCCAAATCTCAGAACACGCCATTTGACGGCCAGCGGATGCAAGGTAAGGTCATTTCGACCTATGTTGCAGGTAAAGAAGTGTTCCGGAGTTCCTGATGCCCCCGATCGACAACTCGACTAGCGAACTGCTCCAGTGGGCGGTGGTTGGATATCTCTTGGGCTCCATTCCCTTCGGCCTGCTGCTTGCAAAGGTCATGGGGCTGGGAAATCTGCGCGAAATCGGATCCGGAAATATCGGCGCGACCAACGTCCTGCGCACCGGCAACAAAGCCGCCGCGGCGCTGACCTTGCTGTTCGACGCGGCCAAGGGCGCGGTCGCGGTTCTGATTGCCCGTGCTTATGCAGGAGAAGACGCCGCGCAGATCGCAGCCCTTTTTGCCTTTCTGGGTCATTGCTTTCCCATCTGGCTGGGTTTCAAGGGCGGAAAAGGCGTGGCCACCTTTCTGGGCCTCTGGCTGGCGCTGGACTGGCGCGTCGGAGTTGCGTGCTGTCTCAGCTGGCTGGTGGCGGCGGCGATCTGGCGGATATCTTCGGTCGGCGCGCTGGCTGCGGCCGCGCTTTCAACGACCTGGGTACTGGTTCTGACAAACGGACACTCCTTTATCCTTGGGATTATCCTGACCCTTATGATCTACTGGCGTCACAGCACCAATGTCGCGCGGATCAAGGCCGGAACTGAACCGAAAATCGGAAAGTCGTGACACCGCCGGACGCTTTCGTTTCCGCGTTTTTCGCACTGCCCGAAGGCAGTTTTACCGGTACATCGGGGGATCGGCGCTATGTCGTCGTGCGCCAACATTTGGCAAAGGGGAAATCCCACAAGCTGGTTGCGCACGAACTGGGCGGCACCGACTATATCAGCATGAACCTGTATCAGACACGCATCAGCGGCACGCTGCTGAGGCCTTGTGAAATGGCGGCGTGCAAAGTCATCGCGTTTGTTCTGGATTTTGAACCGGACGCGTAATGTCAGGCCTGCATTTTTGAACAGACGTTCCTCTCTGACGCACAATCACGATTCATTGTTTTGAACGTGATCCGTCTGCTTCCCAGATCGCTGTCGTGACGGTCAATTACGGGCCACACAGGACAACAATCCGGAGCCTTCGATCGGCACACAGACGAGGCTCCTTTCACGAAAGGTGGAACAATGAACAAGTTTAAATCTCTGATCGGTGGCGTCGCTCTGTCCGTTGCACTGGCAACATCCGCTCTGGCCGCTGGAGTGGACATCAACGCAAGCTCGACCGGTCTGGCCATGCAGGGTTATGACCCGGTTGCCTATTTCACCGTCGGTGAAGCGACCAAGGGTGACTACCGCATCACCACGCTGCACGACGATGCGCTGTACCGTTTCTCGTCCGAGGAGAACAAAGCCGCCTTCGAAGCCAACCCGGAAGCTTACCTGCCTGCCTATGGCGGCTATTGTGCTTTTGGTACAGCCATGGGCTTCAAATTCGACGGTGACCCGAACCACTGGAAAATCGTCGACAACAAACTGTACCTGAACTTGTCGGAAGACATCCAGGAACGCTGGGAAGGCGACATCCCGGGCTTTATCGAAAGCGCAAGCGCAAACTGGGAAAACATCGCGGACAAGACCCCTGCTGAATTGCAAAAGCAATAATCCGCCTAAATCTTCAGATGTGTCGGCGGCGGAATGTTCCGCCGCCGTATATCGTTTGAAGACCTCTCATCTCTACCTATCTCATCAGTATCAGAAGTGCCCGACTTCAAAGGTCCCCGGCGTGTCTTTTCACGTTTCAGAGGCAGAATTCGGGCAGGGGTTCGTAGGTATCACTGATCCGATGACGTTCGCGGATCGTAACTGTCTGCACAAGTGAACCGAATTTCACTGGAGCAGAGTGACAATCGAAAGGAAATGAGATGACTTTGAAATTGGCTCTCATCACTACTGTCGCAACCGTGGTCGCGGGATCGGCAATGGCACAATCCTCGGGCAACTGGACCGGGTTTTATGGCGGTCTGCAACTGGGTTATGCCGATGTAGACACCAGCCTGTCGGGTGTCGATGGCGATGGCGTGATCGGTGGTATCATCCTGGGCTATGATTATGATCTGGGCGACTGGGTCGTTGGCGGCGGATTTGACTATGACTGGACTGACGTGGGTCTGTCCGGCGCCGCAACTGTCGAAGATGTCTGGCGGCTGAAAGCGCGCGCCGGCTACAAGGTAAACCCGCAAGGTCTGCTGTACGGCACGGCAGGCTACGCCGAAGCGAGCACCGACACCTTGGGCAGTGATGACGGGTGGTTCATCGGCGCAGGCTATGAACAGATCGTAGCACCGAACGTGAGCGTCGGTGGAGAGTTGCTGTACCACGAATTCGATAACTTCAACGGAAACAATGTGGATGTCGACGCAACCACATTGCAGGTTCGTGTCTCTTACCGGTTCTGACCTGCTTATTGGACCCGGCTTTTCAAGCCGGGTCTCAGTTCAAAGGTCCAGAATTGTGCTGCCGGTCGTCTGCCGCGCTTCTAACGCGCGATGTGCATCGGCGATCTGGTCAAGTGCAAAGCGCTGATCGATGTGGATCTTGACTTCTCTGCCCTCGACCTTGCCGAACAAGCGGCGCGCCATTGCCTGACAGACGGAGTGGTCCGCAATATGGGTGAACAAAGTGGGGCGGGTGATCTTGAGCGATCCTTTCTGGCCCAGAACACCAATATCGAATGGCGGCACCGGCCCCGAAGCGTTGCCGAAGGAAATCATCATTCCCAAGGGTTTCAGGCAGTTCAACGATCCTTCGAACGTGTCCGCCCCCACGGAATCCATAACCACATCCACACCCTTGCCTTTGGTGATCTCGGCCACCCGTTCGGCGAAATTCTCAGAGCGGTAGTTGATGCAATGCGCGGCCCCGTTGAACCGGGCGAGGCTGCATTTCTCGTCGGTTCCCGCCGTGCCAATCAGAGTAATCCCTTCTGACTTCGCCCATTGGCAGGCGATCAGTCCGACCCCACCCGCCGCTGCGTGGAACAGCACCGTATCCCCGCGTTTCAGCGGAGTGGTTCGGTGAAACAGGTATTCAACTGTCAAACCCTTCAACATCATTGCCGCAGCAGCGTCGAAAGAGATGCCATCCGGCAAAGGGCACACCTGTGCCGCAGGCATTACGCGGGCCTCGCAATACGCGCCGGGTGGGGCTGCCGCATACGCGGCCCGCTGACCGGGTTGCAGGTGCGTTACCCCTTCCCCAACGGCCTCGACGACACCCGCCGCTTCCATCCCCAACGCATGGGGGAGTTCCAGGGGATACAATCCAGTGCGTTGATAAACATCGATGAAATTAAGACCGCAGGCATGATGACGGATACGTATTTCACCCGGTCCGGGGTCGCCCAATGGCCTGTCTTCGATCCGCAGAACCTCGGGCCCGCCGAATTCGTGCAATACCACCGTTTTCGCTGTTGTCTGCATCCTGACCTCCTCTTGCCTGACATCAAGCTAACATGACTGCGATGCGGAGCAATCGTCCGATATCAGAGTGTTGATCAGGATTCCGCCAAACTGTGCTATACTGCGATCAGGCGTTGTCGGCTGGTCCGGCCACGGACAACTTTATGCCGGATCCATTCCGCGGCGCAATTCTCGCCAGGAAAGGGGATGAAAATGGCTAAAACAATCGGAAATCCGATCAGTTGGGCCGCCCGGAATCTGGGGGCGGCCAGTGATCATGTCTCGGATAGCGTTTCACAACTCGGAAGCGCAGATACCAAACACTTGCCGATGGTGCAGACATTGACGGTGCAGGATCTGCACGCTTGCCTGCGGGCGGGGTATCACGACTTTGTCGAAACACGGGCGGATGCCATATTCATTGTGTTGATCTACCCGATCGCGGGGCTTTTGATGTTCGGCTTTGCCCTGAACGTCAACATGGTTCCACTTCTGGCGCCTCTGGTCGCAGGTTTTGCCTTGATCGGTCCGGTGGCAGCTGTGGGTTTGTACGAGATCAGCCGCAAACGTGAACAAGGCAGCACGGTGCATTGGCTGGATGCGTTCGGCGTATTCCGCTCACCGGCATTCGGCGCAATTCTGGTTTTGGGCTTCTATCTGGTGATGCTTCTGCTGATCTGGCTGATGGTGGCGCAGAGCATCTATACGCATACAATGGGGCCTGAAGCCCCCGCATCACTTGGCACTTTTGCCACGCAGGCTTTCACGACGACTGCCGGCTGGACCATGATGGTTGTCGGACTCGCCGTTGGTTTCGTATTCGCTCTTTGCGCTCTGGCCGTCAGCGTCGTCAGCTTTCCGTTGCTTCTGGACCGGCAAGTCGGATTGCCGGTGGCGGTCGTGACGTCGTTTCGCGTGTTGCGTCACAACCCCGGCGTCATCTTGACCTGGGGGTTCATCGTGGCGGCCCTTCTGTTTCTGGGTGCCCTGCCGATGCTGTTGGGCCTGATCATAGTGATGCCGGTTCTGGGTCATGCCACATGGCACCTGTACCGCCGCGCGGTTGCGTGAACGCGCGGGTCTGACCCGCGCGCGCAGAGTTCAGCCCGCGACGTTCAGGACGATCTTGCCAATATGGCCCGAGCTTTCCATGCGTGCATGGGCGGCGGCAGCCTCGGCCAGATCAAACTCGCTGTCCATGACAGGCGCAACCTTGCCAGCCTCAAACAGAGGCCAGACAGCTTCGCGCAGGTCCTGCGCAATCCGGGCCTTGGCCAGATCGCTTTGCGGGCGCAGGGTGCTGCCGGTCAGGGTCAGGCGCTTGACCATCATCAGGGCAAAGTTCAGCTCGACCACCGGGCCTTGCAGAAACGCGATCTGGACCAGCCGCCCATCCTCGGCCAGAGCTTTGACGTTGCGCGGGATATAGTCGCCACCGACCATGTCGAGGATCAGGTTTGCCCCGCCTTCGGCCCGCATGACGGCCACAAAGTCCTCATCGCGGTAGTTGATCGCCCTTTCCGCACCCAATTTGACGCAAGCCTCGCATTTTTCATCCGACCCTGCGGTGGCAAAAACGCGGGCACCAAAAGCATTGGCCAACTGGATGGCCGTCGTGCCAATCCCGCTCGAGCCACCATGGACCAGAAATCTCTCGCCTGCTTTCAGCCCGCCCCGCGTAAACACGTTGGACCAGACGGTGAAAAAGGTCTCGGGCAGGCAGGCCGCCTCTTTCATTCCCATGCCGGCAGGAACCGGCAGGCAATGGGCCGCAGGGGTGGCGACATATTCGGCATAGCCGCCGCCCGGCAGCAACGCGCAGACCTGATCCCCGACGGACAGTCCTTCGACCCCGGCCCCGATCGAGACCACTTCGCCCGAAGCCTCAAGCCCCGGCAGGTCGCTGGCACCGGGCGGCGGATCGTAAGCGCCCGCGCGCTGCAACGCATCCGGACGGTTCACACCGGCATAGGCCACTTTCAGAACGACCTGCCCCGCACCCGGTTCGGGAATCGGTCGCTCGGTCAGTTGCAAAACATCGGGACCACCCGGTTCGGTGATCTCAACAGCGCGCATCATCTGGGTCATAGGCACCTCCTTTGCCCAATGCCTAGCAGGCATCAGGGCCAAGGCCCAGCACCAAGACGCGCTACTTTCGGGGGTTCAGCATTCCCGGAAGATCGGCCCGCATTTTTACCGGAGCCTTCACCTGACCCGCCAGCCAGTTCGGAACCGCCAGAAACGGTTTCAACACCGGGTTGTCGCGCAACTGCGCCTTGAGCTTTTCAAACTCCATGACATTTGCGATCCGGCGATCCAGAAACTCCCACGTGTTCTGGTGATCCGGGCTGTCATCACCCAGCCAAAACAGCAGGGTCGAGGAATAGACACCCGACAAAGTGGCCCGCTTCGTGTACCAGTTCACATCATCCGAGCTGTCGCCCAGCGCATCCCAGATCAAATCGCAGGTCTGCCAAACCGCCTTGGCACCGTCGGCCGCATGGGTTGGCAGGGAAAACAGCGTCATGCCCCGGCGCACCAGTTCTTTGTCCTCGACGGCCTGCAAGCGGAACCGAACCGCAGCGGCAATCCTGTCGCGGAATTTCAGTTCGCTCAGGTCCTCGGACCTGATGCCGTCCAGCATCGCCTGATCCCCGCGCGCGTGGTAGGCCAGCGCCAGATCCACCGCGCCGCGCGGACAAATCGCGCGTGCCAGACCGTCGTCCAGACCACAGTCGGAAATGGAGGCGCGGAAACTGGATTCCGACCACCCATCGAAGGGAACATGGATCAGCATCGCATCCAAAAGCCGCTGTTTTGCATCTTCATATGTGGTCGTCATGGCGGTTCTCCGGTTGTCGGGCCCAGTACTAGACAAGTTAGAGCGGCTTTGCTATACGGCCAACTCCTGCAATTTCCTTGCAACTCTATCTAGAAAGGTGGTGACAACCACATGCAGGTTAGTGTTCGCGACAACAACGTCGATCAGGCGCTTCGTGCCCTGAAGAAAAAGCTGCAGCGCGAAGGCGTGTTCCGTGAAATGAAGCTTAAGCAACATTTCGAGAAACCGTCCGAGAAAAAAGCGCGCGAGAAGGCTGAAGCGATCCGTCGTGCCCGTAAACTGGCACGTAAGAAAGCACAGCGCGAAGGTTTGCTCTAAGACCTTTGGTCTCGTCCAGCTTTGGATGACACTATTTGACGACCCCCGAGGCATCGCCCGGGGGTTTGTCGTTTCGGGGATCGGTTTCAATCCGCCGACTCGTGGTACCGGCTGTGCGGCAAGCCGCCATTTCCTCACCAGCAACATTTTGCCCGGCATTTTGCAGCGCAGCGAATCCCGCACCGGTAGCATCGCGCCGCCAAAACTCGCCTGTAGTGAACCACCCCCTACCACCGTCGATATCCCGACCTCTAAGTGAGCCCGTCCGGAAGGACACAAACACAAACGGAGGCAAAAATGTCGACTGCAAGTACATTTGAACGCGAGATGCTGGAGCTGATCAACCAGGAACGCACATCCCGCGGGCTCAACCCGCTTCAGCTTGAGACGCAGCTGAACGATTCATCCGAAGATCACAGCACCTGGATGCTGGACACAGACACGTTCAGCCACACCGGTTCGGGCGGTTCCAGTGCGACCCAGCGGATGCAAAACGCCGGGTTCGATCTTGAGGGCAACTGGCGAACCGGCGAAAACATCGCATGGCAGTCCGAACGCGGGCAGCCCGGCATCAGCGATGACGTGGCTCAGTTGCACCAGAACCTGATGAACAGCCCGGGCCACCGCGCCAATATTCTGAACCCGGATTTCAAATATATCGGGATCGGTATCGAAACCGGCGATATGCAGGGTTTTGATGCGGTGATGGTCACCCAGAACTTTGCCGCAACCGACGCGGCAGTCATGCTGGACAACGGCAATACGAACACACCGCCCGTTCCGCCAACCACGCCGGACGAAGTTGCCGTTCCGGAAGAGCCGGAACCTGAAACACCTGACACCGACGTCACCGAGACAGAAGAGCCGGAACCCGAAACACCTGACACCGACGTCACCGAGACCGAGGAACCGGAGCCCGAAACACCCGACACCGACGTCACCGAGACCGAGGAACCGGAGCCCGAAACACCCGACACCGACGTCACCGAGACCGAAGAGCCGGAACCCGAAACACCTGACACCGACGTCACCGAAACCGAAGAACCGGAGCCCGAAACACCCGATACCGACGTCACCGAGACCGAGGAACCGGAGCCCGAAACGCCGGACGTGGACGTGGTTGACGGCGGTGAGGCCGAGACGTTCTGCTTTGACGTTCAGGCCTTCCTGGATGAAATCGCCAGTTTCCTCGAAAACCTGCAAGCGCAGTTTGACGAGTTCAACTGGGGTGACGATATGAACGGCGACACGGACGTGGCGGACACCGATGATATCGACATGATGCCGACCGTCGACGTCACGCCGGAAACGGAATCCGAGCCTGCGGGTACCGAAACAGCCGACGTCGATGACTGTGACATCACAATGGTCAACTTCTTCCACTTTGACTGCATGATGGATGCAGCCTGATCAGTTGACCCTGTGCGAGGCCGGCCGTGTCGGCCTCGCATATTCCGGCTCAGAGCCTGATTTTGCTTCAGTAGATCTTTGGTACATAAAGTTCATCCGGCAAAACGCGGCGTTCGTATTCCGGGTTGTACTTGCGATCGGGCAGATTGACCTTTTCCTGAGGCACGTCCTCGTAAGGGATTTTTGTCAAAAGATGCTCGATACAGTTCAGCCTTTCGCGTTTTTTGTCATTGCCTTCGACGATGTACCACGGCGCCTCGGGAATATTGGTTCGGAAAAGCATATCCTCTTTGGCCTTTGTGTAGGATTCCCAGCGGATGCGGGATTCCAGATCCATCGGTGACAGCTTCCATTGCTTCATCGGATCGTGAATACGCATGAGGAATCGCAACTGCTGTTCCTCATCCGTGATCGAGAACCAGTATTTCAGCAGAATGATCCCTGACCGCACCAGCATCCGTTCGAATTCCGGAACGTCCTGAAAGAATTGTTCAACCTGGTCCTCGGACGCAAAACCCATCACCCGCTCGACGCCGGCCCGGTTGTACCAGGAGCGGTCGAACAGAACGATTTCACCCGCCGCCGGCAGATGCGGTACGTAGCGCTGGAAATACCACTGGCTTTGCTCTCGGCGGCTGGGTGCCGGCAATGCCACCACGCGCGCGACGCGCGGGTTCAGACGCTGGGTGATCCGCTTGATCACGCCCCCTTTACCGGCACTGTCACGGCCTTCAAACAGGATACAGACCTTGGCTCCGGTATGCTGTACCCAGTCCTGAACCTTGATCAGTTCGGCTTGCAGGCGCAGCAGGTTGCGGAAGTAAACCTTGCGATCCAACATGTCCGGATGCTGTTCCCGATAGATTTTGCGGACTTCCATCGACAGCATCGGCTCACTGAATTCTATCTCGAGATCTTCGTCCAGCGTGTCCTCCAGCTCGGCTTCCAGCCAGTCTTTGGGGGCGCCAGTGTTTTCGTTGTCCAAGGTCAGCTCCTTCTCGGTCTTCGGGTTCGGACCATATCGGGCCCGTGTTGCCGTCTGATGTCACCAGATGAATTGATGCGAGGGTCACGAGTCCTGCGGCTGTTGTCACGCCTACAAATCAGGTCCAGCGCGGGAATACGGTCTTTCCCCTGAATTTGTACATCTGGCCCGCGGGATACAAGCGTCTGAATTGACGCAATGCACGGCGCTTGGCCATGGCTGCTTGCATTGCCTCGTTTTGGTGCGGCATCACGGTGCGCATGACAAAGACGAGGCGATTGTGACATTCCTTCTTTCCGTGATGCCCGCGATCTGGCCCTGGCTTGTTCTGATATCAGCGCAATTGATGGTGCTGACCCGGCGGACAGGCATCGGCTTTTCGTTGCTGGCTTTGTTCATCAGCATTGCCTCGGCGACAGGATTGATGTCACCCATGGCGATCGCCGCGGTGGCCTTTGGTCTGGTCGGAGCTTTGTTGCTGCCCCATCTGAAAGGGTGGCCTGCTGTCGCCGGACACCTGTTGTTGATCCTGTGGTGCCTGGTCATGGGTGCCCATCTGCTGCCGGGATTCGAAAATTTGAAAATTCTGGATCAGGTACAGGCAGGTGCGGGAAGCGCCAGTTTCACCCTGCATCTGAACCTGGACAAACCGATGGTCTTCTTTGCCGTTCTTCTGGCCTGGCCCCGGATGCTGCGCGGAAAAACGCAGATCAAACGCACGGCTTTGCTGGCAGGGTTGCTGCTCTTGCCGGGGCTGTTTCTGTTGGGGCTTGCCTTTGGCGCGGTGCAGCCGGAATTTTCGGTCCCGCCCTGGTGGCTGGTATTTACCCTGTCCAACCTGTTTCTGACCTGCCTGACGGAAGAAGCCTTCTTTCGTGGCTATCTGCAATCAGCCATCTCCTCGCGCTTCGGGGCCGCTTGCAGCGTGATCGCAGCCAGCCTGCTGTTCGGACTGGCCCATGTCGCCGGGGGTACGGCGCTGGTGGTTTTTGCTTCCATTCTCGGGCTGGCCTGCGGATTGGGATACTATGCAACCAGACGCCTGTGGGTGCCTGTGATGATGCATTTTGGGTTCAACCTGACCCACCTTTTTCTGTTCACCTATCCCGGGTCTTTATGACAATCAGACGGGCAAGGCAGTGGTCTTGAACACGGTACGCAAGGCAAACGAGCTTTGCATTTGCGCCACCCCGGGCAGGCGCGACAGGTATTGCCGATGGATGCGGGCGAAATCTTCGGTGTTTTCCGCCACAACTTTCAGAATGTAATCCGCCGTACCGGCCATCAGATGGCATTCCAGCACATCCGGTATCCGGGCTACCGCCTTTTCAAACGCATCCAGAACCTCTTCGGCCTGACCCTGTAGCGTGATCTCGACAAAGACCGTTGTCGGCACGTTCATCTTCCGCGCATCCAGCAGCGCCACGTAGTTGCGAATGTAGCCTTCAACCTCCAGCCGCTGAACACGCCGGTGGCAAGCCGACGGAGACAGGTTGACCTGTTCAGACAATTCCGAATTCGACATCCTGCCGTTTTTTTGCAGTGCCGCCAGAATCTTTCGATCAGTCGTATCCAAGCTCATTTGCGCAAGTCCTTTGCGAAATATATACACATTGCGCGAAATTCTTCCAAAGAAAAACGCATTGACACGTTTTCTTTCACAGAAATTGCGCGACAAAATGCACATAATTTAAGCAGCTTATGAACGGAGAGCCCAATGAAAATCGGTTGCCCCAAGGAAATCAAACCTCAGGAATTCCGCGTCGGGATGACGCCCAATGCTGCTCAGGAAGCAGTTGCACGTGGTCACGAAGTCCTGATCGAATCCGGCGCAGGCATCGGCGCGGGATTTGACAACGACGCCTATGTCGCGGCTGGCGCACGTATCATCGACACTGCGGAAGAGGTGTTTGCCACCGCCGACATGATCGTCAAGGTCAAGGAACCCCAGGCCGTGGAACGCAAGATGCTGCGCGAAGGGCAGCTGCTGTTCACCTATCTGCACCTGGCTCCGGACCCGGATCAGACGCATGACCTGCTGGAATCGGGTTGTACTGCCATCGCCTATGAAACTGTGACCGATGCGAACGGCGGCCTGCCCCTGCTGGCACCGATGTCCGAAGTCGCCGGTCGTCTGGCCCCTCAGGTCGGATCGTGGACCCTGCAAAAGGCCAATGGCGGGCGCGGCGTGCTGATGGGTGGCGTACCCGGTGTCGGCCCTGCCAAAGTGGTCGTAATCGGCGGCGGCGTCGTAGGAACCCATGCGGCGAAGATCGCCGCCGGTATGGGCGCGGATGTCACCGTTCTGGATCGCTCTTTGCCGCGGCTGCGCTATCTGGACGACGTCTTTGGCGGCACCTTCAAGAACCAGTATTCGACCGCAGGTGCCACTGCCGAGCTGATCCAGGATGCCGATATGGTCATCGGTGCCGTTCTGATCCCCGGCGCTGCGGCCCCAAAACTTGTCTCGCGCGCCCAGCTGTCGACGATGAAACCCGGTGCCGTACTTGTCGATGTTGCCATCGATCAGGGCGGGTGCTTCGAAACGTCGAAAGCCACCACCCATGCCGACCCGATCTACGACGTCGACGGCATCATGCACTACTGCGTTGCCAACATGCCGGGCGCGGTGGCGCGCACCTCGACCATCGCCCTGGGCAACGCAACAATGCCGTTCATGCTGTCTCTGGCGGACAAAGGCTGGAAACAGGCGTGTCAGGACGATCCGCATCTGCTGGAAGGTCTGAACGTCCACGCTGGCAAGCTGACCTACTATGCGGTCGGCAAGGCCCTTGGTATTGACGTCGTCTCGCCCAACGTGATCGTCAAGTCGTAACCACTCCTGCCCCTGAAATCGTTTTTGAAAAGCGGTTTCCAGCGTTGGGCATAGCGCCACGCCACAGGCGTGGCGCGGTTGGACTCAAAGCGATGGTTTGAACAAAGAAAAGGGCACCGCGCCCTTGCGCGGTGCCCGGCCCAACGGGAGGAGGGCATTTTCGAATGCCCGATCGACGGGCGGGAGCCGTCACCCCTGTTTCTGGATCTCCACAGAATGAGGGTAAGGGATCGAAATACCCTTGTCGTCAAAGGCTTCTTTGATCGTTTTCGTCAGCTCGAATTTGACATCCCAATAGTCTGGCGCCGAGCACCACAGCCGTGCCGTCAGATCCACCGAACTGTCACCCAGGTTCGTTACCCGAACCCAGGGTTCCGGGTCGCTGTGAATGCGGCTGTCCGCTTTGGCCACATCCAGAATGATCTGCATGGCTTTGTCAGCGCTGTCACCATAGTCGATTCCGAATACCAGATCGACACGACGCGTGTCATGGGCAGAGTAGTTCGTGATGATCGAGCCCCATGCCTGACCGTTCGGAACAATGATTTGCACGTTGTCCGGCGTCACCAGTTCGGTGGTGAACAGGTTCAGGTCCTTTACGGTGCCCGACGTGCCGCCGATATCAACAAATTGACCCAGCTTGTAGGGCCGGAAGACAACCAGCATCACACCGGCCGCCAGATCGCTGAGTGTGCCTTGCAGCGCCAGGCCGATAGCCAGGGACGCAGCACCCAGAATGGCGACGATGCTGGTGGCTTCAATTCCGAAGATGCCTAGAACCGCAACCAGAACCATGGCGAGAATGGCCCATTTGACCAGGCTTGCCATAAAGTTCCCAAGCGTCGGATCAATATGCGGCGTCGAATTGATCCGGCGGCGAACCATGCCCCCGATTGCACCAGCCACGATCCAGCCCAGGATCAGAACGACAAGCGCCTTGACGGCACTCATGATCAGCGGGGCAAATGCACCCACCTGTGTTACGACCTCATCCACGCCCATCTCCTTTCAACAGCAAGAAACCCGCGAGGTTTTCGCGGGGGTCACCAGATTGTGAGCCAAGTTTGGCTTCCGGTCTAGGTGCGAGTTTCGTGGGATTTCCCCTTTGTTCGTCAGAAAACACGGCCTGACCGGAAATGCACATCGCCAAGGGCTTAAATAAATCAGGCGTGGCCCCTAGCTTTTACAGGGACAGCCACACAGGAGCCCCCAATGCTGGACAACAAACCGCATCCGATCATGGCGCGCTGGCCCGCGCAATCCCCGGACAGGATTCAACTGTATTCCTATCCGACTCCAAACGGCGTGAAGGCGTCGATCATGCTGGAGGAAACCGGCCTGCCCTATGAGCCCCATCTGGTGACGCTGTCGGATGCGGACGTCAAAAGCCCCGAGTTTCTGTCGCTGAACCCAAACAACAAAATCCCAGCCATCATCGATCCCAACGGGCCGGACGGTGAGCCGCTGGCCCTGTTCGAAAGCGGGGCAATCCTGCTGTATCTGGCCGAGAAATCAGGCAAGTTGCTGGGACAAAGCGCAGCAGACAAGCATCGCATTACCCAATGGCTGATGTTCCAAATGGGGGGCGTGGGGCCAATGTTTGGCCAGCTTGGCTTTTTCTACAAATTCGCGGGCAGCGAAATCGAAGACCCCCGACCGCGCGAACGCTATATCAACGAGGCCAAACGCCTTTTGAACGTGGTCAACACGCAACTGGAAGGGAAAGACTGGATCGCCGGCGATTACTCCATCGCCGATATCGCTCTTGCCCCCTGGTTGAATGCTCTGGACTTCTACGGCGCGAAAAAGGTTGTCGGCTGGGACGGCTACGCCAATGTCGTCGCCTATGTCGACCGTTTCATGCAACGCCCGGCGGTGCAGCGCGGCAAGACCATACCCGCACGCGCTTAATCTGTTTCACGATTGGAAGGGTGCCAAAATTGGCACCCTCTTCGCAAAGCTCAGCCCGGCAGTGCACCCGTCAGCACATACCGCAGGATTTCGACAACCTGCGCGGGCTTTTCCGCCACGGCCAGCGCGGCTGCATCCACTTCTTTCAACGCGTGCTGATGCTCGGGACCGTGCAGCACGATAATGGATTTACCCAGCGCTGCGGCATAGCCCGCATCAAAAGCCGCGTTCCACTGTTTGTACTTGTCGCCAAACCGGACAACCACCACGTCGGCATCCGAAATGCCCTTTCGGGTCCGGATCGCGTTGACCATCGCCCCCTTGTGGTCATGCCAGTATTTGTTCGGCTCTTCCCCCAGAATGGCAACGCCGCAATCGTCGCTTGCCGCGTGGTCCGTCACCGGGCTGTTGAATGTGATGTCCAACCCCTGCGCGCCGTCGATGATCTGTTCGCGCCAATCGGTGTGGATTTCGCCAGAGAGGTACACGTTCAGCATCTTTCGTCCTCCGTAAACACGGAAAGGGCGCCACCGCCCCTTCATCTTTTCTGAAATACTACCGCCGGAGGCGGTCCTGCATCAGCCCCGCAGAACACCGCCGGTTGCCTTGGTGACCTTGGCGATGATCTTTTCGGCCACCGCTTCGATGTCCTTTTCCTTCAGCGTCTGCTCTGTCGGCTGCAAACGTACCGTTATGGCCAACGATTTTTTACCTTCACCCAGGCTGCCGCCGATGAATTCGTCAAAGACACGTACATCTTCGATCAGCGCCTTGTCGGCACCTGCCGCCGCGTTCACCAATGTCAGCGCCTCGACGTTGTCATCAACGACAAAGGCAAAGTCACGTTCAACCGCTTGCAAGTCACGCAATTCCAATGCGGCACGTGTGGCGCCGGACTTGCGGGGCAAGGGAACCTCGTCAGGCCAGATCGTAAAGGCCATTGCCGGACCCTTGATATCCATCGCCTGCAACACGCGCGGGTGCAGCTCACCAAAAACACCCAGCACCTTTTTGGGACCCAGACAGATCTTGCCGTGACGACCCGGATGCCACCATGCATCGCCGTCGCGCAGAATCTGCACCTTGGCCGGTGCTCCGATCGCCGCAAGAACGGCCTCGGCATCCGCCTTGGCATCAAAGACATCCACCGGGCGCGAGGCCCCGTGCACATCCTTGGGGCCGTTGCGGCCAACCAGCAGGCCGGCGATCTGGGTTTTCTGGTCGCCGGGTTCGCCATCATGGAAAACGGGGCCAACCTCGAACAGGGCGACGTCGGCGTATCCGCGTGCCTGATTGCGGGCTGCGGCCTGCAACAATCCGGGCAGCAGATCTGGGCGCATGTGACTCATCTCGGACGAGATCGGGTTTTCAAGCATGGTCGCGTCATCCCCGCCACCGAACAAAGCAGCCGAAGCCTGATCGATGAACGTATAGGTGACACATTCGTTGTAACCCAGCGCGGCGCAGGTGCGGCGCGCCATGGACTGGCGGCGCTGCGTCGGTGTCATCACCGGCTTGGGAATACCATCGGTGACACGCGGCAAGGGTTTGCCCTGCAACTTGGTCAACGAGGCGATCCGTGCGACCTCTTCCACCAGATCGGCCTCACCCATGATATCGGGGCGCCAGCTGGGCACGTGGGCCATCTCGCCCTCCAGACGGAAACCCAGACGGGTCAGCGTCTGACGCTGCTCGCTTTCGGGAATGTCCATCCCGACCAGAGACTGCACCCGTTCGGCATCCAGCTTGTACGCACGCGCGTGGTTCGGCGCTTTGCCCGCCTCGACCACTTTGGACGCTTCGCCGCCGCAGATGTCCAGAATCAACTGGGTTGCGTGCTCGAGCCCTTCCAGCGTGTATTCAGGGTCCACGCCGCGTTCGAACCGATACCGCGCGTCCGAATTGATTTTCAGCGCCCGACCCGTCAGCGCGATCTGCACATGATCCCAGAACGCGCTTTCCAGGAAGACGTTCACAGTATCCTCGGTGCAGCCAGTTTCCTGACCGCCCATGATGCCTGCGATGGATTCCGGGCCTTTGTCATCGGAAATAACCATCATGCCGGGCTGTAGCGTGTATTCCTTCTCGTCCAGCGCCACCAGGGTTTCACCGCCTTTGGCGCGGTGAACGCGAAGGTTGCCCTGCACCTTGTCCGCGTCAAACACATGCAGCGGGCGGTTATGGTCAAAGGTCATATAGTTGGTGATATCCACCAGCGCCGAAATCGGACGCAGACCGATCGCCTTCAACTGATCCTGCAACCATTGCGGGCTGGGGCCATTCTTCACACCACGGATCAGACGGCCGGTGAAATGCGGCGCGCCGTCCAGCGTGTCGTCGTCAATCGTCACCTTGATCGGGCTTTCGAAATCTCCGGGCACCGGCACGTAGTCGCGCTGTTTCAAAGTGCCGATCCCACGCGCCGCCAGATCACGCGCGATGCCTTCCACGCCCAGCGCATCGGGCCGGTTGGGAGTGATTGCGATCTCGATCACGGGATCGACTTTCGACGGGTCATTCTCGGCAAGCCAATCAACGAACCTGTCACCGACCTCGCCCGAGGGCAATTCGATGATGCCGTCATGTTCGTCCGACAATTCCAGCTCGCGCTCGGAAGCCATCATCCCAAAGCTTTCGACGCCGCGGATCTTGCCGACGCTGATCGTCAGGTCCAGACCGGGGATATACATGCCCGGTTTACAGACGACGACAGTGATCCCTTCGCGGGCGTTTGGCGCGCCGCAGATGATCTGCAACTCGCCTTCATCCGTGTCCACCTTGCAGACACGCAGCTTGTCGGCGTCAGGGTGTTTTTCCGCGTGTTTCACATAGCCCAGCGTAAAGTCCTTGAGCTTGTCAGCCGGGTTGATGACCTCTTCGACCTCAAGGCCAAGGTCGGTCAGCGCCTCAGTGATCTCATCAACCGACGCATCGGTGTCGAGGTGGTCTTTCAGCCAGGACAGAGTGAATTTCATTGCTACAGGCCTTTTTGGGCAAACATCCAGTCGGCACAGGCAATGACAAAGAATGGGCCGGGGTGCAAGCGCCCTGCGTCACGGATAGGTAGGGGTGCGGCCCAAAAGCTCGTCCAGCTGCCGTCCGATCCAGCCGTGTGGGATGAAATGCCCACCCGGATGCGTGTCCAGTGAAACCTGCCCCTGCGTGCAATCGGTCCACTCCACCCGGCTGAGCGTCAGGATCGGCACCACGCTCCAATCGCCACGCGGCGTCGCTGTTTCGCAGCCGAATTTCTGCCGCCACAGCGCCACCGGATAGGTCGTGTCCCCTCCCGGGCCAAAGGGGAAGTCCATTACGGTATCGCTGGTTCCGTGCACATGGCGCACCTCGGCCGGGGCCTGCGGGCAGTGCTCAGTCTGACGAATGGTGCCTGCAATGCCCAAGAGCGCGGCAGTGTCATTGCCCGACTGGCAGACATAACGCCACGCCATCGCGCCGCCAAAGGAATAGCCCGAGACATAGATGCGATCCGGGTCAATCGGATAGCGTTGGGCTACATCCTCAAGCACCCGATCAGCAAAAGGCACGTCGCCCGTGTTCGAGGTCCAGAAATCCCAGCTTTTGCCCAACCCGTTCGGAGCCACCAGCAGCACACCGCGCAGCTTTGTGGCTCCGGCGATGCGCTCGTGGTTCACCACCACGGTCCCCTGCCGCGCCCAACCGTGGAAATGCAGCAACACCGGCAGAGGCGTTTCGCCGTCCCACCCATCCGGCTCCAACACATGATACGAGCGGTCCCCGACCTGACAGGCGGTATCACCGTGGCAGGTATCCACGGCAACGGCTTGGGTGGCGGTCAGCAGGAGAAGGCAGAGCAGTCGGTAAATCATCTGCCGAACCCTAACGAGCCTGCGCCCGCTGTCACGTCACAACCCCGTGCGAGATTGTGACAAGCCGCGCTGTCGCCAGACCGCGGGGTGGCGATCCGTGGTTTGAGTTGGGCGGTTTATGATTGCCAAATCCGCGCGCTGTTCGAGCGTTGTACTTGCGGAGACAAATCGCCAGCCCGTACGGGCGGTCTGGCGATAGCGCGGCGGCCTATCGGCCTTTGCTCCGCGCATTCTACTTCCGGAAATCTTTCAAGAGCTTTCTAGTCTTCTGAAGCTGCTCATTCTCGTCTTGGCGGCGAGTTTTGTCCTTTAACCAAACGTCCCCGGCGATTTGCAAAAAGTGCATTACAGGAAGAACAACTACGACTGTGAACAAGTAGCCGAACAACTCCCCGCCAAACCCGAAAACCAAGAGCATTGCGACAAATGAGAGCGTGAACAATCCAAATATTTGCCACAACCGAATACCTTTGGCGCGCCTTTTGCACCAATCGACATAACGCGCCAGAAATAAACCCAACGGGTACACTTACCGGCTCAAACCACCATGCAGGTTCGGCATATCCAGCGCTGCGAACCCGTAGTGGCGCAGCCAGCGCAGGTCGGAATCAAAGAACGCCCGCAGATCGGGAATACCGTATTTCAGCATCGCCAGACGGTCGATGCCGATGCCAAAGGCAAAGCCCTGATAGACCTCGGGGTCGATGCCACCGGCGGCGATCACCTTGGGGTGGACCATGCCCGAGCCCAGAATCTCCATCCAGTCGTCGCCCTCGCCGATCTTCAGCTGACCGTTATCCCAGGAACAGCGGATATCGACCTCGGCCGACGGCTCGGTGAAGGGGAAGTGCGAGGCGCGGAAGCGCAGTTCGACGTCGTCGACCTCGAAAAACGCCTTCACGAACTCTTCCAGAACCCATTTCAGGTTCGCCATCGAGATGTCCTTATCGATGGCCAGCCCTTCGACCTGATGGAACATCGGCGTGTGGGTCTGGTCATAGTCGGCGCGATAGACGCCGCCCGGACAAATCACGCGGATGGGCGCGCCCTGTTTCTCCATCGACCGGATCTGCACAGGGGATGTGTGGGTCCGCAGCACATGCGGCGGGCGATTGTCGCCCTCGGCGCGGTGCATGTAGAACGTGTCCATCTCGGCCCGCGCGGGGTGGTGGCCGGGGATGTTCAGGGCGTCGAAGTTGTGCCAGTCGGTTTCGATCCGCGGACCTTCGGCCACAGAGAAACCCAGTTCGGCAAAGATCGCGGTCAGTTCCTCGGTCGCCTGGCTGACCGGGTGGATCGAGCCCTGACGGCGCGCGCGGGTCGGCAGGGTGACGTCCAGCCATTCGGTGCGCAGACGCTCATCCAGCGCGGCATCGGCCAGAGCGGCCTTTTTGGCGGACAGGGCCGAGTTGATCTCATCCTTCAGGGCGTTCAGCGCGGGGCCTGCCACCTGGCGTTCCTCGGGCGTCATTTTACCCAACTCGCGCATCTTCAGCGCGACCTCGCCTTTTTTGCCCACGGCAGCGACGCGGATCGCCTCAAGCGCGTTTTCATCGCCTGCTTCGGCGATTTGGCCCAGATATTTTGCCTTAAGATCGTCCATGACGCCCTCTGAATTTGGTCGCCAACCTGCTATCGGGCCAGCCCCGCGAATGCAAGCGGGACCGGGCGGATCAATAGCTGTATTCGGGGAAAATCCGGGTCAGATCACCGTTCCAGTCGCCGTTGTAGTGTTCCAGCAACTCATCCGCAGGCACTTTCCCGCTTTGGATGCTGTCCTTGAGCGCGTTGAGGAAATGGGTCTCGTCCGGAACCAGGCCACCGGCACCGGGATAGGCGCGGGCTTTCAGGCCGGCTTCGGAGATCGCCACAACCTCACGCGCCAGATCGTGCATGTTGAAGGTGCCGACCTTCGCTTGCAGGCCGTCTTTGGCAGCCGCGACACGCAGCGCCTCGCGGGTCTCGGTATCCCAGCCTTTGACCAGATCCCAGGCCGCGTCCAGGGCCGTTTGATCGTAAGTCAGGCCAACCCAGAAGGCGGGCAAGGCACACAGACGACGCCATGGGCCGCCATCGGCCCCGCGCATTTCCATGAATTTCTTGATCCGCGCCTCGGGGAAGGCGGTGGTCAGGTGATCGGCCCAATCGCTGAGCGCGGGCGTTTCACCCGGCAGAGCGGGCAGTTCGCCTTTCAGGAAGTCGCGGAACGACATGCCCAGCGCATTGATGTACTGGCCATCGCGATAGACGAAATACATCGGAACATCGAGCGCGTATTGCACGTAGCGCTCGAACCCGAAGCCGTCTTCGAACACGAAAGGCAGCATGCCCGTACGCGCATCGTCCAGATGCCGCCAGATGTAACTGCGCCAGCTTTTCTGGCCATTTACCTTGCCTTCGAAAAAGGGCGAGTTCGCAAACAACGCCGTTGCCACCGGCTGCAAGGCCAACGCCACGCGCAGTTTCTGCACCATGTCGGCCTCGGACCCGAAATCGATGTTGACCTGAACCGTGCAGGTCCGTCGCATCATGGCGCGGCCCATGGTGCCGACCTTTTCCATATAGTCATTCATCAGCCGATACCGCCCCTTGGGCATCAGCGGCATTTCCTCATGTGTCCAGGTCGGTGCCGCGCCCAGACCGATGAAACCCACGCCGATCTCATCAGCGATGTCCTTCACCTCGCGCAGGTGGGTGTTCACCTCATCACAGGTTTCGTGGATGGTCTCGAGCGGAGCACCCGACAGCTCCAGCGCGCCGCCCGGCTCCAGGCTGACATTGGCGCCATCCTTTTCCAGACCGATCAGATGACCCGCTTCACGGACTTCGGCCCAACCGTGCCGGTCGCGCAGGCCCTCCAACACCGCCACGATGGATCGCGCACCCTCAAACGGCAACGGTTTCAGCGTGTCTTTGCAGTAGCCGAATTTCTCATGCTCGGTGCCGATGCGCCAGTCTGCCTTGGGCTTGCAGCCCGACTCCAGATATTCGGCCAATTGCTCGTGGCGTTCGATTGGTCCGCCGCCGGACTGGGGGATGGACATGAGACCCGTGCTCCGATCCTGATGTGTCTGTCTTTTGGCCAGTCGTGGGGGCAAACCGCGCCGGTGTCAATGCAGCCGAAGGTGTGGAGGGCGCGAGGACGTACGCTCCCAAATCACGACCGGATGGGCCGATCCACCGTTCAGTTCGGCCAGCATATGCTCGGTTTTCAGGCCCGGCAGCGCCGAGAAGACATCGAACAGCGCCTCGGCCCCTTCCGCATTCACAGGAATGTGAAGCACCGCCTGACCCGGTTGTTCCAACACCCAATGCGCCGGCGTCGAGGTCGGATCGAGCGCCAGCCGCTCGATCTCGCGCGTGGCGATGATGCCGCCATCCAATGGGCCGAAATAGGTGATCTGACCTTCATCGACGGTCACGACACCCTGTCCGCCAGTGCCGGTTCTGAACCGCGCGCGCTGCACCCCGATCACCGCCAGGGCGATTGCGACAGCGACAAGCAGCCAGCCGATCCACCCCAGCAGACCACCGGGCCCGTTGATCCAGCTGAGACCGAGGATCAGGACAAACCCGGCTACCAGCACTTCGCGCCAGCGCCACAGGGCCAGTTTTGCCTCGGGTCGGATGAAACTCATGACAGCACCTTTTGTGGTGTTTGCAACAGGGCGATCCGATACCAGCCGATCTGCTGAAACCCCATCGCCTCATAGGCTCGCGCGGCAGGTGGATTGTTGGCGAACAGGATGGCCTTGTTCGCGCCCTCGGTCCTCGCCTTTTGCAGCACAGCCGTTGTGACCTTGCGTCCGAGCCCACAGTTTCTGTTCTCGCGCGGCACGAATACACCGCCGACCTGAACCTGATCCCGGACTGATGCATTGATGGCGGCCATGGCTACGGGGGCGTCGTCTTCCAGCATGACAATCGCCCTGCCTGATTGAATATCGGTGGTGATCCGATCTGAGGCCATTTCACGCGCCTCTTGCCCTTTGGCCTGGTCGGTATCCTCGAAGTAATCCGCAAACCAACGCGTCAGTAACGGCCGGTCTGCCTCGGACAGGGCACGAAATGGAATCGGCGCCTCTGGGATTTCGCCCAGATCCAGGCGGTACAGGGGTTCATCATGATGCAGGCGATAACCGGCCTGTCCAAGCCCTAGCGCGTCCAATATCATCTCAACCTGTTGTGCAGCCCCTGTCATGCCCAGGACGATCTGACCTGCGATCCGACCCGCAAAGGCCTGAGCTGCCTCTGGCGAACAATCGGGCAGTTGCGCCATCAGGTAGCCCTTTTTGGTCAGGCCGAATACGCCTTGGATGCGATCCTGCCCCCAAATGAAGAACCGGGTGGAGTGGTCATCGTCTCCAAATCCAATCCCGTGCGCCAACAGGTTGCTGCGCAGAAACATGGAAGTATCGGGATGTTTGGCCAAAAACGCCTCAATGGCCGGGGCATCAGACGGCGAGGCTTCTTGGATCACGCCCAATCCCCCAGCGCCTGCTGCCACATGGTCAATGCAGCCACCGCTGCCGTGTCGGCCCGCAGGATACGAGGGCCAAGGCTGACCACATGCGCGAATGGCAACCCTGTCAGACGCGCGCGTTCCTGGTCCGAAAACCCGCCTTCTGGGCCGATGAGAATCGCCCAGGGCCGTCCTTTTTCATTGGCGGCCAATCGCAGGGCCGATCCAACCTCGGCTTCGTTGCAGAACATCAGTTGCCGATCTTCGGGCCATGCATCCAGCAGCCGATCCAACCGCTGCAATTCGGCAACCTCAGGCACGAAGGTTCCGCCACACTGCTCGGCCGCCTCGACGGCATGGGCCTGCAGGCGGTCCTGACGAATGCGTTCGGAATTGGTGAACTCGGTCTGCACCGGCAGGATACGCGCCGCGCCCATTTCGGCGGCTTTTTCCACGATGAAATCGGTGCGGGCCTTTTTTATGGGCGCGAACAGGAACCACAGATCGGGCGGCAGCTGCAACGGTTTCGTCTGTTCAAGGCAGGTTAGCGTCCCGCCGCGTTTTCCCGCTTCGGAGACTTCGGCCAACCACTCTCCGTCCTGCCCGTTGAACAGGGCGACCTGCCCTTTGACCGCAAGGCGCATGACACCAAAAAGGTAGTGCGCCTGGTCGCGCGTCAAAGGAACCGATTGCCCCTGACCCAAGGGCTGCTCTACATACAGTCTGATCTTCGCACTCATGAGACCCTACATATGCAAGGCAATGCCCCAACACCAGATGGTCAAGTCGCCGATGCCGTCAGCGGCAACTGGGTCGACACCCACGCCCCGGCCTTTGCCCGCCCCTATCTGCGCCTCAGCCGCGCGGACCGGCCCATCGGGACATGGCTGCTGCTGATTCCCTGTTGGTGGGGGCTGGCGCTGGCGATCCTGCACGATGGTCAGCCGCGTTGGGAAGATCTGTGGATCGCCGTGGGATGCGCATTTGGGGCCTTCCTGATGCGGGGCGCCGGTTGCACGTGGAATGACATTACGGACCGGGAATTCGACGGGCAGGTCGAACGCACACGCTCGCGCCCGATTCCGTCGGGTCAGGTCAGTGTCCGGCAGGCCGTGGTCTGGATGATCCTGCAGTGCATTCTGGCGCTTGGTATCCTTCTCAGCTTCAATCAGGCGGCAATCGCAATGGGTGTTCTGTCCCTGCTGCCCGTGACGATCTATCCGTTTGCCAAACGGTTTACGTGGTGGCCTCAGGTGTTTCTGGGGCTGGCCTTCAACTGGGGCGCCCTTCTGGCCTGGGCGGCGCATAGCGGTTCCGTGGGATGGCCTGCGGTGACGCTCTACCTGTCTGGAATCGCGTGGACCCTGTTCTACGATACCATCTATGCGCATCAGGATGCCGAGGATGACGAACTGATCGGCATCAAATCAACCGCTCGTCTGTTCGGAGCCGATACAGCGCGGTGGCTGAAGTACTTTTTGGTGGCGACCGTGTCGCTGATGGGGCTGGCCATCGTCGATGCAGGGGTGCCGGATACCTCGATGCTGGCATTGGGTGTTGCGCTCTGTGGGCCTTGGGCAATGGGCTGGCACATGATGTGGCAACTCCGCGCGCTGGACATCGAAGACAATGCCAGGCTGTTGCAATTGTTCAGGGTCAACCGCGACACTGGCTTGATTCCGCTGATCTTCCTCTGCGTCGCCCTGTTGCTCTGATTGCACCTGCTGAACGTGGCCTGTAAAGATCGGCCCAACCGCCTGAGGAGTGTCAAACCCAAATATGCGTCTGCCGTATTTTATCGTTGTTTCCCTGATCTTTCTTGTATCAGCCGGGCTGTCGCTTTTGGCAGCCAGCTATGCCGTCACAAAGATCGAAGAGACATCGGAATTCGCCGTGCGCCGGGCGCTTGACCTCAAAGGGCACGACTGGGCCGAGGTCGAGTCAGACGGCTTGCGCGTGGTCCTGACCGGGATTGCACCCGATGAGGCGACACGGTTCAACGCACTGACCGCAGCCGGAACCGAGGTCGATGCGTCCCGCGTAATCGATGAAATGGAGGTTGAAGCGACCTCTGCCCTGGCGCCGCCGCGCTTTTCGGCGGAAATTCTGCGCAACGATCACGGCATCTCGATCATCGGCCTTATCCCGGCCAGCGAAGACAGAGATGCCCTGATCAGAAGGCTGGGCAACCTCGACCGCAACATCGCAGTTTCAGACCTGATGGAAACCGCGGATTACCCCAAGCCCGATGGTTGGGATGCCGCGATATCATATGCCATCGAGGCGCTGGCCAGCCTGCCACGCGCCAAAATTTCCGCAAACGCCGATTTGGTCAAAATCACCG
The DNA here is from genome assembly GCF_056536065.1 of Ruegeria sp. AL3. Classification (NCBI taxonomy): domain Bacteria; kingdom Pseudomonadati; phylum Pseudomonadota; class Alphaproteobacteria; order Rhodobacterales; family Roseobacteraceae; genus Ruegeria; species Ruegeria sp. AL3. The sequence goes on from NZ_JBQFJG010000001.1 coordinate 711,710, forward strand.
CCATTGCGGACAGCCAACAGGAAAAACAACGTCTCGAACGCGATCTGACCCGCGCCGCGCCGCCCAGCCTGCGGATCGGGCTGGCGATCTCGGCACCTCGTCCCGTCATAACGCCCTTTACGCTGCGTTTTCTGATCAACGAAGACGGTGGGCAATTTGACGCCTGCTCGGCACAAGATACAAAAGCACGCGACCGGATCGTGACCGCTGCGCGCGATGCCGGCTTGTCGGGAACATATTCCTGCACCATCGGTCTGGGCGAGCCCTCGCCACGCTGGCCCGAAGCCGCCGAGAAGAGCATTCAGGCACTGGCCAGAATCGGCAAAGGCTCGGTCACGATGTCGGATGCGGACATCACCCTGGTTGCGGCGCAAGGCACGGATCCAGCCTTGTTCGACCGGGTTGTAGGTGAACTTGAAACAGCGTTGCCTCAGGTCTTTGCCCTGCATGCCGTGCTGCCGGAACCTGAAACCAGCGAACAGACCGGACCCGTCGAGTTCTCGGCGACCCGCAGCCCCGAAGGGCTTGTGCAACTACGAGGGCGCCTGGGGGATGAAACGTTGCGGGACATGGTCGACAGCTATGCCCGCGCGGCCTTCGGCTCGGATCAGGTCTATACCGCGACCCGCATCGCACCGGGGCTTCCGGCAGATTGGCCGGTGCGTGTTCTGACCGGCCTCGAGGCGTTGGCCCAGCTTCACAACGGGGCCCTGACCGTAACACCAGGCTCGGTCGAACTGACCGGCCTCAGCCATGAAGAGGATGCCAAGGCCCGTATCGCAGGTCAGTTGTCGGACAAGCTGGGCGAAGGGCAGGAATTCACCCTGACGATCACCTATCAGCCTCCGCCAGAGCCCGAAGACGCGCTGCCCGATCCTGAAGTCTGCGAAGCGCAGATCGCCGAAATCCAGACCGTCAGCAAAATTGCGTTCGAACCCGGATCAGCGACGATCGCATCCGACTCGCGCGATACGGTGAACCAGATCGCCGACATCCTGCGCGACTGCGGGCCGATCCGGCTGGAGATCCAGGGCCATACCGACAGCCAGGGCCGCGAAGAGATGAACCAGCAGCTCAGCCAGGCACGGGCGCAATCGATTCTGAACGAGCTGCGCGGGCGGCGCATTCCCACCAGCAGCTACACTGCCGTTGGATATGGTGAAACACAGCCCATCGCGGACAACGACACCGAAGAAGGCCGCGAAGCCAACCGGCGGATCGAGTTCCGGCTGATCCGTCCCGAGCCGGTCGAAGCCTCCGAAACAGGTCTCGAAGCGCTCGAGGCTGAGGCCGAGGCTGGGGCTGAGGCTGACGCGCCTGAAACGGATCAGACCGAATCGACCGCACCAGACACGGACGCAGAGGACCAGTAAGTTGAACAGAACCGAATTCATCATTGCCACAGCCGTCATCCTGTTTGCGGCCTTCTGCATGGGCTGGTTTGCCAACTGGCTGGCACACCGCCTGTCCCGCGTCCGCCAAAGCGACGTTGCCGATCTGGATCGCATGAGCCAGGAACTGCACGAAGCGGAAGAAACCCGCGATCAGGCCATAACCTATCTTCAGCAACGTGAAGCCGAGCTGACCAACCAGCTGACCCAGACAGAGGCAGAACTGGCCGCGGCCATGGACGGTCTGCGCGCCGCGCGGCAAGAGGCCGAAGAAATGCGCGGTCGCATCAACAACGCCGACTAAACGCTACAGTATCAGTTCAGGCAAACGACAGCCTCAACTTCGAACAGCATCGGTTCGATTGCCAGCTTTGGCACCGGAACCTGGGTTTGCGCTGGCAGAGTATCTCCAAACACGCGTTTGACGGCGTCAGTCAGCAGGCCGAGTTTCGACAAGTCGTGGTCCACCACGTAAACCGTCAACTTCACAACCTGATCGCACTGCGCCCCAAGCTCGTGGATCACCGCCTTGAGATTGGTATAGGCCTGTTCGACCTGCGCGCCGAAATCCGGCGACAACGCTCCGGTTTGATCCTGCCCACCCTGACCCGAGACAAAGGCCAACCGACCGGCGCCCGGGGTTACAACGGCGGTGCTATAGCCGTTCGGGGATGGGTCGTGGAGGTGTCCGGGATTGACGATCTGAGGACGCAGGGTCGTTTTGAGATTTTGTTTTTCAAGTGTCATGTTCGAAATCCTTGCAGAGGTGCAAGGACAGGTCTAGACGGTATTAGTGCCAAATTTTGTCACTGAATATGCTAGGTTGGGCTAATGAAAGCCGCGACCAGACAAGACGCCATCGCCCGTATCCTACGACGCAACAGCAGTTCCACCGTAGATGCGCTGGCCGCAGAGGTCGGCGTCTCGCGCCGCACCGTCCTGCGCGACATCGCTGCACTGCGTGATCAGGGATTTGTAATCTATTCCGAATGTGGCCGGGGTGGCGGGCTGCAACTTGATCCGCAATCCGTCCAAACAACCGCCCGGTTGTCGGCAACCGAGGTTTTTTACCCTGCTGCTCGGCGTGGCGTCAATGCGGGCGGCACGTGCATTGCCGTTCTCGGATCTGGCGGATGCAGGTCTGGCCAAGATCGAAAAATCCCTGCCAGCGGACCGGGTGCGCGATCTGCGTCGCTTTCTCGATTGCCTCTACGTTGGACAATTGTCGCCTCAGCAGAACCTGTCAGACCTCGGACCCATGGATGCGGCCCTTCTGCCCGCCTTCGAACAGGCGTTTCTGAACCGGCTTTACCTGCGCTTTGGTTATCGCGACGCCAAAGGGGTCCAGAGTTTTCGCGAAGTTGAACCGCAAGCTATGCTGATCCTGCCACCGCTCTGGTACCTGGTTGCCTGGGATCCGCAGCGGGATGATTTTCGGCATTTCCGCATGGACAGGATCAGCGACCCGGAATGCGTTGAGGGTGCCATGTTCCGCCGCAAGAGAGTTCCGTTCGAAGACGATGTTTGCCCGTTCAATGATCTGCCGAAATAAGGCCGCGTCAGCCGATCCGCCCGCTCGACGCATCCTCACCACCGGGTCAGCGCGTCTTCATCCTCATCCTTGGCGGCAACCCATTCCGCACCCGACCGGGTGATTTCTTTCTTCCAGAAGGGAGCACGGGATTTCAGGTAATCCATCAGGTACTCCGCCGCCTCGAACGCATCCTTGCGATGCCGTGCAGCGGTGGCCACCATCATGATCTTGTCGCCCGGGGCCAGACGTCCATGGCGGTGAATCACCAGCACATCGCCCAATGCCCAACGCGCCTGCGCCTCTTCGGCGATCTTGGTCAGGGCGCGTTCGGTCATACCGGGATAGTGCTCGATCTCCATCACATCCAGATCACCGCTCGCCAGATCACGCACAACGCCGGTGAAGGTGACGATGGCGCCGTTGGAATCATCCCCGGCGGCAAAGGCATTGGCCTCGGCCCCCAGATCAAATGCCTCCTCCTGAACCGCGATCCGCATCGGTCAACCGCCCGTCATCGGTGGGAAAAACGCAACTTCCCGAACACCTGCCAGCGACGCATCGAAATCCGACAGCTCCTGATCCAACGCAACGCGCAGCGCGGACAGATCGGCAAATGCCACTGCATAGCGCTCTTCCCGAGCGCTCAGTTCAGCCACTAGATCGCCGACCGTGGCCGCTTGCGTTTCGACCTTTTCCTTTGGCAAGCCGATGCGTTCGCGCACCCAGGCGAAATACAGAACATCCATCGGTTAGCTCTCCTTCAGATGAGGCATGGCCTTACGTAGATAGTCATAGCCGGTGATCAATGTAAGCGTTGCCGCAATCCACAACAGCCACAGCCCGACCTGACCCGCCCAATACATACCATCGACATTCAGACGCAGGTGGTTCACGTCTTCGACCTGACCCGCAATGATCTGCTCGACCAGCTCGGCATCCATGCCAAAACTTGCCATCACGGCATAGTGCTCGAAGATACCCTGCGAAAACAGAACCGCGATGGCGACCATCTGGGCCGTGGTCTTCCATTTGGCCAGTTTGGTGACTTTGAGCGTCCCGGCCACATCGCCCAGATATTCCCGCAGGCCCGAGACAAAGACTTCGCGAAACAGGATCACGGTTGCAGGAAGGACAAGCCACGGCGTCCAGTGCTCGGTCGAATAGCCCACAAGGATCATAAGCGCGATCACCACCATAGCCTTGTCGGCGATCGGATCCAGCATCGCTCCGATCTTGGTCTCCTGCTTCCATGCGCGGGCCAGATACCCATCGAACCAATCGGTAATCGCCGCTGACAGGAACAGGATCAGTGCAAACCAGTCCGCATAGGGGCGGGTGAAATACAGAAACATGACTGCCAGCCCGGGCGCGGCCAGCAGGCGCAGGACGGTCAGGAGATTAGGTAAATTCCACTTCATGGCTTGGACCCTATATCGCCGGTCCGGGACAGAAAAGCCAATCAGACAAAAAACTGCATCACTCACAGACGCTTGGTCAAAGCGCCGCAGGCCCGACGTCTCAGAACAGTACCTCTTGGCCTTTCCCGGCTTTGCGGTCAGATTGCCGCGCAAGCCCAGCCGGAAAGTACCAGATGACAGCGCATATTCAAACCGACACACGGTCAAACATGATTGGCAGCCTCTGGATGGTTGCCGCGATGGCCGGTTTTGCGCTGGAGGATGCGTTGCTGAAGGCAGCCTCAGCCGCGCTGCCGATCTGGCAGGTCCTGGTTCTTTTCGGCGCGGGCGGGTCGGTGATTTTCGCTGCGGTGGCTCGGGCCCGCGGGCAGCGGCTGCTGCAACCTGACGTTCTGTCCCGCCCGATGAAAATTCGGGTGCTGTTCGAGGTCTTTGGTCGGTTGTTCTATGTTCTGGCCATCGCACTGACGCCGTTGTCCTCGGCTACGGTGATTCTGCAAGCCACGCCTCTGGTCGTTGTAGCAGGCGCCGCGTTGTTCTTCGGCGAGACAGTCGGTTGGCGGCGTTGGAGCGCTATCTTTGTCGGCATGATCGGCGTTGTCGTCATCCTGCAACCCACCGGAGACAGCTTTTCGCTGCTGTCGATACTGGCGGTGCTGGGAATGCTGGGATTTGCCGGACGTGATCTGGCCAGCCGCGCAGCACCTGCCACGCTTGGAACCGAAGTCCTGGGGTTCTACGGCTTCCTCAGCATCATCGTGGCCGGCGTGGCCTATCGGTTCTGGGAGGGCGCGCCGATTGCACCGGTTGGCCTTCACACCAGCCTGCATCTGATCGGTGCGGTGCTGATGGGCGTAATGGCCTATGCATCGCTGATGAAGGCGATGCGCATCGGCGAAGTGTCCGCCGTGACCCCGTTCAGATACACCCGGCTGTTGTTCGGCATCGGGCTTGGCGTAGCCATGTTTGGAGAGAGGCTGGATCCCAACATGTGGATCGGCAGCGCGCTGATCGTCGCGTCGGGTCTTTATATCCTGTGGCGGGGCCGGCAGGCCTAGCCCTTGTCGTGGAAGAAATCGTAAACCTTTTGCGCCAACCCGGCCGAGATTCCTTCGACCGCTTTCAGATCGGCCAGATTGGCCCGGCTGACGGCTTTGGCGCTGCCGAAATGGGTCAACAGAGCACGCTTGCGCGCAGCCCCTACCCCTGGGATTTCATCCAACGGCGTTGCACCCACGGCCTTGGCGCGTTTCGCACGATGGGTGCCGATGGCGAACCGGTGCGCTTCGTCCCTGAGGCGTTGAATGAAATACAACACAGGGTCGTTGCGTTTCAGCGCAAAGGGGCGCTGGCCGATCCGGTGAAACTCTTCCTTGCCGTGGTCGCGGTCGACCCCTTTGGCGACGCCGACCATGGGAATGTCTTCGACCCCATGTTCGACCATGATCTGATGCACCGCGCTTACCTGCCCGGCACCGCCATCGATCAGCAACAGATCGGGCCACAGCCCTTTGTCGCGGTCCGGGTCTTCCTTTTGCAGTCTGGTGAAGCGGCGGTTCAGCACCTCTTTCATCATGCCGAAGTCGTCACCCGGTGTCAGGTCATCACCGCGAATGTTGAACTTGCGGTAAGCGTTCTTCATGAACCCCTCGGGGCCGGCCACGATCATGCCGCCGACAGCATTGGTGCCCTGAATATGAGAGTTGTCATAGACCTCGATCCGTCCAGGCGGACCATCCAGATCGAACGCCTCGGCCAGCCCGCGCAGCAACTTGGCCTGCGTGGCACTTTCCGACATGCGGCGGGCCAAAGCCTCGCGCGCGTTGCGCAAGGCACCGGCAACAAGTTCCTGTTTTTCGCCACGCTGCGGCACAAGGATTTCGACCTTGCGCCCGGCTTTCTCAGTCAGCGCGTCCTGCATCAGATCCACATTTTCGATTCCGTCCGACAGGATCAGCTGACGCGGCGGCTCCTTGTTGTCATAGAACTGGCCCAGAAAGGCCTCCATCACCTCGGCAGGTGAAACATCCGGGCCGACGCGGGGATAGAAATCCTTGTTGCCCCAGTTCTGGTTCGCACGGATGAAAAACACCTGCACGCAGGCCTGACCGCTGTCCATATACAGGCCGATCACGTCCGCCTCGGCCACACCGCGCGGGTTGATGCCCTGAGAGGTCTGCACCTGCGTCAGAGCCCGGATGCGGTCACGCAGACCTGCGGCGCGTTCGAACTCCATCGCCTCGGATGCGGCCATCATCTGCTCGGCCAGTTCCTCTTGCACCTTGGTCGAGCGGCCCGACAGGAAGCGTTCGGCGTCCTTCACGCTTTCACGGTAATCCTGCTCTGAGATCAGGCCGACACACGGCCCGGAACACCGTTTGATCTGATACAGAAGGCATGGCCGCGTTCGGCTGTCGAACATCGAATCCGAGCAGTTGCGCAGCAGGAACGCTTTTTGCAACTGGTTCAACGTCCGGTTCACCGCACCGGCACTGGCGAAGGGGCCGAAATAGGCACCTTTTTCCTTCTTCGCCCCTCGGTGTTTCTTGATCTGCGGAAAGTCATGATCCTTGGCGACCAGTATGTTCGGAAAGCTTTTGTCATCCCGCAACAATACATTGTACTTGGGTTTGAGCTGCTTGATCAGGTTCTGCTCAAGCAGCAGGGCCTCGGTCTCGGTTCGCGTGGTCAGGAACATCATCGAGGCCGTCGCGGCGATCATCTTTTCGATCCGCCCCGAATGACCCGGCCGTGTGTAATTCGACACCCGTGCCCTGAGATTTCGGGCTTTGCCGACATACAGAACCCGGCTGTCTGTATCGAGCATGCGGTAAACGCCCGGAGAACTGTCCAGCGTTTTTACATAGCGCTGAATGCAGGCATAGCCGGTGGGGGATGATTCGCTGTCGGTGGTCATGATCCTGAGATATGATTCTCTGGCAATGGCTGCAATCTCACGCTTGTCAGATCAAGAGAAAACAAATCCACGGTTTCTGTGGATAAGTGTGAAGATAAAATTCCGGAAGATCAGAAATCCCCTTGTTTCCTTGCCTTTTCCTTTACTTGCACAAAAAATAGGCAACTTATCAAGTGTTTGTTTTTAAACATTATTTTTTTGCTTACTTAGCAAGTGTATGAAAAAAAAGACATTTTTGTAACGCACATGTAACACGATTGAGAGCGGTGCAAAACTTGCAGCAGAATTACTTATTCTACACCCAGAACATCCGGAGTTTTCCAACCCAGATGCTGACCGCCGTCCACACATAAAAGCTGTCCGGTGACCGCGTGTGCATCCAGAAAGTACCCAAGCGCAGCGGTTATGTCAGACGGGTTGGATCCCCGCTCCAAAACGGTATTTGAACGCTGTGCCTGGAAATGTTCTTCGCTTTGGCGGTGGCCCTGCATCGTTGGGCCCGGCCCGATCGCATTGACACGGATCGTCGGAGACAACGCCTGCGCCGCCGTTCGGGTCAGCGTCCACAAACCCATTTTTGCGATGGTGTATGACATGAACTCTGGCGTCAGTTTACGCACACGCATGTCCACCATGTTGACGATGAGGCCGGTTGCAAGCGGTTCGCCATTTTCATCTGTTCCGGCGCTCAGCCCCTGACCGGCCATGGCCTGCGTCAGCACAAAGGGCGCGCGCAGGTTGCTGTCGAGATGTCGATCCCAGCTTTGCCGGGTTGCCGTGCGGATGTTGTCGTATTCGAAGATCGAAGCGTTGTTCACCAGACACGTGATCGGCCCGCCCAGCGCCTCGGCCGCTTTGGGCAGCAGCGCCTGAACCTGAGCTTCATCCAGCAGATCGGCCTTCAGGGTCATGGATTTTCGGCCCAGGGCCTGTACCTCTGCCGCCGTCTCCTGCGCCGGACCTTCGGATGAGGCGTAATGCACGGCCACATCGAAACCTCGATCTGCCAGATACAGTGCCATGGCCCGGCCCAGACGAATACCGGCGCCGGTGACTAGGGCTCGGGTCATTCTTCACCTCGTTTGGTCAGATCACACCAGCAATACGATGACGTAAAGCACATAAAGGAAAGTCAACACCATCCCCCAGACGCGCGAGATGTCGCGTTTGAGGAATACAAACGGAACCAGCAGCAGCGATGCGCCCAGCATGACCCACAGATCGAACCGAAGGAATTCCGGATCGACCGGAATGCGCCCGAACCAGGTTGCGATCCCGATGATGGCCAGAAGGTTGAACATGTTCGAACCGATCACGTTGCCCAGCGCGACATCGGCCTGTCTGCGCAATGCGGCCATAAGCGTCGTCGCCAGTTCGGGCAAAGAGGTTCCAACCGCGATCAGGGTCAGGCCGATGACCGTTTCACTGACCCCATAGGTTCTTGCGATGACGGTCGCGTTGTCGACAAGCAAGTGCGCACCCATCGGAAGCCCCACCAACCCCAGGATCAGGTAAATCGATACCTTCCAGTAGGGCATGTCAGGGTCGGCTTCCTCCAAGCCTTCAAGCTCGTCATCATCCGCGCAAGCCTCACCACAGGCCTTGCGATGTGCTTTCGCCTCACGAAAGGCAGTCATCAGGACAAGACTCAACGCCGCCAGCAGGATCAGACCGCTGAAGAATGTGAATGTTCCGCTAAAAGCCAGCCCGATGAACAGAACCGTCGCCAGCAGCATGAAGACGTAATTCCTGCGGCTGTCACATTCACTGGTGTGAATCGTAGCCAGCAATGCGGGCAGTCCAAGAACCAACAGGATGTTGGCCGTGTTCGATCCGACAACGTTGCCCAGCGCAATACCGGGAGCGTTCTCTTTCAATGCGCTGATGGCGATCAGCAACTCGGGTGCAGACGTTCCGAAGGCCACTATCGTCAGGCTGACAATCAACGCCGGAACACCCAGACGCAAGCTCAGGTTCACAGCACCGCGCACAAGCGCATCGCCTGCAAGCAGCAGAATCAACAGCCCAAGACCAGACAGCAGCCAAGTGGTGATCAAGTCCGACCTCCTTTTTCGCAGGCACAAGGGCCTTTGCCTATGCGAAACCGTCCGCAGCGCGGACACTTGGCCGAACTCAGTTTCTTCTGCCCCGGAAAGCGCAGTTTACCGAACATCGCCAAGACACCCATGCCGATCAGAAAAAGTGTGACAGCCTTGATGATCACGTCACAAACCAAAACGCGCGTAGGCCGCACGCTCCTCTAATCCGGCAATGGCATCCTGTGCCAGGCTGGCCCCGAACCGAGACCAGATCGGTTTGCGCACGCCATAACGGCGGAACTTGACCTTGTCGCCAAACCGTTCCTGCATCTTGGGTTTCAGATGGGCGATACCGTCGATCAAACCCAGTTCATGCGCCCGACGCGCCAGCCAGACTTCACCCGTGAACAGGTCGGCACTGTGATCCAGCTTGTCACCCCGGCGGGCTTTGACATGCGCGATGAAGTTTTCGTGGATGTCGCCCAGCAGCCCTTGCAAGCGTGCCACATCCTCTTTCTTTTCCGGCGAAAAGGGATCCAGCATCGATTTCGATTTGCCCGCTGTATGAACGCGCCGCTCGAACCCCTGCCGCGCCAGGAAGACATGCGCGCCAAAACCTGCCGAAATGACTCCGATTGAGCCAAGAACCGAACTGTCGTCGGCCCAGATCTCATCCGCAGCGGCCGCCAGCCAATACCCTCCGGATGCCGCAACATCTTCGACAAACCCGATCACGGGCACGTCCAGCTCTTCCGACAAGCGCCGAATTCGGGCGCCAATCAAAGAGCTTTGTACAGGCGACCCGCCCGGAGAGTTGATCTCGAGCGCGACAGCCGCAGGTTTCCCCTTTCGAAACGCCTTGTCGAGAACCGGGGCCAGGGTGGTATCGTTCAAGGACCCGCGACCGGCCATTCCAATGGAACCGGACAAACGGACAACGGCCACGCAAGGGTGCTTTTTTACGAACGGCAGGCTGAGCTTCATGGGTGCCGATGTAGAGTGCCCCCAACCCGTAAACAAGGGACTCTGCCGGCGTAAAACGCGACGTGAACCAAATTCACACACCCGATGGGCAAAAATGCAACGCCTTGGCGAGGATCAACTGCGAATGCGCCAGCCGGTTTTAAATATCCAGCCTATGACGGCCAGGCACAGCCCTGTAAAAGCGACAATGGCAAGAAGGCTGAAAACGATCGGCACATCTGCCAGCCCGTAAAAGGACCAGCGGAAACCCGAAATCAGATAGACCACGGGATTGAACAGCGTGATGGTCTGCCACAATGGCGGCAGCATCGAGATCGAATAAAACGTGCCCCCCAGAAAGATCAGTGGCGTCACCACCAACTGCGGCACCAGTGACATCTGCTCGAAATTGCTGGCCCAGATGCCGATGATGAATCCGAGCAACGAAAAGCTGAGACAGGACAGGATCAGAAACGCGGCCATGGCGAATGGATGCTCGATCCGAATATCGACGAAAAACGTCGCGGTGAACAATATCACCAACCCCACGAACAACGCCTTGGTTGCGGCGGCACCGACATATCCGATCACGATCTCGATGAAATTGACCGGAGCGGATAACAGCTCGTAGATGGTGCCCAGAAACTTGGGGAAGTAAATTCCGAACGACGCGTTCGAAATCGACAGCATCACCACCGACAACATGATCAGCCCCGGCACGATGAACGCACCGTATGAAACGCCCTCGACCTCTTGGATACGGCTGCCGATGGCGGTGCCAAACACCACGAAGTAAAGCGACGTGGACAGAACCGGCGACAGAAAGCTCTGTGCCAGAGTGCGAAAGAAACGGGCCATTTCGAACCGGTAGATGGCAGCGATCGCGGTCCAGTTCATGCGGCCTCTCCCGATACCAGATTGACAAAAATCTCTTCCAGGCTTGATTGTCTGGTCTGCACGTCGCGCAACACCAACCCGGCCTCGGACACGTCATTCAGCAAGGTCGTTATGCCGGTACGATCCGCATGGGTATCGTAGGTATAGATCAGACAATCACCCGCGCCGTTGAGGGCCAGATTGTGGCTGACCAGATTATCGGGAATCCGATCGATGGGCTCGGTCAGCATGACTTCGATCTGCTTTTTTCCCATCTGCGACATGAGTGTGTCTTTGTCCTGCACCAGCAAAAGCTCACCCTTGTCGATGACGCCGACACGATCCGCAATCGCTTCTGCTTCTTCAATGTAATGGGTGGTCAGAATGATGGTGACACCGTCCCGTTTCAGTTCCGCCACAAGCTCCCACATGTCCTTGCGCAACTCGACATCCACTCCGGCAGTCGGCTCGTCCAGAAAAAGCACACGGGGTTCATGGGCCAGGGCCTTGGCGATCAGCACCCTCCGCTTCATGCCGCCGGACAATTCCTTGATCGCGTTGTTGCGCTTGTCCCACAGGGACAGCTTGCGCAGAATCTCTTCGATCCGCGCGTTGTCCTTGCCAAGTCCGAACAGCCCGCGTGACAGTCGAACCGTGTTCCAGACCTTTTCAAACGGTTCCAACGCGATCTCTTGCGGTACAAGCCCTATCATCCTGCGCGCTGCGCGATAATCGGACTGGGTGTCATGTCCGCCAACCGTGACCACCCCCGAGGTCGGAGTCGTTATTCCACAAATCGTCGAAATCAGGGTCGTCTTTCCGGCCCCATTTGGCCCCAGAAGCGCAAGTATCTCACCCTCTTCAATATCCAGAGACACACCTTTCAGCGCCTCGAACCCATCCGCGTAAGACTTGCGAAGTTCTTTGATGGACAAAATGGTCGTCATATCCGTTCCCCGTTCCGACCGCGACCCTATCGCGCCGAACCAGCCTGTAACAGGTCAATTTCGCACAACGTGCCGCGCATTCTGTAATGGTTGTCAGAACAATGCTCAATTCCAACTTGCAATCCGTCAACCCACCCGCAAACTCTGCCACAACGGAGGGCGCCGATGCTGAATGGAATACGCATAGTCGAAATAGAAGGACTGGGCCCCGGCCCGTTTGCCGCCATGCAGCTAGCTGATCTGGGCGCCGACGTCATCACGATCCACCGCAAAGGCCAGGCAGTAACACCGGGCATGCCCGACCGCTCGCTTCTGGACCGCGGCAAACGATCGATTGCGCTTGATCTGAAGGATCCCGAAGATCTGGCGACCGCCCGTCGCCTGATTGACACGGCAGATGCGCTGATCGAAGGCTTTCGCCCCGGCGTGATGGAGAAGCTGGGTCTTGGCCCGGATCTTTGCCTGACCCGCAACCCAAAACTGATATATGGCCGCATGACCGGCTGGGGGCAGGATGGTCCGCTGGCCGACACGGCAGGACATGACCTGAATTACATCGCCTTGTCCGGTGCGCTCTGGTACGCCTCTCTCCCGGATCAGCCGCCTCAAACCCCTGCAACCCTGATCGGCGATATCGGCGGAGGCGCCATGTACCTTGTCGCGGGCATCCTGGCAGGTTTGATCAACGTGCAAAGAACCGGGAAAGGCACCGTGGTCGACGCCGCCATCTACGACGGCTCGGCCCATATGATGAACCTTCTGATGACCATGCGCCAAACCGGAAACCTGTCTGAAACCCGCGGCCAAAGCCTGTTGGACGGCCCGCATTGGAGCCGAACCTACACCTGCGCGGACGGCGGATTTGTTTCGGTCCAATGCCTCGAACCAAAATTCTACGCCCGATTTCTTGAAATCCTGGGCCTGTCCCGGGACCCGGCGTTCCAACAACAGTACACCCGCAAGCTCTGGCCCGACCTGACCCGGCGCCTGGCCGAGATCTTCTCATCCTGGCCGCGCGACCACTGGGCCAAACTGTTCGACGGATCAGATGCCTGCGTCGCCCCGGTACTCAGCCCCGACGAGGCCACAGCCCATCCGATGAATGCAGCCCGTCAATCCTGGCGCCAGACAGACGGCACCCTACAGGCCGCCGCCGCCCCACGCTTCTCCACACACCAGTGGCAACCAAAGCCCAGCCCTGCCCGCGGCCAGCACACAACCGAGATCCTGAATGAACTCCAAGCCCCAGAAAGCACCTGACACACTCTTCATCTGGCCAGAAATATCCCGGGGGTGAATTGGCCAGCGGCCAAGAGGGGGCTGGCCCCCTCCCATGCGTTCTACCCGCCGCGCACCGTGTCGATCATCAGCTGAACATTGTCCGGGTCGGCATCCGGAGTGATCCCATGGCCGAGGTTGAAAATATGCGGCCCCTTGGAAAAGGCGCGCACGATGCGCCGAGTCTCATCCACCAGCGCCTGACCGCCAGTAACCATGTGCGACGATGCCAGATTGCCTTGCACACAGCCATCAATCTGCACGTTCTTAGCCGCCCATTCGGGCGACACGGAATTGTCCAGCGCCACGCAATCCACGCCGGTCGACCTTGCAAACCTGACATACCCGTCGCCTGCTTCCCGCGGAAATCCAATCACGGGGATGCCAGGATGACGTTCCTTGATGGCCTGCGTAATCACCCGGCACGGCTCCACCGCGTATTTGCGGAAAGCTTCGCCCGTCAAAGACCCCGCCCAACTGTCAAATATCTTGACCACCTCGGCTCCGGCGTCGATCTGAGCGGACAGATATTCAATCGTTGCCGCCGTTATGCGGTCCAACAGCGCCTCGAACAAAGCGGTATCACCTTCGCGCAACGCATGCGCGGGACCCTGATCCGGCGTGCCGCGCCCTGCAATCATGTAGGTGGCCACAGTCCACGGCGCACCTGCAAATCCGATCAAGGTGGTTTCCGACGGCAATTCCCGCGAAAGAATGCGCACCGTCTCGTAAACCGGTGACAGTGTCTCGTGAATCGCGTCAACAGGCTTCAACGCATCAAACTCGGCCTGCTGCGTGATGGTGGATAAACGCGGCCCTTCACCTGTCACGAACCAAAGGTCAGCCCCCAGCGCCTGTGGCACAAGAAGGATGTCGGCAAACAGGATCGCCGCATCGAACCCATATCGCCGAATTGGCTGCAAGGTAACTTCTGCTGCCAATTCAGGATTGTAGCACAGTGACAGGAAATCCCCGGCCTGAGCACGTGTGGCCCGGTATTCCGGCAAATACCGACCCGCCTGACGCATCATCCAGATCGGCGGCACATCCTGTACTTCGCCCGCCAGCGCCCGCAGCAGCTTCTTTGTCTCGGCCATGTTTGTCCCCAGCATTCAGGTTTTGGCAACGGGTCGTCCTTCGGCGGCAATTTGTCAAGCTCAGCCCCCATTGTCAGGGCAATGTGACGCGACTAAAGCTGTGCACATGACTTTGACCCTGCCCACCCCCGCATCGCCCCTCAGAATCGGCACTCGTGGCTCGCCGCTGGCTCTGGCTCAGGCCTATGAAACGCGCCAACGCCTGAGCGATGCCTTTGATCTGCCACAGGATGCGTTCGAAATCGTAGTGATCAAGACGACCGGTGACAATCGCGCCATGATCGACGCGGATCGACCGCTGAAGGAAATTGGCAACAAGGGCCTGTTCACCAAGGAAATCGAAGAGGCGATGCTGCGCGCCGAGATCGACATCGCCGTGCATTCAACAAAGGACATGCCCGTTGAACAACCCGAAGGGCTGGTCCTGGATACGTTCCTGCCGCGCGAGGATGTGCGCGACGCCTTCATATCTCCGCGATTGGGCTCGATCCACGATCTGCCCGAAGGCGCCGTTGTGGGCACCTCGTCTTTGCGGCGGCGGGCGCAGCTGCTGAATCGGAGGCCGGATCTGAAAGTGGTCGAGTTTCGCGGAAACGTGCAGACACGGCTGAAAAAGCTTGAAGACGGGGTTGCCGATTGCACGTTTCTGGCAATGGCAGGCATTCGCCGTTTGGGAATGGATGAGGTTCCGGCCAGCGCCATTTCCCCTGACGACATGCTGCCGGCCATCGCGCAGGGCACCATCGGCATCGAACGGCGCAGCGACGACATGCGCGCGGCCGAAATGCTGGACGCGATTCATCACACCGAAACGGGATGGCGTCTGGCGGCTGAACGCACATTGCTGGCCGCGCTGGACGGATCCTGCGAAACCCCGATCGCCGGCCTTGCCGAACTTGACGGCGACACCCTAAGGTTGCGGGGCGAAGTGCTGCGCCCGGACGGAACGGAAACCGCCAGCAGGGATATGACCGGCCCCGTCGAGGATGGGCCTGAGATGGCCCGCGCGATGGCGGCTGAACTGCTTGAACAGGCGGGACCTGATCTATTCGATTGGAAAAATTCAAAATAAATTTGTTTAGTGTGAACTTGATCACTGTAGCAGGCGGCGCGATCAGGCATTACTGTGACATACCGAAGAGGAAGTCGGGCCAGTCTCGAAAGTATCGAAAAGTTTTCAGATTGCCGGTGTTTTAATCAGTATTCGAGGGGGCGAGGCTGACCCCCGGCTTCCAAAGGTAGCGGGTCGCTGTTGAGTTCAACAGCGACCCGTTTACGTTGTGCCAGATTGCGTTGTGCCAGACCCGCCTTCAGGAAATCGCGTCAACGGCGTGACGAACGGCCTCACTGGTCTGTTCCAGATCCGCTTCGGTAACCGCCAGCGACGGGTACAGTTTGCCCGGAGCCTTGAAGACCCCATGCGCCCGCAAGGTTGCATTGTACGTGGCATTGCGCTGCGGATCATCATGGTTTGCGCTGCGATAATCGCGACATTCGGCCTTGGTGATATAAATGTCGAACAAGGTCTCGTCACCGCAGATGCGATGGGCGATGCCCGCCTCATTCAAAGCGTCCGATTGCATCTGCTGCAACTGCCTCCCAATCGAGCGCAGGTGTTCATAGGTGCCGTCGCGCCGCAAAACCTCCATCGTCTTCAGCCCCGCCGCTGAGGCTATGGGGTTGCCGGACAAAGTGCCCAACTGCATCAGCCAGCCCTGGTCTCCGACCTTCGATTTGTCAAAATGCTTCATGATCTCGGTGCTGGCACCCAGTGCCGCCAGAGGGAAGCCACCACCGGTGATCTTGCCAAGCGTACAGATATCCGGGGTCACGCCATATCGCTCTTGTGCGCCGCCATAAGCCAGACGGAACCCGGTGACGATCTCATCAAAAATCAGCAGCACACCAAATTTGTCGCACAAGGTCCGCAAGCCCTGCAAAAACCCTGGCTCGGGCGGGATGATCCGCTGCAAGGGTTCGACCATGATCGCAGCGACATCATCATGTTCGTCCAGCAGCGCCGCCACCGCGTCAAGATCATTGAAAGGCGCGATCAGCATCTGCTCGGCCACGCTTTGGGGGATACCGGCACTGTCGGGAACGGCCTGCGGGAAATTGACCCGGCGGCTGGGGGCCAGGCTCATCTGCGCCTCGGCGCTCATTCCGTGATATCCCCCTTCGAACTTGAGGATCTTGTCGCGCCCGGTATAGGCGCGCGCCAGCCGCATGGCGTACATGTCTGCCTCGCCCCCAGAGGCAACGAAACGCACCTGCTCGCAACAGGGGACGGCTTCGATGATGGCCTCGGCCAGTTCGATGCCCTTGCTGTTGTTGGCGAAGAAGGTCATGCCTTTGGGCAGTTGCTCCAGCACCGCTTCCATCACTTCGGGGTGGCCATGGCCCAGCAGCATCGGACCGGACCCTATCAGATAGTCGATATATTCGTTCCCGTCCTCGTCCCAGACATGGCTGCCCTCGCCACGGGCGATGATGATGCCCGGATCGAAGTTGCCGAAACCGCCAGCTGGCAGAACCTCTTTTGCGCGTGCTATCCACTCGGACTGTGTCTGGATCTTCAGCATCTCAATCAATCTCCAAAATCGGGGCGCCAAGGATTTCGAGGTCAGGTGTCACACCTAAACCCGGGCCTTCAGGCGGTGCAATCCGGCCGTTTTCACGGTTTGGTGCGTCGGGGCACAGGCGCGGAGCAACGTAAGAGGACAAGTCGCAAGTGTTCATCAGCGATCCATGCGGGGTCGAAGCCGCAAAATGCAGCGAGGCCGCCGTTACGATATCCGATCCCCAGGTGCATTCTGCACAAATCTCGGCACCCAGCTGCACGGTCAGATCGCGTGCACGGCGCATTGCCGAAAGACCGCCGAATTTCGACAGTTTCAGCGCCACCGCGTCCATGCAACCCAACTCATGCGCCCGCATCAGCGATGCAAGATCAAAGGCGCTTTCGTCGATCTTCATTGGCAGACCCGTCGACTGACGAACAGCGGCGCAGTCTTCCAGCGTCTTGCAGGGCTGTTCCAGCATCACATCCAGATGCGCCACCGCGCGCCCGGTTCGCGTTGCCTGAAGGCGCGATGCGCCGCAGTTCCAGTCGCCATACACAAGCGGTCCGGTTCCCACGGCTTCGCGCACTTTGATCAGCCGCTCGGCATCGGCTTGCCAATCACCCTCGACACCCAGCTTCACCTGGAATTGCCGAATGCCCGTCTGGAAGGCTGCCTTGGCGATGCGCGCCATTTCATCCGGCGCGATGCATGTGATCGAATGATAAAGCGGCATATCTGCCCGTGTCCGCCCGCCCAGCAACGCGTAAACCGGCACCCCCGCCGCGCGGCCGAACAGATCCCACAGTGCAATGTCGACGATCGATTTCGCATAGCTGTGGCCTTGCAGAAACCCGTCCAGCTTTCGCATCGGTGCGTCGACCCCAATTGGTGAAACCCCGAGAATCTCGGAACCCATTTCAGCGATTGCCCCCGGTACTCCATTTGCAAAGGCGGGCAGATAATGCGGGATCGGGCAGACCTCACCCCAACCTGTCAGACCTGTATCCGTCTCAAGGCGCAGGATATGAGACGTCACGGTCGCGCAGGTCTTGCCGCCGGCCATGTGATAGGTTTCATAGCTGGTCAGATCGACGGACCAGAGCGTTATCTTGTCAATTCTCAAGCATATTCTCCTACTGGATCACCCAATGCAGCTTCGTCCGGATGCACGCCCAGCCCCGGCGCTTCGGGCAGATGCAGATGGCCATCGACGTTGCGGGGCCCTCGACCACCTGCAACATCAACCGTGATCATGTCCTGACAGGCCCAAACCGCGTGGCAATGGTCATCCGGGATCGTGGCGGCCAGATGCAGCGCTTCGGTATCGGCCAGAACCGTTCCACCGGTGGCCATCACGAACATGTCTATCCCATGGGCCAGCGCGATATCGCGCATCCGCGCGGCCTTGGTCAGACCACCCACGCGATTCAGCTTGATCCCGAATATCTGGGCCAGACCATCGTGGGCAATCCGGACGGCATCCTGCAAGGTCACAAGGGACTCGTCCACAGATACTGGGGATGCATGAAGCCTTGAGATCGCCGCGATATCATCCAGTGTTTCGCAGGGTTGCTCGAACATCACGTTCAGGTCCTCGCAGGTGCTCATCACCCGCAAGGCCTGCTGGCGCGTCCAGCCACGGTTGACATCATACAGAACAATCTCTCCGGGCTGCCGGATGCTTTCCACATCCCGCACACGCGCAATGTCCCGCTCGACGTCACCGCCGATCTTCACCGAATGCGCGACATAGCCGCGCTCGCGATATCGCTCCATGACCTCGCGTGTTTCCTCGACGGTTTTTGCCCCGACCGAGGACGCAATCGGGCGCGGTGTACGCGATCCGCCGCCCATCAGATCGGCAATCGGCAAGCCCGCCGCCTGACCGGTAATATCCCAGCAGGCCATGTCTATGGGGCTTTTAGCATAGAGATGTCCGGGCAAGGCTAGATCCATGGCCCGTTCCACGTCCAGCACGCGCCGCGGATCAAGCCCCAGGATGAAGGGGGCCATCGTTTCGATCCCGGCCCGGATGCCCGGCCCGTGCGCGGGTACATAGGTGTGCCCCCAGGGCGT
The DNA here is from genome assembly GCF_056536065.1 of Ruegeria sp. AL3. Taxonomy (NCBI): domain Bacteria; kingdom Pseudomonadati; phylum Pseudomonadota; class Alphaproteobacteria; order Rhodobacterales; family Roseobacteraceae; genus Ruegeria; species Ruegeria sp. AL3. Next base: position 730,810 of record NZ_JBQFJG010000001.1, read on the forward strand.
GCCCTCGCCCCAGCCAACCAGACCGGTGTCGGTTTCGAGCCTGACCAGCGTCGCATCAAGCGTTTCGAACTTCATGCGCCCCCCGGAAAGCCAATAGGGATGCTCGAGCGGCAAATCGACCTGAAAAACGGTAATCGTTTCAATCTTCATAGAGCATACTCCGCCACGGGTGCGCCGAGGCATTCAAAATCGGGGGTTACACCCAATCCCGGCGTATTGGTTGTATAAAGCTTTCCGTCTTTAACGACAGGACCTCCGACGCCCGTAGATCGCGTGTTGTAGTTCATCAGATCCGTGGTGTTCTGCAGGTATTCAGGCGGGGTCGACGCCGCAAAATGGGCGACAACCGATGCGATGGCCGTTTCAATCGCGTTTCCCGCACCCCAGGCATAGGTGCCGCCGACATAGGGAAGCCCGGTCTGGTAAATTCGGATGCGGGTGATTTTCATGCGGCGTCCATTCTGGGCAGGTCGCCCATCCCTTCGCCTCGCCACAGGACAAAGGTCAGGATCGGTTGGTTCATCGTTGTCATGGCGTGGCTTTGCCAGCTTTTGTGCTGTCGTGTCTGGTGCGGGCCGACGAAGGTTTCATCCTCGTTGCTGCGAAAAACTGCTCCGCCCGCAAGGGTCAGATACAGCTCTTCCGCCTGATGGCTGTGCCAGTCATAGTCCAGACCAGCGCCCCAATATCCAACGTAGCCGCGCAATTGGGTCGAGTGGAAATGCCCGGTCGGTCCGAACAGTTCGTAATACCCGTACCGATTCAGGAAATCCGCACCGACTTCCTCTTCGGTGTATGTGTGTTTCCATTGCGCCAGATGCGCGCTGGCCTTGATCGCCGCGACCAGATCACGGGTTGGCGCCACGCCATCAAGGCCAAAATCGCCCACCAGATCGGTCGCCGGAATGTGAGCAGGCTGCAAACCCGTCGGTGTCAGATCGTCCGGCCATGATGCAAACGCGGCAAGGTCAGGATGCGCCTGATGCAATTGGCGGGCCGCCTCGAGAACATCATCCAACGTCATGGTACCACCACGATGTTGCCGGTATGCTGTTTGGCGATGAACGCCGCTTGCGCGTCCCGCAACTCCTCCAAAGGATAGGTTGCGGCCAGAGCCGGCTTGATTTCACCGGCTTCAATATATGTCACGAGGTTCTTCATGACCTCGGGTCCGATCACGGTCGAACCGGTGAAGGTCAGATCGCGCAGATAGAACGTCCGCAGGTCAAGTTCGACCATCGGACCTGCAATGGCCCCCGAACAGGTGTAGCGCCCGCCGCGCTCCAGTACGTCGATCAGGTTCGGCCAGTAAGGGCCACCTACCACATCGGCGACCACGGTGATCTTCTCGTCGCCCAGCGCTGACCGCAGATCTTCAGGTGTGCGGGGCAATATCACATCTGGGCCAAGATCGGCCACGTCGGCGTGTTTGGATTCGGATGCCATCGCAATCACACGCGCGCCACGGCGTTTGGCCAATTGAACCAATGCACCACCCACCCCGCCAGAGGCACCGGGTACAAGAACGGTGTCTTTTTCCGTCACGTTGGCACAGGACAGCATCCCTTCAGCGGTAGAATAGGAACAGGAGAATGTGGCCAGTTCGGCATCCGACAGGTCCGAAGTGATCGGCACCGCATTGACCGCCAGAGTCGTAGTATATTCGGCGAACCCGCCATCGCGTTCCGAACCGAAGTACCCTGTCTTGTTCATATTGCCGGGATCAGCCGGATCTCGCAGCCAGCCATCCGTGATGACACGCTCGCCGATACGAGCGCTGTCCACGCCCTCGCCAACGGCAACGATACGGCCGCAGACATCTGCGCCCTGAATGCGCGGGAAGGTAATCGGGTTGCCGCCCCATGTCGGGTCTTCTTCACCGACTTCCTCGAATGCGCCACCGGTGGTCGCATCCGTTACGGTCTTGGAATACCAGCCGGACCGCGTATTGACGTCGGTATTGTTCAGGCCGCAGGCTGCGACCCTGATCAGAACTTCACCGGCCGCGGGTTCTGGGCGCGGCCAGTCTTCCTGCATCACCATCTGTTCCAGACCACCATGGCCCATTGTGACCATGGCTCTCATCGTATCGGGCAGGCTCATCAAGCGGTCTCCAGTATGGCGTCACTGCGGGGCAGCAAACTGTCGGGGTCGTAAGCAGGTTTGTCCAGAACACGGGTGGCACGGGGTTGGCCGTGAATCACGACCTCCAGCTGTGTCCCGGCCTTGGCCGCTTCGGGCTTGAGGTATGCAAAGGCCAGAATCTTGCCGACGGTGTGGCCATACGCGACCGACGCCGTGGACCCGACGACGCGCCCGTCCAGCAGCACCGCTTCTCCGCCATGCCCATCAATCTCTCCATCCGGTTCAATTGAAAGATAGGCACAGATCCAGGGCAGATCGGTGTTGAGGGTCTTGTCCTTGCCCAGATAATCCTTGTCGGTGCGCGCAAAACGCTGCACGTCGGCCTCGGCCAGAGTGACCTCGTTGGTCAACTCGCCCGCGCCTTTGAAGCCCTTCTCCATTCGCATCACGTTCATGGCAAAGCTGCCGTAGTCGGTGATGCCATACGCCTCACCTGCCGCCCAAAGCGCGTTGTAGACGTCGAGGCAGGCAGCGTTGGGCATGTGCACTTCCCAGCCCAGCTCTCCGGCATAGGACATGCGGAAGGCCCAGACCTTGTGACCGGCGATGGTGATTTCCTGCGCGGAAAGCCAGCGGAACCCGGCATTGGTCAGATCGGCATCGGTACAGCGCGCCAGCACATCCCGCGATCGAGGACCGTTCAGCGACAGGGCCGACCAGTCCGCGGACAGCGCGGTTACCTGCGCATCCTCATCCGCGCGCTGCTGCGCCAGATGATCCAGCAGGCGCTGTTCGAAGAAGGCCGCACAAACCAGATAGAAGCGGTCAGCGGCCATGCGGACAATCGTGGTCTCCAATTCGATACGGCCGCGACGGTTCAGCATATGGGTCAGCGTGATCGAGCCGACCTTCTGCGGCATCCGGTTTGCGGTCAGCCGGTCAAGCAGGGCATAAGCCCCCGGCCCCGAAACCTCGACCTTGGTGAAAGCGGTGACGTCCATGATGCCGACGCTTTCACGAACGGCTTTGACCTCGGCCGCGACCATGTCGTCGGCAGATGTGCGGCGGAAGGAATAATGGTCGCGCTGTTCCACCCCATCGCGGGCAAACCAGCGGGGGCGTTCGAAACCATACACTTCTTCATGCACCGCGCCCTTGGATTTCAGCAGCTCATGCAGCGGCGACGGCTTGATCGGTCGCCCGGCCAGACGGTTGAAATGTGGAAAGGGGATTTCATGGCGCAGGCAGTAGTCTTCTTCGGCCTTGATCACCTGCCAATCCTTGGTCGCATAGCTGCCGAACCGGCGCGGATCGAATTCGCGCATCGAGATATCGGCGGCACCATGCACCATCCACCGCGCCAGTTCGCGGGTCAGACCCGGCCCCCAGCCGATGCCGATCTGGGTCCCGCAACAGCACCAATAGTTCCGAACCCCCGGCGCTGGTCCGATCAGCGGATTGCCATCCGGCGGGTGCGAGATCGCCCCGTGCACGTCGCGCTGAATACCGAGTTCGGCAAAGATCGGCATCCGGTTCAGGCTTTCCTCAAGCCACGGCATCACCCGGTCGTAATCCGCGTCGAACAACCAGTTTTCGTATTCCCACGGGCAGTGATCATGCCAGACCGAGTTCGGGTTCTCTTTTTCGTAAATCCCGATCAGACCGCGCTGCTGCTCCATCCGGATATAGCCCGAGACCTTGCGGTCATCACGGATCACCGGCAGTTCGGTGTCCAGGTTCTGGAATTCAGGCACCGGCTCGGTCACGAAGTAATGGTGCGTCATCGAGGTCATCGGCAGTTGCAGCCCCGACCATTCGCCCATCTGACGGGCATAAGTGCCGCCTGCATTCACCACATGCTCGCAGGTGATGGTGCCCTGCTCGGTCTCAACCGCCCACTCGCCATTCTCGGCCTGCGTGATGTTGGTCGCGCGGCAGTTGCGGAAGATACGTACGCCTTTCTGACGCGCACCGGTCGCCATCGCCATGGTCACGTTGGTTGGATCGACATGTCCGTCATCCGGTGTGTGCAACGCGCCTAAAACACCTTCGAGGTTGTAGAACGGGTGCAGTTCGGCCACCTTTTCGGGACCGACAAGCTCGATATTGAAACCCAGCGACCGACCAACCGACAGGGTGTGGCGCAGCCAGTCCATCTCATCCTCGGTATAGGCCAGACGGAACGAACCGCAGCCATGCCATGTGACGGGCTGGTCGGTTTCGGCCTCCAACTGACCAGAGTACAGGCCAATATTGTAATCCACGCATTTGCCCAGTCCAAAGCTGGACGTCGAATGCGTGATCTGCCCCGCTGCATGCCAAGTGCTGCCGCTGGTCAGCTCGGCCTTCTCCAGCAGGACGGTATCAGCGCCCCAGCCTTCATGCGCCAGATGATAGGCCAGACCGACCCCCATCACGCCGCCTCCGACAATGACCACACGGGCGTGTGACGGCAGTTCGTTCCCGGACATGATTTTTCCTCTTCCCGAGTCGCGTTTCTGCTCGACAGGCTAATTCCACAAATGTACCATCGTCAATCATGAATGACACAAATGTATCATCAACCGTTCTGGACCGCCTGAGCCAGGAGTGGGAAGCCCTTACCCCCGAGGCGCAGAAAGCCGCGCGTTACGTTCTGGAAAACCCAACGGATGTTGGGGTTTCAACCGTGCGCGAGATTGCCGAGGCGGCCAAGGTGAAACCCAATACTTTCGTGCGCATGGCCCGGCAGGTGGGCTTCGAAGGGTACGAAGATTTCCGGGCCCCCTTCCGCGAATCGATTCGACGGGGCAACGTGTCGTTTCCAGACCGCGCGCGTTGGTTGCAGGACATTGGCAAGTCAGGGGAACTGGGTGGGCTTTATGCCGATATGGTGGGCGCGGCGATCCGCAATATCGAAGAAACCTTTGCCGGAATCGACGCTGCGACCCTGAAGGCCGCCGCCGAGGTTATCTGGAACTGCCGCCAGATCTTCACGCTGGGCGTTGGCGTCAACAACGCGAACGCGCGCAATTTCACCTATCTTGCGTCGACCGGGATGAAGCAGTTTCACGCCATTCCCCGCCCCGGCTCGAACCCGGTCGATGATCTGGCCTGGGCCGATGAGCAGGACGTACTGATCGCGATCACCTGCCACCCCTATCGCACCGAAGTCATCGAGGCGATCAAGCTGGCTCGGCAACAGGGTCTGACCGTCATCGGTATTTCCGACAGCCCGGCAAGCCCGGTGATCCTGAACGCCCACCACGGCTTTGTCGTCGCCGCCGACACGCCGCAGTTCTTTCCGTCATCCGTTTCGACGATTGCCTTGCTGGAAACGCTGCTGTCCTTCGTGATCGCAGTGTCCAGCGATGAGATCGTCGAGCGGGTGGAACGGTTTCACCAACGCAGACACCAACTTGGCCTCTACGCGGAGGAGCCCGAATGAACGCACCCCTGACCCACTCACTGGACGCGCGATACTATACCGACCCTGCGATTTTCGAGCAGGAAATGCAGGGGCTTCTGGCCCGAACGTGGCAGTTTGCGGGCCATGTCGCGCAGGTCCGGGAAACGGGGGATTACTTTGCGTTTGAGATCGCCGGCCAGAACCTGTTCTGCATTCGCGGCCGCGACGGCGAAATCCGCACCTTCTATAACGTCTGCCAGCATCGCGCGCATGAAATGGTCACCGGCGCGGGCAACACGCGTGTCGTCGTCTGCCCCTACCACGCATGGACTTACGAGCTGACCGGCCAACTGCGTGCCGGACCCAATATCAAATCCGTCCCCGGGTTCGACCGCAGCGCTATTTGCCTGACCTCGGTGCGCACCGAATTGTTCAACGGTTTCATTTTCGTCAACCTCGACGACAACGCCGCGCCGATGGACGAATGGTACCCCGGCGTGCGCGAGGAAATCCGCGCATTCGTCCCGCATATCGACGATCTGGAACCGCTGGAATGGGTCGAGATCCCCGAAAACTGCAACTGGAAGGTCAGTGTCGAGAACTACTCGGAATGCTACCATTGCCCGACCAACCACCCGACCTTTGCCGAAGGTGTGGTCAAGCCCGAAACCTATGACATTCAGCCGGACGCGGGCGGCGGCTACGTCCTGCGTCACACAACGGAATGCCAGAGCCTCGACAAGATGACCTATCCCATCGACCTGTCGGTACCGCACGCGGGCGATTACCAATCGTGGTTCCTGTGGCCGATGTTCTCGTTTCAGTGTTATCCCGGCAACGTGCTGAACACCTATCACTGGCGCGCGGTTGATGCCGATCACTGCACCGTCTGGCGCGGCTGGTACACCGAGGGAGACTCGGACAGTGCGGTTATCCGGCAACTGGCGGTCCAAGACCGCGAAACGACGGTCGAGGAAGACATCCGCCTTGTGGAATCCGTTCATCGCGGGCTCAAGTCGCGGGGCTATCGCCCCGGACCGCTTGTTCTGGATCCGGGCTGCGGGGTGATGTCGGAACATTCCATCGCGCGGCTTCAGCAATGGATGCGCGAGGCTGTGGATTAGTGGCCGAGGTAGCACGCTGATGCTGATGCCTGAAGTCTGGCGCCCGGAACACAAACTGTTCCCCCATCAGGTCGGGTTCACCTGCCCGCCGTTCGATTTTGACGCCGCGCCCTCGGATTTCCTGCGCATGTGCCCCGAAACGGTGGGCGTTCACGGGTGGATGCTGCATGTGCCAGACTACGTGCACGGGTTGGATCAGCGGAGACAGAACTTTGGCATGCTCGAAGACTTCGTGCACTGTATGTCTCGCAACGGTGTGGATGTCTGCGGTCAGGTCGGTTCGAATTGGGTCCATGCCTGCGGGCTGGGCGTGGAAGGCGTTCGGCAACACTGCGAAGGCCTGTCAGACAAATATGGCACCCGCTTTCACATGGCGGGATATGCCATGGTCGAGGCATTGCGTGACCTGAATGTCGAAAAGGTTGCCCTGAACGCCGCCTATCATTGGCCGGAATGGTGGCAGGGCACGGTCGGCTTCTTGAAAGAAGCCGGGTTTGATGTGGTCTGGGCCGGGAATTTCCACGATCAGGGCTGGTTCGACAGTCAGGAAGACGTCAATTCCTGTCGCTGGGTCTTTGACGGCGATCTGGCACTGAAAAGCTTTGAATATGTGGCCGACAAGGCACCTCGGGCCGAAGCGATCCTGATCAATGGCATGTGCAATTTCCGCACCGGTCCCGGTGGCTTGCCCCAGCGCCCGCTGCATCTGGCCGATACGCTTGAAGACACGCTGGGCAAACCGGTGATCGGCCACGACATCGCGCTTTACTGGCGCATCTTCAAATCCCTCGGTATCGCACCCGACAAACCGCACGGGAAATTGCTGAAACGTCTTGAGTTGTTCGAGAGGCCATGACCATGCACAAAATCCTCGCGCTCTGGGCCGTGCCCAGGTCCACGTCAACCGCGTTCGAGTGGATGATGCGGCAACGCGGTGATCTCGACTGCCTGCACGAGCCCTTTGGCGAGGCGTGGTATCAGGGTGAAGACCCGCTTTGGCATCGGTTCCAACCGGGTGATGTGACAACGCCGGGCCTGACACTGGACAGCGTGTGGCTGGACATTCAGCAGCGGGCGAAACGGGGGCCGGTCTTTCTCAAGGATTTTCCGCATTACATCAACCACATGTGGGATGCCGAGTTTCTGTCGTATTTCACCCACGCCTTCCTGATCCGGGACCCGGCCAAGACCATCACTTCGATGTACAAACAATGGCCGGACTTTGCCGAAGGCGAGGTTGGCTTTCCCGAACAGCGCGCGCTGTTCGATCTGTTGACGGCGTTGAACGGAACTCCGCCGCCAGTCATTGACAGCGATGACCTGCTGGAAGACCCACACGGCATGACCCGGGCCTTCTGTGACGCGGTGGGAATCCCATTCATCCAGGAGGCGCTGACATGGGAACCGGGCGGTGATCCGTCCGCCCTCAGCTGGTGGGACGGCGGGTCGTTCCATGGCAACCTGGCGAAATCGACCGGGCTTGCGCCGCAGACACGCACGCATATCGACATCGCGGACGCGCCAGACCGTGTGAAACAGGTGCACCGCAGGATAAAACCGCATTACGATCACCTTTACAAACACCGCCTGACACACTGACACACCGGAGACCCGCAATGGCCGACATTTTCGACGAAGACCTGTTTCTGAAAGGACTGGAGCAAAGGAAGAACACGCTGGGCGCAGAGTATGTGGAAAAAAACCTTGCTGCCGCCGACGACTTCACCCGCCCGTTTCAAGAAGCCATGACGGCCTGGTGCTGGGGGTTTGGCTGGGGCGACGACGTGATCGACGCCAAGACCCGGTCGATGATGAACCTGTCGATGATCGGTGCGCTGGGCAAGATGCATGAATGGGAAATCCACTGCCGGGGCGCTATCAACAACGGGGTTTCAAAGGAAGAAATCCGCGCCATCATCCACGTGGTCGGGATATATTGCGGTGTTCCTCAGGCGCTGGAGTGTTTTCGCGTGGCCCGCAAGGTGCTGGAAGAAACCTGACGACCCGTCACAGACCAGCCGCCGACAACAGCCGCACGCCTTTCTCGTAGTGTTGCCGGTTCTTGAAACAGCCGGGCCAGGCCCAGCGTTCGGCCGTAAAGCCCGGCTGCAATTCCAGAATCTGCCGGGCATGTCGACGCGCCAGGGAATGGTTCCCGGCGGCGGCGGACAGCATGCACAGCACGACCCTGGGGCGAACGCGTCCGGGGTCAACCCGCAACACGTTATGGGCATGCTGCCACGCGGCCTTGTCCCCGATTATCATCATTGCGATTGCCAGATTTGCTTCGATCCAAATGGGCGGATGCGGCGTCAACGCCAACGCTTTCTTGCAGACCAAAACGCCTTCTTCGGCCCGGTCATCATACACCAACAGGATGCCGTAATATCCCAACAGTTCCGGGCTTCCGCTGAAACGTTCCACGACGGCAAGCATCAAGCTGCAAGCCTCTGACGTGTTGCCGGCAACACTGTGGGTAAAAGCATGGAGGGCCGAGCAATACGGGTCAGTCGGGTTCAGAGTGCGCAACTGTTTGCATTCGGCCTCGACCATTGCCAGCGTCTCGGCCGGGTTTGCATCCATGCCCAGGCGGATCATGTCCAAATGACAGAAACCGATCGCCACACGGGCCGGCAGGTATCCGGGGTCAAACTCGAGACAGGCGCGGTATTGACGGATGGCATCCTGCAACCCGTCTTCCGTTGCCTGACTTTCCAATATGCGCGCTTTCTGGAACGCAGACCAGGCCTCGGTCGAAGTGGCACGACCAGACCAGATTTCTGACCAATACCCGTCACGCAATCGCAGTTGGAGCGCCTCGACAACCTTCATGGCGATTTCTTCGACCGCGTCGAATGTTTCCTTCGCACGAAAGCGGAACCGCTGTGTCCAAAGGCACACCTGATCCGCGGTTGACGTCAATTGAGCGGCCACCCGCAGACCTTCCGCGCCAACCACGCTGCCGCTGAGAACATAACCTTCAACCGCGCCTTCCTGCCTGCGCGCGTCACGCAGTTCGATCACGTCGGACATTGTGCCCAGAAGAAACATGAGTTCGTCTCGTATGGAGGAGGCAGCAATGCTGATATCCGGCGTTTCCCCGACAACCTCAAAAGGCTCAACCACAACCGCTGGACGCAAGCGCCCCCAATGCACCGGCAAACCGCGGCCAACCAGAACCGGTCCGTCTGAGTCTGTATCGATGTCCCAATAGGCCTGCCGTTCAACCGTCAGCCACGCCTCGAACTCGGGGTCGGCAACGTCCAACCCTTCAAGCAATTCAGCCCGATCGGAACTAAGCTGCTCGTCAAACAGATCAACCTCGACAGCTGTCAGATTGATCGACACCGTTTCACGTGTGACTTCAAGAAAATCAAGTTTGTGCTTGGAAAAGTGCTTGCTGAGAACACTCAGCTCTTTGCGCAGCGACGCCGCGCCTTGTGCGGGCGAACTCTCGCTCCAGAGCTTGTCCTGCAACCAAGCCCTGCTGCGTATCGCGTTTTTTGACAGAAGCACCAAAGCAAGAAGAGCTTTCGCTTTGGTGCCCCGAGGCGTCACATCCTGACCGTCGTCACGGATAATCTGAAACGGTCCGGTCAAAAAAACCTTGGTTATTGCCTCAGTCACTTACAGCCCTCAAGAAACGTTCGGGGGTTGTCGTTAACCGCTGCATCCAAATATGACGATACCACCCATCGCTTCATAGGCCAGTTTGCAGCACCATGACTCGTGATCGGGGTTCGGATCCGGCTTTTTGTCACTCAGGTCCGGAACAACGATATGAACCAGATCCTTGTTATCATAGACAAACCTGACCTCAGGGTTACCACTGTCCGCGAGGATTTCTTGAATTTTGCGTTCCGCCGCGTCCTGATCATCTTGCGACCCCAGCGCACGGCCGCGCGCGGCATTCAGAACTTCGCACCCCAAGTCTTTCAACGAATAATTCGGGTTGATTGTCAAACGAGCCATGTAAAATCTCCTTCTCAAACAACAATGCCCGCTTGTATACCCCGTTATATGCTTATCCGGAAATGAAAATGACCGACACGTTGATTGAACGCGCTGAAACTGCTCGGCTAATTTCCAAACCCTCGTTTGCCGAATTCCCCAAAGCTGCGCCGATCCACGCGGCTTTTCGCTTGATCGAGCTGCGCGACGGCGCTCTGCCGCCCAAGGGCGGGATGGGCCATCGCGTGTCTTTCGGCACCGGCCGTACACCGGAAGAGGCGGCGCGGCTGGCCGGGTTCGAGGCGATTGAGCGCTATGCCTTGCAATACAGTGCCGAAGCACCACAAACCCGCGAAAGCCTGATCGCGTCGGATGGCGCATCCCATGTGATGCCAAACGACGCGCTTGCACTGGGTGTTCCGGGCAGTGACGGAAAGGTCACTTCGAAAGGTGCCGCGGCTGGCCCGACACATGAAGCCGCTGCGCTGTGGGCGGCGCTGGAGTGTTTGGAACACGCTCTTGGATCGCAGGGGTTTGACCACCTGGCGCCGGACACGGTCCTGCCCCGTGATTTGACGCAGTGGCTGCACGTCCAGCTGCGGCAACTGAGCCTTCACATCCTCGAAGTTCCGGGCATCGGCCTTCTGCTGCGCGCGGTCTGCGCAGATGCGGATGGCGGCAGGCCGACCTACGGATCGGCGCTTTCCGCAAATCTGGCGCAGGGCGTCTGGCACGCAGCATCCGAGGCGGTGGTGTCCTGGCGCAACATGGTGATGCTTGAACACAACGGTGTAACGGATCACGGCATGGATGCCGAACAGGCCCGTCTGCTCCGGCTTTATCGTGGCGCGCAGAATGACCGGCCTGTTGCTCCGACGCGGTTGTACGACGTGCAGGCGTGGGACAGCCCGAACCCGTCGCTGACGACGGTATTGACAGCGGCAAGCCGCGCCCTCGGTCGTCCGGTTGCGGTTTTTGACATGACGGCACCTGAAATTCCCCTTCCGGTGGTCAAAGCCGTAGCAGTTTGAGCACCTGTCAGGATCCGTCTCTGCGAAAGCGTGTCGTGTCGCCGTTGGTCTTTGCCTTGCAACGGTCCGCGAATTCCAAAAGCTGCCTGCAACGTTCGGTCTCGGGCAGGCTGCGGACAACCCGCCCCGGATCAACATGCGGAATTTCAACAAATTCGACACGGGTGATCACGCGCGGCCTGGCGGCAACTGTGATCATCGGTCCGACCTCGATCAGGCTGGCCAGAGCATAGCCCGAGACAGGGCGCGCCGAAGGGCCTGTTCCCAGCGTGATATCATCCAGAAACCGGGGATCGTCATCGGCAGGTCCGAATTCAAGTCGCATGTGCATTCCCGGCGCACCGCGCCTGAACCGGACCCAGCCCCGAGGCACCCCGCCCGCACCCACAAACAGTTCTGATGTATGGAATGCCTGAATATACAGCCCAAGCGGATCTGAGAATGCCATCGCCCGGCCCGCAGGTGACTTGCCACAGTTCCCCGCGGCCAGTTCAAGCGTATCGCTCACCAGGCGGATCCCTGCATGCCCGCAGTACAGATCCTGCCGGTTCGCGAAATCAAGAACTTCTTCAAGCCGGGCGCGCCGCCTGCTCTCGCCGTCCTTCACGAGATACGGGAAGGAAGAAAAATGCATGGTCTGGATCAGATCGGTCAAACGGTTCGTGCCCTTGGCCAGAAACAGGGCATGCTGGATATTCAACGGATGTTCCGGCGGATGCGCGTCATCATTGCCCACCAGCCTTTTGTGAAAGCGGGCCGCACGCTCGGACACATCCATCGATGTCCATACCGACCGTGAGACTTCAAGCAGGTCCGTGCAGGAGTAGAAGCGCCCGGTCACCGATGCGACCACCGACAGGAAGTGATCGAGATCGAACACCGCCATGAACTGCCACCACTCCACAAACTCGGTAGTGGCCACAAAACGCTTCGGGCGCAGTCTGCCACCGGCATCGGGTCGCATTACCAACGTGTATTCAAGATATTCATTGTGCAGCTCAACCCTGCCGGGCCAGCCTTGGTCACACACGCGCGCCGCCAGCTCATCGCCCAGACAGTCCCGCGGTTCCCGGGGATCGGCGCGCCATCTGAACCCATTCGAAGGCTGGCCCGCCTCTATGTCACGCGGATCCATGACCAGAAACGGGCTGACACCTTGCACGTCGAATATGTTCTGAATGCTTGAATTCCACGCTGACCGGGTGGCTTCGTTCACGCCTTGATCAGCAAGTCCCGGCGATTGGAATACAGACATCAAAGAACACCGTTGGGCTTCAGAGACACTAGAATGGAAAGTCAGAGGTCGATGCCCGCAGGGTTTCAATTCCGACAGGGCGATCGCCACCGGTGACGAACAAGGAAGCATCATGGAAATCGACCTGTCATGGGGCCTGATAGCTTCATCATGCCCACCCCGCCTGTTCAGGCAAATGACGGGTCCACCACAATTCGGGCGTACTGTTCACAATGTGGATTTCGCTACCGCAAGAACGACCGCCAATGATGTTGAGGCGATCTCCATCAAATGTTTCAAGCGACATTTTCGCGGCCCCCCGGAAATTCGCCATCTGTTCGGCCAGAATGCCCACCGCAACGCGTTCACCCATTCGGATACTGTCGAAATAGTCGCTGTAGAAATGTACCCCTGCAAAATTGCGCCCGATCGCGATATTCGCAGCCAACTTGTTCAGCTCGCCATTCAGCGTAAGCTTCGCTGCGTTGTCCTCTGGCTGCACGGACTCAACCAGTGTCCTGCCACCCGGAGCCGGAACAAAGACGCGCGGCATACCCGCCTCTGCCAAAGTTACCCTGGACCCGTCCAGCGCATGTGTTCTGAAGAACGCCTTGAGCAGCGTCGCGCACGCCCCGGCAACTGCGCCATGCGCCGCCCCGTAGGACGGCTGCATTGGCGAGCCCTCGGGATAAGCAACAGGCAAAAGCAGGTTGCGATCGATTTGTGGCAGCCCTTTATGAGAAACCGCGTTGTGGGCGAACCGCTTGGTGGCCGGCGCGGCGGCAATGGCTTCCACAAGACTGAAATCTTCGCAGGCGGCGCTTTCCAATTTCTCAAGATGGGCTGCGGCAAACGGTTCCGCTGCCCCAAGCACCGCGCCATGACCATTCGCCACCAAAGTTGCAACGCTGCCCAGCTTTTCAGGGCGGGCGCGGTTGTGCACCTGAAAGGTCTGGCGTCGCACGGCCCGCATTGCCCTGGTCGCGGTTTCTGCCAGCATTGACAGCGCGTGTGATCCGCCCCAATGGGCCCCACTATCCCCCGCACGGGAATTCCAGACATCGGGCAGACCGTCATCTGCTTGAAACCCTCTGCCCAACATCAACAGGCAGGCATTGAAAAAAGCCTGATAGATCGAGTCGAAATGCACATAGGTAGCAAGGTCGCGAGGTGTTTCAATAAACTTCGGGCCACAGGCCTCAAAGGCTTGTTCGCCGGTTGCGTCCGCCCCGTTTTGAACGTCCAGCCACTCGGCCCAGTCCCGCAAATAGTCCACGCCAACAGCCTGAGGTACAACCCTTTGGTCAAGCCGAAATGAACCAAACGGCATTGTCCCTGGTGTTGTTGTTTTTTCCAACCACCGCCCTTGCACATGCGCCGCGTCTGACGTCAGCGGGCCGTACCCCTGCAAAAGGAACTGCGACATGTAAGGCCCTTCCGAACAGCCTTGGCTCGAGCCGCGGAACAAAGTTCGCGAAGACAGACCTTCGCCATCTCGAACCTGGCGCGCCGCCGGTACTTTCCCGATCTCGGCACCGCTGGCATCCTTTGGGCAACCGTCTTTGCGGAACCACTCCAACCGGCCCAGGGCGCCAAGCACCTTGTCGGTTCCCTCGGCACCATCCCGAATGGTTTCGAAGGGCACATCCCGCAGACAGGCCATCGCATAGAGTTCGGCCATCTCTGCCGCCAGTTCATCTGACCCAAGCCTGGGCGCCGGAGCGATACCTAAACCGCCGGCATCCAATCCATTGAACCCCAACCGATGACCCAGGATCGGCCCTTCCCACGCACGCCATCTAAATTCACCACCCTCTGATGGCGCGGTGCGGAAGGGCCCGGAATAGGCTGGCGTGTCAAACAGCGTCAGCCTGTTTCCATGATTGTCGGTGCCGGTTGGGTCAGCCACTTCTTCCAGAAACTCGGTATAAACCTGCGCGTCGACAATACCATTTTCGTCATGCCGCAAGCCCTTCGAAAAGCTCGTGGGCCAAGTCCCGGCAAACAGGTCTGCTTCGCCGTTATGTTCGGCGGCTGCCCTGACTCTGGCACCAATCGGCGCGTTCGAAAGACACTGATCCCGGTTCAATCCACGATTGGGCTTTTCCAGGTCCTGCCAGGGTTCAGACGGAATGATATGTTGCGGCATGTTGCTCTCCCGATCGACGGGGACAACGATTCGCACAGCGCCGTTACCGGATCGTGACCGGTCATTCCGACAGGCTTTTTGCCCTGTTCTGCAACACTTTGAGAATGTCCAGGGTAGAAAAGGCTTCGATCGCGCTGGACACCAGGCCCCGCCGCTGCATTCCGATCTTTCAAGAAATTTCGGAATCCAATGCAAGACAGGATATCACGGGCCCAGCCAGCTTCGAGCCGCATTCCACCGGACAGAAAGATAAAGAAAGTTGGATGGCGGGGACGAAGTCAGTATAACTAAGCCTGCAAGATACTGTTAAATTTAGGTAAAAAGAAATAATACCGCCATACATACCACACTAAGTTCGATTTCTAGCCAAGCATCGCGCACAGTGTCATATCACAGGATGTCGGTAAAACACTAAAGCAGACACTCAAGCAGAGTTCAGCAAACGACGGCTCCAAGCCCCAAAGACGACTTAGGTAACGAGCGCAACAATTGTCGTTTTTGGCGGGAAGCGGAAGTTCGATGCGACCGCAGGGTCACCACTCAAGCGTTACAGAAGCGGACATTCGGTCGCAAATCTGGATCTTTCTCTTCGACCGACCCTGTGATGGTGTTTCTCATCTGCTTTTCCCTTCGCAGCATGAGCATGATCTAACTGGTTTGGCGCGAAAAGGGGTGTGATGGCTTTCCAGCACGTCACAACCAACAATGCACCGGGCTTCAGCGCTCTGCGGATTTCGCTGAGGGTCGCTGTCTTGTCCGGAAAGAACTGCAGGCCGTGATGGCAGAAAGCCAGATCGAACTCGCCGTCGTCGAGGGGCATGGATTGCGCCGACGCTTCGATCCACTCATAGCAGTGCATGCCCGGGGCGCGGGCGCTGGCAGCGAGATCGCGTCGAGCGTCGCGGCAGTACAGTTTGCGGGCCTCGATCGCGTCCTTCCAGTTGTTGATGTCCGTCAGGATAACACGGGTTAGCTCGATGTCCTGCAGGCCGGACCCGACATGTTCGAGAGCGGCCTTGATGATCTCGAAACACTGCTTGGGCTGGGCATAGACGTCACCGATGCCTAGCGTCTTGCCGTTCACATCTACTGGCGCGGTGCCCCCGACAGCGATGAACGATCCAACCCGAACCGCCCGGCTGAAGCCGACGATTTCCTCCACAGGGTTTCCACTAGAGACGAGTTGCCGCCCCTTCCTTGCTAACTCTCCTGCAATGTGTGATCTCAGTCTGGACTGGTTTGTTGAGTAAATCTCTCCCGGAATCGAGTTCGTGAAACGTCGTTTCTGACCAGTTGGCAATTCAACCCATGGAGTCCGCGAAGCTTCGAAGCCGTCGCGCGGCCTGACCCGGGAATCCATCCACCTCGCTCTCATCAAACACCGCATAGGCCGCGTAAGCAAACCTTGGTGCTGCCTCGATCAGCGTGAGCCACCCGTCCTGAAGTTCCGTTTCGATCACGCGCCTGGGGAAGTAGCCAGCTGCGGGAACAGATTTCAGATACTGCAGGCCCAAGGTTCCGATGCCCAGCTGAAGGCGCGGTGCGTCAAGCTCTGGAAAGTTCAGCAAATGGTCGGCGCGGAACTCCGGGCCCCAATCTATCAGGATGTAAGAGCTGCCCAGTGCGGCGGGTTCGGCGTCAGGGCCGCTGCTGACAAGTACAAACTCATCCTCAAAAAGTTGAAGTGCGGACAAGCCCGAGGCGTTCCGCGGACGGTACATGACGGCGAGGTCGAGGCTGCCCTCCTCGATCTCTCGAGCCATCGCTTCGGAGGAGGCCGCCGAGGCTCTGACGGCAACGTTCGGCAACGCTGCCATCAACTCTGGTAAGGCGTTTATGAGATACCCGTCCCAAAGGCTCGGCGCCGCGCCGATTTCCAGCGCTGCGGCCATGGAAGCGGGAAGACCAGCGTCCAGCTTTGCCTGTGTCCAGGTGCGCACCAGAACCTGAGCGTGTTTGAGGAAATGTCGCCCGGCAATGGTCAAGGTTGCACCCGACTTACCACGTTGGAACACCGGCTGACCAAGCTGTTGCTCGAGAGTTCTGATTCTCATGCTCACTGTCGATTGTGTGACGTGAACCTTGTTGGCTGCGTCGAGAAAGGTTCCAGTTTCCACCACGGCGAGGAAAGTTCGAGCAAGTTCAATATCCATCGGTCACCTATTCGAATATCCGATATTATCTGCGCAAAAAATTCGTTATTCAATAAGATACGTGTGTGCCATATTCTCTAAGTAGCGCGAAGGTGCCCCGCCAGATCGGAACGCCAATCAAAATTCTCGTTTGTAGTGGAGATCTCGATCTGAGGAACCGTTGCAATCTGAAACCTGTAGAAACGCCAACGACACCGGAGCGCTGCACCAACCCCACAATGGGCAAGAAGCCCATTTTCTCATGGAGATAACAAAATGAGTCGAGTTTCTGTTGTTGCTCTGCTCTCTTCACTGTTTGCTGTTCCGGCATTCGCCATGCCCGCTGATCTTGACATGGACGGGGATGGCCTGGCGTCGCTGGCAGAGCTTCAGACCAAGTATCCTGAAGTCTCGGATGATCTCTTCCTGGAGATCGACGCAAATGCCGATGGTTTCATCAATGACGACGAATTGGTTGCCGCCGTTGATGCAGAGCTTCTCCCTGGTCCCACAGGGGATCAGTAAGCAAAGGTTGTCACGGTTATGAGGAAGCCAATCCTGCCTCAAAAATGGCTGCTTGCCGCGATGGGTATCTGGTTGGTTTTGTCCCCCTTTGTCCTGTTTCGTGAGGAAACTCTTTTGCAGGGCATGGCTGAACTTGAAGCTCTCGCCTTCATGGCAATTGGCATTGGTGTTCTGGTCATGTCCGGCGCTGACGGTCGGAGCCACCTTCTCGCACGGGTGACTCCGGTATCGGCACTGGGGATTTCGCTGATCGTCGCACCAACAGCGCTGAATTTCACTGGCCATATTGTGGCAACGGCCAATGCATGGCTAACGGGATCGGCGCTGATCGCGCTCGCCGCATGGGAGGTAATGGCAAGCCGCGGATTGCGTGCAATCTCGTAAACCGGCGCGGGGTGGGAAACTGCCCCGCGCCCCCACATTCAGGCCACCTAAATGATCTCGTCCTCATCGAACATTGGATCACCGTCGAGCTGATTGGCGATCATGTCGATCCGCATTTCAACATCTGCGCTCGTCGTTTTGGCGATATGAAACAACGCGTCGCCCTCGTGCACAAATGGCAAATTGGTACGGCCCACAATGATGCCGTCCGTTTCTCCAAGAACGTCCTTTCTTACTTCGCCAAACGGGTCCGAGATCCGGCCAAGCAAGTCGCCGACCTCCACATATTCGCCCGCTGCCTTGAACGTTCTAAGCAAACCGCCGACCGGAGCGCGCACCCAGGAACTCGTCCGTGCGTGAACCGGCGCCTCACGCACGGTAGCGATGCCACGCCTGGCGACCATGCCCATCGCGTTCATAACCCGAAGAATACCTGCAAGACCCGCCCGGGCCGAAAGTTCGTCGAAACGCAGCCCTTCTCCCCCTTCGAACAGCAGCACATCGACACCTCGCTCTTGTGCCGCTTTTCGCAGGGACCCGTCGCGCAGCTTGGAAATCATGACGACCGGTGCACCGAACGCATCGGCGTATCTAATCGTCGCATCCGAGGCCGGGGAAACTCGAATTTGAGGCAGGTTGGTGCGGTGGATCGCGGCAGAATGAAGATCGATACCGAGGTCGGAACGCGCAACAATTTCGGTCATAAAGATATGTGCGAGGCGGCCCGCCAATGATCCGCCCTCGCTGCCGGGAAACGACCGGTTCAGGTCGCGCCTGTCCGGAAGGTATCTCGATTGTGTCATGAAGCCGAACGCGTTCACGATTGGCACAACCAGCAACGTGCCCGCGATCTTGTCGAGTTGAGGGGCCCGTAGCAATCGCCGTGCGATTTCGACGCCAATCACTTCATCGCCATGAATCGCCGCGCTGACAAACAGGACCGGTCCTGGGCGGCGGCCATGAACCACATGCACTGACATGCTGACCGGCGTATGATCGGACATCACGCTCACCGGCAGGTCCAGCGTAGTCCGCGTGCCTGCCGGGACGGTGAAACCGCCGATTTCAAATGGCTCGCGCATGGCTGTTATCCGCGCCCTCTGGTCTTGGTATTTCCCTTGGTGGCGTTCTTTTCCAGAAACTCGATGATCTTGCCTGCAACATCAATGCCCGTTGCCTTTTCCACCCCTTCAAGTCCGGGTGAGGAATTCACCTCCATGACAACCGCCCCATGATTGGCGCGCAGCATATCTACGCCGCAGACATTCAGCCCCATCGTCTTGGCTGCACGCACAGCGGTAGAGCGTTCCTCGGGTGAGATCTTGATAGGCTGGGCGCTTCCGCCCCGGTGCAGGTTGGACCGAAATTCTCCTTCGGCTCCCTTCCGCTGCATCGCCGCGATAACGCGGCCACCAACCACAAGCGCACGAATATCTGTGCCGCCCGCTTCCTTGATGAACTCCTGTACCATGATGTTAACTTTCGCGCCGCGAAATGCCTCGACCACGGATTTTGCGGACCGGTTTGAATCGGCAAGAACCACCCCGATACCCTGCGTGCCCTCCAGCAGCTTGACCACCAGTGGCGCGTCGCCCGCGAGTTTGAGAACTTCGCCGGTTTGCTTCGGGTCATGAGCGAAGGTGGTGACCGGCAGGCCAATGCCGTCCCGCGCCATGAGCTGCATGGAGCGCAGCTTGTCGCGCGATCTGCCAATCGCCACTGACTCGTTGAGTGGAAAGACCCCCATGATTTCGAATTGCCGCAGCACGGCCAATCCATAAAAAGTGACCGATGCTCCGATCCGGGGGATCACAGCGTCATAACGCCCGAGCTTCTTACCATCATAATAGACTTCGGGTCGGCGTGAAGCGATGTTCATGTAGCAGCGCAACGTGTTCACGATATCAAGCTCGTGACCGCGCTGCTCGGCGGCTTCTTTCAGACGGCGGTGCGAATAAAGGTCCGGGTTCCGGGCCAGCATGACAAATTTCATTGGCGTTGTCCCTCCGGGTCCTTGCTTCTGGCTTTCTTTTTGATCCCTGCTGGAGCTTTTCCGGAACCCAGCAGATAGGAGTGACCCGGATCGACAAGAATCCCCCGCCTGCGAATGGCGGTGCGGCCGAGGATCAGATCAAATTCCATCTTCGCACGGTTGGCCAGAGAGACGTCGATCTGCCAGCGATGCCGTCCAAGCAAAAGCTGGGTTCTCACGATCAGTCGACGTTCGGGAACACCACCCGTGTTCTTGATCTCGCGTTCGTCGACAACCCTGGTTCGAACCCGGTTTGGCGAACGGCGGTTTTGGACTGGTATCATGAACTCGACCCATCGCTCGCCGTCAATCTCGAACACGGTCTGGTCCACTGCATGGAGTGCTGCGGTCCTTGCGCCCGTGTCTATCTTGGCCGGGATATTCTTTATTCCGAAGTCGGGCAGACTGATGCGTTCACGCCAACCTATGATTTCTGGGTGTACAGCACGCTTCACCATGGCACCTACTCTATGCATTCATCGTTGGCACGCCTGTAATTTACAAACGAATTGGCGCTCATCACGACATAAAACGTGTCCATATCGATTAGCACGTACCCAAGTTCAAAAAGCGCGACTGACAATCCGCGGATGTCCGTTTCGTATAAACGTCTACGCCCTGCGATCCGACGCACGAGCTTGTCCGGGATTCGATAACGTCCATTTGCCTTACCGCCAAAGTCCTGATCGTAAAGTTCCGCCAAGCGTTCAGCGGTCATAGATATCCAGTCATTTTTACGCATGACTTTTCCTATTATGACAATGATTATTTGTCTATAGGCAAAAAAAATCTGTTATAAGGCCTGTATTGACCGGAAACCCCACCGAAGAAACGAATATGAGCGATACAGATACTTTCCCAAGGGAACTGGAAATGCAGCTGCAGCAGGCTTTGTCTGGGCGTGACGGGGCCGAACTCGCAAACCTGCTTGATCCTCTTCCATTGAGCGATGCATTGCGTGAGTTACTCAATCTGCCGGTGGAACAACGGAGCGTCGCACTGTCTTTGCTGCCACCGGAACTGGCTGCCGAACTTATCGAAGAGGCACCGAATGCGATGGCGGTCGATCTTGTCGAGCGCATGGAATCGGAGCAGGCCGCAGAAGTTATCGAAGAACTGGATTCGGATGTTCAGGCTGATGTCATCGGAGAGCTTGAAGACGCGGACGCGGAAGCAATCCTTACCCGGATGGACCCCGAGGATGCTGCCGACGTTCGCCGCTTGGTGGAGTACGAGGACGATGTCGCAGGCGGGCTTATGGTTGCTGAGGCCTTCACATTTTCTGAGACCGACACAGTCGGAAAGGTGTTGCGGCGGTTCGCCAACGAAGAATATGACCTCGAACGTTATCGGGGTCAGCATCCCTATGTGCTGGATTCAAATGGTGCCCCTATTGGCGTGGTCTCATTACGTAGCCTCGTGTCGACACGCCGAAGCGCGCGTTTGACCGATATCATGGTCCCACCAATCGTCGTCCCGGCCACGATGCAGTTGGAGAAACTGGAAGACCTGTTCGATGAAAACCCGTTTCTTGGATTGCCGGTCGTCGAGGCGAACGGGCATCTGGTGGGTGTCGTCTCTAGGTCTGCCGTCGATGATGCTCTGCTGAAACGCGCGGAATCGTCCAGCCTGAAACGTCAGGGTGTTTTCGGCGACGAACTTCGGTCGATGCCCCTGCCGCTTCGGGCGCGGCGTCGGCTTCAATGGCTCTCGGCAAACATTGTTCTCAATGTGATTGCCGCCAGTGTGATTGCCGCCTATGAACAAACCCTCGCGGCTGTTATCGCGCTGGCTGTGTTCCTGCCAATGGTGTCCGACATGAGCGGCTGTTCCGGCAATCAGGCCGTCGCCGTCAGCATGCGCGAATTGTCCCTCGGCCTTGTCCGGCCCATCGACGCCATGCGGGTTTTGCTCAAAGAAGTGTCAGTCGGGGTGATCAACGGGTTCGTTCTGGGACTTCTGATTGGCGTCGTTGCCTGGATGTGGAAAGGCAACCCGTTTCTGGGGCTGGTGATTGGTGGAGCGCTTGGGCTCAACACCGTCGTCGCCGTGTCCATTGGCGGTGTTCTGCCATTGCTATTGAAGCGCATCGGTCAGGACCCAGCTGTCGCCAGCGGCCCTTTACTGACGACTATAACTGACATGGCGGGGTTCTTCCTCGTCCTGAGCCTTGCAACCGCAATGATGCCACTTCTGGTTTGACGCTTTCCCGCACCCGAACCATCAGTTCGGTCGGGTGACTGGTACGCGTACTATCCAACGCCGCGCACGCGATGGATCAACAACAAGGTGCAAACCAGAGCCGTCGCTATGCCGACCCGGACCCAGATTCTCTACCAGCTTCTTTGTCAGCTTTGCGCTTAGCGCAGACATTTAAATGCCACTTATTGAATAACACTAGGTGTAACCAGTAAAATTCACGATGATGCTGTGAGTCGGTAAACGCCTATTAATAAAAACTAAATGGAACGTTATACGCACCACGTCAATTGTCTAAAATAGGTTGATGGCGGAGACGAAGGCAGCCATCCTGTCGTTGCAACAGATGACGACTCTAGTTGCAACCAATTAATAATAAACAATATTACAGAATTTCCTGCTGCAACCCATTGCACCTCGTCGCAACTGCTGTCAGTAGTTTTGGCGGGTAAGTTGCGGGGTAAGTATGCCGAAAGTAGCGAAAAAACTGTCTGCGCTTGATGTGAAGAGGTTGGAGCATCCGGGCTGTGTTGGAAACTCGACTTTCGCGGTGGGCGGAGTGTCAGGTCTCTTGATGCAAATCACTCCCAATGGTGGACGTACATGGCTTTTGAGGGTTTCTGTAGCAGGTAAAAGGCGAGAAATTGGCTTAGGCGGCTATCCTGATACTTCATTAGCCCAAGCGAGAGAACGTGCCAGGGAAGCGAAGGATCAAATCCGGCGAGGGATTGACCCTGTAGAAGAACGTAAGTCTGCTAAAAAAGCGCTCGTCATGGCCCAAAGACGCGGGCTGTCCTTTGCTGAAGCAACCGAGAGATGCCTTGCGGCAAAACTGGACGCCTTAAAAAACGAAAAACACCGAGATCAATGGCGCAACACCATTAACACCTATGCGATGCCTGAACTTGGAAAGTTACTTGTCGACGAAATCACTGTCCAGGATGTTCTTCGCGTTCTTGAACCAATTTGGAAAACAAAAACTGAAACTGCCTCTCGGCTGCGCGGGCGTATTGAAACAGTTCTATCTTGGGCCACAGTGGCTGGGCACCGAACCGGTGATAACCCAGCCCGCTGGGGAGGAAATTTGAAAGAGCTTCTGCCCGCTAAGTCTAAAATCGCAAAACAGAGCAACCAGCCCGCTGTGCAAATAGACGACACACCCAATTGGTTTGCAGCTCTTCGTGAGAGAGATGGAATGGGTGCTCGCGCGCTCGAATTTGTGGCGTTGACCGCTGCCCGCTCCCAAGAGGTTCGTGGCGCACGTTGGGAAGAAATCAGTTTTGAAACGAAGCTCTGGGTCATTCCAGCGGAGCGGATGAAAATGGATCGGGAACATCGTGTACCCTTGTCAGACGAAGCGACCGCACTTCTGGAAGCATTGCCCCGGTTTGAGGGCAACTCTTTGGTTTTTCCAGCGCCGCGTGGAGGCGAAATGTCAGATATGACGTTGAGTGCAACAATGAAACGAATACACACAAGCGAAGTCGCCAATGGCAGGCTCGGTTTCATAGATAGGAACAGCAAACGACCAGCAGTACCGCATGGTCTGCGCAGCACGTTCCGTGATTGGGTCGCCGAACGCACGCATTTTCCCAGCGACATGGCTGAAATGGCGCTGGCTCACAAGATAGGGAGCGCTGTGGAGGCTTCATACCGCCGCGGCGACATGGTTGAGAAACGGCGCAAGCTAATGACCGAATGGTCAAATTTCCTGAATGGAGAAACGGCCGTGGATAGCAAAGTCTCCAGATTGTTGATCCAATGATTGATTGGCGCGATCTCTACCAACGACGCGATTGGATTGCCGTTGAGAATTGGTGGTGCAGTTCAGACGATACCGCTCAGTTAAAAGAGCTGTTGGAATGGCTGAAGCGCGACGTACCAAAAGTTACCCGCCAAAACGGTATAGAAGAAAACCAGATTACGCACGTCCCGACGAAGCTCCAAAGGAGTGGAAGGGTGCGGCAAAGATCCTGTACCTGGGCGAGCTGGAGGCATTGGTCGAAGGCGAACCTGAACTGGCCAGTCAGGAGTGGCAAAGAGAACGCGATAAGGTGGTCGGACAGCTCGAAAAATTCACTGCTTTGGAGGAAGTTACAGATGGCGACCCGGAATTGTCGCGCCGCTCGCACGCTGATAAAGCTCTTGATTTCTTAAAGCAAATCGAACTCGGTTGTGAGTGGATGAGCCACGAAGTGGACCCAAATGAACGTGAATGGCTTTTGGAAGTAGTAGCACATACTGCGCACAATGCCTTTTCTGCAGGCGTTCACGCATTTGCCGCAGCGGGAAAGGAAATTGAAGTACACGCACTTCGGGGACAAAAAATTGCAAGGAGCGCCTCGGCGGGAGGTAAGTCAAAAAACCGCGAAGGAAAACCGGAAAGGGAAAAGATCCTGGCGCACATGCAGGCGAGCATTGAAAAAGGTCACTCTGATTCGGCCGCTGCGAAGCACGCGTTCAATGCTGGTCTGGGAACTTCTGCCGAAGCCAACCGAAAGCGTTGGATTCGAAACAGATAGCTCAGTCTTGTTCAGTCGGCCTAACGCCCCAAATTGCCCGACCGCCATCGCCGCGAAGGAGTTCTTCTTCAATTTTTCCGTTCCGAATACGCGTGCGCGGGTTTGGAGGGCGCGTCATGTTGTATTTTCGAACGTAGGGTGTGCCACACAAAAATACTTGCCGCCTTTTTTGAGGCCGATGTGGGACAGGTAGAAACCTCAAATAGACGGCTTTTAGAAGTGAAAGCATGGCTCAAAGCCTTCTAAGAAAAACGTTATGAAATGTTAACAATTGTTAGCATCATATCTCCTTGCCGAAATCAACAACACTCTACTTAAAATTGCACTCTGATATTCCATAGGTCAACGATCCTTATCTTTGAAGCAAGCCCCACCACCCTGTAGATCCGTTAAGTCATTGTCTAATAAATATATATACGTACCTTGGCTTCTACTCGCTTTATGCCAGAACGTCTCTTTGGAGCTGCCAAGAAACAAAGAGTATCAGCGTTTCTCCAGTGAGGCGAGTTAACTAAAGATATCCTCATGTGTCGTTTTTCGGCATGAAATTGGACATGTCGCCCAGCGCTGCGACATCTAAGCAGTACCGAGCGTATCGACCACATCTGAATTGGGGAGCATGGATGGCATGCAACCTTCTCCAGCCCATCCCTTTCCGATTTCGCAACCGCTACAAGGGGAGATTTCCGACAGCCCATCAAGAAAGTTGGGACACTGCAGGCCACTGTCCCAATCATATTTCGTCAAGTTGCCATCACAAGCAACTAAAAGAGACAATCAAAATGGCCGAAACATACTTATCCGACAAACAGGTAGGCGCTCGCTATGATGTGCATCGATCGACGCCGTGGCGTTGGGTCAATTCCAATCAAGAATTTCCCAAACCAGTGAAATTGTCACCTCAGTGCTCGCGTTGGAAGCTGTCAGATCTGGAGGCTTGGGAAAAGTCTCAGTCTGAGCAGATGTCATGACCTGCATTCGCATAAAAGAAAGCGCCGCCCCTGCTGGAACAGGAGACGGCGCACCCACTAACCGTGGAAAATTCAATCTTCTTCGCAACGAGGCTATCGTGAAAACCACGGACGCATCAATATCGAAATGCATTCCCCAACCCATAAAGAGCGTCGGGCGCACTTTAGGATACGCCCTCTGGATCAGCTCCCCGCGTGCGTGGATCGGATTCCAAACAGTTCTGACTGCTAGGCTTAGCACAGCGTGCCGAATGCTATTGGCCTCTAACGTCCTGTGCACTCTAGATCGTGACGATGCTTTGCTCGCGCTTACGCAGGCCCACAGCTACGCTGGGCCACCTATCCCTCCACTGATCAGCCTTATGGATGAAGCAGCATTTTGGGCCGGTAGCGCAGCATCTGAAGAATTGGATGCTTATTGCTTAGCCAGTTTTGCTCAGATGCGCCCAGCGCGACAAACAGCGTTTCTGGAGCATGTGACTAGGAGGCCGGCCGCATGAAGCACCTGCCGTTTTCAATCCTACTACGGCTGCATAGCCTCACTGAAGCGCACGTGACCGCAATTACCTATTTGGCTGTTGGGAGTGGCGTGTAATGCGGGACTATTCTGAAATTCCTGCTCAGCTACTTGGAAATCAAATCGAAAGCACCAGCGGCGGGAATCTTCGCCTACCAACAGAGTTTGTCTGGCGTGATCCGTCCACCATTGCCCCTCGCCCGTGGCTTTACGGACAACATCTGATCCGAAAACAGGTTTCCGTAACAGTGGCGCCTGGTGGTGTCGGTAAGTCGTCTCTCACGATTTGTGAAGGGCTGGCAATGGCTTCTGGGCGTAAGCTATTGGGTGATTGGACCGCACCAGACCTTAAGGTGTGGCTGTATAACCTTGAAGATCCCCGTGATGAGATGGACCGCCGGATAAGCGGAGCCATGCAACATTACAATGTGACCCCCAGGGAAATATCCGGCAGATTGTTTGTTGATACTGGGCGGGAACGCGAACTGACTACGGCAATTCAAACTCCACGGGGTGTTAAGATCGTCACGCCAGAAGTGGACGCCTTAGCAAATGAGATCAATACGTGCGGGATTGATGTCATAGTAATCGACCCATTCGTTTCGTCGCATCAAGTTGGCGAGAACGACAACGGGGCCATCGATTTAGTTGCAAAGGAGTGGGCGCGTCTCGCGGATCGGTGCAATTGCGCAATAGAACTTGTGCACCACACCCGAAAAACCAATGGCGAAACTGCGACAACCGAAAGCGGCCGTGGTGCAACGGCGCTTCTGGCTGCGGCACGATCCGGGCGGGTTTTGAACAAAATGTCGGACAATATGAAGGCTGAGGCGGGCGTAAAAGACGACCCTGCTACCTATTTCTCTGTGACCCGCGATAAAGCCAATTTAGCGCCAGTTGGTGACCGTGTTTGGCGACGGATGGCATCGGTACTTCTATCGAACGGTGATAGTGTGGGCGTCGCTGAAGCGTGGAAATGGCCGGATACGTTCGATGGGGTTAGCGTTGCAGATCTATTGGCAGTGCAAAACGCCCTGGATGGAAAAGGACGACGATATTCGGATCAGACCGGCGACGATTGGGCTGGCGTAACTGTGGCCAATGTTTTGGGCTTGGACGCCTCGTGTCATCGAAAGCGAATTAAGAAGATGATCGAGTCCTGGCTGAAATCCGGAGCATTGAAAAAGGGACACAAAATGAGCGCCCAGCGCAAGGAGGTGCCGACTTTGGAGGTAGGCGAATGGGCATCGGATTAAAGTGCGCCACTACCTCGAAAACCTAGGGCGCGCGCAGTGGCGCAGATACGTTCAAACTGGTTGCACCACCCCCCTACCCCCTATTGGGGTAGGGGGGTGGTGGCGCAACTTGCCCTGTTAATTTGGGGAGAGGATAACGCTGAACACTCGGTGTTTTTAAATTAAATGACAACCGATCAAGAAGTGCAGAATTTTGGATGGCATTCAATAAAGCATGAAGCCAGCCATCATCACGGCAGCAACCCTGCGACCAATTGCCGGCATGAACAACCAAAGGGCGACCATCGCGTCAGCATCTATTGTTAAAACAAGAATTGGTCTGTTACAGATCGGTGCAAAACCGAGAATTTGAAAGTATCGATTGAATGAAAACAGACACTCGCAAAGCTGATCTCGACTTTGCCGCCGACCTCTTCAAAGCCGCTGACAAGATGCGCGGGGGGCTTGAGCCGTCTGAATACAAACATGTCGCGCTGGGCCTGATCTTCCTGAAACACATCTCTGAAGCCTTTCAGGCGATGCATGATCAGCTTTCTGAAGACGAACTCGCTGATCCAGAAGACCCGGAAGAATACCTTGCAGAGAATGTCTTCTGGGTTCCTGAAAAGGCACGCTGGTCGCACATTCAGAAAAACGCCCGCTCAGAGAATATAGGCAAGATCATCGACGACGCGATGGAGGCAATCGAGGCCGAACCGACCAACGAAACGCTAAAGGGCGTCTTGCCCAAGAATTATGCTCGCCCCACGCTCGACAAAACAATGCTGGGTGAGTTGGTAGACCTCTTCTCCAACATCAAGATGCACGACAGCGCCGATCGGGCGCGTGACCTGCTGGGCCGGGTCTATGAATATTTCATCTCAGGCTTTGCCAGCGCCGAAGGCAAGCGCGGCGGCGAGTTCTTCACACCTCGCTCTGTCGTCCGAACGCTGGTTGAAATGCTCGAACCCTATCAAGGCCGAGTTTATGACCCGTGCTGCGGCTCAGGTGGCATGTTCATTCAGTCTGAGAACTTCATCGAAGAGCATGGTGGCAACCCTCTGAACCTTGCTGTCTATGGGCAGGAGATCAATCACACCACGTGGCGGCTGGCTAAAATGAACCTTGCCGTGCATGGCATTGATGCCGACATTGCGTGGGACAGCGCAGGTAGTTTTCACAAAGACGCGCATCCGGGGCTGAAGGCCGACTACATCCTAGCCAACCCGCCATTCAATATTTCTGATTGGGGCGGTGATCGGCTGACCGAGGATGACCGCTGGCAATATGGCATCCCGCCCAAGGGCAACGCCAACTTTGCGTGGATACAGCACATCATCCACCACCTTGCTCCGCGCGGTCATGCGGGCGTTGTACTTGCCAATGGCTCCATGTCCTCGCAAACCAGCGGCGAGGGTGAGATCAGAAAGCGCCTGATTGAGGAAGATCGCGTTGATTGCATGGTCGCTCTGCCGGGGCAGCTTTTCTATTCCACGCAAATTCCCGTCTGCCTTTGGATTCTGAGCCGGGACAAATCAGCCAACGGGCTAAGAGATCGGCGCGGAGAGGTGCTGTTCATCGACGCTCGCAACATGGGCCATATGGTGGACCGGGTCCGGCGTGAGTTCTCGGACGAGGACATCGAGACCATCGCAGGCACCTACCGCCGCTGGCGCGCCAAGCCCGAGACCTTGGAGGAGAATGGCTGGGAGGCCTACGCTGACGCGCCGGGCTTCTGCAAATCCGAAGGGCTGGAGACCATCCGCAAGTTTGACCATGTGCTGACTCCGGGACGCTATGTCGGGGCGGCTGATGCGTTGGATGATGGAGTTTCCTTTTCTGACAAGTTTGCGGGTCTAGCGGCCCAACTCACCCAACAATTTGACCTTTCGTCGGACTTGCAAGGCCAGATTGTCGAGGGTCTGAAGAGCGTTGAGAGCGGCAATGACTGATTGGGAAGTCCTTACACTAGAACAGGCAGGTGTTACGCTGCTTGATTGCGACCACAAAACACCAGCCGCTCGCGAGGCGGGGCGTCCTTACGTCGGCATTCCGCAGATGACGACGGGCCGCGTGGTTTTTGAAACAGCCCGAAAGATCAGTGAAGAAGACTATGTCCACTGGACGCGAAAGACGAAATACCAAACCGATGATGTCATCCTGTCTCGCCGTACAAACCCCGGTGTAACGGCGGTTGATGATACTGGAACCGACTTCGCATTAGGGCAGAATTTGGTCCTGCTCCGAGCGGACGGATCACGCGTTCGGCCTGACTTCTTGCGTTGGATGGTCCATACGCCTCAATGGTGGGAACAAATCGACAAATACCTGAATGTCGGGGCTGTGTTCTCCAGCCTAAAGTGCAGGGATGTTCCGAAGTTCGAGCTGACAGTTCCCCCAATTGCCGAGCAACAGAAAATCAATTCAATCCTGCGTCCCATCGCGGACAAAATCGAGCTGAACCGGCGGATGAATGAGACGTTGGAAGAGATGGCGCGGGCGCTGTTTCGGGATTGGTTCGTCGATTTCGGCCCCACCCGCCGTCAGGCGGACAGAGCAACCGACCCCACTGCCATCATGGGCCACGCCTTCCCTGCCGAAATAGCCTCCGCCCTCGCCCCCATGTTCCCTGCAACGTTGGGGAATGATGGTTTGCCTGAAGGGTGGGTTTCGCGAGCGCTAGGTGACCGAGTTACGGTCAAACGAGGTGGGTCTCCTCGCCCGATCAAGGACTTTATTCGTCCCACAGGCATTCCATGGGTAAAGATTGCCGATGCGACTAGATGTAATGGCCCTAACCTATTCGTCACCCGGGAGTTCATTAAGAAAGAGGGGCTCAAAAAGACGGTTGAGTTACAGCCCGGATCATTGATCTTGTCGAACAGCGCCACACCGGGTTTACCAAAATTCCTAAGGCTTCGAGCCTGCATCCACGACGGCTGGCTGTACTTTCCGAACACCGGCGGCTTGTCCAACGAGTTTCTCTACCTCGCCTTTCTACACTTTAAAGACGCCATCGTCTCGCAAGCCACGGGAAGCGTGTTCAACAACCTGAAGACCGAAGTCTTGAAGCGTCAAGAATTTGTCTTTCCACCAGATCAACTCATCAACGAGTTTGACGGGGTGATCGGACCATTGTTCAGCAAAATTCTTGCAAACGAACAAGAAAACCAAACCCTCGCCGAGATGCGCGACCTCCTCCTCCCGCAGCTCATATCTGGCGAAATCCGCCTGAAAGACGCGGAGACGCTGGTATGAGAGGATCTTTGCTTCAAAGCTTGTTGGAGTTAGCCCATTCCACCTCGCAGAACCTCGGGTTTGCCCATCTCGATGATGTCAATGTCAGTTACGGTGAGGAGACGATCACCGAAACCAACTTGTTGGAGCTTCGCCGTCGCCATCCCGGTATCATTACCCTGAACACCTTTGGCAAGAAGAAGGAGGCCAAGAACGGGGCGGATTGGGAGTGGCACATCATTGGTCGCGGACGGAAATTCGGGATGCGGGTGCAGGCCAAGCGATTGCAAAAAGATGACAAACTGAAGATCACGCATAAGGTGAAGTCATCTGGTGAAGAGCAGATCGAACTTCTCATCAAAGATGCACAAGCTAATCAACTGAAGCCTGTATATTGCTTTTATTCAGCCGAAAGACAGCGCGATCACTGGAAAAAGGAAAACATAGGCGGCAACTTTGAGGCCTTTGAGGCGGGATGCCTTTTGGCTCCTGCTGAGGCGGTGAAGAACGAGATGCCCACTTGCCTTACTGACATCGAAAAAGATTGTGTGCCCTGGCATTATTTGGTCGAGCGCCGGGACTATGTGACGAACCGTGCAATAAACGTTTTTGACGTTGAAGGTACCATTCTGCAATTTCTGGTCATGTCCGAGGACGTACGGCTTGCGATGGACCCTAATAAGACGAGGGATAGCGAGTCCCTACTCAACTTTCCCACACTTGATGAGTTGAATGACCAAGATCCCCCAAAGCGTGAAATTGAAGGCCTAGCTGAAGTTGGTGAGCCGGAATATGAGCGCCGAGGAAGCGTGTCAGATTATCGTGAGCGCGGTATCGGGCGGCTTGTTGAAATTGATGTACGCGAATTTCCCGACCGTCCGGTATTTCGGGATACACCAGATGAGTAGCATTAGGAAAATTACGTGATATTCAACAAAGAACACTTTGAGCAACGCCAGCATGGCGATCAGGATTTGAGACCAGGGGACATTCGCAGCCAATTTCAGCGCGATCGTGCGCGAATAATGCACTCTGCTGCTTTCCGGCGTTTACAAGGTAAAACTCAGGTCATGGGCACTGGTGAGGGCGACTTCCACAGAACTCGTCTCACGCACTCAATTGAGGTCGCCCAGATCGGCTACGGCATTTTAGAGGCGCTTAAGGCCAGGAAGGACATTCCTGCGGATGTTGTGAATTGGTTGCCGGACAGAGACCTGATTGAGGCCGCCTGCTTTGCGCATGACTTAGGCCACCCGCCGTTTGGACACAAAGGCGAACAGGCACTTCACAAATCGATGTTGAAAAGCGGCGGATTCGAGGGAAACGGCCAAACACTACGTATCCTCACTAAGCTCGAAAAGTACAAGGAACGCGGCTACGGCATATATCCTACGCGGCGCTTAATCTTGGGCGTGTTAAAGTATCCGAAGTCCATGGCAGACTTCGAACTCAGCAAATTTGATACGAAGCCTCCGAAATCCTATCACGACGAAGAAAGAGACGTAGTGAATTGGGCGCTGTCTGGCTTCTCACAGGAAGACGTTGCCAATCTCGTTGGTTCGGCCAACGGAAAAAGTGCGCATCACAGTTTCGACTGTAGTATCTTGGAACTGGCAGACGACATTGCCTATGGCATCCATGACATTGAAGACATTGTCGCACGCGGTCTGGCTACGCATGAAGAGGTCCAGCAAGAAGTCACAAAAGCTTTTGATCGGGTCAACGGCTCACTGACACATGAGCAAACTGAGTTTAACAGCGCCATGGTCTGTCGCGGACTCCTCGGATCAAGTTTTGAACGCAAACAGATGGTTGCGAGCCTTGTAAATCTGTTCATCACGAACGTGAGGTTATCCACTCATAGTGAGTTCCAGCACCCGCTTTTGAGGTTCAATGCATCTCTTCCCGCCGAGCATCGCGATCTCTTAAAGGCGCTCAAAGGCTTGGCCTACGACTTGATTGTCAAAAAGGCGAAGCTGCAGCAGCTTGAATGGCGGGGGCAGATGATAGTTGAGCGTCTATTCGACGTTCTAATTTCAAACCCCAATGGGCTGATTCCTCAGAGTTCATGGGAAGACGGCTGCACAGATAGCTCAACAGAACGCAGGGTCTGCGACTACATCGCAGGAATGACGGATGCCTACGCCGAAAAACTCTACAAACGGCTTTATCAACCGGGGTTTGGGAGCAGTGGGGATGAGTTGTGAGCATTAATGAAGATCTGGTCGAACAAGCCGCTGTTGGCATCCTGAAAGACCTTGGCTGGCGATACGAAGACCCCTTGGCGATTGCGCCCGATGGGGCTGCGAAACGGCGAGGATCTTATGGCGAGGTGGTCTTGTACGAGTTGCTGCAAGTCGCGGCAAAGCGGTTGAATCCGGACATCCCGGGTGAGGCTCTGCATGCCGCTGTCAGACAGGTGGCGGTCTCTGAGACTCCCTCGCTTATCGAAGAGAACCGGCGCATTCACAAGCTGTTGGTTGACGGGATCGACGTCGAATACCGCCGCCCCGATGGATCGATCAAAGGTGACAAAGTTCGGTTGATCGACTTTGCCAATCCATTAAACAACGACCTGATGGTCACGAACCAATTCACCGTCGTTGAGGCAGGGCACAACCGTCGTCCCGACATGGTGGCGTTCGTGAATGGTTTGCCTCTGGTGGTGATCGAGCTGAAGAATGCCGCTAGTGAGAACGCCACGATTGAAGACGCGTTCAATCAGCTACAGACCTACAAGCATCAAATCCCTTCTCTCTTTCGAACAAACGCCGCCCTTATCACGTCAGATGGGCTTTTGGCGCGAATAGGTTCGCTCAGTGCGGGAGAAGACCGCTTCATGCCCTGGCGTACGGTCACCGGTGCCCACGACGATTTCACACCAGAAGGTCCGAAGGAGATGGACACGCTTTTGCGAGGCGTGATGCAGCCTGATCGGCTCTTACAATTGATGCGCGATTTCACTGTATTTGGTGACAAGGGTGATGGCGTCTTTAAGGTCATTGGCGGCTACCACCAGTTCCACGGTGCGCGGAAAGCGCTGCGTTGTGCCGTTGATGCGGTTGGCGCTGAAGGCGACCGCAAAGTAGGCGTGATCTGGCATACTCAGGGTTCTGGTAAGAGCTTTCTGATGGCTTTTTTTGCCGGACTGTTGGTGCGAGCGCCGGAGCTTCAAAACCCAACGATCCTTGTCGTAACCGACCGCAACGATCTCGATGATCAGCTATATGGGACATTTTCACTCTGCCGTGACTTGATTCGCCAAACACCAGAGCAGATCGAAGATCGCGACGACCTTCGTCAAAAGCTCGATCGGCAATCAGGTGGCGTGATCTTCTCGACACTGCAAAAGTTCGCTCCGATGGCAGGTGAAGAAGACTTCCCCATGCTGTCCGACAGGCGCAACATCATTGTTATTGCAGATGAGGCTCACCGTAGCCAGTATGGCTTTGACGCTAAGCTGGATCGCACGACGGGTAAGCGGCGATATGGCTACGCCCACTATCTTCGCCAAGCCCTGCCCAATGCCTCCTTTGCCGGCTTCACGGGCACTCCAATCGAAGCGGCTGATGTTAATACACCCGCAGTCTTTGGCGAATATGTCGATATCTATGACATCAGTCGCGCGGTTGAGGACAAAGCGACTGTCCCAATCTACTACGAAAGCCGCCTCGCTCGTGTTGAGCTGGAGCAGGAAAAACTGCCCGAGATCGACGCGGCCGTAGATGCTCTTTT
Source organism: Ruegeria sp. AL3 (assembly GCF_056536065.1). Lineage (NCBI taxonomy): Bacteria > Pseudomonadati > Pseudomonadota > Alphaproteobacteria > Rhodobacterales > Roseobacteraceae > Ruegeria > Ruegeria sp. AL3. Next base: position 765,261 of record NZ_JBQFJG010000001.1, read on the forward strand.
CGACGATGAAACGCTTTCTGAGCAAGAAAAAGCTAAGTCCAACTGGAGTAGCGTTGAGCGTCTTGTCGGTGCTCCTCCGAGGTTGGAGAAGGTCGCACAAGACATTGTCACGCACTTTGAGGACCGCATCGAGGCAATGGCGGGCAAAGGTATGATCGTCTGCATGAGCCGAGCAATCTGCGTGGACCTCTACAACCGGATCACTGCGCTGCGTCCAGAATGGCATTCTGACGACGATAAAGAAGGAGCGGTCAAAGTTGTGATGACCGGTTCCGCTTCAGATCCGCTGGACTGGCAGCAGCACATCGGCAGCAAAATGCGCCGTGATCTGCTAGCCAAGCGGGCACGTGATCCATACGACCCGCTCAAAATGGTGATCGTACGCGACATGTGGTTAACGGGATTTGACGCGCCCAGCATGCACACAATGTACATTGACAAGCCAATGCGCGGTCACGGTCTGATGCAGGCGATTGCTCGCGTAAACCGAGTGTTCAAAGACAAACCCGGTGGTCTGGTAGTTGACTACATCGGAATTGGGCAAAACCTGAAGAAAGCCCTTCAGAACTACACAGCAACCGATCGCGAGCAAACCGGAATCGACGAGGAGGAAGCCGTGGCTACGCTTCAGGAGCTTGTCGAGAGATGCCAAGACTTTTTCTCTGGTTTCAATTACCGGGCTGGGATCGCCGGCGAGCCTCAAGATCGCCTTCAGGCGCTTGCTGGTGCCATTGAATGGACATTGGAGAAGCAAAAGACCCGAGCAGACAAAGTGAGCGGTGAAAAGGCTAAGAAAGCAGAGCTGAATTACTATGCCGATCTAGTGGCCAATTTGTCCAAAGCCTTCGCTTTGGCATCCGCAAGCGACTACGCACAATCGGTCAAGGAAGAGGTTGGCTTTTTCCAAGCTGTTCGCGCGGCTTTATCCAAGTCGTCGCCAAAGACCGGGATGAGCAAGCGCGAAAAAGAGTTCGCCATTGGCCAACTAATCTCAGACGCCATTGCAGATGCCAGTATCATCGACGTGTTGGCAGCAGCAGGCATGGATAGTCCGGAAATCTCAGTGCTATCTGAAGAGTTCTTATCTGAAATTCAGAACCTGGAGCAAAAGAATCTTGCGCTGGAGGCTCTCAAGAAGCTTTTGGCTGGCGAGATTAAAGCCCGGCAGAAACGGAACGTGGTCGAGGCCAAAGCCTTTTCGGAGCGCCTGGAGGCCGCTGTCGCACGCTATCACGCCAACGCCCTCACGAGCCTAGAGATGATCCAAGAGCTTATAGACATGGCCAAAGAATTGAAGGCGTCTGTCGAACGCGGAGAAGACCTGGGCTTGGGCGAAGAGGAACTGGCCTTCTACGACGCTCTGGCGCAAAACCAGAGCGCAGTAGAGATGCTAGGTAGCGAAGAGTTACGCAAGATCGCTCATGTGCTGGTCGAACAGCTTCAAAAGAACGTCACTGTTGACTGGCACCTAAAAGAAAGCGCACGAGCAAAACTTCGAGTACTCGTCCGAAGAGTCTTGAAGAAATATGGATATCCACCTGACTTGGCGCCTGTCGCGATCAGTACCGTGTTGAGTCAAGCCGAGACGCTATTGCATTGGAAGGCCGTTCGATAAACGGCTGCCGAGGAGAATCAGTTGATCTTCCCGCAAGCGGCGACGCCGAAAAAGTTGGCAATTTTCCCGTCTGGAGTATTTTAATCGTCAACAAACTAACTTATTGCACTTATTAGAAGAATTTTGGAGAGGCAGACATGCGTGAGGATATGAAAGCGGACAGCCCTGCGGTCCAAAGAATGGCAGAAAGAATTGCCAAAGACGGTGCCCAAACCTTTAACCAGGAAGTAGAATTTAAACGTAAATACGGCGATCAAGCGGTCGAAATGTTTAAAGAAGGAGATCTTATCGCGGCACTCTTCGAGCGTGGCATCGATGCAACCCCAGTGCAATTCAAAGGGGCAAGTTCTACCGCGCCAACTGGTATCAAATTAACGCTTCGTTCTGGGTAATCACTTCGGAGAGGAAGGTTAGGTCTTTTAAGACCACTTCAGCGGATCCACTTTATCGAGGGTCAATTTAGCTTTCGCACCTTAGTTCCTGTACCTTGTTGCGCGAGCTTTCTAGATTAAGCGCAGAGTCGCAAATCTCTTCTCAAACAAGAGCGTAGTCTCGAACCAAGCTTTTCTCCGACGATTCTGACATCTATGGGTTCGATAACGTGCGATCTCCATTTCGCTCTCCCTTTCCCATATTTTTCAAGCCGTTAAATAGAATATTCCTTCTTTACTCGCTTACAAATCGACTGCTGCTGTTCCCATTTTCGGTCCAATGGAGTCTGTCTCAAAATTCGGCTTTTGCGATTCAGATCCGATGCGTGAAGTGGCCAACTTAATGATGTTGGCCTTAGCTGATTCACCCGTCGCATACAGCGGCAACCAAGCGCCTTCAGGATGGCGGGCTTTTTGGCGGGTATCTGTGATTAATCGAAAAAATATCATTTAAAATCAATGATATGTGGCGGAGACGAAGGGATTCGAACCCTCGAGACGGTTTCCCGCCTACTCCCTTAGCAGGGGAGCGCCTTCGACCACTCGGCCACGTCTCCGCTGACGGGTATATCCTTGCAAGCGACGGGAATACAAGGCGAAAAATATGATTTGTGCCTCTCTCTGACAAAATTGCTGAACCCGTTGAAATCACGGTAAAAGGCGCCAACTTAAATGAATCATCGGCCAGAATTGGAGAATTTTTCCGGGGCGTTCTCCAACGTTAAACCACCGAACCGCCTGGTTCGAAACGACAGGGCACATCGAATCCCCATTCTGCATTGCTGCGCCGATTGAGAGATCGCATTCTGAAAGCGAAGAAGCTCTCTTGTTTCGATTAGATTACATTTCCTCCGGGCAGCGGCGGCAGCGCAGGGCAATGCAAACGAATAATGGCTCACTTTACGACCACCCTCGCCTTTATTAAGAGCGGTGTGGTTAATAAATCCAAGAAGGGCACAGAATGAAGAAATTTCTCGCATCCGCTGGAGCGATGGCATTGGTCATGTCGAATGCGATGGCAATGGATGCTGACAGAGAGGCTATTATTAACGAGAAAGTAGGTAGTTTTGTTGACGCTGTAGGCTGCGCGGATCCAGAAGCCGCACAATCTTTGCTTGCGGAACTTGGCACTGACGATTTTGACGTCACTACATATATTGCGTTTCCGGTTGTAGATGTCGGATGCGCAGGTGGGGCTGGAACAAGCGCATTCACGCCGGTCGTAGTACGTGTTCCGGAATACCGGCCTTCGGCGGCCCATGTCGACATGTGGGCAACGGCGGAAATTGAATTTGTAGGTATACCTGCGCGCGGATTGATATCAATAGAAGCGCTCGCGTCTAACCGAATGCATATCGTCGGAAAAGACTTCGCTGACGGTGATCCAAATTGTTGCCCGTCGAAATTGGTTGACCGCGTCTACCGTTGGGAACGTGGTGGGTTCTAGCTGCCGGAAGTTGATTGATTTGTTCTCAAAGTCAGCTGGCATACTAGACCGGCTGACCTGACCTCTTCCGCCTCTGCTATGAACTGCTTTTTGATCTCAAAACCGGTCGGAGCGGGCTCCTCAGAACGCCTCGTTATGTGATCGGGGTCTCGATTATGTTTGGCGCAATCCATCAATAAGAACGTGACCGTCCGGTGAAGGAGCTCTGGCACAGCTCCGATGGTCCCTATGACGCGACGGTTACAGCGTACCCCGAAAGCACAACCTTAATTACGCCCGCTTGCTTCCACAGTGCTTCCAGTGGGGTTGGCACAAATTGCAACATCGCCTTGAGGCGGTGCGTAACATACTGTTTTATGTAGGTAATATTGGTTGCGGGAGTAGGATTTGAACCTACGACCTTCAGGTTATGAGCCTGACGAGCTACCGGGCTGCTCCATCCCGCGACAGTTTTTGTGACCTAGCGCTTACGCTAGTTGAGGTCTTTGGTTGGCCTATCGCTTGCGCTATTTGAGGCCGGGTATTGTGTCATCGTGTTAGAGAGATATGGGCTTTTTCTAGGTTTGGCGGTGACCTACTCTCCCGGGGCTTAAGCCCAAGTACCATTGGCGCGGCAGTGCTTAACTTCCGGGTTCGGGATGGGACCGGGTGTTTCACTTGCGCTATGACCACCAAACCGAGGAAAAGCCCATGTCGACTTTTTTGCGGAGCAAGAAAGCGACGGTTGGCAGGCAGCGTATTCGCTTGCGAATGCGCGGTGCCACTCGGTTATATAATCAACCAACATCGCGGCTTGGCGCTGCGACGCTGTCCATAATCAAGGTCAGTGTATGCTTTTGGTGATTTGTCTTTCCATTACTGGATCAAATCAAGCCTATCGGGCGATTAGTACCGGTCAACTGAACGCATTGCTGCGCTTACATCTCCGGCCTATTGACGTGGTGGTCTTCCACGGCCCTCAGGGAGACCTTGTTTTGAGGGGGGCTTCCCGCTTAGATGCCTTCAGCGGTTATCCTGTCCGATCATAGCTACCCAGCACTGCCGTTGGCACGACAACTGGTCCACCAGTGGATCGTTCACCCCGGTCCTCTCGTACTAGGGGCAACTCCTCTCAAGTCTCCTACACCCACGGCAGATAGGGACCGAACTGTCTCACGACGTTCTAAACCCAGCTCACGTACCTCTTTAAACGGCGAACAGCCGTACCCTTGGGACCTGCTCCAGCCCCAGGATGAGATGAGCCGACATCGAGGTGCCAAACACTGCCGTCGATATGGACTCTTGGGCAGTATCAGCCTGTTATCCCCGGCGTACCTTTTATCCGTTGAGCGATGGCCCTTCCACTCGGGACCACCGGATCACTATGGCCGTCTTTCGACTCTGCTCGACTTGTCAGTCTTGCAGTCAGGCTGGCTTCTGCCATTGCACTCAACGAGCGATTTCCGACCGCTCTGAGCCAACCTTCGCGCGCCTCCGTTACGCTTTAGGAGGCGACCGCCCCAGTCAAACTACCCGCCACGCAGGGTCCCGGATCCGGATAACGGACCGCGGTTAGACATCAAGAGTGCGAAGGGTGGTATCTCAAGGGAGGCTCCACAGGTACTTGCGTTCCTGCTTCAAAGCCTACCACCTATCCTGCACATCACAATCCTGATGCCAGTGCGAAGCTGTAGTAAAGGTGCACGGGGTCTTTCCGTCTAACCGCGGGAAGCCTGCATCTTGACAGGCAATTCAATTTCGCTGAGTCGATGTTGGAGACAGCGGGGAAGTCGTTACGCCATTCGTGCAGGTCGGAACTTACCCGACAAGGAATTTCGCTACCTTAGGACCGTTATAGTTACGGCCGCCGTTTACCTGGCTTCAATTCAAGGCTCTCACCTCTCCTTTTAACCTTCAGGCACCGGGCAGGCGTCAGACCCTATACGTCGTCTTGCGACTTCGCAGAGCCCTGTGTTTTTAATAAACAGTCGCCACCCCCTGGTTTGTGCCCCCAGCCCCTAGTTGCCTAGGAACCGGGCCTCCTTCTCGCGAACTTACGGAGGTATTTTGCCGAGTTCCTTCAACATCGTTCTCTCAAGCGCCTTGGTATGCTCTACCAGTCCACCTGTGTCGGTTTAGGGTACGGTCTGATGGAGGGCTATTTCCAGGAACCACTCAGCAGCCCAATCAATCCGATAAGATTGAACTACACCTGTGATCCGTCACATCCTCCTGGCCTAGGAATATTAACCTAGTTCCCATCGCCTACGCCTTTCGGCCTCGGCTTAGGGGCCGGCTTACCCTGCTCAGATTAGCTTTAAGCAGGAACCCTTGGACTTTCGGCGAGAGTGTCTCTCACACTCTTTGTCGCTACTCATGTCATCATTCTCACTAGTGATCTCTCCACCGGATCCCTCACAGGCCGGCTTCATCGAAAGAACTCTATCCTGCGCTACCGCCTATTCGGCTACTTGAGCGCGATTACTCGCGCCACATAACCGGCGGCAATACAGGATGAGTTCTATGTCACACTACGCTCTGCTACCATGCCTTACGGCATCCTAAGCTTCGGCTCATGGCTTGAGCCCCGTTACATCTTCGCCGCAGGACAACTTGTTTAGACCAGTGAGCTGTTACGCTATCTTTAAAGGATGGCTGCTTCTAAGCCAACCTCCTGGTTGTTTTGGTCGTCCCACCTGCTTTCCCACTTAGCCATGAATTGGGGGCCTTAGCTGTAGGTCAGGGTTGTTTCCCTCTCCACTACGGACGTTAGCATCCGCAGTGTGTCTGCCATCTAGTACTCCCGGGTATTCGGAGTTTGGTTAGGATCAGTAAGCCTGTGGGGCCCCATTACCCATCCAGTGCTCTACCCCCCGGGGTATTCGGATGACGCTCTACCTAAATAGATTTCGCAGAGAACCAGCTATCTCCGAGTTTGATTGGCCTTTCACCCCTAGGCACAGCTCATCCCGATCCTTTTCAACGGATGTGGGTTCGGTCCTCCAGTAAGTGTTACCTTACCTTCAACCTGGCCATGCCTAGATCACTCGGTTTCGGGTCTGATCCCACGAACTCATTCGCCCTATTAAGACTCGCTTTCGCTACGCCTACACCTAACGGCTTAAGCTTGCTCGTGAGACCAAGTCGATGACCCATTATACAAAAGGTACGCCGTCAGCTCGCAAGGAGCCTCCGACTGATTGTAGGCGTTCGGTTTCAGGTACTGTTTCACTCCCCTCGTCGGGGTGCTTTTCACCTTTCCCTCACGGTACTGGTTCGCTATCGGTCAGCAAGGAGTACTTAGCCTTCGAAGGTGGTCCTCCGATCTTCAGACAGAATTTCACGTGTTCCGCCCTACTTAATACGTCCGTCAAAGCTTCCTATACGGGGCTGTCACCCGCTATGGCCACGCTTCCCAACGTGTTCTAGTCACTTATCCGGCTCGGCTGGTCCCCGTTCGCTCGCCGCTACTAGGGGAGTATCAATTGATTTCCTTTCCTCCGGGTACTTAGATGTTTCAGTTCCCCGGGTTTGCTCTTAAAACCCTATGTATTCAGGTCTTAAGTACCTGTTCATGCTCATTATTGATTAGCACAGCTAACAATAACAAACATTCAGGTGGGTTGCCCCATTCAGAGATCCATGGATCAAAGCTTATTCTCAGCTCCCCATGGCTTATCGCAGAGTATCACGTCTTTCATCGCCTCTTGCTGCCAAGGCATTCACCAAACGCCCTTCTCGCGCTTGATTTGATCCAGAAAAAGAAAG
>NZ_JBQFJG010000001.1:775000-1162500 GCF_056536065.1 Ruegeria sp. AL3
TTTCCTAAGAAATCAGTGAACCACTCAAACAGTGAAGCTGACACTCTATAATCGGGCCGAAACCCTAAGAGCGCGATATACAGACATTCAATCCGTCGAAACGAACCAAACCGCCCACATATCTCTTCAGTTATCCATCAATGTCAAAGAGCAATACACCCAGAGCCAAAAACCAGACCGTTGCGCCAATCCCTCAGCGCGCCCGCCTAAATCCTAACCTCAGATGCCCCCGGTCTCTCCCGAGCGTAACCGCCGCTTCCGCCGCGTCCCAGCGCCTCAGCAGCGCCGGTGAAGGGGGTTCTAAGTATAACAAACAAATCCCGCAAGCGGAAAATACACAAAAACAGAAGAAATTCTTGAAAAGTTAATTTATCCAAGAATTACAGATAGTTAATTCAGATCAACCAAGCACACTGCCGCCGATAACTATGTAAAGGCAGGTCAGAATTCCCGGTTCAGCGCGTTATGCACATGATTACCCACAGCCTCACGTCCGAGTCAGGCGGAATCGGCCCTGTTGGACCGGAAAGACAGGTTGGGAATCGGCAGGCGCAGGACAAGCAGGGCGATAATGGCAGCCAGGTAAGCAAGCGGCTCGATCTGAAATCCTTTTGCCAGCAAGAGGTAATGCATCGCCCCCAACAATGCGGCCGCGTAAACGAGGTGGTGCAGCTTGCGCCAGCGCGGTCCCAGTCGGCGCACAGACCAGTCGTTGGAGGTCAACGCCAGCGGAAGCAGAAGAAGAAACCCCGCCATGCCGACTGTTACGTACGGGCGTTTGAGGATATCCGCCCAGATCTGGCTGGGAAGCTGCACATCCAGAACCAGCCACACAAGAAGATGCAACGCGACGTATACAAACGTGAGCACCCCGATCGCGCGCCGAAACTTCATCAGGTTGAGGCCGACATGCCGGCGCAGGGGTGTGACCGCCAGACCGGCAATCAGCAACTGAAGGGCCAGTTCCCCATATCTGTGCTCCAACGCCTCAATCGGTTCGACCCCCAAACCACCGGTCAGGCCAAGATAAAACAGCCAGGGGGCGGGCAACGCCCCCAGCAGATAAACGACCCATACCGGAATACGGCGGAGTGTCTGGTTCATCGCCGACATGGTTTTAATAATTCTTGGCCAGATCCATGCCTTCATAAAGGCTGGCGACCTCTTGTTCATAGCCGTTGAACATCAGGGTCGGCTTACGTGACGCGAAAAGCCCGCCCCCGATCTCGCGCTCTGAAGCCTGAGACCAGCGTGGATGGTCCACGTTGGGGTTCACATTACTGTAGAACCCGTATTCGCGTGGATTGGACATGTTCCAGCTGGTGGGCGGTTCATCCTTTGTGAGCGTGATCCGAACAATCGACTTGATCGATTTGAAGCCGTATTTCCAAGGAACGACCAGACGCAAGGGCGCACCGTTCTGGTTGGGAATCGGGCGGTCGTAAATTCCGGTTGCCATGATTGTCAGGGGGTGCATCGCCTCATCCAGGCGCAATCCCTCTCGGTACGGCCAATCGAGAACGGGAAACCGCGTTCCCGGCATTTCATCCGGGCGATAGGCCGTCTCAAAAGCCACATATTTCGCGCCGTCTTGCACGCCCGCCATATTGAGAAGGTCGGCCAGCTCAAATCCGTTCCACGGAATTACCATCGACCAGGCTTCCACACAGCGAAAGCGGTAGATCCGCTCCTCTATCGTCATCTCGGACAGGATGGCCTGAAAATCATAGTCGCCGGGGTGGTCGACCAGACCATCAATCGTGACGCTCCAGGGTTCGGTCACCAGCGTATGAGCATATTTCGCCGGGTCATCTTTTCCGGTCCCGAACTCATAGTAGTTGTTGTAGGTGGTGATCTCTTCCCACGTGTTCGGCTCCAACCCATCCTGTGCTGCCGCCGGTTTGGCCATCGCAGTCAGGCCGACACCAGCCAGCCCGGCCATAACCTGCCGCCGGTTGAGGAACGCCGCCCGGGGGGTGACGTCTGCATGTGTCAAAGTATTGGTCCAGCGATGCGCCATATGGGTCTCCGTCATCTTCAGTGGTCTCTATTGACGTAGTGTGCTGATAGCACAGAGCCATGGAAACAGGCGTAACGATTGAGCGAAGTGATTGTAACGTTCCATTGTAACAGGGCCTTAGGGGAACGTTTTCAGCACCGAAAACCATAGACTCGAGAACTTTTGGAGCCCGGCGGAAAACCGCGGTTTTCGTGGATTACCGTCAGAACTCGGGCACAAAACTTTACAACTGCGGGCGCAAGGCTGCACTCTGTCAGATGGGTGCCACGCCAAGCCGAACGCGAGGCAAGGCTGCAACTGCAGCCTTTTGGCCGCAATGGGAGGAAGAAAAATGTGTGATATCTGCGTAATGAATGCCGTCAAAGACAAGATGCTGTCTCGTCGCGGGTTCTTCAAAGCTGCCGCAGCTTCGGGTGTTGCAGCAGCCGCAACCGGAGCCGTCGCGCCGGCAGCACTGGCGGCCGGGCATGGCGGTGTCGAAGATATGACCCACACGCTGAGCCCGGATTTCCCGACATGGGGCGGCGAACCCGGCATTTCGGCCGAGCAGGCTTTCAACTTTGCTGATCACGGCTTTAATCTGTTCAACCTGTCAATCAACGAACATACGGGCACGCATATCGATGCGCCGCTTCACTTTTCGGCGGATGGGACGTCGGTTGATGAAATCCCCGTCACGGATCTGGTCGCCCCCTTATGCGTCGTGGACATCGCCGCCCGAGCGGCCGAGGACGCTGACACGCGCGTCACCCCGGACGATCTGAAAGCCTGGATTGCGGCCAATGGTGATATTCCTGATGGTGCCTGCGTGGCGATGCATTCCGGATGGGCAGGCAAAACCGCCACGGATGAGTTCCGCAATTTCGACGGCGAAGCGCAGCATTACCCGGGCTTCCACGTTGAAGCCGCGGAGATGCTGATGGAGGAGACCGGAGCACGATCAATTGCCGTTGATACCCTGTCCTTGGATCACGGCATGTCCGCAGATTTCGCGACACATTACGCGTGGTTGCCGTCAGGCCGGTTCGGGATCGAATGTCTGGCTGGGCTGGATCGCGTGCCTGCGTCGGGTGCAACGCTGGTGATCGGCGCACCCAAGCACCAAGGCGGCACCGGCGGGCCGGCGCGGATCTTTGCATTGATCTGACAAATGCCCGGGCGGCCGACCAGCGCCCGCCCGGCCATCTTTCCGGTAGGGCCAAACTTCTGCCACAGTTGCAGACCAAGACGTCGTGCATTCTTGATCTGTTCGGGACACCTGCCTTCATGTTGCTTAGACTCCTTGTTGTTTTTTTGTCTTTGCTGTGCGGATCGGCATTAGCTGATGTGCAATCGTGCAAAAAGCTGTTTGAGCGCGCGCCGCAGGTCCTGAGCGATCTGAATCAGATCGGGTCTGAAGTTTATGAAGACAGCCATCCGGGCCTCGGCTATTCCGCCACTTTTGCAGACCCATCTTCCAAGATCACGGTTTTCTTCTATGACCATCAACAAAGGGACGTCTCATCTGAAATGGCCCTTGAAAGCTTTAAACAAGCTGCACGCGATATCGCTGCAATAGCTGCGCGGCGCGGTGCCGAGCTTGGTGAAATCAACGCCTATCAGTTGCGTGATCCGTCGCAGGTGTTGCCGTATCGGGCCGAGGCCAAAGCATCAGATGGCCTGTCCGAACTTCTGGCAGTCGGCGTCGTGGACAATTGTATTGTGAAGCTGAGGTTCACGGCCCAGTTTCCAATGGAGAAAGCGCAGGTCTGGATGAAGGTCCTCAGTGATTATCTGAACAAAGGCTATGGAAAACCGACATGAAAAAGGCCCGCCAAAAAAGCGGGCCTTTCAGTTCACGGTGTCAGATCAATGCACCACGGCATCGTCCGGGCGCGGTCGCTCGGAAGTTCCCAAACGATCACCGATGATCAAACCATCTTGCCCGGCGGTGACCGGAACGACGTCACCATCCTTGATTTCCCCGGCCAGCAGAGCTTCGGCCAACGGGTTCTGCAAGGCGCGCTGGATGACGCGTTTCAGCGGGCGGGCACCGAAGACCGGGTCATAGCCTTCATTGGCCAGCCACTCCTTGGCGCTGTCATCCAGGGCCAGCTCGATCTTGCGGGCGGCCAGACGTTTTTGCAGACGTGCCATCTGAATATCGACGATGCCATCCATATCGGCCCGCTTGAGGCGGTCAAAGATGATCGTTTCGTCCAGACGGTTCAGGAATTCGGGCCGGAAATGTGCCCGGACCGCATCCATCACGTCGCGCTTGGCCTGTGAACTGTCCGCACCTTCGGGCAGCTGGCTGAGCGCCTGAGACCCAAGGTTCGACGTCAGGATGATCAGCGTCTGTTTGAAGTCCACGGTGCGGCCCTGACCATCGGTCAGAACGCCATCGTCCAGAACCTGCAACAGCACGTTGAAAACATCCGGGTGCGCCTTTTCGACCTCGTCGAACAGCACGACCTGATAGGGCCTGCGCCGCACGGCTTCGGTCAGCACACCGCCTTCGTCATAACCGACATAGCCCGGAGGGGCACCGATCAGACGGGCGACCGCGTGTTTCTCCATGAACTCGGACATATCGATGCGTACCATCGCGTTGTCGTCGTCAAACAGGAAGTTCGCCACGGCCTTGGTCAGTTCGGTCTTACCCACACCGGTGGGCCCGAGGAACAGGAACGAGCCCAGCGGGCGGCCTTCGTCGTTCAGGCCCGCGCGCGCGCGGCGTACGGCATTGGCCACGGCGGTGACCGCCGCATCCTGCCCGATCACGCGGGAATGCAGTTCTTCTTCCATCCGCAGCAGTTTCTCGCGTTCGCCTTCCAGCATTTTGGCGGTCGGGATGCCCGTCCAGCGTTCGACAACGCTGGCTATCTGTTCCGGACGCACCGTTTCCTCGGCCATCATGGCGTTGCTTTCGGCATTCTCGGCCTCGGACAGCTTTTTCTCAAGCTCGGGGATGATGCCATAGGACAGCTCACCCGCCTTGGCGAGGTTGCCTTCGCGCTTGGCGATTTCCAGATCGGCCCGCGCCTTGTCGAGCTGTTCCTTCAAATCCCGCGCGCCAGCCAGCTTGTCGCGTTCGGCCTGCCACTGCGCAGTCATCTCGGCGGATTTTTCCTGAAGTTCTGCTAGATCCTTCTGCAAGGTTTCCAGGCGATCCTTCGATGCCGCATCGTCTTCCAGCTTCAGCGCCTCTTCCTCGATCTGCATTTGCAGAATCTGGCGATCCAGCTGATCGAGTTCCTCAGGCTTGGAATCCACCTCCATCCGCAACCGCGACGCGGCTTCATCGACCAAGTCGATGGCTTTGTCGGGCAGGAACCGGTCGGTGATATAGCGATGCGACAGGGTCGCCGCCGACACCAACGCCGAATCCGAGATGCGCACGCCGTGGTGCAGCTCGTACTTTTCCTTGATGCCGCGCAGAATGCTGATCGTGTCTTCGACCGTCGGTTCCTGAACCATCACCGGCTGGAACCGGCGCGCAAGGGCCGCGTCTTTTTCGACGTATTTGCGATACTCGTCCAGTGTGGTCGCACCGATACAATGCAGCTCACCCCGGGCGAGCGCGGGCTTGATCAGGTTGGCGGCATCCATCGCACCATCCGATTTGCCCGCGCCAACCAGCGTGTGCATCTCGTCGATGAACAGGATGATCTCACCCGCGGCCTCGGTCACCTCGGTCAGAACGGCCTTGAGGCGTTCTTCGAATTCACCACGGTATTTCGCACCGGCAATCAGCGCACCCATGTCGAGCGCAAGCAGCTTCTTGTCCCTCAGCGATTCCGGTACGTCGCCGTTGACGATGCGCAACGCCATGCCCTCGGCAATCGCGGTTTTACCGACGCCAGGTTCCCCTATCAGAACCGGGTTGTTCTTGGTGCGGCGCGACAGAACCTGCATTGAGCGGCGGATTTCCTCATCCCGCCCAATGATCGGGTCAATCTTGCCTTCAGCCGCAGCTTCAGTCAGATCGCGCGCATATTTCTTGAGCGCGTCATAGCCCTCTTCCGCCGACGCTGTGTCAGCAGTGCGACCCTTGCGGATGTCATTGATCGCTTCATTCAGCTTCTGGGCAGATACCGCACCGGCCTCCAAAGCCTCCTTGGCTTTGGATTTCACCATGCACAGCGCCATCAAAACGCGTTCAACGGGCACAAAGCTGTCGCCCGCCTTGGTGGCGATCTTTTCGGCCTCGTCCAGAACCTTGGCCGTCTGACCGTCCATGTAAATCTGGCCGGCATCACCGCTGACTTTCGGGATCTTGCCCATGGCAGCGTCAAGCGCCTCGACCACGCGGTTCGGCGCGCCGCCCGCGCGTGTGATCAGATTGCTTGCCAGCCCCTGATCGTCATCCATCAATGCTTTGAGTATATGTGTGGGCTCCAGCCTCTGGTGCCCCTCGCGCAGCGCAATGGTCTGCGCCGCCTGCACGAACCCCCGTGCCCGTTCAGTGAACTTGTTCAAGTCCATGATACTCTCCTTTTCCAAGCGCCCCGTTTTGATGCGCCCGCCTGGCGGCACGCGTCGGTCGAAGCCTCACATTCAATCTGGGAAATACCTTTGCCGGTTCAAGAGGCTAGAGAGTGAAAAAACGCCTCAACCACGCGGAATCGTATAGACAGTGTAGCCCCCGGTTTCGGCCACCTGCTGGGCATCGTTCGTCTCGACCAGCGACTGCGCGGCGGCGCTGCCCGTGGGGCAGGATACAAGATCGGCGGTGTGGTCGAGGAAATTGCCGGTAAAGGTGGTTTCTCCGGTCAACTGGCACCAGTCATCTTCGGACCGATAGCCCCGAACAAGATACAAATCATCATTGGTCGGGGGCGGCGCGGCGCCGGTTTCGGTCTGTGGCGGCGTGTCGTCGCAGGCGGCCAGCGTGGCGACGACGGCCAGCGGAACTAGGTGCTTCATGGTCTGTCCCTTTGATGCAATTTTCGTTTTAGAGTGGCAGCACCATAGCACAGTTGGGACAAAGCGAGGACACCGCTGGCTCCTTTGTCAGCTGTGGGCGTCAACCGCCTTCGATCTGCCGGATCAGCTTTTGCGCCTCGTCATCGCCCTGCTCGGCCGCGAGGCGAAGAAACCTCAGCGCCTCTTCGACATCGCCGATTTCATAGAGCAACCGGCCGAATTTGCGCTGCGATTTCACATCGCCAAGCTTTGCGGCCCTGCCCCAGAACAACAGGGTCGCTTCCGTGTCCTGAGGCACACCGTCCCGCCCGTGATAGGTCAAAGACCCGAGATTGTGCAGCGCCACGACATTGTCCTGCTTGGCGGCCTGGAAATAATAATCCAGCGCCTGTTCGATGTCTTTGGAGTAGCCGTTCTCGCCGATCTCGTAGATGTAGCCCAATCGCGCCGCGGCATCGGCGCTGCCGTTTCGGGCCGCCATCTTCAGATAGTCGACCGCGCGCTGCATATCGCGCGGGACATGCGTTCCTTCGCGATAGATTACGCCGAGGTGCAGCTGAGACGGCTCATATCCGAAGAACGCAGCCCTTTCATAATAGTACAGCGCCTTGTCGATGTCGGGCGCAACACCTTTCCCGTTCTCGAAGCCATACGCGACGTTGTGCATGCCCATCGGCAGAGCGCTTTCGGCAGCCGCCATGTACCAGGCAAACGCGGTCTCGTGGTCCTCGGGAACGATCTCGCCATCACTATAGAGCGAAGCGAGCGTGTTCATCGCCAGCCCGCTGCCCTCCATCGCGGCCAGTTCCGAAAACTCGAGCGCCATTTCCAGCTTGCCGCCCTTCATGAGCGCCCGGCCAAAGGCGGCCACGACCTCGGCATCGACATCCTGATCTTTCAACAGCAGATCGGCGCAGATCGCCATCGCATTCTCGGCGTCCATGTCGGCCCATTTCACCCCGTCGAAATAGGGCGACTGCCCCGGAGCGGCAGCGGCCATCAGGCAGTCATACTCTCCGTCCGAATAGTCGGGGTCCTGCGGTGGATCGTCGGGGTTGGGTTCCGGCCGGGGGCGCAGGTCGGAAACCCGCAGGCGCCGTTGCGGTTCCTTGGGGTCGTCGGCCTTTGCCGGCGCAGAGGCCTCGCCGGTCAGCCCGACCAGCAGATCGCGCGCCAGCTGCGAATAGATCGGGCAATCGGCGTAGATCCGTGAAAAACTCTCGATCGCCGTCGCCGACCCGCTGTCCTTGACGTCCGCCCAGACCAGTCGGGCCTCGCCGCAATCCGTTTCATCGGCCCAGACCGCGCCCGCCCCGACCAGAACAGCCGCCGAGGCCACCACACCCAACCGTATCATCCCGTATTTTCCTGCGTCTTTTCTTGTCTCAATGCGCCACACGCTCTACAGAAGCGCCGATCCCGTCAAGCTTGAAAGGTCGATACAATGCTCCAAACCGCCGATGACCGCCTGATCGTCGCCCTCGACGTCCCCAACGCGCTGGAAGGGCTGAAGCTGGCCGAGACGCTGGGCGACGCCGTTTCGTTCTACAAAATCGGCCTGGGCATGCTGACAGGCGGCGGGCTGGCACTGGCCAATGAGCTCAAGCAGGAACACGGCAAGCGCATCTTCCTGGACATGAAGCTGTTCGACATCGGCAACACGGTGGAAAACGCGGTGCGGGGGCTGGCGCAGTTCGATCTGGATTTCCTGACCGTGCATGGCGACCCGCATGTGGTGCGCGCCGCCAAGGAAGGGGCGGCGGGCAAGGATCTGAAAATCCTGGCGGTGACCATCCTGACCTCGCTGAACCGCGACGACTTGGATGCCGGCATGATGAAGGCCGGTGACGTTCAGGACATGGTGGTGGAACGCGCCGCCCACGCCTTCGAGGCCGGGGCCGACGGCGTGATCGCCAGCCCGCAGGAGGCCGCCCTGATCCGCGCCCTGCCCCAGGCGAAGGGCCGGCTGATCGTAACCCCCGGCGTGCGTCCGGCAGGCGCGGCACTGGGCGATCAAAAACGTGTGGCCACACCTGCCAGCGCCATCCAGGACGGGGCGGATCATATCGTAGTTGGCCGCCCCATTTATCAGGCCGAAGATCCAAAATCCGCGGCCGCGGCCGTTTTGACCGAGTTAAATTCTCTGAAAACGTGATGAGCAGAATCATCGTTTCAACAGGGATTCACGCTGAAAAAACCGCCGCAACAGGTTGACCTTACGTCAGTTTTTCGCGAATCCGCGCCAAATCGTCCCTGTGCCAGAAAACACACATTCAAAAAGCGAGTTTCTGAAAAGCGCGCCAAACCCTATCTCAACCGGAAAATCTTAGCGATTCTCAAGGGGATTTACTCCCCAACGAACCTACTCTTCCTGAGGTTCGTTACTTCCCCCCCGCGAAGCGCGGGGGGTTCTTTTCTCCGAATGATCTTTGATCGATATCACTGGATGATATAAAGGACCCCCAAGACAACTGCGGAACACACGAGGACGCAGATGCCCGGTCTTTGCCGAGATTGCCTGACCCCTTTTACGAACGAACGGCGCTGCACGGCCTGCGGCAGTCCCAGGGTAAAGTCTCATCCCGAACTGTTTGATCTGTCCATCGCACATATGGATTGCGATGCCTTCTATGCTTCGGTGGAAAAGCGGGACAATCCGGAACTGGCAGACAAGCCTGTCATCATCGGCGGCGGCAAACGCGGTGTTGTATCCACGGCATGCTACGTGGCCCGAATTCGCGGTGTGCGATCCGCCATGCCCATGTTCAAAGCGCTGCAACTGTGCCCCGATGCCGTCGTGATCAAACCACGCATGTCCGTGTATGCCCAGGTGTCACGGGACATCCGCGCCATGATGGACGAACTGACACCAGTGGTCGAACCCCTGTCCCTGGACGAAGCTTTCATGGACCTGTCCGGCACCGAACGCCTGCACGGAGCCCCCCCGGCCGTCATGCTGGCGCGCCTGGTCAAACGCATGAAGGATGAACTGGGTGTGACAGGATCCATCGGGCTGAGTCACAACAAGTTTCTGGCCAAGGTTGCCTCGGACCTCGACAAGCCCCGTGGGTTTTCGGTGATCGGCAAGGCCGAGACGGCTGAGTTTCTGAATGACAAACCCGTAAGGTTGATCTGGGGTATTGGCCCCGCTGCGCAGGAATCACTGGACCGGGCAGGGATTCGAACCTTCAACGACCTACTGCGTTGGGATCAGGAGGCTTTGACTGTGCGTTTCGGCTCGATGGGGTATCGCCTGTGGCATTTGGCACGGGGTCAGGACAAACGACGCGTTTCAGCCCATGAACCGATGAAATCCATCAGCAATGAGACCACGTTTTTCGAGGACACCGCCAATATTGATATTCTGGACGGACATTTGTGGCGCATGGCCCTGAAGGTCTCGGACCGGGCCAAGGCCAAGGATCTGGCTGGCCGGGTCGTTACGCTGAAGCTGAAGAAAGCCAATCACAAGATTCTGACACGGCGCGTGTCATTGCGGGACGCAACGCAGATCGCGGACAAAATCTATCGCACCGCAAAAGGGCTTTTCGATCAGGTGGGGGATCAGGGGCCATACCGCCTGTTGGGGTGTGGCCTGTCTGACCTGTGCCCGGCGGATCAGGCTGACATCTCCGGCGACCTGCTTGATCCCGGCGCCGTCCGCAGATCACAGGCCGAGCGGGCCACCGACCAGATCCGCCAGAGATTCGGCCCGGAAGCAATCGTGAAGGGCCGCGCTTTGCGCTAGTTTCATTCCGCCGCCAGACGGAGAGGTTTTGAACCGATTCTGGATATGTCGCGCACCACCTGCCGAAGGAGTTTCGAAAACGTCATGAAATTGGCGTTCGGCGCAATCTTTTCTTCGTCCATATACAAGGCCCGGTCGATTTCAATCTGGATCGCGTGTTGCTGGCGGGTGGGGCGGCCGTAAGTCTGTGTCACATAGGCCCCGGCAAACGGGGCGTTGCGCACCACATTCAGACCTGCCGCAGCAAACGCCGATTCGATGAGGTCCACGATTTCGGACGAGGCCGACGCACCGAACCGATCACCCAGCACGATCTCGGGCCGATTGTTTCGGGTTGTACCGGCCATGGCCACCGCCTCATGCGGCATGGAGTGGCAATCCACCAGTATGGCCTGGCCGAATTTCTCGTGTGATTCGGCCAGCAGGGATTTCAAACGTGCATGATAGGGGCGCCAATAGGTGTCGATGCGCAGCCGCGCCTCGTCCATGGTCAGCTTGCCGCTGTAGATTGCCCGTCCATTGGCCACAACGCGGGGAACCACACCCAACCCTGATGCGACCCTGGGGTTGTGCCCATGCCTGCGGGCACCGCTGATCAGCGCCGGGTCCAGTTCGTCCAGACTGCGATTCAGGTCCAGATAGGCGCGTGGCATGGTCGCTTTGATCAAAGGCGCGCCATTCTCGGCCGCGGCAGCAAACAATTGATCCACGAAGGCGTCTTCCGAGGATCGAATCACGCTTTGATTCAGAACGGACCGCTTCAAAAACGCTTCGGGATAATTCCGCCCGCTATGAGGAGATGAAAAAACCACGCATGAACTGCGGTTTTCCGGCATATCCAATACAAAGGCTGCGTTCTGCATGATCCCTCCATGTTCGCAATCAACATAGACCGGAAAATAGTTCTACCAAACCCCTTGAACCCCTTTGCGACTCCTTTTATAGACCCCGCTACCGGCGCGGGGTTCCGCGCCCCATTTCGTTATGGGGCTGGGCACGCAAAGGGAAAGTGGGCGGTTAGCTCAGCGGTAGAGCACTTCGTTGACATCGAAGGGGTCACAAGTTCGATCCTTGTACCGCCCACCATGATTTCACTGTTCCGGAGATCCGGGACACCCGAGTAACCCAGGCGCTGGCCACGTCCTTGATGAAGGCGCCGCAGATTGGAGACAGACCATGAAGGTCAAGAACTCGCTCCGCTCGCTCAAGAATCGGCACCGCGACTGCCGTGTTGTGCGTCGCAAAGGCCGCGTCTACGTTATCAACAAGACGCAGCGCAAGTTCAAAGCTCGCCAGGGCTGAGAACGGCAAAACACCGTATTAGAAAACCGCGCTCTTGAGCGCGGTTTTTTTGTGTTCTGCACCTGTGGGCCTGACGTGCTACCCTTGCTTCGACATTACGGAGTGTGAAACCCATGCGCGAACACGGCATCGACGTACTGGTGGGAACGACCAAGGGAACGTTCATTATCTCTGGTGATCAGAACAGGTCAGATTGGAAAGTGACGGGCCCGCATTGCGAAGGATGGCCGATCAACCACGTCATCGGCGACAAGGAAACGGGCACGCTTTGGGCCGGGGGCGGTGGTGACTGGCATGGCGCCGGAGTCTGGTGTTCCGAAGACGGCGGTGTGACTTGGCAGGTCGCAAAACTCACCAAGGGTCAAATGGACGAGTGGGCCGCCAACGACCAGGATTTTGCCCAGATGATCGGCTGGACCGGAGAACCCGCACCATTCGCCGCTGAGTTTTCGCAGGTCTGGTCTTTGCGTTATCAACATGGAACGTTGTACGCAGGCACAAAACCGGCCCGCCTGCTAGCCAGCCACGATAATGGTCGGACATGGGACACGCTTGAGGGCCTGACAAACCACCCCTCGGCACCCGATTGGAATCCCGGCGGTGCGGGGCTGGTCCTGCATACAATCGTGACTGACCCAAATGATTCGAAAAAGCTCTGGGTCGGCATTTCCGCTGCAGGTGTGTTTGCAACTGAGGATGGCGGCGCAAGCTGGGAGCGGCGCAACAGATTGTCCAACGCCGAATCTTGCACGCATCATGATCATCCCGCTGCCCCCAGGGATGGTGAAACCGGTCATTGCGTCCACAACATGGTTCAAGCTCCGGGTACCGCGGATTTGCTGTACCAGCAAAACCATCACGGCGTCTGGCGCTCGGCCGACGGAGGGCGCAGTTGGGATGACATCACCGAAGGCCTGCCATCTACCTTTGGATTTCCGATTCATGTGCACCCACGTGATCCGGACACGATCTGGACATTGCCTTTGAACGGAGACAGCATCGGGCGCTATCCACCGGATGCCGCCGCGGCAGTTTGGAAATCCACAAACGGAGGCGCAACATGGCAAGACCAGCGACGTGGCTTGCCGCAAGAAAGCTGTTTTTTCACTGTTCTGCGACAGGCCATGGCCGGAGACCGCCGAGACCCCGCCGGTATCTATTTCGGGACCAACAGCGGCTCGGTTTTTGCCAGTGTTGATGAAGGGGACACATGGACGGAAGTCGCGCGCCATTTACCCACGATCCTTGCAGTTGAGGTGCTTGATCGTGAGTGATCCAGACACTGCCGTGTGACGCGGATCTTTCCGTTCAGCACAACTCGCGCCCGCCCCCAACAAGCCTCGCAAGGGTGCCTGCGCTCATTTGACCAAGTAAATCTGTCGGATTTTCTTGCATCTCGCTGAGAATCGTATAATTGAGCAAATCAGTCGGGTTATCAACCGACGCGAAATTCAATTGTTGGGGCAAACTATGCTGAAATCCACAACCTGCCTGGCCGCCGCTCTGTCGGCATTGATCGCAACATCAGCCGCAGCTGAAGGCGAGCTGAACCTTTATTCCTCGCGCCACTATGACACTGACGAACGTCTTTACACGGACTTCGAAGAAGCGACCGGCATCAAGATCAACCGGATCGAAGGCAAGGCGGATGAATTGATTGCGCGCATGGAAGCCGAAGGCGCGAACTCTCCGGCAGATGTCATGCTGACGGTCGACACGTCTCGCCTGGCGCGTGCCAAAGATGCGGGCATTCTGCAAGCCATCGACAGCGAAACCCTGGAGGAGCGCATCCCCGCCAACCTTCAGGACGAAGACAACCAGTGGTTCGGCTTCTCACAGCGCGGTCGGATCATCTTTTACAACAAAGAAAACGTTGCCAATCCGCCGGCCACTTACGCAGACCTCGCCAAGCCGGAATACAAGGGCCTGATCTGCATCCGATCCTCGACCAACACCTACAACCAGACCCTGCTCGCCTCGATCATCACACATGAAGGTACCGAAGCTGCAAAATCCTGGGCGGAAGGCGTTGTCGCCAACATGGCCCGAGACCCGCAGGGAGGTGACACCGACCAGCTGCGTGGCATCGTTTCGGGTGAATGCGACATCGCTGTATCGAACACCTACTACTATGCACGGGCTATCCGCAAAGACGTCAAAGGCCTGTCCTCTGACCTCGACAAGATCGGCTGGGTCTTCCCCAATCAGGACAGCTATGGTGCGCATATGAACCTGTCGGGCGGTGGCGTCGCGGCACACGCGCCGAACAAGGAAAACGCAATCCTGTTCCTCGAGTATCTGGCAAGCGATCAGGCGCAGAAGTACTTCTCGGCGGGCAATGACGAATTCCCGGCAGTACAGAGTGTCGAGCTGGCGGAATCGGTAAAGGCCCTGGGTGAGTTCAAAGCTGACGACGTGAACCTGTCGGAGGTCGCAAAGAACATCCCGGAAGCACAGAAAATCTTTAACGAAGTTGGTTGGAAATAATCCACCACCTCGTCAAAAGCTTGCGAAAGGCGCAGAGTTTCTGCGCCTTTTTTCATTTACACACACATAATTTTTATGTAATTTTCCCACAAATGAAAACTCCTCTCGTTTGTGGTCCATGCTCGACAACCTCTCAAGCCGCCTTGCCGTCCGTTTGAACGAACTCCGCCGCGGGCGCGGGTGGTCCCTGGATCAACTGGCCGCCCACAGCGGAATCAGCCGCGCCACGCTGTCCCGCATGGAGAAAGGAGAGGTCAGCCCCACCGCTGAGAATCTTGGCCGCCTCTGTGCCGCTTATGACCTTCCGATGTCCCGGCTTTTGATGATGGTCGAAGACAGCTTTGACCCCAAGGTGGCGTTTGAACGCCAGACCGAATGGCGTGATCCCGAAACCGGCTTTACCCGCCGTGCAGTTTCACCGCCTGCAAACGGCCTGAACGCCGAGGTCGTGGAATGCCACCTGCCGCGCGATACGGTCATCACTTACGAGGCGCCGCCCAAATCCGGGCAGGAACACCATCTGATCCTGATCGACGGCGCCCTGACACTGACAGTTGACGGAACCCCCCATGCGCTGAGCGCCGGAGATTGCCTGCGCTATCACCTGTCGGGCCCAACCCGGTTCGAAACCGGGGAATCTCGCGGTGCGCGTTATCTCTTGGTGCTGATATGATCTCGCGTCTGACCGATCTCGATTTCAGCGCGGCAGTGGATGATCTGGCGGAAATCCTCCACGCCTGTGTGCATGACGGGGCCAGCATCGGCTTTGTCCTTCCGTTTACCGAGAGTGACGCACGAAATTACTGGCTGCAAAATGTTCGTCCTGGGCTGAAATCCGGTGCGTTGGAGCTGTTTGCCCTCCACGACAACGGGCGCATTCAGGGCACGGTGCAACTGATCCCCGCGACCATGCCCAATCAACCGCACCGCGCTGATGTTGCGAAACTTCTGGTGCACCCGAACGCCAGACGGCGCGGTTTTGGCCGCGCCTTGATGGAAGCCCTCTTTCAACGAGCGACAGAGTTGGAGCGCACGATGCTGGTTCTTGATACCCGCAGCACCGATCCTTCTCGATTGCTTTATCTGGACCTGGGGTTTCAGATCGCCGGGGAAATTCCGAACTATTGCCGGAACCCGTTCGAAACCAGACTGGAACCCACGACTTACATGTATAAAGAGCTGTCAGCCTGACGCCAAACAGCGACCGCATGACCGTGGATCATGGATTTTCCCCAGCAGTCCACGCGAAGTCGTGCGAAAGGTCCGGGGCATTCCCATGCCGCGCTTTTTCGCGGCGTGCGCTGCAACCAGGCCTGAACACAGCGGAACTCAATCGCCCGGCCACCTGAAGGGATGCCCGGGCAATCAACTTTGTGCCTTGCGTTTAGAAATGCGCTGACTTCGTGCCTGCGGGCTTTTCCATCGGAGGCGCAAATTTGGTCAGGTCGATACCTTTCACGGCCGATTTGTATTCCTCGGCGGTCGGCATTCGGCCCAAAACAGCCGACAGCACGACCACCGGGGTCGATGCCAGCAGGGATTCGCCTTTCTTGTCCGCCGCGTCCTCAACAACACGGCCTTGGAACAGTCGTGTGGACGTGGCCAGCACAGTGTCACCCTTTGCCGCTTTCTCCTGGTTGCCCATGCAGAGGTTACATCCCGGACGCTCTAGATACAGGATGTTCTCGTATTCCGTCCGCGCTTTGCTTTTTGGGAACAGATCGTCGAATTCAAAGCCTGAATACTTCTGAAGAATGCTCCACTCGCCTTCTTCTTTCAGCTCATCGATGATGTTGTAGGTGGGCGCAGCAACGACCAGCGGGGCCTTGAATTCTACTGTGCCCTTCTCCTGCTCGATGTTTTTCAGCATCTGCGAGACGATGACCAGATCGCCCTTGTGCACCATGCACGATCCAACAAATCCCAGATCGACCTTCTTTTCCCCTTTGTAGTGGGAAACCGGCCGGATCGTATCGTGGGTGTAACGTTTTGATACATCGGCGTTATTGACATCCGGGTCGGCGATCATGGGTTCGCTGATTTCATCCAGGTCAACCACCAACTCGGCAAAATACTTGGCGTTTTCATCCGGTTTCAGGGCCGGCTTTTCACCCGACTTGATTTCCGCGATCCGAGCGTTGGCCTTGTCGATCAGACCTTGCAGTGTCCGGGCTTCGTTATCCATTCCCTTGTCGATCATGATCTGAATACGGCTTTTCGCGATTTCCAGAGATTCGATCAACGTGTCATCCGCTGAGATGCAGATCGACGCCTTGGCCTTCATCTCGGCCGTCCAGTCAGTAAAGGTGAATGCCTGATCCGCCAGCAATGTGCCGATGTGAACTTCGATGATCCGCCCCTGGAACACGTTGTCGCCGAATTTCTTCAGCATCTGCGCCTGGGTGGCGTGAACCACATCGCGGAAATCCATGTGATCCGCCATCTGGCCCTTGAACGTCACCTTGACGGATTCCGGGATCGGCATGGTAGCTTCGCCAGTGGCCAGCGCCAGTGCAACAGTACCCGAGTCTGCACCAAACGCGACGCCTTTGGACATACGTGTATGCGAGTCGCCACCGATGATGATCGCCCAGTCATCCACGGTGATGTCGTTCAGAACCTTGTGGATGACGTCTGTCATCGAGTGATAAACACCTTTGGGGTCACGCGCGGTGATCAGGCCAAAGTTGTTCATGAATTTCATCAGTTTTGGGATATTTGCCTGCGCCTTGGAATCCCAAACCGAAGCAGTATGACAGCCAGACTGATAGGCACCGTCAACGGTGGGCGATATCACTGTCGCCGCCATGGCTTCCAGTTCCTGCGCCGTCATCAGGCCGGTGGTGTCCTGCGAACCGACGATGTTGACCTTCACCCGAACGTCCGAGCCCGCATGCAGAACTTTGCTTTCGGCCACGCCAACCGCGTTTTTGTTGAATATCTTTTCAACCGCCGTCAGGCCCTGCCCTTCATGCGAAATCTCCTTGGACGGCGCGAAAGCGGATTTCACCTCGAGACCGAGCGTCTCGGCCGCGAATGTCTGAAGCTTTTTGCCAAAGACAATGGCATAAGATCCTCCGGCCTTTATGAACTCGGTCTTTTGCGGCGTGAAGGATGATGACAGATCGACCAGCTCTTTGTCGCCTGCGTCATTGTACAGCTTTTTGTCCTTGGTGTTGATAGTCAGTACCGTTCCGGTCTCGACGGAATATTTCTGCTCGAGGATAGGATTGCCGTCATTGTTCAGGATAGGATTGCCGTCGGCATCCACTTTCTTGACCCAGTTCTTGAGATCGATGCCGATCCCGCCGGTGACGCCGACGGTGGTCAGAAAGATCGGTGAAATCCCGTTTGTACCGGCAACAACCGGCGCGATGTTCACGAATGGAACATAGGGGCTGGCTTGCTTTCCTGTCCACAATGCAACGTTGTTGACACCGGACATGCGCGACGATCCAACTCCCATCGTGCCTTTTTCAGCAACCAGCATGACGCGCTTGTCCGGGTGCTGTTTTTGCAAGTCCTGAATCTCGGCCTGTGCTTCGGGTGAGATCATGCACTTGCCGTGCAATTCACGGTCCGACCGCGAATGCGCCTGATTGCCGGGCGACAGAAGATCGGTCGAAATATCCCCTTCGGCCGCCACATAGGTCACAACCTTGATTTCTTCTTCGATGTCGGGAAGCCGGGTAAAGAACTCGGCCTTGGCATAGCTTTCCAGAATGTCCCTGGCAACGGCGTTCCCGGCCTCAAAGGCTGTTTTCAGACGGTTGGTATCTGCGTCGTACAGGAACACCTGGGTTTTCAGAACTGCCGCCGCTTTCTGCGCAATCTCTGCGTCATCGCCCAGCGCCAGATCAAGCAGAACCTCTACCGATGGGCCGCCCTTCATATGCGACAGCAATTCAAACGCGAAATCCTGCGAGATTTCTTCGACCGTCGCTTCACCCAGGATGATCTCTTTCAGAAAGCGCGCCTTTTCACCTGCGGCGCTGGTTGTGCCCGGAAGCGTGTTGTAGATGAAGTAGTTCAGTGAATCGGCACGATGAGCGTGACCCGTATCTTTGATCTGCCCGATGATTTCCTGCAAAAGAGCACCGTCTTCGATGGGTTTGGGGTGCAGACCCTGTTCTTTGCGCGTCTCGATTTCGTTCAGGTATTCTGTGTAAAGGCTCATGACGGTTCCGACCATTTAGCTGATGCACCGGGCCATGTGAAAGCCCGGCACCTTGAATTTGTATGCGGCGGTATACCAAAGCGTACCGACGTGCAAGATGCCGATCTGCGACCCAGTGTCCTGCCCTACGGGCGATGCCCGCCGCAATGTCGGGCGGTGAGTCGATGGGAATGTTCGATCCCCTACCCCCCGAAAGCCGCAATAAGCGCTTTCGCCAAGGGCAAAGAAGAATAGCCCACCCGTGAAGGTGTAAGCCCCATCCGCACGACGACCATGTCACGCGACGGGAAAATTCCGATGGACTGACCGTCATGCCCTTGCAACCAAACCGCGTCTTCAAACGGTGGCAGGTCGCCCGGCGATTTCAACCAGAGATGACCCTTGGCATATTCACCGCCAGACGCCGCAACGGGTCCGAACATCCAGTCCACAAAACCTGTGGGCAAAATCTGTGCGCCGTCCCAAACCCCTTTTTGCAGCAGAAACTGGCCATACCTCGCCCAGTCTCGGGCCGTGGCGTACATATAGCTGGATCCGATGAATGTATCGGCGACATCTGTCTCGATGATCGCCGAAGCCATGCCAAGCGGTTCAAAAAGCGCATCCCGAGGATAGCTCAAACCGCCATCGGGCAGCTTGTCCTGCCACACCCGGGACAACACGGTGGACGTGCCGGAGGAATAGTTGAAGTCGGTTCCAATGCCGGCTTCCAGTGCACGGTCGGCAGCGAAACCGGCCATGTCATCGCTGAGATACAGCATCCTGGTCACGTCTGACACGTCTCCGTATTCTTCATTCCATTGCAGACCGCTTGTCATTGCCAGCATGTCCGCAACAGTAATGTCTCGCCTTGCGTCTTCTGCCCATTCGGGAAAACTGTCGACGAGGGTGTCCGATACATTCATCTGACCCGCTTTGATCAACGTTCCGATCAGCCCGGCCGTCACCGTCTTGGTCATGGAC
The DNA here is from genome assembly GCF_056536065.1 of Ruegeria sp. AL3. Taxonomy (NCBI): domain Bacteria; kingdom Pseudomonadati; phylum Pseudomonadota; class Alphaproteobacteria; order Rhodobacterales; family Roseobacteraceae; genus Ruegeria; species Ruegeria sp. AL3. Next base: position 794,606 of record NZ_JBQFJG010000001.1, read on the forward strand.
CAGCCCAGCAACGGTGTGTCGGCGTCAAACCCTTCCGCATAGCGTTCGGCCACGATACGCCCGCCTTGAACCACCACTACGGCGCGGTATCCTTCGCCAAGCAGCGTATCATCCGACAAGACGGCCTGAAATTTGGAATCATGAGACTGCGCAACGTCGTTTCCGCTTGGCCAAAGCCCTGTCGGCGCGGGCTTGGCGGCCTCAAGCCCTTGCGCACTCAGGGATGTAGCATGCACGTTGGTGCAGCCAAGCCCTTGCCGGAACTGCGACCTGGCGGGCGCGAAGAACCGAAAGAGTCGCGCATGAACAGTCTGCGCCTCTCGATCGACCTCAATCGAAACATGTTTGAGCAGCGGATGCCCCGGGGCCTGCACATCCACCGCGAGGACCTCTTCCGGATCACGTCCGGCAATGAAAACGTTTGAACAGACAATCTTGGCCGAGTAATTCGTGCCCACTTTCAACAAATCGGGCGGGGCGATCAGCAGATAACCAAGCAGCCCCACGATGCCCAGAACCACGACACCTAGACCCGTTTTCAATACCTTACTGAACATCCGCTGACCTGCCCTTTTGCTGTCTTTTCAGCACAGGTTAGATACATCCAGCTCGGTTTTGCCACTATTCCGTTGCGTATTCTTCCGATGCTGATCGCAAACTCGGCGCCTTTCTCGGTGAACTGCTCAAGTCGCCTCGTCGCTTTGATCCGACGACAACCAAAAGCTTTGCGATTGCCCGGCAAGACGTTGCCAAATCTGTTCACTGAACTCTGGCTTCGCTTCGGCCAAACGAACCATTCTTATTGTCAGCGCCTGTGCAGGCAGGGCCTCTTCAACGCTTACAAGCTGCCCCTGAGCAAGCAGCGTGGCGACCAAAGAGTGGGGTAGCCATGCAACGCCGATTTCATTCACGGCATATTGCAGCATCGCCAGCGTCAGGGCCGTCTCGGCCTTGGCCACGAGTCTGGTTTCGTCGGGCAAACGCGGTGCAATCAATCGGGAAAACACTTGCCCAAGAAAAACATCAGGCGGGTAGACAATCGCAGGAATGGTCTTGCCATCCAATTCCCCGCGCATTGCCGGTGCGCATACCGGGATCAATGTGTCGGCACCAAGCGTCCTCGCCTCGAACGCACTTTCGAGGTTCTGCACCCCACCGTCCGATGCCGCGTACATGATCGCGAAATCGACTTCTTTCGAGATCAGTTGCAACAGGCATTCGTCCTGGTTCCCCGATCGCACCTGAACCGAGATATCGCTGTTTTCGGTCAACATCCGGACCACTTTCGGCGAGACGGTTGTCGTCAACGCATGCTGGCACACGAGCGACAAAGACTGGCTGGCCTGATCGCTTTCTGTTTTCAAACTGTGACGCAGTTTGTGCAGACGCGCGCTCAGCTCGCGCAGTTCAGGTTCCAACGCCTGAACGCCCGGCATTAAGGATACGGGTTTGCGGCGACGATCAAACAGGGTCGCTCCGATACTGCCTTCGATGAGCCGCACCCGACGGGTAAAGGCAGATTGGGTCAGCAGCCGTTTTTCCGCGGCGCGCGTCAGCGATCCGCTGTCCAGCACGGCCAATATGTCATCGATCCATTCCAAACGCATGTGAATCAGATAGCCCAGACCTTACTAATATGCAATTTTTGCAACATACTCACTGAATTTCGAATTAGAAGAGCGGCAACACACAGCGTAAATTGACGAAAATCAATATTAGGAATTGTGACATGCATCTTGCGCGCTTTCCCCGCCTTCACCTCGCCCATCTTCCGACACCGCTTGAACCGATGAAGCGGCTTTCCAAAGAACTGGGGGTGGAAATCTGGATCAAGCGCGACGATTGCACCGGCATGTCAACCGGCGGCAACAAGACCCGCAAGCTGGAATTTCTGATGGCCGAAGCGGAAGCGCAGGGCGCCGACATGGTGATGACGCAAGGTGCCACTCAAACCAACCACGGTCGACAAACCGCAGCGTTTGCCGCCAAGCTGGGCCTTGATTGCCATATTCTTCTGGAAGATCGCACCGGCTATCAAGATGGCAACTACAATACAAATGGCAATGTCCTGCTGGACCACTTGCACGGCGCGACCACCCAGAAGTTTCCCGGGGGTCACGATATGCCGGGCGAAATGGAAAAGGCTGCCGCGAAGAAACGGGCAAAAGGCCGCAATGTCTATGTCATTCCTGGCGGCGGCTCGAACCCGACCGGGGCGCTGGGCTATGTAAACGCGGCCTTTGAACTGTTGGGTCAGGCCAATGACAGCGGATTGCGGATTGACCGGCTGGTACATGCAACCGGGTCGTCCGGTACGCAGGCAGGTTTGGTGACGGGAATGTGCGCCATGAATGCGCAGGTGCCGGTGCTTGGCATCGGGACAAGGGCACCTCGGCCAAAGCAGGAACAGATGGTGTACGACCTCGCCTGCAAGACCGCCGAAAAGCTGGGGTGCGCGGGCGTGGTAAAGCGTGAAGATGTCATGGCCAATACCGACTATGTCGGCGAAGGCTATGGCCTGCCCACTGAAAGCGGCATCGAAGCGATCCAGATGTTTGCCGAATTGGAAGGAATCCTTCTGGATCCCTGCTACTCGGCCAAGGGTGCGGCGGGCCTGATCGATCTGGCGCGCAAAGGCGAATTCAAAGACCAGCGGGTCGTTTTCCTTCACACGGGTGGCGCGGCGGCCTTGGCGGGGTATGACTTTGCCTTCGATCACAAATACCGCTGGGTGAATATCTGAGCAATGACACTGCGCCCCATCGGCATTCTTGGCGGCATGGGCCCTGAGGCAACGATCCTCCTCCAGCGCAAGCTGGTCGAGGCTGTGCCGGTGAGCGACGACCGGGACCACATTCCGCTTTTGATCGACATGAACACTCAGGTCCCGTCACGGATCGCGCATTTGATCGAAGGGGCGGGCGAAGATCCGGGGCCGACACTGGCGGCGATGGCGCGACGTCTTCAGGATGCCGGCGCCGTGGCGCTGGCAATGCCCTGCAACACGGCGCATCACTATGCCAAGGCGATCACCGAAGCCGTGACCGTTCCGCTGTTGAACATGGTTGAACTGGCCGCGGATCACGCCGTCGGGACACTCGGGAAGGGTGGGCGCGTTGGTGTGCTCGCTTCTCCGGCGGTGCGCCGTACTTGTCTTTTCGAAACAGCCCTGCACGCGCGCGGGCTGTCAACCGTTTGGCCAACGGATGACAACGCGATGTTGGCGGCGATCCGCGCGATCAAGGTCAACGGCCAAAACGACAAGGCGCGCGAAACGCTGCAAGCATCCTCAAGAGCCTTGGTCAAGGCGGGGGCGGGCTTGCAGTTTGTCGCTTGCTCTGAATTCTCCCTCATTGCCGACAGCGTCGCGGATGACGCCAATGCAGTGGATACGATCGATCTGCTGGTCCGCGCGATCGTCAATTTTTCTCAGACGGGCCGGCATACGAGGTAAAGGCGCATTTTCCGTTCAACGGCCGGTCGGTGCGCCAAAACGAATCCGTCCGGTCACAAACGCTGCCAAAGCTGGTGCGCGATCTGATCCAAGCTGGCCGGATTGGAAAAGGCTGAAATCGTCAACGTTGCACACCATGCATCGTCACCGATCGGCACCAGCAACCCCTGATCCAGCTCCGCCGAGATCGACGTTTCGGGCATCCAGGCAAATCCGCTGCCAGTCATCAATCTTCGCTTGATCGTTTCGACGAGGCTATCGACATATATCGTTTCGGTATTCTGGGGTTTCCGGTCAACGGTGTTTTCAACGACCATGCCCAAGAAGGACGATCGGTCATAGGCCAGATAAGGGATCGGCGGGCCATCCTGCCGGGACAAATCCCAACCCAGTGTCCGAACCGGCTGTGCGGCAGCCACCGGTATCAGACGGTCCTTCAACAGATCCTTACGCTCGAACGCGGTTTCGTCGATCATGGGCGAGACAGTATGGTGATAGTAGCACAGCAGGATATCCACCGCGCCTTCGACCAAAAGATCACAGCAGGTGCTTAGAGAATCGGACAGGACGCGCGTGCGCAATTCCGGGATCTGCTTCTGCAACTCTTCTATGCGGGTCGCCAAAAAATTAACCGCAATGGTGTGCAGAACCGAAAACCGGATGAACCGACTGTCGCCCCGGTCGGCGTCCCGCAGGGATTGGCGGGATTCAGACAGCTGTGAAATTGCCGCCTGCGCAACAGGCAGGAATTGTTTGCCGGCCTCGGTCAATTGCACCGGATAGGTTGCCCGATTGACCAAAGGCAGCCCCACCCAGCTTTCCAACGCTTTGATTCTGCGACTGAATGCGGATTGCGTGATGTTACGTTCATCAGACGCACGGGTGAAGTTCAAGGTCCGGGCGAGGCATTCAAAATCGCGTAACCAATTCAGATCCAATGCGTATCCCCGCTTGTGAAAGAGCATCTTCAGCAAGGATACAGAAAATTATGCAGAAAAAGAATAGTTTGATGAAATGTTCGAATTGGCTCTCGGAAAAGCTCCTGTTCTAGACTTCCGGGCAGGGTCTGGCGGTTGGTCTTGTTTCAGCCTTCCGTCCGAATGTGTCGCCAAAGACATGTTGGCGCGCCCCTATTGCGCGACGGGAAAATCGAACGACGGAAAGAACGACGCCGAACCACGGCGCATTTCAACAGAGGAGAAGACCATGAGAACCAATCTGAAAAAGCTGGGGATGGCTGCTGTGATCAGCGTCTGCGCTGTACCGGCATTCGCAGCCGAAGAGGTGAAAATCGGCGTGCCATCCTGGACCGGTGCACAAGCGATTGCCCATGTGCTGGGCGCGGTCGTGGAAATGCGCATCGGGGGCAAAGTGGAATATGTGCCCGGCAACAACGCCACGATCTTTCAGGCGATGGATCAGGGCAAGGGCGATATCGACGTTCATCCCGACGTTTGGCTGCCCAACCAGGAAAGCTTCACCAAGAAATATGTGGACGAAGCGGGCACCGTCACTCTGTCATCGAACCCCTACGAGGGTAATCAGGGTTTCTGCGTCAGCAAAGACTTTGGTGAAGCCAACAACATCACCGACATCGCCGATCTGGGCCGCCCGGATGTGGCCGCATTGATGGACAGTGACGGCAATGGCAAAGGTGAAATGTGGATTGGCGCGCCAGGTTGGGCTTCGGCCAACGTGAACGAAGTCAAAACCCGCGATTACGGCCTGCTTGATTTCATTGAGCCGATACGCGCCGAGGAAAGCGTGAAAACCGCGCGGATCAAGGACAGCATCGCCAAGGGCGAAGGCTACGCCTTTTATTGCTACAAGCCGCATGCCGTCTGGTACATGTTCGACGTCCAGATGTTGACCGAGCCACAATTCGACCCGGCAAAATACGTGATGGTCCAACCGTCTGATGACCCGGACTGGTACAACAAATCCAATGTTGCGACCAAGGACGCGCTCAAGAACGTGCAGATTGCGTGGTCCAACACGCTGCCAGAGCGTTCTCCGGCGATTGCCGATTTCTTGGCGAATTTCGCATTGACGGCGGATGATGTCAGCGGGTTCGCCTATGAGATCAGCGGCAAGGGCCGCGACCCGGCGGACGTTGCCCGTGAATGGGTCGAAGCAAACCCGGATCGTGTCGACGCCTGGCTGGGTCTCTGATCTTTCGTCCCAAAACAGGGTGGCGGCAATGGACGGCGCCACCCAAATGCGCACCTCTGGGGGACTTATGAGCGACGACACCGTTATTGAAATCTCAAATGTCTGGAAGATTTTCGGGGGCAGGCCCGAGGTGGCGTTGCAGGCAATCCGCGACCGTGGATTGGACAAGGCCCAGGTGCTGGCGGAATACAACTGCGTTGTCGGCGTCGCGGATGTCAGTCTTTCGGTCAACCGGGGCGAGATATTCTGCATCATGGGCCTGTCAGGCAGCGGGAAGTCCACTCTGGTTCGCCATTTCAACCGGCTGTTGGAACCCACCGCAGGCAAGATCGAAATCGAAGGCACTGACGTGATGGCCCTGGGCCCGAAAGAGCTTCAGCAGTTTCGCAACAACAAGATTGGCATGGTGTTTCAGAACTTTGCGCTGATGCCGCATCGGTCTGTGCTGGACAATGTCGCAATGCCGCTGGAGATCCGGCAGGTCAGCAAAAATGAACGCATGCGTCAGGCCGCGGCTATTCTGGATATCGTCGAACTCGGAGCCTGGGGATCGAAATTCGCACACGAGCTGTCCGGGGGTATGCAGCAACGTGTGGGCCTTGCCCGGGCACTGGCAGCGAACCCGGATGTGTTGTTGATGGACGAACCGTTCTCGGCGTTGGACCCGTTGATCCGGCGGCAATTGCAGGATGAGTTCATTCGACTGAGCAAAATCCTGAAAAAGACGACGATCTTCATCACCCATGATTTGGATGAAGCCGTCCGCATCGGGAACCGGATCGCAATCATGCGCGACGGCAAGGTGGTGCAGATCGGGACGGCCGAAGACATCGTCATGAACCCCGCCGACGACTATGTCGCCGATTTCGTGGCGGGTATCTCAAGGCTCAAGGTGGTGCGTGCCCACGCCGTCATGCGGCCCATACCGGAACATGTCGCGACCCACGGTCCGCTGCCCTCGGATGCCCCGCGTGTGAATGAAGGCGAAAACCTGAGCACGCTGATCAATCTGGCAATCGACACCGACAGCGCGATCCTTGTGGAGGACGGCGGCGAGGATGTTGGCGTCATAACCCGTGCCGATCTGTTGCGCACCGTGATCGAAGGAACCGAAGTGTCATGAGGTCTTCAGATGTGAACCCGCTGGAAGATACCGAGAGCGAAGCAGCCCAGGCATATGCCGAAGAGCGGCGCGAAAACATCCGGGCCTTTGTTCGCACCAGCCCCGACTATTACATCCGCAACTTCGACAAGATCGGCGCGTCGTCCCGATTTACGCCGACTTTCAATCTGATGGCCGGGTTGTTTGGCCCGGTCTGGTTCGGTGCGCGGGGCTTGTGGTCATGGGCGTTGCCATTTCTGATCCTGGAAACAATAGCCTATGTGCAGATCGCGCGCGGGTTGTTCGGCGACCTGACGGCCGAGGCAATGGAACGCATCGCGTCAATTGAAGGGACGCTTGAGCTGCGCCGTCAGCAGTTGGCCGCTGCCATCGAAAACAACTCGGACAAGATCGACGTCTACCAGCGGACGGTGGACTCGCTCGAGGAAAACATTGGCGGCATCCGCGCCGAAGCCGAAGCAATGGCCGCTGAAGGGCCTTACATCGTTCTGACCGGCCTGTTCATTCTGATCATCGTCAAGCTTGTTCAGTCTCAGGTGGCAAATTGGGCGCTCGAGTCGCGTTTCTCGGAATGGCTGTCAGATCGTTCAATCCGATCTGCAATGCCGGTATCGCAGATCGTGTTCAGCGCGATCTTCATGGCGCTGATCGTTGCTGCGGCGATGATGCATTACAGCTTTCCGGGGCGTTTCTCGTTGCTCAGCCATTTCCCGACAGACCCCAATATCCGCCTGACCAGCATCACCTGGGTGGAAGATTTCATCGCCTGGTGCGTGCGCAACAGCGAAGCGTTCTTTGACGGGCTGACATTCGGCATCCGTACCCTGCTGGACGCGCTTGAGGTCATCTTGGTGCAGACGCCTTGGATCGTGATCGCCAGTCTCATCATTCTGCTGACATGGCTGACTGCGGGTGTCAGCACGGCAATCTATTCGGGCGCGTTTCTGGCCTATATGGGGCTGTTGGGCTTTTGGGAGGGCGCAATGACCACGCTGGCCTTGTTGGGGACAGCGGCATGCCTGTCGATTGTCATCGGAATTCCACTGGGCATGTTCGCGGCGCGTCGCCCTCGGTTCTACGCTTTCATCCAGCCGATCATGGATTTCATGCAAACCATGCCCGCCTTTGTTTTCATGGTCCCCGTGATCGCGTTTTTTGGTGTCGGCAAGCCGGCGGCGGTTGTGGTCACGATGATTTTCGGTGGTACGCCCGTGGTGCGCCTGACCGTTCTCGGCTTGCGTGGCGTGCCCGAAAGCGTGCGCGAGGCGGCGATCAGTTTCGGCGCCAACAAATGGTACCTGCTCACCAAAGTCGACTTGCCGCTGGCAAGCCCGTCGATCCGGGCGGGGATCAATCAGACAATCATGTTGTCACTGGCAATGGTTGTTGTTGCGTCTCTGATCGGTGCCAAAGGGCTGGGCGAGGATGTTCTTGAAGCGTTGCAATACGCGAATGTGGGCCAGGGTATTCTTGCGGGGTTCTCAATCCTGTTCTGTGCCATGATCCTCGATCGGATTGTACAGGGCGGCCGGAAATGACACCCATCGTGTTTGTTCATGGGTTCCTGGGCGGCAGTCGGCAATGGCAGCGGCAGGTCGAGGCCCTGAAAGGTTACGATGTCATCACGCTGGATCTGCCGGGTTTTGGCGAAAATGCGCAACGTGACGCGTTTTGCAGCATCTCGGGATTCGCGGACTGGGCGCTGAATGAGCTGAAGGCGCGCGACATCGAGACATTCCACCTGGTTGGTCACTCGATGGGTGGAATGGTCGCGCAGGAAATGGTTGCGCGCGCGCCCGAGCGTGTTGACCGTTTGGTTCTTTATGGCACCGGCTCCGTCGGTGTGCTGCCCGGGCGGTTTGAGACCATCGACACCTCGAAAACCCGTGCCTGTGCAGACGGGCCGAAAGTGACGGCGCGGCGGATTGCGGCAACCTGGTTTCTCGAACGCGAAAATGCTTTGGAATATGAACTTTGCGCCACGATAGCCCAGAAAAGCAACCTGAAGGCCATGCTCGCTGGATTGGATGCGATGCACTCCTGGAGCGGCGCTGAAAACCTGCCGGCAATCAAGACCAAGACGCTGATTATCTGGGGGGATCGTGATCGCACCTACCCATGGAGTCAGACGGAACAGTTGTGGCAATCCATCCCGAATGCAAACCTCGCGGTGATACCAAACTCTGCACATGCGACGCATCTGGAAAAAGCCGAGCTGTTCAACGGGATATTGCGAGACTACTTTGCTGCCTGATGAATTGCGCCAAACAATTGAACCGGTCAGATGTTGCCATTCCGCGGCAAACCGGATGATCGATTTGGTCGAACGCCATGGTCCGTCAGATTAATCCGTTGATCGGCCGGATTTTACATATCAACGCGTCGCCGCAAGACCACCAGTTCCTGGCCTGATATTCGGCAGGGCCCCAAATTGGCATGCGTTCCTGCCCTCACGCTTGAATCGTCGAAAAAGTTTCCTTCGCGCAGTTGTGCACCCAATCCAACGGCACTGCGCAAATCGATCAGATTTGCAAAAAACGAACGTCCGGCATGGACCGGATCGTGGCCAGATCTTGCTCGTAAAGCTCTGTGAACGCTTCAACTATATCGGAATTCCAGCCCGGCAAGTCGAGCTCTTCTTCGATCTGCTCCGGTCGGGCGTATTCGTCCAGAATATTTGCCATCTCTTCACGTCGGCGGCCGGGATCGATGGCGTCCCCTTTTCTCACGATGTCCAATACATGACGTTGTCCGGCTTCTGTCAAAAGGGAGGACAGGAATGCAAACTCTTCATGAAGCACAGCCTCATCAGGCAATCCCGCTATGGCGCGGACGATATCGCCCCAGATAAGCGGCGAATTCTCGTGTTCCCACAAGGTGAGCTGAACCTGAGGCGCAAGATCCCGCAGGTCTTCGATCATGCCAAGCCAGCTGAGGCAGCTTAAATCGGTGCTGGCCAGAATGTCCCGCCGATGGTCCTCATGGATCGAGGCCAGAATCTTTGGAATAAAAACCCCGGGGTTCACCAGCCCTGCAAACACTTGAACCTGCACGCCGCCCAGCAGAGTGTCCGCATGGGCCGTTCTATTCCCCGCAAACGGATAGATCTGGCCGTCTTGCAGCGCGGTGCGCCTGGGGCCAAAGAACTTGTCGCTCGACACAACCACGCGGTCCAGATTCTGGTTTCCGGCAACAAGCTCGGACAATCTGTTCCGTGCGTCTGCATCAGATACATCCTGCAGAATCGATTCAGACATCACTTTGACGAATAGCCGGGACCGACGCGGCCCCAGAACCGCAGTTCGGTACTTGGCCAGTACGCTCCTGTTCGCACCAAGCGAGGACATCACCAGCCCTTCATCCGAAAAGGCAACACCGGCGTGGATGGCAACCTGCATTTTTTCCTTTACCCCTTGGCTTTTCTGCATAGCCGCGTCCGTTACCACACGCGAGATATTTGCAACGGATGAATTCAGCGTTTTTTGCACGTTCTCAGGAAATCGGGCAATGTCTAAGTTTGGGCTAAAATTCAGGCTTGCAGTCCACTGCCAGAGGAAGTAATCGACAGCCAGTGCCCCTATAGCTCAGCTGGTAGAGCAACTGATTTGTAATCAGTAGGTCCGCGGTTCGAGTCCGTGTGGGGGCACCACTTGAAATCATTGAAAATGAACAAATAATTTCGCATCGCTGGCGATGTGCGTTTCGAATTTTCAAACGTTTTTCTAACGTTCGCGGTTTCGTTGCCCCGTCGTTTAAACGTGCCGGCGACTCAGTGAAAAATTTCCAGGGTGCGCCAAAATCCCGCTACATCAGGGCTTTAGCGTTCCGCCGTACAGGGGGCATCTTTGCTCAGTAGGTGGGAAAACACGATTCCGTACTCTCAGCCTGTCCAGTCGATTTGACTGGGAGAAGAGAGGTTTCCCTTGCCGTCGGATTTGATCAAGGGCCTCAGCTTCTTGCTCCCTTTTTGTGAAGCGAAAAGGGAATCCCGTCGAGGAATGGGTTCATCTGATCAACGGTAAGCTGCTTGTCGTCACCAACAGTTTGATTGTCGACTATGAGATTTCGGCCGAAACTCTTCTTGATCTCAAGTTCGACGCCAAAGTAATCCGAGCTTTGTCAGCCTTTGGGTCAGCCCCATCATATCTGATCAACGACCAAGAAGACTTTTGTCAGAAGTGGGACGACGGCCAACGGTTTTTCATATCCAGAAAGGGCGCATTGAAACCCATATGGTTTCCCGGATCACCACGCGACTTGGCTGGTCGAAAAAGCGTTGAACGACGACCATGTTCCCAAGAGCCCACGGCGATCCAGAAAGGCAGGAAGCCGCGAAAGAACATCGAACGACGGCGACGATTCTTCACTGATCGAAGATTGATGGATTGGCCGCTTCAGAGAGATCAAGTGGCCTCGGAACAGCCCCGCGCCGAACGTTCAAGAGTCATGGGCGATGCTGCGATCCAGATGTTCGGTCAAGGGACTTCTTTGAGCGTATTTCGACAAGCGCAAAACACGGTCGACGCGGAATACCGACCTTCTCAAAATCGGTATTTGATTGGCAACAAACCAGAAGAACAGACTTTCGGCGCTGATGTTTCGACACCGCCCGGTCCAAAATACAGGTCTCGGAACTTGTTTCGGTTAAGGAAGTCCCGAGATTTATCTGGACGGCGCTCCTGATGGGGTGGACGTCGATGCCCTGGTCAGCACTTTCAGGTCGCACTTGGTCGTCGTGATCTTTTCGGAATGCTCTGCGACAATGCTTGTGATCAATTCTGCGGACAGGGCGCCAATGCGCTTGGCTGGGATGCGAATGGTCGAGAGGGACGGTTCGATTTCGCTTGAGCCTTTGAAATCTCCGATTCCCATGACGGACAGGTCTTCAGGAACACGCACACCGCAGTGTTTTGCTGCGTACAGCACGCCCTGAGCGATAATGTCATTGCCGCATAAAATAGCGGTAGGACGTGGTGAATGATCCAACAAGCTTATGCAGGCGCGTTTGGCTTCCAAAATGCTATAGGGGGCTTCCAGGCGCCATTGTTCGGGAACCTCGATCCGTTCCAATCCCAATTCTTCCAAGGCGCCGTGCAACCGGTCATATGCGCGATCATTCCCGGCAGGGTCGGGAAAGATCAAACCTATGTCGCGGTGTCCCAAATCCAGCAAGTGGCGTGCGGACAAACGGCCAGCTTCAGAATTCTGAACACCCACGCAAGACAATCGCGCTTCATCGTCATAGTTCCAGATTGCAATCGTCGGAACACCCTGTTGTTCGATCAATTGATACGTCGATTCCGAGTGTTCAAGCCCGATAAGCGCAAGCCCGTCAACGCGATGCTCCATCAGTTTGCGCAGCATCTTGTATTCGCGCTCCAAATCGAACCCGTGCGAAGCAATCAACATCGTGAAACCATGCTGGTCCAGCCCATCCGAAAAGGATTGGATCAGTTCGGCGAAGATGGCGTTGTCGATTGTCGGAACCACCAGCCCGACAGTTCCGCTGCGTCGGCCGTGCATGACTTGCGCGGCTCGGTTGCGAATATAACCAAGCTTCTGCACCGCCCGGTCAATCTTTTTCCGAGTCGCCGGCTTGAGCAATTCCGGGTGATTGAAGCTTCTCGAAACCGTCGAGATGGAAACACCGGCAGCCTTTGCGACAGCGACAATATCCGGCTTATCCATATGTTTTTTATTCACAACTTTCATTCGATCGAGGCTATTTATGAAAACATTTGCAAAACTATTTTCATCTCTTAGCCTAAAATGTCAACGCGCAAACAAACACAGGGATGCAACGTGGAATTTCTGTATTACTTCGGAGATGTCTTCACACCGGTCTCGTTCGGGCTGTTGCTCCTGGGAACGATTGGCGGGCTGATTTTGGGGGCAACCCCCGGACTGTCACCCACCATGGCCGTGGCCCTGCTGATCCCATTCACGTTTCATCTGGCACCCGTTCAGGGGCTGATCCTTCTTGGCGCGGCCTATACCTCGACGGTCGCCGGCGGCGCGGTCAGCGCCATCCTTCTGAAAATTCCCGGAGCGCCCGCAAACATCGCCACGACGTTGGATGGGCATACGATGGCCAAGCAGGGCAAGGGCGCACAGGCGTTGCAGCTGAGCTTTCTGGCGTCTGCCGTTGGGGGGGTGATCGGAGTGCTTCTGCTCATCTTCCTGACACCGGTTCTTGCGCAATGGGCGTTGGCCTTTGGACCAAGCCACCTGTTCTGGCTCGCCATCCTGGGCGTAACCGTCATTGGATCGCTGGATAGTGCATCCGTTGTCAAAGGGTTGCTGTCGGGATGCATCGGTCTTTGGCTTGCGACCATTGGGTTCGATGACATCATGGGCGCGCAACGGTTCATCTTCCACCCGGCGCTTGGTGGCGGCATCAACATCATCGCCGCGCTCATCGGGCTTTTTGCAATTCCTCAGGTCCTGACCATGTTCGCCAAGGGCCGCAACACGGCAAATGCCGAAGTGATCGAAGTCGAAAAGCACTCGATCATGGATGCGGTGCGTGAGCTTCTGCGCCGCCCGAGGGCGCTGAGCATCGGCACCATTACCGGCTCGGTCATCGGGCTGATCCCGGGCGTCGGTGGACAGATCGCGGGTTTGGTCGCCTATGACCAGACCAAGAAGTTCAGTCCCGAGCGCGAGAAATTCGGAAAGGGCCACAGCGAAGGCGTGATCGCAGCGGAAAGCGCGAACAACGCCATGGTCGGCCCCAGCCTTGTTCCGCTTTTGACGCTCTCGATCCCGGGGTCGCCGACTGCGGCGGTGCTGCTGGGCGGCCTGTTGATCCACGGGATTTTTCCCGGCACGGACCTTTTCGACAACCACCCGGATGTTGCCTGGACCTTCATAAATTCGATGCTGATCGGGCAGGTGTTGATGTGCATCTTCGGTCTTTATGTCGCGGGCCTTGCCGCCCGGGTGGCGCAGGTACCGCAGAGCGTCATGGCCGCAGTTGTTCTGGGCCTGGCTGTCTTCGGAAGCTATTCGGTACAGTCCAGCATGGGCGACGTCTATGTCATGGCGGCACTTGGCGTCATGATGTACTTTCTTGAGCGTTTTGGCTTTTCAGCTGCGCCACTGGTGCTTGGCCTGATCCTTGGCCCGATTGCCGAGGCGAACTTCATTCAAGGTTCGATGATTGCAGGGGCCAGCGAAGGGATGGCCAGCTATTTCCTGACCGGAACGCTGAATATCGTTCTGATCGCAATCGTCATCGCTTCGATCGCCTATTCGGTCTGGATGGAGCTTCGCAATCGTCGCTACACATCAAAAGAGGAGATCATGGCATGAGTTCCGTCAGTCTTCCACGCGCGCAACATATTGTGGCGTCCGGCGTCATTGCTGCCGTCGGGATCTGGGTGGCATGGGTCAGCTATACCCAGCAACCGGCCGAAGCTTTCTTGTTCCCACGCCTGATTTCGACTGTGTTTGTCGTTCTGGCCCTGTGGACGCTTGCCAAGGCGCTTCTGGGCTGGACCAAGGTGGGCAACGGCGTCTCGCGCAAGGATTTCATTTGGCTTCTGCCAGGACTGATTATCGCGCTCATCTACATCTTTTGGGCCGCCAAGGCGCTTGGGTTTTACACCGCCGGAACGATCACATTCTTCTTGCTGCTCAGCTTCTATGACCCTGCACCGCATGGCGAAATCAAAACCTGGACCAGGCGTGTGATCATCACGATCGGGTATTTGGCCGTAATGTATGGGCTCTTCGCCATGCTCCTCAAAGTTTACACGCCACGAGAAGTATTTTTCTGAAAAAGACTGCGCGAAAAGCGGCTTACGCAAATCCAAGGGAGGATCTGAAATGAAACATCTACTGGCAGGCGCTGCACTGGCGCTGATGTCCCTGACCGGTGGCGCGGCCGTCGCGCAGGACTACCCCGAACGCCCGATCATGATGATGGTCAGTTACGGTGCGGGTGGCGCCACCGACTTTCAGGCGCGCATCGTCACCATGACTGCAGGAAATGAAGACGCGCTTGGAATGCCCATCGCGATCATCAACAAGCCGGGGGCCGGTGGCCGTGTCGGCTGGAACTGGTTTGCGACACAGGCCGAGGCTGATGGCTATACGCTGGCGGCTTACAACATCCCGCATTTCATCGCCCAGTCGATCAAGGGCGGCGTTGAATACTCGGCAGACAGCTTTGAGCCCATCGCCAACTGGGGGGCGGATCCTGCGGTATTCGTCGTGGCCAAGGACAGCCCCTTCAATTCCATGCAGGAGGTGGTGAACTATGCCAAGGAAAACCCGGGGAAGCTGACCTTTTCGGGTGCGGGCCTGTTCGTCGGGCACCACATCGCCGCTTTGCAGCTTGAGAAGGAAGCCGGGGTCAAAATGGCGTACATCCCGACCAAGGGCGGCGGTGCGGCGGCCATGAAAGCCGTGATTGCAGGCGACGTCATGGGCGGCGTGAACAACCTGTCCGATGCGTTCCGCGCACAGGAAGCCGGAAATGTCAAAATCCTTGGCGTGTTCGATCTGGAACGCAGCGCGTTCCTGCCGGACGTCCCCACACTGAAAGAGCAAGGCTTTGACATCGACAATGCCAGCGTGAATTTCCGCGGCGTCATGGTCCCCAAGGGCACCCCGCCAGAGGTCATCGACAAACTGGCCGCTACAGTCCCGGAAATGTTCAAAAACGCGCGGGTAGCAGGAAAAATGAAAGCCGGTGGATCACCCATGCACGTCATGACCCGCGAAGAGGTTCAACAGATGTGGGCCGCACGTCAGGAAACCCTGCAAGAGCTTCTGGCCGGTCTGTAACGATTTGAGCAGTGGCACAGGATGGGGCGGTTTCCGCCCTGTCCCCACCAATAGGAATTCAATGATGAATGCACATGATGACATCGCCCAAGTCAGTTTGATCATGACCCGTGCGCGCACCGCTCAGAAAGAATACGAAACCGGCGCCAGCCAGACGCGCTATGACCGCGCAGCAGCTGCCGCCGCCTGGGCGATCATGGAGCCTTCACGCAACAGGGCTTTGGCCGAACTTGCGGTCAAGACGACAGGACTGGGCAACGTGCCGGACAAGGTGATCAAGAACCATCGCAAGACCCTTGGCCTGATGCGCGACATAAAAGACGTCAGAACCCATGGGATCATCCATGAGGATGCAAGTACCGGCATCACCGAGATTGCGCGCCCAATCGGGGTGATTGGCGCCGTGGTGCCGTCGACGAACCCGGCAGCCACACCCGCCAACAACATCATCAACGCGTTGAAATGCGGCAACTCGGTTGTTGTCGCCCCGTCACCCAAAGGCGTTGCAAGCTGCGAGCTGCTTTTGCGTTACATTCATGCCGAGTTCGACAAACTGGGGCTGGATCACGATCTGGTCCAGATGATTCCCCCGCCGGGTTCCAAGGCCAAGACTCAGGCGATGATGGAGCTCTGCGACCGGGTGATCTGCACCGGCAGTCAAAACAATGTGCACCGCGCACAGACATGCGGCACCCCTGCGGTGGCCGTCGGTGCGGGCAATGTCACCGTGATCGTCGATGAGACAGCTGACCTGAAGGCCGCTGCCCGGAAGATCACGGCCTCCAAGACTTTCGACAATGCGACCTCCTGTTCGTCCGAGAACGCATTCATCGCCGTCGACGCAATCTATGATGATTTCGTCGCAGCCCTTGCCGATGAAGGAGGCGCATTGGTGAAGGACGAAAACCAGATCGTCTCAAAGCTTTGGCCGGATGGGCATCTGAGCCGCGAAGTGATCGCACAGGACGCCGACAAGATGATCAAGGCACTGGGCATGGTTGGTCAGGTGCCTGAAAACACAAGGTTCCTTGCAGTTGAAACCAAGGGGATCGGTCCGGATCATCCGCTTTCGGGTGAGAAACTAAGCCGCGTGGCTGCGCTCTATCGTGCAAACGATTTCGAGGACGCCCAAGCCATTGCCGCTCAAATCTTGCGGTATCAGGGCGCGGGGCATTCCATCGGGATACACACCGCCGATGATGCCCGTGCGGTGGCGTTGGGTGCCTCGATGCCCACCTGCCGCGTAATCGTCAATCAGGCTCACACCTTTGCGACCGGAGGGTCATTCAACAACGGCATGCCTTTCTCGCTTTCGATGGGGTGTGGCAGCTGGGGTGGCAATGCGATTGATGAGAACCTGCATTGGAAACACTTTGTCCAAAGCACCAAAGTCATCCGTGAAATCCCGGCAATCGAACCTTCCGTCGAAGATATCTTCGCGGATTATTGGGCTGATGCGGGGACATGAGTATGGACGATCAGACGCCCCCAGGAGGGACAATCCGCAGCTGGCTGGACGAACGCGCAAGCACCATCGGTGATCGTGATGCTTATCTGTTTTTCGACGGAGAAGCTGCGCTAACCTGGTCATCCTTGAGGGATCGGGCACGAAAACTGGCCGAAAATCTGACCGCGCAGGGATTGGACAAGGGGGCCAGCGTTGCCATCCTTCAACCAAATGGGCGCGAGGCGATCGAATGCCTTTACGGCGTGCTCTATGGCGGGTTCCGCGCAACGGTCATAAACCTTGTCGCCGGGGACGAGGCCATTGGATATGCGCTGGGCCATTGCGACGCACGAATTGCGTTTGTCGGCGACGCGCAGGCCGATCTGTTCGACAGAGTTCGCCCCAAAGAGATGACGCGGTATTCAGCCTCTCGTTTCGATAGGGCCCCTGATCTCCATGCGCTTGGTCCCGATGACGACGCGCTGCTCATGTATACCTCAGGGACAACCGGTCGCCCGAAGGGGGTCGTGCACAGTCACTTCAGCCTGCTGGCAGGCGGATGGACCCCTACCGTTGCGCACAAGCTGACACCGGCGGATCGTGGTCTTTGCGTGCTTCCGATCTATCACATCAACGGGCTCTGCGTGACCGTGCTGAGCGCGCTTGTTTCCGGCGGTTCCCTGGCCGTGGCCGAAAAGTTTTCAACGCGCAAATTCTGGGACCAGTGCCAGAGCGCCAAAACCACGTGGTTTTCGGTGGTGCCGACCATCATTTCGCACTTGCTGCATTCCGAATTGACACCCGCGCAGGAAACCAGAGCACGCCTTCGTTTCGGCCGCTCGGCATCCTCGCCGCTTGCACCAGATGTACAAACCGCGTTCGAAACCCGTTTTGAAGTCCCCATCGTCGAAACAATGGGCCTGACGGAAACAGCCGCACAGATCTTGTCCAACCCGCTGCCGCCGGGCGTCCGCAAGATTGGGTCGCCGGGCAAAGCTTACGGCAACGAGGCATGTATCCTGTCGGCAGATCTGACCCCCCTGCCGCCAAACACCAAGGGCGAAATCGCCGTACGCGGCCCCAATTTGATGAGAGAATATCTGAAGAACCCGGATGCCACGCGCGCGACATTCACGCCCGATGGCTGGCTGCGCACCGGAGACCTAGGGCATATGGACGAAGACGGGTACTTCTTCGTGACCGGCCGTTTGAAAGAGCTGATCATAAAGGGCGGAGAAAACATCGCCCCTCGTGAAATCGACGAAGCTCTATATTCGCACCCTGACGTGATCGAGGCTGCCGCATTTGCACGCCCTTGCAAAACCTACGGTGAACGCGTTGAGGCCGCCGTCAAATTGCGAACCGGGTCAAGCGTTTCATCCGACCAACTCATCGCGATATGCGTCCAACGGCTGGGTGCCTTCAAATCACCTGATAAGGTGCACTTGTTGCAAGACTTGCCAAAGGGTCCATCTGGAAAGATCCAAAGGATTAAGCTGCCTGTTTTGACACAGTGACCGATTGCAGCCCATAGAGGCCCCGCAAGCAGGCTTGCAATTTCCGATATGCAAACCAGACGGGCCTTCGCAAGGCATTGACCAATAACGGCATTCCCGAGGCTTGGGCCGGAACCAGAGCTTAAAACGATTTGAGCCATTTCATGAAAATTCTCACCGTGACCCTGTCTTGATCGCCGGGGCGGCAGGAGAAGTAGAGCCCACGATCCAATGGAACCCGGCTTTCATCAAGACGATCAACCGACCAAGTTCCAGATCCCACTCTGCCAGAAGATGCCTGGCCAGTGCCTCGCCCTTGGGCGAGTTCTTTGTTTTCCTCAAGCGCCATTCCAGCTTCACACCGAGCTTGCTTCCCATGAAGAACGGCGGGCGATGTACCATCAGGTAGATATCGGGTGGCTTCCCTGTAGCCACTTTTCGATTTGAGCAGGCCCGCCTGCATGACAGTATGGCCGATTCGATGAAGACACGCCAACGCCGAGCCACCCGTTCAAAACCAACCAACTAACCCGCAGAACTATGGGCGGATACCGCAAAACTATGGGGTATCCGCAGTGCTATGCGCGCACCTACGCATGTGTAAATCCGCTTATTACGCTGCATTCCCAACATTTATTTCATTGAAGAAAATCTTGGAAGATTGCCCATAACTCTGCGCTTTGTTTATGCATAACTTTGCACGATTTGCCCATAAGTTTGCGTGCCACAGAGAACCCATCGAACAAACCAGCTCCTGTGGCTTAAGGTCGGTGACAAGATCGGCGACGTAACAGAGATCAAACTGATGGAAACACTCATCAAATCGATCAAAAACGAGATGATATGTATTCCAAATGCCCAGCTGCTCAATTCCGAAGTTGTGAACTACTCACGAAAAGTGGATGGTCGGGGGCTATTGGTGCACACGACGGTGAGGATTGGCTACGAGGAGCCTCCCAAGAAAATCAAAGCGATGCTGATTGAGGCGGCACACCGAACGCAAGGGTTGAGAAAGAGCCCAGAGCCATATGTGC
The DNA here is from genome assembly GCF_056536065.1 of Ruegeria sp. AL3. Lineage (NCBI taxonomy): Bacteria > Pseudomonadati > Pseudomonadota > Alphaproteobacteria > Rhodobacterales > Roseobacteraceae > Ruegeria > Ruegeria sp. AL3. Next base: position 814,125 of record NZ_JBQFJG010000001.1, read on the forward strand.
TTTGGACCCAGTTGGCAGATTACGCGATCAACTATGAAATCAACGCGTACACTTCTCGTGGATCGAGTTTACCAAAATTTTGTCGGATCTTCGCGAGAACATTGTCGATGTTTTTAATGAAAACGAAACTCAAATAATGACTCCGTCTTACATCGCTGACCCACCGGAACCCAAAATACCTTCAGCTGATTGAGTGTGAGCTTGCTCACATATCTGACTAACAACTCGTCAGGGTCATCTATGAAACTTCAAAAACGCAACACCGCCGTCGTCGGATTGGATTGATTGATATTGAGCAATGATTAGAATCAAACAAGAAATCTTCAGAACTCAGCGAGGCTCCGGATGATCAAGTGGGTACTTTCCGCAACTGCAGTGCTTCTGCCTGGGTTTGTTCACGCAGCCGGGATGGAACAGTGGGGTGAGTCCGGCGACTGGGCAATTCTCATCGATCCAGAAAAAGGCAACGGTTGTCTCGCATGGAGAGCCTTTGAAGACGATATGACAGTAGAAATTGGCGCTGCACCAAACCAGGCTGGCGGCTTTTTTGCCGCCTACAATCCGGCCTGGGTTCAAGTCGAGGACGGTGCGACAGGCATAGTAAGATTTGATTTTGGTGATGCGCAGTTCGAAGGTGAGGCCGTAGGTGTCTACAAGAATGGCGTGCCCGGTGGCTACGCCTTTTTCGACAATCCGGCATTTGTAACCGAGTTTGGAAAACGCCAAAGCGTTACGATCATTGGCGAAAGCGGAGCCGAAGTCGAACTCGATTTAAGCGGATCCGCAAAAGCCATTGAGGCCGTTCTGGCGTGTCAGGCGGAGCAGCCAGATCCGCTGAAGAATTAGGTCGCGACCGATTACTGCAATTGGTTGATGTCTGGCACGCAAGGTTGCCTGTTTACTGGCATTGCATCAGCGCCCTCTGGAGCCTTGTTCCTAGACCCGCCCACATCCAGCTTGAACTTCGGTGATGAAAGCTTACCTGTCACATCAAACGGCCAAGCGCTGCGGGAAAGGGGTTTGCCCACGCGCCGTGGCTCCGCTCGTATTGCAATCGTATCGTTCAGCCAGTCCACTTGTCCCCTGGCCACCAACTGAACAGATGCTGTTTCAATGACGATGGAGTTTGAACTGACCCGCCCGGCCTGAATATCAACCGGAGCAACCACGCAAGTGATGTCGGTGTAGCCTTGTCTGAACTCTTCTGAAAACAGCCAAGGGAAAATACCTAGCCCGGCCAACTCAAGGAGACTGGTACTAATGTAACCTTGCGACATCGACAAAGACGCTTTGCCGCGCATGGAGTTGATGAAGGCCTTGCCCGAGGCGGTACTACCCGAAACGTTGAATTCACCACTCAAACGCCCGTAGGCATCAATTCCAATCCCTAACTCATCAAGGATCTCACCGAACTCCCACCCTGAGGTCGACCCCGACAATGAAAGCCAATCAGGTGAGTCAATCAGATCCATGACCGCCCGCAGGCTGAAGGTTCCGCCGCCATAAGCCATCTGAAGAGGTCCGAAATCCACGGTTCCGTCTTTTGCAGACAATTGGCTGGAAACAGATGTTACGCCTTGCTGGCCTACAATCTCTTTGAATTCGATCTGTACCTCGACGTCAGCTTCTCGCAGCACGCGTTGCACATCCAGAAGATCGGCAGGCTTCCCTTTTTCCTTTGGCAACACCAAGGGCTGGACGTTTGTCTCCTTCGACAAAACCAAAGGCTGAACTTCGGCTTCAGGTTCTTTTGGGGTTTCCCCTACCAGGCTTTTGAATTGGTCCAGCACGGCAGTCAGGTTCTTCAGGTCGTTGAGATCGAGCCTCTCGCTGGTAACGTTGCCGCGAACAACAGAAGAGCCATCCGGAAATTTTGCATCGAAAGCCGCTAGAAGCTGCGAGGAGCCAGCTTCGAACTCGATTGCAGCATTAAAGTCCTCGCCCTGCTTTGAGGTTTCAGCATCAATGCCGAGTGCGCCAATTTCGATAGGTTGCAGGTTGAGCGCGTTCAGAAATTGAGCACCATCGCCCACATCCAGGTTCACGTCGAAATCAAGCCCGGCCAGCCCTTTGAGCTCATTGACCGACAACGCAAGGTCGAGCGCCCAAAGATCGGTGTCATAGCTGGTCGCGTTGAACCTATTTAGTGATACCGGGCCTCCCGCATTGGATATGCTGAAGTCCGCCTTAATACCGCCAAACTGGTCGACAAAACCTTCGTCGAGATTGGGCAAAATCAACTTGGCAGGCCCATTCAGCATGCCATCGAAGCTCACGTCCTGAAGCTGAAGCAGGTCGAGTACTTCGCCTTCAGCTTTCAGAAACGGCTCCTCAATTGGGCCGGCTTGCAAGGTAATGCCCAACATCGCGAGGCGGCCATCCGGCATGCGGCGAATGCTCTCGATAGAGGCTGGGCCGATCACGTCCAACCCTTGGTCAAAGGCGTTGGTTTCGAACAGTAATTTCTCGAATTCGAAGGAGGCGAGGGATCCAACCATATGCATTTCAAAGCCAGTGAACTTCAGATCTTGGATACTCTTTGCTGCTTGAGGCGGCTGCCCCTCTGGGTGAAGGCGCGCATTGAAAAGCAGATCGACGCCTTTAGCTGTATAGAGGTCATCTATCGAACCTTCAGCTTCGAGTTTTTGCCCATCTTCAAGGCTTACGGTTGTAGTAAATGCTTCGATCTTTAGGGCGTCCTGAGACACAAGCTCAGCTTGCAACTGGCCATTACCTTCCAGAACGCGTTCCAATCCCATGACATCGAGAAAGTCACCGAATTCGCCAGTATCCATCTCCAGGACAGCCCGATAACCGCCACCTTCGTCTTCCGCGAATGGCTCGCCATCGTAGCGGACAGTCATTTCTCCAAAGTTGGCTCTCGTCGTAAACGGCGCGTCATGGGGATAGTCGCCCTTGATTTCAAAACCTTGACCGTTGACCGAGCCGGAACCAGAGACCTTTGTTCTTTTTCCGTTATCTACTTGTTCAAGCGCAAGCGACTGAAGGTCAAACACAAATGAGAAGCCCGAGACCTTGTCGTCGATGTTTAACCCGATTGATGTGAAATTGACGTTCTTGTCGCTGAGAAAAGTAAGAATCCCACTGTTTTCTTTGCCACCAACTTCGGACGTTTCGAGTTCGGCCTCAGCATCCTGATTGTCCTCTGCAAGCGACCCGTTGGTTTGAGGCGTTGGCATTGGTCGGCTTTTTCGCCAGCTTGTTGTCCCATCCGTGGCTGTAAGAAAGTTAGCCTGAAGACCGTCCACCAAAAGGTTGTCAAAGTGCAGACGTCCGTTGGCCAAGGCGGCAACGTCCAGTTCCAGTTCAAGCAGTTTCAATTCTGCAAGAGAGGTCTCTGGCAGTGTCTCGCTCGGGATGACCACGCCGCCGACATAGATGTGGGTAATGCGACCTAGTGCGACGCTCACATCGTCGTTGACCAGAAGCGGCTGCCCAATTTGTTCCGAAAGAGCCTTTTCCACAAGGTTGCGTCGCATATCTGAGAACAACGGCGCAGCAAGTAGCAACCAAACAAAAGCGATTGCTGCAAAAGCGAGTAGCGCAACGAGTCCAATTATCCTAAACAGCCAAGTTCTCATTTGCTTCCCTGTGATCGCTTTCATAATTCAGTTTAACCGCAAATCGGAAATCTCCAATCTTTCTAACAACTAAGGATATAGTGATTGCTATGTCGCGTTGGTTGCGTCCGTAGGATTGCATCCTATTTTCTGAGTTTTGGTGGCCTCTCGCCCAGGTCAGCTCGTTCACAAAGAAAGTCCATGGGTTTGTGCTGTGCTTTCGGGAGTGTCCACACTCGCGCCTAGATTTTCCGCCCTTTGATCACAGAGACGGGCTGAACGCGTCTGGCAATTTCATCAGCTCTGCCGCGACTTTGTTCCCGATTGCGCAGTGCGGTGTTTTTTCGTTGCTGGCGTTCAGTCGTCCTGACAGATGGAGATAGACTTATAGTGCATAGTGCCGTGGAGGCAGAAAATTCAGGCACTAGTATTTGCGCATGCAACGAACGGCAGCTTCGAATCGCCCCAGTGCGGCATCAAAGTAGACTTCATAAAACTTGAAAAGGGCCGTCCGCGAAACTTTGCAAAGTCTGCTTTCTGCGCGTCGCAGACGTTCGCGAGAATCCAAGCAAAAAGGCCGCATGGAACCCAAGGTTCCTTAGGAAGGCCCTTTGCGTGATCGAGCAACGCAAAGGACCATAACCGCAACGACTAAGCCAAAAACTGATTGAATTCATCGCTAAGGCAGACAATCGCGCAGCGCAAAACTATGGGCAAACTATGCAAACTTATGGGGTATCCGCAGTGCTATGGGGCTCCCTACACATGATGTAGGTGCGCTCATAACGCTGCATTCCCAACATTGATTTCATTGAAGAAAATCTTGGAAGCTTGCCCATAACTCTGCGCGGTATTTGCGCATAACTTTGCACGATTTGCCCATAAGTTTGCGTGCCACAGAGAACCCATCGAACAAACCAGCTCCTATGGCTTACCTGCAATTCTCAAATGCAGTTTACTCCCAATCGCCAGCAGACGAGCGCCACGTTTTAGCGTCCGCATCCCAAACACTGGCCGTGACGCAAGGCGTTGGGTTTATTCCGTCGCAATTGGATCCATGAATATCCGCAACAACAACGCGTTGACGCCCAAAATCAACGACTGTCCAGCCTTGGTTGAGCAAGGAGTGCACCTCTTCGCTTACCCAAAAGTGCGACATGCATCCGCCAGTTCCGCAGTAAAGAGATGCGGCGCTCGAACACGCAAAACCAGCCTCATTCAAAACCCAGTCGCGTTGTAGATCTCCGTCGAGATCGACCCTTTCAACCGCACCCCAATCTAAGTCAAATTGACCGTCGTTGAACTCCGCACAGGCTCGTGCCGCCAGACCAACCTTCGCCTGCAAACCGGGCGGAAGTTGCGATACATCAGCCGCGACAGCTGGTGAGGTCCAGACAAGGCCCGAAGCAAGCATAACCCCGGCGAGCAAACATTTCATCTGACGCGCTATTTGGGAAGCTGGTTGGAAGGAGGTATCAATTGCACTGATCATACCTGTAGTCCCCATATTCCAGCCAGTTTGCCGAGCCTTCGCTAAAAATCAGAAACTCGGACCTGTCCTCCCCAAGCAGGGCAACGACAAATCCGGCCGGCGGCTCAGAGTTTCCGAAGTAACTGTAGGCCGTCATGGCTCTGATTGACTCACCGTTGACTGTTACTCGCGCGTCCCACTCCCCCTCTGGATTGTCCAGAATTACATATTCGATTTGGCGTTTTATCGCTCCGCCACCACAATAGACAATGCCTTCGGGTGCTTCGTAGGAGGCCCCTTGGTTAGCACCTGAATCGCAGGCGGAACGAAGGGACCGAATTGCCGCGCTGGAACCCTTCAAGTCAAAGATTCCGTAGCTGACATCTTGATCAATCATAGACAGATTAACGGATGCATTGGCCGCAAGCTGGTCCAGTACAAAACCATAATCCTGCTGGCTATTGAAACTGACTTCGACAGGATAATTGTCGACGATCTGCACAGCAGCGTTTTCTGCGCCAACCTGAAATGCGCCAACTTCGGTGGTGCCGTTCTTCAAAAATCGAATGGAGAGCCCCTGCTTTTCCACGATATCCTGGCTATCCTCATACCCAACCGGAGCAAAGCGGATACGATTACACTGAAGTTCCAGCGTCATGTTACCGGTCTGAATAAAAGCATTGGGGTTGGGCCCGGAACTGAACGACCACTCCGCTGACGCTGTGGTCGCCATTGTCATCATCAGCGTTCCAATGGAAATCGTTTTGAAACTCATTTTCTCTCTCCATGGTGTTGTGGTTCGAACTGTCATTCAGCCAGAGTTTCCGGCCCGTTGCCCGGACAACCAGGTCAGGAAACAGGTGCGCCGTATTCATTTGCGCCTTCTTGGGAAGGTCGCGTCAACCACCAGATCATCAGGATGGACAGAACCAATTGAAGAATTGAGACAACAACAATACCGGTCACGCCCAGTACTGCCGCGGGTCCCCGTAATGCATCGGGGTTTTCGGTCCCCTGCTCCAATACCGAAAAGAACGCTACCCCACCCAGCATAACAAATAGCGTTGTAATGCTGAGCGCCATCGGCAGCAGCAAATACCAGCCAGGTCGTCCTGTATCATGCAGCCTTCGCCAACCGGCGGCCAGCATAGGTATGAGAACAGCCAGCTGGAAAACAGAGGACAGGACCCGAGATCCCTGGCCTGTTTCGGGGTTGGTCCCGAATATAATCGTATCCAGCACAGCTAAGGCAGCACTCACGACAACCACAAACAAGAAGAACCACCAGTATTCTGAGCGTATAGCCCGACCGGAGAACTGGAAGTATTTCGAGAAACACGTCTTAACGGCTTCACCAAATCCCATCTTTCAATCCCTTCATTGTTTTTGTGCGGCCTCAAACCGCTTCGCCGCTCAGGGGAACACACTCTTAGCTCCCACTTACTTTTTTGTTTGAACGCAGAGGCCTATCGTACGAGAGCGTAGAGAAATTTACGCGCGGAAAAAATATTGATTTATTAAAAATTAGATTCAAACATGCGAATTCGACACAACTTTATTTTACCTCCGTTGTTGTCGTTGCTGCTCGCTGTGCCGAGCCCTTTCGACTGCTGGAGTGAGTGCTAGCGGTCGGAAGGCACTTTACAATGATTGAGCGCTGGGAGGACGCGATGCTCAGACTTAACGTACTCGCTCTCTTTCCAGAGTTTGCTCTAGCATTTGCTAGCGACTTCATTCGGCCTTCACACGTTAATGTCGGCCCCGATAGTCAACGAAATATCGTCCCGCCGACCAAGCCCACCGCGGCAAGTTTTGGGAAAGGTAGTCACAGGATCAAGGTATGTTCAATTGGCTGCACAGACGCGAGAGCTTCAAACAAGCGCATCCAATTTCACTAATTTCAAGGGAACCAGAGGGAGAAGAAGATGACCAACAAGATGGTGATGATTGCGGGCGCGACATGTTTCGCACTGCTTGCGGCCTGCGACGATACGAGTACATCAAGTGCGTCCGCCGAACTCACGCCGGCTCAGCAGGCGTGTTTGCGAGATGTAGCCGACACGACGAACAATTCGCAAGTCGTGGTGCTCTCATCCGCGTTTAGCGAGGCGGGAACACAGGTCACAGTCGGCGTAGGCGAGGATCGTGCTCCTTGGAATTGCATTGCTTACAGTGATGGCGCAACAGCTGGTATCGAGTTCCTGGGCGACGAAGGCGCATTGTGACCAGTTTGGTGCGCAGCTGAATACGGCTGCGCAGCACTGGCTTGATCTGCTGAGGCTCGACTTGGTTTGTAGAACCACCATCATCGTATTCGCGGTCATGTACCTGTTGGCGTTGGTTGCATTCTTGACGGGCACATTTGGCTGGTTGGGACAGGAACGAGACCCTTTGTCCGGAGTGTTCCTGCTGCCGTTGGGACTACCTTGGATACTTGTGGCGGACTTATTTTCGGATTCCGCCAAGCCGTGGTTCGCGGCGATTGCTCCGGCGCTCAACCTGTTAGCGCTGGTTTTGATTTGCAGATAGGCACGCAGATTGCGCCAGTAGTGGTGGCTGAACTCTTTCTCACCAAAAGGGAGGAAAACATGGGAAAAGTAATCTTGGGAATTGTGATCGGGCTCGTCTTCGGCGTGGTTGGGGCGATGACCTTGGGTGGCGGGGCCGCGGTGGGTGTCGGCGTTGCGACAGGCTTGTCCGCCGGTGTCTGCACCACATTGAAAGGAGCACAAGCTGAGAACCTTATCACCGCCGAGCAAGCGGATCAGATCCTCAACCGCGTAAATTCCGAAATGGCGTCACTGCAAGGAATTGAAACGACGGACGAGATCGTCGGCAGCGCGCAGGCATGCGATGAATTTCTGTCAAAGTTACGAGACGCGAAGTGAGGTTCCGCTTTGTACGGAACAAAACTCTAAGGATCAGCCAGCAAGGGACCATCTGATGAAATTCGCTGTACTCAAATTCCTCGCACCGATGATCGCAATCTCAGGCACGGCTTCTTTTGCAATGTCTGAAGCAGACGACGCGTGTATCGATCATTTGCGGCAGGTTGGTGGACCAGACGGTCAATCCGGTACGATTGAAAGCTCAGAGTTCTCAGAAGCGGGCACGCTCGTCATGCTACGAGACGCAGGCGGAACACTTTGGCGCTGCATCGCGTACAAGGATGGTAGCATCGGCGAGATGTCGGTTGTCGAAGCAATGGATGATGGTGGTGGAGCCATGGCAGGCGCCGCCGGGTCTACTGGTAGCCAACGTGTCAAATTCGATGCTGGTTCCACCGGCGCCGAACTCGTTGGTGAACTCGCGCCCGGAGCGTCACAGCAATATGTTCTCGGGGCAAAAAACGAACAGTTTCTTTACGTCCGCGTTGCTCCGCGAAATGGCTCCTTAGACTACGTTATTCGTAACCCCGATGGTTCTGAACTGTTGGGATTAATGTCGGCGGACAAGGAGTATCGAGGGCAGCTTTGGCAATCTGGTGATCATGTTGTGGAGGTTATCAATCGCAGCAACTCTTCCGTCGGCTACAACGTAATTTTCGGAATTGAATAGGTGATCGACGAGAAGCCCTTGAACACGTTCCCAAAACAGCCAGGAAAAACACATGAGAACCAATGTCCTAATGGTGATCGGCGCGGTATGTATTTCTGCACTTGCAGCATGCGAAGAGAGTGGCGGATCGGTGGATTCAAGTGCACCAACTGTGGGCAGCTCTAGCGATCTTTCGCCATTTGAAGGGGCAAGAGCGGGCCAAGCTGAAATGGGCATCCAAAGTCTCGGATTTGAACTCATCCGAAGCGAAGGGCTGACCTCGTACTGGTTTAACAAGGATACAGGTGCATGTGCTCAGATCACGACGTCTGAGGGAAGGTACTCAGATGTAGCTATGCTGCCATCAGGTGACTGCTGACAAATTTCCATCAATCCCAAATCCAAGAGAAGGAGCCCAAACTTGCAATTCGACCTGGCACACGCGGCGGTCATCGTTGTCGCCTTAATCATCACTAACCTGGTATTGAAATCGGCTGGCGTGATCAACGAAGAAAACAAGCACCAATGGAACTGGAAAGTTGTTCTAGCCTACTTCGTAGTCGTCGTTATCATCAATCTCGTGTGGCCCATCTAAAGTTTCACAGCGGAAAGCTATTTGCCCACTTGATATGGTTGTCATGAACTAGCCTTTCCGAGAGACTATCAGGTCGCAAGAGTTTGAGCATTAAAGGTTCAAGAATAGAAAGGATTTGGCATGCGGTTTTTGGCGTCCCTCATATTCATTGGTGTTCTCGCAACCGCTGCGAATTCTGACGTGACCAGTCGAAATGGCGGTCCAAGCAACAGTCAAATGCTTTCAAAGGGTGGTGACGGAGGCATTGATGGTGTCGCTTTCTTTCGCCCAGTCTTAAGCGGAGTGTTGTATCGATCCGGTTTCAAGGGCGGCGACAAGGATCGAACTGGCCTGAGTGAAGGTCAACGCGAAACTCTGTGCGGCGAAGGGTTTTCAACCGGGTTTTATGCCGACTTCGGCAAAAACACTGAATACGGTCGCACCAGCTGCGGAAACGGATCCTTTGACTATCAGAGCGCCAGATCCTCTCGACCCGATGCTGTCATGGCGTCCATACACGAGGTGATTAAAAACCCTGGAAAGGGCCCTGTTCTGGTGCACTGCATGTGGGGCGTTCATTCCTCAGGTGCATTGTCGGCGATGGCGCTCGTTCAGTTTTGCGGTTGGACAGAAGAAAGGGCCAAGGAATATTGGAATGATGCCCGAAACGGAGCCCCTTGTTCAGGCGGGTGCGACCAGTGGATTGACTCAAAATTTTCCAACTTCAGTGTCGACCCAAAATTGAAGATCTCCAACGAGCAACAGGCAGCGATTTGCCCCAAATGATATTGGGAGGACTATCCAAATGAAGTTCAATCTTCTGGGGTCACTTGCTTTAATTGCACCCACTGTCTTGTGGGCGAACGACGATGTTCTCGGTGAAGCCACGACATTTGATAGTCCCAACGGCGTTACTGAACGCTGTATTCGGATCGAAAAAGTTCCATCGGGCGAGTATAAGAAAAGCGATCTTGAGGAAGAAACGGCCTATTGCGAGATCGATTTCTATGCCTCCGAAATTGCTATTTGCCCAAAAACCTGGAGCACCAGCCCAGGAATGGCAGTCTACGATATTTCGGAAGGACCTTACGTGGGGAACCGTTCTGAATTCGAGAGAAACGCTTGCAAAGAGGGGAAGGCGGCAAAAGATCTGGCTAAGGACAGGGTGGCTAAATTCAAGTCCACCATGAACCAAAAAGGCACCAGTGGAACCTTTTCCACGTCTTCACTGCTTTACTATCATTTCTCCAGATATTTCGACGCGACTGTAAAAGTTCCAGTCGCCGTTTGGCGTAGCATGGACGCCCAGGCGCATTTTTCCGAGGTCGCCGAGCCTGGCCTTGCGATTTCTGGTGGCTCTCATGGCGGGCGCATGAACCACGAAGGCTGGCGGGTCTTCGCAGCTGCTGATGCTGACCCGAACTCATACCAGCCAACCGACGATCTGTTCACCGCAGATCGAACGCAAATATTCGGTGTGCTGCTTGATAGCCCTGGGCATCGATACGGCTCGGAAATCAACGGCACCCGTAAATCTGGTTGGGGAAAAGGTCAGAACCGCGATTTTCAGGAAACTCCTGCTTTCTTGGCTTTGCGTTCTTCAAAACCCTTGCCAGAGGCCATTGTAGTGGGCGTCGGAGAAGGTCGAAGAGACCGGATGATCAACAAGGATCTCGGTCCCGATGTCAGCGACCAACAGATGGCATTTTGGATGCAAGAACTTTCCGAGATTGTACTCCTCGATTTCATCTTTAGCCAACAGGACCGCGTAGGAAACATAGACTTCACACCCTATTGGTATTGGGTCGAAGACGGAAAGCTGAAGCATAAGAAAGCCAAGCACCATGAGCCAAACGATGGAGACGTTCCCGCCGACGCGTTATTGATCCGTCGAAGCAATCTAAACGACAACGATGCTGGGGGGCGGGTCGAGTATGCCAACTTCGCGAAATCTACTCAAATGCTGGAGAAAATGCGCCACTTTTCTCCAAGCACGTACCGGCGCTTGGTTACATTGAATAGTGACCTGCAAACGCAAGGCCCGGTTTATGACTGGCTATCGCAAAGCTTAGGGTTGTCAGGCAGTCAGATTGCACAAGTTGTCAAAAACACTGCGCTGGCAACGTCCATCCTCCAGAGCAATTGTTCTAGTGGTGATTTGATGTTCGACTTGGATCCTGTCGCATTCTTTTTGAGAAACGACACCGAGGTAGAGGTTGTGGATTGTAATGACCCTTAAGCGTTCTGCCCTTGTTGCGGTGATCATTTGGACCAATCTGCTCGCCAGCAAAGGGGCGGCATTGGATGTCATCGTCATATCGGATTTGAACGGAAGCTACGGTTCGGTAAGATACGATGCCCGCGTCGACAAAGCGATTGAGCGGATAGTCGAGATTGATCCAGATCTGGTTATTTCGACCGGAGATATGGTTGCGGGACAGCGCATCCCCAACTTATCCGACAAACAGGTCAGGGAGATGTGGAAGGCGTTTCACGAGGCCGTATCAGATCCTTTAGAGGCTGCCGGCATTCCATTTGCGGTCACGCCAGGAAACCATGATGCCTCCGCCTACCGTGGGTTCGAGCGTGAAAGAAAAATATACGCAGAGGAATGGACACCGAGAAAACCAGACGTCGATTTTCTGGTTTCGGATGACTACCCGTTCTTCTACGCTTTTGAGATGCAGGGCGTAACGTTTGCGTCTTTGGACGCTACGACCTTGGGACCTCTATCCGGCGACCAGCAGGACAGGCTTGAGGAACTGGGCGCAAATGGAGACCCGATTGTCACTTTCAGTCACCTCCCACTCTGGCCCTTCGCGATTCAGCGCGAACGCGAAATCATCGGTGACCCAACACTTGAAAAGATCTACCTGGAAAGCGGTGTCGTTCTGCACCTTTCAGGCCACCATCATGCCTTCTATCCAGGTTGGAAAGACGGCGTGGCTTATGTCTCCCAGGCTTGCTTGGGCGGTGGCCCGCGGCGGCTTATTGGCGATAACGCCAGATCACCTCATAGCTTCACTCATGTTACATTCCAGCCAAACGGAGAATTTGGGATAGCAGTATATCGAGGACCTGATTTCGAAAGGTCGGTAAATTTCAAGTCGCTCCCGAAAGAGATCAGATCCCCGAATGCGGTGTTGAAACGCTTAGACCTTGTTAAATGACTAAAGGTTGAGTTTCAGTTCGACTTTTTCAGGAACCAGATCGTTTATCATCTCTTCTATCCGAGCTTCTGAAAGTCCACCCGAGGTGATGAACAGCAATGAAACGCGAGATTTTCCGGGGACGTGGTGTTTTCTGACCAGCTTCCATCCAGCGTCTGCGGCCATAGCTTCAATGGCGCCGCTGACATTCAACGAGTGCTCTTCGTCTGAGGCCTTGAGGGAAATCTCTACACCCTTGTTTCTTCCACCAAGCCAAATGAAACACCAACATACAACCGCCACCAGTGTGGCCATCAGCGGCAAGCCCAAACCGACCGCAAGACCAAGAACGGTCACGATTATCATTTCGACAGTGTCCACCGGATCATCGAGATTGGAGCGGAACCTGAGCAACGCGCCGATGCCAAAGATAACGAAACCGATCATTGAACCGTGCTGAACCACCAGAAAACCAACCGCCATACCGATAAGCGCATACAGGAAGAAAAGCCTTGGCATAACTATGTCGCGGACGCTTCTACGGGCTTTACGTCTCACCGGATGATAGACGATCAAGCCAGCCAGAATGATCGTGACGATCACATCGAGCGTGAAGAAATACAGTTCCTGTTTGCCACGAAACTGCGTCCACCGGCGTTCGATAACGATTTCCGACCCCGAAGCCCCGGCCAGCATCGTCGCAGGGTCGACTTGTGACACCGCAGCACCTGGCAACAGCAGCATCAACAACACGGTCACAAATGTGAGGGTCGTATTCAACTTGTCTTCCTTCCTGCTCACGCCAAAGGCTTACGCTTCACCAAAGGCACATCGTGCCCTATTCAATTCAATCGCAACAGGCGGGATCAGGTAAAGAGATTACCGTGCATTCTTCGGACATCGCGTCCGGACTGTGATACGAACGCTGATACAAGGATATGGTCCAAGCGCGAGAAAACCCAATGTCAGAACACAAGCTGCTTCGGTCGAAACTTGGGTTTTCACGGTGCTTCCCCAAGCTTGGAACACTAGCTTCTTTTGCAAGCGCTACTGTTGCATTTCTGGCATGGATCGAGCTCGCCCACGCCGAGAGTCCCGGTTTGACTCTCATCGACTCATTCAAGGTGGCGGATAAATCGGAAGGCTTCTCGGAGCCTTCCGGATTGTCTCTGTCCAACGCGGAAGGCTTCTTATGGTCAGTAAGCGACGCTGAACCTAAACTGCACCTACTTGGAATCGACGGGGCATTAGGAAACTCATTCAAGCTGCCTTCATTGGCGGGATCAGATCTGGAGGGCGTCGCATCACGAAAAGATGGGTCTGTTTTAGTACTTCAGGAAACTGATCGATCAATTCTAGTCGTTCACCCGACAGACCCCATTCAACTAACTACAATCCCTCTCACATCTCTCAAAGGCTACTCGGACGCCTCTGAATTTCTCGTCGGCAACCCTTTGAACAAGGGACCCGAAGGCATCGCCGTTGACCCGGAATCCGGGCTGGTCTTTGTTGGCATTGAGGGACAACCAAGGTTGTTAATGGTGTTATCGCCAGAACTAGACGAAATTGTTGAGATTATTCCTTTAGCCCGCGATGCAGGTTTTATCTCCGAACGTGTAGATGATAATGAACTGGATTTGAGTGGCCTGGCATGGTCTCGGTCCTCGCGTTCACTTTGGATTGTGAGTGACAAAAGCCGTCAGATCTTCGTCTACAATCCAGAGTCCAAGTCCGTAAAGTCTATCAGTTTGACGTTCACAGAAGATGGAAAACAAAAAGAAGTTAAACATCCCGAAGGGATCGCCCTCGATGAGACCAGAGGGCTTCTCTATATCCTGACAGACGATGCCAAGAAATCGCGGCTTTATGTTTTTGAGCAACCGGAATTGTGAGGACTGTTCTACTAGTTCTCTACTCTAACTTGTTGAAAAGCCGGGTTGTGTAATTGAGCGCCGTCGTATGTGCGGCATATTAAGTAAATCCGCGTTCTGTTCACTGTGTTTCTTAAAAACATCACCCATCAATACATTCGAGTAGCGTCAGGTTCACACATGCGAACCACATAATAACATTGGACTTCAACATGCTCAGTCACTTTAAGGTTGTCAAAAATGCGCATATTCAGCTCAGTTGTTTTTGCGATCATTTGCACTCTTGTGGCCACTGCATCAGTTCCAAGAAGCAGCATTGCCCAAACCTGGGACATCGCGTCCCAGCACTCGGTCAGCGGCGTAACGGTGTATGATGCGGATGAGCTGTTAACTTTTGCCGGTCAATTGGCCTTCAATCGGTCTGGGCGCATCACAGCGGTGGAGGTCGCATCAACGATTACTCAGATCTACCGAGAAGACGGTTACTTCTTGGCTGAGGCCTGGCCCGGTCCCGATGGGCAGAGCATAATTGTTGATGAAGGGCGCATTCAAACCATCGAAATTGAAGGCGTAGATACTCGCACGTTCCAAACACTAGAGAAGATTTTTCAGCCCCTCACCACCGCATATCCAATAACTCTCAAACGATTTGAGCGGGCGGTTATGCTAGCCGAGGACATACCCGATTTGGACGTGTCGACCGAACTTGATTACCCGGATCAGGCTGGTGCTCGGCTGAGAGTATTGGGAGAACCTCTGCGCAAACAAGCCGGTAGTGCGACACTAGACAACCCTCCGCGTGAGCTTGGGGAAGCGCTCAGTTTCTATGTCGTACAAGAGTTTTATTCGACACTGACCGTTGGGGATCTGCTGCGATTTGAGGGTTCAGGCAATTACAATTGGGACAAAGACGATGAACACTCTTTATGGGGCGCTCTTACCTATCGCACCCCGCTGAACAGTAATGGTCTGTACGGTGAGATCTTCTACGGGAACATAAACGCAAAACGTGACCTCTCAGGAAATTTTGCGAGAACAGATATTGACGGCGAGAACTTCACCGTCGCGATGGGTTACCCCGTAATCCGAGATGTAGCCCGATATGGATACTTTCTGCTGGATTATCGCCTTTCAAAAGCGGACTCAGTCAGTGGCGGCGTTCCATTATCCAGTGACGCGAGTGTCGTTGGCCTTACTTATCTTTACGGGCAAAACTATCCAAAGGGACAAGCTCTGGAAGCGGGGCTAACCTTATCTTTTGGCGATAATGACAATGAAACGACAGATGCGAATTTTGACGACGGGGACTCTTCGTTCTGGCATCTACGAGGCGGCATCGGATACGAAAGCCCACTAACGGGCTTGTCGCCCAACACAGCTTGGCGCACCGAGATCTGGGGGCAGTACACAACAGACCGGCTGCCCTCTGTCGAAGAGTACTTCCTTGGTGATCGCTACGCTTTGCGCGGATATCGTTTTGACGAAGTGGATGGTGATTCCGGGATTTCCGCGATTTTCGAAGTGTCTCATTCCTACTTCCCCAGTTCCCAGAGCATACATCGCTTAACGCCCTTTGCCTTTTTCGACGTGGGTTACATCTCGAACAATGACCCTGCGAGTTTCGAAGTTGATAATGCTACACTGGCGTCGACAGGTCTGGGTTTGGACATTGAGTTTAAGCAAAATCTATTCCTGTCCGGATATGTCGGTGTCCCTTTGAGAGACGGCCCTTTGACCGACTCTGGCGATCCTGGCGCGTATCTTGCTCTGACAACAAGTTGGTGAGGATGTTATGAAACTGAACCGAATTGCTGTACTTACCGCAACTTGTCTAATTGCAGAACTGGCCGCTACTCAGGTCTTTGCCCGCGGAAATCACTACGGGTGGTGCCGAGGCGTAGGGAACCCACACCAGTCGAGCCAAGGGTGCGGGCAGGCTGGCGGGCAAGGGGCAGGTAATCAAGTTACTGGTCCAACTCAGCCGGTGGCAAATCAATTGCCGCCTAAGGGAACGCAGCAAACGCCCACGTCCGTTACTGTTCCAGTCCTTGCGCCGGGCGCGGTCCCGAACGCAATTCCCGGTCAGGTTCCTATTGCGACACCGATAGCGGTTCCTGGTCAGGTTCCCACGCCGGTAGTAGCGCCGACCCTAACTCCGCCTCTGGCACCAAACGCGACACCAAACCGGGTTCCGACAGCTGTTCCAAATCAGGTTCCGCCATTGGCTACTGGTCCCACCGCGGTGCCCCCGCAAGTTCCGACTGCAACTCCCAATCAAGTTCCGGTCGCTACCCCTGGCCAGGTTCCGCCTCAACCCACCGGCCCAACAGCGGTGCCGCCACTTGTGCCCACCGCAACACCAAACCAAATACCAGTCGCAGTTCCTGGTCAGGTCCCACCTCAGCCCACTGGACAAACTGCTGTGCCACCGCTCGTCCCGACTGCAACACCAAACCAGATTCCGGTCGCAGTGCCCGGCCGTGTTCCGCAACCCAGCGGTACTACGGCGACACCACCGCTTGTCCCAACCGCAACCCCCAATCAGGTTCCAACGGCGGTTCCTGGCCAGGTTCCACAGTTGACACCAAAACCGACGGCAACTCACGTGGCCGTCCCAGGACATCCGAAACCACAAGGCGTCGTGACAATCATGCGCCCAAAGCCGAGGCCGACAACCGGTACTGTCCAACAACCTGGCACAACACAAGTGACCCACCATTTAACCCACCAAAGTAATGCGAAGAAACACGATCACGTCGCAGCAACACCTGGACGACATGACCCGCACGACCTACCGAGGTTCCGCAACGCGGCGGCCAAGGAAGACTGGGAATGCGTTGCCAGCGGATTTGGACAGCGCCGGTATGATGCTGGGCGAGGCGTGTTGCTGAACAACGGAGCGTTGCGGCACCTCGGAAACGTGGACGCAATGGCACGCGATGTACCGGCACGACATCCAAAACACTCTGGCTGCATTATTTCGGTCAAACGAAAGCAGCAGTAGCGCCAGTCTGGTAAAGGCACATCTTGAAACCTTAGAGGAATTCTTCCGAGTGGGAAGCTGGTTTCCGACCAAGGTTAAGCTGAAGAATAGACATCAACCGAAGGTGTCATCGCTCAGAAGGTTAATGAGGCATAAAATATGCCTTTCTGAGTGCTGTTTGGGCATCCGGCTCGGATCATCGGATGCCCCAAAAAACCGACTAGGAATTTCGCAAAAAAGCGAAACCTCTACGAGAAGGAGTCCTCCATGAGTGCTAGATTGGTCCTTCTGCTTGCTGCCGTTGGCCTCGTGCCAATTGCGTTGTCATACGGTCTGATGCCCGGCAGTTCGATCCCAGTTTTGCTGGGATTTCCGGTGGAAGGGACGAACCAAACCCACGTGTTCCGAGCGATTATGGGTCTTTACCTGGCAAACGCATTGTTCTGGTTGGCGGCCGCTTCGAAACCAGAATTACAACGCCCCGCGCTGTGGGTTCTATTTTTGTTTATGTCGGGACTGGCCGTTGGACGCATACTAAGCATTCTTATCGATGGAGTTCCGAACGGGATACTTCTATTTTATCTTGCGGCCGAGATAGCTTTTGCAGCTCTGGCGGCGGTTTCGCTGAAAAAAGTACGATGAAACAGGAAGTGGTAAAATGCTGAGGTTTTTCTTCGTTCTCTCGATGGTTGCGACTTCATCTGTGTCGACATCCGCTCTGGCACAATCGTCAACCATCCAGACTGCGGTGGACGAAAACTTCTTAGCGGTTGAGACTGTCGTTGCCAAAGCGGGAGATACTCCAATCGCATCGATAGATCACGCGCGACTGGCCAAAGCCGAAGGCGTAGAAATGCCAGCGTCTCGTGTACTCATTTTTTCTGATCCTGAGATAAACACGCCAATTCTGGAAGAGACCGTGCGAGCAGGTCTGGACCTTCCTTTTCGCGTACTTTCCTTCGATCAGGATGGTAACCCACAGATCGCTTACACAGACTCTCAATTTCTCAAAGTGCGGCATGGTCTGAATGACACCCAAGCGTTAAATGCATTTGAGAGCAAGATGCTCGAAGTTCTAAACGACTTGGATGCAACACCAGCGCCAACCAGCGGATTGTTTGCCGACTATGGGGTCATCGAACTGCAAACTCTGCTCAGCGTACCAGAGGCAGTAGAACGTCTCAGGACAGCTGTGATGGGGCAGGACGATACTGTGTGGTTTGGGGAAATCGATTTTGCGACCGAAGCGTCCCAACTGGGGGTGGACCTGCCGGAGGCGGTACTTTTACTGTTCGGCGGACCAGCACCCGGTGGCGTAGCTATGGCGGGCTTTCCGGCAATTGGTTTGGATGCCTTTTGCCAAAAACTACTAGTTTACGCGAATGAAGAAGGCGGCTCCGTAGTGATTTTCAATGACATCGCTGCCTTGGCGGAATTGCACTACGGTTCTTCAGCCGAACCTCATTACGGTTTGAACAAACGGCTTACCTCAACATTTCGCACTGCAATTGAGTAGCCGCTGGTTGGAAGTCACAATTTTTCTGAATTGCTATATTCCGTATTTAGCTGCCCATTCTGGGCTGGGTACAGACCATCTCTACACTTAAACCCTAACGGCAATTTGCGGGCAATGTTGCCCTGGGCGCGAGTATACAGTTTTCATTCCAAAACAACGCAGCACAGCCTTGACCATACTTAGTTGCACATTTAGTCAAAATTGATCTGCCCGCTGGGACGGCCCGGCCAAGCAAGGGCGTTTTTTCAGGACGACCTGGCAAATTAGAGGTCGAACATGACAACTAAAACCAAACAAGCCAGGAAACTGATCGAAGGTAGACCTGCCCTGATCGTAATCGACATTCAAAAGAGCACGTTTATTGATGACAGCGAAGTACGCTCCATCGATAACATGCCGGGCTACAAAGAGCGCATGATCGCTGCGCGCGATTTGGTTGACGCTGCGCATGACAACAATGTGCCCGTCATCTTCGTTCAGGAAGTCCATCGTCCCGATCAGATCGACTTCGGCAGGGAACTGGATGGTGACGAAGACATACACTGTCTCGAAGGTGATCCACGTACGGAAGTTGCAAAAGATGAGATGGGATATCGCAAAGGTGACTACATCGTCTCGAAGCGACGGTATTCTGCGTTTTTTGGAACCGATTTCGAAATCCTGCTGCGCGGTTTAAAGGTGGACACACTTTTGTTGTGCGGCGGGCTGACAGATGTTTGTGTGCACTACACATTCGTCGATGGCCACCAATCAGACTACTTCTGCCGCGTTGTAGAAGATTGCGTTGGCGGGTCATCTTTCCAAGCCCATGAAGCTGCTCTCAAAGCTATGGAGTATCTACAAACCGGCGCTGTTCAGAGCAGAGAAGCAGTGATCAATTCCATCTCGTCGCTCTAAGTTGCAATTGAACTGTTAGTACCAGTTGGGGTGCATAATTTTTAGGGTGCAGCAACGGGTGGAGTTTTTTGTCGCCAGAACGCCTTGGACTTGCCCATTTGATGCAGAAGGTATCGACACTTTCAGTGCTAACCTTTGAGTTTTCGATTATAGACCTTCAAAATCTGGATTGCATCGTAATCCAGCCCTTGGTCCGTATAATGCGAATATGACAAGAGATGTTGAAGCAAACGCTCAGAAAATCGCTGATGCCCTGACCTCTGCCCAGCAGATATCTAAACTGTCTTCAGAGGCAGAACAGCTGACGCTGGATGACGCTTATTCGATTGCAAGACGCGTCCGAAAGCTTCAGGGCAAAAAGAGAGTTGGTAGAAAAGTCGGCTTCACGAACCGCGCGATTTGGCCTGTTTATGGTGTAGATCAACCCATTTGGGGAGAGGTTCACTCAGATGGGCTGTTTTCGACTGATCAGCCGGTAAACTTGGCAAGGTATTCAGAACCGAGAATCGAGCCAGAAATCGTACTTGGCCTCGGCGATGCGCCGACGGCTGAAATGAACAATGAGCAGTTGGCAGGTTGCGTGGATTGGGTTGCCCCGGGATTTGAAATTGTTCAATCGATTTATCCCAACTGGAAATTCTCGGTCGAAGACTCAATCGCAGCACAAGGATTGCACGGCTGCCTTGTTCTTGGCGACAAAATCGAGGCGACGCATGATGTCTTAACCGGCTTGGCCGAAGTGCCACTAGCATTGTTCAAGGGCACCGAGGCTATCGAGTCCGGCAAGGGTGAAAACGCGCTCGGCGGCCCAATTGAAGTCTTGGCTCATCTTGTGTCTCTGCTCTCCGAAGCCGACCAGCTTCAGGGAGGCGAGCTGGTTACAACCGGTACTTTGACAGACGCATGGCCAGTGTCTCCGGGTGAAGAATGGTCAGCTGGTTTTGGTGGCGTGATGGACACCGAGCTATCGGTACGATTTACATGAGGCTTTGGTAGATTGGTGACGCCTACTGCACCAAAGAAAAGTTGCTCTCAATAGCTGACCATGATGGTCTTCCACTGGTTTCATCAAATCTGGGACGCAATTTAACCAGGTCCGGTTTAGGCTCGGTGTCGTCGTTCGCTCAGTCGCGGCGAATGTCCGGAAAGCGGACATGCATCGCGATATTGCGAATGACCGCGTGGAGCCCATACCTGTGTAGTTTGCCCTCCGCAGCGAATGTTAGCTTGTCCGAGCTGTTCTATGCTCATGCGCTGCTTCCTCGTGCCGTTCCTCAAGAGCCTGACGAATGATCTGGTACGAAGATGACAAGAAGAGGCTTGCCATGATCGCAGCAACTATTAGGTCAGGCCAACCTGTTGCCGTGCCCCAGACGCCTAACGCGGCAATCATCACAGCTACGTTACCGATGGCGTCGTTCCGCGAGCATAGCCAGACTGATCGCACGTTGGCGTCTCCATCCTTGTAGCTAACAAGCAAGAATACGCTCG
Organism: Ruegeria sp. AL3; assembly: GCF_056536065.1. Lineage (NCBI taxonomy): Bacteria > Pseudomonadati > Pseudomonadota > Alphaproteobacteria > Rhodobacterales > Roseobacteraceae > Ruegeria > Ruegeria sp. AL3. Next base: position 835,195 of record NZ_JBQFJG010000001.1, read on the forward strand.
CAAGGTTTGTTGCGAGAGCCAACGCGCCGATGATGCCCATAATTTCGGCCTCTGGAACGCCCACGTAAAAAACACGGTAGACGGTAGACCCAAACACCCACGCACCCATAAAAAAGAGGCTGATCCCCTTTGCCAAGGCGGCATTCGTTCGAGCGCGGATAGACGCGCCGATCACAGCGAGGGAAATGCCGTAGGTCAGTGCGTCACCAAGGAAGTCGAGCGCGTCGGCCTGAAGTGCCTGAGACTTCGCGTAGTGTCCCGCGGTCATCTCGACCACGAACATCGTCGCATTCAACGCGATGACGATCCAAAGCCGACGTTTGTATTCGTTCGACATTCCGTCGAATTTCACCTCGTTGCCGCAGCACCCTGCCATCTCAAAACCTCTTCAGAATCGCGTCAGATCCAATGTAGTGTCTCTAGTGACTAGAGGTTCAAGAGGGTTTTCACATGTTCTCGATTGGCGAGCTTTCGAAGCGGACGAAGGTCAAAGTGCCCACCATCCGCTATTACGAAGAAATGGGTCTACTGGCCGCACCGGAACGGACGGCAGGCAACCAGCGGCGCTACACAAATGAGGGTTTGGAGCGCCTGAGCTTTATACGGCACGCGCGTGATCTCGGCTTCTCCATCGAAGCAATTTCTTCTTTGATTGAGTTACAGAACCATCCGGATCGGTCGTGCGAAGCGGCCACCGAAATCGCAGAAGGTCAGTTGTCCGAAGTACGCGCAAAGATCAAACGCCTCAAAGCTCTCGAATATGAATTGAAGCGCATCGCACAGGGATGTGACGGACGGGGTGTGGCAGAAGACTGTTACGTCCTGGCTTCGCTTGCAGACCATGACCTTTGTGGTCGAGATCACTGACCCACAAAAGCAGACATCTTTTCACTGATTTTGAACGGCCGCTTGGCGGACGAAGCGGACATTGCAAAGTTTGGTGGTCGAGGCCAACTTTGGGCATGGTTTATGGTAAGGTCCTTGCATGTCTGCGAGGGAGAGTACCATGATCGACGCCGAACAGCGATTGATACACCACAACATCATTTTACCTGCGCCGCTGAAATTGCCTGTTGGTATGGTGTTGCCATTTCCGTGGATTAATGTTCGGGGCGACCGAGCGTTCGTATCTGGTCATGGACCACAAGAAATAGACGGTACTCCGGCCGGGCCATTTGGAGCAGTCGGGGAAAACGTGTCTGTTGAAGAGGGCTACGCCTCAGCACGCAAAGTCGGGCTTTCTATTCTCGGCAGTCTAAAGCGCGAACTTGGCAGTCTAAACCGAATAACGGGGTGGTGCCGAGTCCATGGGATGATCAATTGCAAATCTGGCTTTAGCGATACGCCTGCGGTTCTCAACGGTTTCACGGATTTGATCATTGACGTCTTTGGAGAAGAGATTGGCCGCCATTCACGTACGGCGGTCGGGGTGGCAGGTCTACCAATCAACTTCCCAATTGAAATCGAAGCAGAGGTTATTGTCTCAACGGCCTAGAATACACGTGAATCCGGAACGACGTACTGGTCAAAGAGGAGCAGGAATGTCGCTGCGCCGGGCAGAAGTACTGTATGGAAGAAGGCATTTGGGTGAGCCAGATCCGCCTCAGCAGGACTCAGCCCAACAGACGACCAAGAAAGAGGAACCGGCAACTACAAAGTTACAGAAGAGATGTGGAATTCGGTGATCTATATTGGACCAGGCTGTTCACTGGTGAGAGACCGTTAGTTTGAGCAATTTCGATGTCCGCTTCTCTAATTGGGCGTTTGGGTCAAGCTCGTATTTCTTCGTTGTTTGGGATCATTTTCGCTCATCCGGGTCACGCTTCTCTTCGCAGTCTGATTGACGCCGCGCGGGGCATCGCTGCACGCATGTGTCGGATTGGTTGTGGAGAGCCTCGCTTTGAGACGCGCTTTTGTTGGCGCAGCAGACATTTTCGGCTTCATCCACGAACCTCGTCCGGTGAGGACGACCCCGTTCAGATTGATGTAGGGCGTTTAGATCATGCCATGCCCTCCATCTTTTCCGAACGGAACTCGGTTCCATCCGCCCACATTCGGTGAAGCATGACAGCCAATTTGCGAGCAACAGCCACAACGGCGCGTCGACGCCCTTTAGTGCGCATCAGGCGCATACCCCATGACTTGATCTGCGATCCGGCCATGGTTCGCATGAGCAAGGCATTGGCAGCAGCATAGAGGGTTGCACGGACATCTCGATCCCCGGCTTTGGATATACGTCCGGGGTTGTCATGCTCACCGGATTGGAACCGTCGGGGTGTCAGCCCAAAGTGGGCGGCCACTGTTCGGGATCGTTTGAAGCGCGCAGGGTCATCGACAGCGGCCTTGAACGTCAGGGCTGCGATTGGTCCAACACCAGGGACTGTCATCATGCGCATGCAAACCTCGTCCTGGCTTGCTGCGCGCTTGACCCGGCGATCCAGTTCCAGAAAGTGCTGATATAGAACCAACCGTGCATCGAGCAGCGGCAGCATGGCATGGGCCAGAACCTCGTCCATCTCGATCATCGGCCGGACAACGCCGTCAAAGCTGCCATGCTTCACCGTCTTTGGCAGCCGTATGCCGAATATCTTCAGTAGACCGCGTACTTCGTTGGCCAAATCAATGGTCTTGCTAAGTAACGCCTTCCGCGTTCTCAAAAGAGCTCGAACACCATGAGCCTCTCGGCTCTTCATGTGAACGGGGCTGAACCAACCCGTCCGCAAAATCTGGGCAATACCACGTGCATCGTTGCGATCTGTCTTGTTGCGCATCGCGGACAGCGCGGCACTCACCTGACGCGCCTCCATGCAGACAACATCGAACCCTGCCGCGGTCAGGCCGTAGAAAAGATGCTGGCTCAAAGTCCCAGATTCAAAGCCAATGCGCTCAATCGGGAAGGGAAGCGCGGTCAGATACCCTCCAATCTCTTCGATCTCACAAGGAAGGTCTCGCTCAAACAGAACAGCACCTTTGCCATCCACAACACAAACTGCGCAAGACCGCAGCGATACATCCAAGCCTGCAAAGTACTCCATCGTCATTCTCCCTTGTTCACAGATCTCCTGTGATCCTATCGGGAGCTCGACCTCAGATATGGGTCAGCCCAATTACGCATGCTTTGGGCTGGAAGCGGCCATCCGAAAACCTTCCCCGGCAATACGGCGATGGCGCTGGAGTTGACGGAAGGGTCAGTCGAGAAACTGAGTGGCAGGACAAAGGCGATCCCGCAGTTCATGCAGCCGCGTTGGTGTGACACTTCACAACACGGTTGAAGTCCACTCAGAACCGTCACCGAAAGACCGGATCCCGCCATTCAAGGTCCCCAATTGAATGGCGGGTTCGTTCTGTGTGGTGAGAGTTAGCGAGGCTCGCAATGGACGGCGCGTCCTGGAGTTTTTCTGAGTGCCAATGTCCTGGCTGAAGCTTTGCCAACACCACTAGCTTCGGTCTGCTATCATCAGACAACAATGGTGGATTCGATGACAAAAACAGAGACCGAACAGTTTGAGCACATCCAGTTTAGGATCCCTAAGGCGAAACTGGATGCGTTTAATGCGTTAGTCTATGAGCGTTATGGCATGAAACATGGCGGTAAAACCAAGATGTTCCTCGATCTGATCGCGGAACATCAGACATCGCAGAGGATCACGTTGTTGAAAGCCGAGATAGAACGGTTGGAAAAGCAAAGGCAGGATAAGCACGCGCTCTAGGAAAAAACCTCACCGCCGGGCCGTTAGTTCCTGTGGTCATGGGTGACGCGAAGCAGTTGCAAATCCGGCACAAAGAAACGCGACTTTCCTGTAGTAATAGATACTACAACTTGCAGTTGATGCGACAAGCAAAGACCATTTTGTCCACCGAAGTACTGACGGAACCCCATCGGACCTGACCCCCACCGGCGGAATTCCAGGAGGGCGCGTAATGTCTGAAGCTGAAGCCACCATCAATGTGGTCGACTACGACAACATTAGATCAAGCGTAGAACGCGAATTGGGCGAAACTCCACTCGGTTGGTCAGGGATCGTGACTGAGCTTTTTGAGCACATCAAAGCACGCAGTGACGAGATTGAGGTCGAGTATCCAAAGGTACTCCAGATCAAGGAGAAGTTTGGCGAACTCCGGATTTACTTTAGCAAGGCATCCGAGGATGAACGCATCCGCGGCTGGGTCGCAGCTACTATCGATAGGGCGAACCAGAGTTGCGAGCGATGCGGGAACGCGGCACGCCCGCATGATTTAGATAGCTGGATCATGACCTTATGCTGTTGGTGCGCGCATGAAGAAGCGGCCAAGCGGTTCGATAAGCACAAACGCCGCTATTTCCGCCGAACAGACGCCCCCGAGCACCTCGTCTGTTCGGTCTGTGGCTATGTTGGACATATCGACCGTTCAGATGACAGGCGGAGGTGCCCCAGTTGCGTGAAAAAAGGCTGGTGAGATCTGGGCGGGTTCCACGCCGCTCACGAAACTCATCGCCTCATGTGGAGTGACTTAAGAGCTGGTCTCCCGCTGTCTCAGAGAAAACACGGAACCTGCAAACCAGTTCGCGCCGACTAAGACTCCGGACTTCCGGGCGCTTTTTGAGAAACCAGAATCACCTCGCGAATCTCCCCTTGAGTGGGAAAATATACGCGCCTGATACGGTCGGGAGGCAGCGTTTCTCACAGCCCATGATAGAAAGTTCCCGGAACTACGCGGTGAATCACGACGTTTTGCACGCTTCATGTTGACACGATGCCCCGAGCAGATGCAGCTTCGCCCCATGACCAACACACGCATCCACTGCCAACGAATACCGGCTTAAGTCGATACCCCACGCGAAACTCGTGGGAGGCAGCATTGGCATGCGGGCGGGGCTTATACCCCTGTAATAGCTCCAGATCAGAGTGCACGAGCCGGTTCGATTCCGGCGCCTCCTACCATCCTTTGGAGGCATTCCATGTCACAGGACCCCAATACAAATGAAGACCTGAAAAGACGCCTGAAGCTCTACGCCAACGACGAGCTTCTATCGGAAGTCAAAACGCGCATCGAGACTGGTGAGCTGAAAGAAACGCTTCTGTTCCATGGCGCTACAGGTCGCATGTACTCAGACTATGGGAAAGAAGACCGACGCCGTCTTCCTCCAGACGCCATTCTGCGATTGGTATTCCCTTTTCACGAATTCGATCCTGACAGTATCAGTCATAAAAACGTCTCTGAATGCCTGTTCGACTTACCGGACGAACACTTCTCTGCTCTCAAATCGACGGTGGCGGCAGAGACAGAAAAAGGCCTGCATCGTCTTGTTGCTGTGCTGGAGGAAATCGCTTCAGTTCAAGAATCCCAGCCCCCTAGAACCGGGGATCCGGCGAATGAGTGACATCTTCGACTACGACGACATCCGCGGCTCCGTTGAGAAGCACCTCGGAAAAATCAACCTGGGCTGGGTTCGTATTGTCGCCGAGTGCTTTGAAGCGATCAAGAAGCACTGCGACCGGCGTGAAGAAAGCTATCCCTCGGTCGGCCTGATCAAGCAGAAATTCGGCTCGCTTCGAATCTATATGGATGGGGCGCAGGAAGACACTTTCATTCAACTGCGGTTGCAGCAAGCTATGCAGGAAGCAGAGATGTCCTGTGAGCGGTGCGGTAACGCATCCACAGCTCAGGTCATCGCTGCCTGGCATGTCAACCTGTGCTGTTGGCACGCGCACGAGGCGGCCACTGAGCGGATGGAGACCTTTCCCACGGTGCGTTTGAATACTCGTGCCAAGCGAGATGCGCTTCAATGTCGTAGCTGCGGCTATATCGGACAAATTGCCTGGGGCGCATCGGGTCACCGATGTCCCGCCTGCGTGGCGAAAGGGTGGTAACCCGATGAGTGGAACAACCTGGGAAGAAGATGAGATTTTTGCGCTGGCTGGCTTTTGCCATGACGAGGCAGACATCCTCCGCCCTGTTTTGAGCGCAGCCAACTCCTTTGCCTCCTGGGAAATCGTGAAGCAAAGGATTTTGGAAAGGGCCAGTTCTGAAGACCTCCTCAAGGTGATCAATAAACGATCTGAAGAAACCGCAAGATTTAGCGATGATCCTGACAACTGGCGGCAGACTGAAATTAACCGTTTGAGGGAAATCGATCCTGCTCTCACCGTCTTCGCCCAGGACATGGTGGAACAGATGACGAGTCTGAAGCGCTGGAAAGAGGTCATGTGCCTCATCTCCGAACGTCATGCTGCCGACATGAATATGGAAGCCTCTCGCGCAGAGAGTGAGAAAGCCACTGCTGCCCGATATCTTCTGGACAAGGTGGACTTTGAGTACCTGCCACGCACCCTCCGAAACGAGATGCCGGAACATATCAAGCAACTCACAACCTGGAGCAATCAGTTCGCCCGACTGGGCTCACTTGATGAGCTGAACGAGCTTCGTGCAGTTTCACAAAGGTTCCCTCATTGCAACTTCGTCATCGAGGGGATGGTCCACCATATCGAGTGCCGATGGAGCATCGGATCTGACATCCTTCATATCCAACCCACCCTACTGGTTGGCGAGCCCGGCATTGGCAAAACAGCTTTTGCAAAGACAGCCTGTAAAGCTCTCGGCCTTTATGTGCAAAGCGCAAACGTCGGCGGCAAATCGGAGAACCATTTGTTTGGTCTTTCGGTAGGTTGGAGTAGCGCGCATGCAGGGATCGTGACGGAGGCCGTGGCAACGGCACGCGTCCTTAACCCAATGATCATCCTCGACGAAATCGACAAGACGCACGCGAGCCGCAACGGAGATATCACCGGCGAACTTCTTGCGTTGCTCGAGCCCTCTGAAGCCAGGAGATATCGAGAGAAATATCTGGCGGCTGACTTGGATGCCTCGCATGTGAGTTGGATTCTGACAGCAAACGATCTGACTGGCGTACCCGCCCCTCTTCTCAGCCGTTGCACAATCTATGAAATCCCGCCTCCAACACCGGAGCAACTGCCTGCGATCATTCAAAGCCTGGTGAGTGAATTCGCTGCTGAGTTTGGATTGAGGCCTGAGTTCTTTCGGCTGGATCTGGGCGATGTCGAAGCTCTGGTAGACACCTATGGGCGGCACAGATCAGTTCGGATTTTGAGACGGCTGGTGCGGGGCCTTCTGCATCAGAAAACCAAAAACCACTCGTGGAACTAAGGCAGGCCCACGAGGGCCAAGCGTGCAAACACCACAAAATAGGAAGGACGAAAATGCTTAGAGTTGTTGTTTATGTAAACCATACTCCAATCGCGGAAGCCCATGCAGGAAACATGTCCGGGCTTGCAGATATTTCTGACTACAAGGTCCGAGTATTCGAAGATGAAGCCCCATATCTCGACATCCCGGCTCAGGATGTGACCGGCTGGATTAAGGGGCACACACGCCGCAGCAGCGTTTGGTATCTGGTTCAAAAAATTGCCGAGTTGGCTGTACAGGAGATTGAAGCAACGTCTGACAATGAGCACGATGTGTCGCCAGATGACACCCAGCAAAACGAGCAATGAAGAGTACCGGAGCCGGTCTCCTGTCCTTCTGCACCATCGCAAACTACTCGCGCTGGAAGACGAGCTTGTTTGCAGAATTAGAGCCTCTCCTGAAGAAGCGCTCGCACGCCCGAGAACTGGCTTTCTGAGGGCGATGAAGTATTATGCAAAGTTAGCCAATTGCCCGAAAGCGTCAGATACAGAGGGGAATGGGAATGTCAGAAAAAGGGCCCAATGAGACGACCGAAGAATTCGAGAACCGCTGCGAGCTAGACGCCATCACCGTGGCCTTTCTCCTCCTCAAAGCAGCGCAGTTCGCCTCAGAGGATGGGTTAGCGCGGAAAAGCATGAGCGCTGATGAGTGGGGAGAACTCGCCCCAAAGCAGGTCTAGGAAGGGTAAGTGTCGCCGGTTTTTTGAAATTTTGCGATAGGCCGCAGTCAGCCCGAAGCGGACCTTCGCAACCAAGCTTTGCTAACTCCGAAATACACAACGAAACGGCCAGTTGCAGAGGTTGTATCGGCGGTGGCAACCAACCATTCATGTCGTCGACTAACCTGTTCAACGTCGCACTACAACTTCTCCGAACTGATCCCACGAGGACCTAATCTTCGAAGCGTTCATTTGGCTCGACCACATTTACTTGCTTCGGAACTTGGTCGGTGTCATTCCGGTCTGACCTCGGAAAAAGCGAGTGAAATGGGACTTGTCAGAATAGCCGAGCATCAGTCCGATCTCTGCAATTGTCATCTGGTTTTGTTTGAGGTGCTCCTTGGCGACATCGATACGCAGCCGTTTGATTTCGCGCGGTAACGTTGTGCCTTGTTGATGAAGCGCTTTCAGGAACCGTTCCGGCTGTATTCCCAGCAACTCGGCCACCATCTCCGGCCCCAAATCGGGTTCATCCAGTTTGCCGCGCAACACAGAGCGCAAAGCAGCCACCACAGTTACTTCTTCATCTTGTCGCGGTGAGGCCATCGGCTTGGCAGAGCCGTCAGAGACATGGTGCAAAAACAACCATTCCACAGGAAAACTAATTTGCATTCCGGGATCGGTTCCAAGGCCAACCTCGATCCCTTTGTAGTCGATAGGCAGCCCATTGATGTATCTGCTTTCCCATCGCACACGGGAAGAGTCCCAGGACTCTCCGACGACGGTCTGCAATAGGCGTACATAGATTGCGGCACCAAAACCGGTCACCTGAATGGGTGGGACGGTTGGTTCCTGTTGCCTCTCGATACGATAAGTCGCTTTGTCTGCTTCAATGACAAGGCTGTGCCGCACAGAATTGGACTCCTGCGGCACGAGCTCAACAAAGCGGGTAAAAAACTCGAACAGCGTTTTTGTAGATTGCAAGGCTTGAGCGAAGGGCGGCCACTCTTGCAGGTCAAACGCTTCCCCTACATTCAGTCCTAGGTATCGATCCCCTGATACTTCTGAGAAAGCATTTACCAAGCCGTAAACCAACTCGGAGTGAACGAACACGGATGGGTTAGTCATCAGTTCAGCTTTCAAGCCGACCTGATCCAATGCTGGTTGCGGATTGATCTTACGTTCGGTGAGATATTGCAGAAAGGGAGCGGCTAAAGAGAGGCGAACAAAGCCCTCGCTATGCTCTCGGGAGGTGGAGTTGAAAGGCAAGCTCATAACCCTTGTTGGATTAGCTTTAAGAAGTGGCCATTTTTGCAGTCACATTCGTACATCTTAATTCAAAAGGGGCAACCGAGCCAATGAATTCCAGACTATAGTTGGCAAAACATGAATATGAAGGGAGTACTTATGTCCGGCTTACGAATGTCTCTTTGCTCGACGGCAATTGTCGCGGCAGTTCTTTCTTTTTCGGCGACCGCGCAGGCTCAGGATCAAGAAGAACCCCAAACGCTGTTTACCAACGTGCATGTCTTCGACGGTGTGAATGAGCAACGCATTGAAAATGCCAGTGTTCTGGTCGAGGGCAATCTGATCAAGTCCGTCTCAACCGATGCCATTGATGCGCCGAGCGCGACGGTTATCGACGGCGGTGGGCGCACTCTGACACCGGGCTTTATAGAGAATCACGCGCACCTGATGCTCATGGGGCCATCGATTGCCGAGATGGAAACCAACTCGACCTGGGAGGATTTCGCCATCCACGGGACCCGGATGGCCGAAATGTACCTGATGCAGGGCTTCACGACCGTTCGCGATGCCGGGGGCGCTGGGGGCGGGCTGCGGCGCGCAATTGACGCCGGCCAGATCGTCGGCCCCCGCTTTTATCCTTCCGGGGCATTTCTCGGAACACGTGGTGGTCACGCCGATTTCGCATCCTTCACATCTCCGCCGGGTGGGGTGACCAACTTTGGGACTCTGAATATGGCCCAACAGGTCAACGGTGTTGACGAAATTTACATGTATGGCCGCAACAACCTGCGCATGGGTGCCACGCAATTGAAGTTCATGCAATCAGGTGGGGTGATTTCGGCATTCGATCCATGGCAGTTGCTCGCCGGTTCGAAAGAAGAGATCGAGGCCGCTGTTCAGGTTGCCAACGAGTACGGCACCTATGTCATGGCACATTCCTACCGCAAAGAAGCGATCATCAATGCCCTGAATGCAGGGGTCAGAACCATTGAACACGGATTTCACTTTGACTGCGAGATTTCTGCTTTGATGAAAGAAAAAGGAGCGTACATCACGACGAACATCACAGCATTTGATCCAGGCCTACTTGATGTTCCTTCCGTGAAAAACAACCCCAACAGTTTGAGGAAGGCCAAATCGGCCTCGGCGACCTTCGAAGCCTACATTCCAAGTATGAAGGAATGCCCGGCGCCGCGCGGTTTCCAAACCGATTGCGTCGGCTCGGTCGAAGCGTGCAACATCCAGATCGCCTACGAGAAACATCTGAATAACCATTTCTTCGGCCCCTATGCGTCGATGGTAACCCTAACTTCGGTAGGTGGCGAGATCGCGGCACTTAGCGGTGATTTCATGAACCCCTATCCGGATGGCAAACTGGGTGTGATCGAAGAAGGCGCCTATGCCGACATCCTGCTGATAGACGGCAACCCCCTCGAAGACTTCTCTGTCGTTGGAACAGGCGATCAGTGGTTCGGTGCGGACCCGAGGCCGGACAGCCCGGAAACAATCCGCCTGATCATGAAGGACGGTGTGATCTACAAAAACACACTGGATTGACCAGATAAAGCAGCCGGAGAGCATTCATGCGAAATTGGTTTTGCTCCGCAGTATTCGCAGGGTTGGTTTTGTGCGGTTATGATGCTGCGGCGACGCCTGGAACCGCGTTGGACTGGGCAGATCTGCCAGATCCGTCTGCGCAGGTCTTTGATGACCCCTATCGTGAACTCAGCCCCGAACAGTTCGACGATGTTCTTTTCGTTGTGCGTATACGCGGCAGGTTGCAGCAGGAGGTTGGCAGCGCCGAAGAACGGCAGAAATGGCAATTGCTTTTAGCAGAGACCGAAGACGCCTTGGTGTCAGACGGAATTGACGTCGACTGGTTACTCGATCAGCGCGAGGTTGTGACTGAACGTCGAAGAAAGGCTGGAACGAGCGGAAACCCGCAATTCGACGGCAGAACAATCACACTCGCGGGCTTTGCCATTCCTGCTCCAAGCGATCCGGACGGCCGGCCTGTGGCGTATTTGGTGCCAGAAAGAGGGATGTGCAGCCACATGCCTCCACCTCCGCCTAACCAGATGATCCGTGTGCGGTTGAACGGGGACTGGGCGCCTAGCTATTTCCACGAACCCGTTCGGCTGACAGGCACGCTGACTATCGATCCTTCCGTTCATAATATGATGGTTGTGGATGGCCTCATGCCTATGAATGCGACTTTCCAGCTAGAGGCGGAACGTGTCGAAACTCTGGAAACCGAGGCAGACAGGTTGGAATGGAAGCAGCGTGCTGCTGATCGCATCCGCGCGGCAGGAAATCGCAAGACCGGTGGGGCACAGGCGTCAAAATGATAAGACTTCTGGTTGCCGCATTGAGCATTGCATTTGCTGGCGCAGCGTCGGCTCAGGGACTATCCGGGCCATCTTCAGTCGAAGCCGATCTTGCGCCCGGAGACGGGCTCACCGATCCGCAATATCGTTCCGATTTTCCACGCAACATCGCACCGGGTTGGTTTCAGTGGAAAGACCGACTGGCTGAGGGTGGTTTTCGGTTCAACATTGACTACCTGGCATTGGGCCAAACCACGGATGCTGATCTGGGAACCGGCGAAGCAGCCAGCGGAATTGCGCGGTTCTACGGCAGTTGGCAGGCAACTGAACGGGGGTCTCTGACATTCAAGATCGAAGACAGGCACAGTTATACTGACGTTGCTCCGCAATTTCTCGGGCTGGATGGCGGAGCCCTTTCAATCACGGGAACAGCCTTCAATGACAACGGTTTGCTTCTGACCAATTTGTTCTGGACCCAAAGGGCTGAGAATGGGTCGTGGGCGCTGCAAGTCGGCCAGATTGATGTAACGGACTTTGTGGATATCTACGGGTTGGTAAGCCCCTACAGTGGTTTTCAAAACCTGTCTTTCAATACCAACCCGACAATCAACACGCCCAACCAAGGCCTTGGTATTGCCGGTGGGGTAAAGCTGAGCGAGAACCTCTACGCCGTTGCCAGCGTATCAGACGCAAACGCCGACCCGTCCGATCCAAACTTTGATGTGTTTAGCGACGGCAATCTCTTCAAGTCGCTCGAACTTGGGTACACGTCCGGCTTTGATCGCATCTACTTCGACAATATCCATCTGACCCTCTGGCATGCGGATGCGGCTGACGATGGCAGTCGAGCAGAAGATTACGGCGCAGCGTTTTCCGCCGCATGGTTTGTTGACAATAAATGGATGCCGTTCTTCCGTGCAGGGGCCTCGAAGGGAACCGCAGCGCTTTATGAACGGTCGATTTCTGCCGGTCTCGGTTACTATGGTCGCAACACCGATTTGGCCGGTCTGGGCCTAAACTGGGCCGAAGCAAGAGGCATAGATGGCGATCAGTTCACGCTTGAAGCTTTCTACCGCTTTTCAATCTCACCCGGACTGCAGATCACGCCATCGGTACAATTCATTTCCCACCCGCTTCTAAATCCCGATCAGGACCGGATTACCCTGTTCGGTCTAAGAACCCGGATCGTTTTCTAATGCGGGGTGAAGGCAGTCACTAAGGGGTGTGCCAAAGGGCAACTAAGAGAGATCAAGCGCGTGCCGGAATTTTCAACGCCGGTCGAATGAAGTTGGGAAGCAAAGGAACAATCTATGAAGATTGCATACGGAATTCTTGCAGCCTTAGCAGTTGTGTTTTTCATCCTTGGAGGCAGCGATGCCCATGCCAAAGACAACAAGGGTAAAAAGCCGAACAAGGGGGGCAAGAACGGTGATGTCAGCATTCAGATAGAAGACAAACCCGGCAAAGGCCCAGAAGCTGTACCACCTGGACAGATCAAGCGCTACACGCGCGGTGCCAAGCTCCCATCTGACCTGGAGTTCGAGGATATTGGGGACCTTTCCAAATGGAAGCTTGGGGAGCCGGGCAAAGGAAACCGCTACATTCTGGTCGATGGCGAAGTCCTCGAAGTTACGAATGACCTGTCTACCGTGGTCGATGCCGTCGGCATCGTCGGTGATCTTCTAAATTAGGCGAAAGTACGATGTTTCAGGGCAAGAACTACCTCGTTTGCCCTGACGCTGGCCGGGGCGATCATTTGTGAACCCCGGCCCAAGTTCAAAACCCGGATCCGAGGCGCTACGATGATAAAGGCCCTTCTTGTTCTTTTTGCGCTTGCTACCTTTTCGTCAGCACGCGCCCTACTCGCTCAGGAAAACGGTGCAACTGAAGTCCCGCAAACAATACGCTTTGAGGGCTATGTATAGCCCAGTCGCGAAGCAGAACTGTCGCCTTTGGTGGACAATGTGGTCAACCGGACTTTGCAAAGTCTGCTTTCTGCGCATAGCTGACCTTAGTGTCCGGTGAAACATTTTGTACCTTGGGCTCAAGGTAACCACTGAAAGTGTACTCACGACTGGCCGTTTTTCTCGTGCAGCGGTGGTTGGCTGACGAGAGCGAAAACGCTCCATAATCGCGACTTATGTTAAATCTAGAACAGTCTCTGGATCGGGGGCAAAATCCGGAATTCTTATACCTGAGATTAATTTCGACCTGCAATGGTTGCCCGGTATTCTAAGTAAGGATTTGACATGAAAAAACTAGCGACCATCGACCTGCCCAGAGCAAACGCCAATGCATTTGAAGTGCTGGCACGCTGCCAGACCGCAGCCGAACGTGCCGGAGCTGAGCAAGCCAGAATTCAGACCTTTCTGGAGGACGCCGTCCAGGGCGATTATGAGCACTTGTTGCGTGTGGTGAATACCCACTTCGAGGTCTCTAGCGCCGCGACTTGACCAGAGAGGGCCTGGTATGCCGCCACGCAACCACGAACCCGTAATTTGGCAGCGCATTCAGTCATTTTTCGGATAGCGCGGTCGACCACTAGGCGGCCTCAGACAGCAACGAAGCCAGGTCACTTAGTTTTACTAAGTGCCCTCGCGTCGTCTTACCTTCAATTTGCGCACCATGGGTCTCAATCCCTTTGCTCTCAAAATCAGACAGGAGCTTTCGGGACGTTGTTCCTCTCGACCTAGCCAGTGTCGCAACGGGCATGTACTCGCTTTGAAAGATCGCAAGCTGCTGCGGTTTGACCAGGAAAGACTCGCTTGGTCCATGCGGAACGGTGCGAGAACCGAGCAGGCCCAGCTTGCACCAGTGAGTTACAGCCTGGGCCTTCCAGCCCGTTAACTTCGCGACATCATTTGCAGTCCAGTCCAACGAGTGCCGTTCTGATCTGAGAAGTTCTTCAACAGCAGATTTCTGGAACCTGAAATCACCGAATCGGACATCCTGATCTTCCAATGCAGCAGCGACAGAACCTTCACAAATGAGACGAATGAGTTTCTTCAGCGCCGTCTTGTCGGTTGTTCGATTAAGCGTAAGCTCTTTGAACAAAACTGCCTCTCCCGTCACTTCGGTGGCCGATGCTCTTATCTTGAGGACAAGATCCTCTACAGAATTCGAGTAGAACCGGCCATCCACGAGCGGTGGCCGATCTGAAACTGGGACTTCGCCGACCACACCAAGTTCTTTGAGAAATTGGAATTGTGTACGTCCAACTCCCAGATAGTCACATGTTTCTGCCGCGCTCCAGAAACGCCGACGATCTGCTGCAATGTTGAGAACTTCGAACCTGGGAACGACTGTTTGATTATGTCCAAATCCGCGTTGACTGATCTTACCAGCGATCTCTTTTTTCTGGACTGCCGCAACGAGACGCTGTGCAGAAATTCCGAGTTGTCGCGCCGCTTCCGTTGCGGGCAACCACTCTCTCGATGAAGTAGACGCCAAATGACCCGGATGGAAGCCACTGAATTCTTTCTCGATCACACGAGCCACTGCGTCCTTAAACACATCGTATTCAGGTTCTCGAAACCGCATTAGGCGCTGATACCAGTTGCCAAGCCGCTCGGGAGCGGAAGTCGCAGCGGGATCGCCTTCATTAAGCAGCTCTTTCACGTAGTCTTCGAAACCGTGCGGCCAGTTTGCCAAAAGGAGTTCGACCGGCGCCATTAGTCGAACCGCGTCTTCAACAGTTTTCGGGATCTTCGTTTTTCCGGACTTGCCTGTGCGGCTAGCTTGAAACCCAGAGGCTAGAAAATGAATGAACTTACCAATGTTGCTCGGGGGCGTAGTTCCGGTTTTTGCATGGGGGACCAATGAACCGGTGCCTGAGATTGCGGATGCAATATCGCATTCGTGTTCTGAAGCTTGGTATTGCGGCAGTTTATCAAGGGCAAACCCACAACTGCACAAACGATAGCCACCTACCTTTGGTGTCAATCTCTCCGAACAGTTTGGACAAACATCAACCAGCCTCAATCGATGTTCATGACACGCAGTTACCAGGGAGTGCCGCCAATGCGCTTGATACGGTTTCTTTTCCGCCAGGCATTGGGGGCAAACTGGGTCAGAGTGAAGACGTTCGTATTGCCAGTCTCGACTAGAATCTTTCGGTGGCGAGCTAGGTGCGAGACGTTCAAGTGTCCCGGGTGGAACTCCCAACTCCTCTTCAATGGCTGCGATATCATCAACCAATCGACGCCCGTATCGATTGCCAAGTTCTGTCAAGAAGTCCGACGTAAAGTAGTGTGCTTTTGCTCGCCCTAATCGCCTAAAATAGCCCAACAAGCTTTCCGAATTTTCTGGTCGCAGGAAGTCGGAGCGTTTCGATGTCATGCGGCCTCTAACGCCTCCAGGTCAATGAGTGACTCTGGGGTCACATCCAAGCCAGCGTCCTGCATGACTTGAATGTAGGATCGAACAAGGTCGATTTTCTGAGGTGCTTCCTCCCCAAAAAAGTAATCAGCGTTTAGGCTCTGTTGCGTTAACTGAATTGCGCTGTCCGAGATAATCTTGGATGTCAGCGTCTTCGACTTCATCTTGAGAGCAGCCACTTGGAGGATGCGCACGAGCATTCCAACGCGACCTCCCGTTACGCCGTATAATCTGACCACCAGTTCCTCAAAATCAAAGTCAAACTGGCCACCGGCGGCTTGCATGTTGCATAGAGCTTCAGAGAACGCTGCGGCAAAGCTTGTAGCATCGGCGCCATTCGACCAAGCATAAGGAAACAGCTCGATGGTCGACAGCGTTCTATCCCTCAATTGCTCGTTTTCATCAATGAGCACCTGAAACTTAGGCAACCCGGCGAGGATCAACGTGACCCCTGTTTGATCGATTAGCCATTTGAAATGGTCGGTGGCGCCACGTTTTGACAGATGAGCACCTCGTTCGGCGCAGTGGCTACATTCATCCAACGCGATTGTGCGAATACCTTTTTCACGCACTGCGAAACACAAACGGGCCTGTAGATCATGTGCGCTTTGATTTGGTCCCGCTTTAACGCCGACGGCTTCCAGCATCGCTGTAAGCAGTGTCTTACTGTTTGGTTTGGTCGGAATACTTCCGATGACAAAATCACTCGCTCCGCCCAAACCAGAATACTCAAGCAGGTCACTGCTGAGATCGGGTGACTGCCCGAGTTCAATTTGAACGTCATTCAAGAGTTGCGTCTTTCCGCAACGTGTAGGCCCAGACAAGAAAATAGCGGCGCCGTTCAACTTGCGAGAAATGGAGACGGCTTCAACCAATTGGTCTTTTGCAACCACATAGCTTGGATGTTCAATTGTCCGGTCGAGGACTTCAAACACTCGCTCTGTCATTACGGACACCCTCCTTTGGAGACAAAACTTGGCAATTTGCTGGGCAAATCAAACTTGGGTTTTTCCGCCCTGTACGCGGGCTCTGAATGCCCGTGCTTATCCATGACTCTCTTGGATTGGGCGAAGATTTCCTGTCTTCGCTCCTCTTTGGCGGCCTTCTCCCTGGACTTTGCGGTCTTTGTCTTTGCCTTTGGTTCTTCTTCATAAAGGTGCAGAGCCATCGCAGAGATCAGCGCCTTTTCTTGAAGCTCTTCGTCTTCCGCCGTGAAAGTTTTCTTTCGCAGTCTCGCCAACTCATCGAAGGATAGAGCCGGGCACTCTTCATACTTTGCAGGAACGAAGAAATGCCCATTATTCAGGCGATCCAGAACCGCAATTTCTCGAATATCATTCGGGTCAACGCGAATTTCGACCGACGCAGGCACACCGACCATTTTCAAGTAGTTGGCAAGTTCAGCGCTATGGTACGTCACTCCGCCGTAGGAAATACCGTACCGTTGCACAGTTCTCGTCGCGGCCTTAACCATAAACATCTCTCTGAGTTCGTAGGGATCTGGGGGCATTGGTACAAAACACTCTTGGGAAGCCCTCTTCCAAGATTGCATCGGACAATCCCGTGTTCGGAGCACGTGTTGTACGCGCCGCCTGGGCATGCGTAAGTACACATCGTAGCGCCATTTTTGCAGGCGTGTTTCAATATCTTGCAAAGTCAGGCAGGCCTCTTTTTGGGCCTTGTCAGTCCGATCTCTCGGGCCGATGAGAGACGTTTGCGAAGCACCAGGAAATTGCGTGACAAACCGGCTCAACTCCAAGAAGAAACGTTCGATGAACGGTTTTTTATCCGGTCGACCTGGGATCATCTTGCGCCATTCCAGGCTCGAACAATCGATGATCGTATGGAAGACGTCACCGCTGTTTTCACTGCCCTGGTCTGTAATCAACAGCTGAGGAGTGCCAATTGTCTGAAAATCATTCTCGATACCGTGCATCATGAAAAATGCTGGTGTTTTGGGCTCCAAGATTTCCTTTACAGTTCGAGAAACCAACGCGGTGTCAGGACGGCTCCAGCTGAGTTGCATCCCAAGAATAACGCCAGTTGCGCAGTCGATAGCTACGCAAATGTAGGGACGCCCAATTGGGTTTCCATCATCATCGACGCACCAAACATCGAGCGTCGTGCAATCCAATTCCACCCTTTCGAGCGGGGTTGATACTCTTTGGTACTCCAGCGCCATAAGATAGCGCCTATTTGCCTCTTCGTCCCCCAGACGGCGTTTTAGGAGTCCGGCATGCGGCAGGCTATAAACGATTGATTCAACGCTTTTTCTCCCGCATGGGCCGGGCACTTTGCCTGCGGATTTGCATTGCCTTCGGTACAGCCGCTCGGCTTGCCGAGCAATCCAAGAGATAGTCTTTAGGTCATTGTTAAGAAAATGTTCTTCCAAAAGATCCAAAACGACCTCCCGGAACTCCGGATTATGCCTCGGAGTACGGTTGCCGGAGTTACTTGTTTTGGATCGTAGACCTGCTTTTCCAGAAATAAGGTACTGGGTGCGCCAATGCTGAATGGTCCTTACAGTCGGAAATGGTTTCTTCCGACTCACGTGAAGCGGATGCGCAGCGAGCTCACCTGCCAATTTGTTTCTAATCTTAGCCCACGAGTATCCTTGCCTTTGTAGCTCAGTTACTCTGACAAGGATCAGTTCTCGAAAGTACGTTTCGTTGTTTTCCTCTGGTGTACCCAGCCTTTTGGAAGTCGTACCGTGAACATGCGGGCTGTTTACCACACCGAGAGAATAGAGCGTCCTAAACTCTTCGTTGGTAATTTCTTTGTATGTCCCTCCTTCATCCTGAAGCAAAACGTGGTCTCGGTAATGATCAACCTCCTTGACCACGAAAGCTTCTGTTCCGATGAGAACATTCCATCCGACATAGCTGGGGCCTTGCTGCGTCACAGTGGAAAGACCTCCAGATGAGACTTTTGGCCGTGGGCTAGTCGTCCGACAGATTTGGGTCGGAGCATGCCTGCTCTAAGATCAACTGAGATGTGGCCCAATACGATTGAACTTAGTACGTCGATCTGGCTACAGCCCAGTTCTTTCAGAAGAAATTCCAGCTGGAATGTTTCGGGTTCAATTGAAGACAGATTGCGAAGGAACTCGTTAGTCGGAGACCTCTGAATGTAGGGATGTAGAGATCGGATATTGTGCACCAAATCTCTGGCAAGAAATTGATCGGTGAGGATCAAAAGCTCTAAACCGAGGCTTCTAAAGATATTTGGCAGTAGCAATGTGCTTTCATTGTGCTTCAACAATCTAGAGTGCCGCACTTCCACGAAGAGCCTCCGACCATCAAAACAAATGACTTCAAAATCAGGAGTGTAGGGTTTTGGCTTGTATCCCGTTCCCTTGAACTTGGTGATGAGCTCCGCTTTTGTTGGATAAACACGACCTGATTTCAGATCGAAAGTGCAGGGTTGCGGCCTGATAGCTTTAACCTTCGGATGCAGGTCGCAACCAAAAGCAAAACTTGCTTCCAATCCACTTTCAGTCTGGATCACGCCCCGTGCTTTTCTTGCGGACAAGAAATGGGACTTCTTTTTTTGCCCTCTTCGCCAAGCTTGGCGCGCGGGAATTTCTGCTCTACTGTCAATTTTCATAGGGTACTCCCTACAATATCAGCGTTACTCACTGCAACTGATTGTTGCCGACGCACAATAATGGTGAATTTACCGATGCGAAAAAGCAACGGCCTCGAAGACGTGGCAAAAAGAGAAAATTGGATAGACTTTGGTCAGGCCCTGGCAGAAGCGGTCGAAAACCCAATAAAATATGACCTTCGCACATCTTCGGAAGTTCTGAATTCGGTAGCGGAACTAAGAGGGAAGCGTGCTCATACCCTGCGGAACCCTCTCGAAGCATACAAGTGGTTAAAAAAGAGATTTCCTGACGTAGAAAAAGAGAGACCAGCTTGGCTAGGTATGACCCTGGTCATGTTTTTAATGAAAATAGAAGAACTGGATCCAACCACTGCTGAAAGACTTGCGCCCCAAGTCTTCGGCGGACAAATGAGACAAGTGCAGTTAAAAGCCGAGTTCGACCGGCTCCGACAGGAGCGAGCGGAAAAACACTCGGATGCAAATCTTTCAAAACTATCCTCTCCTCAACGCGCGCAGATTTTTGACCAATCTGTTTTCTCTTTCCTCAGGCAATACGGACCCAAGATGTTCGGGTCCGACAATGCCGAGCTAAAAGACGGAAGAAGCCTGGGTTCATTGTATCCTGACTACGTCATCGAAGTTGACGGGAAGCCCAAAGTAGCGGTCGAAATAAACGCGCACAGGACAAGAGTAGAAAGACAGTTCGCAATAAACACGCTTGGCTACCTGTGGCTCCTTAGGAGGCTTGTACCCGAGGCTCTGTTGGTCGTTCCTCAAGACTCTGGCTACGACCTGAAGCAGCTGGCAAAACTAAGAGATGAAATTGGTCTGGATGGAATCCGTTTCGCAACCCTTCCTGAAGCCGGAGCCAAGCGTTTCGAAGATTTGGTGCTTCAGGAGTAAGCAAAAGCACCAAAGGATAGTCGAGCTAGCATTTCGGTTTCCGAGACAGTTTAACACCTGTGGCGTAGTCATAAGCTTCGAGGCTTGGCCCGCCAATTCTCAACGTGAGCGTTCTAAAAGCGTCAATAAATGCCATTTAACCGGACGACCTAGTTTGATGTCATATAAGGTTTGGTGAAGGAATGAGACAACCAAAATGGCATGCAGAAGACGCTACCGCTTTTCTCGGTAGTTTGACAGATGCAACAGCCGTCGAAAAACTGAAATCTATTCAGTACTACTCGTCGCACCGGGCCTTAGTAAAACTCGCACAGAAAATCGATGACGATCCGGTCAGTGATGGCGTCCGTGGGTTCGCCTGCGCCGCTTATGGTTGGATGCCTACAATTTTGGATAAGTGCCATCCGGATCGGTTCAATTCGCCCAAACCCGTAGAAACAATAAAAGCGCTAGATGAGCCTCAATCAGCCAAATCTTTTCTACAGGCCATCAATGATCCAGCTCCCATCAATGGTTCATGGGTAGGCACAAGCAAGTTTCTGCACTTTCTGAACCCAGAGTTGTTTCCGATATGGGACAGCAAGGTGGCTAAGAACTTTAGATGCAAATGGCACTACCAGATCAACAGGAAGAACTCTTACTTAGAGTATTTTGATTTTGTACATGCCGAAATTGATAAAGACTATATTTGGATAGATGCGGTTGCGCGACGCATTCGGGACGAGCATGGGTATTCCCCTTCCAGAGTGCGCTGCGTCGAACTAATGCTGTTTGAGCGCCAAAGGTGACTAAGGCGATTTTACGTTAGGTGTTTAAAAGTACTGCGCAGCAACATCAGTCAATTTCTAAACTTGCTCCTATTTCGTTAAGTTTTGTTTTTTAATCTCTCTACACAGTGTCACCAGCCCTGACTCCCAAGTAACGTTCGGGGTTTGCACAGAACTGCGGCGTATCGGCTAAAGAACGAAACAGCGAGACGCGCCAGTCGTTTCGGTGAAAGGTTCCCACCAAGTTGTTGGCGCTTACATGCAAGAACTCACCAACAGAGTTTGGTCCCGACCCGGCAAGCAAAAGAATAGCAGTACGTTGTTCATTCAGAAACTTGTTGATTTGTTTCCGGTATCTCTTGTTTAGCTTTAAACGATCCAACTGGAATTGTAACTTTGCCGCCAGATTCGCATCTATTTCTGCTTGATTTATCCGAAAGCTCACTGCGAGAGTGTTCGCTTCGAGATTTACATCAGCAAGAAGAAAGTCTCTTTCTGGAAGCTCTTGAAAATATGGATGTATGAAACCCGGCCCGCATGCTGGCCCAAGCCCCGGTACAACGGTTCGCTTGGCATTATTGCAGGGACCACAACAGGGTACTAAATTACTGACATATATTGATAGTTCGCCAAATATACTTCTGGGCAAGTAGTGATCTAGTTGGCTGGGTTCGCCGAACCCACACAATGGGCATTCGTCAGTCGAAGCGAGCAGTCTTTCCCTTAGGTATTCCAAACGACCGCCAATTTGCAATTGTCCATATGCGTCATGTAGAGCAGACCTTGCGCTATCCAATTCTGTAGGCGTTAGGTTTGGATGAGGTTGCCCAAGCAAGTCTTCATAAAGTGAATAAACAGTATGAATAGCTTGCCTTTCTGCGGTGCTAAGGTCGTAGACTTTTTCGCCGTTTACAAAGGTCAAAGCGCGCTCCAACTCTTCGTCCGGATCGTCACTATCCTGACAACTTAACACCCACATCATAAATCCCTTTGTGCTAGCTCGCTTAGAGCAAAAGCTCGTGCCTGTAGGCTGAGGCCCAGATCAAATAGCTCCTCAATTTGTTCCAGCGAAAGTCCTCTCTCCACCAATGAAGACAGCACGGTATGGAAATCGGTTGTGTCTGATGTGAGGCCAAACACTTCATTGGAAATCTCACCTATGCTTTCGCCATACGTCTCGATCTTGGGACGACGAATTGTTGTCTCCCCACCGTTGCGCCGCACAACAGAAGTGTGGCGGTGAAGGGTTTCCTGCGCCACAACCGGGGAGTGGGTAGCAACAACACCGAACGCATCATTTTTCTCAAGAATAAGCCGCACCGCATGCATAAACGAGGCTAGCAAAGGTGGATGAAGATGGCTTTCGGGTTCATCAATCAAAACAATGGATTTCGGCTCTGTATAAGCAACAAGAGAAGCACTCGCATGCATCACGATTTTGTGGCCTGTGCTCCAGACCTGAAACCAACTGAGGGGGTTACCAATAACCGTAGCCGCTGGATTTACCCCTAGATCGGAGAATGAAGGATCGGTCGCAAGAACGTTGCAGACTTCAGAAAACACTTCCTGCCTGTCCATCTCTTCAATGCGTTTGACCGTGCGCTCAAACTCTAAAGCAAGTTGCTCACCTGTCTTGAACAAAACAGTTTCTTGACGATCTAGACCAATTTCTTGAATTGGCATTCCGTCTACGTCGCCAACACCCTCACTTCTTCGCACTTCCTTAGCAAGGTTCCGTAAACCGCAATAGTGATACCGCCCAGTGCCCTTCTCCAAGTCCTCAACAAGCTGATTTCGCTCACGGTAGTCGATTCCAGGTAGTTGAAAGGCATCAAAAGCGCTGTAGGCAATGTTCACAACTCGGGTAAAACCAATCCCCTCAGGGGACACTTTACCGAGCTTTGACAAGCTTTCGCCCGTACGGTCACGCTGAGATGCATGGAGTATTCGAGCAAGCCGCGACAGTAGAGTGCTTTTGCCCGACCCATTGCGTCCAATAATGACAGCCAGTCGATCAGGCAACACGCTACTTTGTTGGTGAACAACCGGTCGCGGAGCTTGAAAGTCTAGCACTAAAGGGTCGCGCCAGCCCGCCATTTGAAATTCAAGAGTTAGCCCTGTTCTGGCAACTCGATCATAGTTGCGCTCTAGCAAAACAGTCGCGTCTCTATGGAAGCTCTCCCAATCAATGAACCGCAGTATAGATGTTCTCCAACCTTCTTCCTCAACAAATGAATCAGCGTGATCAGACACGCTTAGTGCGTCGCGCAGGTGTTCCAAAATCTCAATCCGCAAAGGTTCCGACAGCTGCGCCAATCGTTCGTAGTAGTCAAGTTCTTGGCCGAGCGACACCCAAGCATCATCAAGTGGATTCAACGGCCCTGGTTGGAGTTGCAAGGGATCAGTCGATGTCTGTCCACGCCGAAGAAGTTTTACTGTACCAATGAGGCCACTGAATTCGTCTGTCTTTAAATACAGGTGATACTGGGTCTGAAAACTGTAATCGTTCCATTCGTCTTGCTGTAACGCCGCTCCTGAAAAGTCAGAGGGTTCCGAACGGGAAGGCGGAAAAACTGTGAATTTCATTGTAGGCTTATCTTGTTTTGCCGAGGAAGTGCTTGTTAACTCACTCTCTAGTTGTAGTCAGTTTTCGGATAAGTTCCAGCGGCTTCAGCAATCAAATGATAGCTTCGTCTCGTGCGTGCCTGTTAGCGTGCGTTCAACGCTTTCACTTCATTTATTGAAAAACAGTGCCTGGTGAAAAAATTGAGTTTATCTAAAGAAATTTCGGTCGTTTCAGCTTCAAAGTTCCAATCTAGCTACAACTTAAACCCGAGCGGCTTCGCTTGGTTTTTGGGAGCAGGAGCTTCGGCTTCTTCCGGGATTCCTACTGGTTACGACATGATATTGGATTTCAAGAAGGAACTTTTCTGCCAATTAAGTGGAACCAGCCGCAAGCAAGTGGACTCGAATGATCCTCTTTGGATTGAGAGGATCGAGTTGTTGTTGGCTAGCCGATCAGCTTTGCCACCTTCGGGCGACCCAACCGAGTATGCAGCAGCGTTCGAAGCAGTGTACCCAACTCAGGTAGAGCGTAGGGCGTACATAGAACGCGCTGTCATACAAGGCACTCCTTCATTCGCGCATCGAGGCCTGGCTGCACTGGTAACAGACGGACGAGTACCGTGCATTTTCACTACAAACTTTGACTCGATGGTTGAAACAGCCGCAACAATTACGGATCAATTGGTGGGAGCATCAAGCCGAGCCAACCTTACAGTCGCCGGAATTGATAACGCAGAAAGAGCTTCTCGGTGCCTAAGAGAATCTGACTGGCCTTTACTAGCCAAGGTTCACGGGGACTATCAGTCTACCGATTTAAAAAACACATCTAGCGAACTGGCGACGCAAGACCTCAAAATGCGAAGCGTTCTTACAGGCGCTTGTGGGCGTTTTGGACTCATAGTTGTTGGCTACAGCGGTAGAGATCAATCCGTAATGGATGCATTGAAAGATGCATTAAAAAATCAAAATGCGTTCCCGTCTGGGATTGTATGGATGTGCAGATCGGCAAGTCAGTTGCTGCCAGCAGTTGTCGACTTTTTGAACACTGCGCACTCATCTGGGATCAACACTTCTGTTCTCGAGTGTCATACGTTCGACGAATTGATTGCTGAATTGCTGGATGGAATAACTCTACCGCGTGAATTAGAGAAGCACGCATTCGTGGAGCTGTCAGAGAGGGTCAATCACGGCGCGTCATTACCAACAGAAGATCATCTCAAGTTCCCAGTTCTTCAAAGTTCAGCCCTGCCGATTCTCGAACTTCCGATTACCGCTCGAAAAATTACACTCAAATCGCAACTGAACACTCGGCAGGCCCAAGAAGTGCTTAAGGCGTCCAAAAGGGCGGGGGCCGTCGCAAGCACCGGTAGTTGGTTAGCTGCATTTGGTGCTGACGATGATCTTTTGAGTGCTTTTTCCGAGTACGGGGCTGAGCTGGCCGGCACTATCAATCTCGATATTGTCGAAGATAGTTGGGCGAAAGGTCTGGTCTATGATGCCCTCGTCCGCGCTATCTGCAAGACTCAACCTCTCGCGCCTCGTTTAAGGCGCAGTGGTCACCTTGTTGTGTTTAGCCACGGCAGACGCGACGAAGACGAAGCGTCCCAACGCAAGCGAAAGTCCGAACAATTTGAAGCAAAGGCAGCATATAGCGCACCTTTGACAGGGGCGATACCGACGCACAAAGAGTTCCTTTTCAATGAGGGTGCGCGCATCAAACTTGATCGAGTTCTAGACAGTTGGTGGTGTGTTTTTGAACCCACTACAGTTGTCAGGCCACCTCGGACTGACGATCTCGAAAAACGTAGGCGCAACGACGCAATAATTGCTGATTGGACGCGCGAAAGATGGGCAAGAAGGTATAACAATGTCTGGGCGAAAATTATCGCAGCGTGGATACCGATGATTGCTGGAAGGGATGGTGGATCGTTGAGGGCCTTTGGCGTTGAAGAACACCAAGGAGTCGACGCGAGGTTCATTATTTCGACCGTACCCGGTTGGTCTCGTCCTTCTCATAACCACCCTTATTTCCAGAGAGCGTAGAAATGGTCGCAGATTATTCAAAGTCCAAACTTCCACCTTTCACACTCTTGGATGAGCCAAAGCTTGCTTTCAACGAAAGCGGATCTGAACAAGATGTAAACCCACTAAGAGGCTTGGATCGATATGGCGCTTATTCCAGGGAGGTTTTCCCAAACTATACTCCGGAAATTCGCTTGGCCACAATGGGACCACTTAGCCAATGGCCTCGTATAAAGGGTTTGGTGACTACCCTTCGGTCGAGCCACGCTGCGGTGGACAGGCGAGAATATGTGCCAAAGTTTAGCGGCTTTGAAAACGTTTTTGGCATCCCTTTAGTGGCGGCTTCAGGAAACGCGCACATTAAGTGGGATGACGAGTTGGGCAACCTTGCACCAGGTGCGCCTCCTCACAAACAATTATCAAAGGCCTTGAGGGAAGGACTAGACCGCCTAAGCTTGGTCAGAGATCAATTCGATGTGGTTCTAGTTCACTTACCCGAAATGTGGAGAGCCGCTTTCAAAGCCGAAGGTTTTGATGCACACGATGAAATCAAAGCACTAGGAGCTGCCAAAGGCATTCCGACCCAAGTGATCAACGACCGCACTTTTGTATTTAATTACAAAGCTTCTCTGGCATGGCGTTTGTCGATTGCTCTTTATGTTAAGGCCGGCGGTGTGCCGTGGAAGTTGGGACCCCTGCCAGGTGTGCCCAAGCAAACGGCTTACATTGGACTTGCGTACTCACTTAGGAACAGCAGCGAGGGCGCCAAGTTTGTCACATGTTGCTCGCAAGTGTTCGATGCTGATGGGGGAGGTATGCAATTCGTCGCATACGAAGCCAAAGATCCCCACGAAGATTCTCCTGAATTGCGGAGAAATCCCTACCTAACACGAAGCGATATGCGTGCCGTTATGTCACGAAGTCTCAATCTCTACAGATCCAGAAATGGTGGCGCGCTACCGCAAAGGCTCGTTGTCCACAAGACGACTGATTACAAACAATCAGAAATTGAAGGCGTCTTGGACGCCACTTCGGCAGTCCCTGAAGTGGAGTGTGTAGAGGTTAATCAATCGTCGGCTTGGCGGTCTGTTTGGTTGACAGAAAACAAAGGTTCTGGAAGCCCCAGCAAACCGGATAGGTTCCCAGTGCCTAGGGGAACTACGCTTTTTAAGTCCGGGTATTCTGTTCTTGTCTGGGTAGCCGGAAACGCTCCAGAAGCTTCATTGGAACGAGACTATTACCAAGGTAAAAAGAGCATCCCTCTACCGCTGAAGTTGGTCAGGCACACCGGCTCTGGCCCATTAGAATGCACGGCACTTGAAGCGCTCGCTCTTACGAAGATGGATTGGAATAACGACGCTCTGTATGACCCTGTCCCAGTGACCATTAGGTACTCTCAGACCTTGGCCAAGACCATCGCCAACGTTCCAAGTCTTCCTGGAAGAGAGTACCCCTACCGATTGTTCATGTAGGATGATTTGAACCAAAAGGCAGAAATCTACAGTTCAGACACACTCGTCACCTATTAATAGAACTGTCAGACTTGACGGGAATACACAATCGAACTCCGCGAATGTCGACAATGCCGGTCGTGCTTGCAGTAATTGCAGGCGGGGATCAATTTTGGCTTTGGACCGACTGCCTAGTTCCGCTAAGGTCGGTTTCTGCGCATCACAGACCTTCCAAAGCGACCAGGCACGTTTTTTTTAAGTGTTCCAAGTGGATTCATGGCCATAACAACCCAAACCAAATGGATGACGCCAAAATCTGATTGAATTCGCCGATAGAACAAACATTCGCGCAGCGCAAAATTATGGGCGAACTACGCAAACTTATGGGGTGCGCGAAGTGTTATGCGCAAACCTACACATGATCAGAAATCCAGATTCTCAACACTCAAGGCGTTTTTCTGGATGAACTCCCGACGAGGTTCCACGACGTCACCCATCAACTTGGTGAACAGATCATCCGCCTCGACCATGTCATCCACGCGCACTTGCAGCAGCGTCCGCGCATCCGGGTCCAGTGTCGTTTCCCACAGCTGGTCAGGGTTCATCTCACCCAAGCCTTTATAGCGCTGCAAGGACAAGCCCTTTTCACCCTCTTCCAGAATGGCGCGCAACAAGTCCAGCGGACCGTGGATCATCTGGCTGCGATCACGACGGTTCAAAGTGGCCGGAGAGTTGTAGATCTCTTGCAGGCTCTGCGTAAAGCTGCCGGTCTTGCGCGCCTCGCCCGAGCGCAGCATCGGGCCGTCCAGCGTGCGAACCTCTTCGACACCGCGCAGGATACGGGCCAGCCGGATCCCGTGATCCTGTGTGATACGACCCTGCCAACCGCGTTCGTACTCCAACGCGATCAGATCCAGCCGTGCGGCGACTTTGTCAGCCACACCTTGCAGGTCAGCATCAACAGCGCCAGGCACAAAGGCTCCTGCAACGGCGGCCTGTTCCAGAATATGACGCGGGTAGTGCGTTGGAAACGCGTCCAGCACACGTTTCAGCTGACGCGCCTCATCCACCACGCGGGTCAGGTCCTGACCGATTATTTCCTCACCCGAGCCGAGTTTCAGAACAGCGCCTTCGACGCCCTGATTGATCAGATAGTCATCCAGAGCGGCCTGATCCTTCAGGTAAACCTCTGACTTTCCGCGGGAAACCTTGTACAGCGGCGGTTGCGCGATGTAGAGGTACCCGCCCTCGATCAGCTCAGGCATCTGCCGATAGAAGAAGGTCAGCAACAGGGTCCGGATATGCGCGCCGTCCACATCCGCATCGGTCATGATGACGATCTTGTGGTAGCGCAGCTTTTCGATGTTGAACTCATCGCGGCCAATGCCCGTACCCAGCGCCATGACGAGGTTGCCAATTTCCTGAGACGATAGCATCCGGTCGAACCGGGCGCGTTCGACGTTCAGGATTTTCCCCCGCAGGGGCAGAACCGCCTGCGTCAGACGGTCCCGGCCGGTCTGGGCGGAACCACCAGCCGAGTCACCCTCGACCAGGAAGACTTCGGTTTTCGATGGATCCTTCTCGGAACAATCCTTCAGCTTGCCCGCCAGATAGTTCACATCCATCGCCGTCTTGCGTCGGGTCAGCTCGCGTGCCTTACGCGCAGCTTCCCGGGCCAACGCAGCCTCGATGATCTTGCCGACGATATTCTTGGCCTCGTTGGGGTTTTCTTCGAACCACTCGGCCAGTTTTTCGTTCATCAGACCTTCGACAGCCGGGCGGACCTCGGAGGAAACCAGCTTGTCCTTGGTCTGGGACGAGAATTTCGGGTCGGGCACTTTCACCGACAATACGCAGGTCAAACCTTCGCGCGCATCATCGCCGGTGAAGCTGACCTTTTCCTTTTTCGCGATCCCGCTGGACTGCGCATAGTTGTTGATCGTCCGGGTCAAAGCCCCCCGGAACCCAGCCACATGGGTCCCGCCGTCGCGCTGCGGAATGTTGTTGGTGAATGGCAGTACCGTTTCGTGGTAGCTGTCATTCCACCACATGGCGATCTCGACACCGATATCGTCGCGCTCACCCTTGATATAGATCGGCTCGGGCATGGCCGGCGTTTTGGATCGGTCGAGGTATTTGACGAACTCCTTTACGCCGCCTTCGTAGAACAGCTCGGTCTCCAGCCGCTCGGCAGGGCGTTCGTCGATCAGGATGATCCGCACGCCCGAGTTCAGGAATGCCAGTTCGCGCAGCCGTTTTTCCAACGTCTCGAACGAGTATTCGAGATTCGAGAACGTGTCGGTCGACGCCAGAAACCGCACTTCGGTTCCCGTACGATCGCCGCATTCGCCGACAACCTTCAGATGCTCTGCTGTTTCACCGCCCTCAAATCGCGCCACGTGCTCTTTGCCCGCGCGCCAAATGCGCAGCTCCAGCCAGTCCGACAGGGCGTTTACTACCGAAACACCCACGCCATGCAGGCCGCCCGACACCTTGTAAGAGTTGCTGTCGAACTTGCCGCCCGCGTGCAGCTGGGTCATGATGACCTCTGCCGCTGAAACGCCTTCTTCCGGGTGGATATCAACCGGAATTCCGCGGCCGTTGTCGCTGACCGAAACGCTGGAATCCGCGTGAATTTTCACGGTCACATGGTCGGCGTGACCCGCCAGCGCTTCGTCAATTCCGTTGTCGACAACCTCATACACCATGTGGTGCAGGCCCGATCCATCATCCGTGTCCCCGATATACATCCCGGGGCGTTTGCGAACGGCCTCTAAACCCTTGAGAACTTTGATGGAATCTGCGCCGTATTCTTGAGGAGCCTGTGCGTCTTCGGACATTCAGTCAGTACCTATATTATTTTGGTACCTTATACGTTTTCTGGTGGGGATTGTCACGCGATCCCCCAATATTTTGTGTGTGCTCAAGTCGTTTTCTGCCCATCTGAATCCACCTCATAACCGGTCGATGTCAGAAGCGATATCCGTCGCGATTTCCAGCGCATCGACATCCTTGCGTTCGGCCGATAACCGAAGCCCCAGAATGTCCGACTGATACCGGGCCGCCAGCCGATCCGGGTCATGTTCAGGCCGGATTTCACCGACGGCCTGGGCGCTGCGGAACAGGTCGGCGAAACACGCCTTCATTTCCGCCATGTGACGCGCGGCCTGATCCGCAAGCGCATGATCCTTCGCCTGCAACTCGGCATATGTCTTTGCCAGCATGCAGGCCTTTGCCGGGTTCTCGACCGCTTCGATGACCAGACGTGGTTGCGCCTTGAGCGCCTCCTTCGGCCCCAGTCTTTCAGCAAGGGCTTTCAGGCGCGCCACACCTTCTTGCGTGTAGCTTTCCAGCGTCAACGCATAGAGCGCGTCCTTCGACCCGAAAGCCGCGTAGAAACTGCCGGGTTTCAGCTTCAATTCCCGTTCAAGGTCCTTCAGCGACGTACCAGCCCAACCCTGACGCCAAAAGATGTCACGGGCCTTCTCGATCAACGCGTCGCGATCATATGCGGGTTTGCGGGGCATCGGCATCACCAATTCTTGAACGTTCGCTCAAATATATACTTGAGTGATCACTCAAGAAACCCTAAATACCACCCATCGCGCCAGAAACAGGAGTTCCGACATGGCCACTTTCCCGTCTCATGACACAGAATCCGCACCCGAAGCATCCAAACCACTGTTGGAAAAGTCCCAGGCCGCTTTTGGCCGTTTGCCGGGCCTGCACAAGGTGATGGCAGAAAGCCCACAGCACCTTGAAGGCTATCAAGTTCTGCACAGCCTGTTCTTGCAGACCGATTTTGACAACGATGAGAAAACCGTCGTCTGGCAGACCATCAATGTGGAAAACGAATGCCATTACTGCGTGCCCGCGCACACCGGCATCGCAAAGATGATGAAGGTATCAGACGAAATCTCCCAGGCTCTGCGCAATGAAACCCCGCTGCCTTCGCCCAAACTCGAAGCGCTGCGCAGCTTCACCCTGCAAGTGATGGAAACCCGTGGCAACCCGACCGAGGAACAGCTTCAGGCGTTCTTCGACGCGGGCTATTCCCATCGTGCGGTTCTGGACGTGGTGCTGGGCCTTGCACAAAAAACCATGTCAAACTACGTCAACCACATGGCCAAAACACCGGTCGATGAAGTCATGCGCGGTTTCCTGTGGGAGCGCAAAGTCAACGAACCGGCCTAAGCCGCCACGACCGACCCCTCATCGCCTTCGGTCACGATCAGCGTCTGGGCCCGGTCACTCAACTCCTCAAACAGTTCAGGCCCGGTGCCCGTCATCCAGGCCTGAGCACCCAACGCACAAATCTCGTCATAAAGTGAAGCGCGCCGACCCGCGTCCAGATGAGCGGCCACCTCATCCAGCAAAACGATCGGTGGCGCACCCACCATTGCGGCCAAAGCTCGGGCATTGGACAGGATCAATGAAACCAGCAGCGCCTTCTGCTCACCGGTCGAACAATCCTTGGCGGGAACACCCTTGGCAGCAAAGACGCCATACAAGTCTGACCGATGCGGCCCAACCAAAGTCCGACCCGCAGCCAAGTCCCTGAACCGGCTTTCATTCAAAGCCTCGCGCAGATCCTCTGCCGTTTCGGGCATCGCGCCTTCGGTTTGCACCAATTCCAACTCGGCAGACGGAAAAGCCGTTTCCGCCTGATCCTGCGCTACCCTCAGATGGCTCAACGCCGCCAATCGCGCTGTGTGGAT
Organism: Ruegeria sp. AL3; assembly: GCF_056536065.1. Classification (NCBI taxonomy): domain Bacteria; kingdom Pseudomonadati; phylum Pseudomonadota; class Alphaproteobacteria; order Rhodobacterales; family Roseobacteraceae; genus Ruegeria; species Ruegeria sp. AL3. Next base: position 867,022 of record NZ_JBQFJG010000001.1, read on the forward strand.
ACGATGCCCCATCTCGGCCAACTGACCCTCAAGCGCAGCATACCAATGCGCGTCCCGAACCTGCTCTTTCAGCAAACGGTTCCGTTCGCGCATCGCTTTTTCGTAAGCCAGCGAGGCCTCTGCATGAGACGGATCAAAACTGAGCGCAATGCGATCAAGAAACCGGCGCCGGCCTTCGGCCCCTTCAATCCACAGGCGGTCCATGGATGGAACCAGCCAGACCACCCGCGCAAGTTTACCCAGATCAATCTGGGTGGCGGATTTTCCATCAATCCTCACCTGCCGTGCTGAACCCCCCTCAGACCAGGTTTCGATTTCGAAATTCTGACCCTGCGATTGCAACAGTCCCGACAGTTTCCAGCCCAGCGCCTCGGGCCGCCGCGTCATCTCGGCCGCGCTTGCCCGCCGCATTCCGCGACCGGGTGAAAACAAGGATACCGCTTCCAGAATATTGGTCTTGCCCGCCCCGTTCGACCCGTGAATAGCCACCGGCCGCCCGTCCAGAGACAACCGCGCCAGCTTGTGAGACCGAAAATGCGAGACCGTAAGCTCGGTCAGGGCCAATCCCATGACCCCTCCCTTCATTTTTTCAAAAATACTCCCGCCGGAGGCATCGCACGTCCGCGCGATCAGACGCGCATTGGCATGACGACGTAAACTGCGCTCTGGTCATTGCCTTCGCGCATCAGGGTCGGGTCGCCAGCTGAATTGAACATGAACACCGCATTCTCTCGATCCACCTGAGACGCGATCTCCAGCAGATATTTGGCATTGAACCCGATCTCCAGACGCTCATCACCATAGGCGACCGCCAGTTCTTCCTCGGCCGCGCCACTGTCTGGTGCGTTCACCGACAGGACCAGCTTGTCGCCATCCAGTTGCAGCTTCACCGCACGCGAACGCTCGGAAGACACCGTTGCCACCCGGTCCACAGCCTGTGCGAACTCGGCAGCATCCACTTCCAGCTTGCGCGTATTTCCTTGCGGGATAACGCGCGTGTAGTCGGGAAAGGTTCCGTCGATGACCTTCGAGGTCAGCGTGATATCCGGCGTGGCGAAACGCACCTTGGTTTCGCTGACCGAAACCGCGATATCCATTTCATCATCGTCCAGCAGCTTGCGCAGTTCGCCTACGGTTTTACGCGGGACGATAACGCCCGGCATACCCTCTGCACCATCCGGCAAATCGGCATCGATCCGAGCAAGCCGGTGGCCGTCGGTGGCCACGCAGCGCAGCACCTTGCCGCCATCGGATCCGTCGGCCACATGCATATAGACACCGTTCAGATAATACCGGGTCTCTTCTGTTGAGATTGCGAATTTCGACTTGTCGAACAACCGTCGCAGCAGGGCAGCCGAAGCCGTGAAATTTGATTGATACTCCGACGACGCCATGACCGGGAAATCCTCTTTCGGCAGCGTCGCCAGCGAGAAATTCGACCGACCCGCCTCAACCGTCAGACGCCCTGCCGCGCTGTCCGCGGTCAGCGTGACCAACGCTCCGTCGGGCAGTTTGCGCACGATCTCGTGCAAGGTGGTCGCGGCCACGGTGGTGGCACCGGCTTTCTCGACCTGCGCCGGGGCTTTGTCGACCACTTCGATATCCAGATCGGTCGCGCGAAACAGCGCCTGATCGCCTTCCGCCTCAATCAGGACATTCGCAAGTATGGGAATGGTATTGCGGCGTTCCACTACGGATTGGGCCTGCGAAACGGCCTTGAGAAGGGTGCCGCGTTCGATGCTGATCTTCATACCCTCAATTCCTCTGACTTGCGTACCGACATGGGCGGGACTGGCACGTTAGCGGTTCCACCCTGAGGCACAAGGATTTTTTACGGATTTCTGGGTTGGATTGCGTCCAGCGTCAAGGGCAGCGTGCCTGACAGGCACCAGTTCTGATCCAACCGTGGACTAATGCGCACAAGAAACGCCCCGGACCCAAGGAACCGGGGCGGTTTCCTGCATTAAAGGCGCGGATCAGGCTTCAAGCGACCGGCGCAGCATTTCGACGTCTTCAGCGATCTGACCGTCGGTCAGCTTCAACTCTTCAATGCGCTTGACGCCATGCATGACCGTCGTGTGATCGCGCCCGCCAAAACGGCGGCCAATCTCGGGCAGCGACCGGCTGGTCAACTGCTTGCACAGATACATCGCCACCTGACGCGGACGCGCGTAAGAGCGCAGGCGCTTCGGGCCGATGATGTCAGAAAGCCGGATGTTGTAATACTCGGACACCTTCCGCTGGATCTCTTCAACGGTGATTTTGCGTTCCGAGGCGCGCAGCACATCCGCCAGACAATCCTGCGTCAGTTCCATGTCGATCTCGCGGCCAACCAGCGAGGCAAAAGCGAACAGACGGGTCAGGGCACCTTCCAGCACCCGAACATTGGTCGAGATGCGATGCGCCAGGAATTCCAGAACGCCATCGGCAATCGCCAGGTCCGGATAGGATGAGCTGTATTGCTGCACCTTGTTCTGCAAAATGCCCAGACGCAGTTCATAATCGGTCGGGTGCAGATCAACCACCAGACCACATTGCAGGCGGGATTTCACCCGGTCTTCCAGATCCTTGATCTCACCCGGGGCGCGGTCGGCCGAGATGATGATCTGTTTGTTCTGATCCACCAGCGCGTTGAACGTGTGGAAAAACTCTTCCTGAGTGGAATCCTTGCCGGCGATGAACTGCACGTCGTCAACCATCAAAACGTCAACCGAACGGAACAGGTGTTTGAAATCCATCATCCGACGCTCGCGCAGGGCCTGCACGAACCGGTACATGAACTGTTCCGCTGACAGGTACAGAACGTTGAGTTCCGGATGTTTGGTTTTCAGCTCCCATGCAATGGCGTGCATCAAGTGGGTCTTACCCAGCCCCACGCCGCCGTACAGAACCAGCGGATTGAAGGTCACCGGCCCACCCTCGGATACTCGGCGCGCGGCCGCATGGGCCAGTTCATTGGGCTTGCCGACGACAAAACTGTCAAAGGTAAAGCGGGAATCCAACGGGGCAGCCTGAAGCGATTCCAATGTATCCTGCGCCGGGTCCTCGCTCGGCGCGGCGACAGGTTCAGGCTTTGCCAACGGTGGCGTATCGACAGCTGGCTTAGGCCGTGCAGGCGAGTTTGCAGCGACGCGGAAATCCAGACGCTGCACAGTTTCACCTGCGGTGTTCAGCTCGTATAAAATGAGGTCGGCAAAATTCTGGCTGACGTAATTGCCCATGAAATTGGTCGGCACCGAGAAAACCGCCACGCCGTCCTGAAGCTCCTTGAATTCCAAAGGCTCGATCCAGGTCGTATAATTGTTCCGACCGATGGCCTTCAGCAACTTGTTACGCAGTAGTCCCCATTTTTCTTGTGTCATTAAGCGCCTCACGCATCCCATTCTTATTGGCCTGTCAGCCTTATTCATACGAAGCCGGTTTCCCGGTGTTGTATTCACACGCAATAGGTATCCAATCGCCAAACCAGTCGGCTTGGCGGGACCATCCCGAATAGCCCGGCAACCCCCAGTTCTGACGCTCAGCAATAACGGAACGTCCCGAATATCGGGTTGCACGTCGCAATCTCAATTTTTAGACAGGGCCAAGATCACCGGGTTTATTCCGGCTTCCATGGCAGATCGGCAGCCTGGCTCAAGCCAGTCGTCGACAATTGTCCCCAGATCGCTCTGATGCCCGTCAGTTCGATCGGGAAAACAGCCTGTCCCCCCAAGCGAGTGAATCGCTGACATCAGTCGTAGCAATTCAGAGAGGGGCGCGGCAACGAAACTCTGATATTGACTCGGGTCTTTGGGCGAAAGAATCTCTCGGTTTTGTGAAGGCGCGGTTTTCTGGCAACACGACAAAAGGCGCCGTGATGCACGACGCCTTTTCAGAATGGTTCAGCCTTTCTGACGTGACCTTGGGTCACCCAAAAGCTTAGCCCAGTGCTTTGACGCGCGCGGACAGGCGCGACATTTTGCGGGCAGCGGTGTTCTTGTGGAAAACACCCTTGGTAACGCCGCGCATCAGCTCGGGCTGAGCCGCACGCAGAGCAGCAGTCGCCGCGTCCTTGTCGCCGGATGCGATCGCTTCTTCGACTTTACGCAGATAGGTGCGGATGCGCGAACGACGCGCTTTGTTGATTGCAAAGCGCTTTTCGTTCTGACGCGCGCGTTTTTTTGCCTGAGGCGAGTTTGCCATGTGAATCTGACCTTCGTTCGGTACGTTAATCTTGGGTTGCGCGCCACGGACATATCCGCACCGGATCAGAAATCACGAGTGTGAGTCGGGCCAAGCGGGCCGCACGCGCATGTATAGCGGGGGTCTTTAGCCAAGTTTCGAGAGATTGCCAAGTTGATTCTTGGAACAAGGGCCAAGAATATGGGGCGGGCTTGAAACACCCGCCTCAGAGGTCCCGCGCTTTACTTGTCGCGGAATTGCGCCGTGCGCTTTTCCAGGAACGCGGCCATGCCTTCCTTCTGATCTTCGGTAGCGAACATCGAATGGAAGACACGACGCTCGAACAACATACCTTCACTCAGCGGAAGCTCGTAGCTGCGGTTCACCGCTTCTTTCGCGGCCATTGCAGTCAATTGCGATTTCTCGGCAATCTTCTGCGCTGCGCTCACGGCCTCTTCGATCAGCTTCTTGGCCGGCACCACCCGGCTGACGAGACCCGCGCGCTCGGCTTCGTCGGCATCCATGAAACGCCCGGTCAGGTTCATGTCCATCGATTTGGATTTACCCACGAACCGCGTCAGACGCTGACTTCCACCCAGACCGGCAATGACGCCCAGATTGATCTCGGGCTGGCCGAATTTCGCGGTGTCCGCCGCGATGATGAAATCGCACAGCATGGCAAGTTCACAGCCACCGCCCAGCGCATAGCCCGCAACGGCCGCGATGATCGGCTTGCGAATCGCGGTCACACGATCATTCGCATCGGCAAAAAGGTTGATGTTGTAGACGTCGACAAAACTCATCTCGGACATTTCCTTGATGTCCGCGCCGGCGGCGAAGGCCTTGTCCGATCCGGTTATCACGATGCAGCGCACCTTGTCGTTGCTGTCCGCATCTTCCAGCGCGGTGCAGAGCTCACCCAGCAACTGGGTGTTCAACGCGTTCAACGCATCCGGTCGGTTGAGTTTGATAAGTGCGACGTGGTCTTCGATTTCGACGATGATCGTCTCAAAAGCCATGAGGAGAAAGCTTCCGGTTGTTCCGTTCAGGTACGATTCCTTACCACGCGAAAAACTTGGATCAAGCTATCTTTGGCATTGCGCACAATAGAAGGATGAGCGACCGGACTGGGTGATTCTCTTGATCGGCGCTCCGCACCCTTCGGTCCGGCAGGCCTCGCCCTCGCGGCCATAGACATCAAACTTGTGCTGAAAATATCCAAGTTCTCCATCGGCTTGGCGGAAATCCCGCAGCGAAGACCCACCGGCTTCGATGGCGTCCTGCAACACCTGCCGGATGATCGGAACAAGCGCCGCCACGCGGGGTGCGGAAATCTGTCCGGCTTTGCGACGTGGCGACACTCGGCCGCGATAAAGAGCTTCGCAAACATAGATATTGCCCAGACCGGCAACGATTCCCTGATCCAGCAGGGCGGATTTGACAGGGGTGTTCTTGCCTTTGAACGCCTTGATCAGGTGTTGGTCGTGAAAATCGTTGCCCAAGGGTTCAGGCCCCAGAACCGACAGCAACTTGTGATCTTCGGCGTTGGCCGTTTGCATCAGGTCCATCGCGCCAAACCGGCGGGGATCGTTGAAGGTGATGCGCGCGCCGTTGGCCATATGAAAGACCACATGGTCATGTTTTTGCACGGCGGGATGGTCATGGACGAATTGCCCCAACGGGTCACCCGACACCGTCATCCGCCCCGACATACCCAGGTGGATCAGCAACGTCTCACCGCTGCTGAGATCCGCCAGAATGTATTTCGACCGCCGCCGCAGCCGCTCCACCCGCTGCCCGGTCAGCCGTTCGGCCATACGTTCGGGGAACGGCCAGCGCAGATCGGGGCGGTTCACATCAGCCCGTTCGATCACGACCCCTTCCATGGCAGGACTCAGGCCGCGTCTTACTGTCTCGACCTCAGGTAATTCGGGCATTACAGGGCTCCTAATTCAAAGGGCCGCATTGTGCCCGCCTCTCTTGGCCCTATAACAGAGGCGAAAATCGACAAACGGCAAGGCAAATGTCCGACAACATCGACAAGACCACTCATTTCGGTTTCGAAACCGTCCCCGAGGCCGAAAAGGCAGGGCGCGTACAGGGCGTGTTCAACTCGGTTGCCTCGAAATATGACGTGATGAACGACGTCATGTCGATGGGCATCCACCGGGTCTGGAAGGACGCGATGATGGACTGGCTGGCGCCACGCCCCGGCCAGCGGCTGCTGGACGTGGCCGGTGGCACGGGCGACATCTCGTTCAGGTTCCTCAAGCGCGCGGGTCACGGCCACGCCACGGTCCTGGACCTGACCGAGCCGATGCTGATCGAAGGGCGCCAACGTGCCGAGGCAGATCAGATGTCGGGCAGCCTGAACTGGGTCGCGGGCGATGCCATGGCCCTGCCCTTCGAAGACAATACATTCGATGTTTACACGATCTCGTTCGGCATTCGGAACGTCACCCGCCCGCAAGAAGCTTTGAACGAGGCTTACCGCGTGCTGAAACCCGGCGGCCGTCTGATGGTGCTGGAATTCAGCCAGCTGCCCAATGAGGGGCTGCAGAAGCTCTACGACCTTTACAGCTTCAACGTCATCCCGCGCATGGGAAAACTGATCGCCAATGACTATGACAGCTATCAGTACCTGGTCGAATCGATCCGAAAATTTCCCGATCAGGAAACGTTCCTGAACATGGTTCGCACAGCAGGTTTCGAAAACGCCAAATACCGGAACCTGAGCATGGGTATCGCCGCGCTGCATTCCGGCTGGAAGATCTGACACATGCGTGGTCCCCATAACATCATCCGCCTGATCCGCACAGGCGCCACGCTCGAGCGCACAGGCGCCATGAACGTGGTACTGGATGCGTTCGAAGCCCCGCGCGCCGTACGCATCCTGGCCCACGCATTGGGCAAACCCTTTCAATGGCTTGGCTACAAAGGCGACCCCGGTATGCCACCGGCAACGCGCGCCCTGACGGCGCTTGGCCCCGCCTATATCAAATTCGGGCAAGTGCTTTCGACCCGCCCTGACGTCGTTGGAAATGAACTGGCCGAGCAACTGCGCGTTCTGCAAGACAAGCTGCCCCCTTTCTCCAAAGCCGACGCGATGGCCGAAGTCGAGAAAGAACTGGGTCAGCCGATCTCGGACATGTTCAGCGAATTCAGCGAACCGATTGCCGCAGCCTCGATTGCGCAGGTTCACAAGGCCAAGCTGACCAGCACGGGTGAGGATGTCGCAGTGAAAGTCCTGCGCCCGGGGATCGAACGCGCGTTCCGCAAAGATGTCGATGCGTTCTATTTCGCCGCCGGAATTGTCCAGCTCTTCGCCCCCGGCGCGCGCCGTCTGCGACCGGTGGAGGTGATCGAGCATTTCGACGGTGTCGTGCGCGGCGAACTGGATCTGCGTCTGGAAAGCGCGGCGGCCTCCGAATATGCCGCCAACACCAAGGACGACACCGGCTTCTGGCTGCCGCCCGTTGTGTGGTCACTGTCCGCGCGGCGCGTCATGACGCTCAGCTGGGCGGACGGGATCGCGCTGGGTGACAATGATGCTCTGGATGCCGCAGGTCACAACCGCAATGATCTGGCCGAACGTGTCCTGCGCCTATTCCTCCTCCATGCGCTGCGCGACGGCTTTTTCCACGCCGACATGCACCAGGGCAACCTCAAGGTCGCCGCGAACGGAGACATCATTGCCTATGACTATGGCATCATGGGGCATATCGATGAATACACGCGCCGGGTCTATGCCGAAATCCTGTTTGGCTTCATCCGCCGCGACTACAAACGTGTGGCCGAGGTGCATTTCGAAGCCGGCTATGTTCCCGCCAACCAGGACGTGGACGAGTTCGCCCGCGCCCTGCGTGCCGTGGGCGAGCCGATCTTCGGCATGGATGCCACGCATATTTCCATGGGGCGGTTGCTGAGCTATCTGTTCGAAGTGACCGAACGGTTCGGGATGGAAACCCGAACCGAGCTGATCCTGCTGCAACGCACCATGGTTGTCGTCGAAGGCGTTGCGCGCTCACTCGACCCTCATATGAACATCTGGGAAGTCGCCCGCCCCGTGGTCGAAGACTACATCAAACAATCCATCGGCCCTCGGGCGGCCCTGCGTGATTTTGGGAAAACCGCAATGGTGCTGGCCCGCTTCGGCCCGCGTCTGCCGGCCCTGGTCGAAAACGCACTGATTGCGCAGACACAGAAGGACGAACCGCAGACGCCCACCTTTTGGTCCTTTGCTCTGCCCGCCACGATCGGCGCCACAGCAGGTGCGGCGCTGGTCTTGCTGATCAACGCGCTCAGCTGAACCAATCCGCCTGCTTCATCTGGCCACAAATATCCTCGGGGGGAATCGCGCCCTGGCGCGATGGGGGGCAGACAGCCCCCCGCACCCCTTCCGGGTCAGAGCCGCTCGATGGCGATGGCAATCCCCTGACCGCCCCCGATGCACATGGTGATCAACCCTTTGGATCCGCCGGTACGTTCCAGCTCGTACAGTGCTTTCAGCGTGATGATCGCACCCGTGGCCCCCACAGGATGCCCCAACGCAATCGCACCGCCGTTGGGGTTCACCTTGCTCGCGTCCAATCCAAGCTCCTGATTCACAGCCAGTGCCTGCGCGGCGAAGGCTTCATTGCTTTCGATCACGTCGAAATCTTCCGCTGACAGACCCGTCTTCGCAAACAGGTTTTGCACTGCCGGAACCGGACCGATGCCCATGACTTCCGGCCGCACGCCTGCATGCGCATAACCAATCACACGCGCCTTCGGTTTCAAACCGGCCCTTTCGGCCGCATCCGCTGTCGCCAGCACCATCGCCGCCGCGCCGTCATTGATGCCTGAGGCATTCCCGGCTGTCACACGCCCGTCCTTCTTGAACACCGGGCGCAGACCGGCCAACGCTTCGGCGGTCGTCGCCTTTGGATGCTCGTCGACTTTGAAATCGACCATGTCCCGCTTGACCTTGACCTGTACCGGAGTGATCTGGCTGTCGAAGTAACCGGCCTCGATCGCCGCCGCCGCACGTGTCTGGCTGTCCAATGCGAACGCATCCATCTGTTCGCGGCTGATCTGATGCTCATCCGCCACGTTTTCGGCCGTCACCCCCATATGTCCGGTGCCAAAGGGACAGTTCAACGCGCCCAGCATCATGTCCAGCGCGGTGACGTCGCCCATCTTTGCGCCCCAGCGCGCCTGCGGAACGATATAGGGGCTTCGGGACATGCTCTCTGCTCCACCTGCCACCGCAAAGTCAGCATCGCCCAGCATCAGGGACTGCATGGCTGACACGATCGCCTGCGCGCCCGATCCGCACAGGCGGTTCACGTTCATGGCCGGCGTACCATTGGGAATGCCCGCCTGCATGGCGGCGACGCGCGACAGATACATGTCACGCGGTTCAGTGTTGATCACATGACCGAACACCACATGCCCGATCTGCGCCCCCTCAACCCCTGATCGCTCAAGCGCCGCTTCGGTCGCGACAGTGGCCAGATCAATCGGCGCGGTTGAAGCCAGCGCACCACCAAAGGTGCCAATTGCGGTGCGGGCACCGTCGAGAATAACGATATCGCTCATGAGCTACTCCTCCTGAATTTCGCTGCATTATGCATGCGCAGAATGGCACTGTCGCCCCAGACGTCCCGTCACGGCGGGAATTGACATTGCGTTGCGCAGCCCCCATGGATTCCGTCATGACGGAAGACACAGACGATATCCTGAACCTCCTGCCCGCCCGCCTGAAAGAGGCACGCCGGGCCAAAGGCCTGTCCCTGGAAGCGGTCGCCAATCTCAGCGGTGTGTCCCGGTCCATGGTCAGTCAGATCGAACGCGGCGAAAGCAGCCCGACGATCTCGACCTTGTGGAACCTGACACGCGCCTTGCAGGTGGATTTCGCCGGTCTCTTGGAGGGCACAAAGACCACGGACCAGATCGAGGTGCTCAGAAACTCCGAAGTGCCCAGCATCGACAATATGGGGCAGAACTGCCGAATTCGCATCCTGTCACCGCCGGAAGAGGCCGGCGGTCATGAAGTCTATGATATCGAATTTGACAAGGACGGGGCCCTGAACAGCCAATCCCACGCCCGCGGTGCCCGTGAACAGCTCACCGTGCTGGAAGGCGCGGTCAAAGTCACTTCAGGCAATGCGGTGACCGAGTTGAACCAGGGGGATACAGCCCGATATGCCGCCGACATTGCGCATTCCATCTGTGCCCAAGGGCCAGCCCGGGTATTCCTGATCGTAAAAAACGCCTGACATCCGCGAAATTCCGCCTTCACGGATATTTTTCCTTCATATTGAATTTCCCCTATTTGGGAATTTCATCCGCTATGTTAGATGTGCGACTCAGTTGAACGGAGGTCGCCATGGCAGATGTATTCCTGTCCCATATCACGGACACACTTGCGCAGATCGAATCTGAGGGTCTTTACAAACGCGAACGAATGATCACCTCACCTCAGGGCGGTGAGATCACTGTGGGCGGCAAGCAGGTGATCAACCTCTGTGCCAACAACTATCTGGGTCTGGCGGATCACCCGGCGCTGATCGAGGCCGCGACACAAGCGATGGGGCCCAAAGGATTCGGCATGGCGTCGGTTCGGTTCATCTGTGGCACGCAAGACATTCACCGCGAACTGGAACAACGTCTTGCCAATTTCCTGAACAAGGACGACTCCATCCTCTTTGCCGCTTGTTTCGACGCTAATGGCGGGCTGTTTGAACCTCTGCTGGGACCGGAAGACGCCATCATTTCGGACAGCCTGAACCACGCCTCGATCATCGACGGCGTGCGGCTGTGCAAGGCCAAACGCTATCGCTATCTGAACAACGACATGAATGACCTCGAAGCCTGGCTGAAACAGGCGCGCGAAGACGGGGCGCGGCATATCATGATCGCCACCGATGGCGTGTTCTCGATGGACGGCTATCTGGCCAACCTGCCAAAAATCCGGGAACTGGCCGATAAATACGATGCAATTGTCATGGTGGACGATTGCCATGCGACCGGTTTCATGGGGCCGAACGGGGCCGGCACACCCGATCATTTCGGCGTCGATGTGGATATTCTGACGGGAACCTTGGGCAAGGCACTTGGGGGGGCAATCGGCGGCTATATCGCCGGGCCGCAGCCAGTGATCGACCTGCTGCGGCAGCGGGCGCGGCCCTATCTGTTCTCAAACTCGCTGCCGCCCTCGATCGTCGCCGCCGGGTTGGAAGCGATCCGCCTGGTCGAAGAAGGCGACATGCTGCGCGCGCAACTCTTCGGCAACGCCAAATATTGGCGCGCCGGGCTGGAAAAGCTTGGCTTTGACCTGCTGCCTGGGGAACACCCGATCATCCCGGTGATGCTGGGTGAGGCTCAGCTGGCACAGGACATGGCGTCACGGCTGTTCGACGAAGGCGTCTATGTTTCGGGCTTCTTCTTCCCGGTCGTCCCACGCGGGCAAGCGCGGATCAGAACGCAGATGAATGCGGCTCTGACCAGGGATGAACTGGACCGCGCCCTGTCCGCATTTGGCAAGGTCGGCAAAGAGCTGGGGGTCATCAAATGATCCTTCCATCGGTCATCGACGTGATCGGCGACACCCCCATGGTCGAACTGTCGCGCGTGTGTGCCCATCAGAAGCTGAACGGGCGGATCATCGCCAAGCTTGACTATTTGCTGCCGGGATTTTCGAAAAAGGACCGTGCGGCGAAGTCCATCATCGAAACGGCGCGCGCAGACGGGACTTTGTCACCGGGGCAAACGGTGGTCGAGCTGACCTCGGGCAATATGGGCACCGGGCTGGCCATTGTCTGCGGTATTCTGGGCCATCCTTTCGTGGCTGTCATGAGCGCCGGAAACTCGATCGAACGCGCGCGTATGATGCGAGCCCTGGGGGCCGAAGTTGTCATCGTGCCCCAGGCCCCCGGCAGCAAACCCGGCGAAGTCTCTGGGGCCGATCTTGAACTGGTCGATGTCGAGGCGAAACGCATCACGGCCGCACGCAACGCGTTTCGTGCGGATCAGTTTGGCCATTCGGGAAACCCCAAGGCCCACGAAACCGGGACCGGGCCCGAGATCTGGGCACAATCCGAAGGCACCGTCACGGCATTCTGCGACTTTGCAGGATCGGGCGGAACGCTTGCCGGAGCGGCAGAGTATCTGAACCGGCACGGCGTGCGGTGCTATGTCGTGGAACCTGCGGGCGCGCGCGCTTTGGCCGGTGAGCCGGTTTCGACCCCGGACCATCCCATTCAGGGCGGCGGTTACGCCATGGGTGATCTGGTGCATTTGAAGGATAGCCGATTGGCCGGACATCTTGCTGTTTCGGGGAAGGCCGCGCGGGATTGCGCCCGACTTCTGGCCCGGACCGAGGGCATATTCGCCGGCTATTCGGCAGGCGCGAATCTTGCCGCGGCGATTGAACTGCTGCGCGGCCCCGAAGAAGGCGGCTGTGTCGCCATCGTCATGTGTGACAGCGGCCTGAAATACCTGTCGACCGATTTGTGGGAGTAAACATATGCGACCCAACACAATGAAAGCACTGGAAAAATCCAAACCCGAAGAAGGGTTGTGGATGGTGCAGGCCCCGATCCCCGAAATTGGCCCCGATGATGTGCTGATCCGTATCAACAAGACGGGTATCTGCGGCACCGACATCCATATCTGGAACTGGGACGAGTGGGCGTCTCATACCGTGCCGGTTCCGATGATCACTGGCCATGAGTTTGCCGGAGAGATCGTCGAGATCGGGCGCAACGTGACCGGGCTTGAAATCGGCCAGCGATGCTCGGGCGAGGGCCATCTGATCACCACCGACAGCCGCCAGAGCCGCGCCGGAAAGTTTCACCTGGATCCGGGAACCCGGGGCATTGGAGTGAACGAACAGGGCGCATTTGCCGAATACCTGAAACTGCCTGCCTTCAACGTGGTTCCCTTGCCCGACGACATACCGGATGAGATCGGAGCCATCCTCGATCCGCTGGGCAATGCGGTGCATACTGCCCTCAGCTTTGATTTGCTGGGAGAGGACGTTCTGATCACGGGTGCGGGCCCCATCGGTATCATGGCCGCTGCCGTCGCTCGTCACGCGGGTGCACGCAACGTGGTCATCACCGACATCAACGCAGACCGATTGAAACTGGCCGAACATGTGGTTCCTTCGGTGCGGACCGTCGATGTCTCCACCGAGGACTTGCGGGACGTCATCGCCGAGCTTGGGATGAAGGAAGGGTTCGATGTCGGGCTTGAAATGTCCGGCTCGCAAGCCGCCCTGGACCAGATGGTCGAAGCCTTGGTGATGGGTGGAAAGATCGCGTTGCTGGGGATTCCACCGGGCAAATCTCCGGTCGACTGGTCGCGCATCGTGTTCAAGGCGATCACGATCAAGGGGGTCTATGGGCGCGAGATGTTCGAAACGTGGTACAAGATGATCGCCATGCTGCAAAACGGTCTGGATGTGTCCCGCGTGATCACGCATCGCTTTGCGGTTGATGATTTCGCCAAAGGGTTTTCCGCGATGAAATCAGGCCTGTCCGGCAAGGTTGTTCTGGACTGGACCTAACGCGCTGGAAAGTTGCAAGTTCAGCCCCTAGACAGGTGCAGAACTTGCACAAGGGAGGCATGAGATGGGCGAGAACAAAGACGATCGTCTGTTGCAACGGGGGGTCGAAGACACCCTGGTCACTGATTTCGCCGAAACGCACCGCAAAAGCTATGGCGACTTCCTGCAACTGAAGACGCTGCTGAACCTGCAAAAAACCTTTCAGGACCCCGCACAACCTGACGAGATGTTGTTCATCATCATTCATCAGGTCAGTGAGCTGTGGCTGAAACTGATGCATCACCAACTGGTCGAGGTCCGCCGGTTCCTGCAACAAGACGAATTCGGGCCCGCCATGAAAAACCTCGACCGTATCAAGGCCATTCAACGGCAATTGATTGCGGCCTGGGAAACCCTGCTGACCATGACGCCGGCCGACTATATGACGTTTCGGCAGGCCCTCGGCAACTCTTCCGGGTTTCAAAGCTATGGGTACAGGCAGATCGAGTTCATTCTGGGCAATAAGGATGCCTCGACTCTGAAAGTGCACGAGCATGACCCCGAGGTGATGGAGATGCTGAACGCCGCCCTGACCAAACCGTCCCTGTATGACGAAGTGTTGCACATGCTGGCCCGACAGGGGTTCGACGTTCCAAAGGACTTGATCGAGCGGGACTACTCCGAACCCTATTCCGGTGATCCGCGCGTGGTTCAGATCTGGGTCGACGTGTTCCGCAACACGGACAAATATTGGGATCTGTATGCGCTGGCAGAAAAGCTCATGGATGTGGAAAGCCTGTTTCAACGCTGGCGCTTTGACCACGCCACGGCGGTTGAACGTGTGATCGGAATGCAACCCGGTACCGGAGGTTCCAGCGGCGTGGCTTTCTTGCGAAAAGCACTTGAGTTGCGGTTCTTCCATGACCTCTATGATGTGCGGACAGAACTCATGTACAGCGGGCAGGGCTGAGCCATGCTGTATCGCGGATTTTCACAAGCCGAACTGGAGCGGGAATACTCTCCCAGTTCGATGATCGGTGGCGACCTGACCCCTTATCTGGCCAGCTATCAAACGCTGAGTGCGCAAGCCCGTGCCGAGCTGCCCGTTCAGGCCAACCTGGCCTATGGCGACACCCCGGTCCAGGTGCTGGATTTCTTTCCTGCGAAGGGGGCCGGCGCCCCGTTGCATGTCTTTATTCACGGTGGGTATTGGCAGGATCTCAGCCAGCGCGAATCGGCCATGATGGCCCCGGCGCTGATCGAAGCCGAGCAATCCTTTGCCACCTTGAACTACACGCTCGCCCCGGATGCGCGGCTGGATCAAATGGTCGACGAATGTCGCGACGCCCTTCTGTGGCTTGCGTCACAAGCCGGGGCACTGGGTTTTGACCCGACGCGGATCACCTTGTCAGGGCACAGTGCCGGCGCCCATCTGGCAAGCATGGTCATGGCGACCTCGGCCGGCGCATTGGCCCGCGCCGGGCTGCGTGTGCGTGACGTGCTTCTGATCAGCGGCGTCTACGATCTGGAACCCATCAGTTTGACGTCCGTGAATGATCCTCTGCACCTGACCCCAGTCGAAGTGAACGATCTGTCCCCGATCCGCAACCTGCCCCCACCGGGCCCCCGCTATCATGTTTCAGTGGGGGAACGGGACACCGGCGAATTCATTCGTCAAAGCCGCGACTATGCGGAACGGCTGCGCAAGGCCGGGCACTCGGTCAGCTTTGCCTTGAAACACGGAATGCACCATTTCGACATCATCCTGCATTCCGGAACATTCCTGCCCGACACGTAATGAGGCATTTTTCAAACAAAAACAGCGGCCCGACCGGTGCCGCTGTTTTTTTTGTGTCCATCCCGCTTGGGATCAATCCAGGGTACGGGTAACTTCTTCGCGCTCGAATATCTCGATCACGTCGCCCTGGCGGATATCGTCGTAGTTCTCGAACGCCATACCACATTCCTGACCCGACTGGACCTCGGCCACTTCGTCTTTGAAGCGCTTCAGGGTCTTCAGCGTGCCTTCGTGGATCACCACGTTGTCGCGCAGCAGGCGAACGCCTGCGGAACGGCGGGCAACACCTTCGGTCACCAGACAGCCGGCAACCTTGCCGACACCGGTAACCTTGAAGACTTCGCGGATCTCGGCATAGCCGATGAACTTCTCGCGGATCTCGGCGCTCAGCAGGCCGGATGCGGCCGCTTTCACGTCGTCGACCAGGTCATAGATCACCGAGTAGTAGCGGATCTCGACACCCTTTTGGTTCGCCGTGTTCCGCGCCGATGCGTTGGCACGGACGTTGAAGCCAAAGACCGGCGCGCCGGAAGCCTCCGCCAGACCGACATCCGTTTCGGTGATCGCGCCCACACCCGAGTGCAGAACGCGCACGCGCACTTCTTCGTTGCCGATCTTTTCCATCGCCTGAACGATGGCTTCGGCAGAACCCTGCACATCGGCTTTGACGAGGATCGGCAACTCGGCCACGTTCTCGTCTTCTTTTGCCTTCTGCATCAGCTGCTCAAGGGTGGTTGCGGCACCAGCGGCGGCGCGTTTGTCCTTGGCGGCCTGCTCACGATAGGCAGCGATCTCACGGGCCTGCGCTTCGGTCTCGGTCACGTTCAGAACGTCGCCCGCTTCGGGCGTACCGTTCAGGCCCAGAACCTCGACCGGAACCGAGGGGCCAGCTTCCTTGACGCGCTCACCTTTGTCGTTGATCAGCGCGCGGACCTTACCGTACTGCTCACCCACAACGAAGATATCGCCCTGACGCAGTGTGCCGTTCTGAACCAGAACCGTGGCGACCGGGCCACGACCCACGTCCAGCTGCGCCTCGATCACGGCACCTTGGGCGGCGCGGTTCGGGTTTGCCTTCAGTTCCAGAATCTCGGCCTGAAGCGCGATGGCTTCCAGCAATTCGTCCAGACCCTGACCCGTGATGGCCGAGACTTCGACGTCCTGAACCTCACCCGACATTTTCTCAACGATCACTTCGTGTTGCAGCAGATCGGTGCGGACCTTGTCCGGGTTTGCATCCGGCTTGTCGACCTTGTTGATCGCCACGATCATCGGTACTTCGGCCGCTTTTGCGTGGTTGATCGCTTCGATCGTCTGCGGCATCACCGCGTCGTCAGCCGCGACGACCAGAACCACGATATCCGTGACCTGAGCACCGCGCGAGCGCATCGACGTAAACGCCGCGTGGCCCGGAGTATCCAGGAAGGTCAGCGTGGTGCCGCCATCGGTTTTCACCTGATACGCGCCGATATGTTGGGTGATGCCACCGGCCTCACCCGCCACAACGCGCGCGTCGCGGATTGCGTCCAACAGCGAGGTCTTGCCGTGGTCGACGTGACCCATGATGGTGATGACCGGCGGACGCGGCTGCAGATCGTCTTCGCTGTCTTCGACCTCTTTGATGACGTCTTCAACATCCGAATCGGATACGCGAGTGACCTTGTGGCCAAATTCTTCGATGATCAGTTCCGCGGTGTCTGCGTCGATGGTCTGGTTCTGCGTGACCATCATGCCCATCTGCATCAGCGATTTGACCACGTCAGCCACACGCTCGGCCATACGGTTGGCCAGTTCCGAGACCATGATCGCCTCGGGCAGCTGTACGTCGCGGATCACCTTTTCCCGTTCAACGGCACCGCCCATGGCTTTCTGACGCGCACGCTCCTGCTTGCGCTTCATCGCGGCCATCGAGCGCTGACGGTTGCCTTCGCCACCGGTCGCCTGACCCAGAGTCAGCTTGCCCGAACGGCGGTTGTCGTCGCGTCCTTTGCCACGACCACGCTGCTCACGTTCGCGATCCTGTTTGCGCGGCGTGGCTGCCGGCGCAGGTTTGCTGGCCGGGGCGCGAGCCGCTTTGGGCTCTTCAGGTGCGGGCGCGGCAGCGGCGCGTTTGGCGGCTTCTTCCGCCTCTTTGCGCTTGCGCTCTTCTTCCTCAGCCTTCTGACGCGCACGCTCTTCGGCTTCGCGCTGTTCGCGTTCTTTGGCTTCCTGTTCCGCACGGCGGCGTGCGCGCTCTTCTTCGCGCGCCTTTTCAGCAGCCTCGCGCGCCGCGGCCTCTTCGGCCTCACGCGCTTTGGCCGCTTGCAACGCCTTCATGCGGCGCGCCATTTCCGCATCGGAAATGCCCGCAGGACGACGCGACGGATCACCCGAAGGTGCAGCACCGCCACCCGGCTTTGCTGCGCCCGGCTTGGGAACCACCACGCGTTTGCGTTTGGTTTCCACCACGACATTCTTGGTGCGTCCGTGGCTGAAACTCTGTTTCACATTTCCGGGGCGTGCCCCGCCACGAAGACCCAATGTCTTTTTGCCGTCATTATCGCTCATAAAGCTCTTTACCCTTCCGCGCGGCCCCTGCCGCCGTCATCCGTTTCGCGCAAGCCACGCAGGCGCTGCGCTTCCTCTACAACACGTTTGGCGAGTCCGCCAGAGGCCAAGGCCGCATGAATCACCGTTTGGCGCCCAAATGCCTGTCCTAATTCGTCTGCCGTCAGCCAACCTATGTATTTCCCGAAGTGCGGCGTGCTCAGTTTGGACTTGCCGCGCCCCGATCCATCGGCGGCCTGAATCAGCACCTGCGCCTCTTCCCGGTCCAACCACGTCTTGACCTTTTCATACCCCGCGACCGCGTCGCCGGACTTGCGCGCCAGGCTGAGCAGCTCGACAACGCGGCGCGCGATCTGCTGTTCAACCTTTTCCGCCAGGTCCTTGGGCACAGACACCTGCGCCTTGAACCCCCGCGCAAACAGTTTCTTGCCAACGGCCTTGTCCAGGGCGGCACGATCCGCCGCCACATAGACCCCCCGCCCGGGCAGTTTCGCCGCGACATCCGGAAAAACCTGACCGTCCGGCCCCGCCACAAAGCGGATCAGCCCGTTTTTGGGCTGCACCTCGCCTGTGGCGATGCACTTGCGCTCGGGTCCGTCGGACCGATCCTTATGGGCGCCACCGCGACTCATACACGCCACCCGAAGCCCGAGATCAGGCCTCGACCTCCTCGTCTGCTGCGTCGCCGTCGACGTCTTCTTCCGCCTGTTCCAGCTCGGCCGGATCAACCCAACCCAGCAGGATACGCGCCGTCATGACCATATCTTGCGCCTCTTCCAGCGTTACGCCGAAAGGCTCCAATACACCGTCATCCTTGACACGCTCACCATCGACGGTCGTCCAGCCACCGGCCAGTTCCCAGTCGGCGCAAGTTGCAAAGTCTTCCAGAGTCTTCACGTCGTCCCTGGCCAGCGCCTCTACCATCTGGGGTGTCAGACCTTCGAATTCAATGAGACTGTCCTCGGCCCCCAATTCACGCGCCGCATCCAGTGCCGCCTTGGCCTGTGCTTCCAGGAATTCGCGGGCGCGGGTTTGCAGTTCCTGCGCTGTACCTTCGTCAACGCCGTCGATGACCAGCAGTTCCTCAATCTCGACATAGGCAACCTCTTCGAGGTTGGTGAAGCCTTCCGAGACCAGCAGCTGAGCAAAGAATTCGTCCAGATCCAGGCTGTCCATGAACAGTTTGGTACGGGCTTCGAATTCCTTCTGGCGGCGGGCCGATTCTTCGGCCTCGGTCATGATGTCGATGTCCAGGCCGGTCAGCTGGCTGGCCAGACGCACGTTCTGACCGCGGCGACCGATGGCCAGCGACAGTTGTTCTTCTGGCACGACAACCTCGATCTTGCCGGCTTCTTCGTCCAGAACCACCTTGGAAACCTCGGCAGGCTGCAACGCGTTCACCAGGAAGGTAGGCTGGTCTTCGTTCCACGGGATGATGTCGATCTTTTCACCCTGAAGCTCGTTCACAACCGCCTGCACACGGCTGCCGCGCATACCAACGCAGGCACCCACGGGGTCGATCGAACCATCATAGGAAATCACGGCGATCTTGGCGCGCGAACCGGGGTCACGGGCCACGGCCTTGACCTCGATGATGCCGTCATAGATTTCCGGCACTTCCATCTTGAACAGCTCGGCCATGAATTCCGGCGCTGTGCGCGACAGGAAGATCTGATGGCCACGCACTTCGCGGCGAACCTCTTTGATATAGGCGCGCACCCGGTCATTCGGGCGATAGCTTTCGCGGCCGATCTTGTCGTTGCGGCGCAGAACCGCCTCGGCACCGCCCAGATCAACGATGACATTGCCAAACTCTTCGCGCTTGACCGCACCGTTGATGATGGTACCGGCGCGATCCTTGAATTCTTCGTACTGACGGTCACGCTCGGCTTCGCGCACCTTCTGCAAAATCACCTGCTTGGCGGACTGAGCCGCGATCCGGCCCATCTCAACCGGCGGGACCTCTTCGACGAAGACGTCACCAACCTCGGGCGCTTCCATATACTGCTTGGCCTGCTCGACGGTCATTTCGGCCTGATAGTTCTCAAGCTCCTCATCTTCGACCACGGTACGGACGCGGGTAAAGGTCGCCTTGCCGGTCTTGCGGTCGATCGACACGCGGATGTCCATCTCGGCGCCGTAGCGGCTCTTGGCGGCGCGGGCGAGCGATTCCTCCATCGCTTCGACAACCAGACCGGGGTCGATCATCTTTTCGCGGGCCACGGCCTCGGCGGTCTGCAACAGCTCCAGCTGGTTGGCTGAGGTGATTGCCATCAGTTCGTCTCCTCTTCGGACCCTTCGGTCTCAATCTCGTCGAAAGCGTTTTCGTTCAGGGCACCGGCGTCTTTGCGCTGGCGCAGCATTTCCTTGATCAGGTCATCGGTCAGGACCAGCTTGGCGTCGCTCAGCCAGTCGAATTGCAGACCGATGGTGATGGTTTCATCCCCCTCGGGGATGTTGATCAGAACCTCGTCCCCTTCGATCCCCGCCAATTCGCCCTTGAAGCGTCGGCGGCCGTCAATCAGTTCGGCGGTCTCGATCTTGGCCTCATAGCCTTCGAAGGTCTCGAAATCCTTCAGACGGGTCAGAGGGCGGTCGATACCGGGGCTGGACACCTCAAGCGTATAGGCATCAAGGATTGGGTCCTCGACATCCAGCGTGGCGCTGACCGCGTTGGAAATCTCGGCGCAATCATCCACTTCGATACCGCCATCGGGCTTGTCGGCCATGATCTGAAGCGTAGTCTGCTTGCCGCTCATCAGGCGGATACGGACCAGCTCATACCCCAGATCTTCGATCACGGGCGTGATGATCTCGGCCAGTCGCCGGTCAATGGCAGCTTTTGCTATCAGGTCGTTTGTCATCTGGTACTCTACCCTGTCAGTCGGGCACAAAAAAACGGGCGCGCGGCCCGTCGAATTTTCCGGTGGAGCCTTGGACCAGAAGTCCAACGCGCCGCTATTGAAACTGCATATACGCAGGATGGCCCGAGTCTGCAACCCCCTGAGGGATTCGCATTCGGATTTACACCATCCACCACCGTTCGGCGATGCGGCCATCGTCCAGCGCACCGTTCCCGGCAATCTGCCGCGGCATCCCGACAGCATCCGATACGGCAAGGGCCATGTCGGCCTCGGAGGGGTGGAACCGGACACCGCGCGTGCCTCGCATTCCGGCCCGATCCGGAAGCGCCGCGATATCGACATACCCGTCCCGCAGCGCCTCGGCGCGCACGGCTGGGTCCGGGATTACAATGACTTCAACCGCGTCAGCCCATCCGGCCTGACCATCTTTGTAATGCCCCTCGACACGGCGGCCCAGAAAATGGCGGCCATCTTCTGCCCGTTCGACACGATAGCAGCCGGTGCCGTAGGCTTTGCGCAACGGGGATACGGTTTCACCGGCGCGCGCAACAACAAAGCGGCTGTCGGCCAACAGGAATGGCAATCCGGGATTTGCCTCGGCAAGTTCAAGCCGCAGGCGGTTGGGGGCAAGCGCCTCGGGCCTTCCGATTTCGGCCAGAACGGCCAGGACATCGGCAATCTGCAAGGGTTCGCCATCGTGAAAGACCGCGTCATCACGCAGATCAAAGTTCCAGACCCGTGCGTCGGCGTCGGTTTGCCAGCCGGTCGCAAGCTCACCGCGCAACGTACCATCCGGGGCGATTTCGGTCATTGTGTCGAAAACGGCCCCACGCGCCACTTGCTCGAGGCTGTCATCGCGCGGAACAGCCAGACGCAATGTCCCGCCTTTCTTGGGCGTACCGGCAAGGGATGCTCCTGTCGCCGCCAGCAATGCGGCAGCGGCACCAGAGGCAAAGAGGGCACGGCGATCGATGCGGGTCATGCGACACCCTCCGCCACACGGTCCATGATTCGCACCAGTTCCGCGCTGATGCCCGGCTCGGACAGGGCGTGCCCCGCCTGACGAACCATTTTCAGTTCGGCATTCGGCCAGCGTTCCGCCAGCGACCAGGCGGCCTGCGGCGGGCAGATCATGTCATAGCGCCCCTGCACGATATGGCCGGGGATATGCGCGATCCGGTCCATCTGATCCAGAATCTGCCCGTCCGTTTCCAGAAACGCCTTGTTGGTGAAATAGTGATTCTCGAGCCGCGCAAAGGTGCGCGCGTATTCGCCGGGGCTTTCGCCAACCGATCCGTTGGTGTGGATCGAGGCCAGCGCGTTTTCCCAATGCGACCAGGCCCGCGCATACAGGATCTCTGTCGCGCGGTCGCCCGAAAACAGACGTTTGTTATAGGCGGCAATGGTGTCGTCCAGTTCAACCTCGGGCAGCAGCGAGGTGAATTTCTGCCATTGCTCGGGCCAGAACCGCCCGGCGCCACCGCCGTAAAACCAGTCAAGCTCGGCCTGAGTCGCAAGGAACACCCCGCGCAACACCAGTCGACTGACGCGATCGGGATGGGTCTGGGCATAGATCAACGCCAGAGTCGCCCCCCAGCTTCCGCCAAAAGCGATCCATTCTTCGATCTCGAAGAGTTTGCGCAGCCGCTCTATGTCGGCCACCAGATGCCACGTCGTGTTGTCCTCGACCGAGGCGGTGGGGCGCGACCGGCCACATCCGCGCTGGTCAAACAGAATCACCCTGTAGGCCTGAGGATCGAAGTATCGCCTCATGGCCGGGCTGCACCCCCCACCCGGCCCCCCGTGCAGGATCACGACGGGTATGCCGTCAGGATTTCCGCATTGTTCCACATAAATACGGTGCCCATCGCCCATATCGACCATCCGCTGGTCGAAAGGGTCGATCGGCGGGTACAGATATTGAACTGCGCGCTTTTGGTCCGGGTACTTGTCCATTATGGCCCTATATAGTCCTTAAGCGTAAAAGAGCACACGGAGACAGGAATGCAAGCGCATCCGAACACGGTGGACCCGTCCGAGATCGCAAAATTCGAGGCGATGGCCGCCGAATGGTGGGACCCGCACGGGAAATTCAAACCATTGCACATGCTTAACCCGTGCCGGCTGGACTATATAACGCAGCAGATCGCCGGAGAATTCGATCGCGACCTAAAGTCGCCTGTGCCGTTCGAAGGCCTGCGCCTGCTGGATATCGGCTGCGGCGGCGGGCTGCTGAGCGAACCCATGGCGCGGCTCGGTGCTGAAGTTGTGGGTGCCGACGCCGCCGAGGGCAACCTGCCCGTGGCCCGCATCCATGCCGAGCAATCGGGGCTGCAAATCGATTATCGCCACACAACCGCCGAGGACATGGCTGCAGCAGGCGAACAATTCGACGTGGTGCTGAACATGGAGGTGGTCGAACATGTGGCCGATCCCCTTGGCTTTCTGACCGCATCGCAAGACTTGCTGAAACCGGGTGGCTTGCTGATCTGCTCCACCATCAACCG
This sequence comes from Ruegeria sp. AL3, assembly GCF_056536065.1. Classification (NCBI taxonomy): domain Bacteria; kingdom Pseudomonadati; phylum Pseudomonadota; class Alphaproteobacteria; order Rhodobacterales; family Roseobacteraceae; genus Ruegeria; species Ruegeria sp. AL3. The sequence continues at coordinate 890,431 of NZ_JBQFJG010000001.1, forward strand.
CAACCCGAAATCCTATGCGATGGCGATTTTCGGGGCCGAGGTCGTCATGCGCTGGCTGCCGCGCGGCACCCATGAATGGAACAAGTTCATCACCCCCGATGAGCTGTTCGACCTGCTGCGCCAAGCCGGGTTGGAACCGGTGGACCGGAAGGGTTTTGTGTTCAACCCGATCCTGTGGAGCTGGTCGATCTCGGACCGGGACTTGAGCGTGAATTACGTGACGGCGAGTGTGAAGCCGGGGTGAGGTAGGTTTTTTGATTCGATCTTTAAGTTACGCGCCGTGGCGCGCGGTATTTTTTGGTGCGGCAATTTCCGCTGCTACCTTGTTCGATAACACACTAGCCACAGCAGAAGAGAATGTGGGCGTGTTCGTGTACGAACATGAAGGCGTTCCGCTGTATGGCTATGTAAGCGATCCTAAGGTTTCTGAGGCGACTCAGGAAATAGCAGATCGCTACTTGGGTTCGAACTCGAACAACTATGATCTGGTAAGGGCGTTGTCTTTTATTGTCTTTATTGACCCCGAGATAGTTTCGGATGGCAAGTTTGTGAAACCAGTCGAAATAGAACTGACGGAGGAGACGACAGAACCATTTTCCAAACACGAACTCTCTGACGAAGGATGCAATGTAGGGAGAATATTCTCCACGAATGAAGAAGAAAAAGGAGAGTATTTGGTATGGCTTGTTCATGGTGGGCAATATGAGGGCAAAGAAGGAATTGAATCTTGTCTTCTTTTCGCGGCGGCGGCTTCGGCCGGAATTTGGTTGGGTGATTTTCCAGCTTTGGATCCCCGTGATTTACGGCAGCTTCTGGATAGAATGCTCTTAGAATGAAGTGGCCGTTTAGTCCGCGGCACATTGCATGAGCATAAAGCCTGCCAGCGCCCGACCACACCAGTCCTGGATCCACCTTGGGACAACGGTTCGCTGATCCCTACTCCCCCTCCAACTGCAACCGCAAATCCCTTAGAACCGGCAGCGTGCCGCGCACGCGCTCCAACCCCAGCTCTCCGACCACACGATTGATCAGCGGGGCAATCGAGGAAATCGCCTGATCCCGCGCCCGTCGGCCTGCGGGGCTGATCGCCACCATCTTGCGGCGGGCGTCGTCCCAGTCGGGGCGGATGTGGATGTATCCGGCCCATTCCAGCTTGGCCAAGGTGTTGGTCATCGCTCCTCGGGTCACGTGGAATGTGTTGGCCAGTTGCGCCGGGCTACGCTCGTCGCCGACAAAAACCAGATGATTCAGCACAGAGAAATGCGAAATTTCCATACCCTTGGGCAGCACCCGGCTGAGCCGGTTGCGCAACAACTGATCCGCGGTCAGGATCTCGCTGAACAGCGTGACCGCAAGGGCGTTGGTGTCTTCCGTCATTGTTCAGTTCTGTCAGGGTCCAGTGAAAGACCGGATATGTGTCAACGACGGCACGCGGCGGCGTGCCTCTGACACAGAACTATCATCCAAATCGAAAATGTGAATGCCCGGATCGGTACCTGCGTCGATCAGCACCTCTCCCCAAGGAGCGACAACCATGCTGTGCCCATGGGTAAAACGCGTCTTTCCGCGCGTTGATGGGTGTTCCCCCGTTTGCGCGGGGGCCAAGACCCAACAGCCTGTCTCGATCGCCCGGGCCCGCAACAGCGATTCCCAATGCGCGGCGCCCGTAACAGGTGAAAACGCTGCCGGAACGGTCAGGATTCGCGCGCCTGCCTGCGCCAAAGCCGCATGCAGGTACGGAAACCGGATGTCATAACAGATGGTCAAACCCACCTTGCCAAAATCGGTTTCGGCTAGGACCGCCTTTTCGCCGGGGCGGTAGTTCTTTGATTCGCGAAACGTCTCGGTCTCGGTGACTTGCACGTCGAACATATGAATCTTGTCGTAACGCGCCACGATCTGACCTTGCGGATCGATCATGAAAGACCGGTTGGCAAACCGCCCGTCAGCGTCATGAGTTTTTATCCCCAGTGACCCGATCAACACCCACACGCCCAGTCGGGCGGCCTGTTCCCGCAGGCCGGCCAAGGTGATGTCGTCTTCTTCGTGCTGAAGAACCTCGTTTTGCCGCGTCGTACTGTTTGATACGCAATTCGTGACCTCTGGTGTCAGGATAAACCGCGCACCCTGCCCTGCCGCGTCGGCCGCCATGGCGCGCACCATGTCCAGGTTTTCGACCGGATCATCCGACGAGGTGATTTGCAGCAGCGCGGTCTTCATCAGGCCGCAAGCAGACGGTCAAGCTTGCCTTGCCGCTCCAGCTCGTAAAGGTCGTCGCAGCCGCCCACATGCTGTGTCCCGATGAAAATCTGAGGCACGGTGCGTTTGCCGCCTGCGCGCTGGATCATCTCGGGCTTGCGTTTGGGGTGCATCAGAATGTCAACTTCCTTGAACTCAACGCCTTTCTGCTTCAGCAGACGTTTGGCCGCGTGGCAAAAACCACAGAGCGGCGAGGTATAGATTTCTACGGGCTTCATGTTCCGGTCCCTTTGGGTTTCGTGCGATCTTGGGCGAATTAGGCATCCTTGGCAACGCGCGCCAGTGCCAACACGAAAATATGATTTGCCCCAGCGGCCTGACACGCACGCGTGCACGCCGCCAACGTCGCGCCGGATGTCATCACGTCATCCACCAGCAGGACATCGCGCCCCTTCAAATGCAGTGCCCGCCTTGGGTGGATGTCAATTGCGCCTGCCAAGGCTTCGTCCCTTTCCCGCGCGGTCTTTCCGTCCAGCGCCGGGGTCCGCCGTTTGCGCACCAGCAGATCCGGCATGCAGTCCAACCCGGTTTCTCGCCCTAGGTTGCGTGCCAGCAGCGCAGACTGATTGTATCGCCGTTTCAGCAGGCGTGACCAATGCAACGGCACCGGAGCAATCACCATACCGGGACGCAACAGCTCGCGCCCGGCCTGCGCCATCCAACGCGCAGCGGGGCGGGCCAGTTCGGTACGGTCACCATGTTTCAAAGCCAGAACAAGTGACCGCGCCTTCCCATCATACATCAGAGCAGCGCGGCCCGCGTTCCAGGGCGGAGGGGTTTTCAGACAATCGTCGCACTCGGTCCGGAACCTGTCTGCGCTTCCGATCACGGGCACACCACAGCTTTCGCAAACCGTGCCACCGATGAACGGCGTATCCCGCCAACACGCCCCACACAGGCCGAAATCGGATTCCGTCAGCTCTCCGCAGCCCATGCAACGCGGCGGGTAGATCAGAGCAAGGGCAGTTTGAATCCGCTGCGCAATGCGATACTTGCGACCTATGAAACTGCCCGAGCCCACCGCACCCTCTCTTTTCGACCGTAACGCCATTCTGCATCATCGCGCCCGCGCGAAGGACGACGCCTTGTTCTTGCACCGCGCCGCCATTGATGAGGTTCAGGATCGGCTCTCCATGGTTAACAGAACCTTTACGGCACCTGCGGTTGTGACCCCTTTTCCACAGCTTTGGGCAGACGTTTTTCCGGATGCCGCCATTGTCGTGGATGACGATGGGCTGTCGCTTCAACCCGGTGCGCATGATCTGGTAATTCATGCGATGGCGCTGCATTGCGCCAATGACCCGGTCGGCCAGTTGATCCAATGCAAAAGGGCTTTGAAACCGGATGGACTGGTTCTTGTTCTATGCCTTGGGGGTGAGACCCTTCACGAATTGCGCGCCGCGCTGGGTCAGGCCGAAATCAAAGTCACGGGCGGGCTCAGCCCCCGAATCGCCCCCATGGCCGAACTGCGCGACCTCGGTGGATTGTTGCAGCGAGCCGGTCTGGCATTGCCAGTGGCCGATGCCGTACCGCTGACGGCAGAATACCGCGATATCTGGCACCTGATGCACGATCTGAGGGACATGGGTGAGACCAACGCTTTGGCTGCCCGGTTGAAATGCCCAACCCGACGCAGAGTGTTCGAAGCCGCACAGCGCGTCTATTCGGATCACTTTTCGACGGAAACAGGCCGCCTTGCCGCAACCTTCGAACTGATTTGCCTGACCGGCTGGTCCCCCGATGACAGCCAACCAAAGCCGCTGCGCCCGGGGTCAGCCCAAATGCGCCTGGCAGATGCCCTGCGCACGAAAGAGGGCAAACTGCCGGATTGACGCGCAACCAAATCCCTTTATCTCAGGTCGGAACACGAAAACTCAGGAATGCTCAAATGTTTGATGCCACTCGTCCCGCTCATGCTCCTGCCGACCATCCCAAGGTCAAGATGGGCCGTGTTGGCATTTTGCTGGCCAATCTGGGCACCCCGGACGATTACACCTATTGGCCGATGCGTCGCTATCTGAACGAGTTTCTGTCGGATCAACGGGTCATCGACTATCCGAAATGGAAATGGCAACCGATTCTTCAGGCGATCATCCTCAGCAAACGGCCATTCAGTTCGGGTGAAGCCTACAAATCGATCTGGAATCACGAGAAGGGCGAAAGCCCGCTGATGACGATCACCAAGGACCAGACTGCCAAGCTGCGCGGCGCAATGCAGGATCGGTACGGGGATCAGGTGATGGTCGATTTCTGTATGCGCTACGGCAACCCCTCAACAAAGTCCAAAGTGCGCGAGATGGTTGCCGCGGGCTGTGACCGTATTCTGTTCTTCCCGCTTTACCCACAATACGCGGGCGCAACCACAGCCACCGCCAATGACCAGTTCTTTCGTGCACTGATGGATGAGGCCTGGCAGCCCGCCTCGCGAACCGTACCGGCCTATTTCGACCAACCGGCCTATATCGACGCCCTGGCGCAATCCGTTGAACGTGCCTATGCAGCGGCGGAGACAAAACCCGATATTCTGGTCTGCTCGTATCACGGGATGCCGGAACGGTATCTGCAACAGGGTGACCCCTATCATTGCCAGTGCGCCAAGACGACACGGCTGCTAAAGGAACGGCTGGGGTGGTCTGACGATCAACTGGTTTCGACGTTCCAGTCGCGATTCGGCCCCGAGGAATGGCTGAAACCCTATACAGTGGATCATGTGGCGGATTTGGCCAGGCAGGGCAAAAAGAACATAGCAGTCATCGCACCGGCATTCTCGGCCGACTGCATCGAAACGCTGGAAGAGATCAACGAAGAGATCAAGGAAAGCTTCGAAGAAGCAGGCGGCGAAACCTTCACCTATATTCCATGCCTCAATGACGATGCGGCGCACATTGCTGCATTGGGCACGGTGATCGAAGAAAACTTGCGCGGCTGGCTGGACTGACCGGCACAGCCTTGTGAAAACAAAAAAGGCGGTGGATTGCTCCACCGCCTTTTTCATGAATTCCGTGTCGGATTAGCTTGCAGCAACAGCAGCAGCAACAACGACCAGCAGGATCAGCGGCAGCAGGATGCCCTGCGACGAACCCTGAGTTTCTTCTACAACAACAGGTGCTTCAACAACCGGCTCTTCCAGGTTACCAGCATAAGCGGTCGAAGCGGCAGCAGTCAGTGCAGCAGCGAGAACGAGTTTCTTCATATTAACCTCCAGAATTTGCGCAGTTCCAATGCCCGGAACCACACATCTAAGACTTACCTCGTGGTTTTTTCTAATCAGCATTGACGCTGGAATGCAATTGCAACTTGACCGCTAAGCGGGTTCCCACACGAAAATGTCGTCAAATTAGCAACACTTGCGTGCCGACCTTCGCCATCGAGAACAGCTCGGCAATGTCTTCGTTGAACAGACCGATACAGCCATTCGACGACCGACGTCCGATTTTTCGCGTATCGTGCGTTCCGTGAATGCGGTAATACTTCCAGCTCAGGTATAAAGCGTGTGTTCCCAGCGGGTTATCTGGCCCCGGAGGAATATAGTCCGGCCATTCCGGATTTCGTTTTTTCATCGACGGCGTCGGAGACCAGCTGGGCCCTTCGACCTTGCGGATTACGCTGGTACGCCCGCGCCGGGTGAGTTCTTCGGTCAGCGGAACCGACGACGGGTACAATTTGTACACCGCTTGATCATCCGACCAATAATGCAGCGCTCTTGAGACGGTATCGACCAGAATGGCGCCATTTCTGGTGTTCGAGAAATACGGTTGCCAATCCAATGCCCGGAACCCGGATACGTTGCGGCGAACCGCCGGTTCAGTCTCGGGTGCAGGGCGCAGCGGGTCGCCCGGGATATATTGCGCCAGTGCTGGGGTTGCCAGCGTCGCAGTGGCCCCTGCCAGAAATCCCCTGCGTGTGGGCGAATGAATACGCTTTTTGACCATGACAACGGGTCCTGTGTTTAGATGAGGTCTGAAATCTATGACATTCTATTGCCAGAATGCTTCAGTCGCAAATCAAACCGGCAGAATCATGCGAGTTAGGGCCATTGCGCGTTTGCTCAGAGCCTTCAGGCGCGCTATGCCCTGTAAAGACACAATAACCAGGTCGATCATGACGCGTATCGTTTCTTTACTCTTGATTTGCTTTGTCGCGCTGGCGGCATGTACAGACACCGGCACCACGACCATTGGTGCAGACGGTCGCCCGCTGCCCACGGTCTACAAAATTCGCGGCAACCCGGAAAAGTTGCAGTTCCGTATGGTTGATTCGGTCAATGCCCTGCGCCAGGCCCAGGGATTGCAGCCTGTCCAGCTGAACGCGCAGCTGAACGCAGCAGCGGCGACCCATTCCAAGGACATGGCCAGACAGAACCGGCCCTGGCACTTTGGGTCCGACGGTTCCTCGCCGATCGATCGGGCTGCACGGGTCGGATATTTCGGCACGTTCCTCGGTGAAGCCATTTCCGAGACATACGAAACCGAAACCGAAACCCTTGCCGCCTGGATGCAGGAACCCGGACCGCGCGCCGTGATCATGGACCCCAAGGCCACGCAGATGGGGTTCGCCTGGCATCAGGAAAAAGGCGGGAAAATCTGGTGGACGCTGGAAATGGGAACCGGCGGCTGACCCCGATCACCGTACACACAAAAAGGCCCCCGAAATCCGGGGGCTTTTTTTGTGATTACGCTGCCTGCATGGACTGCGCTTCGGTCAGGATAGCATAAAGCTTGACCGGATCAGGGTTCGCCCGAAGCTTGGTGCACACCGAGGTGTCCCTCAGCGTGCGTGACACAAGGGCCAGCGCCTTAAGATGATCGACGCCGGCCTCTTCCGGCGCAAAAAGTGCAAAGGCGATGTCCACGGGTTGACGATCAACCGATCCAAAGTCGATGGGCTTTTCCAGCATGACGAATACGCCCGAAACCGAATCCAGCTCGGGCAAACGCGCGTGCGGAAGCGCAACGCCATGCCCCACGCCGGTCGGGCCCAGGCTTTCCCGTTCGAGCAGACAGTCGACGACGGCCTGCGAGTCGAGCCCCAGATTGGCGGCTGCTACATCGCCTATTTCCTGAAACAACCGCTTCTTGCTGGAAGCGGCGGATAGTACACGTACTGCTTCGGGCTTTAGTATGCTCGAAAGCTCCATGATCACGCTCCATGGGCACCGCACCCGCCTCGGCGGGTGCCGCCCCGTATCCTTGCCTGTTAAGGATCAATCCAGCCGATATTACCGTCTTCGCGACGATACACGACGTTCAATCCATCCTTGTTCTCATTTCTGAACACCAGCACCGGGGCACCGGCAAGTTCCATTTGCATCACGGCTTCACCAACGCTCAAAGATGGGATTTTAGTTTCCATCTCAGCCACAATCATGGGCTGTAGCGATTCGGGTTCATCGGCCGTGTCCGATTCGTCAGAGGCGAGGATATAAGAGGACGCCCCAAAGAGTTCAACCGGCTCGGACCGATCCTTGTGGTGGTCCTTCAAACGACGTTTGTAGCGCCGCAGTTGTGTTTCCATTTTGTCGCAGCATGCCTCGAACGCCGCATAAATTTCGGTTGCATGCGCCTTGGCCTGAGCGGTCAGCCCGGTGGACAGGTGCACTGTTGTTTCGCATACATATTCATGCGCTGAACGGGAAAAGACGACGTTGGCGTCGGTAGGCCGCTGGGCATATTTGCCCACAACCTCGCCCAATTCGGTCTGCACGTGAGTCTGAAGCGCCGCACCGATGTCGATCTGTTTTCCGCTGATTTGGTAACGCATGTGATCTCCTTCACAATTCACACCCATTCTGACGTCACGTTACGCGACGAACTTGTTTTTATCGGGTGGGGGGTCGAGACACTTTCCGCGGTTGTCTTAACTCCAGCCCTTCAACGAAGGGACAACGATCTCCAGACTGGAACCGGGTAAATGCCATGGGACAATTGAGGCAAGAGACGACGGAAGAGTCAATCAAAACAGGTGTGTATATACGCGATTTCCGCCATGCATCCGACGCAGACCATAACAAGCCTATGAAATACGGAAGTTTTCGCCAAGATAGACACGGCGGACATTCTCGTTCTCGACGACTTCGTCAGGTGTGCCGGACATCAGAACCTGCCCGTCATGCAGGATATAGGCGCGGTCGACAATTTCCAGCGTTTCCCGCACGTTATGGTCGGTGATCAGAACACCGATCCCCCGTTTTTTAAGGTCGGCAACCAGATGCCGGATATCGCCGACGCTGATCGGATCAACACCCGCAAATGGTTCGTCCAGCAAAAGATATTTCGGGTCTGCGGCCAAACATCGCGCTATCTCAACGCGGCGGCGCTCACCGCCGGAAAGGGCAAGAGCAGGCGCGCGACGCAGATGTTCGATCGAGAAATCCGACAACAGCTCTTCCAGCCGTTCTTTCCGCCTGTGAGCATGAGGAACCGTGATATCCAGTACCGCGGCGATATTGTCCTCGACGCTCATGCCGCGAAAGATCGACATCTCCTGCGGCAGGTAACCGATGCCCATTCGCGCACGCCGGTACATCGGCAAAGTCGTAACATTCTGGCCGTCAATCGTGACTTTGCCGGCCTCTGGGAAAACAAGCCCCGCCACGGAATAAAAGGTCGTGGTCTTACCCGACCCGTTGGGTCCCAACAGGGCAACGACTTCGGACCGGTCCAGTGTCATCGAGACATCGCGGATCACCGTTTTCTTACGGTAGGATTTCCGCAGCCTCTCGATGCGCAGCCCGGATTTGCCTTCGGCCACTGACAGGTCGGGTCGCGCCATCAGTTGTTTCCCTGCTGAAGGATCGTCTTGACGCGCCCGGTCATGGTCGCTGTGCCCGTTGTCAGATTGGCGTTCATCTGGTCGCCGCTGATGATGCTGGGGCCTTGCGTCAGCAGGACATTGCCTTTCATCACGATCACACCGGAATCGATCGTGTATTCCGCCCAATCGCCCTCTGCCGCATCGGGCGGGCTGACCAGAACAACATTCTCGGTGGCTTCCATCCGTTCAATCGCCGAGCGTTCCTCGTTATAGATCACGAGAACCCGTTCAGCAGTCAGCCGCATTTCGCCCTGAATGACGACGACATTTCCGAGGAATTCGGCAGAACCGTCCTCCTGGTTGACGTTCAACGTTTCGGACGTGACCTCGACCGGAAGACTCGGGTCGGCATTTGCAGAACCAAAAGCCACCTGCGCCTCCTGCGCTGTCGCGGTTACGGCACCTGCAAACAGAGCAAGGCACAAAGGAACAAAACGAAAATCGAACACAGGTTATCTTTCTGCTTTTTCAGGCTCGTATACCAGCTTCACGCCGTCTGTAAAAACAATATGGACCGGTCCGTCCTTTTTTTCAGTGCCAAAGGTCATGCGTCCGGCGGAAAAATTGCCGATCGGCCCGGTTCCGTTCACCCGCCCCGGCGTGTCGCCCCGGATTTCGTCCAGCGACGTGTTGAGCAGATCAGTCGTGACCTGAAGTCCGTCGGCAGTGGTAATCACGACGTCGCCGACAAAAGTTGCCGTGCCCTCATCAGGGCGGATCAAACCTGAATTGGAATCCAGAAATATCGTTCCACCGCTGAGAAGCCCCAGACGGCCCCGAAATTCGGATGCGGTCGGGGTTTCGTCTTCGCCGCCCTGCTTGGCCTGGATGGCTTCGATCTGGACATCTTCGCCTTTGCGGGTTGTCCCTCGATATTTCGGCTGTGTGACCACCTGTTGCGCCAATCGCTCGTCAATGTCTTTTTCGGCGAATGGCACCGTTACGTTGGTTTCGATGCTGCGAGACAGCAGGAACACTGTGGACAGCATCAGAATGGCCGCAAGTGGCAACAGAACCTTCAGGAACTGTACCATGCGGGAATACCTGTCCAATTCGACCTCCCTCAGCCCAGACCGACGCGCAAGCAGTCGTGGATATGCAGAAGACCCAGCGCCTGCCCGGATGCAACCTCGTCGACCACAAACAGCGAAGTGATCTTGCGATCATTCATGATCGCCACCGCCTCTTCGGCCAATGCGTCCGGTGTTATGGTGGTCGGATTGCCGGTCATGACCTGCTCGGTCGTTTTGTCCAGCAGACCGTCCATGTGTCGCCGCAAGTCACCGTCCGTAATGATGCCCGACAAATGCCCCTGCGCATCCGTTACACCGGCCACGCCGAAACCCTTTTGGCTAATTTCGATCAGCGCGTCGCTCATCGCGGTGTTCGCCGCGACCAGAGGCAGGGCGTCGCCTGTATGCATCAGGTCGCGCACCGTACTCAGCCGCGCACCCAGCTTTCCGCCGGGGTGGAAGGCGCGAAAATCCTCGGGGCGGAAGTCGCGATACTTCATCAGCGCAATGGCCAGCGCATCGCCCATTGCAAGGGTCAGCGTCGTCGAGATTGAAGGCACCATGCCGAAACCGCAGGCCTCGCCCATCGACGGTATCAGCAGATGCACATCAGCCTGTTTCATCAACGTGCTTTCTGGCTTGCTGGATAGCCCGATCAGCGGAATGCCAAAGCGGCGCGTAAAGGCAAGCAGGTTGGCCAGCTCAGGCGCTTCGCCCGAATTCGAAATCGCCAGCACCACATCGCCTTTGGAAACCATGCCCAGATCGCCATGGCTGGCCTCGGCCGGGTGCACGAAATAGGCGGGCGTTCCGGTACTGGCCAGAGTGGCGGCAATCTTGTGGCCGATATGGCCCGATTTTCCGATGCCACTGATGATGATGCGCCCGGTGGCTTTCAGGATCAGATGCACGGCCTCGGCAAAATGCTCGTCAAGGCTGTCGGCCAGCACATCCAGCGCGCGGGCCTCGTCAGTGACGACCTGGCGGGCGGTTCTCAGGAATGCTTCGGTGTCGGTCATGAGTGTGCAAAGATATCCGTTTCGGGCCAACCGGCGAGGTCCAGCTTCGCACGCATCGGCAAGAAATCAAAACAGGCCTGCGCCATCTCGGTCCGGCCCTCGCGCGCCAGCCGCTTGTTCAACTCGTCGCGCAGGCGGTGCAGATAAAGAACGTCCGAGGCCGCATAGTCCAGCTGAGCATCGGTCAGGGTTTCAGCGCCCCAGTCGCTCATCTGCTGTTGTTTCGAGATATCCACGCCGATCAGTTCCTGGCACAGGTTCTTCAGCCCGTGACGGTCGGTGTAGGTGCGCACCAGCCGGCTGGCGATCTTGGTGCAGTAAACCGGCGCGGCCAGGGCACCAAAGGTGTGATACATCGCGGCGATGTCGAACCGCCCGAAATGGAACAGCTTCAGGACATCGGGGTTTTCCAGCATGGCACTCAGGTTCGGGGCTACGGTCTGGCCCTTGTCCACCTGGATGATATGGCTGTTACCGTCGCCGCCTGACATTTGGATCACGCACAGGCGATCGCGATGCGGGTTCAGCCCCATGGTTTCACAGTCAATGGCCACAACCGGGCCCAGATCCAGCCCATCCGGCAGATCGTTTTTGTACAAATGGTTCGCCACCCGACTATTCCTTTGTGCGATATCGCCTCCGAGATAGGCGGTTTGGTCCCCAAACTCAACGCCGTCCGAAAGTCGCGGGCCGTTCGATGCCGAATCCTTGACCATATCCCCATCGGGGGGATATGGATAAGTCATGTCAGACAACGCCCACCAGTCACATCCACAGATCACGGCCCGACTGAAGCGGGCCCATGGGCACCTCGCCAAGGTCATTGCCATGCTCGAGGAGCACGCCCCCTGTTCCGACATCGCCCAACAGTTGTTTGCAGTAGAGAAGGCCGTCACCAATGCCAAACGCGCATTGATTCATGATCATATCGAACACTGCCTGTCCGCTGACGACGATGGCGGCGGGATCGAAGACTTCAAAGCGATTACAAAGTACCTCTGAGCCATGCTGAGTATTCTGAAACACCGCACCTACCGCCACCTGTTCGCCGCCCAGATCGTCGCCCTGACCGGAACCGGGCTGGCCACGGTCGCCCTTGGGCTGCTCGCCTTTGATCTGGCCGGGAATGCTGCGGGCCTTGTCCTAGGCACGGCACTGACGATCAAGATGGTGGCTTACGTCACTGTTGCACCGCTCGCCGCTGCTTTTGCCGAGCGTCTGGATCGTCGCAAGATGTTGGTCGTGCTGGACCTGATCCGCGCTGCGGTTGCAGTGTGCCTGCCTTTCGTAACCGAAATCTGGCAAATCTACGTGCTGATCTTCGTGCTCCAATCGGCGTCGGCGGGCTTTACGCCCGCCTTTCAGGCCACGATCCCGGACGTTCTGCCAGACGAAGCTGAATACACGCGTGCCTTGTCGCTGTCACGCCTGGCCTACGATATGGAAAGCCTGCTGAGTCCCATGTTCGCCGCCGCATTGCTGCTGCTGGTCAGCTTCAACAGCCTGTTCTGGGGTACCGCGTTGGGTTTTGTCGCATCGGCAATGCTGGTTGTCTCGGTCGTGCTTCCGTCACCCAAGCCAAGCCGCCCCCGCGGCATCTATGACCGCACCACGCGCGGCATTCGTATCTATCTGAAAACACCCAGGTTGCGCGGACTGCTTGCGCTCAGCTGGAGCGCAGCAGCCCTGAGCTCGATGGTAATCGTGAACACCGTGGTCATCGTGCGCGCCAATCTGGGCCTGTCGGAAAGCGCGGTGGCCATTGCCCTGGCCGGGTTCGGGGGCGGGTCGATGCTTGCAGCCTTTACCTTGCCCCGCCTTCTGGATCGGATCGAGGACCGTCGGGTCATGGTCGCGGGCGCCGTATTCGCCACTGGCTCCATGGCCGTCGCTGCGATGTTGGCCGCAATTGCTCCTCTGTCGCTCGGGTTGCTGACCGCGTTGTGGGCATTCACCGGTTTCGGATATTCCACCACCCTGACACCTTCGGGCCGCCTTTTGACCCGGTCGGCCCACCCCGAGGATCGCCCCGCCGTCTTCGCCGCACAGTTTACCCTGTCGCATGGTTGCTGGCTGGTTCTTTACCCGCTGGCGGGGTGGTTGATGACCGTGTTCGGCCCGACCGTCACACTCAGCAGCATGGCGACGCTGTCCGTGGCGGGCGTCGTCGGTGCAATCGGCCTGTGGCCGCGCCTCGACCAGGAACCGATCACCCATGATCACCCCGACCTGCCGCCCGATCATCCGCATCTGGCCGGGTCAGGCCCGCACGCGCATCCGATCATCATCGACGATCTGCACCCGCGCATCCCGCGCGAACCCTGAGCGGGCGCTTCGACCTGATCTCAACCCGGAATGACCATGAATCAGAGCCCCAATGGACCAGCTTGACCGTCGCATCATCGCCGCCCTGCAAGCCAACGCACGCGCCTCGACCACGCAGATTGCGACCACGCTGGGTGTGGCCCGGACAACCGTGCACGAGCGAATTAACCGGATGGAACAGCGCGGCCTGATCGAAGGATATTCCGTGCGCCTCGGGTCCACCGAAGACACGCCGAAAGTGCAGGTCATCGTCATGCTCGAAGTGCAGCAAAAGGAAACCAGCCGGATCATCAAGCGGCTCGAAGCCTACCCCGAAGTCAAACTGTGCCTGTCGATCAACGGAGAATTCGACCTTATGCTGTCGGCAGAGGCCCCAAGGCTGGAGGATCTGGACATTCTGGTCGATGACCTGGCGAAAATTCCCGGTGTCTTGCGCACCAATACCAGCGTTGTTTTCGGGCGCAGGATAGATCGAAACTGAAACGGCGATAACTCTCTGTAAACCGATCGTTGGCTAGCTTGGCCGGGAGAGATCAGAATCCCGGACCGGCAGAATGCCAAATCAGAAGTTCCCGCTGTTACTCATATTGGTACATGTGCTTTTGGCGCAGGCAGGGTTTGCCATGCCAGATGCCAAAACCGGTGACCTGTGCGATCATGCCGCGCGCCGCGCCGCTTTGTCCGAAGGCGTGCCCCTGGACGTGCTGCGCGCCATCTCGCGCGTTGAAACCGGGCGCAGGCTGGACGGCCGGTTGCAGCCTTGGCCCTGGACGATCAACGTCGGCGGTCAGGGATACTGGTTCAAGTCCGAGGTCGAAGCCAAGGCCTATGCGTTCAAAATCTTCAAATCGGGCGCCCGCAGCTTTGATGTCGGCTGTTTTCAGATCAATTATCGCTGGCACGGCAGAGCCTTCCGTTCGATCGACGCGATGTTCGATCCGGATGAGAACGCGACCTACGCCGCCCGGTTCCTGAATGAACTCCATGCCGAGCTTGGATCGTGGCCCGCAGCCGCGGGGGCTTATCATTCCCGCACGACGCCCCTTGCCGAAGCTTACAAAGAGCGGTTTCAAAAGGTGCTGGCACAGCTTGAAGGGGCCCCCCGAACCCGGGTTGCGGGCACGTCTCGGGATCCGTTCACCGGAGCCGGACTCCCCTTGATCCCCATTCCGACGGCCTCGCCCCGCACCGGCGCGCTTGGGTCTCTGGTGCCGGCCGCAGGCGCCGCAACCGCGTTTATCGCCTTCAACTAGGAGTTTCGCGTGCCCAAGGTAAACATCCAGTCGCTGTTTTCGCCTACTGTCCTGCTGGCGATTGCGCTGATGACAGTCATCGTCATGATGATCCTGCCCATGCCAGCCTGGGTTCTGGACGTGGGGTTGGCGGCCTCCTTTGCCCTGGCCATCCTGATCTTCACCCTGACCCTGTTCATTGAACGCCCGCTGGACTTTTCGTCCTTCCCGACGATTCTGCTGGCGTCTTTGATGTTGCGCCTGTCGCTGAATGTGTCGTCGACGAAACTGATCATCGGGCAGGGGCACACCGGCCCGAATGCGGCAGGAGACGTGATCGAAGGTTTTGCCAGTTTCGTCATGGGCGGCAGTATTTTTCTTGGCCTGGTGGTGTTCGGCGTGCTGCTGATCGTGAATTTCATGGTCATCACCAAAGGCGCCGCCCGCATGGCCGAAGTCGGCGCGCGCTTTGCGTTGGACGGGATGCCCGGCAAACAACTTGCGATCGACAGCGACATGTCCGCCGGGGCAATCGATCATCAGCAGGCCAAGGAACGGCGAGAGCTGGAACAGCAGGAGACGACATTCTTCGGTTCGCTCGACGGTGCGTCGAAATTCGTGAAAGGTGACGCCGTCGCCGGACTTCTGATCACGTTGCTGAACCTCGTCATGGGCCTGGTCATGGGCGTCGTCGTACATGGAATGCCCGTGGCCTCAGCGTTCGAAACCTATGCGATTCTGACCGTCGGCGACGGGTTGGTGTCCCAAATTCCCGCCGTCATCATTTCCATAGCGTCTGCCCTGCTGCTGGCACGGGGCGGCACGCAAGGGGCCACGGACAACGCCATCTTTTCTCAACTTGGCCGCCACCCCGCAGCATTGTCGACTGTCGCGGTGCTCATGGTCCTGTTCGCTCTGGTGCCCGGTCTCCCTTTTCTGCCGTTCATCCTTGGCGCAGCTATTCTGGGATATGCGGCTTACAATGTTCACCGAAAGCAGCAAGATGCGGCGGCATCGGCAAACCTGCCCTCGACCGAAACCGAAGCGCCGTCATCCCAGGCTATCGGCGACATCCTGGACCTGGATGATGTCCATCTGGAGTTCGCCCCGGATCTGGTCAGCATGGTTCTGAACCCTGGCACGGGGCTGGACGCCCGTATTGCCAATATGCGGACCTATGTGGCGTCGACCTTTGGCCTGATTCTGCCCGAGATCCGCCTGACCGACCGCGCCGACCTGCCGACCGGAACGTATGTGATCAAGGTTCAGGGCGTCGAACAGGCACGCGGTGTCTTGCATCCCGATCTGGTCCTGGCGCTCGTGCAGGACGGGTTTGACCTGCTGCCGGAGGGCAATGACGTGACCGAGCCTGTCTATGGTGCTCCGGCGCGCTGGATCCTGCCGAAAGATCAGGAGGACGCCGCGCTGAGCGGCGCCACCATAGTCTCACCGCCTGAGATTCTTGCCACCCATCTGCTGGAGATCATCAAACAGAACTTCTCGCGCCTGCTGACACTGAAATCCCTCCGGCGCCTGCTGTCGGAAATGACCCGCCTGAGCGACCCGGTACGCGCCGAAGCCAACCGCAAGCTGCTGGATGAACTGATCCCCGACAAAGTGCCGATCGACACGTTGCACGCTGTTCTGCGCCTGTTGCTCGACGAACGTGTGTCGATCCGCAACATGGCGCTGATCCTTGAAAGTGTCGCCGAGGCGCGGCTGACCACAACCCAGCCCGAAGGCATCTGTGAACTTGTGCGTCAGCGTCTTGGCTTTCAGCTGGTCGCGGACATGAAGCGCGAGGATGGTTCGATCCCTCTGATACAGTTGGCCCCGGAATGGGAGGACACATTCGCCTCTTACCAGATCGACGCCCCAAATACCGGCATGGATGTCGCGCTGCCCCCAAACGTGTTCAACAAACTGGCCGACGGAGTTGTGAGCACCATCGCCAATTCCGCTGACAACGGTCTGTTTCCGGCCGTCGTGACCTCGACCCGGCGCCGTCGGTTGCTGCGCACAGTCATGCAGGCACGCGGCGTGTCCAACCCGGTGTTGTCCTTCGAAGAAATCGGGCTGGAAGCCAAACCTGCCTTGGTCGGAACTGTTGCAGCGTGATTGCCCTGCCGCCAGAAATGCTGTCGCAGCTGGCCGAAGCAATCTGGCACGCCTTTGTCGTGTTTCTGCGCGTCTCCGCTCTTGTTTCGCTGCTTCCAGCTTTCGGTGAGCGCAGTATTCCGACACGGGTAAAGCTTGGTGCTTCCGTTGCTTTCACGCTGATCATACTGCCCGCTGCGCCCCCCGTCAGAATTGATCCCAGCCTTTGGGCGACCGTGCAACTGGTCGGCACCGAAGTCCTGATCGGGCTTGTCCTGGGGATAGGCCTGCGCCTGTTCGTTCTCGCGCTGCAAACCGCGGGGTCTATTGCGGCTCAGTCCACGTCATTGTCGCAACTGTTGGGTGGAGCGGCGGCCGATCCGGTCCCCGCCATGGGATACCTGCTGACCCTGGCAGGGCTGACACTTGCCGTAATCATGGACCTGCACATCCGGGCCGCGCAGTTCCTGATCCAGAGTTATGGCCTGTTCCCAATAGGGCTGGCACCTGATGCCGCGGATTCGTCGCGCTGGGGATTGCATCAGGTCGCCAGCAGCTTTGGGCTGGCTTTTGCACTGGCAACGCCGTTCGTCATTGCCTCTCTGATTTACAACCTGGCACTTGGGGTCATCAACCGGGCAATGCCCCAGCTGATGGTGGCCTTCGTGGGTGCTCCTGCAATTACCTTCGCCGGACTGTTTCTGCTGTTCGCAGGCACACCGCTGATCCTGTCCGTGTGGGCGGACGCGCTGGTTGCCTTCTTCGCCAACCCTATGGGAGCGCAAAGATGAGCGCAGGTGATGACGACAGCGACAAGTCATACGAGCCGACACCGCAAAAGCTGCTGAAGGCGCGCGAGAAAGGTGAGGTTCCAAAATCCAACGACTTGTCGGTTGTGGCGGCATATACCGGGTTTCTGATCGCCCTGCTTACAGTCGGTCAATACAGCGTCGAGCATATGGGCACCGGGTTCATGGTTCTGATCGATCAGTCCGACGCTTTTGCACGGCTTCTGACGGATGGGCCATCGCATGCTCCGGTTGCAGGGGTTTTGAAAAGTGCCCTGCTGCCTGTTGCTTTGCTGTTCTGCCTTCCTGCCGCGGCTGTTCTGCTGAACTTGATCGCCCAGCGCGCGCTGATCTTTGCCCCAAGCAAATTGAAACCAAAACTTTCGCGTATCTCTCTGATTTCGAACGCAAAGAACAAGTTCGGGCGGGGCGGCCTGTTCGAGTTTGCCAAAAGCACCACCAAACTGTTGATCTACAGCACCTGCCTTGCGCTTTTTCTGAAAGCCAATCTAACCGAAATTTTGTCTGCCAGCGCGGCGCCGGCAAAGTCATCCATTCTGCTGATGATGAACCTGCTGTTTCGCTTTCTGTTCATCGTGATCACTATCGCACTGGCCATCGGGGTTGTCGATTTCCTTTGGCAATATGCCGAACACGTGCGCAAGAACCGTATGTCGCGCAAGGAGATCATGGATGAAACCAAGGATGCCGAGGGCGACCCTCTTGTCAAACAACACCGGCGCCAGCGTGCACAGGAAATCGCAACCAACCAAATGTTGGCAGGTGTTCCAGGCGCGGATGTCGTGATCGTAAACCCCACCCATTATGCTGTGGCGCTTAAATGGACACGGGTTGCCGGCAGCGCCCCGGTTTGCGTTGCCAAAGGGGTGGACGAAATCGCCGCCACCATCCGATCCGCCGCAGGAGAAGCAGGCGTTCCGATCCATTCAGACCCTCCCACAGCTCGCGCCCTTCACGCGACCGTGGACATAGGTCAGGAGATCGCCGAAGAGCACTATCGTCCTGTTGCCGCCGCGATCCGGTTTGCCGAAGCGATGCGAAAACGCGCGAAGGAGCAAGTTCGATGACTCATACGCAATTGTCCGATCTGGAAAAAGTGACCAACGCAGCGTTTCAGAAGCAGTTTCAAGCGCTGCGACCGATCCTGGAGGCCGAGGCACGGATCAAGCAGCAACTTGCCAGATTGGACGGTCAACTCCGTCAGGCGCGCCAAGACAGCACCAAGGTCGAAGGCTATCAGGTTTCAGGGACCGACGTTCTCTGGAATAGTTGGGAGTCCGCGACCCGGAGACAATTGAACCTGCAACTGGCACGAACGCGCGCGCAGAAACTGGCCGGAATGGAAGCTTTACGTGCTGCCTTTGGGCGAAAACAAGCGGTGGAAACACTGCGGAAGAAAGTTCAGCAGGCAAACCGAAAAGCAAAAACCAGAAAACACTTCGGGCCATAGCTTGACCGACCCGGAGTATCGGGCCGATTAGTGTCAGCTATCTTGTCGGTTTACACTCAGGATCAGCACTTTGGACACGTCGTCGCCAAATTCTTTGCGCGCCACTTCCAACAAGGAATTCCGCAATACATCCAGGTTCCCGGATTCTGTAAAAGCCCCGTCAAAACCACCCGTGTTTGCATGGTCAAAAAGAACCTGAAGAAAGCCATCCCTGAGTTTAGGTTCGATTGCATAATAGGTTTCTGTAATGGCCGGGTTCGCCTCAAGGCTCAGCGACAGCGTTACCATGGCTTCGATCTGGTCATCTTTTACAACGGGGACGACAAATTGTTTGGTCATTTTCAGATAACCAAGGCTCTCCCCCTCGCCTTTTTCCTTTGATTTCCCTGTTTTTTTGCCGGCCGCCTTGTCCTCTTTGACTGCTTCTTTTTCGGCAACGGCAGTTTCAGGTTTCTTTTCAGGTGCAAGAACCAGACCCGCGCCAATACCCGCGCCGAGTCCAACAATCAAAAGAATCACGGGAATCAATTTCGCGACCACGATCTCACCTCAGAACGGCAAAAGGGAATCAAGAACTTGCTGACCATAGCGGGGTTGCTGGACATCCGTTATCTGCCCTCTGCCGCCATATGACACGCGCGCCGACGCGATTTTGTCATAGGTTATTTCGTTTTGCCGCGAGATGTCCTGCGGGCGGACATATCCCGTCACAAGAAGCTCTCGCAGTTCGAAGTTGACTCGCAACTCCTGGGATCCCGATATTGAAAGAACTCCGTTCGGCAACACATCCAGCACTGTTGCGGCAACACGCAGAGTCAGTTTTTCATTTCTCCTGACGGATCCCCGGCCAGAGCTCGAGGAATCCGCCTCAATCGAAACGGCTTCATCCAGTGACGCGCCCTGGGGCAGGTTCTTTTGCACGCGCTGAGGCAGGCCGAAGAGGCTGGGTACTTCGAGATTCTCGGAACCAGATCTGGATCGTCTGGTGTTGTTCGAAATTTCTGCCTTCTCGTCCAGCTCGATGACAACGGTCAGGATGTCGCCTTTCTTGATCGCCCGCTGGTCGCCCAGCAATGAATGCTGCCCGCCGCTCCACAAAGAGGATCGGTCGACGTTTCGCTGGGGTTGGGTGTGCAATGGCAAACCCGGCCACAACATTGCAACCTGTTCCGGGGAATCCTCGTTGGGTGTGAAACT
The DNA here is from genome assembly GCF_056536065.1 of Ruegeria sp. AL3. Lineage (NCBI taxonomy): Bacteria > Pseudomonadati > Pseudomonadota > Alphaproteobacteria > Rhodobacterales > Roseobacteraceae > Ruegeria > Ruegeria sp. AL3. Next base: position 910,645 of record NZ_JBQFJG010000001.1, read on the forward strand.
TGGCGGTTTGCCCAAATGATCCATTCGACCACATGCGGACAAGGCAAAAGCCGTCAGGATAAGGGTTTTTGGCAATCCGTGCATCACTGTACCTCGATTTGACCGTCCGGACGGATTCGGCCTGTTACGGTTGTTCGGGATGAAAGGTTCATGACCCGAATGCGATCCCCCGCCGCACCGCGCCCCAAGGCCCGGCCCTCTGTGGTGATCGACAAGGGTTGGCTGCTGAACACCAGCACGACCAGATCGTTTCGATCCACGATGGCAGGTGGCCCGACATCAGAGCCGCGAATTGGCCGACCGGGGTAGAGCGCCACCCGGGCCTCTTGTCCGATCAGAAGGTCAGGGTCGGAAATTGCATCCGCAACATCTGTTGGCTTCAACTCGAGATCGGCCGCAGAAATGACTTCCTTGGCCCGGATCGTGCGTGTCGGCACCACGATGTCAGCCTGGGCGGCAATTGGCGCCAGCAGCACCAGAGAAAGAACCAGATATCGCATCACCGTACCTGCGTTGTCGCGCTCATCATCTGGTCCACCGCGGTGATGACTTTGGCATTCATCTCATAGCCGCGTTGCGCTTCGATCAGCTCGGTAACTTCGCGAACGGCGTCAACCGAACTGTCTTCCAGATAACCCTGCCGCAAAGTTCCCAGACCGTCTTCGCCCGGCGTACCCAGTACCGGAGCGCCGGAAGCTTCGGTTTCCTTGAACAGATTGCTTCCGACGGCTTCCAGGCCCTTTGCGTTCGAAAAACTGGCCAGCGTAAACTCCCCAAGCAACTGACCTTCGGGGGAATCGTCAAAATATGCATAGACCTCGCCCGACGCATTGATCGAAACAGAACGCGCATCGTCGGGGATGGTGATTTCCGGCGAAACCGCAAACCCGTCAGAGGTGACGATCAGACCTTCGGCCGACCGCTTCAAACTGCCGTCGCGCGTATAAGCGGCCTGACCGCTGGGCAAGGTCACCTCCAGATATCCGCGACCTTCGATTGCAACATCCAGATCGCTCCCGGTGGCTGACAAGGCGCCTTGTTCCAATTGCACTGTTACCGCTGCCGGTCGCACACCCAGACCCAGTTGAATACCCGTGGGCAGAACCGTTCCGTCCGACGCGTTCACGGTGCCGGCCCGCGCCATCTGCTGATAATGCAGGTCGGCGAATTCGGCCCGTCGGGCGTTGTAGCCGGTGGTGTTCATATTCGCGAGGTTGTTCGAGATCGTCTCGACCCGCATCTGTTGCGCTGTCATCCCGGTGGCGGCAATTTTAAGGGCCCGCATGTCTAACTCTCCTCATCCAAATCAGCGCATCAGCGCCTTGAGTGCTCCACGCACGCGCTCATCTTCACTCTCAAGAAAGCTTTGCCCCAGCTCATAGGCGCGCTGGATTTCGACCAAACGGGTCACTTGCTGAATCGCGTTCACGTTTGACCCTTCGAGAAAGCGATGCAAAACCACCGGCTCGTCGACCGGCTCGATTGCACCGTCGGTACGGAAACGAGTGTTTCCTTCGCGTACAAGTTCGTTCGTGTCGGCGACGTTGAAAACGCCCAGCTGACCCAGAAGTTGACCATCGACACTCAGCGTTCCGTCGCTGCCGACATCGATTGACGCGGCATCAGGCGGGATGAACACAGGCGCGCCATTGGCATCGAGCACGCGCGCACCATCCATTGAAACCAGATCGCCATCGGCATTGGGAGAAAAACTACCAGCCCGCGTCAGCCGGTTGCCGTTCTCGGTTTCGACCATGAAGAACCCGTCGCCCTCGATGGCAAAATCAAATTGCCCGCCGGTTTGCTTCAGCACACCCTGCTGCGTTGACGAATTTCGCGCCTCGGCCCTGCTCATGGAAAGGGAGGGGCTGTTCGGCATATCTCGAATGTATTCCGAGAACACCAGCCCCTGCTGGCGATAGCCGGTCGTGTTGGCATTTGCGATGTTATTCGCCACCAGGCGCATTTCATTCATCAGCCCGGACTGGCGGGACAGGGTGACATAGGCGGTGTCCATCAGCGACCTCCTGCGATCAATGGAACAAGCGTACCGGTAAAAAACGTAACAAGGGTCTGAGTCATGAACCCCATCGAGATCCAGAACACGACGACGATGGCGATCAGTTTGGGAACAAAGGTCAGTGTCATTTCCTGTATCGACGTCAGGGCCTGAAACAGACCAACGATCAGGCCTGACACCAGAGCAACTGCCAGAATCGGGACCGATGTAATGACGGCGATCCAGAGAGCCTGACGCACGATGTCATAGAAAAGACCTTCGCTCAGCATGGTATCAGACCGGCATCCGAAGGATTTCCTGATAGGCCTCGACCACCTTGTTGCGCACGATCACAGCTGTCTCGACGGCCAGTTCGGTCTGTGCCAGCGCCTGCACCAGCGCGTGCGGGTCGGCCTGCCCTACCATCGCGGTCTGCGACATCTGCTCGCTGTGTTTCAACGTGGATGCAAAGTCCTGAAAACTTGCCTTCAGCCCCTGCACCATGCCCGAGTGATCTGGGTCGGCCTGGGTTGCAGGACGGGCGCCGGCATAATTCTGCGCGGCGGTCAAGGATCGGATGTCCATTCTGGCTGTCCTTTATTTTCTAAGCAGTTCCATCAATGACGACGACATTTGCCGTGTTTGATCGAACATCTTGAGGTTGGCTTCGTAGCTCCGCTGCGCCTCACGCGCGTCGGCTATTTCGATCATCAGATCGACATTCGATCCCAGATAGTGACCACTGGCATCTGCCAACGGGTGACCGGGGTCGAAAATTCGTGTCAAGTCGCGTCGATCAAGCTTTACGCGGCCAGCTTTCACCACGTTCCGACCCTCTTTTTCCATGGTCTCAAACGGCACCGTCTTGCGCCGGTACCCGGGTGTATCCGCATTCGATATGTTTTCGGACACGTGACGCAGACGGGCTGCCTGCGCACGCAGGGCGCTGGCGGATGCAGCAAGTGAGTGGGAAAAATCGCTCATCCCCGGCCTCCTTATCCACGCCCCAGACTGGTGCGAAGGATGTTCATCGAGGATTTGTAGATCGCCAACGCGCGGTCGTGCTGTCGTTTGACATCGACCGATTTCAGCATTTCTTCTTCAAGCGATACGCCGTTGCCATTTGGATCACCCGACGAAGCGGCCTGGTGCTCTGCCCAGGGCTGCGCACCTGTACCGCCGTGCAGATGACCCTGCCGCGTGGCCATCATGGTCACTTCGCGTCCCGAGGTTTCAAGTGCTTTATGGAAGGGCTCGATATCGCGCGGCTGGTAGCCCGGCGTATCCGCATTGGCCATGTTGCGCGCAATCACTGCCTGCCGTTGCCCGGCATGGGTTGCCATTGCGTACGCGGTCTTTAGGACGTTCAAGTCATAGAACATCGGGGCTTCTCCCTCGATCAATTTCAATCAAGGCTTAACCCCGATTCCTTTAGAAACCGTTTTCAGAACCCAATTGGAGAACCCAAGATGTCTGATCTCGACCCGATGCTTCTGAAACATGAATTCGATCGGATGACTTCAATCCGCCACGTGGGCCTGGTCAGCGGCGTCGCGCAAGGGTTGATCGAGATCAGTGGTCTGAACGAACATGCGCGAATCGGGGACTTGCTTACATTGCGGCGGCGCGCAGGGCCCGATCTGGCCGGTGAAGTGCTGCATGTCGGTGCAGACCATATCCACATGATACCGGGTTCCGCCCCTGACGGTGTCAGCCTCGGGGATCGTGTGTACCTTGATCCCTCGCCGGGTTTCGCGCCCGCATTGCACTGGCTTGGACGCGTCATTGATCCGTTTGGCAAACCGCTGGACGGAAAACCTCTGCTGAACGGGCCACAGGATCGCGACATCATGCAAGCCCCGCCGCCTGCGGTGGCGCGCAAGCCATTGGGAAAGCGGATGGCCACCGGACTATCCGTTCTCAACACCATGCTGCCGATTGTACGCGGTCAACGCGTTGGGTTGTTTGCGGGATCAGGTGTGGGGAAATCGACGCTGCTGTCGACGCTGGCGCGCTTCATGCAGGCTGACGTGGTTGTGGTGGCTCTTGTCGGCGAACGTGGGCGTGAAGTGAACGAGTTTGTTGCCCGCGCCATAGGTACGGAAGCCATGAGGCGCACGATCGTGGTCGCCGCGACGTCCGACCAGTCTGCATTGGCGCGCAGACGGTGCGCGTGGTCGGCCATGTCGGCGGCAGAATTCGTGCGGGATCTGGGGCTGAACGTCCTGTTTCTGGCCGATTCGGTAACCCGTTTCGCGGAAGCGCACCGTGAAATCGCCGTTGCCATGGGCGAAGCCCCGTCACTCCGAGGCTATCCGCCCTCTGTCACCCCCCTGATTGCCAACCTGTGTGAACGCGCAGGCCCCGGCACGCAGGAGCAGGGTGATATCACCGCCGTGTTCAGCGTCCTGGTTGCGGGGTCCGACATGGATGAACCCATCGCCGACATTCTGCGCGGTGTGTTGGACGGGCATATCGTACTCAGCCGCGAGATTGCCGAACGCGGGCGCTTCCCGGCCATCGACCTCAGCAAATCCGTATCCCGCAGCCTTCCAGAGGCCGCGTCAGAGGCCGAGAACCAGATGATCAACGAAACCCGCAAACTTGTTGGCAGCTACGAACAATCCGAAGTCATGATAAAGGCCGGGCTGTATTCAGAAGGATCAGATCCGCTCTTGGATCAGGCCGTGCGCGTTCATGAGGAGTTGGACGCGTTTTTCGGCAAACCCGATTCCGAAGGGATTGAAAACAGCTTCAACCGCTTGTCCCTGATTCTGCGCCGTGCCTCGGCCGGCCTGCCGCGTTAGTGAACTCGGAACAGTTTTAAGTATTAAGGCCGCCTTAAGACCTACGCTGCTATCCCGATAGCCGGGTGATAAAAAGGTGGTGGAGATGGGTGCGCAAACCAATGCGGCGCCAATCATCATCAAGAAGAAGCGTGTATCGGGTGGCGATGGCCATCACGGTGGCGCGTGGAAAGTCGCGTATGCCGACTTTGTGACGGCCATGATGGCCTTCTTCATGTTGATGTGGCTGCTGAACGCAACAACGGAACAGCAACGAAAAGGGTTGGCGGATTATTTCGCACCGACAATCCCGCTAAGCCCGGAATCCGGCGGCGGGGACGGGGCGTTTGGCGGCGACAGCATGCTGTCTGAAGAAGTGCTGCTGCGGGACGGTCAAGGTGCCACGACCACTCACCCGACTGAATCGCATCAGGCCCGTGGCTCGATCGGAGTGAATGCCGAGGGCGGCGGCAAAGGAGACAAGGAAGATTTCTCTACGTTGGAGGCGCAACTGCTGGGGCGCACGGGTGAAAGCGAGGTCTCGGACAAACTGCTCAAGCATATCGTCACACGGGTCACGGATGAAGGACTGGTGGTGGAACTGTTTGACACCGACGATCAGGCATTGTTCGAATCGGGCTCTGACAAGCCAACCAGCTTTCTGCGGTCCCTGGCCCTGATCATCGCCCGAGCCTCGGATCTTGTCGTCAATTCGATCGCTGTCGAAGGGCATGTCAGCGCGTCTCCGGTTGTGCAGGCGCGCAACACAGCCTGGGAACTGTCCACGGCAAGGGCCCAAAAATTGCGTCAGTTGCTACAGGACAAGGGCGTTGCGGCACAAAGAATGGATCGTGTTACGGGCCATGCAGACCAAGAATTGTTCGCCGACAATCCCATGGCTGCGCGAAACAACAGGATCGAAGTGATCTTTCTGCGCCAGCCCTAAATGATAGAGCGTATTTTACATGTTAGCGCGCTGTTAAGGGGCAGCGCGTTACCTGTTGCATCAAAGACGGACGCAACAGAAGGGCGCACCCATGACCATTTCCTCTTCGCTCAATGCCGGTGTGGCGGCGCTGAAAGCCAATGCCAACAGGTTGGCGACGATTTCCGACAATATCGCGAACTCTTCAACCTATGGATATAAACGGGTCGAGACGGATTTTCATTCAATGGTCACGTCGGGCCAGGGTGGCAGCTATTCGGCAGGCGGCGTGCGGACGACAAGCCAGCGCATGATTGATCAACGCGGGCCCTTGGTCACAACCAGCAACTCAACCGATCTGGCAGTTCGTGGGCGCGGCATGTTGCCTGTGCGCCCCAGTTCGCAGATCGGGAATAATTCGAACGAGATGCTGCTGACAACCACCGGGTCGTTCCGCACCAACGAAGAAGGGTATTTGGTTACCGAATCCGGCCTCGTTCTTCTGGGGTGGCCCGCGGCATCTGATGGCACTATTCCACCGGTTTCGCGCGACACACCCTCCGCGCTTGTACCCATTCAGCTCAGCGTGAATCAGCTGTCGGGTTCTCCAACCACGGAAATGAAACTGCGTATGAACCTTCCGGCCACGGCAACAGATGCGGGCGCGCCGGGCGACATTCAGCCTTTGTCGGTCAAGTATTTCGACAATCTCGGCAAGTCTGAAAGCGTCGATATCCAGTTGATTCCGACCGTTCCCGCAACCGGCAGCAGCAATGAATGGCGGATGGTATTGCGCGATTCAGCCTCTGGCGGGGCCGTCGTGGGGGAATACAGGCTGACATTCACCGACAACCGAACGGCCGGGGGAACCCTCGCAAGCGTGACACCTATTTCAGGTGGTGCTTATGATCCAGCAACGGGCAGTGTCATGGTCAACGTCGCCGGTGGACCGATGGAGATCAATATCGGCCAGATCGGGGATACCGACGGCATAACCCAGCTATCCGACACCTTTGCGCCGGTTTCAATCACACGCGACGGCTCTGCCGTGGGAACCATGACCAGCGTTCAGGTGGACGAAAACGGCTATGTCTACGCGCGCTATGATACAGGTGTCAACCGCCGCATGTTCCAAATCCCGCTTGCTGACGTTCCCAATCCTAACGGCCTGACCGCGCTGGACAGCCAAACCTACGAGCCGTCACGGGAAAGCGGTACGTTCTTTCTTTGGAATGCCGGCGAAGGCCCGACAGGGGATCTTGTTTCTTTCGCGCGTGAGGAATCCACCACGGATGTGGCGACTGAGCTGACCTCATTGATTCAGACGCAACGTGCTTACTCGTCCAGCGCCACGGTGATCCAGACAGTGGACGAGATGTTGCAGGAAACGACAAACCTGAAACGTTAATCCAGCTCTGACCCAAAGAAAGGAGCGGCCTCATGAACATGTCGACAGCACTCAATAACGCATTGGGCGGGCTGACTGCGGCCAGTCGCGGTGCCGCTGTGGTGTCCGGGAACATCGCGAATGCGCTAACCCCCGGCTATGCGCGCCGGTCCCTGGAACTTGCGACAAGTCCTATATCCGGAAATGGCGTACGCACCGTTGGCGTGATCCGGCATCAGGATCCGGTTTTGACCGCCAACAGACGTTCGTCTGATGCCGAACTCGCCTTTCGGTCGGACGTTTCAGATTTTCACGCGCGGTTCGAACAACTGGTGGGGTCTCCTGATGACGGCCCTTCGCTGTCTGCCCGTCTGTCCTCGTTGGAAAACGCCTTTATCACGGCGGCCAGTCTGCCTGACTCGATCGAACGGCTGGATCAGGTTGCGCGCTCGGCCCGCGATCTGACCAACGAGCTGAACGCGGCGTCCGAAGGCGTACGCCAGGCACGCTCGGATGCTGATCGAAAAATTGGCGCCCAGATCGATACCCTGAATCAGACTCTGAAAGATATCGAAGACCTGAACGCCAAGATTCCCGCCATTCAAAACTCTGGCGGTGACATCGGTGCCCTGCTGGATCAGCGGCACGTCCTGATCGACCAAGTCAATACCCTGATCCCGGTCAATGTCGTGCCTCGCGCCAATGATCAGGTATCCCTGTACTCGGAGGGCGGGCTGATCCTGTTGGAAGGCACGGCCTCGGAGTTCACTTTTTCCACGACGGGCGAAACAAAGCCTCATATGACTGTGGCAAATGGTCTGTTGTCCGGTCTGGAGATGAACGGAAACCCGGTACGGACAAGCGGAGATAACGCTCAAATCCGCGGCGGGGCACTGATGGCGCAGTTCACCATCCGCGACGACTTGGCAGTCGAGGCGCAGGTTCAGCTCGACACGGTTGCAAGGGACCTGATTGAACGATTTGAAACGCCCGGTTTGGATTCGTCGGCTCTTGTGACAGATCCCGGTCTGTTCACCGACGATGGCAACCGATTTGATCCTGCATCTGTTGTCGGACTTGCATCACGGATCTCACTCAATTCAACCGTGGACCCTGACAATGGCGGGGTCAGTTGGAAACTGCGCGCGGGTCTGGGCGCCGCAACTCCGGGTGACCCTGGGCAGGCTGCTCAATTGCGCGCGTTCGGGCACATATTGAACGACGCACGTCCGGTACCTGGCGGGCTGTTCGGCACGGGAAACATGCGAGCTGCCGAGTTGACCGAGGCCCTGTTGTCGAAAGCGGGCGCACACGCCCATGCCGCAGATCAACGCAAGACTTTTGCAAACAGCTTCCAACAGCAAATGGCGCAGATCGAGGCCGCGCAGGGCGTGGATACCGATCAGGAACTACAGCGGCTCATGCAGGTCGAACAGACTTATGCCGCAAACGCTCGTGTCATCTCGGTTGTTGACGAGCTTATGGAAACTCTTCTGAGGTTGTGACCATGAATATCACTTCTATCGGCGATTTGGCGCGAGGAATGACCTTACGAACCCGCGCAACAGATATCAAAACCCAGATCGAAACCCTGTCTTATGAAATGTCCACCGGGCGGGTACAGGACGTCTCGGGGCGGCTTGGCGGGGATTATTCGCAAATTCTGGATCTCGACCGCAGCCTCGCCAGACTCGACGCCTTTGGCATCGCAACGTCCGAAGCGGCCCTGTTCACCGATACCATGCAACTGAGCCTGAAAACCTTCGGAGATTCGGTCGGAGACATGACCGCGTCTTTGCTGGCTTACGGAACCGCCAATCAGCCCGTCAATCATGAACAAGCGTCCCAACAGGCGAAGAATGAGCTGGACACGATGATCTCGGCACTGAACACGCGCGTAGGAGGGCGCAGCCTGTTTTCCGGTACCGCCACCGATGTGTCGCCCCTGCAATCTTCGAACGATCTTTTGACGGCGCTGAAATCGCAGTTGACGGGGCTTGCGACGGTCGCTGATATCAGGCTGGCGGCAGAAAACTGGTTCAATGACCCAGCCGGTTTCGACGCCGTGATTTATCAGGGGTCAAACGGCACCCTTTCTCCGATGCAGATTTCGGAAAACGAAAGCGTCACGCTGCCGATCACGGCAACGGATCCGGCGTTCAAGGCCGCACTCAGGGACGTCGCCGTTGCGGCGCTGGCCACCGACAGCGCATTGGCACTTTCGCCCGATCAACGCACCGCTTTGTTCACGCAGTTAGGGGTCGATCTGGCCAACTCACAGGATGCCACCGTCAAGCTCCGGGCAAAGGTCGGGGCGGCCGAAGCCCGCATCGAAGAGGCGGCAACACGCAATTCCTCGACCCGAACCAGCCTGGAATTCAGCCGGAACGAACTGATCGCGGCCGATCCTTATGAGACGGCAGCGAAACTGCAAACGGTGCAATTTCAGTTGGAAAGCCTGTATTCCGTAACCGTTCGCAATGCGAACCTGTCGCTGGTGAACTTTCTGAGATGAGGGCGCTGATATTTCTCCTGCTTCTCCTTCCCGGCATGGCTTGGGCAGGGACAATCCGTCTCAAGGACCTCGTGGATTTTGACGGTGTACGGGGCAACGATCTGGTGGGTTACGGCCTGGTGGTCGGCTTGAACGGAACTGGCGATGGGTTACGCAACGCGCCTTTCACCGAAGAAATCATGTCCAATATCCTCGAACGCCTTGGCGTTAACGTCACAGGTGAGGATTTCCGGCCCAAAAACGTGGCAGCGGTATTGGTCACGGCCAGCCTGCCGCCCTTTGCACGGGTGGGTGGTCAAATCGATGTAACGGTTTCAGCCATAGGCGATTCAAGCAACCTGTTGGGTGGAACATTGATCATGACCCCGCTTAACGCAGCCGATGGCCAAATTTATGCGGTCGCGCAGGGCACAATCCTTGCAGGTGGCGTTTCGGCTGAAGGAGAGGCAGCCTCGGTCGTGCGTGGGGTGCCAACTTCGGGCGTGATCCCATCCGGTGCCAGGGTCGAGCGTGAAATTGACTTCGACTTGTCAACTCTCACTCAGATGCGCCTTGCACTCAGAGAGCCCGATTTCACAACAGCCGGGCGCATCGAAACCGCGATAAACACCGAGTTCAACAGAACCGTGGCAATCATGCGAGATTCCGGCACGGTTGAGATCAACGTCGCGGCGACGCAGGCGGTTTCTACAGCCCACGCCATAGGGCGTATCGAAAACATTCTGGTCGAACCTGAATCGAAAGCGCGCGTTGTTGTTGATCAGCGCTCTGGCACCATTGTCATGGGGCAGGAGGTCCGAATTTCGCGTGTTGCGGTGTCTCAAGGCAACCTGACTCTGACGGTTCAGGAAGCACCGATTGCGGTGCAGCCCAACCCGTTCGCCAGAGGTGAAACAGTGGTCGTGCCACGTACAATCGCAGGGATCGAGGAAGAAGAGGGAACCGGCCTCGCCGAAATCCCCGAAGCCACCACCCTGTCCGAGGTTGTGGCAGGTCTGAACGCGCTTGGGGTCTCGCCTCAGGACATGATCGACATTCTGAAAACGATCAAGGCAGCAGGCGCGCTGCATGCGGAATTCATCGTCAGGTGAAGGGCACCGCCAGTTGGATGGGCGTGCTGCTGGCACGCCCGCCAAAGCTTGTATCTATTTCGATTTCCAGCTGTCCAGCCAGCGCCGAAATCTGTTGTGTCGCTCTTCTATGGCGTCACCCGCCGCATAAAGGCCGTCTTCCACGTTTTCGATCATCGGATCAATCCGTGCTTGCCGGAACCTGCGCCAACGCACCCACATCGCCCAGACGAACGCCGCAAAGATCGTCAGGAAGATGATATTGAACCAGGGAATGATCCGAACATCCGGCCCTTCAACGTCTTTGATGAAAATGGCGTTGGGAAAGATCGACATGAATTCGTTGCGCCACCCGTAATGGGTTACGACCACCCATTTCGGGTTTTCCTTGGTGGATTTCGCATCATTGGCCTCGGTGTACAGGTTCGCAGTGTCGAACTTGAAATACGGGGGCCATCCCCAGCCGGTATCCTCATTTCGGTACACGATGGGTTTTCCGTTGGCCCGCACTGCCTGAATGAACTGCACATCCCGGTTGGACAGGCTGGTAGATTGATCTTCCGGCTCTGACCAGAAGATCCGGGTCCAGTCGTTCAGATCCTGCCGTTCTTCATAGGTGTTGACGATGCGCACAATGTCATGCTGGGGCAGAGAATATTGCAGGATCACGGCAATCGTACCCCAGAAAATGATAATGAACGCCCATTTCACATAGGCCATGCCTATACCCTCACATGTAATTCACGATGTAGATCAGCGCGCCAATCGCCACCCACGGCACGATATAGACACCCAGGATCAGTTTACGCCGAAACGAGTTGTCATACACATGCAATCCGCGTTCGACAAAGGCTTCTTTGTTGCCGGTCTTGCCCTTTTCGTCCCACCAGTTCTCCAGTTTGCGCCGGCGTATGCCGCGCGAATAGAAAGACAGCCCGACATAGGCAATCGTCTGGATCACCAGCAAGATCAGCAAAAGGCGCAATAATCCAATCATTTCAACCTTTCCTCACCGAACCCCACGGACCAACCCGGGCAATTATGTCATCGCTGACCCGATCGTCGCCGCTCATATCCGGCTCATGTCCGAACAGGGCGGCGCGGGCGCCTTGCTTGTCCACCTGATATTCGCGCGCAAGGAAGTCGGCCACATAGGCCTTCTTGCTCTCGGGCCAGCCCGAATATGTTCGGTAGAACAATTCTTTGTGGCAGATGAACATCTGGCGCGGGTCCAGCGGGGCCAATTCGGACAACAGCATGTTCACCAGATCACGGTTCGGTGTATCGGTCGCCCGCAAGGTGTAGAAGTAGGCCGGGTGATCCGAGGTGATGCGCGGCCAAGGTCCGCCATCCTTTGCCCAGCGCAGCAATTGCGCAAGGCCGTGATAGGCTTCGGGCAGGCGGTCGGCATGGTTGCGCGCCAACCGGCGCATATCGCTGCGATCCAGACCCGCCATATCCACGCCCGCATCCGCAGCAGCAGAAACCGTCAGAAAATCCATCTTCTGTTGCAGGATCGCGCTCGAGTTCACGCCCCGCGCTTCGATGATCGTTTCGACAAGGTTGTTCAGCCCAAGGAATTTGGCGATCTGATTACGTTGCGCCTTTTGAAAGACGTGTTTCAGCGGAAGATCGTCTGGTACGTCTTCCATACAAATTGCGGCCGGGTGATCCAGATCCGGGAACAGATAAAGCCCACCGAAATGCGCTGTCCAGAAGTTGCGCTGCTCGAACGCGGTATGGCGCAAGCGGACGGGGTTTCGGGTCACGTCACCGGTTTCCCTGGCCGTTTCGATCATCTTGGCGATCAGCACATCGTCGAACCAGGCGTCCTCTTCGGTTTTGAACCGCTCGACCATGCCCGCCAGTTGTTCGGCCTTGCGCAGGGTGCCGCCTGCGGTGTCAGCCTCAATCTCAATCTTGCGCAGGTTCAGAAGATCGCGCGGCGTGCTGAGTTTGATGACCGAGTTCACCAATTCTCCGGCCACCGCATCGGTGGCGGTCAGGGCAAACAACTGCGCTTCGTTCATCTCGATGAATTCCCGCAGGATATCGCGCGAGGTCGAGAATTTGACGTTCAGCAGCGGCGCGCGTTTCTGCTCGGTCGTCAGCAGGATGAACTGCCGGTTGACCCCGTTGGGATTGAGGTAGAGCTCATCCTCCAGCTCAATCCCCACCTCCGGCGAATAGCCCGAGATATCCACATGAAAATCCGTCAGCGCCGTGGTCTTGCCCGCCAGATGCTGCAACGCGCGATTATACCGCTCGACCAGAGCCGGGCTGGAGATATGGACGAGGTTGCCGAACATCAGGCCTTTTTCGATGAGGCGGATCATTGTGTCATCCCCGCTTGTGATCCAGTTCTGACGTCGCTTCGTTCATGTACGTTCTTTGCTCTTTAGTTCGAGACTGTGTCGTATCCCCACTTGACGGAGAGGAATCTAGAGATTGGCGCACATGTAACGCAAACAGACACATCCCGGATGTGAGCAGTATTGTGCAAAGAAGGAGCCAACGAAATTTAAGCAAACTGACTAAATAGACCAGAAAGTATCCGCTGCCTGCACCAAATTGACCAGAAGACAAAATCCCCCACGCCTCGGTCAAAGCCATCGGAGCAATAAGCCCCCCGATGAGTGGTGCAAAAACTACAGAAGCCGCAAAAGGAACCAGTCTAGGAGACGAATACCAGCCCAACGCGAAACTTGAGGCACCGACATTTGCGATTATTGCGATCGTTATGATCATTACTTAAATACCCTTCCCCTCCAAATACCGCCGCTTGGCCTCTTCCATCCGGCCCATCTCACGCACCGCGTTTTCGATGGCGACCTCGTCGCTCTTGTCGGCATAGCGGAATTCGCTGTCGGCGTAGCGGTTGATTTCCTGGATCACCATCTCGACCGTGATCGGCTGGCGCAGCTCCTCGATCATCGCCTTCTTGGTGTCGTAGTCGCGAAACAGGAACAGGTCGGGGTTTTCCATCCACTCGTCGGGCAGTTCGAAATCCATCGCGCGGACCTTGACCGCGTCGGTGATGTTCTTGATCGCGCGACCGGTGAAACGCTCATCCGCCTGTTGGATCGCCTTGAGGTAGGTGCCCAGCTTGGCGATCGTATCCATCTGGCCGATCTCACCCGAGACCCGGTCATAGACCTGCAACAAAGCATCCTCATGCGGGCGCGAGTGGCTTTCGAAACTGGCGGCGACGGCCTTTTTGATTTCCTGCGCGGCATAGGGGTCGTGCTCGCCCAGCGGGATGTCGTGGTTGCGGCCCATCAGCAGGTGCAGGATGTCGATGTAGTCTTCACGCGTCTGCGGGCCGTCTACCAGGAACCGCGCGCCCGCCCGCTGGCGTAGGGCGTCGTCCACATTCTCGGGGTAGTTCGAGAACATGCCAAAGGTGCAGTTGCCGCGCACGACGGTGTTGGCACCGGCAAAGCTCTCCATCAGCACGGCGGTGATTTCCAGCTGCCCGGCTGACGATTGCCGGTCGCCGCGTTTGCCTGCCAGCTGGTCGATATCGTCGATAGTGCCAAAGCCGATGACCGAGGGGTCGATGATCGTGTTGATAAAGGCCTTGGCGTTCTGACCGGATTTCCCCTGATAGCTGTCGATATTGTCGGTACTCAGGTTCTGATAGCGGAACGGATAGCCCGCGTTCTGGCAATAATCGTTGATCAGCCCGGCCATCATCTGGATCAGGGTGGTCTTGCCGGTACCCGGCTTGCCGTCGCCCATGAAGGTAAAGATGAACCCGCCCAGTTCCGCGAACGGGTTCAGGCGGCGGTCGAAATCATAGGCCATCACCATCTTGGCCAGCTTCATCGCCTGATACTTGGCGATATGGTTGCCCACCACCTCGTTCGGTTTCTTGAACGTCATGGTGAGCGTTGTGGATTTGGCTTTTGAGGCCGGCTCAAACCCCCGGATCGTCAGATCATCCGCCTCGATATGCCAGGCAGCATTATGGAACGGGGCCAGATGGCCTGCGGACCCTGCGCGCAGGGCGGACTTTTCCATCAGTTGTTCGGCATAAGCGCTGGTTGCCGCGATCAGATGGGCGTCGTCGGGGGCGTGTTTGGCCAGTACCTGATCCAGCTCCCACAGCGCGCCATGCAGGGCAAGCTGGCCATTGTCGGTCAGGACCTCTTCGATCTCACCGAGATCAACCGTGGTTTCGCCCAGATGCGAGGACAACAGATAGGCCAGCGCATTGCCGAACGTATGGAGCGTGATCAAAGCCTCGGCGGTCAGCAATTCCGAGAATTCAGTCTTGCGCGCGGCAGGTAGATCCCCGGCCAAATTGGCACGTTTCAGATCGGCCAACAATGTCTGCTCCGCATAGGTCTCGGCCACAGCCAGAGCGATGGCTATCGCGCGGCGAATGGCTTGCTGTGTCGTAGCCTGAGGCGGAGACACCAGCGTATCCCCATCGTCCGACGCCTCGATCCGTTCAACCAGATGCACCCCATCCGCCCGCACCGTGCGCCGCGTGACCAGACCCGGTGTCGTGGATCGAAACCGTCGCCCCGTGGAAATCCCCGGAGACCGCTCAACCGCCACTTCAACCGGTTTCGCAATCCGCGGCGCATGTTCGAACCCGTTCAACAAGGCCGTCGCCGCAGGGTAATGCTTGCGAATATCGTCTTCCCGCAATTCCATCTGATCTGACGTTAAACTCATCTCAAAAACCGCTCTTGCTTCATCTTTTCAAAAATACTCTCGCCGGAGGCGAAACTAATATCGCAACACCTGCCCGGCCTTGCTGACGACGAATTTGCGCACATCGGCAAAGCCTGGCGGGTTGCGCTCGGCCAGCACCTGAAACGGCCGCTGTGGCAGGATGATCGACCGCTGGGTGCGCGTAGCCCCGGTTTCGGCCCCCTGCCCGCCGAACGGGTCCAGCGCAAAAACCTCGCGCTCGACGGTTGAAAACCAACCGGCGCGTTCTTCGATCACCTCTTCGCTTTCCAGCTCCTCGGTGGTCCAGGCCAGCGCCCAATCCTGACCTTCGGGCGCCTGTGCGTCCTCCAACACCTGCCGCAGGGGGCCGGATTGCTCGGTATAGGCCGAGGAATACATCGGGCCCACATGGATGCGGCGCAAATGTTTGGGATGGAGGTCGTCGAAATCCTGATCGAAGCCTTTGGCAATGGTCACCAGTTTCAGACCGCCTAAGCTTTGCGCCATCAGATGCGCCTGCACCTCGGGCCAGCGGCGTTGGTCCTTGGGCAGGGCAGTTTTGCCGCTGTCCTCCAACTGCATCAGGTAAATGACCGGCAGGTTGATCTGGCTGTCATAGACCGCCCAATGGATCAGGAACTTGCGCCGCTCGCCCTCATTCCCGATCCAGTGACATTCGGGATCGTTGCGGGCCCAGAACAGCTGACCTTTCAGCAATTCCTCGTAATAGAGCCTTTGGGACAGCGCGAATTGCAACTTGGTGGGAATCTCCCGGTCGCCAATAATTGTCCGCACCATGTCGGTTTTCAGGTCGTCTTCCGAGGGCATATTCGCCAGATGAACCTGCGCCTGCTGCGCGTCATTGGCCATGGTCAACAACTCGGCCGCCACCGGAAACCCGCTGTCGCGCTTGTCCATGGCGAGGCTGCCAAAGAACCGCCCCGTATCGCGCCCGACCAGCAGGTATTTCATGGACAGCGCGCGGAAGGTGTAGAGCAGCCCCGAAAGGTAGCGCGACACGATCCGCACCTCTTGCTTTGAGATCGCGCCTTCGGCCTCCATCGTCGCGGCCACGCGCAGGAGGTGGACGGTGATCACCTCGAATTTGCGGAAATAGCGGCGCGAGGCGAAGGTGTCGGTCAGGCCGACATGGTCTTGGGTGGGGTTAGTCAACGGTTTCGTTCCACAATCGGTGAGCAGAATGAGCCAGGCTAGCGGCTACAATGCAAATGGCAATCCATCCAAACGGCCCCCCTAGAACTGCGTACATCACTGAGAACACGAGCCAGAAACCGCCGAGAACGACGCACCAAAACCAGTTATCTGGAGCCACTAGAAAAGTAAGCAATTCCAGAAGTTCCAACCTCAACCCCCATACAAATTCTTATCATGCTTCTCGACAATCGAGGCAAACCGGCGCGCGAACCGCTCATCCGCCTTGGCCTTTTTCTCCAGCACGTCGCGGGCAAAGACCATGTGGTCCTCATGCGCCTCAAGCATGTCGGCCATTTTCTGGTTGGTCGCGGTGCCGATGGCGGCCATGGCCGTCTGCGCCTCTTGGTCGGTCTGAACGCCGATCTCGTTGATGCGGTGGGCCACGTCCTGCTGCTGCGCGGTTTTCAGCGATTTGGTCAGGGCGTCATACAGCACCACGCGCTGCTGTGTGTCTGTCTGCAGCTTGTTGATCAGCACCATCTGCGTCGCCGCCTGGTTCTGGAGTGAATCGACCCAGGTCTTGCCCTTTTCGATATAGCGCTCCAGCGTTTGGGATTTGGCCAGCTTGACCTGCTCTTCCTGAACCTTGGCGTTGTATTGCTTGTTCAGCTCTGCCAATTCAGTCTCTAACTGGGTCCGCGCGGCGGCGTCCTGTTCGACGCTGATCTTGTTTTCCAGCGTGATGATCGTCGGATCCATACCCTGAATCTCGGCGCGCAGCGCCTCGAGTTCCGCCACGGTCGCCTCGCGATCGTCCAGCGTGACGGTCAGGTTGTCCTCGACCTTGACGCGTTGTTCCTCCAGCACGGCCAACTGCCCTTGCAGCAGTTTGACGATCACGTCGGATTTGGCGATCAGGTCTTGCAACTTGTCGTCGATATTGGCGGTGCGCATCCGCTCCTGCCGCATCGACTCGGATTTACCTTTCGAGAAGATGCCGACAAACGACTCCCACCCGGTTTTCGAGCGCATCTCGTCAAAATCCTTGGAAAACGCGCTGGTGACGTCGTCCAGCCCCATGATCAGCTCGGCGATATTGGCATTCATCACCTCGGTATGGGCATGCACATCTTCGAGCGTG
Organism: Ruegeria sp. AL3; assembly: GCF_056536065.1. Lineage (NCBI taxonomy): Bacteria > Pseudomonadati > Pseudomonadota > Alphaproteobacteria > Rhodobacterales > Roseobacteraceae > Ruegeria > Ruegeria sp. AL3. The sequence goes on from NZ_JBQFJG010000001.1 coordinate 928,309, forward strand.
GCGTTTTCGATGTCGATATCGGCCTCGGCAGTGCCGATCTTGGCGCGGGCCGCTTCAATGCGCGAGGTCAGCCCTTCGATCTGAGACTGGCTTTCGCGCACTTTGGCTTGAGTCTCTTCTATCAACGCTTCGAATTGCTGGTTCGACATCGCTTCTATCCCTTTTTTCTTCTATTACCCAATAAGATAGGAAATGTTACACTGATTTACATCCCCTGGGTCTCAAAATTCACCCAGACTTTGGCAAACTCCTTGGCAAAAAGAAAGGCGAGACCGGACAATGAAACGCGCAGATTTCGGGTGACTCGATTAAATTAACTTGTTAAGTAATTTTTTGATCAAATCTGGATTGATTCCACATCCAGAGTGGCCATAGACAATTGAGACATCACCTGTTTGGGTGCGCACAACCCAATTCACGCCGGAGGCTTATCATGCTGGACGCAACGACCGATCTGAAGTCAATCCTGAAGAACCCCGAATTGCTTGTAACCAAAGCCTATATCGGCGGTCAGTGGGTGGACGGTGACAATGGCACGTTCAAAGTCACAAACCCCGCTCGGGGCGATGTGGTCGCCGAGGTGGCAGACGTCAGCCGCGCTCAGGTCGCCGGAGCAATCGCACAGGCCGAAGCCGCGCAGAAAGAATGGGCCAAGCTGACCGGCAAGGAACGTGCAGCCATCCTGCGGCGCTGGTTCGATCTGATGATGGAAAACGCCGAGGATCTGGGCAAGATCCTGACCGCTGAACAAGGCAAACCCCTGGCCGAAGCCATCGGCGAGATCGGCTATGGCGCGTCTTTCATCGAGTTCTTCGGCGAAGAGGCCAAGCGCGTCTATGGCGAGACTATTCCCGGCCATCAGCGCGACAAGCGGATCATGGTGATGAAGCAGCCGATCGGCGTTGCGGCCTCGATCACGCCCTGGAATTTCCCCAACGCGATGATCACCCGCAAGGCAGGCCCGGCTTTGGCCGCCGGCTGCGCCTTTGTGGCGCGTCCGGCCGCTGAAACGCCCCTGTCGGCGCTGGTACTTGCGCTGCTGGCGGAACAGGCCGGCGTACCCGCGGGCGTGTTCAACGTGGTGCCCTCGTCACAGGCCAGTGAGATTGGCAAGGAGTTCTGCGAGAACCCCGGAGTGCGCAAGCTGACCTTTACCGGATCGACCGAAGTGGGCCGCATCCTGCTGCGCCAGGCGGCCGATCAGGTCATGAAATGTTCGATGGAGCTGGGCGGCAACGCGCCGTTCATCGTGTTCGACGACGCCGATCTGGATGCCGCAGTCGAAGGCGCGATGCTGTGCAAGTTCCGCAACAACGGCCAGACCTGCGTCTGTGCGAACCGTATCTATGTGCAGGCCGGCGTCTACGACGCCTTCGCGGCCAAACTGAAAACGGCAGTGGAAGCGCTGAAAATCGGCGACGGTTTGACCGAAGGCACCACCACAGGCCCGCTGATCAATGCCGACGCGGTCGCCAAAGTCGAAGAACATATCAAGGACGTGACCGACAAGGGCGGCGCGGTTCTGACAGGCGGCCTGCCCCATGATCTGGGCGGCACGTTCTTCCAGCCAACCATCGTGACCGGCGTGACGCAGGACATGCTGGTGGCGCAGGACGAAACCTTCGGCCCGCTGGCCCCGCTGTTCAAGTTCGAGGACGAAGACGACGTGATCGCCATGGCCAATGACACGATTTTTGGTCTGGCCTCGTATTTCTATGCCAAGGACCTGAGCCGCGTCTACAAGGTGGCCGAAGCGCTGGAATACGGCATCGTCGGCGTGAACACCGGCATCATCTCGACCGAGCTGGGCCCGTTCGGCGGCGTCAAGCAATCCGGTCTGGGCCGCGAAGGCAGCCATCACGGCATGGAAGACTATCTGGAGATGAAATACGTCTGCATGTCGGTCTGATCCAATACGGTCTCTGTCCCATTGCGGTGGGCAGAGACCCCGCGTCCGGAAACGCAATCGCGTCGTCTTTTGACTGTTCATGGCGGCGGCCCAGTCGACGCTGACACGGCTATTCTGCGGATTTGTCGCGGATTTGTTCGATTGCACGGGTCGCGAACTTTCCCTGCAACGAACCGTCCACCATGGCTTCCAGCGCGGGCAATGCAGAGGACGCCGCGCCACCTATTTTCCCCAATGCAATAGCTGCCTCTTTGCGGACAAACACCGACGGGCTTTCAAGAAGCGCGATCAATTCCGGCACCGCTGGCTCTGCCTCGGGACCAAACAGGGCCAGCGATTGAGCTGCCGTCCTCTGATCTTTGGCATCCCCCCGTGACAGATCCGCCCTCAGACTTGCTATGGTTTTTTCCGGAGGCAACGCCGCCAGACGCAGCCCGTCGTTCAGCCGGGCGTTCAGATGCTGGTTCTCACCGACCCAGCGAATGATGAAAAAGTAATTCTGAACAGCGTCCTGTATGACACCGGCATGCTTGCCCTTTTGCCATCGGTCGATGATGGCCCTGCCCGCACGGCGATCTCCATTCAGGGCCAGAACCGAGGCTGCAAATGGCATCAGCTCGGTTGCCTGCGGATTTCTGTTCAACTCTTTCTCGATCACATCTGCCGCGCCCGTCAGGTCATTCAATGCGTAAAGAGCCGCCGCTTCAAACAGCGCGTAGTGGCTGGGATAATTGGGATCCAGCCGGGTCGCAGCCTGTACAAAGGCCAATCCTTCCTCGGGCTCACCGGCTGCAATCAGCGCCCATCCCATCGTCAGATGCGCCTCGGGGTCGCTGGGTTGCAGCGCGATGGCTTTCGCTGCTTCTCGTCTGGCTTCTTCCGTCCCCCGACCTACCCGTAGGTTACTGTCCCAATCCGGAAGGTTGAGACTGACAATAGCCCGGATAACGTGCACCAGGGCGGTATCCTGCTCCATCACATCCCGGTAATATCTGTAAAACAGGCCGATATGCATTTGCGCGCCTGACTCTGCAAACCCATTCCAATGATGAAAGATGTGCGGCCGCAAATGCGCCAGGGCAAGCGTCGCCCAGGCACGCCCATAATCCGGGTCCAGTTCCACGGCCTTTTCAAAATGGGGAATTGCCGCAAGGTTGTCCTGTTCGTTGAACTGCGAATACAACTCCCACCCGCGTTGGAAGGCTTCGCGTGCCGCAATGGTCTGGGTTTCCACGCTTTCGATGGCTTGCCGGCTTTGAGGGTCGAGCGGAAGATCCAGCTCCTGCGCAATTGCGAGAACAATGGTTTTCTGCACTTCAAAGACGTCATCAATCGCGCCATCAAACCTGTCCGCCCAGATCAATCGCCCGCTCAATGTGTCGGTCAGTCGAATGTTGATCCGGAAATCTTCATCCGCACGTCGCACGCTGCCGTCAACGACGTAGCGAACCCCAAGTTCTTCGGCGAAACGTGCGATATCTATGTTTCTGTCGCGGTATGCGAAGGATGAATTCCCGGCGATGACGAACAATCCGGATATTCGGGACAGGTCCGTGATCAAATCCTCAGAGATACCGTTGATCAGCATCTCCTTGGATGCGTCATCGGTGTAATTCGCAATCGGCAACACGGCGATGGAAGGCAGATCCGGTAAAGGGTAAACCATCTGCGCCTCTGAGGCGCGCAATTGGCCCGTCTTCCACGGTTTCGTCAGAAAAAGCCCAACAGCTGCCAACATCACCAGCAGAGCCGCCAGTGGCAGCCAGCGGGATGTCCTCTGCGTGCGGCTTTTTCGCGGGGAAGGCAAAATTTCCGCTTCTACGCGGAAGGCCTGAACCGGGTCTGCGATGTTCTTGACGTTCTGTGGCCCGATCGGGGCAAAACCATAGGGCACTTTGTTGCGCGCATAATCGACGATGGATTGTGAAACAATGATACCACCGGGATCTGCCAGTGCCTCAAGCCGCGCGGCAACGTTCACCCCGTCGCCAAGGATGTCATCCCCGTTCGAAACCACATCGCCGACATTCAGGCCAACCCGAAACGTGAAGACGCTATCTTGATCGGTGCCCGCGTTTCTCATTGCAAGGTCGGCCTGAATTTCCACGGCAGCGTGAACCGCATCGACGGCGCTGCGAAATTCGATCACAAAGCTGTCTCCCGCAGTGTTCGCGATGCGCCCTGAATGCCGGGCGATCGCCGGCTCTATCACTTCGCTGCGGATCAGGCGAAGCCTTGCGATGGTACCTTCTTCGTCCAGACCAACCAATCTTGAGTAGCCGGCGATGTCGGCTGCCAGGATAGCTGCTAGTCGACGTTTTGGTCGGCTTTCCATAATACCGAAGACTATCAGGCGGATAATTTGCTGGGAACCAGTTTTCGCAAACGCCCAAAACACAACGCCCCGCGTCTGGAGGAACGCGGGGCGTGTGTTGCGGCAGTCCGGGAGGAGTGAACTGCCGCGGGATATTCAGAAGCCTCAGTTCACGGCTTTGGCGTCCATCACATCCTTCTCGATGGCTTTGGCCGAGGTGATCTCGATCCGGCGCGGTTTCAGGGCCTCAGGAACCTCGCGCTTCAGTTCGATGTTCAGCATACCGTTTTCGTGGCTCGCACCGGTGACGCGGACATGATCCGCCAGGGCAAACCGACGCTCGAACGCGCGGGTGGCGATGCCACGGTGCAGATAGGTGCGCTCTTTGTCTTCGGCGGCTTTCTTACCTGCCACGACAAGTGAATTCTCTTTCACTTCCACGGTCAGGTCGTTTTCCGAAAAACCGGCAACGGCCACCGAAATCCGGTAGGTGTCGACATCAGTTTTTTCGATGTTGTAGGGTGGATAGCTGGGCTGGGCCCCATCATTGGTCAGAACGCGATCCATCATGTCGGCAATCTGGTCAAAGCCAATGGTGGCGCGGTGCAGCGGTGCAAAATCAAACGTACGCATGTGTCATATCCTCATTCTTGAGCGATTTGCGATAAGCGCCCTCCGACTGGACGGGCGATTTCAGGTACCGGACCCCGTTGTGGCGGTCCGATACACATCACATGGGTAGCGATTTCGCCGAGTTCAACCCCCGCCAGAACTGATGAATTTCGCACCAGATCCTGACTTACCGGACCCGACCTGCAATCGGCGGATCGAAGCCTTGGGCTGAGGTGCGTCGCGCCGCATGATGGCCTTGAGCTCGGCGACGATCCCGTCAAGCTCCATGCCAAACCCCACCTTTCTACGGCCGTTCGTGCCTACCGCCGATACCACGGACAGGATCTGCCAGCGCGCACCGTTTTTCGCCAGAATTGCAGACCCGGAAGACCCGAAAGTAATGTCGCAATCAAAGGTGATCAGACCCTGCCTGCGGTCGATGATACGGCACGACCGTTCTCGGGTGATCGCCTCGGACCGTCCCCGCCCATACGAGGCAATGCTGATCTCGTTGCCCGGAACATGGCCGCTGTGCAGCGCAAAAGGGTCGGCGACCGAATACGGAATAGGCTCATTCAGCCGCATCAGGGCCACGTCCAACTGGACGCCTTCGTGCGACAGCGGGTTCTGCGCCCCATAGCTGGGATGAAGGGCGATTTGCGTGACCTGACGTTCGGCCAAAGCGTTGCCGTTGCTGAGGCCTGCACGAAACGTGATGTCTTCGGGCACATATGTCTTCCCGGTTCGACGATCCACCGCACAATGGGCTGCGGTCAGTACCATGTCCTGCGCGATCAACGTGCCGGTGCAATACGAGGCATCGCGGACATCCAGTCGACCGATAGCCTCCCAACCATAAAGGTCATCCCGGTCGGTCAGCTTGCGCTTGTTGGATTGCGCTTGCGGCGCTGTTGCCAAGACGCTCAGGCCCAATAACAAGCTCCAGAAGACTCTCATCATGGTCGAATGAACCTTGCGCCTATGTTCTTGTTTGTTCCCGATCCGGACGAGGAAAGCCCAAATCCCCGCCCCGCAGAAAGTTCGTCACGCAGCAATTGCAGCGAATGCTCAACCGCGGTTCCAATTGCGACACTTTGGCCGTCCATACTGGCCTTGGCCGCAACCACCGATACGATCTGAGGGCGCGCGCCCGAGAAAGAAAAAACGGGTGCCCCCGAAGACCCGAAATCAACATCGCAGGACATGACCATAACCCCGGCCTGCCGGTTCATGACCGAGCAGACCTGTTGCAGCGACGGAGCTTCTGACCGGTCATGCGCATAAGACACAACGCCCACTTCAGCGCCACGTTTGGGCTGATCGCCCGACTCAAATGGAATGACGGCGGTATTACGGATCGGCTGCCACAGCTCGATCAAGGCCACGTCCGCGCTTACCCGGTCGGCCGTTGAATCGACGCCATATTGGTAATCCGGATGGATCACAGCCTGGCGCGCGGTCCGATAGGCCAACGCACGCCCCAAACGCCACCCAGCCAGAAACTCGATATCCGCAGGGTTGATCCGTTGTCCTGATCTTTTGTCGAACAGGCAATGCGCCGCTGTCAGTACAAGCGTCGGCGACACCAGCGTTCCGGTGCAAAACCCTGCGCCGGCGATATCCAACCGCCCGACAGCCATCCACTCGCGCCCGGAATCCGACGTATCCAGGCTTTCCAGCCTGGTGTCCTGCGCCGTGGCCGCCAATGGCAAGACACAGAGCACGATCGCCTTGATCCAGTTGCGCACGCGGTTCTCCGAGACTCACTTTGAAGCCTTTGTCCTACGTGCCGCGTTGGGCGAAAATAGGGCGGTCATGCACCAAAGGTATTTCCCTGGAAAATGATGCGCGCTGGCATCAGCATGATTTACCGCAAGACGGGAACCGGATCCGCTGTTCTCTGCAAGGCCGGTGGCTTTGGCCCGCCCGTCGCCCAGTCCAGCAACTCTACCGTGTGAACGATCGGCAGTTGCGTACCAGAACCGATTTGCATCATGCACCCGATATTGCCGGCAGCAATGATATCGGGCTGTTTCGCCTCAAGTGTTCTGACTTTTCGCTGTTTCAACTGGCCTGATATTTCCGGCTGCATCAGGTTGTACGTTCCCGCGCTGCCGCAGCACAAATGACTGTCGGCGGGTTCGACAACCGTGAAACCCGCGTGTTTCAGCAAGTCTTTGGGATAGGATTTGATCTTCTGCCCATGCTGCAATGAACAGGCTGCATGATAGGCGACGGTCAGGTTTTTGTTTTCCCCCGCCGACAGGTCTAGCTGGATCAGAAGTTCACTGACATCCATGGCGATTGCAGACACACGCGCCGCATCTTCGGCAAGCGGGTCATTGCGAAACATATGCCCATAGTCTTTCACGGTTGTGCCACAGCCAGAGGTGTTGATGACGATGGCGTCCAACCCATCACCGTCCATTTCCCGTTTCCAGGCTCTAATATTGGCGGTTGCCGCCATATGACTGTCTTGCACTTTGCCCATGTGATGGGTCAAAGCTCCGCAACACCCGGCACCGTCAGCAATCACGACCTCGCACCCCAACCGTGTCAGCAGGCGGATCGTGGCGTCATTGATATCGGTGTTCAGCGCCTTTTGTGCGCAACCCGTCATCAGCGCCACCCGCATTTTTCGTTCACCGCCGGGCGCAAAACTCTGCGGATCATCGTTGCGGCTGACAGACGGGATATGCTTGGGCGCCATCTCCAACATCGCGCGCAGCCGGGCATCAGGCATCAGGAACCAGAAAGGACGGCCCAGCCTGGCCCCGATCAGGGCCCAACGGAACCGCATCGGATAAGGCAGGATCTGCGCCAAAACCCAGCGCAACACGCGATCCGTCAGCGGGCGCTTGTAGTTGGCCTCGATATATTCGCGCGCATGATCGACCAGATGCATATAATGCACACCTGACGGGCAGGTGGTCATGCAGGCCAGACAGGACAGGCAGCGGTCGATGTGCTTGACCGTCTTTTCGTCGGGCACGCGCTCGTTTTCCAGCATGTCCTTGATCAGGTAGATGCGCCCACGCGGACTGTCCAGCTCGTCTCCCAGCACCTGATATGTCGGGCACGTGGCCGTGCAAAATCCGCAATGGACGCAGTTTCGCAGAATCTCGTTCGAGCGCTGGATGGCCGGGTCTTGCAATTGCTCATCGGTGAATGTTGTCTGCATCGCCCTATCCCATCAGCCCCGGGTTGAACAAACCCCGAGGATCAAATTTCGAACGCAAGCCCTTTGTCAGTGCCGATATTGATGTGGGCTCCGGATGAAATCGCCCCAGTTTTCTGATCGTGTCGTGGTCAGATCGTACCAAAGTGGCATGACCTGAAAACGCGCCAAGCCGGGCACGCACATCCGTGCCAGCCGGGACCAGCAGCCAGACAAGACCGCCGCCCCAGTCAAACAGCGCTTGATCCGCTTCGGCGCGCGCCGAAATCTCTGCCGCGTCACCCGGTTTTACCGAAAGCCGCCAGACGTCCCCGTCCTTTCCCTGAAATGGGTGAACGTCGCGGATCCCGGTCCAAGGCGCTGCGGCGTCTCCCTCGTCTGTCACCTCACCAAAATCTGCCAGTAAGGCGGTCAAACGACCGATCCTGTACGTCACCGATTCTGCAAACCCCTCGACCCTAAGCAGGGCATTGCCACCCGCCGGGTCATAGGCGGCACCCGTCACTTCAAAAGGTGATTTCAACGCAGCGGAAAGAACTTCCACCGCTCTGCCGGCATCCCGAACGGCGACGGACAAAGTCGCCGCTTTTTCCGGCTTGGGCAGCACCTTCAACGACACTTCGGTCAGAATTCCCAGTGTTCCCCAAGACCCACCCATCAATTTAACGAGATCATAACCGGTGACGTTTTTCATAACTCGCCCACCGTTCTTGACCACCTGTCCGCGCCCGTCGACGAAACGCACACCTAGCAGGAAATCCCGGCAGGCACCGACCTGAATCCGCCGCGGGCCCGAGATATTGGCCGCGATGACACCGCCGATCGTTGGTTCACCTTGAGTTTCAAGCAAACTGCGGTGATCCATCGGCTCAAACGCCAGCTGCTGACCTTCCGCCTCCAGCACCGCCTTGATCTCTGCCAATGGTGTCCCGGCCTTGGCCACAAGAGTAAGTGCTCCGGGTTCGTAAAGCGAAATGCCACGCAGAGCCCCGGTTTCGATATTCGCTTCGGGGCCGGTGACCGCGCGCGTGCCGCCACCGACGATGCAAACAGGGTCTTTCAATCCGGCCACCATGTCGGCCAGTTCAGATTCTGATTCAGGTTTCATGGCAAAATCCGTTATTAGAGCCTGTTACTCGGCAGCAATCTGCGCGTGGCGACGGGTTTCCGAAACGTTCAGTGGAAACACCTTGGCAGGGTTCAGCAGCCATTTGGGGTCAAAAACGTCCTTGACCGCCATCTGCGCCTCAAGATCGGCAGGCGCATATTGATGCGACATGAGATCCCTCTTCTCGATACCCACGCCGTGCTCACCGGTCAGACAACCGCCTTCGTCCACACATAATTTCAGAATTTCGGCCCCGAATGCCTCGCATTTTTCCAGATCACCCGGTTTGTTGGCATCGAAAAGGATCAGCGGATGCATGTTCCCATCCCCTGCGTGAAATACGTTGCCAACAGGCAGACCGAATTCTTCACTCAACTCGCCGATACGGCGCAGCACCGTCGGCAGGGCCGACACCGGGATCGTACCGTCAAGGCACATATAGTCGTTCAACTGCCCCATGGCGCCGAATGCGGATTTCCGACCAAGCCATATTTTTGCACTTTCTTCGGCTGACTGGCTTTCTCGCAGTTCGACCGGGTTGTGTCGTTTGGCGATCTCGATGATTTTCCCCAATTGATGGTCAATTTCGGCTTCAGACCCTTCCACTTCAACAATCAACAGCGCATGGCAATCGGGGTATCCAGCGTGCGCAAAGTTTTCGCAGGCTTTTATGCACAGCGTGTCCATGAACTCGATCGCGACCGGCAGAATGCCCGATTTGATAATGTCAGAAACACACTGACCCGCGACTTCGTTGTCGTCGAACCCCATCAGAACCGGCCGCGCGCCTTCGGGTTTGCGCAGAATGCGCAGTGTTGCTTCGGTCACCACGCCCAGCTGACCTTCCGAGCCGCAAATGACGCCCAACAGGTCCAGACCGGGTGCATCCAGATGCGCGCCGCCGATCTCGACGACACTGCCATCCATCATCACCATGGTCACGCCCAGAAGGTTGTTCGTTGTCACGCCATATTTCAGGCAATGGGCGCCACCTGAATTCATCGCGATATTGCCGGCAATGGCACAGGCCAGTTGCGAGGAAGGATCAGGCGCATAAAAGAAGTCTTCTTCCTCGACCGCGTCGGTCACGCTCAGATTGGTTCGGCCCGTCTGCACCCTGATGAAACGGTTGTCATAGTCCGTTTCCAGAACCTCATTCATCCGCGCAACGCCCAGAATGACGCAATCAGCCGTTGGCAATGCCCCGCCGGCCAGCGACGTACCGGACCCACGCGGCACGACCGGCACGCCTTCTTCATGGCAAATGCGCAAAACATCCGAGACTTCCTGCGTGCTCGACGGCAGCACGGCCAGCATCGGCGGGCATTTGTAAGCCGTCAGGGCATCGCACTCATAGGCTCGGGTTTCAGCCGGATCATGGATAATTGCCGTATCTGGCAGAACCCGCGACAGCCGCGAAACGATCGTGCTTTTCCGGTTCAGTACGTCCGGGCTTGGCTTTGGCATTTCCATGGCATCCCTCCCCTTCCTCCCTTTGGTAAAATAATATTACCAATTTACCACTCTGGCAAGTTGCGATGTCCGGTCTTACTGTCGCGCCATGACCTGGATCGAACGTGCCGCCCTGTTTTCCCTTCTGGATTATGCTGCGATGGCGATATTGCTGGGTGCGTGGCTATGGATCGGATGGAAGATCGAACACCCGTCACCACAGAAGCCGTCCGTCGCCCTTGTGATGGATGGCTACCGCCGCGACTGGATGCACGAGATGGTGACGCGCCAGCCACGGATGTTCGATGCGCAGGTCGTGGCTGCCATGCGGCAAGGCAGCACCTTTTTCGCCTCAACCACGATGATTGCCATCGGGGGCGGTCTGGCCCTGTTGGGCAATACCGAGCGATTGGCCGGGGTGGCGACGGATCTTGCCATCGGCAGCGCACCGGCGATGGTCTGGGAAATCAAGATACTTGTGGTTGTCCTGCTGCTGGCCAATGCCTTTCTGAAATACGTCTGGGCACATCGCCTTTTTGGGTATTGCGCCGTTTTGATGGCCTCGGTTCCAAACGATCCTGAAGACCCAAACGCCTATCCTCGGGCCGGTCAGGCGGCCGAGATCTGCGTGACCGCTGCCCGAAGCTTCAACCGCGGTCTCCGCGCCACATATTTCGCCCTTGCTTCGCTGGCGTGGTTTCTCGGGCCGATGGCATTGGTGTTGGGCACAATGATCACATTCGGTGTCCTGTATCGCCGCGAATTTGCATCGCATTCCCGCGCGATCCTCATGGCCCAAACGTCGAACACAGAGACGTGATCCCCAAGCGCGACATTAAACCCTAGGTTCGAACCATGCGATATGTGATTCTCAGCGCCCTTCTGGCTGCACCTGCCCTCGCCGACCCGCCGACAATCGAACAGGTCCGCGCCAGCGCCACCGGTGACACATGGCGGTTCGATGTGACGATCCGGCATCCCGATACAGGCTGGGATCATTACGCCGACGGCTGGCGCGTTCTGGACATGGACGGGAATGAACTGGGAATGCGGGTGCTGCACCACCCGCACGAGACAGAACAACCCTTTACCCGCTCACTTGGTGGCGTGGTGATTCCGGAAAACGTGTCACAGGTGCAGATTCAGGCCCGGTGCAATGTGGATGGCTGGAACGAAGACACGACATTGGTCGAACTGAACTGACCTTCAGAAAATCCCCATGGCCAGGCCCGCACCCAGCGCGGCGCCGATCTCGCGACACCGATCCAGCTGATCTTCAGGAATGGTTTTCCGGGCCAGAATGGCCTCGGGCGTTTGCGCATGCGTGCAGACAATCAGCGGCGACTGGACCTTTTTCAACCGCCAGCCAGTGGCGATCCGTGCGATCTGGCGGGCTGCATTCTCTCCGTCTGATCCGGCGCAAATCATCTGCGCATATGGACGACCTTCGATCTGTCCCAGAACCGGATAATAGCAGCGATCGAAGAACTCCTTCATCAAGCCCGAGATCGCCGCCAGATTCTCTGGCGCGCAGAAAATGTAGCCGTCGGCGGCCAGCACATCCTCCGGCCCCGCTTGATCCGCAGGCACAAGTTCAACCTCGGTCTCAGCCCGCGCCGATTCAGCCGCCGCTTCGGCCATCTGCCGGGCACCACCTGTGCGCGAATGGTAAACGATCAGAAGCTGCGCCATGTCAGACCCGGTGATAGGGGCCACCAGACAGAATGGTCGCGGCCCGATACAGTTGCTCGGCCAGCATCACACGGACCAGCATATGAGGCCAGACCATCGACCCGAACGAGAGGGAAAAGTCGGCTTCCGCCCGCAAAGCAGGGTCTATTCCGTCCGCTCCGCCGATGATCAGCGCCAGATCCTGCCGCCCGGCATCGCGCCAACTACCCAGTTTCTTGGCAAAATCGGGCGAGGACATCACGCGCCCACGTTCGTCCAGCGTACAGATCACCGCGCCCTTGGGCAGCGCCTTGCGCAGCAACGCGGCTTCGGCCCCCATGCCTGCGTTTTTCTTGTCCTCGACCTCGATCACCCGCGCGGGACCAAGGCCCAGCGCACGTCCGGTCCGGTCAAAGCGGGTCAGGTAATCATCAAGCAGGGACTTCTCCGGTCCGGCGCGCAATCGCCCGACCGCAACTATGCTGATACGCATATCTCTCTCGCCTCCGGCCCTTTAATACGGGCCGGGATGGCGCCTCAGTTCGCCGAGGCGCTGCCGCCCTGAGGCAGCCACATCTTTTCCAGCTGGTAGAATTCGCGCACTTCGGGGCGGAAGATATGGACGATCACGTCGCCCGTATCGATCAGCACCCAATCGCCGGCATCCTTGCCTTCGACCTTCGAGGAGAAACCGAATTCCTGCTTGATGCGATCCGTCAGCTTTTCCGCCATGGCCGAGACCTGACGGGTCGACCGACCCGAAGCAATGACCATGTGATCCGCGACAGACGACTTGCCTTGCAGGTTGATCTGCACGACGTCTTCGGCCTTGTCATCGGAAAGTGAGGAAAGGATACGCTCAAGCAGCTTGTCGCTGATTGACTGAGAGTGGGCCATTACACGGGACCCGTCTTCGGCGGGCAAACCCGCCTGTGTATGTAGAGACAGGACATAGTCCTCCTTTGCTGCGCGCCGTGAAACCCCGGCGCCAGGGTGCTAATAAGGTAGCAAGGGGAATGCAACATTTCAATGAAAGCGCGTCCGGCCCCGCGCAGGGGTGATCACTCTTCTGCGATTTGTTGCATGTTTGCGTTTTCCGACAAAAGCCGAACCTCGCGCTGCGGGAAGGGGATCGAGATGCCTTCGTCCTGAAACGCATCCCACAGCGCAAGATAGACATTTCCCCTGATATTGGTCAGCCCTTTGGTCGGATCGCTGATCCAGAACCGCAGAACGTAATCCACGCTGCTGTCGCCAAAACCGGTGATATGGCATACCGGTTCATGTTTTCCGCCACTCAATACGCGGGTCACTGCCTTTACAGCCCGGATCGCCGTTGCCCGCACTTTGTGGGGGTCATCCTCATAGCTGGTGCCGAAATCCAGATCCAACCGCACGAATTTGTCGGAATGCGACCAGTTCACCACCTGGTTGGTAATCAGGTCCTCGTTCGGGATCAGGTATTCCCGCCCGTCCCGCGTGACAACCGAGACATAGCGTGCGCCCAGCGCATTGATCCAACCAAACGTATCGCCCAGCGAGATCACATCGCCTGGCTTGATCGACCGATCCATCAGGATGATGATCCCCGATATGAGGTTTGACACCACTTTTTGCAGGCCAAACCCGATGCCGACGCCGATTGCGCCCGACAGCAGCGCAATGCCGGTCAGATCGAAGCCCAGCGTGCGGATCGCAGCCAGAAAGACCGCGCCGTACAGCAGCACCTGAATTCCCTTGGCCAACAACACCTGCATGGATGGGGTGATGTCGTCATTGCTCTGCAATCCACGCTCGGCCGCGCGGGTGCCGATGCGGGCCAGCGTCAACAGGACCCCGATCAGCAGGATGGCCTTGAGAATGCCCAGCAAGGAAATATGCAGGTCACCGACGGAAATCGCGACCCCATCAAGGAATTTGGCCACGTCATCCGTCAGATTCAAAGCAACAAGCGTTGCATAGACCCACATTGCCCACTTGAATATCCGTCGCAGCGTCCGGTTGCGGACAAGCCTCGCGACCAGTGCAATCGCCAGCCACGCAGTTGCCAGAGTTGCAATGATCCCAATGAGATAACTGCGCGACGGCCAGGTGGCATGCTGCATAACCTGATACAAGAGCCAGGACAGCAGCACGAAATAGACCAGTGTCAGCCGCTGCATCAGCTGTACCATGGTGCGAAGCCGCCATTTCGGCCATCCGGTGCGTGCGCGTGTCCAGGCATCCCATCGTGGCTGTGTCAGAACTTTCAGAAGGAAAGCCAGCGCCCAAAGGAAAAGGATGATGACCAACTGATACTGCCGCCAGCCCGGCGTAACCACCAACTCGACCAGTTCTTGAAGCTCGGAAGAGAACCCCGCGACCATGTTGTTGTAAAGGTCTGTCAGCGAGCTGGGGATCAGGTCTTGGTTCATACGCGCCTCCTGGACGGCAGCTTGGACAGCAATGCCAGGCGATGCAAGCCTGACACCGGTTTTGAACCTTGATTGCAGCAAAGGCGCGGTATATCTGAACCGCATGAGACTCAATGTGGCCCAAGAACAGAATCTGGAAGACCGTGCGCGTCTGCGCGAACGGTTCTTTGGGGCTGCCCGCACGGTCCTGGCGCGCCTACCCGTCGCCTGAGCCAACTCGCCAGCTATTTCTCATTACATACGGGAGAGGACACATGTCCCCCAAAACACTCTATGACAAGATCTGGGATGCCCATGTCGCGCACGAAGCCGATGATGGCACCTGCCTGCTGTATATCGACCGCCATCTGGTCCACGAGGTCACCAGCCCGCAGGCGTTCGAAGGCCTGCGCATGGCGGGCCGCAAGGTGCGCGCGCCGGAAAAGACCATTGCCGTGCCGGACCACAACGTTCCGACCACACCTGACCGGGTGAACGGTATTGAAAACCCGGAATCGCGCATTCAGGTCGAAGCGCTGGACAAGAACGCCCGGGACTTCGGCATTCACTATTACCCGGTAAAT
This sequence comes from Ruegeria sp. AL3, assembly GCF_056536065.1. NCBI lineage: Bacteria > Pseudomonadati > Pseudomonadota > Alphaproteobacteria > Rhodobacterales > Roseobacteraceae > Ruegeria > Ruegeria sp. AL3. Next base: position 943,530 of record NZ_JBQFJG010000001.1, read on the forward strand.
GACGTCCGTCAGGGCATCGTGCACATCGTCGGCCCCGAACAAGGCTGGACCCTGCCGGGCATGACCGTCGTCTGCGGCGACAGCCATACCGCCACCCATGGCGCATTCGGCGCATTGGCCCACGGCATCGGCACGTCCGAGGTCGAACACGTGCTGGCCACGCAGACCCTGATCCAGAAGAAATCCAAGAACATGAAGGTGGAAATCACCGGCAAATTGCAGCCGGGCGTGACCGCCAAGGACATCACCTTGGCCGTGATCGGCGAAACCGGCACCGCCGGCGGCACCGGCTATGTCATCGAGTATTGCGGTGAAGCCATACGCAACCTGTCGATGGAAGGCCGCATGACCGTCTGCAACATGGCCATCGAAGGTGGCGCACGCGCAGGGCTGATTGCACCGGATGAGAACACGTTCGAATATGTCAAAGGCCGTCCGCATGCGCCGAAAGGTGCGCAGTGGGAAGCCGCGATGAATTGGTGGAAAACACTCTACACCGACGAAGGCGCGCATTTCGACAAGGTTGTCACGATTCGTGGCGAAGACATCGCGCCTGTCGTCACCTGGGGCACCAGCCCCGAGGATGTTCTGCCGATCACGGCAACCGTGCCGCACCCCGAGGATTTCGAAGGCGGCAAGGTCGAAGCGGCCCGCCGGTCAATCGAGTATATGGGTCTCAAAGCCGGTCAGAAGCTGAGCGATGTCGAGATTGACACCGTCTTTATCGGGTCCTGCACCAACGGACGTATCGAAGACCTGCGTGCCGCGGCCGAGATCCTGAAAGGCAAGAAGATCAAGGACGGGATGCGCGCCATGGTGGTGCCGGGTTCGGGGCTGGTCCGCGCTCAGGCCGAAGAAGAAGGCCTGGCCGACATCTTCAAAGAGGCCGGGTTCGAATGGCGTCTGGCAGGCTGTTCGATGTGCCTGGCGATGAACCCCGACCAGTTGCAACCGGGCGAACGCTGTGCCGCAACCTCGAACCGCAACTTCGAAGGCCGTCAGGGCCGGGGCGGGCGCACACATCTGCTGAGCCCGGCAATGGCTGCCGCAGCGGCAATCACGGGACGGCTGACAGACGTCCGTGAATTGTTGTAAGGTGCCCTCATATCTAGATATTTGAGGGATTGAACAAATGAGTGACTGGGTCAAATGGCTATTGCTTGGACTTCTGTCCATAGTGTTCGGCATCTTTGTGCTGGGCGCACCGGTCGTGGCATCAATCACCGTGACGGTGGTCACAGGTGTATTGCTGCTGATTTCAGGCGCGTTACAGGTTGTTGGCGGCTTCACCGTCGATGGGGCCGGCAACAAGATACTGTCACTTATCATGGGTGTCGTGATGCTGTTTCTGGGCTGGTCCTTTCTGGATCACCCACTGCAAGGAACGCTGACACTGGCAACTGTCTGCCTGATCCTGTTCATGGCTGGCGGCATTGCCCGCGTGATCCTGTCGTTCCAGATGCGCGGAACGCAATATTTCTGGGCGACGCTGGTCTCGGGCATCATGTCGATTGTACTGGCGATCCTGATCTGGCGCTTTGCCGCAATGGACCCTTCGGTGCTGCTGCAATTGCTGGGCATCCTGCTGGGGATCGAGATGATCTTTAACGGGCTCGGCCTTGTCTTCATGGCGTTCTTCGTCAAGGACGCACCAAAAGAAACGAAACAAGCTTAACGCGGGGCCTGGGCGCGGCCCTCTCCCGCAGGAGTGTGAACATGGATAAGTTTGAAAAAGTCCACGGGGTGGCCGCCCCGATGCCATTGATCAATATCGACACCGATATGATCATTCCCAAAGTGCATTTGAAAACCATCAAACGGTCCGGCCTCGGCGTCGTGCTGTTTGACGAAATGCGTTATCATGATGACGGGCGCGAGAACGAAGAGTTCGTCCTGAACAAACCCGCCTATCGCGAGGCCGAAATTCTGGTCGCCGGAGACAATTTCGGCTGCGGCTCGTCGCGCGAACACGCACCCTGGGCGATCAAGGATTTCGGCATCAAGGTTGTGATCTCGACCAGCTTTGCCGACATCTTCTTCAACAACTGCTTCAAGAACGGCATCCTGCCGATCGTGGTCGAAGAAGAGCATCACGCGATCCTGATGGAAGACGCGCATAAAGGCGAGAATGCCCGCATGACGGTACATCTGGAAGATCAGCAGATCACCACTTCGGATGGTGTCGTGATCGCGTTTGATATTGACCCGCATCGCAAACACTGCCTGCTGAACGGTCTGGACGATATTGGCCTGACGATGGAGAAAGATCACCACATCGACAAGTTTGAGGAACACGCCAGCCAGGCCCGCCCCTGGGTGTAAGGCCCAAGCGATTCTTTGAACACTCAACCTACCGGGGTCGCCAATGCGGCCCCGTTCTCATTCTTGGGGTTGATTTTCGCAAAACCACAACATCTTGGTCTCATATTGAGATACACGTCGGATTTGCGTCGAAAATGATGCAATCCCGCACCAGTTGCGCCATCATTTTGCCCGAAATCACGTGTTTTCTGCACCCTGTCTTGAGCGAAATGCCGCTTATCGTCCATGTTGGCGCTAAAGAGGCATCCGTCAAAAACTCGAGACGATGGGCACAAGTTGGAATGTAAGTCGGCGAAGATCGACTTATCCGGTTTGAAAAAGGGTTCGGATAGTGATTGCGCGCACAACAGGGGCGGCGATACGCGGAATACTTGTGGCACTGATGGTGCTGACACCCGCGTTGTACCTGCCTGTATCATCGACGAACGGGACCGAGATTCTGGTCTTTCTCGCGATTCTCGCGTTCATCCTGACATTCGCCGAGTACAATTCTGCTTTTCCCAGTTTTATTGAATTTCGCGATGCGCCGCCGGTGAACCGTCTGCGGTTTGTCGGGCTGATGTCGATGGTCACCTTTCTGACACTGGTTTGCAAAAACACCTATGAGCCGACTGAACTGACCGCGTTCGCCTACACCGCAGGTCTGGCCGTCGCGAATGTTGCGGACTTTCCCTATTCCCCGGTTCGGTTGATCGTGCTGATGCTACCCTTGGATGCCGGTCAGCCGTTGATCGAATTGGTTCGGATCGCAGCCAGTGTGGCCTATGTTGCCGCCTTGGTCACCGTCGCCAGCTTTGCCTATGCGGTCAAAGTGCGCGGCTGGCCCACGGGCAATGGCGCCTTCAACGTATGGACCAATCTGCCGTTGTTTGATCCCACCAAGGGCGGCGATGTTGTCACCCGCCTGCAACGTGATGGTCGCCTGAATATCTGCATTGGCGTTCTGCTCCCCTTCCTCATTCCGGCTGTCATCAAGCTCATGAGCAGCGTCGTTGCCCCGATCTCGCTGAGCAATCCGCAAACATTGATCTGGACCATGTGCGCCTGGGCCTTCCTGCCCGCCAGCATGATCATGCGCGGCATGGCGACGCTTCGCATCGCGGGTCTGATCGTGGAAAAGCGCCGCGCCTATTCGACAAACGAGACAACGCAAGCCGCATGATCCGTGCCCTTGCTCTGCTGCTGTTGCCTTTCTCGGCACAGGCAGAGGTTTATCGCATCGCCACCTACAACACTGAACTCAGCAGAAACGGCCCCGGCCTGCTGCTGCGCGACATCCAGCGGGATGATGCGCAGGTTGAAGCCGTTGTCGAGGTCATTGCTGCGGCGCGACCTGATGTCATTGCCCTGCAAGGCATCGACTGGGATCAGGACGGAGCTGCCCTGAGCGCCCTGTCCGAGAAACTGCGCGAGGCGGGCCTGGATTTCCCCTATCACTTTTCCGCCCAACCAAATGCTGGGTTGGAAACGCCGCTGGATCTGGACGGAGATGGCCAAACGCAAGGCCCCGGCGACGCGCAGGGCTGGGGGAAGTTCACCGGCCACGGAGGGGTGGCGGTGTTGTCCCGTTTCGAAATCATGACCGAAGACGTTCAGGATTACACCAATCTGCGGTGGAAAGACCTGCCTGGGGCTGATTTGCCATTCAGGGATGGGCTCCCCTTCCCGTCTGAAGCTGCGCACGACATTCAGCGCCTGTCCTCGACCGTGCATTGGGTGCTTCCGATCGAAACCCCGCAGGGGCGATTTAGCCTGATGACCTTTCACGCTGCCCCACCGGTTTTTGACGGACCCGAGGATCGCAACGGTCTGCGCAACAGGGACGAGATTCGCCTGTGGTCGGTTTTGCTGAATGGCGGCCTGGGGCCAGTTCCTCAAGGCCCCTTCGTGATGGCCGCGGACGCCAATCTCGACCCGACCCGCGGAGAAGGCCACAAGCAGGCCATTCGCGCGCTTTTGGCCGATCCCCATGTGCAGGATCCGATGCCAAAGGACCCATCGGGTTCATCAGCAACGGTCGAATGGAAAGCCACCGGGGAAATGCGCGTTGACTATGTGTTGCCGTCCAGTGATCTGCAAATCTCGGAAACCGGCATTGTCTGGCCCGTGGAAGGTGGCACGCTGTACGACAGTGCCCGACGCGCCAGCAGGCATCGACTGGTCTGGGTTGACATAATCCTACCCTAGAACCTCGCCCCTGTTCCCGGCCGTCGCCGATGAAACGGCACGTTGGGACGAAATGGCGGAACGCAAGGCATCCTCCAGCTTCGTTTCAGAAAACGAGGTCAGCAATTCTTTCATATAACCGCCATCCAATTGATGCGGCACGTGCCAGAGGTACCGCATCTCGATCAAATGAGGGGCCATGCGCCAGAATGGGCGGGCCAATTGCAATGGCCACCATTTCATGCGCCGCACTGCAACCGTCCGGCCGGTGACATGCGAAAGCGATTGAGCGATCTGCGTCCCGGTCAAAGTATACCCTTCAAATGGAACATCGCAGTATCGGGGGAGGCCTTCGCGAATCTCAGCCAGCGCGACGGCGGCGCGGGCCAGATCAGGCAGAAAGGCCCAAGCGTGCGGCGCCTCCGGATCACCGGGATAAACGAACCGACCGCGCGACAAACGCTTGATCATGACCTGATCGAACCAGTTTCCGGATGCATTGGTGTCGATGAAATCCCCGGCGCGCAAAAGGATGGTGCGCACGGTTGACGCGCGATAGGCCTCTTCCATCTCGATCCGAACCCGGCCCAAAGGGTTGGTGGCTCGATGCGGCGTCCCGCCCGACCATGAGCCCGGCGTATTCCCACCAAATACGTAGACATTGCCCGGTACGATCACGGTCGCCCCCGTATCTGAGGCCGCATCTATCACCCGTTTGGTCAGTACCGGCACATCGCGTGCCCAATCGGGATAGGGCGGATTCCATCCGTTCACGATGACGTCCACGCCGCGCGCCGCCTGTGACAGCGAATCAGACCTGCGGTCAAATTCCGTCACATCCCAGCCCGCGCCCCTGAACGCCAGGGATGCGTTGCGTCCAAAACGACCTGTTGCGCCCAGTACCAGTGCAGATTGTGCCATGTTTGCCTCCTGTCTGAGGTCAATCTACCCATTCACTTCGCGCAAGGAATTGCCGCAATTCGCAGAACGTGTATTCATTTCTGAATGGACAAAGCTCTGACACATGCAGATTGGTCTCTGATCCAATGCTTTCTGGCCGTGGCCGAGACGGGATCGTTGTCCGCCGCCGCACGACACCTGAATCGCAGCCAGCCCACTTTGGGGCGGCAGGTCCAAAACCTCGAGGACGAGCTGGGTGTCTCTCTTTTCGATCGCCACGCGCGTGGTCTGAAGCTCAGCGAAGCGGGTTCACAGCTTTTGCCGATGGCCCAGCAGATGCACAGCGCCATGACCGCGTTCAGTCTTGCCGCCGCGGGGCAATCGCAACAGCTTGAAGGCTCGGTGCGTATCACCGCATCGGTCTTTGCCTCGCATCACCTGCTGCCACCGATACTGGCGTCCATCCGCAAGCAGGAACCCACGATTCAGCTTGAACTGGTGGCCACCGACACCACCGAGAATCTGCTCTATCGCGAGGCGGATATCGCCGTGCGGATGTATCGCCCTGCTCAGGTGGATCTCATTTCCCGCTATCTCGGGGATGTGCCGCTGTGTTTTTGTGCCGCCAAGTCCTATCTGGACCGGAAGGGGCGCCCCAAGACGCCGGAAGAACTGTTTACGCATGACCTGGTGGGGTTTGACGCGAACCAGGAAATCATCAAGGCCATGCGTGAAAAGGGATGGCCCGCCAGCCGCGACAGCTTTGCCACCCGCTGTGACCTGCAAAGCGCCTATTGGGAACTGATCCGGGCGGGCTGTGGCATAGGCTTCAGTCAGGTACAGGTTGCCGAAGCCGACCCCGACGTGGAAATCCTGCCGCTGGATGTGGACATCCCGATTCTTCCGGTGTGGCTGGCCGCACCTCAGGCCATGCGCCAGACCCCACGCATTCGCAGGATCTGGGATTTGTTGGCCGAAGGGCTCAAAGCCAGTCTCTGACGATCAAAGAGGGCCGGTATAAGTGCCGCGCGCGGGATAGTTGTTGCCCAATGTGAATTTCAAACCACCCGCAATATCCGCCATGGACGGGCGACCGAAAGGCGTGGTCTGTTGCCACGCATAGTACAGCGTCCGGTCGGGTGCGATGTAGAAATGCCCGGGCTCTGCGAACAGGTCCGGTTCGGCGCTGCCTTCGCGCTTGATCGAGATGTTCAGTCCCCAATCGTCGCGCGCAGCAGACAGCGGCAGGCTGTGACCCACACGCAGGCGCGACGCTCCGGCTTTTTCGGCGGCTTGCGTCGCGCGCTCGGCTGGATCGGTGGTGATCATGATGACCTCGACGCCCAGAGCAGCAAAGTCATCCAGCGCCGCTTCGACCTCGGCCATCTGCCTGATGCAGATCGGGCAATGCAGCCCGCGATATTGAATCACCAGCGTCCCGTTTTCGCCCTTGTCCACGTCAAGATCGAAGCTGCCATGGGCAACAGTATCGATTTTCAGCGCAGGAACCGGAATTCCAGGTGTCAGCATGTGATTTCCCTCTGATTTGGCAGGTTCGTCTCATTGACCCGATGCAACGCAGACGCTAGGCCCTGTGCAACAAAACGCAAGGAGACTGTCGATGTCCAACCCCTCGCTCCTCATCCTGCCCGGAGACGGAATTGGCCCGGAAGTTATGGCCGAAGTGCGCAGAATCATTGATTGGTTCGGCGCCAATCGCGGTCTTCAATTTGACGTGAGCGAGGACCTTGTCGGCGGTGCCGCCTATGATGCCCACGGCACGCCTCTGTCCGATGGGACGATGGCCAAGGCGCAGGAGGTCGACGCCGTTCTGCTGGGCGCCGTTGGCGGTCCGAAATACGACGATCTGGATTTCAGCCTGAAGCCCGAGCGCGGCCTGCTGCGCCTGCGCAAGGAAATGGACTTGTATTCGAACCTGCGCCCGGCCCAGTGCTTTGACGCGCTGGCTGATTTCTCGTCGCTGAAGAAAGACATCGTTGCGGGTCTGGATATCATGATCGTGCGCGAACTGACCTCGGGCGTTTATTTCGGTGAACCACGCGGTATCTTCGAGGAAGGCAATGAACGCGTCGGCATCAACACCCAGCGTTACACCGAATCCGAGATTGAACGCGCCGCGCGTTCGGCCTTTGAACTGGCGATGCGCCGGAACAAAAAGCTGTGCTCGATGGAAAAAGCCAACGTGATGGAATCGGGCATTCTGTGGCGCGAAGTGGTCAACCGCGTTTCCGCTGACTACCCCGAAGTTGAGCTGAGCCATATGTACGCCGACAACGGTGCCATGCAGCTGGTGCGCGCGCCGAAACAGTTCGACGTGATCCTGACCGACAACCTGTTCGGTGACATCCTGTCCGACTGCGCCGCGATGCTGACCGGCTCTCTGGGCATGCTGCCGTCGGCGTCGCTGGGCGCGCCGATGGCCAATGGACGCCCCAAAGCAATGTACGAGCCCGTACACGGGTCTGCCCCCGATATCGCGGGTCAAGGCAAAGCCAACCCGATCGCCTGCATCCTCAGCTTTGCGATGGCTCTGCGCTACAGCTTTGATCAGGGCGAGGAAGCGGATCGGCTGGAAGCTGCGATCGAGAAAGTTCTGGCCGACGGCGTTCGCACCGGCGACCTGCTTGCGGATCAGGGCGTTCAGCCCGTCTCGACCAGCGAAATGGGCGACGCGATCCTTTCAGCGTTGGACGCAAGCGTCTAAGAAACGAAAGAATGAAAAAACAAAAGGCGGTGCCCAACGCACCGCCTTTTTTTGCCTGCTCAATTCCCGAAGATATTGTTCAACAGGTTGTTTATAGCCCGGTCCAACCCGGTTTGTTTCTTTCGCCGTTGTTGCTGCGGCTGCGCCGTTTGCACCGGAGGTTCCGGCGCCATCATCGGCAACGGGGTGGGCGTCATCCCCTCGGTCACGCGCAGCATGGTTTCTTTCCAGATTTCGGCCGGCAAGCCACCACCGGTCACGCCGGACAAGGGCGTGTTGTCATCATACCCCATCCAGACCCCGGTCACATAATCCGCCGTGAACCCGATGAACCATGCATCGCGCGCGGCCTGGGTCGTTCCGGTCTTGCCCGCCACCTGCCAGCCGGGCAATTTGGCCCGCCCGCCGGTCCCTTCAGAGACCACGCGCTCCATCATCCAGGTCAGCTGTTTGGCAGCCTTTTCATTGATGACCCTCTCGCCAATACCGGTCGTCGTGACCATGACGGGTGTTTCGTCGCCCAGCAGCTTCAGTTCGGTCAGCCCATAAGGTTCAACCTGTGACCCACCATTCAGGATGCCCGCGTAAGCCCCGGTCATCTCGATCAACGTGCTTTCCGATGCACCAAGCGCCAGCGCAGGCCCCTGTGCCAGGTCGCTGGCAATCCCGAAGCCGCTGGCAACCGTCCGAACATTGTCCAGGCCGGAAATCTCGGCCACTTTCACCGCCGGTATGTTCAGCGAGTTTTTCAGCGCATCTGCCAAGGTCACCCGCCCATAATACTTGTTGGTGTAGTTCTTGGGGCACCACTGGCCTGACCCCGGAATATCGACGCAATAGGGTTCATCCATCACCGTATCCAGCGGCGAATACCCAAGTTCCAGCGCGGTGGCATAGACGAATGGCTTGAACGATGATCCCGTCTGTCGCAACGCCTGCGTCGCCCGGTTGAACGCGCCAGACACGCGTGTCTTGCGCCCACCAACCATCGCGCGCACCGCACCGTCGGCCGACATCACCACAATGGCCGCCTGCGCCTTTGATCCTTCGCGCACTTTTTCCTGAAAGATGAATTTCAGCGCCTCTTCCGCAGAGGTCTGAATGCGCTGATCCAGGGTGGTCCGGATCACCACATCTTCGGTCGTGTTGCGGGTAAAGAACTCGGGCCCGCTGGCCATGACCCAATCCGCAAAATATCCCCCGGCCCGTGCAGCCGCCGCCTCGGACAGTTGGGCTGGGCGGGCCCGCGCTTCGCTGGCCTGCGCGGCGGTCAGATAGCCCTGATCCTCCATCAGACCGATCACAAGGCGGGCCCGGTCCTGCGACCGTTGCAGATTGTTCGTCGGCGCATAGCGTGTGGGCGCAACCAACAGCCCGGCCAACATCGCTGCCTCGGCCGGCGAGACTTCGGCGGCGGACTTGCCAAAGTACCGCTGGCTTGCGGCCTCGAACCCGCGCGCGCCTGCACCAAGGAAAGCCCGGTTCAGGTAGATCGTCAGAACCTCATCCTTGGAGTATTTCACCTCCATCGCCATTGCATAAATGGCCTCTTTGGCCTTGCGCAACAGCGATCCCTGTCGGCAATCGGCTTCATAGGCGGCCTCTGATTCCCATTCAGTCGGATCATAAGGCACGCCCAGACACAGCAATTTGGCCGTTTGCTGCGTTATGGTTGACCCGCCATGCCCGGACAACGGGCCGCGCCCTTCGCTCAGGTTGATGCGAACGGCGCTTGCCACACCGCGCGGGCTCACCCCGAAATGGCGATAGAACCGTTTGTCCTCGGTCGCGATGACGGCGTTTTTCAGATGCGGCGACACCGTATCGGCAGTGATCACCCCGCCAAACTGGTCGCCCCGCCAGGCAAACACTTTGCCGTCGCGGTCCAGCAGCGTGACAGACCCGCGCGCACGGCCGTCCAACAAGGCATCCAAGTCCGGCAACGAGGAATAGACGACACCCACCGCCAGGGCGATCAGGATGGCCACGACCGCTCCGACCCGCCAGGTCAGCCCCCAGACCATGCGCCAGACCCAGCGGAAAAAACGACGCAGGATGCCGCCGCCTTTGCCCCCCGATCTCTTGCGCGTCTTTTTGCGCGCAGTTTTGCGTGTGGTGGTTTTGCGAGCCGTCGCCTTCTTGCCCGCCGGGCGCTTGGATGCCGACGGTTTACGACCCTTTGACGGGTACCTTTTGTCCGCAACCAATTTCGGCTTGCGTCGCTTGGACTCAGTCATGCTCAAACTCTGCCCGGGTTTTCTTTTGCGCCACCATACCCCGGTGATCCGAGTATGTAGAGGTCCGAATTTCCTAAAATTCCCCTCACAACACTGCCCATTATTTAATCAACGCGACCAAGTTGTGCAAAAAATGTGCAATCTTCTGCCATTTGGCAGCCCTTTGACCCCCAAGAGCCGTTTCATACCGCGATCCGTCGCGCATTTTTCTGCAGGTGCAAACAAACCGGTTCCACCGGAGAACCAGAGGGGAAAGACGTGAAACTGATCATTGCGACAATCAAGCCGTTCAAGCTGGAGGAGGTGCGCGAGGCACTGACCGAGGCCGGCGTGCGCGGCATGATGGTAACCGAGATCAAGGGCTTCGGCTCGCAATCCGGCCACACCGAAATCTATCGGGGGGCCGAATATGCGGTGAACTTCGTGCCCAAGATCAAGCTGGAAATCGTGGTGCCTGCCGCTATGACCGACCAGATCGTCGAGACCATCACCAAAACCGCCAAGACCGGCAAGATCGGCGACGGCAAGATTTTCGTCCTCGATGTCGAGCAGGCCCTGCGCGTGCGGACCGGGGAAACCAACGAAGAGGCGCTGTAAGGCGCCGCGACCGACAATCATTCGAGGACTGAACATGAACCTGATGAAATCCCTCATCCCTGCCGCCGCGATCGTCGCACTGCCGCAGATGGGCCTGGCGCAGGAGGCCGCCGCAACCGGCGAAACCGCGCAGCATACACAATACATCCTGACCTCGCTGCTGTTCCTGATGGGCGGCTTTCTGGTGTTCTGGATGGCCGCGGGCTTTGCCATGCTCGAGGCCGGTCTGGTGCGCTCCAAGAACGTGGCCATGCAGCTGGTCAAGAACATCGGCCTGTTTTCCTTTGCCGCCATCATGTACTGGTTGGTCGGCTTCAACCTGATGTATCCGGGCGACGGCTGGACCATCACCGGCATTCTGGGTGCCTTCTCGCCCACCTCGCTGGAACCGGTCGGCCTTGATGGCGTCGAAACCGATCTGTCCTATGCGTCGGTCGGTTCGGACTTCTTCTTCCAGCTGATGTTCTGCGCCACCACCGCGTCCATTGTATCGGGCACCATGGCCGAGCGCGTCAAACTGTGGCCCTTCTTCTTTTTCGTGATCGTTCTGACAGGCATCATCTACCCGATCGAAGCGTCCTGGCAGTGGGGCGGCGGCTGGTTGTCCGAGATGGGCTTCAGCGACTTCGCCGGCTCGACCCTGGTGCACGCCGCAGGTGGCTTCGCAGCTCTGGCCGGTGCCATCGTACTGGGCCCGCGCATCGGTAAATACAACAAGGAAGGTAAAGTTGTGCCGATCCCCGGCTCGAACCTGGCGCTGGCAACCCTGGGGACGTTCATCCTGTGGCTGGGTTGGTTCGGCTTCAACGGCGGCTCGCAGTTGGCCATGGGCACGATCGGTGACATGGCCGATATCAGCCGTATCTTCGCCAACACCAACATGGCCGCCGCCGCCGGCGCCGTTGCCGCCCTGATCCTGACGCAGGTGATGTATGGCAAGGTCGACCTGACCATGGTTCTGAACGGCGCGCTGGCCGGGCTGGTCTCGATCACCGCCGAACCGCTGGCACCGTCGCTGTTTCAGGCGCTGATCATCGGCGGCATCGGCGGCGTGATCGTGGTCTACACCGTGCCGCTGCTGGACAAGATGAAGATTGATGACGTGGTCGGCGCCATCCCGGTTCACCTGATCGCAGGCTTCTGGGGCACCTTCATCGTGGCATGGACCAACGGTGATGCGTCTTTCGTGACCCAGATCATCGGTTTCGCGGCTATCGGGATCTTCGTCTTCGTAGTCAGCTTCATCCTGTTCTCGATCCTCAAGGCCACCGTCGGCCTGCGGGTTGGCGAGGAAGAAGAGATCAACGGCCTCGACATGGGCGAACTGGGCATGGAAGCCTATCCCGAATTCTCGAAAGGCTGATCCCACTTCCACCCAAACAAAAAAACCCGGGCATTCGTGCCCGGGTTTCTTGTTTGGCAATGCCCGAAAATCAGACGCCGACGTCGACAATCGCCTGCGCAAGGATCGGAACGGTGTTGGCGTTCAGACCGGCGATGTTCAGGCGGCTGTCGCCGACCATGTAGATGCCGTGATCGTTGCGCAGTTTCTCGACCAGTTCCGGCGCCGCCCCGAGGCGCGAGAACATGCCGCGATGCTGGGCGATGAAGCCGAAGCGGTCAGAGCCGCTGAGGCGTTGCAACTCGTCGGCCAGTTGCTGGCGCAAGCCCAGCATGGACAGGCGGACCTCTTCCAACTCGGCGGCCCAGTCGGCGCGCAGCGCGTCATCGGTCAGGATCGTGGTCACCACCCGCGCACCATGATCGGGCGGGAAGGAATAGTTCTGGCGGTTCAGGAACGCCAGTGTACCTTGGTTCAAGGCCGTCTGCCCCGCATCCGCACTGATCGCCATCAGCAACCCGGTGCGTTCACGATAAACGCCGAAATTCTTCGAGCAGGACGCCGCAATCAGGCATTCCTTGACCGAAGACGCCACCAGACGCGCGCCCTGCGCATCTTCCTCCAGACCGTCGCCAAAGCCTTGATAGGCAATGTCGATCATCGCCACGAGGCCGCGCGCGTTGATCAGGTCAACGACCTCCTGCCATTGCACCATGTTCAGATTGGCACCGGTCGGGTTGTGGCAGCAACCGTGCAGCAGCACCACGTCGCCCGCTTCGGCGGATTTCAGGTCCGCGATCATACCATCGAAATCGACGCCGCGAGTCTCGCTGTCGAAATAACGGTACTGCACCGTCTCCATCCCCAGATAGTTCAGGATCGACAGGTGGTTCGGCCAGGTCGGGTTCGACACGAACACACGGGCCGAGGGGTTGGCCATGCGGATCATCTCGAACGCCTGCCGACATGCACCTGTGCCGCCCGGCGTTGCCACGGCGGCGATGTTGCCGCGCGGAACCGAGGTGCCGAGGATCAGACCGATCATCGCATCCGCAAAAGCCGGGTCACCGGCCAGCCCGGTATAGGCCTTGCTCTGCTGCTCTTCCCAGATGCGCTGCTCGGCGGCTTTGACAGCGCGCATGACGGGCGTCACACCTTCGGCGTTCTTGTAGACGCCAACGCCCAGATCGATCTTCTGATCACGCGGGTCTTCGCGATACATCTGCATCAGCGCCAGGATCTTGTCGGCAGGCTGCGGTTTCAGGTTCTCGAACATCAGGTCTCTCCGATTGCGACGGGCAGGGTCGGGAAGGCGCCCCATTCAGCCCATGAGCCGTCATAAAGCGAGTGGTCTTTCTTGCCGATGCGTTCAAGCGCAAGGCTGAGGATCGCGGCGGTCACGCCAGACCCGCACGAGGTGATCGCCGGTTTCGACAGATCGACGCCCGCGGCCTCGAATATGGCGCGGCACTCTTCCGGCGACTTCATGGTACCATTGGCGTTCAGCAACTGGCCAAAGGGGACATTGCGTGAACCCGGAATATGCCCCGAGCGCAGACCCTCGCGCGGTTCGGCCTCGGCCCCGGAAAACCGGCTGGCAGAGCGGGCGTCGATGATCTCATGATCACCCAGCTTGGCGGCGGCGGAAACTTGCGTGACGTCCCGGACAAGCTGATTTTGCACCCGGACGGTCATATGACGATCACGGATGACCGGCGGCAGGTCTTCGACCTCGCGTCCTTCCGCCTGCCATTTGGGGAATCCACCATCCAGAACCGCGATGTTTTCCTGCCCCATAAGACGGAACAGCCACCAGACGCGCGCAGCCGACATCAGCCCAGCGCCATCGTAAACCACGACCTGATGACCGTCGCCCACACCCATCGCGCGCAGGCGCGACATGAATTTCTCGACCGGAGGCGCCATATGCGGCAAGTCGGAACGGCGATCTGATATCTCGTCTATGTCAAAGAACCGCGCCCCGGGGATGTGGCCTGCGTCATATTCCGCCCGTGCATCACGATTTTGCGCGGGCAAGTACCACGACCCGTCCAGAATCCGCAGATCCGGATCCTTCATATGCGCGGCCAGCCATTCGGTGGATACGAGGGTTTTTGGATCGTCCTGCATCAAAGCCTCCCCTAAGCGCGCTTGATTTTTCCCTATACCCGGCGGCATAGGGGTTCAAGGCTGGATAGCGCTCACTTGGCGCTGCGCAGGCGGAAATGTTGGATAATCCCAATGAGGCTGATCAGAATCCAGAACCCCTCGATCAACATTGATGCGAGATTGAAATTCTGGAGCAGGGAATAGACGATCAGCACCGAGCCCAGCAGGTTGATCACCGGAAAGGCCAGATCATCCGAGTTCATCATCCGCATCTGTGTTGCGAAATACGCGGCGACCACGATTAGAGCCCCGAAAGAGCCGATGGCGTCGACGATGGTCAGGCTGTCGAAAAATGCGGTCATGAATGGGCCTTGCCGTTCTCTACAAATTCGGTGTGTTGGGCGTAATGATGCATGTTCAGAAAGGCCGCCCCCTCGGGGCCGGCGCGATACCCGTGCGGAAGATCGGCCGCGAAACGCAACCCCTGCCCGGCCTGTAAGGAAACCCACTCGTCTCCGCGCAGGATCTCAAGCGTGCCGTTCAGAACAAAGACCTCCTCGGTCACGCCTGTCGCGTGGGCGGGCGACTCGTGGCTTTGGTTCGGCTTGAGGTTGACGTGGAATGTCTCGGCCCCCAGAGCGGGATCGAATGGAAAGACGATCTTGACCTCGATCGTGCCGGGGAAAGTTACGGTCTGAAAAACCGAAGGGTCCCCGTTCATCGTATCGATCAGCGCGCTGAGCGGCAGTTGAAACCCCTTGGCAATTTTCCACAGCGTTGCGATGGTTGGGCTGGATTCACCGCGCTCGATCTGCCCCAGCATGGCTTTGCTCACGCCAGTCATCTCGGCCACTTTCGACAGGCTCAGGCCCGATGCCGCACGCACGTCTCGCAGTTTCAGCGTTATATCGTCAGAGTCCATCTCATCGTCCCGCGAATCCTCTTGTGCGTTATAGCGCACATGTGGTACGTGCGCTATAACGTACGAACCCCAAGACATGCAACCCGAGGCAAAAGGGAAACAGCATCATGCCATTGTACCGATCCAGAACCTCAACCCATGGCCGCAACATGGCTGGCGCACGCGGCCTTTGGCGCGCCACCGGCATGGGAGACGATGATTTTGGCAAACCGATCATTGCCATCGTCAACTCGTTCACCCAATTCGTCCCGGGCCACGTGCATCTGAAGGATCTGGGCCAGATGGTTGCGCGCGAGGTCGAGGCTGCAGGCGGTGTGGCCAAAGAATTCAACACGATCGCGGTGGATGACGGCATCGCAATGGGCCATGACGGGATGCTGTATTCGCTGCCCTCGCGCGAAGTGATCGCAGATTCGGTCGAATACATGGTCAACGCCCATTGCGCCGATGCGATGGTCTGCATTTCGAATTGCGACAAGATCACCCCCGGCATGCTGATGGCCGCGATGCGCCTGAACATCCCTGCCATATTTGTCTCGGGCGGGCCGATGGAAGCCGGCAAGATCGATATCGCCGATCTGGAGGCCAAGAAAATCGACCTCGTCGACGCCATGGTCGCCGCGGCGGACGACAAATTCACCGACGAACAGGTTCAACACATCGAAGAGAATGCCTGCCCGACCTGCGGCTCCTGTTCTGGCATGTTCACTGCGAACTCGATGAACTGCCTGGCCGAAGCATTGGGCCTGGCCCTGCCGGGCAACGGCTCGACACTGGCGACACATGCCGACCGCAAAGAGCTGTTCCTTGAGGCAGGCCGCCGCATCGTCGAGATCACCAAGCGCCATTATGATCTGGATGAAAAAGGTTTTCTCCCACGCGAGATTGCCACCTTCGAAGCATTCGAAAACGCCATGAGCCTCGACATCGCCATGGGCGGGTCCACCAATACGGTGCTTCATCTGTTGGCCATCGCGCATGAGGGTGGCGTTGATTTCACCATGTCCGACATGGACCGCCTGAGCCGCCGCGTTCCCTGCCTGTGCAAAGTCGCGCCCAACACCGAAAATGTGCACATGGAAGACGTCCACCGCGCCGGAGGTATCTTCTCGATCCTCGGAGAGCTCAGCCGCGCAGGCCTGCTGCACGAGGAATGCAACACGGTACATTCGGCCACAATGGGTGAAGCGATCGCCAACTGGGACATCAAGGTCGCCAACAATCCAAAGGCGCAGGAGCTGTTCAAGGCCGCCCCCGGTGGTGTGCGCACCACACAGGCGTTCAGCCAGTCCAACCGGTACAAGGAACTGGACACCGACCGCGAAGGCGGCGTGATCCGCTCGAAAGAACACGCGTTCAGCCAGGATGGTGGTCTGGCCGTTCTGTTCGGCAATATCGCTCGCGACGGCTGTATCGTGAAAACTGCTGGCGTGGACGCCAATATCCTGAAATTCACCGGCTCGGCCTACGTGTGCGAAAGTCAGGATCAGGCGGTCAACGACATTCTCACCGGCAAGGTGAAAGAAGGCGATGTGGTCGTCATCCGCTATGAAGGCCCGCGCGGTGGCCCGGGGATGCAGGAAATGCTGTATCCGACGTCATATCTGAAGTCCAAGGGTCTGGGCAAAGCCTGCGCGTTGCTGACCGATGGTCGCTTCTCGGGCGGCACATCAGGCCTGTCGATCGGCCATGTTTCGCCCGAAGCGGCCGAAGGCGGTGAGATCGGTCTGGTTCAGAATGGCGACACGATCGAGATCGACATCCCAAACCGCACCATTCATCTGGCAGTTTCGGATGAAGAGCTGGCCGCCCGCCGCACGGAACAGAACGCAAAGGGGTGGGAGCCCGCTGCGCCGCGCAAACGTAAAGTGTCCACCGCGCTCAAGGCCTATGCCAAGCTGACGACCAGCGCAGCAAAAGGGGCTGTTCGCCAAGTCTAAACACATACGCGACCGGCTTGCCGAGGCGGCGAGCCGGGTAATCAACCGTCCTCAAGAGCTCCCGCGCCCGATCCGTACCATCGGCTTCGCCGATGCCACGTTCGACCTTGGGCCCGGCGCGCGCGCGGCGCCGGGCCCAACCGGAGGAGATGTTTCGCAAGAAATATCGACGACGGGCGGGAGCACCCCACCGTCAGTCGCCCAATTTGGCGTGGATTTCATCCAGATCGATTTCACCGATCGGCATCTTGTTCGCCGGGTTTTCGAAGTCGTATTTGAACAGCTCGAAATCCTGCTTGTAGATCTCGTAGACCAGATGCATTGACAGATCGTCAAAGTAGTCCTCGACCGGATGCGCACGTTTTGGCCCGTGCCCTTCGGATTCATTGAACCGTGGAATCTCGGACAGTTTGACCGGGTGCTTCAGCTCGACATTGTCCAGAACATCCTGCATCCCGTCATTGAACGCTTCTGTCCAGAATATCCGGTCATAGTGACCGCCGTTCACGATGAAAGTAGACACGTGGCCTGACATCGCAGACCAGTGAATGTCCGGGTCCATCGGGCGCCGCCACCGGATCGTATCACGCGCAAACAGCAGAAACCGGCGGAAGCTGGCGATCTGATCAAACTCTCCCTTGCCGTCGTCGCCGCCCACTTCGATCCCGTAGTTATAGATCAGCGTCGGCACCAGATTGCCGCGGTATCTCTTACCGTTGCGCTGAATGCCGCAGATCTTGTCAAAGAATGAGCTGAGGATGCGGGTGTAGGGATTGCGCACGCAAGTGAAAGAATAGGACGCGTGATTGCGCACATTGTTCGAGATCAGCTCCTGGCTCTGATCAAATGCCCATTTATGCATGCCGTCCTTGGCATCATGGATATCACCGTCGAAGAACTGACCATGATCCGAGAAATACATGATCTGACCAATGGTCGAGCAAGCACATTTGGGCACCACGCGGTACACCATGCTTTCGCTCTCGGTCATCCAGGTACCGGGAAACCCCATCTGCTGTGCCTCCTGCGCTGGCCAGGTCTCGATGCGATACGCCAGCTTTTGGTAACAAAGAACCAAAATTATTCTGTTTATTCAATCGCTCATCCTCAGTATCACGGTTGAAATCAGGCAGAAACGGATATTGCGTAATCTCAATGGCAAAAGTCGCCTATATATTGCTGTGTCACAAGGACCCTGAAGCCATCATTGCACAGGCCGAACAACTGACCGCTGTCGGCGATTGCATGGCCATCCATTTTGACGCCAGCGCCAGCGCCAAAGCCTATGAGCGCATTCGTTCCGCACTGGATCAGAACCCCAATGTGACCTTTGCAAAAAA
The DNA here is from genome assembly GCF_056536065.1 of Ruegeria sp. AL3. NCBI lineage: Bacteria > Pseudomonadati > Pseudomonadota > Alphaproteobacteria > Rhodobacterales > Roseobacteraceae > Ruegeria > Ruegeria sp. AL3. The sequence continues at coordinate 962,130 of NZ_JBQFJG010000001.1, forward strand.
ACGCGTCAGATGCGGCTGGGGAGAATGGTCGCTGGTCCGGGCCACGCTGAACGCCCTGGAAGCCGCCGTGGAAAATTTCCCCCGCGCCACACATTTCTACATGCTGTCGGGTGACTGCATGGCAATCAAAACCGCTGAATACACGCACCGTTACCTCGACGATAACGACAAGGATTTCATCGAAAGCCACGATTTCTTTGAAAGCAACTGGATCAAGACCGGCATGAAGGAAGACCGGCTGATCTATCGCCACTACTTCAACGAGCGCACGCAGTCCAAGCTGTTCTATGCCGCCTATGAATTGCAAAAGCGCCTCGGTCTGACGCGGGACATCCCCCAAGACATTCAGATGATGATCGGCAGCCAATGGTGGTGCCTGCGTCGCAGAACCGTCGAAATGATACTGGATTTCCTGCATCAGCGCCGGGATGTGATCCGTTTTTTTTCGACCACGTGGATTCCTGATGAAACCTTCTTTCAGACGCTGGTGCGTCACCTGATCCCAAAAAACGAGATTGAAAACCGAACGCCGACATTCCTGATGTTCTCGGACTATGGAATGCCGGTCACGTTCTACAATGACCACTATGACATGTTGCTGGGCCAGGATTATCTGTTCGCACGCAAGATCAGCGCCGAGGCGCATGAGTTGAAGGCCCGGCTCGGCTCGCTCTATGCCAGTGAGGGCGTCGATTTCCCGATCTCGAACGAGGGGCGCAATCTGTACGCGTTTCTCACTGGTCGCGGGCGTATCGGCCGCCGGTTCGGACAACGCTTCTGGGAAGCCGGGAGCGTACTCGGCCCGGAACGGGAACTGTTCGTGATCGTCTGCAAGAAATGGCATGTCGCCAAACGTCTTGTCGATCAGATCGCATCTGAAACGGATATTCCTTGCGTTGAATACCTGTTCAACGAAGAAAATACGTTGCTGCCGGATCTGGGCGGGATCGACTCCACACTGACCAAGCGCTCTCGTCACCGGCGTGCCGTTCTGCGCCTGTTGTTCGACAGTTTCGGGTCGGATCAGCTGGTGCTGTGCCTTGACCCGGCCAATCTTGACGCGCTCGAGGATTTCTGTGGCGACCAGGCCAAAACCCACGTGCTTGAGATCGAATGCGAATACTCGGACGACTATCTGATCGGCCACGCGCGTCGGGTCGGGCTGGCCGGAGACAACAGCCCAACGGAAACCGTTGCTTCCTTGCTGCCGACCCTTCGCAACGATCTGGGCTATGAATCCGAACGGATCCGCGCTGCCCGGCTGGACAATTACCTGCGCCTGCGGGAAACGGCCCCGCGCGCCGACAATGAAGCGGTTATTGCCAAGTTTCTTGGGGTTGGTGAAGACAAAGCCCAAGCCGTCATGCAGTTGGATTACCTTTTCCTCGACTGATCCCCAAAGCCCTTCACAGATTGTCTGCCCGAAGGCTGGCACCCGTGACCCGCGCAATCCAAATCGCGGATGGCAAGTGTTCCGCCATGCAAGGCAGCCGCAGCCGCTGCAACTGCACTCGTGATTTTTATTCAATTATCGGATACTGTGCAGCCAATTGGGCCATTTTGTTCATACTTTTTCCATCAGAAACACGGCCCTTGCCAGAAACAAACACTGAAAACAGGCAGGTCTTTTATTCTGAATGACCGTTGTCCGAGCTTCGAAGAACCAGAGGCGCTGGCGGACCGAAGATTGAAATATTGCAACGCAACTCCGGGGGGACACAGTTGTGACCATAGATCAAATTTCCAAATCCAGACCTTACACCCCAAGCGACGCAGACTGGAAGATGATATATGATGTCCTTCCGGGTAAGGCTCAGATCGCCGACCCAGCCGTCATCAACCCACAATTCGAATGTATCGAGGTGACCGGAAACGCGGTTCTGCCAGCGAACGGCATGTATATCGTGCTGCGTGGCGTGGTTCAGCTGCGCCAGAACGGAAATCCATTGGCCAGCGCGGATGTCGGCGATTACTTCTATGAAGAACACCTTCAGATCTCGGATATCCCTGTCAGCCTAGAAGCGCTTGCGCTGGATGGAACCCGGTTGGCGTATCTGTCCAGCCAGAACTGGCTTCAGATACCAGAGAGCGTTCGGCAACCCTGTTTTGCAACGATGTTTGGTGATCTGGTCAGCGTTCAGTTGCAGAATTTTCAGCAGCCGATCAATTGTTGCAGTGTCACGGCGGCCGCTCTCAGCATGTCGGCGCTGGGGTTCAGCTGCGAAGTGAATGACATCTTCCGCGAATGCGCATTGCCCTCGTCCTTTGTCGTGAACGACGGAATCTCGCTGGGCGAGCTTTTTGACGTCGCCTGCACCTACATTCACACGCAGGGGCTGCGCGAGAGGGTTCAGGTTCAGGCCTATTTCATGGACGCAGACACAACCAGTGTGCCGCTGCTGCTTGAGGCGATCGACGAATCCAACCGGCTGGGCGGTGACAACGACATTCTGGTCGCTAATTTCCAGGTCGGTCTTGCCCATGGCAACGAGACTATGCCCGGCGGCCATTTTGCCGTCATCGCCAAGTGCAATCCAAGCACGGGGCTGGTGCATATGATGGATGTGCACCCTGAGAAATACGGCAAGCTTTGGGTGACAACCGTCGAACGGTTGTGGCAAGCCATGTCGGATCGTGACGGAACCTCGATGCGGTCCCGCGGCCTTTTGCGGTTTTCAGCACGGGCCGCGGTCAAGACGCACCTGAAGACCTTCAAGCAGCGGTGCAATTACGTCGACAGCACACGTTATCTGGCGAAAGATCCCAAGAAACGCCGCAACCTGTTCCGCCGGGCAACGCCCAACATGAACTCGATCGGCGTTTTGGTGGAAAGCCTCGCCATTCACGGCGACTACAGGGTGGACGAGGACGAGTTGCTGCGGGCGGCCCAGGTGTCCTTCACGGATACTGTCCGCCGGGTCGCCACCGCCAAAGACATGCACGACATGGTCGAAAAGTATATCAGACAATCCGAGAACCTGCATCTGAGCAGTTCGTTCCAGAGCTTTGAGACCCGCGACGACAAATCAATCCAAACCCCCGAAGACTGGTTCAAGGCGCAGTTGAAAAGCCTGACCCCCGACAGCAACCGTCACCTGATGATTAACATCGACTTCAATCGCGTCACCGGGATCGAGGCGATCCGCCCGCCGGACAACGTGTTCCGGGAAACTGCGTTGCTCGAAGAGTTCTGGTGCCTGTGCATAGACTATGACGAGGATGAAGACGTTGTGACCATAGTCGATATGAGTCCGGCAACCTCGCAGGTCTGGCAAGCGCCGCGGGGCAACATTTTCCGCGGTCTGCGGGATCTCGAAGACCCTGCATTGCTGGTGATCGAAGAGGTCGAGCCGCCCGAAAACCCAAGCGATGTTGCCAGCATCATTAAGCACAATACGATGGTTCTGTTCTACGAGGACGAGGACCCGTGGTCCTATATGCTGCGCAGCATTCTTTCGAATATCGGGGCAACGACCGTCAAGCAGATCGACGTGGGCGGGCGTGATCCCAATATGATCAGGATGCGGCGGCAACTGGTGACGCTGGGCGAAAGACCGGACGTGCCGTATTTGTTTTTCAAAGGGAAATGCATCAGCAAAAGTGAAAAGCTGGAAGACATCGTAGACATGATCCAGGCCGGTGAATTGCAAGCCAGAATGCGCAGGGAAGGGCTGCCGGTATCCGAACTGAATGAAACCCCAAGCCTTGAGAAGAACCCGTTCGGCTATCCCAAGGGGGTGATGAATCAAGTGAACGCCGGAAAGCGAAACGTATTGCTCTGCGCCTGCGGGTCATCGGCGGCGGACAAGATCCCCGAGCTTGTCGAACGCATTGTCGACGCGGGGCATAACGTGAAACTGATCCCGTCTGTTTCGGCCGAGAAATTCTTTCGGGATTTCGGCGCCGAACGGATCGACGCCAAGATCACCCACAATGACTATTACCGCGACGATGACGAGTGGAATTTCCGCTATTTGAATTTCGACATGCCGGTGCGCGCCTCGCATCTGGCACTGTGTGACTGGGCAGATTGCGTCATAGTGGCCCCCATCACCTGCAACACGATGGGCAAGGTTGCCAATGGCATCGCCGACAATCTTTTGACCTCGGTCTTCGTGGCATGGCAATACCAGAAGAAACCCGTGATCCTCTGCCCCGCGTGCAATACGAATATGTGGAACAATATCACCACGCAGAACAACGTCGACAAGCTTAAGACGCTTGGGGTCGATTTCGTCGGACCGCGCGAAGGTCGCCTGTCGAACGGCCGGATGGGCATCGGCATGATGGCAACGCCGGACCAGATCATGGAAGCTTTGGCGGATGCGTTCGAGGAATTGGACGACCAGAAGTATCGCGTCTGCAAATGGGCGCGCGAGGCCGCTGCCGCCGATGACATCAACGAATGGAAGCGCGTGTTCCGCGCCATCGACGAAGGGGTTGTCGGGGTCAACATCGTGGACGAGGCCCATGGAGATTCACTGTTGCACTATGCAGCAGGCGGTGAAGGCGAACTGGGCGAAAGCGGCCATGATCTGGGCAAGCCGGATTATGAGGCCGCCCAGAACCTGATCGACAGGGGTATCGACGTCAACATTGTCAACGATCACGGATTCAGCGCATTGCATGTGGCGGTGATGAACAAGGCACCGAAGATGGTGGAAATCCTGCTGCGGGCCGAAGACATGGATGCGACCTCGTGCATCGAATTCGTTCAAAGCATGCAGATCGAACCGGAAATCCGTTCCATGCTGGACGCCTGGGCGCAAGATCACAACCTGAGGATGGCAGACCCCGAACAGGGGCGTGACGAAAGCTTCGTGGCGGTGAACGAACCCTCTTACCTGTATTTCACCTATGGATCACTGAAGCAGGGGTTCCCCAATCATGACGCACACAGCGCGGTCCTGAATGAATTCGTGGGAACGGCGCGCACCCGGCAACCAATGCCCCTGATCATCCCGAAGGAACCATTCTGCGACAATCCCAACTGTGGGTATCTGCATCGCATGGCAACCCTTGTGGATCAGCAGGGGATGGGCAAGCAAGTGGGTGGAGAGGTCTACCGTGTCACCGAATCCGGCCTCGGCGAACTGGACAGGCTGGAAGGGTATTACGGCCCCGGCTCACCCGAGAATGTCTATGTGCGCAAGAAAATCAACGTCGTCATCGAGGGTGCGATGAAACCCGCATATGCCTATGTGATCGCTGATCCGGAAAAATACCTGAAAAGCTGGCGCGAGGGTACATCCGAAGTGGTGAGCGATTACACGCTGGACATGGCGCAGGGCGAACCCAAACCCGGGTTTGAACCCGTGGCCTAACAATCCCGCGTGCTGATCGGTGGCGGTTCCGAGCTGTCCTTGATGCCGAGGTTATAGGCCGTGATCGCCACCATACACAGCAGCACGAAGGGCCAGAAACTGGCCTTTGGGATCAGGTTGTCTCGATAATGGATGATCCGCAGCGACGGCACCGCCTCTGAGGCGAACAGGTACGTATTGATCGAAACCGCCAACAGCATGAAATACATAAGGAAAAAGAATGACTCCATATAGATCACGGGCGATCCGGCGAATCCTTCGCGCAGTTGCACATGGGCCAGCAGGATCACGAAGAACAGAACCGAACAGGTGCCGATCACGCTGGACGTGCTGAAGTCATGCCGCTCGACCAACCCCTCGCGGCGCGTGACGGTCATGACCGCACCGAACAGCAGCATCACCACGACCAGCAACGGGATCATGTGAACGATGAACGCGTTTGCAAAATTGCGTTTGATGACGAAGTTGTAATGCAACTCGGGCGTGTTGGTCTGGTAAGCGTTCTGCCGGATGCCCAGCGTCGTATCCAGTTTCGACAGCTTGTAGTCGAAATAGGTGTTTTCTCGCTCCCACGTGCCCATCACGATCCGGTTGTCGATCCCGAAAATGTCATCCGATCCGGTCGCCGGATAAGCCTCGAAGTCAGGAACCAGCGCGATATTGACCTCGAAAGAAGCGGGCGAGAACCGCACCCAAACCGTTTTGTGATCGAAGGGATAGCTGGTGTAGTCGAAGCTCTGGCGCAGGGTTTGTTCAAAATACCAACCAATCAAGACGCCGTCGGGTTGCGACAAGCGGTATGCCTCTTCAACAAGGCCGTTTGCCGTATCGACCGCTTCGGGCAGAAGAAACCCAACCTCACCTTCGGCAGGAAGGATCGCATCATGTTCCTTTGCTTTGTAGTGCTGCCAGATATAGCCGGTAAGCCGCACATCGCTGGCGCCCAGAAAGCTGAATGACTTTATGAAAATCCCCGTTCTCAAACGATAGTCCGGCGCCACGTCAAATCTGCACAGATACGCATCTACCGAAGCCTGATCGGGCAGCTGCGTCAGGTCTTCCTCGAAATGGTTCAGTTCGATCCAAAGCTTGAGCAACAAGGCGGCCAACCCAAAGGTCAGCAGGCCAGAGATAAGCCAAACCTTTTTTTCGACGCTCATTCAGCCTCCTGCCTTGCCGCCTAACTGGTCAGAAAATCCGCGCGGCCCAGCAAGGATTGGGTAATGCCCATCGCGGCAAAATGCTCGGTCATACCGGCAAAACCGCTATGCTCTGACGGTGGAATATTCTTCCTTCCGCTCTCGGCCAACAGCCGTGTTTGACGAATGGACAGGTCCACCATCGGCAACGGCTCGTTCCTGGTGAACGCGGCAAGGTCATCCGCATACTCCATTGCGGCATCCCAATCACCACGCGCCAGCATGACGGCGCTGGCATCGGGGAAAAAGTGCAGATGGCTGTGGCCAACACATCCCTCGGCGATGATCTCGGAACCCAGTTTCAAAAGGCGCGTTTGCTCATCCGGGTCCGTTTCGGCCATCGCCAGGGCTGACAGGGCCTTGGGTCCAACAAAGTTCCGGCCATGTTCAAGCGCGATTTCGACTGCTCGCAGACCGGTTTCACGTGCGCGCCCGACCTGTCCGGCATAAACCTGCGTTCTGGCCAGATGTTCCAACGCCTGCGCTTCAAGGCGTTTTGCGCCCACGCGCTCTGCGATTTCGGCCGAAACGCCAAAGGCTTCCAGCGCACGGTCGAGACTGCCCAGAAAGGTCTCGGCCACACCAAGGCATGTTTGCGCGACACATTCCGGAACGAAGGCGAAATAGGTCTGCGAGATTTCAATCGCCTCATTGGCATCTGCTCGGCCCTGCCCGACATCGCCAGTATAGCTGCGCGCCACGCTGAGATTGTGCAGATTGGCCGCAAGGTCCCGAACCAGCCCTTTTTCGCGCGCCCGTTCAGCGGCTTGGGTATAGAACCCCGCCGCCGTCTTCATCGAGGCTTTCATGAAATTGGCGTCGCCAAATCCACTCAGCGCCCCAACCTCAAGGCGCGGGGATTCCAGCTTGCGGGCAAGCGAGAGCGCCCGCTCGTTGGCCTTCAGCGCTTCTTTGTTCCGGCCCAGCGGGAAATAGACGTTGCCGCGCACATAGCTTATCTGGGCCTCATCTTCCTCGGACCCGCAGCGCTGTGCTGCTGCCTCGGCCGTGTCGAGCGCTTCCAGTGCGTCCTGATACAGGCTTGCTTGCCGCGCCGCCTGCGCAAGCCCGATATGGGCCCGGGCGATTTGTTCGTCTGTTTCAGCCAAACCGGCGGCGTCTTTGAACTCGTCCAAAGCTTCGTTTGACAACCCCTGCAACCGATGGGTTTCGCCCCGCGCGCACAGCAGGTCAAATCGGACACCCGCCGGGGACGGCAATTCCAAAGCACGCTCGATCAGCGGGCTGGCATCGTCGAATCGGAAGGCTTGTATCAATTTGTCGGCTGCTTCCAGATAGGCTTGCGCCGCGTTATTGGCCCCGGCCCGGTCCAGATGCTGGGCGCGCAAGGTTGCATCCTTGTCTTCGAACCACTGAGCCGCCTGCCGGTGCAGGCGGGCGCGCTCGGATTTGACCAGTGTTGCATAGGACCCGTCCCGGATCAGCGCGTGGGTAAACATGAAATCGGGCCCTGCCTCTCGGATCAACGCCGAGCGGATAAGGTTGCTGGTATCCAGATGGCCTTCACCCAGAATGAAATTCAGAACTTCGGGCGAGAACCGTTGACCCAGAACCGATGCGGCCTGAATGGCGGTTCGGCTGGCGCGATCCAGTGCGTCCAATCGCGACTGAACGATACCCTGAATACTGCCCGGCACAGTTTCCTGTTTGAGCACATCCGTGTTTCGCAACAGCTGCTCCAGAAACAACGGATTTCCACCGGCGCGCTGGACGCAGGTTTCCAGCAAGTCGCGATCGATGGCCCGGAACTCTTCGACCAATTGCCTGACGTGCTCTTCTCCCATCGGTGCCAGTTCCAGTTTTGACACCAGCGCGCCATCCGTGGCCATCTGCCAGTTCCTGTCGATCGGATCGCCCTCGGCCCGGCTGGTCATCATCAACACACAGGGCGTGTTCCGCGTCACCGCGGCGATATGAGAACACGCCGCCAGGATGTCGGGCGTCGCCCAGTGGATGTCTTCAATCTGAATAAGCAGGGGCGATTCCCGACTGCTGGCGGAAAGCAGCTCCTCCAGCACCTGACGCCGCCCCCGCAGACGGGTCTTGTTGTCCATCACCGCATAGACCTCGGCCAGGCCCTGATCCTGCTCGAGTTCAAGCAAAGCATTGAGGTGCGCAGCGTTGGAAGGGCTGACCCAGCCCTTGGTAATGGCCTCTTTTGCAACGGCCGCCCCGGTTTCCGCCCCGTCCGACGCCTCAAGCCCCAGAATGCTGCGTGCAACGGTCTGAATGGCTGAATGACCTTCGCGCGCGCCGAAATCCATCACAACGCCGTTGTGGATCGTGTAGGACAGGCTGGTCGCCAATTCCGCCACTTGCTCGGACAGATGGGTTTTTCCAATTCCGGGTTCGCCCAGAACGATGTGCACTTCACCTTTTCCATGGCGTTGGCATCGGTCGAATGTGGCCGAGAAAATCGACATCTCACGCTCGCGCCCGATGAACTTGTGCCGTCTCGTCCGAATGTTCCTGGCCAGCCGGTCCAGACGCCAGACCTCAACCGGCTCGTTCAACCCCTTGATCGCCTTGACCCCGATGGAGTCGCCCACGAACAACGGGCCCAGCGCGCGTTGAATGTCATGTGAGACCAGAGTCTCGCCGCCCCCTGAGATATCTGTCAGCCGAGACGCCAGATTCACCCCATCCCCTGTCACCGTATATTCCGTATGCGACTGGCTGCCTGTCGTACTGGCGATGACCTGACCCGAAGAGATACCGATATGACAGGACAGCGGCGGTGATAACGTCGGAAGAACCGCATGAATTTCAGCTGCCGCCCGTGCTGCCCTTTCCGTGTCATTGGTATGTGAGATCGGCGCTCCGAAAACGGCCATGACCGCATCACCGATATGCTTGTCGATGCGGCCGCCGTATTTTTCGACCACATTGTCCACTTTGCTGAAGAACTGGTTGAGCAGCGCGTGCAGATCCTCGGCATCCAGCTTGCTGGACATTTTCGTGAACCCGGTCAGGTCCGCAAACATCACCGTGACCTGCCGCCGCGCAGGTTCGTGCGGCGCTGCGGGTTCAGGCTCTGCGGCGATCTGCGCGGAATCAAGTTGCTCGATGGCACGCAAAAGCCGCCGACGATCGCCGACAGCGGTCACACCGATTTCGATCAGATCCTCGGCCGTCAAATCAGGCAGAATGGAAAAGTCGATCTTATTATCAATGAAGGCCTGCGCGTACTCGTTTAATCCATTTGCGCTCAACCAGCCCCTCAGATCTTGAGACATATCGCCCCTCTGAAGTCCCCCACTTCAAGCGAGAACCTAGCATGGCATCGGGCGTGAGTCTGCAAAAACCAAATTAATTTGTGATTTTGAGCAGGGTTAATCCCCTTTTGATGCATTCACAGGCTTGAATTTCCAAACCCACTCGACAGGACAAATGAACGACAGGCCTCCGAGATTTCTCGGAATCGCGACCTTTCCCGCACATAAAGATACACCTCGCGCCTGTCCGGCAAATCCGAAATCGGACGAAAGGCGACTGCGTCCGGGATGAACTGCGCGACGGTTTGCGGCAGGACCGTGATCCACTGGCCTGCCCTGACAGTCGTGATCAGGGAATGCGTGTTGTGGATGGTAACCTCGGCCCTGTCCAGAATTTCTCGGAAAGGCGCGGACTCGATAAAGTCACACAGGGCGTTTCGCACGAAAGGCTGAGCCACCAGATCGCAAATGGCTGGCGGTTCCGCCCGTGTCATCAGCGGATGATCGGACGCTGCAACCAAGCCGAAACGGTCCTGAAACAGCGGCTCTGCACTGACCCCGTTCAGCGGAAAATGGCCGGATGCTATGCCGATATCAGACGTATCCCCGGCGACCGCATCCAGAACCTGCTGCGAATCTCCGTCTCGCAGCTCGATCTTCAGGCCGGGAAAACGAGACGTCATATGGCCCAGCAGGGCAGGAAAGACCAGCGCCCCCACGGACGGCACGGATACGATCCGGATCAACCCGTGCTCGGCCTGTGCGGCCAGTTCAATATTCTGAACAGCCTGATCGAAATCCCGCACCTGTTTGAGCGCAAGGTCGAGAACTTGCTGACCGAGCGGAGTAAGGTGGTTTTTCCGTTCGCCTTCAAACAGTTTCTTGCCAAGATGCTCTTCGAATTGTTTCAACATCATTGAGACCGCGGATTGCGTGCGGCCCAAACGGCTGGCTGCCTCGGCAAGATTTCCGGTTTGGGCCACGGTGCAAAAGCACCGCAGCATCTCTATTTTCACGGCCATGCTTCAATCTTTCTGAAGTTTTCTAAAGTTATTTGAGTTTGACTGATGTCGTCAGCAAGTTCCATTCTTTCGCAAACTGAAATTTGCGAATTTGGGGCCTGACGTGACCAAACTGAATCTGATTGCCGGCGAATGGCTGGCTGGCGAAAGCGAAATCGAAAACCGCAACCCATCGGATCTGAGCGATCTGGTCGGCATGTTCACACAAGCCAGCGCCGACCAGCTTGAGGCGACCCTGGATCAGGCGCGCGTCGCGCAGGCCGAATGGGCCGCCTACGGGCTCGAGCGCAAACAGGCCGTCCTGAACGCCATCGGCAACGAGTTGATGGCCCGCGCCGAAGAGCTGGGTACTTTGCTGAGCCGTGAAGAAGGCAAGCCGCTGGCCGAGGGCAAGGGCGAGGTTTACCGCGCCGGTCAGTTCTTCACTTACTATGCGGCCGAATGCCTGCGACAGATCGGTGAGAACGCCGATTCCGTGCGCCCCGATATCGAGGTGGACGTGCGCCGCGAAGCTGTTGGCGTGGTTGCCATCATCAGCCCGTGGAACTTCCCCACTGCAACCGCCTCGTGGAAGATTGCCCCGGCGCTGTGCTATGGCAACGCGGTTGTGTGGAAGCCCGCCAACATCACCCCTGCCTCGGCCGTGGCCCTGACCGAAATCATCGAACGGCAGGACATCCCGAAAGGTCTGTTCAGCCTGGTGATGGGCTCGGGCCGTTCCATCGGTCAGCGGCTGGTGGAAAGCTCCAAGGTCAATGCGATTTCCTTCACCGGGTCTGTGCCCGTGGGCAAAGGCATCGCCGCCGCCGCGATCCAGAACCTGACCAAGGTGCAGATGGAAATGGGGTCCAAAAACGCGCTGGCCGTGATGGACGACGCCGATCTGGATCAGGCGGTAACTCTGGCGCTGGGCGGGGCATTCGGCGGCACCGGTCAGAAGTGCACGGCTTCGTCGCGTCTGGTGGTTCACGCGGGCATCCATGATGCCTTTGTCGAGAAACTGGTTGCCGGTGCGCAGGCAATGAAAGTGGGTCACGCGCTGGAAGCGGGCGTGCAGATGGGCCCCGTCGTCAGCCAGCAGCAGTTGAATGAAAACCTCGCCTATGTCGAACTGGGCAAATCCGAAGGGGCCGAGCTAGCCTGTGGCGGTCAGCGCCTGGAGATGCCCCATGACGGTTTCTACATGTCGCCGGGCGTGTTCCTGAACACCACCAACGACATGCGCATCAACCGCGAAGAAATGTTTGCGCCCCTGACCAGCGTCATCAAGGTCGGCAGCTATGACGAGGCGCTGAGCGTTGTGAACGACACCAATTTCGGCCTGACCTCGGGCATCGTGACCAAATCGCTGGCCCGCGCCACCCATTTCCGCCGCAACGCGCGCACCGGTGTTGTGACGGTGAACCTGCCCACCGCTGGCACCGATTACCACGTGCCTTTCGGTGGCCGCGGCGACAGCTCGTACGGACCCCGCGAACAGGGAAAGGCGGCGGCTGAATTCTACACGACCGTCAAAACCGCCTATATCAGCGCAGGCCCCGTCTGATGCGGATCGATGGCCTGCAATATGCCAACTGGTCGGAAAAGATCTTTCGCCAGTTGCGCGAAGGGGGCGTGGATGCGATCCACGTCACCATCGCGTATCATGAGAATTTCCGCGAAACGGTACTGAATTTCGAGAAATGGAACCGCTGGTTCGAGCAATACCCGGATCTGATCATGAAAGGCCGGTGGGCCAGCGATATCGACACGGCCCGTAATACGGACCGAACCGCCGTGTTTTTCGGGTTTCAGAACCCTTCGCCCATTGAAGACGATATCGGGCTGGTCGAAATCCTGCACGATCTGGGCGCGCGGTTCATGCAACTGACCTACAACAACCAATCCCTGCTGGCGACAGGTTGCTACGAGGCCGAAGACACCGGCATCACCCGCATGGGCAAGCAGGTCATCAAAGAGATGAACCGCGTGGGCCTTGTGGTCGACATGAGCCATTCGGCAGACCGTTCCACGATCGAGGCGGCTGAAATCTCGGACCGGCCCATCGCGATTACACACGCCAATCCGCACGAATGGTCCCCGGCCCTGCGCAACAAGCGGGATGACGTCATCCGTGCGGTAACGGAAAAAGGTGGGATGCTGGGCTTTTCGGTCTACCCTCACCACCTGAAAGACAAGTCCGATTGCACGCTGGAAAGCTTTTGCGAAATGATCGCACGCACTGCTGACAAACACGGGGCCGAACATCTGGGGATTGGCACTGACTTGTGTCAGGATCAGCCCGACAGCGTCGTGGAATGGATGCGTGTGGGGCGTTGGACAAAAGAGATCGACTATGGCGAAGGCTCGGCCTCGGCTCCAGGATTCCCACCGATGCCGGGTTGGTTTCAGGACAACCGAGACATTGGCAACATCGAAGAAGGGTTACGCGCGACCGGCCTGAACGATGACGAAGTGGCCGGGATCATGGGCGGGAACTGGTATCGGTTCTTTGCCGAGAACTTCGTCCCACAAAGGTAACCAAATGGAACCACACGCGCAGACAGAGATCGCCAGACGTGACCCATCCACGGTCATGCGGCTGTCACGTTTGGGATCGTTGCACCAATGTCGGCTCAGCTTTATGCGGCAGCTGACGCGTCGCATGGCCGAGGAAAACTGGAGCTTTTCGCGCCCCGCGTTCGAAATTGACAACAAGGGTGTGGGCCATGCGGTCTATACTGCGCAAGGCCCCGATCGGGCTTATTCGCTGGTCGCTTTTGCCCATGACCTGCCACCCGATCAACGATCGGACCGGGTGATTGCCGAGGCCTGGGATGCCACCTTTACCTTGTTTGACGGCATTCCAACGTCAGAGGATATCGACCGTCTGTCGCAGAATGTTCCGTTGCAAGAAGCCGGACGCGTCAGCGAAGCCGAACTGTCCCTGTCGCGGGCGAACCGTTCCGTGCGGCTTTGGGCTCATGTGGTGGATCAGCTTGCTGCGGGGCGGCAACCCGACCTCGAACAGATCTACAAGGTCGGCTATCTGATGCGGACCACGGCCGTTTATGGTTCGGGCAAATTCGGCGCGGCGGACCGCGAAAAGACAGCCGGCCGGGCCGAAGTCAGCGGTCCGTTCCAGATCGAGATGCTGTCGGTCTATCTGACCCGCGCCTTTGTGCGCGATCTGGTGCAGCACATGGCGCGGGTCAAAGGCCAAGACCAGACCGCAGAGCTTGATCCGGACATCGCGCGCTGGCTGGGCATCGGGAATTCGACCGGCCTGGGCATGGCGCCGTTCATCGTCAATCACCCGGTGCTGTTCAACAACTGGATCATGGTGCGCGAGGAGGCGATCTCGCGCGTTCGGTCCATTGATGCGGCTTCGGAAGATGAAGCACGTGTCTTTTGCGATGTCTTTGCACGCTGCAAACAGTCAATCGCCTGGTGGCGATCTGAACACCCGGTGCAGATGGAAAAGCTGGCGGCGCTGAATTCGGATCTGCAAGAAATCGAGAAATACCTGGCCAAGGATGATCTGACACAGGATCACCCCTGGAACCGACTGATCCTTTGGTCCGAAGCCGCGCTGACCGAAGAAGGTCAGGAGCTGCTGGCCTCTTTGATCCTTGAACCTTATGGCGCGCTTGTTGACGGGCTTGCGAGCTGCATGGCAGACACCGACGCCTCTGCACAGGTGATTGATGGGACCATGCCGGTATCAGCGGTGCGCGCTTTGATCCGGAACAGTTTTGACTGGGCTTTGAACCTTGATTGGGCCGCCGCCGAAAACTGCGCGCGGGCCTGGTACGTATCCGAAGAAAAGCTGGAACCCCGGCTGGGCGAGCGGTTCGAGGAGCCGATCTCGGATTATGAACAACCTCTTGCACCGGCGCGGGATGCAACCTTGGCTTTCGAAGCGTTGCAGAACTGGCCTGATGACGCTCCGATAGCAGAGTTTCTGTTGCGCCATCCGGAACACCGCCACAGCGTGCGCCGCGCGCAAATCAGCCGTATCGCTCCCTACGGTGAAATTCGAGACAACACGATCAGCGCGCAGGTGATGCCCATTGATATGCTGCGCGCCAAACTGTCCTTCTTTGGGGCGACGCATTTCGACCCGCGTTCGGATCGGTGGGTGCGTATCTGCATGTATGCGGGCGCGCCCTACCCGGAAGAGCTGAACACCGCGAACGCCGATCTTTGGGTTTATCCGGAGGTTGTGCAATGACCTTCTCGTTGAACGAAGTGGAAGCCACCGCCAAACGCGCAACCCGTGGGGCTGGATATGCCTGGGGTGTGGCGGAGGAGGCCGCGAAAGCAACCCGATGGCTTTGCGTCCAGGGGTTTGACGGGCCTGCGATCCTGTCCCAGTTGCTTGAGCTAGAATTTGCGCCGCACCTGGAACATCACAT
The DNA here is from genome assembly GCF_056536065.1 of Ruegeria sp. AL3. Classification (NCBI taxonomy): domain Bacteria; kingdom Pseudomonadati; phylum Pseudomonadota; class Alphaproteobacteria; order Rhodobacterales; family Roseobacteraceae; genus Ruegeria; species Ruegeria sp. AL3. The sequence continues at coordinate 977,308 of NZ_JBQFJG010000001.1, forward strand.
CCCAGAGGCCCGGGACGGCATGTGGGCCGGCGCCCGGGATCTGTGCCCCCTTATGACCGGATCGGCGCTATCAGATTGCCCGGACGCCCTGTCGCAAGGCAAAGTTCTGATTTCCAATGTTGCCGCACCTCTTCTGTTGCTGCCCTTTGTCGCCACCATGGCGAAAAAGCGGAAATCGACTGTGGAAATCACTTTGGACGGGGTTTCCGCGACCACTGATGGTGTCCATCTCAGCTGTGAAGATTTCGGAATGGACAAGGCAAACCGCGTAGGGATAACCGAAACCGGCCGCAACAGACCCACCCGTTCCTTGCACAGCCGCGCTGACCCGGATCCGGGGGCGTGGCAATTCCTCAACACTGTGGCGCATCGCACCTATGCCCCCGCAACTGAAGAATCCCGGCTGCTTGGCGCTGGTGCAGGCTTGTCAGACAACGATTGAAGGACCACCCGATGACCGAAACCAGAACCCTCTCGCTTGCCGAAATCGAAGAGCTGTCATTCAATGCGCTGGTTGCCGCCGGCACAAGCGAAGAAAACGCGCGCCCTCTGGCTGTTGCCACAGCCGCGACCGAAGCGGACGGCGTGGCCAGCCATGGGCTGGCGTATATCCCGATCTATTGCGAGCATGTTCAATGCGGCAAGGTGGACGGTCACGCAAAACCGGCCCTTGAAACCCCGCGTCCGGGCCTCATCCGCGTCGATGCCAAAACCGGGTTTGCACATTCGGCCATCGATCTGGGTTTCGAGGCGCTGATCCCTGCGGCACGGGAACAGGGCATCGCCGCATTGGCGATTACAAACAGCTACAATTGCGGTGTGCTGGGCTATCACACGTATCGGCTGGCCCAGGCAGGGCTGGTCGGATTGGGGTTCACCAATGCGCCAGCATCCATCGCACCCTCGGGCGGATCGAAACCTGTTGTTGGGACCAATCCGTTCTCGATCGCTGCACCGGGTACGGATGGTCAACCCGCGCTGCTGATAGATCAAAGCGCCAGCACCATCGCCAAAAGCGAAGTGATGAAGCATGCAAGAGAAGGCAAGGCCATTCCTGTCGGATGGGCGCTGGACGCTGACGGCAACCCGACAACCGACCCTGACGTTGGTTTGAAAGGCAGCATGGCCCCCTCGGGCGGCTACAAGGGCGTGGGTGTTGCTTTGCTGACCGAAGTCATGGCCGCTGCCCTTACCGGATCGACACTTGGGTTGAACGCATCGCCTTTTTCCGGAACGGCCGGTGGCCCCCCGAAGACAGGGCAGTTCTTCATTGCGATTGATCCCGTGGCGTCCTCTGCAGGTTTGTTTTCAAATGCCATGGCAACTCTGGTTGAGTCGATCAGATCTCAGGACGGCGCGCATCTGCCCGGTGATGGCCGCCGCAAGAGCCGGCTTTCGTCAAGCGAAGCGGGTGTCGCAGTGAACTCCGCAACCCTGTCAAAGATTGAAGCGATTTTGGGCTCCGGCTAGGCGACGGCCTCACCTTCCATTGGGTGCAGTGACCAATTGGCGGCAATCCCCAAAATTGCGCTGGACAATTCGGCCAAAAAATTTGCCTGTCTCTGGTTTACAGGCGCGTTGATAGGCAACGGGATATGCGCCAGTATCCCGGGCCGCAAAAAGCGCAAGTCGCGTGTGAAATCCGATATGCGGCGATCCGTGCCGCGCGAAAACGTTCGGCAGACCAAAAGACTGGCAGCGCGTTGAAACCCGACAAGACCGATGTCTCACGGTCTTTCTATCGGCTGTCGTGACGTGTTGGCGTTGAAACACAACTGGGCCAGACCCAAATCGCCGCTCGCTGCACGGCCCAAGAACCTGTGATTCTCGCTGCCATTCGCTGCGCATGCTGCCAAGGACAGCCAAAGCAGCGATTTAGCGGAGTATCCGGCACCTGGCGGTCGTTGCGCAAAAAAGTTGCAAAACGGCCCGTTTGATTGCCTGCAGCAAGCCACATTGCGGCTCTACTGCAGGCTCTGCCTCTCAACTTTCCAGGAAACCGGATATGACTGTAGCGGCCTGTTTCAGTTTCGGAGCAAAAAGGGGCGCGCTCCAAAACCCGGTCAGTATTGAATGCTCATTGACAGGCTTTGCGACGAGAGTTCCTTCTCAACGACCCTGGTCTCGTCGATCACGCAAGTAGCAGTTTTTTCACCAGATACATCCAGTCTCACATAGTAAGTTCATGGCCATCCCATTTTGTTATTTCAGTCGCTGCAATCATTGCAGCGTCCCAGCCGATGACCGCATCTCAATTGCTCAAAACGCTACATCTGTCCGATGAGCTCTGGCTTCAGACCCCAGGTTCAACAGTCAAGGTTATTCTGCCGCGATCGCCTTCTCTTGCCGTCTCTCGACGTCTTCGATCAGCAGCGTGCGGGTTGGGAACGGAATATTGATATCGGCTTCGTCCAGCGCCTCTTTGACTTTGCGCTTCATGTCCGCCTGGTATAGGAAGTAGTCCGAAGACTTGCACCACACGCGGACAAGAAAATCGACGCTGCTGCTGCCAAGATTGTTCACCTGGATGAACGGTTCGGGATCAGCCAGCGAACGGGCGTCCGACATGATCGTCTCGCGAATGACGCGCTCGGCCTCCGCCAAGTTGACGCCGTATCCAACGCCGAACGTCCACTCGGCACGACGGGTCTCGTAGACGGAATAGTTCTTGATGGTGTTTCCCCACACCTCGGCGTTGGGAACGATAACCTTGACGTTCCCCATATCCGCAATTTCGGTGTAGTTCAGGGTGATATCTTTTACGGTTCCGAGCACGCCATTCACGTCAACGAAATCGCCGATCTTGAGCGGTCGGAACAGGATGATCATCACGCCGGCTGCAACGTTGGACAATGTGCCTTGCAGGGCAAGACCAATGGCCAAACCCGCGGCACCGATCAGCGCGATGATCGACGTCGTCTGCACCCCAAACGTGTTCAGAATGAACAGCCCTGTAAACGCCAGGATCGTATAGCGCGCCAGATTGCCAAGAAAGTTGAAAAGCGTGTCGTCCAGACGTTCCGAGTTTTCACCGACGCCCCGGATCTTCCGGCCGACATATCTTGAAATCACAATCCCAAGAACCAATAGAATCAGCGCCGCGATCGCGTTCGCGACGAGGCCAAGAAGGGCCTCGAGCGTCAGCAGGTCGCTCAGCGATTTCCCGTCATACAGCTCGGTATTCAGAACTTGTGACAGTTTGGCCCAAACGGTGTTCGTCACGGTCTCTGCGGTCTGTGCAATCTCGTTTTCCATGGTGTTCCTCGTGTTTCATCGCCTGAGTTTTTTCTTGCAGCGCGGTCCTGCCGCGTCAGACCTCGATCACGGCGCTAGAGGCAAAGAACATGGCCTGGCTGACGGCCGATTTGACCTGTTCTTCGGTGTAGGGTTTGGAAATCAAAAAGGCCGGTTCGGGCCCTTTGCCCGTCAGTAGGCGCTCGGGGAACGCGGTGATGAAAATGACGGGGCAATCGCCGTGCTGGGCAATGATGCGGTTCACGGCATCGATTCCGCTGGACTTGTCCGCCAGTTGAATGTCCGACAGGATCAGGTCGAACGGCTCGCGCTCGGCCAAGTCAATGGCGGCCGTCTCGGTGCGTGCGACCCCTGTGACCCGGTGGCCCAGGTCGGTCACCATCGTTTCAAGATCCATCGCGATGATTGCTTCATCTTCGATGATCAAAATGCGCCCAGAAGTGTGGCGGGCCATTTCCTCGTAGGCGATATCGATCAGCTTCTGAGCCTCGGCGGGTTCTATCTGCATGATTGCGGCGATATCGCTGACCGAGAACTCTTCGACCGTGCGCAGCAGCAAGGCCTCGCGCGTATTGGGCGTCAGGCGTGCCAACTGGGCGTGAGCGCGCGATTGAATGTCAGAACTGCCGCCATCGGCGTCAACGGGCATTCCCGACGTTGACCAGATACCGTGAAAAACACGAAACAGCGCGACCCGCGGCGCGAGATCGGCATCGAACTGGGCGGGATCTGCAAGGATCGCTTCAAGCGATGCAGCGGCGTAGGCGTCGCCACTGTCCTGTGAGCCGGTGAGGGCACGGGCATAACGGCGCAGAAACGGCAAGAGCGGGCCAATTTTATCTGCGACGGAAACTCCGGTCAGCTCGGTCATCTATGTTTTCCTCATTTTTTTCTCTAAACTCGGGAACCAAACGCATACTGGGGCGTTATGGTTCCAGCAAAAGTAAAAATTTTTGATGATGCCATGACAAAACCACAGCCAAGCCGAAGCCATCGGCAAGAAATAGAGCAAAGGATCGACGAGAACCTCAAGCGGGCTTTCGATGAGGTAGCCAACGAACCGGTTCCGGATCGATTCGTCGATCTTCTTGAAAAACTTCGCAATCAGACCAGTGTTCCCAAAAGCGGTGACACGGGAGGCTCGGATGGTTGATCCGCGAGAAGAGCTTGTCGAACATATTGGTGCGATGCGTGCCTTTGCGATCAGCCTGTGCCGAAACGGCGCCACTGCCGATGACATCGTGCAGGACGCATTGATCAAGGCATGGAGCAATATCGACTCGTTCCAGGAAGGCACCAACATGCGGGCGTGGTTGTTCACCATCGTCCGGAACACCTATTTTTCGTTGCACCGCAAGCGCAAGCGCGAAGTCGAGGATGTGGATGGCGCCATGGCCGAGAGCCTGTCGCAAAAGCCCGACCATGACGGACGGCTGGCGTTGAAGGATTTTGCTGTTGCATTTGACCAACTGACGGATGAACAGCGCGAAGCGTTGGTGCTGGTCGGTGCACAAGGGTTTTCCTATGAGGAAGCGGCCGAGATGTGTGGCGTCGCCCTTGGAACGATCAAAAGCCGGGTGAACCGGGCCCGCGCGCAACTGGCCGAACTGATGGGTTTGGAAGATGACGAACCCATCGAGTTGACTGATGCGGTGACGGCGGCGATCGTTCAGACGCAACCGGCGGCCTGACGATCGATGGGTGCGAAACCGCGCAGCCTGACCGTCTATCTTGCCGCGCTAGTCACCCTGGCGCTTTTGCCTTTGGGGCTGATTGCGGTATTGCAGACACGCGCTGTGATTACCGAGGCCGACGAAAGATCTCGGGCCTCGGTTTTGGCGCGCACGATCGAAGCTGCCACCCGCGAACGGGAGCTTCTGCAGAAAGCTGTTGGTGCCAGTTCGGGACTTACAGCCGCGCTTGCGGAGGGAAGCCTGGACAATGCCGCTTGTTCGGACCTCATGCGCCGGTTCGTTGAACGCCAGCCCGAGTTCGTATTTGCCGGATTCATCCAGCCAAATGGGATTATGGCCTGCTCGACCGTCGAGAAGGACATCGATTTGTCGGACGCGCCCGGTTTCGGGCAGATCTCGGAAAATCCGCAGCTTACTTTTTCTGTCAGTCGTGCCGGGGCGGCGACAGGGCAATCAGTGATCATCGTAACCCAGCCGGTCATGAACAGGACCGAGCTTATGGGGTTCGTCTCCATCTCGATACCTCATGCGCTGGCGCGCACGCCCATGGATGTTGGCAACATTGGTAGTGACGTGGTCATCGCCCTGTTCGACGCGACCGGAGAAGTGCTGTCATCAAATGTGGGCTTGGATGAGGTCAAACCATTCCTACCGCCCGCGAAAGAAAACCTGTTGGTTCTGTCCAGTTCCGGCAAAACATTTTCGGCTAAAACGGCCGACGGAGAGGATCGGGTTTTTGCAGTTGCCAGCATCATTCCGGGCGAAGTCGCCGTGATTGGCAGTTGGCCACGCGAGGCGGCGCTGGCCTCTGTCGGTGCAGGCAGCACTGCCCTGACCATTGCTTTTCCGATCCTGATGTGGGTGACCGGTCTGGGAGTTGCCTTGTGGGGCCTGCATCGATTGGTGATCCGGCATCTCGACAGCTTGCGTTCGGCCGTGCGTCGTTTCGCGTTGGGCGAGCGCGACCCGATTGAAAGCCTCGCAGGCGCCCCGCAGGAGTTTCAGCAAATACAGACTGCATTCAACCGCATGGTCTTGTTGATCCGCGAGGCTGAGGCGCAGCACGAACGCGACCTTGTCGAAAAAACGATCTTGTTGCGCGAGGTACACCATCGCGTCAAAAACAATCTTCAACTGATCGCTTCGATCATGAACATGCATTTGCGCAAGGCCGAAACCACCGAGGCCCGGCGCTTGCTGGAACAGTTGCAGCGTCGGGTTCGCGGCCTGGCCATGGTGCACCAGAGCTTGAACCAGAACTCGCAGATGACGACGATCAACACCGAGGCACTGATCGGACATTTGGTCGCCGAACTGGCGCATCGACCGCCAATTCTGGGTCAGGTGGTCGAGGTTGACTGCCGGATCGCGCCTGTCGAACTGGGGCAGGATCAGGCAGTCACGCTGTCGATGCTGGTGGCCGAGGCACTGACGAACGCGGTCAAATACGTAGGCGTTCCGCAGAACGGACCGCCGACAATTTCGGTGGAATTGACCCGACCCGAGGAGAACACCCTGCACCTGAAAATCTCCAACACGCGCGGGCAGTCGGACGACGGTGCGGATATGTTCCATAGCGGCGGGATCGGTCAGCGGCTGATGCAGGCCTTCCTCCGCCAATTGGACGGTTCCGAAGACATAACCGAGACGTCATCGCTTTATGTGTATGAGGTGACGTTCGAAATCTCCGAAGTAGAAGCGGATAGCGAACCACAGTCCATTGCGGATGAGAGAAGCGGTGATGCCCGTGCCGCAGCAGAATGACTTTGAGGTCCTGATCACGGCCGAGCAAGCCTGGCCCGCCTTGGAAAAAGCGGTTCTTGAGGCCCGGCACCAGATCAAGGCAAGTTTTCGGATATTCGATTTCATGACACGGCTGCGCAGCGACGAGGCGCGCCAGATTGGGGAAACCTGGTTTGACCTGATCGAGCATGTCATTCGCAAGGGTGTAACGTTTCATTTGGTCATCAGCGATTTCGATCCGATCTTCGCGACCGAGTTGCACGAGCTGAGCTGGCGCACGAAACGGCAGGCGGTTGCGCTGGCGGAAATCCTGGGTCCAGAAATCGCCTCGCGCTTGACCGTTCGCGTGTCCATGCACCCGGCGCAGGCTGGCGCATTGCCGTGGGCCGCGCTGTTGCCGGCGGTTCTTCGGAAAAAGGCGCAGCGGATTCAGAAGCTGTCCCGCGAACGACGCGAACGGCAGGCAGTACGGCTGGGGTCGGACACGTTACCCCGGCTTCACACCGTGTCGCACCATCAGAAAGTCGCCGTGATCGACAATGAGATCTGCTACCTCGGCGGATTGGACTTGAACGAAAGGCGCTTTGACACACCGGATCACGATCGTCTGGCCAAAAACACCTGGTCAGACGTTCAGTTGCTTGTCCGCGGACCCGAGGCCGCCGAGGCCGCGCGCCATATCGACCGGTTCGAACATGAAATCGCAACCGGACAACCGGACCCTCAGGCAACCCACCTGCGCCGCACCCTGTCCAGCCCGCGCCGGTTTGCGTTCTGGCGGCTGTCGCCAAAGACCATCGCGCATGAGATCGAGGATGAGCACATAGCCGCCTTTCAAGCCGCGCGGCAACTTCTGCACATCGAGACCCAGTATTTCAGATCGACTCGATTGGCCGAGGCTCTGGCTGAGGCGGGCCTTAACAAGCAGGACCTGAAACTGGTGCTTGTTCTGCCAGCTTTACCTGAAGAAGTGGCCTTTGGCGGGCATGACGGACTGGACGCGCAATTCGGGTTGGACCTTCAAGCCAAATGCCTGGAGATCATCCAGCAGGGGTTCCAAGACCGTGTATCGCTTTCGACCCCGGTCCAGCCGATTTCCGCAAGCGGGGCCGATGACCGCGCCGAGGTTCTGAGCGGGTCTCCGATAATTCACGTTCACAACAAAGTTCTGGTGGTGGATGACAATCATGCCTTGGTCGGGTCCGCCAACCTGAACGGACGGTCTTTGCGGTGGGACACAGAAGTCGCCCTTCGGGTCACCGACCGGCAGCGTGTGGCGGTTCTGCGGCAAGCCTTGGTGGACCATTGGTGGTTCTCGGATGATCTGAGCAAACAGATCGAGCCCGATGCCATGTTCGCGTGGTGGGGGCGAGAGATTCAGGCCAACGGTGTGCGGCGCCCCGAAGCGCGCAGCGGCTTCCTCGTCCCGCATGACGCCGACGTTGCGCGCGACATGCGGCAACCGCTGCCCGGGGTAACTGAAAACATCGTCTAGCTGGTTGTGATCGGGCTCATGACCTTGGGGTTCATCAACACGCCGAACCACAGCAAGATCGGCAGCGCGACGATGGCGCCGACCGGCCCCCAAAGCCAAAGCCCAAAGATGATGGCGATGAACACGACCAGCGGATTCACCTGCAGACGTTGGCCGACGAAGGCGGGTGTTACGAATTGTGCTTCAGAAAGATTGATCGCCAGGAAAACCAGGGGAGGCAACAGGGCCGCGGCTCCACCGAACTGGGTTAAACCGGCGATCAGAAGGCCGGTCAGGATCATCAGCGGGCCGAGATACAGCACAAAATTCAGAAGGCCGGCGGCCACCCCCCAGATTACGGCGTCATTGATGCCGATCAGCCCCAAGGCCACAGCCGTAACAGTCCCAAGGCCGATATTGACCAACGTCACGGCAGCGAAATAGCGATAGACCGCGCGGTCAGCCAGATACAGCCGCTCTTTCAGGGGACCGGCTGCGGCATAGAGCTCGGGCCGGGTCAAAACGAAAAAGAACAGCGTGCCGATGAAAATCAGGATCTTTGATCCGAAATTGGGCGCCAGCCACAAGGCATCCATCACTGACGGAAGGGCGGACTCCGTTTCCGCTGCCCCATCGGCACCGACGGTTTCCTCGATCTCGCGTCCAAGCGTTTCGATGCCCCGAATGAACTCGGACATCGCGGCGACCCAAGAGCGCAACTCGCGTTTGATGGCGGGCAACTGTTCGACCAGCGTGGACAGCAACGGTTCAAGCAGAAGGAACGCCGCGACGATGACGGTGCTGGTCACGAACAGCAGTGCCGAGGCGGATATCACACGCGGGCAACCGACCTTCTCAAGCTTGTCGGCAAGCGGGGCGACCACGACCCCCAAAACCAAAGCGAATGTGATCGGAGCGACGATGGACCGGGCCAGGTACAAAGCGGTGATGCTGGCGATCCCGGTCAGGATCGCCAGCATTGCACGCAAGGCCGATGGAGAGCTGAAAGTAGTTGGCATGGGCGCGCTTCACTGACTGCGCAAAGCGCCAGAGGCCCGATCTGCCGCGTCATCCAGCCGTACATTGGCCGCGGCATGCAGCTTGTCCAGTTCTTCGTTCAAAACCTTTTGGGCGTGACGCATCAGCTGATCGCGCCGATGGCCCAGCAGCTCGTCCTCTTTGCGAGTGTTGGGCAGCAGAGCGCCAGCCAGAATACCTACGCCCAGCGCCAATGCGCCGGCCGCCAGCGGCTGATCATGGACGAAGGTCTGCGAGGCCTTCGCCGCCTTCCGCGCACGCTTCTCGACCGCTTGCTGCGCACCGATTGCGGCCTTGCGCGCTTCGATCACACGGGCACGGGCTTGGGGTGAGAGCTTGTCCAGACCACGTTCCAAGGCGGCGGACAACACGCTAGCAGATTGGCTGTTTTCAGTCATTCCTGTCATCTCCTGTTTCATGCGGCTGTCAGCGTCGGCGACACGCCGGTCAAACCCGTCGAAGGCCTGCTGCGGAGGTACGGCTTGGGGCGGGGATTGAGTTATTTTTGCGCCAGACCCGGGACCCGCAACCAAAAGGGCTGCTCCTGCACCGAGCAGAGCAAAGGCGGCCGGATTTTTTTGAGCCGTGGACCAGAGTTGCGCACCGATCTGCCCGCCATAGGCTTCGAGCGTCGATTTCGCCTCGTCTGCCAGGCGTGGCGGTGCCAGCGTATCCGACAGAGCATTCAGCGAGCGTGCAAGAGCGCTGCGTTCGTATGCGATCTGCGTTTCAAGAGGTGTCAGGTCAGACATGGGTCGACTCCTTCATCGCTTCGATGTCGCGCTGCAGGTTTTTCATGGTTTGCTCGGGGACCAGCGCAGTGGCGGACAGGCGGGACCGGCCAAAAAGCGCCAGGCACGCAGCAACCAGAACGAAACCCGCGCCAACGAGCAACGAGGCCATACCCACCGACAGTCCATTGGCGGCGACATACGCGACCAGGGCTGTGGCCATGAGGTTCAGCGCGATCATCAACAGGATCAGAGCAATGCCAATGCAGGCCAGCCCTAAGCCCGCTCGCGTCAGGTTTCGGGACAATTCCTCCTTGGCAAGCTTTACCTCAGCCTGAAGCAAACCCGACAGATGTTTGAGCGCGTTTGCCACAAGCCCCGGTGCAGATCGCAGATCGTTGGGGTTATGCATCGCGGCCACCATTCATCCGCGCCAGCGCGCTGGTGTGGCCCGACGTATCGACCGAGGTCCCATGCAGCAGCGACGGATCAATATCCCAAGGATCTGCCCCAAAAGATGCGGACTGGGCCGCGCCCGTATTGCGCGCGCTCAGGAAACGGGCTGCAGCAAACCCGGCCAAGGCAGCCGATCCGACGAACAACAGCGGGTTTTCGCGGGCGAAATCAGACACCTTTCGGCTCATACTGGCCAAGTCGGCAGAGCGGACTTGCCCAGCCACAGCTTCCATGTTGTCCGCAATCCTCGACAAGACCTGATGCTGCACCGATTGGTCGGGAAATTCATCGGCAGCTGCGTCGGCTGCATGAGCGGCGCTCTCAACCTCCTGCGCTGCGCTGTTCTTCAGCGATTCGGCCCGGGCCGAGGCCTCGGCGGTCACGGTGTCCTTGACCTTGCCGGCCAGATCCTGGGCATGGGCTTTTGCTTTCTCCGCGGTCTCGGTTCGACGTGGCATGGTTCGATCTCCTGTGTTGAGGTGTCGGTCCCCCAACGCATGGAAGGCGAGATTGTTCCCAACACCAGTTCGAAAACCACTGAAGACACAGTTCGGTATCTGCCCGAACCCCCATTTTTCGGGCCAACGCAGAAATATCGCCGGTGCCCGGAACCAGTTCGAGTTTGGTGCGTTTCACTGGCAGCGACGAAGCAATCGAAAGGAATTTACGATGAACTGGGACCAAATTCTTGGACGCTGGACCGAATTCAAAGGCAAGCTGATCGAGCGTTTCGGCGATTTGACCGATGATGAGATCGAGCAAGCCCGCGGCGATCGCGAGCAACTGGAAGGCATCATCCAAAAGAAATACGGAGATTCGAAAGAAGACGTTCGGGAAATCGTGGATCGCCTGATCAAGGACATGTAGCCCAAAGGTGGATGCCCATATTGTGTGGGGTGGCGTCAAATCGGTGGCGCCCCACGCACTCCCAAGATAGACCCCAAAGGTAATCACCACCGCCATGAAACTGTCTGACCTCATCAATAAGCCCGTTGTCCCAGCTGGGACCGACCACGCGATTGGTCGCGTTTCCGATATCGCTATTAGCGCTGGGCAGACCGAGTTGGAGTACGTCTTGGTCAATTTGAGCGTGGCCGTAGGGAATGACCCGGTGGCTTTCACCGCCGATACGCTCGAACTTGGTGCAAGCGTGATAGAGTGCGCGTTTTCCCATCAGCAATTGCATCACCTTCGCCAGCGCAAAGAAGACGAAGATCCCCTTGCAGTGGACATCAAAGGCCTGCCGCCCCTGGTCGTAGGGCCGTTCGGCAACGCGATTGCGCCGGTTGTGATGGGGGCGGTCCTGAATGACGCTCTCCGCCAACGCCCGCAACCCACGCCACCTGGTAGCAACTTCCGATGGTTTACGAAGTTGCGGGGCAACCCCGTGTTTGACGCTACTGGTGAGTTGGGCAAATTAAAGGATATTGAGTTCGACCCTGACACCAAGGTTCTGCGGTTTCTCTTGATCGACGGGCGACCAGATATCCTGAGTTTTCCGTTCGCTGAGTTACGCAATATTCCCGACGACGAACACTACATGGTTCTGTCCACATCTTCCGATCCGCTGCACCCGGTCTGAAGGTCTGACCACGGCTTGTCAAACCGCGCAGTTGCGCGGTTTTTTTCATTTTAAAACAGATATTTTTGCACTTTTCTGGGAACAAGTTGCGGCGTCATTCGTTTGTTCAACAAGACCGCGGGAAATGCGGTCAGAACAGACCAAAGGAGTGAGCTATGAAACGTTTTCTGACCACAACTTCGATCGTTCTGGTGATGTCGGCATCGGCCTATGCAGAAAGCTCGAATGTCGAAGAAGTCGGCAAGAACCTGGAAGAGGCAGCCGAGGCAGCCGGTGATGCGCTGTCCAATACCGCGCAGGACATCAAGAACGCCGCCCGGAACACGGCGGAAGACGTCGACCAGGCAGCCGAAGCAACTGGTGAGTACATCAGCGAAAAAGCCGGACAGATGGCCGATGCAGTTGATCCAACCACCATCGACATCACGGGCTATGTCCCCGTTGCCCAAGGCACCATCCCGGCCAAAGATCTGACCGGCATGCGCGTCTATGACGTCTCGCAAGAGTGGATCGGTGAGATCGAAGAGGTTGTCGTCGACATGGACGGATCGGTTGATGGGGCCGTGATTGGCGTCGGCGGGTTCCTCGGCTTGGGGGAAAAGGATGTTCTGATCGATTTCTCGCGCGTGTCGCTGATGCGTGAAATCGATGGTGACACCACCTATGCCTTCGTTCATGCCGACAAGGAGATGCTGAAGGATATGCCGGCCTACGAAGGGTCGTAAACCGGCTCTTCAGTCGCAAAACTCGTGATCAAGCCGCCGGCCGATTTTTCGGTCGGCGGTTTTTCAATTCCTGTCCATCCGCCACGTTTAGATCAGCGGGCGCGGAACGGCTTCGGTGATTTCGACCAAGCCAAGCTCGGCCAGACCCTCAAGGTCGTTAATCTGCAGCACATTGTTGGACCACTCGGCCAAGCCGAGATCCTTCAGTCGGCGCAGGGTCTTGTTCGTGTGAACCAGAGACAAGCCCAACGCATCCGCAAGATCCTGCTGCCGGTAGGGCAGCGGACACCGCAAGCCTTTTGCCAATCCGACGGCCTGCGACCGTGTGTAAAACCGGTGCAGGCTCCACGCGATCTTCTCGATCGCGCCGCGCTGGCCAACGGTTGTCAGGGCGTCGCCCAGAAAATGCTCTTCGACGGCGGCCAGGAATGTCAGGTCAAAGGCGCGATCAGGCTGGTTCTGATATAATTCGAACAGCCGCGAGCGATTGAACACGCACAGCCGCATCGCGGTTGTCGCTTCGACGGAGTGCCGCATCTCGCCCATGACCCCAGCCTGCAACCCGACGAGATCGCCTGGAAGCACAAAGCCGATGACCTGCCTGCGACCATTTTCCAGCGTTTTATAACGAACGCCCATCCCGCTCAGAACCGTGAACAGATGCGCGGATTTCGCACCCTCGATGAACAGTTGCGTTCCGGGTTCGGCCTGCATCTCGCCGGTTTTGAACCTCTGCATGAATCGCAGGTCGTCTTCCGAGAACGGCAGGAAGACGTCCATCTGCCTCAGCGGACAGTCCGCACATGCGATTAGAGAATTTTTTCGTTGCTGTGTCATAGTTTATTGCGGCGCTGTGGGATTGCCCTAGGGTGGCATCGAACAGATTTCAGGATGGTATTTATGGAAGCCTCTTCCCGCAGCGTAGCAGATGTTTTGATTGTTACGGAAAACTTTATCGAAGCAGCGGACATCAGTGACGCCATCCCCGGAGTTCCAACCGATCGCATTGTCCATATCCGCGAGCTGCACGCGGGCAGGCATTTCTGGCAGGAGCCCAAATTCGCCCCGGCCTTGAGCGTTCTGAGCTATCGCAGAAGTGAGACGTCATTTGACGCCGTCGCGCGGCTGTTGGCCGAGCGCGGCAGTGCGCTGTTGCTGTTGGACCCGTCCCCCGAGGTGCAAGCGCAATTTGAATGTGCGGCACTGATACGGCCTTTTACGGCCGCAGATCTTGCCCGCAAGATCGCAGCCATTGATTTTAGTGGGAACGGCTTGAAGATCGGTTCTGATCCTGGGTGAGACGGCGAAGGGTGCATTGTGCCCCCCAGATCCTTGAACCAAAAAAAGCGCGGCCGATGCCGCGCTTTTTTGTACCGACAATCTCCGCGCTGATCAGATCGCGCTGCGCGCTGCCTTCGGGCCAAAGATCAGCCAGCAGATGAAGCCGACGACCGGAAGCAACAGAACGAAAAGGACCCACAGGATTTTTGCACCGGTCGTCGCAGACGAGCCGATGATCGAGATAATGGCCCAGATCGACAAAACCAGGACGATCAGACCGCCAATGCCATACACTTCCACCATACCGAAGTTCCTTTCGAGTTACTTGTCGTTGTTCCTACAAGGTCACAACGCGATAGGTGGCCAAAAGTTCCCGACAAAGATCTGGGTGTGATCCCAGCTCTCGCACGAGGCTTGACGATTTTTGCGCCTAATGGAACCAAAACGACCGGCAGAACGTTGGGTTTGAAGGTCGATACAAGGGGTCAAAATGTCCAATACACACAACGCGCCGCGAAAAGATCTTGTCGAGAAAGAGAGCGAGCGCGAAGCGGTCGAAGAAGCGTCCGGCCTGTCTCCGCGCCTGATATTCGAGACCATCCGCCAAAACGGCGAGGAGGAACTGGACCGCCCGACCAAAGCGTTGTTCTGGTCCGGGATTGCCGCTGGAGTGCTGATCAGCTTTTCGGTGCTGGGTGAAGCGATCTTGCGGGCACATCTGCCCGAAACCAGCGGGCGCTTCCTGGTCGAGAACCTGGGCTATTCCCTCGGCTTTGTCCTGGTCATTTTGGGGCGGATGCAGTTGTTCACAGAGAACACGATAACGACCGTCGTTCCAGCCATGATAAATCCGTCCGTCGCGTGCTTCACCAAAACCGCCAGGCTGTGGGCAATCGTTCTGGGTTCCAATGTGCTGGGGGCGTTTGCGATATCTGCCTTCCTGATCCATACGCCGGTGTTGTCGCCCCAACTCGTCGCGGTCATCAACGACCTGAGCCACCACGCCACCGGCATGGGCGCCTGGGTTGGCTTTCTGCGCGGAATACCGGCGGGGATCCTGATTGCGGCGATCGTTTGGATGCTGCCTTCGGCACAGAACAACGAGGTGCTGGTCATCGTAATCTTCACTTGGATGATTGCGGCCGGTGACTTTACCCACGTCGTTGCCGGATCGGTGGAAATGGCGGTTCTGATGCTTCAGGGGCAGTTGCCACCAGGCGCAGCCGTTTTCAGCTTTTTCCTGCCCGTTCTGGCCGGCAACATCATCGGAGGAACCGCTGTCTTCACGATGCTGGCCTACGCCCAGATCAAACCCGAAATAGAAGAAGACCCAAAGCGCGGCTGAGGCGCTTTGGGCCTTTGGGATGGCGGGTTGGTTGGCGTGGCAGTGACGAATAGCGCTGTCAGCGATTCCTGATGAAGAACCAGATCAGTAGACCGGCCAAACCCAAGCCGAGCATGGCCGGCAATACGTACTCGATGCCCATATCGGTCGCGAAGTATCGCGTGTTCTAACCGCGGTCCGCCTTGCGCAACGCGAGGCCCAGCAGGACACCCACGCCCAACGCTCCGACCATAGCCAGACCCGGGTTCTCGCGCACGAATGCGGCACTTTTCTCGGATGTCAGTGTCAGCTGCTTTTGCGCCTCGTCGCGCGCCGTCTTCAACGTGTCACGCGTTGCGGTTACGCCATCTTCCAACGCTGATTTGGCCTCCTTGGCCACTTCTTCGATCCGCGCCGCCATCTCCACATGCGGAGTGTCCTGAGGGGCCTTTTTCGCCGTTTTCTGTGTCATGTCAGATCTCCTTTCATCGACCCAACGCGGGCGCTCGTCAAAGGTTCCACCAAAATGACCCGGAACCAATCTGGGGTTCCAAGCGTTAACCCGTCAGTAGCCACAGAAATGAAAGGAAATCCCATGTTGTCCTGGGCGCTGATCTTTTTCGCACTTGCTATCGTTGCTGGCATCTTCGGGTTTGGCGGCATCGCGTCGGCCTCGGCCGGTATTGCGCAGATCCTTTTCGTGATCTTTCTGGTCCTGTTCATCGGTTCGCTGATCTTGCGGCTGATCCGTGGGTGAGCCCCCGCGCATCCCCATTCCCTGAAACAGTACCCCGAGGTTCAAAGCTCTATGAAAGATGCCGTCCATACCCAAACCGCCGCCGAATTGCTGGTTGCCTGCCTGGAAGCCAACGGCGTGGCCTGTGCATTCGGTGTTCCGGGTGAGGAAACAACCGATCTGATCGCCGCAATCGACAAGTCGAGCATCGACTTCGTCCTGTGCCGGCACGAGCAATCGGCGGCGTTCATGGCATCGGTTCACGGGCGTTTGACGGGGAACCCTGCGGTATGCCTCTCGACACTTGGACCTGGGGCGACCAACCTTGTCACCGGTGTGGCTGACGCCACGCTTGACCATGTGCCGCTGATCGCCCTCACGGGACAGGGTGCGCGGTCCAGGCTGGGCCGCGAAAGCCATCAGATCATCGATCTCGAAGCACTCTTCGCGCCAGTCACCAAGTTGAGCCGAACGCTGATGGTCGCGGATGAAATTCCCCAAGTCGTTGCCGAGGCCGTGCGGTTGAGCAAGCTCGACAAGCCCGGTGCCGTCCATCTTTCCCTGCCCGAGGATCTGGCCGAGGTCCCGATTCTGGCCGAACCTTTCGTGGCGCCGCCGACAGCCGAGGTGCGGCCGGCGGCCGATGCGGTCATCCGTTCAGCGCGCCTGCTGGCCGAGGCGAAAAAGCCCTTGATTCTTGCAGGACACGGGGTGATCCGATCCGGCACGGCAAGCGACGTGCGGGCACTTTCAGAAAGCCTTTCCGCCCCGGTCGTCACGACATTCATGGCCAAAGGAGTTTTGCCGCCGGGGCACCCGCTCTCGCTGCATTCGGTCGGTCAACCGGGCAAAGAATTGGTGTCTGAAGCCTTCGACCTGTGCGATCTGATCATTGCCATCGGGTTTGACCCGGTTGAATATCCAACCTCGAACATCTCGATGGGCGGTAAGAAGCCGGTTCTCGAGATCTCGGACGTGGCCTCGGCGGTTGATGTGGACTGGCCGGTAAAGGCCGCTCTGACTGGGGATCTTCCGCACTGCATTGACGTTCTGGCGAAGGCCACCGCCGAACGCCCCGCGCAAAGCTGGTTCAAAAGTCTCCAGCAAAAGATTGACGCCTCGCTGGAAGGTGGGCCAACACCTTCCGATGCCGCCTGTGTCGCGCCGTCGGACATTTGTCAGGCGATTTCCGAAACGCTTCGCGAAGGCGACGTTCTGTTGTCCGGCGTAGGCCTGCACAAACTTTGGGTAGCCAGCAAGGTTCAAGCGCGCCGGGCGGGGCAAATCATCATTCCGAACGGCCTGGCCGGTATGGGCCTTGCGCTGCCCGGAGCGATCGAGGCTGCCCGCCTGTTGGACGAGGGTCGGGTAATCGCCGTTTGCGGTGATGGGGACTTCCTGATGAACGTTCAGGAGATGGAGACGGCGGCCCGGTTGTGCGCGCCCGTGACTGTTCTGATCTGGGAAGACAACGGCTATGGTCTGATCGACGAAAAACAACCAGGTGCGCGCGAGTTTTCCTTCGGCAACCCCGATTGGGAGTCACTGGCCCGATCCTTTGGCTGGGTCTATCACGACATCGAAAGCCACAACAAACTTGCTCCTGCGCTGCAGGCGGCTGCCGACGTCGCCGTTCCGACTTTGCTGCGGGTATCGGTCGACTATTCGGCTGACGGCGGAATGCCCACTGTCACCTGATTTTTTTCGTCGAAAGTGGAACAACGCCAGGCTTTGGGCGTTTCTTCCCCAGTAGAAAAAAGGAGTTGTCATGACCGACGCATTGAACGTTGTCCCGAACGAAAACCCCGTTTCCACTGGCGTGCGCGACACCGCGCCCTTGGCCAAGGGTCTGGCTGATGTTCTGGCCGACACCTACCGGCTGACCTTCAAGACACATGCGTATCACTGGAACGTGGAAGGCCCGCTGTTCTATTCGATCCACAAGCTGACCGAAGAACAGTACGAAAACATGTTCGCCGCTGCTGATGAGATCGCGGAACGCATCCGCGCGCTGGGTCATCTGGCACCCTCGCGCATGTCCGACATCCTGGATTTCTCGGTCATCAAGGACCGCGAAGGGGACCTGACCGCCGCCGGCATGATCGAATATCTGGCTGCTGATCACGAGCGGGTGGCGCACCGCCTGCACGCCCTGACCGAGCTTGCAGGCAGCCGCAAAGACGTCGTGACTGAAGATCTGGCGACCGAACGTTCGGCATTTCACGAGCAGGCAGCTTGGATGCTGCGGGCGATCTCGAAATCAAGCTGACGCGGTGTCCGGGCGCGTTTGGCATTTCGAGATCCAACTGCGCGCGCTTAAGGTCTTGTGCAGGCTTGCCGAAAAATAGGCTAGCCTGCACATTCTGATCTGGTGACCAGTCCAAAGGGTGGCAATGTCTGATAAAAACACGAAAAGCCAAAACTTGGCCGAAGAGCGGACCGACTGGGCCGAAGACCGCACCATTTTGGCCAATGAGCGCACGTTTGCGGGTTGGATGAGAACCGGGATGGCATGCGTGGCCATCGCCCTTGGCCTCAAGGCCGTATTTTCCGCCGTCGAGCCCGAGTGGTTGGCGAAAGCCGCAGCCACTCTTTTTGGGTTGATCTCGCTGCTGATCTATTGGGGAGCGTGGATGAACGCCCGCCGCGTGTATTCCCGATTGGAAGCGCACAGCGCCCAACCGGCATCTCGCTTCCACTTGCAATTGGTTGTTGGAAGCCTGTCCCTCGGATCAATCGCATGTTGCCTTGTGTTGTGGCTTGTCTAAGTAAGGCACCTGGCGTGCCCCCGTCGGGTGGTCCGGTCTGATTGTTAGTTCATCGTCGGCCTCTAGTCCACCGGCGCGATGCATTCTGACGCGGGCGGACGGTAGCCCAGTGCACTGTGTCCTGACGGTATTGTAGTGGACACGCCATTGCTCGATCAGGAATCTGGCTTCCTTTAGGCTATAGAATAGCTCGCCGTTGAGCAGTTCATCGCGGAACCGTGCGATGAAGCTTTCGCAGAAGCCGTTTTCCCAAGGTGACCCCGGCTCGATGTAGGCCGTTTTGGCGCCGACGGCCGCGATCCAGTCCTGCACCTTCTGCGCAATGAACTCGGGGCCGTTGTCGGACCTGATGTGTTCCGGCGGTCCCCGCAGAATGAAAAGGTCCGTCAGCGCATCCAGCACGTCGGTCGAGTTGAGCTTGCGATCAACGCGGATCATCAGCGCCTCACTGGTGTATTCGTCGATGATGTTCAGGGTACGGTAGGCCCGCCCATCGGCGGTTCGATCTTGGACGTAATCATAGGACCAGACGTGGTTGGGCCGCTCTGGCCGAAGCCGAACGCACGACCCGTCTGCTGCCCGGCAGGGCATTGCGCAGCAATGTCCCGAGAGGGTTCAGCCAGAGTCCCCGCCGCGCGGCTTCGTTTATGGCGAAGTCCCTTAACTGCCCCGTGGTCAGGTCCGGCAGGTCCAGCACAACGCAGCGGCTCTGAAACGGTTCTGGCAGGCCCTGCCGGCTGTTCGCCGTCATCACCCAGTTGACCCAGGACATGTCCATCTTGACCTGGAAGAACGGGCATTCCCAGGTCGCCGCCGTCATCCGCTCCCGCAGCGGCAGCAGGGCGTCAGTCAGCGTGTGCCGCGTGCCTTTGTTGGAGTGGACCTCGTCGGCCTTTTCGATCTCGTCGATGATGACCAGCGGCCCGCCATGCCGGTTGTTCAGGACCGTGTTGACCAGTTTGCCCGCATGGGCGCTGCCCCAGCCGCGCTGGGATCCGGTGAGCGCGAAGGACGCCGGCTTGCCCGTTGCATCAATATTGGTCGCAGGGACCTCCAGATGGTGGGCCAGTCGCCGGGCCCAGAAGCTCTTGCCGATACCAGGCGGGCCGTTCAGGATCAGCGGGGCGAAGCGGACACCCGGCAGGCCCTCGCGTGTCGAGGCCCGCAACCCGTGCCAGACGGCTTCGGTGGCGGGCGCCATCCAGGGCATCTCAGCATGCAAGGCGGTCGCGATCTCGTCCGCCTCGTGTTCGGTGGTGATGCGGGTGACCGGCAGTCCGCCACGAATGGGCGTCAGCTTCGCGCGGTTTTCCTCGCTGAGGTGAGACAGACCAGACAGGGCGTCCAGCCGTTGCACGTAGCGGTGCGCGCGACGCCGGATCTTCCGCCGCTCGGCCTCATTCAGATAGTCGAAGAACTGGTCCATCTTGTCGCGGGCGCCTTCATCGTCACCGGTCTGCGCCGCCTGGCGTTGCCTGCGGAGGCCGCGCAGGAATGTTTTCAGGCGCCGTTCGACCTCGTGCAGCGTCGGCAGGTCGTCTTCGAAACGCAGCGCATGAAATGGATTCGTGGTGGTGGCACGGGGCATCGCAGAATCCTTTCGAGGCGCGACGGGGCTTGCCGCGCCGTTGTCCACACCGCCGGGGCGGGCGGGACTGATGGGTGTGAAAGGTTCCGGAACCTGTGAAACGATTAGGGAACAACTAACGTGCTGCGTGTCAACGCATCCTGGTTGGGTTGCGCCATCGAACCCGGCCGAAATGAACGAACCGATCCACGACACACAAGTTGTTGAAAGAACTGCGCTAAAAGGAAGGTAGATTCGAGGGCAATTCAAAAAAACCGTTTTTTGTCGTAAAAACGGACTTTGGATGTCAAACGTCAATCTGGGAAAACTGGCGACCCCGGCAGGATTCGAACCTGCAACCTGCCCCTTAGGAGGGGGCTGCTCTATCCAGTTGAGCCACGGGGCCGCGCCCTGCCTTCTGTAACCGGGATTTTCCGGGTTGTCATCGCCTTTGCACAATTGTTGTACACACCGACCTGTTCACGCTAGCATCGGACAAAACAACAACGCAGGTGCCTCCCGTGAACAGTGAAACCAAACGCCCGCTTACCCTTCGTGATGTGTCCGAGGCTTCCGGTGTCTCAGAGATGACGGTGAGCCGGGTTCTGCGTAACCGGGGGGATGTGTCCGACGCCACCCGCACCCGCGTTCTGGCCGCCGCCAAAGAGCTGGGATATGTCCCCAACAAGATCGCGGGCGCCCTGGCATCCAGCCGGGTCAACCTGGTCGCGGTGATCATCCCCTCACTTTCGAACATGGTATTTCCCGAGGTGATGACCGGCATCAATCAGGTGCTCGAAGATACCGAACTGCAACCCGTGGTTGGCGTGACGGATTATCTGCCCGAAAAAGAGGAAAAAGTGCTGTACGAGATGCTCTCGTGGAGACCCTCGGGCGTGATCATTGCAGGGCTGGAACACACCGACGCGGCGCGCGCCATGCTGGATTCGGCTGGCATTCCGGTGGTCGAGATCATGGATACCGACGGCAAACCTGTCGACGCGATGGTCGGCATCTCGCATCGCCGCGCCGGGCGCGAAATGGCGCAGGCGATCCTGAAGGCCGGGTATCAGCATATCGGCTTTATGGGCACCAAGATGCCGCTGGATCACCGCGCCCGAAAACGCTTTGAAGGGTTTACGGAAGTGCTGGGCAAACACGGGATCGAGATCGAAGATCGCGAGTTCTATTCCGGTGGCTCTGCCCTGGCCAAAGGGCGCGAGATGACACAGGCCATGCTTGATCGGTCACCCGATCTGGATTTCCTGTATTATTCCAACGACATGATCGGAGCTGGTGGTCTGTTGTACCTGCTGGAGCAAGGCGTGGATATCCCGGGGCAGATCGGTCTGGCGGGGTTCAACAACGTGGAACTTTTGCAGGGTCTTCCGCGCAAATTGGCGACGATGGATGCCTGTCGTCTGGACATAGGACGTCAGGCCGCGCAGATCATCGCTGAACGCCTGAAGGACCCGGAGGCCGAAATCGAGACACGGGTCACGCTGACCCCCAAGATCAGCTATGGCGACACTCTGAAACGACGATGAATGCGCCCCTGAAGCGGCTCGACAACCGGACGGCCCGCGCCGTTTTCCTGGATCGCCATGCTTTGGCCGAACAGCCTGCGGGCGCGGCCAAGTGCGCCGGGCTTCTTGACCTTGTCCAGCGGTTGGGGTTCGTGCAGCTCGACAGCATCAACACCGTTGCCCGCGCTCATGACATGATCCTGTTTTCCCGACGGCCTGCGTATCGCAGCGCCAACCTGAAAAGGCTCTATGAAAGGGAAAAAGCGCTGTTCGAACACTGGACACATGATGCGGCCGTAATCCCCATGTCGTTCTATCCGCACTGGCATCTGCGCTTTCAGCGTGATGCGGATCTGTTGAAGGCACGCTGGAAGAACTGGCGGCGGGATGGGTTCGAGCAACAGTTCGAGACTGTCTTGCAACACATCCGCGACCACGGGCCCGTGTGTTCGTCAGACGTTGGCAAGGATGAAAAGAAAGGCTCGGGCGGTTGGTGGGACTGGCACCCGTCAAAAACCGCATTGGAGTTTCTGTGGCGTTCCGGGGCCCTGACCGTTGTGGGCCGCGACGGGTTTCAGAAACGGTATGATCTGACTGAACGTGTGATCGAAACCCGCCTGTGCCCCGGGAACATGGCCTGTGATGCGACGGCGACCGTGGATTGGCTGTGCAACGCAGCGCTGGACCGGTTGGGCTTTGCCACGTCCGGCGAGCTGGCCGCGTTCTGGGGCACGGTTACCACCGCCGAAGCCAAAGACTGGTGTGCCACGGCGTTGGCTCAAGGCAATATCGAAGAGATCGAGGTCACTTGCGCCGATGGACGCCTGCGCAAAACCTTTGCCCGCCCTGAATTGATGGATCGGGCAACCGACTTGCCGCAACCGCCCGGTCGGATCCGAGTGCTCAGCCCGTTTGACCCCATACTTCGGGACAGAAACCGGGCCGAGCGGCTGTTTGGCTTTCACTATCGCATCGAAATTTTCGTGCCCGAAGACAGGCGCACATATGGGTATTACGTCTTCCCCTTGCTTGAAGGCGATCGATTGATCGGCCGGATCGACATGAAGGCGCATCGCGATCGCGACCTGCTGCATGTCAAAGCGCTCTGGCCCGAACGCGGAGTGCGCTGGTCTGACGCCCGCACCCGCCGCCTGAACGCTGAGCTGGACAGGGTGCGTAGGCTGGCAGGCGTCACGCATGTAGAGTTCGCAATTGACTGGCTGAAAGACCCTAAATAGGGTCTATTCGACGTCAGACAGCGTGAGCTGAATCGGCTCCAGCCCATCGATTTCACCAGTCAGAACATCTCCTGCTACAACCGGGCCCACGCCAGCGGGCGTGCCGGTCAGGATCAGATCGCCGGGGCGCAGATGGTAAAAACCGGACAAGTGCACAACGATTTCGTCTATCTTCCAAATCAGCTCTTCCAGTGTCGCGTTCTGGCGCAGTTCGCCGTTTACACTGAGGCGGATGTGTTTGTTTTCGTCCGGTGACCAGGCAGCGGCGGGCGTCAGCGGTGCGAATACCGCTCCGTTTTCGACGTCTTTGCCCAGATCCCAGGGTCGCTGCTTGTTTCGCTCGCGGATTTGCAGGTCGCGGCGGGTCATATCAAGCGCACAGCCATAGGCGTAGACAGCATCCCATGCCTGCGCACGGGTGGTCCGAAACACAGGCTTTCCAATCGCCAATGCCAATTCCATCTCATGATGGTAATTCTCGGTCCCGGCTGGATACGGGACGGTCGAACCAGTCAGAATCGCGTTTGGCGCAGATTTGGTGAAATAGAAAGGTGCTTCGCGATCCACTTCATTCCCCATCTCGGCAGCATGGGCCGCGTAGTTTCGACCGACGCAGAAAATGCGCCCAACAGGATACCCTGCGGTCTCGCCAACAATGGGGATGGTGATTGGATCGGGAAGGGAAAACACACTGTTCGACATGTTGGTTCCTGAATATTGCTTTGCCGTCATCTTACGCCTGCCAGAACAGTCGGCAAGCCGGGAAAGCGCGCTGGATTTCGCCGCTATCCAAGAGTTGTTTCAGCGCGAACCTGCTCAATTCTGACCTGAAAGAAAACCGCCGTATCAAAACAAGTGCATATCCGTCTTTATGGACGCATCAAGGTACAAACAAATCGGGTTAACACTTGGCTCAGACGAAAGTCGGGCTAGGTACTGAGGAAGACTGGTTTGACGCATCCATCTTAGGAGATGCGAAGACAGCAACACCGCGCCCTTGGCACCATAAGCGACCAAAGTGACGCGAGGAAACCACTTGCGGACCCACGTAACGATCGGCAATTGCCTAAGTCTGTTTCGGAGAGCATAGGTGCATGGCCCTTCCCCCAAGGGCCGAAAGACCCTAGTCAGAGCCACATTTCCGGCTCTTCAATACTCCGATGCGCAGGCCGGACCGTCAGGCAAGGCGTGACGTAACCGGCCTCAGGCCAGGCCTAACCCAAATCCAAGTCTGGCCACCCCGTCGGAGATCGCCCCTAAAATCTCCGGCGGGGTCCTTGCAGATGACACCCATGTTCTGCGACCGGCATCAGGTATCCAGGTCGTTCAACTCGTTCAGAAGATCCAGCAACAATTCGTGTTTTTCCGGCCCCAGAAGGGAACGAATGCGTTTCGCCTGTGCCATGCTGGCGGGCTGATTGGCATGAATGATCTGAACGCCACGCTCACCGATCTCGACAATCTGGCGACGCCGGTCCGCCGGATGGCATCGTCGGGAGATCAGGCCGCGATGCTCCAGTTTCTGCAATATCCGTGTCAGGCTTGGCAACAACAGACAGGCGCGTTCGGCAATATGCGTCGGTTCCTGCGGGCCTTCTTCGTTCAATACGCGCAACACGCGCCACTGCTGTTCGGTGACACCGGCGTCGGCCAGCATTGCTCGGATGGGTCCCATAACCTTTTCCCGCGCCCGCAAAAGCGCAATGGGCAAAGATCGCGACGTCAGTGGGAGGTCGTCGGTCATGCCAAAATTATCGCCGAAATCCGTGATTTACGCAAGGGAACCCTCGGCTTTCGGTTTGAAGCACAAGAACCGCAGGGGCGCCGCCACCCTTGCGTGGCGCGCCTTTGCCGCCGTCAATCCGATGACGCCAAATTGCATTAAAACTGGACAATTTCGCGCCACGGAAGAAGATGTGGAAACGGCCACTTTCGCGACCACGTCGCGCCGAAGATTTTGCAACAAAGGAAACAGTATGGCTGCGCAGCAAAACGCGTTCAAACAGGCTCTGAAAAAGGGAGAAACGCAGATCGGGTGCTGGATGAGCTTTGCCGAGCCCGCAGCGGCCGAGATGATGGGAACCGCGGGTTTTGATTGGCTGGTAATCGATGGAGAGCATGCCCCTAACGATATCCGGTCGATCCGGGACCAGCTTCTGGCACTTGCGGCAAGCGACTCTCATGCGGTTGTGCGGGTTCCCGTGGGTGAGACCTGGTTGATCAAGATGGTTCTGGATGCGGGTGCTCAAACCATTCTGGTTCCGATCGTGGAAAGCGCCAAGCAGGCGCAAGATCTGGTTCGGGCCTGCCGTTATCCCCCTGCCGGTGTCCGTGGCGTGGGCGCGATGGCATCGCGGGCGACGATGTACGGATCGGTCGGAGATTATATTCAGACCGCAGATCAGGAGATTTGCCTGTTGTTGCAGGTGGAAACCCGCGCCGGAATTGCTGCTCTGGACGACATTCTTGATGTTGAAGGCGTGGATGGCGTATTCATAGGCCCTGCTGATCTGTCGACCGATATGGGCCATCAGGGCAACAGCGCGGCACCCGAGGTGCGCGCGGTTATCCGGGATGCACTGACGCGGATCAAGGCCGCAGGCAAAGCGCCGGGCATTCTGGCCACAAATGACGAGGCCCGTCAGGCATATCTGGATATGGGCGCACAGTTTTTGGCGGTTGGCATTGATGTGATGCTTCTGACGCAAACGGCACGTGATCTCGCCGCACGATGGAAAGCCGACTAACCGCTCAACGGTGCATGGCCGCTGCGGCTTGGGCGTATCCGCCCGAGGCACCGTCGACGAAATGCACATGATCGTCCCGTGTGGCTGACGGGACGAAACAGGTCATCATCGCCTCGTCCTGCACGTGCAGACCGTATCGGATTTTGCCGCGCCCGCGTGCTTCTTCCAGCAAGTGTTCGATCTGTCGCAAAGTGGCCGGGTCACAATCCAACGTCATCTTCAGGCCGTCATCAAACTTGCGGAAATCGGCATTGCTGCTGACCATCGTCCTGTAATGTTCGGGTTCGAACTGTCCCAGCTTCTTGCGTGTTTTGAACAATATCGCGATCAGCAGGTTCTGAACCAGAAGAACGAGCTTGTGCAGAAACAAATTCCGCCCGTTGCGCGAAACATGCGCATCAATGTCGAGGCCGGGGGGCGGCCACGTCATGGGCGGACCATTTACAGGCACCGGATGACCTGCGCGCTCCAGCTCTTCTGACGCGGACAGAACCGATTGCGCAAGGTCGGCAAAGTCGCGTTCAGTTGCCGACGCAGTGGGTTCAACGACCAGTGACACGATCTGACCGTGCCGCGCCGGGCTGTTTGACCATCTGCATGACAGGCCTGTCAGGTCCGGCTGCGCACCCGGTTCGGCAGGCGCGATAATGTGATGGCCCGCTTTCATCTCTGCCTCGGCCCAGGCCAAGCCTCCGCCCGAGAACATGGCATAATCCACCCCGGAAGAGGGCGCAAAACGAGCGACGCGCAAGTCCCTGCCTGCTTTTCGGATATCCGCCACCGACACCAGCGCCGCACGCAACGGCATGGAAAACTCTTCTTCCGCCCAGCGCCGCATGGCTGACAGAGTATCCCGCGCTGCTTCAACTTCGCTGGGGGGGATCGCAAACGCCGCCCCGTCGCCGCCAAAGACATAGGGAAACAACTTGCCGTCCATCGCGTTTATCATCGCCGAGATAACAGCAGCCCCCACGGTGTTGACGGTTTTGTATCGTCCCCGCGCGATCTCGCCGGTTGAATCGACGATGTCGGCAACTCCCAGAAACCAATCGTCGGGCACCGGCGAAAACTGCGCCGGATCCGCCAGACGGGTGAAATCCCTCAACAGGGACAGGTTTTCGTAAAATGCGGAATGGAGGTCTTTCATTTTCCCCCTCGAAATCAAACTTCTGGCAATGATAGCCGGAATGCGGCCCGAGTCCTCGTTTTGAAACATAGTACACATGCTTGTGCGTTGCATCATTGCGTGCCAAGCATTCCTTGCGAAAAAGCGGAAAAGAGGCGGAATATGCAGGCGGGTTTGGTGGTTTTGTGCCTGGGCTATGTGCTCAGCCAGTTTTTCCGTGCATTTCTGGCTGTGCTCAGCCTGGATCTTGAACGCGACATCGGCGCTACACCCGAAGATCTGGCCTTTGCATCCGGCCTTTGGTTTCTGGTGTTCGCTGCAATGCAAATCCCGGTCGGCTGGGCGCTGGACAAGGTTGGGCCCAGGCTGACCGCAGCCGCGCTTCTTCTGGTTGGCGGCGCAGGAGGATCCGCAATTTTTGCGGTCGCGACCTCACCGTTGCATGTCAGTGTTGCCATGGGCCTGATCGGGGTTGGGTGCTCTCCGGTTCTGATGGCTTCCTATTTCATCTTTGCCCGCGAATACCCGCCCGCGAAATTCGCGACACTGGCCGCCGTCATGCTGGGTGTTGGCTCGGTGGGCAATCTCGTGGCCTCCTATCCGACTGCGCTGGCTGTCGAATGGATGGGATGGCGCGCCACCATGGTTGGGCTGGCCGTTATATCTGCTGCGATTGCTTTGGGTATTTGGCTGAGCCTGCGCGATCCAGCGAAGGTTGATACGGAACACAAAGGTTCACTTCTGGACCTGCTGAAAGAGCCTGCACTGTGGCTGATCATGCCCTTGATGCTGGTGGCCTATGCGCCCTCTGCCGCACTGCGCGGGCTATGGGCCGGGCCGTATCTAAACGATGTCTTCGGGCTCAGCACCACCCAGATCGGCACTGCGACACTGGTCATGGGGTCTGCGATGATCGCCGGTACCTTTGTCTACGGACCGCTGGATCGTGTCTTCGGCACTCGGAAGTGGGTTATCTTCACGGGCAACGCGCTGGGTGTCGTGGCGCTGACCCTGCTTTGCGTTTGGATCGACCATGCCACATGGCTGTCCGTTCTGCTGTTGGCCATCATAGGGTTCACCGGGGCCAGTTTTCCGGTCATCATGGCCCATGGTCGGGCCTTCGTTCCCGCCCATCTGGTGGGCCGAGGCGTAACCCTGTTGAACCTTTTCGGAATCGGAGGGGTCGGCATCGCCCAATTTGTCACCGGGCGCATTCATGCCGCCACGGCCCAGGCTGGAACAACCGCGCCCTACACCGCGATTTTCGGGTTTTTTGCGGTAACCCTTGCCATCGGTTGCGTGATTTATCTATTCAGCCAGGATAATGTGGATTGAAGCAATTGCGGAGCAAGCCGTGCAGGATATCGAGGTTATAGCGCCGAACCTGAAACACAGCCTCTCCGGCGTCACCACAACCGTAATCCGCCTGTTGCCGATTCAAAAGCATATGATCAGGATCGTCGCCACGGGACCCGGCCTGCCGGGTGATCTGCCCCATATCCGGTTGATCAAAATTCCGTTCCTTTCGAACAGAACGCTCCGGGTGTGGCATGCACGGCGCAACACCGAAATGCTGATGGGTTTGTTTCTGAAACATGTGCTGCGACGCAATCTGAAACTTCTGTTCACCTCGGCTGCGCAACGAAATCATTCGGGGTTCACCAAGTGGCTGATTTCGAAGATGGATGCGCTGATCGCCACAACGCCGCAAGCGGCGTCGTTTCTGGAACATCCCGCAACCGTCATCATGCACGGTGTGAACACCGAACTGTTTCACCCGGCCGAAGACAAAACCGCCCTGCGGCAGAAGCTGGGGCTGCCGGAAGGGACCTTGATCGGGTGTTTCGGGCGTATTCGACCTCAGAAAGGTGTCGATCTGCTGGTGGATGCGGCGATCGAGATTCTGCCGAACCATCCCGACGCCAGCATCGTGTTCACCGGGCGCGCCACCAAAGAATTTGAAGCGTTCCAACAGGAGCAGGAAGCCAAACTCAAAGCTGCCGGGCTGTCGGAACGGGTGCACTTCCTGGGCGAGCGCCCTTGGGAGGAGATCGTTGAAACCTACCGCGCCCTTGACCTGTTCGTGGCCCCGGCCCGTCACGAAGGGTTCGGCCTTACACCGCTTGAGGCGATGGCCTCCGGCGTGCCTGCAATCGCCTGCCACGGGGTCGGAGCGTTCAGCGCCCAGATCGAGGACGGGAGAACCGGCCGCTTGATCGAAAAGGACAACGCCGGGGCGCTGGCTGAAGCACTGGAACAGATGTTGAGCGATCCGGACAAGCTGGTGCAATCCGGTCAGGCCGCAAGACAGCGTGTCGAGCAGCATTTTCGAATCGAAGGTGAGGCCGAGGCCATCGTGCGGGTCTATCGGTCTTTGCTGAACACGGGTGAAAAAGCGCATTCGGGTTAAAATCGACGTCAATTCGGCCAATTCACCCGTGATAGCCCTTTTTTCTTTGCTGCAACGCGGCTATGAACGCGCGTCCTTAACTTTGGAGACATGAAATGGGCTATCGCGTCGTTGTCGCCGGCGCCACGGGTAACGTGGGCCGCGAAATGCTGAACATTCTGGCGGAACGCCAGTTCCCGGTCGATGAACTTGCCGTGCTGGCAAGCCGTCGTTCGCTGGGTACGGAAGTAAGCTTTGGCGACAAGACACTGACAACCCAGGACATCGACACCTTCGATTTCACCGGCTGGGACATGGCCCTGTTCGCCATCGGCTCGGACGCAACCAAGACCTATGCCCCCAAGGCGGCTGCGGCTGGCTGTGTGGTGATCGACAACTCGTCGCTGTATCGCTATGACCCCGAGATCCCTCTGATCGTGCCGGAATGTAACCCGCAGGCGATCCACGACTACAAGAACAAGAACATCATCGCCAACCCGAACTGTTCGACCGCGCAGATGGTGGTGGCGCTCAAGCCGCTGCATGACCGCGCCAGGATCAAGCGCGTCGTGGTGTCGACCTATCAGTCGGTGTCGGGCGCGGGCAAGGAAGGCATGGATGAACTTTGGGATCAGACCAAGGCGGTTTACAACCCCACCACGGACGTGCCGCCGAAGAAATTCCAGAAGCAGATCGCCTTCAACGTCATTCCGCAGATCGACGTCTTCATGGAAGACGGCTCGACCAAGGAAGAGTGGAAGATGGTTGTCGAGACCAAAAAGATCGTCGACCCGTCAATCAAGGTCACCGCGACCTGCGTCCGCGTTCCGGTCTTCGTCGGCCATTCCGAGGCCGTGAACATCGAATTCGAGGAATTCCTGGACGAAGACGAAGCCCGCGATATCCTGCGCGAAGCGCCGGGCATCATGGTGATCGACAAACGCGAAGCGGGTGGCTACGTCTCACCGATCGAATGCGCGGGCGATTTCGCCACGTTCATCAGCCGTATCCGCCAGGATTCGACCATTGAGAACGGTCTGAACCTGTGGTGCGTCAGCGACAACCTGCGCAAGGGCGCCGCCCTGAACGCGGTGCAGATCGCGGAACTTCTGGGCCGCGAGGTTCTGAAAAAGGGCTGACATCCCGATTTTCGTCAAAGCTTGAAAACCAGGAAACCCGCTGATTGTTCAGCGGGTTTTTTTGCGTTTCTCAATAGCTGGTTTACAGACGACGTGACGGTTCGGTCAGGTTGCTGATGCCAACGGAAATGCTGCATGGTAGGTGTCTAAGATGGGCCAATCAACATCAACCAAGCACGATCCAATACCCTATGCCCTTGCCGGGGCGGGAGTGTTCTTTGCATCCATCTGTTTTGGCTTTGTACCCTATTTCAGCCGTGGACTCACTGACCAGGGACTCGCGCCTTACGCAGTTGCGTTTTATCGGTACATTTTGACGGCGATCCTATTGTTGCCAACCCTTCTGAAGCATCGTTCAAACCGGCGGGAAATAGTCTGGGGTATGGCTGCGGGGGCAGTCATGGGGCTTGGGTGGGTCGGATATGTTACCGCACTTGAAACAGTGCCGGCATCAACGGTGGGTGTTCTTTACATGACCTACCCGGTGTTTACGATCATCATCGCTTGGGCGATATTCGCCGATCCGCCGACGCG
The DNA here is from genome assembly GCF_056536065.1 of Ruegeria sp. AL3. Lineage (NCBI taxonomy): Bacteria > Pseudomonadati > Pseudomonadota > Alphaproteobacteria > Rhodobacterales > Roseobacteraceae > Ruegeria > Ruegeria sp. AL3. Next base: position 1,008,381 of record NZ_JBQFJG010000001.1, read on the forward strand.
GCGCAGCCTTGTTGCGGCCGGTTTGATTGTTCTTGCGGCAGGCATTGCAGGGTCTCCGGCATCCGTACCGATTGACCAAATTCCAACGCTGCTTGTCTCTTTGGCTGCACCTTTCGGATTTGGCTTCGGCATATGCGTGCTTGTACACCGTCTTTCGCGAATTGCTCCTTTGGCCAGGATAGCGTCGGTTTCGTTGGGGTCGGTCGTCGGGCTAACCCCTTTGATTATCTCTTCGGAAATTGGCGAAGTCCTGCCAGCAGGCGGCAGTGACTGGTTTCTGATCGTCGGGATCGGTCTTATGACGGCACTGGTTCCCCAGCTGATTTACACCGTCTGTTCCCCTGTCATCGGGGCATCGCGCACGGCCGTTATCGGCAGCATTGAACTGCCGACAATGTTTGCCGTGGGCGTTTTTGCCTTCGGTGAAACAATCACAGGTGCGCAAGCAGTGGCCTGTGCCTTGGTTTTGAGCGCCATTGCACTTGCACAAAGTCGCGCAACACGAACCTTTACCACCGTGATCAGCAGTCAACGTCACAGGTGAGTCCGCGCCCGAGGTGGCCCGTCAATGCGCTCAGCAGAACCGGCTCGGATCACCTCTTCCACCAAATCGGCACCTTCCGGTCCATCACCCGCATCCATCATGGCTGCGCTATGAACCTCGGTTAGGGTACAGTCTTGCGCGCGGTGAAAATCGCCAACCTGTTGACAAAACCAGACACGCTTGCCACCTAAAACTGAACCTTGTTCGTGGCGGATGTCGGAAGTCCGGAAAAAACCGCCCGGTGCAAGGTAAAAGAGGCAGGGCATGCACATTTTGACCAGACGCAGGATTGCCAGAACCCTGACCATCGGATGCACATGCGTTCTGATGATACTGGTCGTCATTGGCTTTACGGGGCAGGTTTTTGCCGTGGGAGATTCAATCGCTCTGCTCCGGCCTCAGGCTGGTGTTTTGCTTCTCCCCTGCGCGGTAATTCTTCTTTTCATGCGCGCCAGATATCTTGCATTGGCCACCTTGGTCTTTTCCGGGATTGCCATCGGGTCCATCGCGGCCAGCGTTGCCGCGCCCTCGTACGATTGTGACGACACCTGCCTGACGCTGTACCAGAAGAACCTGATGAGCAAAGCCTGGCCCCGGTATTCGCTGGCCGATGATATCCTTGAATCAGACGCTCAGATCGTGACCTTGCAGGAAGTCTCCAGCCACAACCGCAAGTACATGAGCAACCTGTTCGAGCATTACCCCGAACAGGTGATCTGTGAATTCCGCCCCGAACAAAACGTCGCCATCCTGACGACCTTGCCGATTGTCGAGAATTCCGAGTTCTGTCTGCAAGGTTATGGGCTTGTGGGGTTACAGGTCAAAGCGCCCGGCGGTGACTTGGTCTGGGTTGTTTCAGTTCATCTGAACTGGCCATTTCCTTACGACCAGTCCAGACAAAGCCAGGTGATTGCCGACCGCATCAGCCAACTTGAAGGACCGGTTCTGATTGCCGGGGATTTCAATATGGTGCCCTGGGGCGAAAGCGTCAGACGGATCGGAGCAGCCGCAAACAACCAAAGCTTTGGAACCGTCCTGAACACCCACAACCTCGGCAGTTGGAAAATCCCATTGCCGATAGACAACCTGTTGTTCCCCAAAGGCACAACCGGAACAGTTGAGCTGCGCCCCTTCATGGGATCCGATCACCTGGGAAAGCTTGCCCGGTTTCGACTGGGCTAGGGCTTCGGTCAAGCACACCTCCGCATGCTTTCCCAAAAACAAGCAGCCTAGCTTTGGTTTTCAACCAGTGCTTTCAGATTGGTCAGACCACGGTCATAGTCCTCGCCCACCCACGTATCCATCATCAAACCCATCCAGCGGGACATGGGATTCAGACCCAGATCCGAGTCAAACCCCCAGGTCACTCTGGTTCCCGCCCCGTCAGGCTCAAGGATGAAGGACGCTGTGGCAGTACCCATCGGGCCAAAATCCAGCGCCGTTTTGACCCGTTGGTTTTCCACGCTTTCGACGATTTCCTGTGATCCCGTACCGACCTGCGGGTGATCCGACGCCCAGTTCAGAGTGTTCCCGACTCCGGCGGCAGGGCCGGAATAGGTCAGTTTGGTTTCGGGGTCCCGGTGCAGCCACGGAGACCACTTTTCGGTTTCCTGCATCGAATTCACGTACGGAAAGATGGCGCTTGCCGGCGCGTCGATCGCGATGCTACGCGAAACTTCCGCCTTTCCCGGCAACAGATAGGAAACCGCGACCAGAACCAGAATACAAACGACCAATCCTGCGAAGATGCGCTTGATGACTTTCATGGCAGGCTCCAATCTTCAGGTGTAATGGGTGGAGTATACCAAAAACGGCCCTGAATCAGAGCCGCCATTGTTGTTTCGGATTTCCAGCTCTGTCACTGTCAGACCGGGACGAACTTTTTTTGGTAAGGGTCATAGCTTTCAAGCCCGCCTGCGCCGATATCCGTCCACAAGCCGTGCAAGCTCAGCGCGCCTTGATCAACGGCTGACGAGACGAAGGGGAAGGTCATCAAGTTTTCCAGCGAAGCGACAACCGATTGACGTTCGAACTGCCGGGCCTGTTCGACACCGTCCTCGATATCCGCGACCAGTTCGAATTTCGGCTTCAGAATATCCATCCAGCGGCCAACAAAGCTGTCCTTGGCATCCAGTTGCGGCGCCTGCCCCTTGCACATGTCGATGCAGCCCTGCACGCCGCCGCATTGCGAATGCCCCAGCACGATCAAATGAGCGACCTTGAGCGCCGTTACAGCGTATTCGATCGCGGCGCTGGTGCCGTGGTGGTCCCCGTCCGGTGCATAGGGCGGCACCAGGTTGGCGATATTGCGGTGAATAAAGAAATCGCCCTGGTCAGCGCCGAACATGGACGTGACGTGAACCCGGCTGTCGCAGCAGGATATGACCATGGCGCGGGGGCGTTGCCCTTCATCGGCGAGACGGCGATACCAGACCTGGTTTTCCGAATATGTTGTGGCCTTCCAACCGTGATACCGTTTTACAAGGTAGCTCGGCAGAGGTTTGGCAAATTCCATTTCAATGTCCCCGTTCTTGTCGCTGAAGGATGATCTAAACCGAATTCAACGAAAATTCGAGCCATTATCCAGTTTCCCCGCAAGGTTTTGCAAAGGAATTTTCTGCCAGGATCAACACCGCGCCGTGGGGGCGTTTGAACTAGGGTGAATGTGGTGGAAAAGATTATCACGCTTGAACATAAGGAATCCGTCCGTCTGGACTCGGATCAACTGAGCGGGCTGTACCGGCAACTTGGCGACAAGAATGCGCTGGATGTTCTGTGTCGCACGGTCGAAGAGCTTGCCGTGCGCCTGTCAAACTGCGAACGCTACTGGCGTCAGCGCGAATGGGCGGACCTGCGCAAATGCGCCAGGTCACTGGTCGCTATATCCGAACAGATCGGGATGACGGCCCTGGCCCGGGTGGCGGGTGACGTGGCCCACACCGTCGATGCCGGTGACGCCGTTGCGGCGGGCGCGACGCTTGGGCGTTTGATCCGCGTGGGCGAACGATCGCTGACCGCCGTCTGGGACCAGCAGGACCTTTCCGTCTGACAGGGGTTGCGGGCAGATCATGCGCGGCTAGTCTGTGCGCAGAAACCATCAGCCGAGACGCCCATGACCCTGTCCTTCGCCCCATCCTCTGACCCGTCCATACCGCTTCATGTGATTGCGCAGCCGGATTTGGACAGTTGGTTGCAGGACCAGCCGGATACCGTCCGGACCTGGGTTGCCGCAAGCGGGTTTACAGGTGCGATGGGGCAGACCCTGCTGGTGCCAGGCGCGCATGGCGCGGTTGATTTTGTGCTGGCCGGGTATGGAACAGAAGACAAGCGCGCGCGAAAAAGGTTCCCATTGGCCGCCGCAGCCATGGCATTGCCCGAAGGAACCTATCATATCGCGTCCGGAATTCCCGCTGATCGTCTGGAAATGGAGTGCTTTGGCTGGTTGATGACAGGTTACACCTTCGATCGCTACGCGTCTCAATCTGCTGGAACCGCGGCGCTGGTTGCGCCCGAAGGTGTCGACGCCAACCGTATCGAAGCGATGGCCAATGCCGAAGTTCTGACCCGCGATCTGGTGAATACGCCAGCCTCGGATATGGGTCCTGAGCAGTTGCAGCAGGCGGCCGAGGCTCTGGCCGGTGAATTCGGTGCCGCGTGCAGCGTGATCAGCGGCGCGGCCTTGCTGGAACAGAATTTTCCTATGATCCACACCGTAGGGCGCGCCGCCGAACAAGCCCCCCGGTTGATCGAGCTGAATTGGGGCAGCAGCGGCCCCAAACTGACTCTGGTCGGCAAGGGGGTGTGTTTCGATACGGGTGGATTGAACCTGAAACCGGGCGCATCCATGGGTCTGATGAAGAAAGACATGGGTGGCGCGGCCAATGTGTTGGGGTTGGCGCGGATGATCATGCAGCTGGGTTTTCCCCTGCAATTGAGGGTCTTGATACCGGCAGTCGAAAACGCGCTTGCCGGAAATGCCTTCCGCCCAGGGGACATCCTGACCTCTCGCAAGGGACTGACGGTCGAGATCAACAATACGGATGCCGAAGGGCGTCTGGTGCTTGCTGACGCGTTGGCGCTTGCTGAGGAAGGTGAACCCGATCTGGTGATCTCGATGGCGACGCTGACCGGGGCCGCCCGTGTGGCTGTGGGCCCCGATCTGGCACCTTTCTATACCGATGATCAGCGCTGCGCGTCTGCTCTGTCGCATGCCGCTGAGGCTTCGGCTGATCCGGTCTGGCGCATGCCGTTCCACACGCCCTATGAAGCGATGATTGAACCCGGCATCGCCGATCTGGACAACGCGCCGTCGGGCGGGTTTGCAGGGTCGATCACAGCCGCTCTGTTTCTGCGCAGGTTCGTGGGCACACGCCGCTACATCCATTTCGACATCTATTCCTGGCAGCCCAGCAAAGAGCCGGGGCGCACCAAGGGCGGTCTGGGTCAGGGACCTCGTGCCGTGCTGACGGCGTTGCCGGAGATATTGGGACTGTGACACGCCATCGAGTTTCCGCACCAGTTGTCGATTTGCAGCGCAGCCCAGACGGGCCACGCGACCGGCAATTGTTGTTCGGTGATACGGTTCAGATCGAGGAAACAAAGAGCGGGTGGAACAGGGTCATCGCAGACAAAGATGGGTATACCGGCTGGTTGCGAACAGATCAGCTGACGGCGGATGCGCCTGCGACGCATTGGATCACGGCGCCTGCAACGCATGCCTACCAGGAAGCGGATTTCAAAAGCCGCGATCTGGTGTCGCTGAGTTTCGGAAGCAAAATCCAAGCCAGGACCGAGACGGACCGGTTTGTTGAAACCGAACTGGGATATATCCCAAAGGTACACACGGCGCCGATGACCGAAAAGCCTGACGACCCGGTCGAAGTGGCCCAGCTGTTTCTGGGCACACCCTATTTGTGGGGCGGCAACAGCCGGTTCGGCATCGATTGTTCCGGGTTGGTTCAAGCGGCGCTTTTGGCTTGTGGCCTGCCGTGCCCCGGCGACAGCGGCGATCAGGAACGCGCTTTGGGCAAAACCGTGATCGAAGGGGGCCCTGCGCAACGGGGTGATCTGTTGTTCTGGAAAGGGCACGTGGCCTGGGTTTCGGGCCAAAACATGCTTTTGCATGCGAACGCCAGCCATATGGCGGTGGTATTCGAACCAATGGATCAGGCGATCCGCCGCATAATGGATCAGGGTGACGGGCCGGTCACGGCCCACAAAAGGCTCTAATCCGGGTTTACGGCCCGGATCAGCTTGCGTTCCAGTACCCGCAGGACTGCCCGAAGATCGTGGCCGCGTTTCAGGATGCGGCCATCCATACCTATGACGGAATACATTCCCTGCCGGGACCTCAGGCGCGGGTGTTTTTCGACGCGGTAGATCGGATGTTCCGCGGTGCGCCGAAAGATCGAGAACACCGCCATGTCGCGCAGGTTGGAAATACCGTAGTCACGCCATTCTCCGGCGGCGACCATCCGACCATAAACGGATAGGATTTGAGACATCTCATGCCGGTCGAAAGCCACGGGCATCTGCGCTGCGCTTGCCGAGAACCGGCTGGGAGGCTGCATATTCATACCTCCAGCCTTGCCGGAAATCGTGTTTGAATCAAGCCTGATGCGCAGTTGTCCTACAATTGCGACACAAGTGTTACCGTCGGCCGACCTGACGGCAGATCAGGATTACAGGTAACAGACCCACCGCCAGAATGACCAGCGAAGGCACGGCGGCGCCCTCCAGCCTCTCATCCGAGGCCAGCCGATACGCCTGCACCGCCAATGTGTCGAAATTGAACGGGCGCATGATCAGCGTGGCGGGAAGTTCTTTCATCACGTCCACGAACACGATCAGCAGGGCCGTCAGCAGAGAGGGGGTCAGAATCGGCAGGTGCACCCGTCGCAATGTTCCCAACGGCGTCTGACCCAGTGAACGGGCTGCGGCATCCATATTCGCATGTACAGTGCTTTGGCCCCCCTCATACGCGCTAAGCGCGGCAGCCAGGAAGCGCACCATGTAGGCAGCGACCAGCAGCCAGATGGAACCTGTCACCAACAGCCCCGTGGATACGTCGAAGGTCTGTCGCATCCAGACGTCCAGCGCGTTGTCAAAACTCGCAAAGGGGACGATCAATCCAACCGCAATGACGCCACCGGGAACGGCATATCCCAGACGCGCCATATATGCGGTCGCAGACGAGGCGCGCCCGGGCCTCAGACGTTGAAAGAACCCGACACTGATCGCCGCAAAGACGGTGATGACCGCCGCCGTACCAGCAAGTATCAACGAATTCTGGATGAAACCAATATAACGCTGCGACAGCAGGTTCTGTTCGGAGTCCAGGCCCATCTCGACCAGAATGATGACGGGCAGCAAAAAACCGAAAAGAACGGGTATTGCACACAGCAGAAATGCCCCGCAGGCGCGCAGACCCGTCAGATTTGCCGCCGGTTGCGCCACATGCTGTTTCCCCGCCTGATAGTATTTTGCCTTGCCACGCTGGGTGCGCTCGGCCACGGCCATGATCAGGGCAAAGACCAGCAGGCACAGGGCCAGTTGCGCCGCTGCCGCACGATCGGCCATGGAAAACCAGCTTGTGTAGATCCCGGTGGCAAAGGTCTGTACGCCGAAATACGACACGGTTCCGAAATCTGCGATGGTCTCCATGACGGCCAGCAGAACGCCGCCTGCAATGGCGGGTCGCGCCATCGGCAGTGACACGCGCCGAAAAGCCAGCCATGGATTGTTGCCCAGCGCCCGCGCCGCCAGAAACGCGGTTGCGCTTTGTTGCAGGAACGCAGCCCGCGCAAGCAGATAGACATAAGGGTAAAGCACAAGGATCAACATGACCGCTGCACCCTCGGTCGAGCGGATTTCCGGGAACCAATAGTCGCGCGGGCCCCACCCCGTTACATCACGCAGCGTGCTTTGAACGATGCCCGGGTGATCCAGAATGAAGGTGTAGGCATAGGCCAGAACATACGCCGGAAAGGCCAGCGGAAGGACCAGTGCGATCTCCAGAAACCGCACGCCGGGAAAACGGGTCATCGTTACCAGCCAAGCCGCCCCGGTGCCGATGCTGAACGTGCCGGCCGCAACCAGGACCACAAGAATCAGGGTCGTCGCGATATAGCCGGGCAGCACCGTCTCCATCAGGTGCGAGATCGTGTCCGTTCCCCCGGTTACAGCCGCCAGGACCACGGCGATCATCGGCAAAAGGCACGCGGCAGCCACGACGTAGGCGATCCCCGCCAGCAGTCGGGTACCGCGTACACCGCGATTGCGCGATCCGTTCTGTGAAAACTCGATTTCGGCCATCATCCCGGCTTGTGATTGGCAAAGGCGAAGGGTTCGCCTTTAATCGACCAAAAAGCTCGGAAACACCAGTGCATCGGTCAACAAATCTGCGGCACAAACTGCCGCAGATCTGAAAAACACCGCTATTCGTAGACGCGCTGATCCTCGATCACCACCCCGTCCTTGGGAAGGGATCCGGGGGCCACGACCTCGATCGCACCTTTCAGTTTCAACACTTCGGCCACTGACTTGGCATATGCCGGGTCGTCACCGCGCGGACTTTCGATCCGGACCGTCATCGTGTCCATCTCACCCTGGCGGGCTGCAATAACGCGGGCTTTGACAATTTCCTCATGCTTGTCGACCAGGGCCGCAACCTGTTCCGGGCGTACAAACATACCCTTGATCTTGGTGGTCTGATCGGCGCGACCCATCCAGCCTTTGATCCGGGTGTTGGTCCGGCCACAGGGCGAAACACCCGGCATGACGGCAGAAAGATCCCCGGTCGCAAAGCGGATCAGAGGGTAATCCGGGTTGAGAGAGGTCACGACAACTTCGCCCACCTCGCCCGGCTCTACCGGGGTTCCGGTTCCGGGCGTCACGATTTCGACGATCACATGTTCGTCGATGATCATCCCTTCCATCGCGGCGCTTTCATAGGCGATATTACCCAAATCCGCCGTCGCATAGCATTGCAGGCACGAAATACCGCGATCCGCATATTCCTGACGCAAAGACGGGAACAGCGCGCCACCACCAACAGCGGCCTTGGAGAAATTCAGCGAAACGCCCATCTCGTCGGCCTTGTCCAGGATGACTTTCAGATAATCAGGCGTGCCCGCATAGGCGGTGCAGCCAACGTCACGCGCGGCTGTCACCTGCAATTCGGTCTGCCCGGTTCCCGCCGGCAGAACGGCAGCACCAACAGCGCGGGCGCCGTTTTCAAAGATCATGCCAGCCGGTGTCAGGTGATAGCCAAAGCAGTTCTGAACAATATCGCCAGCTGCAACACCAGCGGCATGCAGGAACCGGCCCATGCGCCACCAGTCGTGATCGGTGCTGCCCGGTTCATAGATCGGCCCGGGGGACTGGAACACGTGATGAAAGTGGCGCGCGGGCTTCACGGTGAACCCACCAAAAGGGGGGCGTTCCGCCTGCGCCCGGATCAGGTCCGATTTGCGCAGCACCGGCAACATCGGCAAATCATCTGCCGAGACCACCTTGTTAGTGTCTGATTCAGAAAAATGTGCAGCAAACCCGGGGGCAGATGCAGCACGTTTGATTTGCTCTACCAGCGCCGCGGCCTGATCCGAAGCGCGTTCGTCCGCCGAGCGTGTTTCGAGTGCGTCGAAATACATCATCGCCATATCCTCCATCCGCTCACAGCCACCTCTTGCGGCGACGATAGGACCGCACATCGCGAAAACTTTTGCGGCCTTCATCCGACATGCCAAGGTAGAATTCCTTGACATCCGGGTTCTCGCGCAGTTCGGCGGCCGGGCCATCCATCACTACGCGCCCGGATTCCAGAATGTATCCGTAATGCGCGAACCGAAGGGCAACATTTGTGTTCTGCTCGGCCAACAGGAAGGAAACGCCCTCTTTCTCGTTGAGATCCTTCACGATGCCGAAAATCTCTTCGACCAACTGCGGCGCAAGTCCCATCGAAGGTTCGTCCAGCAGGATCGTCTCGGGGCGCGACATCAAAGCCCGGCCCATGGCAACCATCTGCTGTTCACCACCCGACGTATAGCCTGCCTGCGAGCGGCGGCGCTCTTTCAGGCGGGGGAAATAATTGTAGACCAGCTCCAGATCCTGCTGGATCGCTGCGCTGCCGTCCTTGCGGGTATACGCGCCCGTTAGCAGGTTTTCTTCAACCGTTAGGTGTTCGAAACAGTGACGGCCTTCCATCACCTGAATCACGCCTTTTTCAACCAATACGGCGGGGTCGCTTTCGTGTACGTTCTGGCCACGATACTTGATCGTGCCTTTCGTGACTTCGCCGCGTTCTGAATGCAGCAGGTTCGACACTGCCTTGAGCGTGGTCGTCTTGCCCGCGCCATTGCCCCCCAGCAAGGCCGTAATACCGCCCTTGGGCACAGTCAGGCTTACGCCCTTCAGCACGAGGATCACGTGGTTGTAGATCACCTCGATATTGTTGACCTCAAGCAGGTTTTCCGCCTGCACGTCAGTGGTTTGTGCCGCATCAAGCATCAGCGCGTGTCCTCATGCCTGTCCCCTTCGGGACTGTTCGTGAGGAGCGGCGGCAAACCGCCGCTCCGGAGTTTTGAGAGCCGGCCTCAGCCGGGAAGAAACCGACTTTATTCGCAGCGCGGTTCGATGTTGTTTTCGGCCGCGTACGCTGCCGAGTCTTCCGCGATAAGCTGGCCGATCACTTCCTGATCAGTTGGCATAAAGTCCTGAAGCTTGTTCCAGGTACCGGTCGAGGCATCCCATTGAACAACACCCACCAGACCCGGGCCGCCATGGTTTTCACAAGTCACGCTGAATTCGGGACCAAATCCACTCATGCCCAGAGATTCCATCTTGGCATTGGTGATCTCCAGCGCCTCCATACCGTCGCGCATCATCGCTGGGGTGATATCGGTCACGCCATGGATTTCTTGTGCGGTCTTGATGGCTTCAGCCGCCAACATCGCTGCATAGAGACCACGGTTGTATTGCACCGCGCCCAGTTGATCACCGGCGCCCGCAGCTTTACCCGAATCGACGACGTATTTCTTTAGGTCGTCGTAAACCGGGTAGTCATCGCCCAGACCGGTGAATGTAAGCGCCTTGTACCCGGTTGCTTTATCACCAGCAGGCTCAACGTCGAATTCTGCGCCCGACCACCAGACACCAATGAAGTTTTCCATTGGGAAACGGATGTTCGCAGCTTCCTGAATTGCGACCTGGTTCATCACGCCCCAGCCCCACATGACCACGTAATCCGGCTTTTCACGACGGATTTGCAACCACTGCGACTTCTGCTCCTGACCCGGGTGGTCCACTGGCAGCAGCGTCAGCTCATACCCATGCTTTTCAGCCAGCATTTCCAATGTGCGGATCGGCTCCTTGCCATAGGCAGAGTTGTGATAGACCAGCGCGATTTTTTTACCGTTCAGGTCACCATCATTTTCGCTCAGCAGATAGTTGATCGCGCCCGAAGCTCCGTTCCAATAGTTGGCCGGATAGTTGAACACGTTGCTGAACACCTTCCCGTTTGCAGCCGAAGTGCGGCCATACCCCATCGTGTGCAGCGGAATTCCGTCTGCCGTCACTTTGGGGATCAACTGATAGGTGATACCAGTCGACAAAGGCTGATAAACCAATGCACCTTCGCCTTTGGTCGATTCATAGCATTCCACACCCTTTTCGGTATTATAGCCGGTTTCACATTCAACCACCCGGATCGGTTCTCCTCCGATACCGCCATCCCGCTCATTGAGCAGAGTGAAATAGTCGTTGTAGCCGTCCGAGAACGGGATACCGCCTGCAGCATATGGCCCGGTGCGATAGCTGAGATCAGGGATCACAAGATCCGCCATCGCTGGCCCAGCGGCCATAAGGGCGCTCAGCGCCACGGTTGCCAGTTTCTTGTTCATCGGGTGTATCCTCCCTTGATTGATCCGATGGTGTATTCGGGTTTTCGCACCCGTCTTTTTGATTGGGCCTACCCTTAGTGCGGGAACGGCCAGAGTCTGAGTTTCTCTTTCGCGACGCGCCACAGCTGTGCCAGCCCATGGGGTTCGAGGATCAGGAACATGATGATCAGGGCGCCGACAATCACCAGCTGAAGATGGGCAACGATATCTGTGGGCCAGCCCAGCACATCGACGCCGACCACTTTCAGGACCACCGGCAAAAGCACAAGGAATGCAGCGCCCGCAAAGGATCCGAAAATAGAGCCTAACCCGCCGATAATGACCATGAACAGAACCAGGAACGATTTTTGGATGCCAAAGACCTCACCGACCTCAACCGCGCCCAGATAGACCGCAAAGAACAGTGCGCCCGCGATGCCCACGAAGAACGAGCTTACGGCAAAGGCGGTCAGTTTCGCCTTGAGCGGGTTCACCCCGATGATCTCGGCGGCGATGTCCATATCGCGGATCGCCATCCATGTCCGCCCTGTCGTACCGCGTGTCAGGTTGCGCGCAACGAGGGCGCAGACGGTCAGGAAAATCAGACAGAACAGATAGGTGGCCCAGGCCGATGCATTCGGACCGGTGATGATGATGCCGAAAACATCCCGTTCCGGCGCGTTGATCTGCCCCGAAGCCGAGTAATTGTAGAACCACGGCACTCGGTTGAACAGCCAGACCAGAAAGAACTGCGCCGCCAGCGTCGCCACCGCAAGGTAAAACCCCTTGATCCGCAATGACGGCAAGCCGAACAGCACGCCCACGATGGCGGTGATGCCACCGGCCAGGATCACGTGGATGAACATCGACACGTCTGGAAAGGCGGTCATCAACTTGTAGCAGGCATAGGCCCCAACGGCCATGAAGCCCCCGGTACCCAGGCTGACCTGCCCGCAATACCCCACAAGAATGTTCAGCCCAATGGCCGCGATCGCATAGATCAGGAAGGGCAGCAGAAGTGCGTTGGCCCAATAGTCGTTGATGATGAACGGGATGATCCCGAAGGCCACCGCCAGCACCACATAGTACCGATACCGATCGAACTTGATCGGGAAAGTCTGGCTGTCATCCACGTAGGAGGTTTTGAAATCTCCGGCCTCACGATAGAACATGTCTTACTTTCCCCATTCTTCCTGCGCCCGGTTCCGGGCTTCGGCGTCCAGTTGATTGGAGCCTTTGGCGTATCCGCTCGCCTCCGAGGCGCGCACCAGCTTCAAGTAGGCCAGAACCCCCATGATCAGCCCGGCAAAGGCCAGGATCGCTGCAATCGTCAGTTGGCCTTCGGTCAGATCGTCTGATGTGAGGGCGATGTAGCCAAAAGCCCAGAACCCCGCCCATGCGATCACGTTGATGATGGCGATCAGCTTGGTCATGCCCTATACCCTCTCGATGATCTTCTCTCCGAACAGGCCTTGCGGCCTGAACACTAGGAAGATCAGCGCCAGCACATAGGCAAACCAGTTCTCGGTTGCGCCACCGACCATCGGTCCGATTGCGAATTCGAACAGCTTTTCACCCACGCCGATGATCAGGCCGCCCACGATGGCGCCTGGGATCGAGGTGAACCCGCCCAGCATCAGCACCGGCAACGCCTTGAGCGCGATCAGCGACAGCGAGAACTGGACGCCTGATTTGGTGCCCCACATGATGCCCGCGACCAGAGCGACGAACCCGGCCACCGACCAGACCATGACCCAGATGAAGTTCAGCGATATGCCCACCGATAGCGCCGCCTGATGGTCATCCGCCACTGCGCGCATGGCCCGGCCCTGCTTGGTGTACTGGCTGAACGCCACCAGAGCGGCTACCAACAGCGCCGCGATGACTGTCGCCACGATGTCCAGATTGTCGATGAAGAAGCCGTAGTCGAAGATGTTATAGGTGGTCTCGTCAATCCACAGATTGATGCCCTGCGGCAGACCCACATCCAGCGTCTTGATTTCAGACCCCCACATCAGGTCGGCCACGCCTTCAAGGAAGTACGCCAGACCAATGGTCGCCATAAACAGAATGATCGGTTCCTGCCCCACCAGATGGCGCATGACGAACCGCTGCACGGCCCAGGCCAGCAATACCATCACACCCATCGTCAGAATGATCGCGAACAGCGCGGGCACATTCCACCCGAAATAATGGATATGGGTGCCGAAAGTCGCGTTGATCAGATGGGCAAACGGCACCTGCCCATTCATAATCCCGACCAGCGTCATCGCCGCGAACAGGGCCATAACCCCTTGGGCATAGTTGAAAATACCGGACGCCTTGTAGATCAGCACAAAGCCCAGCGCGACCAGCGCATAAAGCACCCCGGCCATCAGACCGTTGAGGATGACCTCCATCGCGAAGATAAGTTGTTCAGGCATGCCAGCCCCTCCCCAATTCTGCCCAGAGCTTAATCATGGCTGACCCCCAGATAGGCGTCGATGACTTCCTGGTTGTTGCGCACCTCATCGGGTGTGCCGTCGCCGATCTTCTTGCCGTAATCCATCACGACCACCCGGTCGCTCAGATCCATCACAACGCCCATATCGTGCTCGATCAGGGCGATGGTGGTGCCGAATTCGTCATTCACGTCGAGGATAAAGCGGCTCATGTCCTCTTTCTCTTCGACGTTCATGCCCGCCATGGGCTCATCCAGCAGCAGCAGCTTGGGCTCTGCCGCCAGCGCGCGGGCCAGTTCGACGCGTTTCTTCAGACCGTAGGGCAAGCGCGACACCGGCGTCTTGCGGATGTGCTGAATTTCAAGGAAGTCGATGATCTTCTCGACAGCTTCACGGTTTTCTGTCTCTTCCTTCTCGGCCTTGCCCTTCCACAGTGCCTGCTGAAGGATATTGGTCTTCATGTACCCCAGCCGCCCGGTCATAACGTTGTCCAGAACGCTCATCCCTTCGAACAAAGCAATATTCTGGAACGTCCGGGCAATGCCCTGCTGCGCCACCTCAAAGGGCCGCATCGGCGGGCGTTTTGACCCATGAAACCAGACCTCGCCTTCCTGCGGAACATAGAAGCCCGAGATCACGTTCAGCATCGAGGATTTACCGGCGCCATTGGGCCCGATGATCGCACGAATCTCACCCTCGCGGATATCGAACGAGATATCCTTGATCGCCACCACACCACCAAAGCGCAGGGTGATGTTCTTCATTTCCATCACCACACCGCCGATCTTGCGACCGTCTTCGGTGACATATCCTTCGGAATTATCCAGCATCGGTCACTCCCTGACTTGCGCGAAAACGGGACGGCGGGCGGGGCGATGACCGCAGGTCGAGCCGCGCTCGTACGGCCCTCATTCTGCGGCAACCTTGTGTTGGGCGACAGGAACAACCGGCGCATCGACAATTTCCAGCGTCGCCGAAATCGATCCTTTGCGACCATCCTCATAGGTCACCTCGGTCGTGGTCGAAACCGTCTTGGACCCGTCATAAAGCGCGGCAATGATGTCGCTGAATTTGTCCTCGACAAACCCGCGCCGCACCTTGCGGGTCCGGGTCATCTCGCCATCATCGGCATCCAGTTCCTTGTGCAGCACCACAAAGCGGTGCACCTGGCAGCCCGACAGCATCTCGTCAGCGGCGACCGACTTGTTCACCTCTTCCACATGGGCCTTGATCGTCTCTAACACACGCGGATGTCCCGCCAGTTCCTGATACGAGGCATAGGCCACGTTGTTGCGCTCGGCCCAGTTGCCGACCGCGGTCAGATCGATATTGATGAAGGCGACGCAGCGATCCTTGCCATTGCCGAACAGCACCGCCTCCAGAATATCGGGATAGAACTTCAGCTTGTTCTCGACATATTTCGGCGCGAACATCGACCCGTCGGCCATCTTGCCCACGTCCTTGGCGCGGTCGATGATCCGCAGATGACCCGAGCTTTCCTCGATGAACCCTGCGTCGCCCGTGGCCACCCAGCCTTCAGGGTCCTTGGTCGATGCGGTCGAGTCCGGGTTCTTGAAATATTCGACGAAAACGCCGGGCGAGCGGTAGTGTATCTCGCCCTTTTCGTCGATCCTGATCTCGACATCGGGGGCCGGGACGCCAACGGTGTCGGCGCGCACCTCGCCGTCGGGCTGGACGGTGATGAACACGGTCGCCTCGGTTTGGCCGTACAACTGTTTCAGGTTGATGCCTAAAGAGCGATAGAAATCAAAGATCTCCGGCCCGATCGCCTCACCCGCCGTATAGCCCACCCGAAAGCGCCCATATCCCAGCGTGTCTTTGAGCGGCCCGTAAACCAACAGATTGCCCAGCGCATATTTCACCTTGTCACCCAAGCTCACCGGCTTGCCATCCAGCAACCGACCGCCGACCTTCTTGGCATGCGCCATGAAGTAGTGGAACATGCGCTGCTTGAGCTTGCTGGCATCCTCCATTCGGATCATCACATTGGTCAGCTGGCTTTCAAATACGCGCGGCGGCGCGAAGAAATAGGTCGGCCCGATCTCGCGCAGGTCGGTCATCATCGTGTCGGCGCTTTCGGGGCAGTTCACGCAGAACCCGCACCAATAAGCCTGACCGATGGAAAAGATGAAATCCCCGACCCAGGCCATCGGCAGATAGGACAGGATGTCTTCGTTGCGGGTCAGGTGGTCGAATTCGGCTGAGTTCTTTGCACTTTCGATCACGTTGCGGTTCGACAGCACCACGCCCTTGGGCTTGCCCGTGGTACCCGAAGTATAGAGCATCACGCAGGTGTCGTCATAGGTGATCTCGCCGATGCGCCTGTCCAGTTCGGCGTCGAAACGCGCATGACCGGCGCTGCCCTCGGCCTTGATGTCGTCAAGGGCATTCATCTGGCTGTGGTCGTATTTCCGCATACCGCGCTTGTCGGTATAGAGGATGTGTTTGACCTGATGCAGGTTTTCCTGAATCTCGATGACCTTGTCGACCTGCTCCTGATCGCCGCAGACGACATATTTCGCCCCGCAATGCTCCAGCACATAGGCCATCTCTTCGGCAACCGCGTCTTGATAGAGAGGAACCGGAATGGCACCGACCATCTGCGCCGCAACCATTGACCAGTAATGTGCCGGACGGTTGCGCCCGATTACGGCGATGTGGTCACCCTTTTCAACGCCAAGTTCAAGAAATCCAAGCGCCAGCGCGCGGATCTCGGCGGCCGTTTCCGCCCAGGTCCAGCATTGCCAGATCCCGAACTCCTTTTCGCGGTAAGCCGGGGCATCCCCGAACTGCGTCGCATTGCGATGTAGCAGCGCCGGAAGGGAGTGCATCCCCTCGGCGCCCGACTGCGTCTGAGCCAATTCTATCTCTCCTCCCCATCCGGCCCCGGGTCGGGCCGGAACGGCGTCGCCGGGTCAGACCGGAACGCTGCTGCCCCGATTAAGGACAAGGAGGACGATCAGCGTCAACTTTTTCGTGATGTTTTCTCAATTCTTACGAATTGTTACAGCCAATCCCGCAAAATCGGAAGCAGCGGCACATCCGCCGCCGGCATCGGAAAGTTCCGCAGGTCATTCGCGCGCACCCATTTCAGCGCCTGGCCCTCTTTCGACTGCGGAATACCCTCCCATTTGCGGCAGGCGAACAGCGGCATCAGCAGGTGGAAATCATCATAGCTGTGGCTGGCAAAGGTCAGCGGTGCTAGGCACGAGGCCCAGGTGTCGATGCCCAGTTCCTCGTGCAATTCCCGGATCAGGGCGGCCTCGGGGGTTTCGCCGGGCTCGATCTTGCCACCGGGGAATTCCCACAGTCCGGCCATGGATTTGCCTTCGGGACGTTGGGCAAGCAGCACGCGGCCCTCGATGTCGATCAGGGCGACAGCAGAGACTAACACGGTTTTCACGAGCGATAATCCGCGTTGATCTCGATATAGCCGTGGGTCAGATCACAGGTCCAGACGGTGGATTTCCCTTCGCCCAGCCCCAGATCGACCGCAATCACGAGGTCCTGACCTTTCATATAGGCGGCGGCGTCTTCTTCGCGATAATCCGGGCTGACCCAGCCGTTCTCGGCCACAAGAATATCACCGAATGAAATGCTGAGCTTGTCGCGATCCGCTGCCGCGCCCGACTTGCCGATGGCCATGACGATGCGGCCCCAGTTCGGGTCTTCACCGGCGATGGCGGTTTTCACCAGAGGGGAGTTGCCGATGGCCAGACCGTGGGTCTTGGCGTCAGCGTCCGAGGCGGCTCCGGTCACGCGGATTTCCACGAATTTCGTGGCGCCTTCCCCGTCACGCACCACTTGTTGCGCGAGGTCCAGCATCACTGTTTCCAAAGCCCGTGCAAAAGTGGCATCGCCGGTGGCATCAACGCCCGAAGATCCGGTCGCACACAGCAGCAGACTGTCCGAGGTCGAGGTGTCGCTGTCCACAGTGATGCAGTTGAAGGTGCGATCTGTCTGGGCGCTCAGCATTTCCTGCAACGCCGATTGCTCAACCTGTGCGTCGGTGAAGATATAGACCAGCATCGTCGCCATGTCTGGCGCGATCATTCCAGAACCCTTCGCTATCCCTGCAATAGAGACTGTTTTGCCACCGATTTCGACCTGTGCGCTCGCCCCTTTGGGAAACGTGTCCGTCGTCATGATCGCCCGCGCGGCATCTTCGATGGCATGGCGGCTGAGGCCGGATTTCAACGCTTCAAGCTGCGATATGATGCGATCATGTGGCAGCGGTTCACCGATGACACCGGTGGATGACGTAAAGACCCGTTCGACGGGGACGCCGGTCGCTTTGGAAACGGCCTGTGTCACCTCGGCAACCGATGTCTGGCCATAGTGGCCGGTGAACGCGTTCGCATTGCCCGAGTTCACAAGGATCGCCGCAGGTCCATCACTGGGGCCTCCTATTTTCTTCTGACAATCCAGAACCGGTGCCGCGCGGGTGGCCGAGCGGGTGAAGACACCCGCCACCGACGTGCCCGGATCAAGAACAGCCAGCATGACATCCGTGCGACCCTGATAGCGCACACCCGCTTCGACGGTGGCAAAACGCACACCGTCAATCGCAGGCAGTTCAGGGAAAGACGCCGGTGCCAGTGGCGATACCTTCGTGATCGTGGCCACTGGTCTTTACTCCTGAATCAGGTCCAGCTGGCGCATGATCTCGGGGCCTGCGCCTTCCAGCGCGGGGCGTTCGATCTGTGCCTGCTGCGTCAACTCGTCGATCCGCGCCTGAATGGCATCTTGCTGGATCGTTTGGGCCAGCTCATCGCGCACCGCGTCCAGTTCGGGGGCTTCGGTTTTGCGCTTGTCGTTCAGCTTGACCAGATGCCAGCCAAACTGAGTTTGCACCGGATCCGACACCTGCCCTTTTTCCAGCGCGATCACGGCTGCCTCGAATTCAGGTACCATCTGGCCTTTTCCGAACCATCCCAACGCGCCACCATTCGGACCGGACGGACCGGTCGAGTTCTCGCGGGCAAGTTCCGCAAAATCTGCACCATCATCAAGCTGAGTCTTGAGCGCTTTGGCTTCTTCTTCCGATTGCACCAGAATATGGCTGGCGTCGAATTCGTCTTCACCCGCAAAATCATTGAAACGCGCATCGTAAGCGGCCTGAATGGCTTCCTCTGTGACGAGATCGTTGGTCAGAGCCGCGACCGTCTGAACCGCCTGAAGCGACCGCTTTTCATTGTCGAGTGTCAGCGCGTTCCGCATGTTCAGGCCATCCTGTTGCTGTCCCAGCAATTGCTGCTGGATCAGCTGTTCCAGAATGAAATCGAACAGCACGTCGTCTTCCGCCTGCTGATATTGCGGTGGCAGAGAAGCGACGGTGGCGATCACGTGACCCAATGTGATCTCATCCCCGTTTACCCGAGCGACCACGGTCGACGCATCCGGCTGGGTTTCGGCGGCCAGCGGCAGGGCCATCACGGCGGCCAGGGCCAGCGATGGCAGAAAAGTGAGACCTTTGGGCATTGAATCATCCTATTTTCTTGCCGCGACAGGGCGCGGCGTTGACACTCTGGAACCTGCCGCTTACATCGCTTTGAAGCCTTGGACAGGGCCGCCTTTCACCCCCCGTATCTATGGGTTGCGCGCAAGGTGGGCAAGCCTGTCGCAACCACGAAAAGAACAGATCCTCTGGAGTGAACATGCTGGGACTCGGAACGCTCGCCAAAAAGGTGTTCGGAACACCGAACGACCGCAAGATCAAGGCGACCCGCCCTCTGGTCGAAAAGATCAATGCGCTGGAACCAGAGTTTGAAACGCTTTCAGATCAAGGTCTGATCGACAAGACCGAAGACCTGCGCAAGCGCGCACTGGATGGCGAAAGCCTGGACGACCTGCTGCCCGAGGCCTTTGCCAACGTACGCGAGGGCGCCAAGCGCGCACTTGGCCTGCGGGCCTTTGACGTGCAGCTGATGGGCGGCATTTTCCTGCATCAGGGCAACATCTCGGAAATGAAGACGGGCGAAGGCAAGACTCTGGTCGCCACCTTCCCGGCCTATTTGAACGCGCTGACCGGCAAGGGCGTGCATGTTGTCACGGTGAACGAATACCTGGCCAAACGAGACGCGGAATGGATGGGTAAGGTGTTTGCGGCCGTAGGCATGACAACTGGTGTGATCTGGTCCGGCCAGCCCGACGCGGAAAAACTGGCCGCGTATTCCTGTGACATCACGTATGCCACCAACAACGAGCTGGGTTTTGACTATCTGCGCGACAACATGAAGGCGGATCTAGAGCAGGTTTACCAGAAACACCACAACTTTGCGATTGTGGACGAGGTCGACTCGATCCTGATCGATGAAGCGCGGACACCGCTGATCATCTCGGGTCCCGCGCAGGACCGGTCGGATCTGTACACCGCCATTGATGGCCTGATCCCGACGCTGAGCGATGATCATTACACCCTGGATGAAAAATCGCGCAACGTGACCTTTACTGATGAAGGCAACGAATTTCTTGAGGCACAGCTGCTTCAGGCCGGCCTGATTCCCGAAGGCCATTCCCTGTATGATCCGGAAAGCACCACCGTCGTGCATCACGTCAACCAGGCGCTGCGTGCCCACAAGCTGTTCCAGCGCGACAAGGATTACATCGTGCGCGACGGCGATGTCGTTCTGATCGATGAGTTCACCGGCCGCATGATGCCGGGCCGTCGCCTGTCCGAAGGTCTGCATCAGGCGATCGAAGCCAAGGAAAAGGTTCAGATCCAGCCGGAAAACGTCACATTGGCCAGCGTGACATTCCAGAACTATTTCCGCCTGTACGACAAACTGAGCGGCATGACCGGCACCGCGTTGACCGAGGCCGAAGAATTTGCCGAGATCTACGGTCTGGGCGTGGTCGAAGTTCCGACCAACCTGCCGATTGCCCGTATCGACGAAGATGATCAGGTCTATCGTACGGCCGCCGAAAAATACGATGCGATGATCGCCGAGACGAAAAAGGCGCAGGAAAAGGGCCAGCCGGTTCTGCTGGGGACCACGTCGATCGAAAAATCCGAACTGCTCAGCCAGATGCTGACCAAGGAAGGCATCAAGCACAACGTTCTGAACGCCCGCCAGCACGAGCAAGAGGCACAGATCGTTGCCGATGCCGGTCGTCTGGGTGCGGTAACCATCGCCACCAACATGGCCGGTCGCGGCACCGACATTCAGCTTGGCGGCAATGTCGAGATGAAGGTCCTGAAAGCGATTGCCGAGAATCCAGACGCGGATCCGTCCGAGCTGCGGGCCGCCGAAGAAGCACGCCACGCCGAAGAAAAAGAAAAGGTTCTGGCTGCTGGCGGCCTTTACGTTATGGCATCGGAACGCCACGAAAGCCGCCGCATCGACAACCAGCTGCGCGGTCGTTCCGGTCGTCAGGGCGACCCGGGCCGAACGGTATTTTACCTGAGCCTCGAGGATGACCTGATGCGCATCTTCGGCTCGGAACGGCTGGACAAGGTTCTGACCACGCTGGGCATGAAAGAAGGCGAGGCGATCATTCACCCCTGGGTGAACAAGTCGCTGGAACGCGCGCAGTCCAAGGTCGAAGGCCGCAACTTTGACATGCGCAAGAACGTTCTGAAGTTCGACGACGTGATGAATGACCAACGGAAGGTGATCTTCAGCCAGCGCCGCGAAATCATGTCTGCAAACGACCTGTCCGAGATCGTCTCGGATATGCGCGAACAGGTGATTGACGACCTGATTGACGAATACATGCCGCCGAAATCCTATGCTGATCAGTGGGATACTGAGGGTCTGCACGAGGCGATAAAGGACAAGTTGAACATGGACGTCCCGGTTCAGGACTGGGCCGCCGAAGAAGGCGTGGATGACGAGCAGGTGCGCGAACGTCTGATCAAGGCCGCGGATGAGATGATGGCCCAGAAGGCCGTCGCCTTTGGCCCTGAAAACATGCGCAACATCGAAAAACAGGTTCTGCTTCAGACCATTGACAGCAAATGGCGCGAGCATCTGCTGACCCTGGAACACCTGCGCTCGGTCGTTGGGTTCCGCGGTTATGCCCAGCGCGATCCTCTGAACGAATACAAGAACGAAAGCTTCCAGCTGTTCGAAAGCATGCTGGATTCGCTGCGCGAGACCGTGACACAGCAATTGTCGCGCGTACGTCCGCTGACCGAAGAAGAACAGAAAGAAATGCTGGCGCAGATGGCCGGGCAGCAGGCTCAGGCGCAGGAGGCCGTGGACAAGGCCGCGAAACAGGCCGAAGCCAAGGCCGAGGCTGCGGCCTCGGGTGATGCGCTTCCGGGGTTCGACGAAAGCGATCCATCGACCTGGGGCAACCCGTCGCGAAATGATCCGTGCCCGTGTGGCTCGGGCAAGAAGTTCAAACACTGCCATGGCCGACTGACCTAACGTTACCCGCCGAATCCACAATGTGTTCGTCTTGCGGCCACAAATTGGCCGCGATTCGTGGCGAATGTGCGATTTGCTCCTTCAACTGGGGAGGGTGTCTTGTTTGTAGTTCGAAACTACGTGACCATGTGCGGCACGGTCGCTTGTGCTTTGGGCATAGGCTACCTGATGCAGAACGGACCAACCGCGCAGCCTGCGAACGCGGGGGGTAGTGTTGATGTTGCCTCGGCATCTCAGCAATCCTCGGTTCTGTCGGGGTTGGATGCTATCGTACTGACTTCGGCTCCGGCGTCTGACGCAGATTCCGGGGCGGCAGCGCCCGAACCTCGCGCAGTTCCGTCAGCACCGAAAACAACGGATTGCAACATCAGCGCGCGCGCCGTCGCCGTCCCCGGCGCCATGGCACACCTGTCGCTGCGGGCACCCTGCCACCGAAACGAACGCGTTGAAATTCATCACAGCGGCCTGACGGTCAGCCAGAACACCGACGATTCCGGTGCCTTGAACATGTCCATCCCGGCACTGTCGGAATACGCGATTTTCCTGATTTCATTCGAAGATGAAACAGGCACGGTCGCCACCACTCACGTGACCGACATTGCCGAATATGACCGCGTCGTCCTGCAATGGCAGGGTGATACCGAGTTGCAGATTCACGCGCTGGAATTCGGGGCAAGCTATGGCAACAGCGGCCATGTGTGGAATGATTCCTCGGCAAATGGCGCAGGAGAGGTTCTGCGCCTGGGCCAGACGGGTCTGGGTCGTGCCAAGAATATCGAAGTATATTCCTTTCCGACGGGCGCGTCGGATCGGTCCGGCAGCATCGACCTGACGGTCGAAGCCGAAGTGACCGAATCCAACTGCGGGCAAACGCTGAATGTGCAGGCGCTGGAACTTCTGTCAGATAGCCGCCTGCGGTCGCGCGACATGTCCCTGACCCTGCCGGATTGTTCACAGGCCGGTGAGTTTCTGGTGTTGAATAATCTGCTCTCAGACCTGACAATCGCGGCAAAGTAATCCGCAGGCAGGCTCGACTCTCTTATGACTTTCTTTCGTGCGGCTGTGACCGCGCTGTTTACCGTTGCAGGTGCGACCTGTGCAATGGCGCAAGACATCACACTGACGTCTCATGACGGCAAGGTCGAAGTAACAGGCAACCTGCTGGGCTTCGACGGCGAATTTTACCGCGTTGATACGCAGTTCGGTGAGTTGACCGTTGATGGCTCGGGCGTCACCTGCGACGGACCTGCGTGCCCCAGCCTGACGGATTTCGTAGCCGAGTTGCGATTTTCCGGATCGTCTGTCATGGCCGAAACGGTCCTGCCCGCCCTGATCATCGGGTTTGCGCAGCAGGAAGGCTTGACCGCAACGCCTGCCCGCGTGGATTCTGACACCTTCGTCTATGAGCTTTTTCAGTCAGGCCGTGACGCCCCGTTGGCGCGGTTCTACTTTGACGTCGGGACCACGGATCGCGGCTTCGCCAAGTTGATCGGGAATCAGACAGATATCGTGATGGCCCTGCGCGAAGTACGCGAGGCAGAGCGGGATGCAGCCGATGCCGCGGGGCTGGGTGATTTGAAACGGGCCCGGCGATCCAGGGTTGTTGCATTGGACGCCATGGTTCCGGTGGTGGCATCCGATAGTGTGATGCGTCAGATTTCGTTGGCCGACTTGGCCCGCATTCTGTCAGGTGAAGTGAAGAACTGGGTGGACCTGGGCGGGCCGGATGCTCCGATCGCATTGCATGTGCCGGATCCGGGATCGGGGCTGGCGCAGGCTGTCGAGGATCAGGTATTGAAGACCGCTGGCGTGGAACTGACCGATACCGCAATCCGTCATATTCGAACGAGCGATCTGGCCAAGGCCGTGGCAAAGGACCCGTTTTCCATCGGAATCGCCAGCAAAGCGACAGCCGACAATACCCGAGCCCTGCCGTTGACCGGAGGGTGTGGGCATCCGCTGGCCGCCACCCGTCAATCGATCAAGACCGAAGATTATCCGTTGAACATGCCGATGTTTCTGTATCTGCCCGAACGCCGCCTGCCGCGGATTGCACGGCAATTTCTGGCCTTTAGCCTAAGCCCCGGGGCCCAGATGGCCATTCGTGACGCAGGTTATGTGGATCAATCGCCTGAAACCTTGCCGGTTGGCGTACAGGGCGACCGGCTTGCCAATGCCATCGCCACCGGAGGGCCCGAAGTTGGGCTGGATGAGCTTCAGCGCATGATCGAAACCCTGCGCCCGCTGTCACGGCTGTCCCTGTCGGTTCGGTTCGAGCCCGGATCATCCCGTCCGGATGCGCAGTCACGTTCCAATATTCAGCAACTGGCACATATGCTTGACGCCGGCACATTGAAGGCGCGCAAGCTGGTGTTTGCCGGTTTCAGCGACGGGGATGGCGGGGCCGCCGCCAACGCCCGCATTGCCCTGCGACGTGCACAGACGGTACGAAACGCGGTTCTGGCCGCAGCCGAGACATCGATATCAGACAGTATCGAGGTGGTCGCGGAAGGGTTTGGCGAAGCAATGCCGATGGCCTGTGACGACACCGAATGGGGCCGCAAGGTCAACCGCCGGGTTGAAATCTGGGTGCAGTGAAGCTCACAGATACCCTTCGGACCGAAAGCTCAACTCGGTCGATTTTCCAATGATCAGGTGGTCGTGCAGGGTCAGGCCCAAGGCCGCACAGGCATCCTGAATACGGTTGGTCATGTCGATATCCGACTGCGAGGGCGTCGGATCACCCGACGGGTGGTTGTGCACCAGAATCAGGGCCGAGGCATTCAGTTCCAGCGCTCGTTTGGCAACCTCGCGCGGGTAAACCGGCACGTGATCCACGGTGCCTTTGGCCTGTTCCTCATCCGCGATCATTACGTTCTTGCGATCCAGATAGAACACGCGAAACTGTTCGATCTCACGATGCGCCATGGTGGTGTGGCAATAATCCAGTAGCGCATCCCATCCCGAGATCACATGCCGCTGCATCACCCGGGCGCGGGCCATCCTGTGGGCGCAGGCCTCAAGAATTTTCAGGTCGGTAACCACGGTATCGCCAACGCCCTTGATCTGGCGCAGCCGTTCCTCGGGCGCGGTCAGGACACGATTGAAATCACCAAAAGTGTCCATCAATGCCCGTGCCAGTGGCTTCACATCCTGACGGGGAATGGATCGGAACAGGACCAGTTCAAGCAGTTCGTAATCCGGCATCGCCGCCGATCCGCCGGTCCTGAACCGTTCGCGCAGCCGCTTGCGGTGGTCTTTTATGTAGGAGGGTAACCGGCCAGAGGGCAGCGGCTGCGCCGGCGCTTCGTCCGTATCAAACAGCATCGGGGCTTCGGCAAAGGCGTCCTGTGTCATGGGCGCACCCTGACCCAGAATCGGTTTCTGATTGGTTAACGCACCTCACCCGCCATGCGTGCCGTGGCCCGGCGGACAATCATGTGCAGAAGGATCGAGAATACGCCCAGGGTCAGCATCGCGGCAAACATGAGATCGGTCTTGGCACGTCCATTGGCCAGCAGCATCAGATAGCCCAGCCCCTGCGACGAGCCGACCCATTCGCCGATCACCGCTCCGATCGGGGCATAGACCGCCGCCAGCCGCATCCCCGACGCCAGCGACGGCAGAGCGGCCGGAATACGGATATGCCACAATACGGCGCGCTTGCTGGCCTGCATCGTTCGGGCCAGATCCAGATACCCCGACGGGGTGCGCATAAGCCCGTCAAAAAAGGATGAGGTGATCGGGAAATAGATGATCAACACCGCCATGGCGACCTTGGACCACAGCCCATAGCCCAGCCATAGCGTTAGCAACGGCGCCAATGCGAATACCGGCAGAGCCTGCGTGAACACGAGCATCGGCTGCACCAGGACCCGCGCCGCCCGCGAATTCGCCAGTTGCAACGCAGTAACGACACCCAGCAGCGTTCCGCATGCCAGACCGATCACCACTTCGATCGCTGTGATCCAGGTATGCTCGGCGATCACCCAGCGGTTCTGCCACCAGGTTTCGGCCACGACGGCGGGTCCGGGCAGGATGAACTTCGGCAACCCGGTCAGGGTCACGATGCCCTGCCAGATCAGCAAGGCAAACAAAGTTGCGGCCAGTGCAGAAAAATACTTCATGCCACGCCCTCGCGGAGAAGACGCAGCAAGGCACCCTGGGTTTCCAATGTCTCCAAATCATCCACGCGGCGCGGGGCCTGGGCCCGGGGCGGTTCGCACTGCGTCAATCCGTGTTCGGTCATCACCACGATGGATTGCCCCAGTCGCGCGGCCTCTGCGGGATCATGGGTCACAAGAAGGACGGTGCGACCGTGCAATGCTTCGGCGGCCAGATCCTGCATGTCAGCGCGGGTGCGGGCATCAAGGGCCGAAAAGGGCTCGTCCAGCAAAACAACGGGGCGATCTTCCATCAGTGTCCGGGCCAGGGCGACACGCTGACGTTGCCCGCCGGACAACGCATTGGGCTTCTTGTTCATGTGATCCTGCAACCGCATACGCTTGATCAGGCGGTCACGTCGATCAAGATCAACGTTTTCCCCGCGCAGACGCGCACCCAGCGAGACATTCTGCGCGACAGTTGCCCAAGGCAAAAGAAGATCATCCTGCGCCATGTATGCGACACGCTCAGCCACAGGCAAGCCATCACTGGCCGTGATCCGCCCGGCGAAGACAGCCCCGGTCTCGAGCCCCGCAATCAACCTCAGAACCGTGGTTTTTCCCACGCCCGAACCGCCCAGCAGGCATGTCCACGCCCCGGCCCCTAGGGTCAGGGACAATGGCGCAAACAGGGTCGCGCCGTCGATCGTGGCAGTGCCGTTGATGGTCAGTTCGGGCGCAGGTGTCATGGCGTCAAACCCATCTGCCAGAAGTCGACTTCAAGCTCTGTCGCCTTGCGGAAGGTCTGGCACAGTCGATCCCAGCGTGGCGAACCTTGGAAATCAGCCCCAATACGTCTTGTTAGAGCCTGATCCAGCAACTCGCCAACCGCCACACATGCGGCTTGGTAATCTTCGCCGGCATAAGTGTCGATCCAGCCGCGATATGTCTCGGACGTTGCCTCGGCGGACAGGCGCGTACCGATCTCACCATACCCCATGACGCAAGGAACAAGGGCCGCCAGCAGGTCCAGAAGATCTCCGCTGTAGCCTGCTTCCAGGACAAACCGGGTATAGGCCAGATTCTCGTGTCGCTCTGGCGTGGCAAACAACTCTGCCTGCGAGATACCTTCCGCCGCGCAGATACCGATATGCAGTTTCATCTCTTCGCTGATCAAACCGTTCACAGTTCGCGATGCGGCAAGCATTTCTTCATGCGTTTCTGATTTCACCACGGCCAGCGCCCAGGCACGTGAGAAGTGGATCAGAAACACATAATCCTGCCGCAGATAGTGCAGAAACGCCTCGCGTGGCAGCGTTCCGTCTTTCATACCCTCTACGAAGGCGTGGCGGGTGTAATCCCGCCACGGATCCGCCGCAGCATCGCGCATCAGCGCAAAGGCTTTGCCATAATTGCTCATTGCGCGGTCACGTCGATGGTGATGTCACTGACCGGAAGGACGCTGTCGATCATCCCGCTTTCGTTCAGGAAGGTTTCGAACCGGGCATAACGACCGGCATCAAAACCTGCCGGACGCAGCGCAAAGCGCGGCAGTGTATCGACCCAGGCGCGGGCATTCAGCTCGTCCTGAAGTTCAGGCGAGGTCGCCGCGAAGATTTCCCAGCTTTTTTCCGGATTATTGACGATAAATTGGGTCGCTTTTTCAGTCGCGGCGAGGAACCGGGCGATCTTGTCCTTGTCCATCGTTTCCGGATTGGCGACATAGATCAGTTCATCATAAGACGGAACGCCCTCTTCCTCGATATAGAAGCAGGTGCCGGGACGACCTTCGATATCCATCTGGTTCAGTTCGAAGTTGCGATAAGCGCCAATCACCGCGTCCACCTGACCGGTCATCAGCGACGGCGAGAGGGAAAAGTTGACATTGATCAGCTCGACATCGCCCAGCGCAACATCGTATTTGCCCAGAACGGTGCCAAGGATGGCTTCTTCGACCCCCGCGACCGAGAAGCCGATTTTTTTACCCTTGAGGTCAGCAGGCGACTTGATCGGCCCGTCTTCCAGCACCAGAAGACAGTTCAACGGCGTCGCAACCAATGTGCCGACACGCTTCAGAGGCAGGCCCTCGTGAATCTGCAAGTGCAATTGCGGCTGGTAAGACACCGCCAGGTCGGCTTGGCCGGCAGCCACCAAACGGGGCGGGGCGGACGGGTCGGCGGGCGGAACGATCTCGACCTCAAGCCCTTGTTCAGCAAAATAGCCGTTTTCCTGCGCCACGATGATAGGACCATGGTCAGGGTTGATGAACCAGTCCAGCAGGACGGTCATTTTGTCTTCGGCCCATGCCGGCGCGGCGGCCAGAAGGGCGATGGCTGTCATCAGCTTTTTCATATCTCGCGTTTCCCTTTTCTTCACGAGGTTGAGGCCGCGACGAGGACAATCTCGCCCGGCCAATCTGGTTGAATTTGTTCTGCGGCACGCCATGCCCGCAAACCGGTGGCACAGCAAAGAGCCAGCCTTTTTCCGCCATTAGGGTCTATTTCGCGCAAATTATCCGGCGAAATGCGCGTCGCGTTCGAATGGATGGGAACAGGGGCTTCCTGCGAACTGCGCAGCTCGATGATCTGATCCGTGCCCTTCAGCTGGCTTGCGGACAGAAAGCGAAAGCAGTTGCCGGGCTCGGGTGCGTCATCAAAGCGAAACCCGGTGCTGCGCAGGGTTCTTGCGTCATATTGAACCAACTGCCCAAGGGGTGAGGGATCAAGTCCAAGGATCAAGCTGAGCGCCATCTGCGCCTGCATCGCCCCGATCACGCCAACCACGGGGCCCAAAACCCCCGCAGTGGCGCAGCTGGCGCCGCTGTCCGGTGCATCGGGAAATACAGCGCGCAGCGATGGGCCCCCGCCGCAGAAACCGCCCACATAACCCGAAAGCCCCAGCACCGAGGCGCTGATCAAAGGTTTGCCCTGCGCCAGACACGTGTCCGACAGGATGTAGCTGGCTGCGTAGCTGTCGGCACAATCCAGAATGATATCGGCTTGCGACACCGAACCGGGTGCATTTTCACTGGTCAGAGCCTGATTCAGGCCAATGACATCAGTTTCATCATTCAGCGCGCGGCAACGGGCGGCGGCGGTTTCTGCCTTGGGTTGCCCGCAATCGGCCTCGGAGAAAAACGTTTGACGGTGCAGGTTCGACAGATCGACGGTATCCCCGTCCATGACCGTGATCCGCCCCACCCCGGCCCCTGTCAAAAGTGGCAGAACCGGTGCAGCCAGACCGCCAGCGCCGACGACCAGAACACGGGCCGCCGACAAGCGTACCTGCCCCTCTGCCCCGACTTCGGGCAAAAGCGTCTGGCGGGCATATCGACTCATCGTGTGACCTCGATCCACGCGCGCACCCGTTCTTCGGGGTCGGGGTTCAGGGTGATATCCGTGACTGCCGAGACAATGTCCGCCCCGGCCTTCAGCACACCGGCTGCGCGCTCGACACTCATGCCCCCAATACCGACCAAGGGAATATCACCAACCCGCGCCTTCCATTCCGTTACGCGGGGCAGGCCCTGCTCATGCCATTTCATCTTTTTCAGGATGGTGGGGTAGACCGGGCCCAGTGCCACGTAATCGGGATCCATGGCCAGCACACGCTCAAGCTCATCGTCGTCATGGGTGGAAACGCCCAGTTTCAGACCCGCTTTTCGGATGGCTTTCAGGTCGGCGTCGTCCAGATCTTCCTGCCCCAGATGGATCCAGTCGCAGCCCAGATCGATCGCGTGTTGCCAATAGTCATTGATCACCAGAACCGCCCCATGGTCGCGGCACAATTCGCGTGAGACTGCGATCTGGTCGCGCACCACATCGTCTGGCTGATCCTTTATGCGCAGCTGCACCAGCTTGACACCCAGCGGCAACATCCGCCGCAGCCAGTCCGAGTGATCAAAGATCGGATAGAAACGGTCCAGCTTCATGACAGGAAGGCCTTTCCAACAACAGGAGTAGAAGGTTCCGCCATGTCGCGCGGCTCGATCGGGTCGGCCTGATGGGCCAATTGCCCGGCAAGGGTTGCCTGCGCCATCGCCTTGGCCATCAGAACCGGATCTCCGGCACGGGCCACAGCGGTGTTGAGCAGAACCGCGTCAAAGCCCAGCTCCATCGCGCGGGCCGCGTGGCTGGGCAAGCCGATACCGGCATCCACCACCAGGGGAATGTCAGGAAATTCGGCCCGCATCGCACGCAGGGCGTATTCGTTGTTCAGCCCGCGTCCTGACCCGATCGGTGCGCCCCAGGGCATCAGCACCTCGCATCCCGCTTCCAACAGGCGTTCGCCCACGATCAGGTCATCGGTGGTGTAGGGAAACACCTCGAACCCATCCTCGGTCAGAATGCGGGCGGCTTCTACCAGTTGGAAAACGTCCGGTTGCAGACTGTCCGTATGTCCGATGAGTTCCAGCTTGATCCATCGGGTCTCGAACACTTCGCGGGCCATATGGGCGGTCGTCACGGCCTCTTTCACCGTATGGCAACCGGCCGTATTGGGCAGGATCAGAACTCCCAATTCGCGGATCATGTTCCAAAAGGT
Source organism: Ruegeria sp. AL3 (assembly GCF_056536065.1). NCBI lineage: Bacteria > Pseudomonadati > Pseudomonadota > Alphaproteobacteria > Rhodobacterales > Roseobacteraceae > Ruegeria > Ruegeria sp. AL3. The sequence continues at coordinate 1,039,284 of NZ_JBQFJG010000001.1, forward strand.
CTGGCCTGCACCCGCTTCACGCCGCAAGGATACAGTGGCAACGCCTGCACCGCTTTCGCGAAACGCCTGTTCCAGAATGGCCGGGCTTGGATATTGCGCCGTGCCCAGCATCAGTGAGTTGGGCAGTTCAGTGCCGTAAAACGTTTTCATCTTCAGCCCCCCTGCATCGGTGCGACGACCTCGACCCGGTCACCTTCGGCCAGCTTGTGAGCGACGCGCAGGCTTGAGGGTACGAATTCTTCGTTCACGGCGGTGGCCACACGGCCCGAGAAACCGCATTCGTCCAACAATTCCGACAGGGTTTCGGCGCGCACCTCGCGCGTCTCGCCGTTAAGCACGATCTTCATCTACCATCTCCGAATGTGTGTTGTTCAGCGCCAGATCCGCAACACCCCGCGCCAGCGCCGGTGCCAACAGATATCCGTGGCGATAAAGCCCGTTGGCATAGATCGTGCGGCCCAAACGCCGGATGCGCGGTAAGTTGTCGGGAAAGGCGGGGCGCAGATCGACGCCTATCTCCAACACTTCGGCTTCACCAAAAGCCGGGTTCACGGCATAGGCCGCGCTGAGCAATTCCAGCATCGAACGGGCGGTAATGCGGCTGCTATCCTCGGATTCGATCATGGTCGCACCCAACATGTAGACGCCGCCGCCGCGCGGAACGATATAAAGCGGCATCCGCGGGTGCAGCAAACGAACCGGGCGCGTCAGCTCCACGTCAGGGCATCGTATGACCAGCATCTCACCCTTCACGCCGCGCAGATCATGTAGGTATTCGCGGGCGTGAAGGCCACGGCAGTCAATTGCATTCTCCAACTGGGCGGGCGCCAGCTTCCGGTGGAACACGACGCCCTGGCTTTGCAGTTGACGATACAGATCTTGCAGCGCCTGACGCGGATCAACATGGGCTTCGCGTTCGAAGAACAGGCCTTGGCCAAACCCCGTCAGATCAGGCTCTAATTCAGATATTTCTGCCCGTTCGACCTTGGTGAACTCTTTTGTTCGACGCGCAAATCGGCGCAGGTCCGGCACATCACGGGCACTTGCGACAACAAGCGTTCCCCGCCGGGTCACTTTGGTGCGTTGGGCCCACCATTCCATCGCGGACTGCCCCAGACGCAACACCGATTCTTCCGCGTTTTCATATTCGCACCAAGGTGCCAGCATTCCTCCGGCCCACCATGAACACCCATGCGGGCCCGGTGGCCCGCCGGGGTCGAATATCTGCACTCTTGCACCGCGCGACACCAGTTCGCTGGCAACGGCAAGACCGGCAACCCCTGCCCCTATGACAGACCAAAGCGTCACGAGGGCCAAACCCGGTGGAAATGATGCACCGGCCCGTGCCCAGCGCCGACATTCAACTCATCCGCGCGCGCGATGGCCCCTTGCAGATAGTCATGCGCCTGCGCAACCGCGTCCTTCAGGGTCAGCCCCCTGGCCAAACCGGCGGTGATGGATGACGACAGGGTGCATCCTGTTCCATGGGTGTTTTTCGTATCCTGACGTGGGGCCTGAAACTCGGCCATGACACCCGACGGATCGATCAGCAAATCGTGGCAGATATCACCTGACCCGTGTCCGCCTTTCATCACGACTGCACCCGCACCCAAGGCGCACAATGCCCGGCCCTGTTCAGCCATCAGCTCACGCGTTTCTGCCGCTGGCATGTTCAGCAGGCACGCCGCCTCAGGCAGATTCGGCGTAAGAACAGTCGCCGCTGGCAACAACACATCGCGCAGCGTCCGGACCGCCTCTTGCTCCAACAGAGCGTCGCCGGATTTTGCAATCATAACCGGATCAAGAACCACGGGACCGTCGAACGCCGCCAGGCCCCTGGCGACCGTATGAATGATCTCCGGTGTCCCAAGCATGCCGATTTTAACGGCCCTGACGTCAAGATCGTTCAGAACCGCGTCGATTTGGGCGGAAATCACATCCAGCGGAATTCCATGCACAGCGGTGACAGCTTGCGTGTTCTGCGCGGTAACGGCGGTGATGACACTTGCGCCAAAAACACCCAGCGCCGACATTGCCTTAAGGTCAGCCTGAATGCCCGCGCCGCCGCCACTGTCGGATCCTGCTATGGTCAGGGCAATTGCCACCATGTCGTTGCTCCATCTTCTATGGGCAACGGAGTAGAGAAAACGTCTGTGTTCAAGAGACCGTTCCCTACGCCGGAATTGCCCGGATCAGGTTCGATGGGTTAACGCGGTTGCGTCTCTCAGCCCTGTCAAAGGGCACCCCAACGGTTGAAGCGGACAATCTCAGGGTCGAAGGCCGGAATCAAGACTCAATTTTCCAGATGTATTGCCACTTTCAGCTTTCTGCTAAGGCCAAAACTGCATGTTTAGGACAGTGACATGCGAGGCTCTGCCTCGCGCTCCGGGATATTTTTCGCCAGATGAATACAGGGTCCCTTGCTTCATCTGGCTGAAAATATCCCGGGGGAGTCGCCCAAAGGGCGGCGGGGGCAGAGCCCCCGTTCATGGTCGTTCAGCCTTTCATGCCATCCCAGAAAGACTTGACGGACGAAAAAAAGCTTTTTGATTCCGGATGGTTGTCTTCACCCAGATCATCAAACTCGCGCAGAAGTTCTTTCTGGCGGCTGGTCAGGTTGACCGGGGTTTCCACGGCCAGTTCAATGAACATGTCACCAACACCACCGCCGCGCAACGCAGGCATGCCTTTGCCGCGCAGGCGCATTTGCCGACCCGACTGGCTTCCGGCCGGAATCTGAACACGGCCGCGACCGCCATCAATGGTCGGAACCTCGATCGATCCGCCCAGCGCCGCCTTGGCCATGCTGACCGGCACGCGGCAGTAGAGGTTTACGCTGTCGCGTTCGAACAGTTTGTGCTCGGCCACTTCGACGAAAATATACAGATCGCCCGGAGGGCCGCCGCGCATTCCCGCCTCACCTTCGCCTGCCAGACGAATTCGCGTACCGGTTTCGACACCGGCAGGAATGTTCACCGACAAAGCGCGGTCTTTTTCGACCCTGCCGGCCCCCTGACAAGATTTACAGGGGTTCTTGATGATCTGACCCAATCCCGAACAGGTCGGGCAAGTCCGTTCCACCGTAAAGAAGCCCTGTTGTGCCCGCACTTTCCCCATGCCCGAACAGGTGGGGCAGGATGTGGGTTCAACGCCACCTTCAGCCCCGGTACCTTCGCAGGACGAACACGCCACGGCCGTTGGCACGTTGATGGTTTTTTGCAGGCCCGAGTAGGCTTGTTCCAGCGTCACACGCAGGTTGTAGCGCAGGTCCGAGCCGCGCGCGGCGCGACGTCCGCCGCCGCCCCTTTGACCACCCATGAAATCACCGAACAGGTCGTCAAATACATCCGAAAATGCACTGGAGAAGTCGCCTTGACCGCCAAAGCCGCCACCGGGGCGGCCACCGCCGCCCATGCCGTTTTCAAATGCAGCATGGCCAAAGCGATCGTAAGCCGCCTTCTTTTCGGCATCGCGCAGCACGTCGTAAGCCTCGTTGGCTTCCTTGAACTGCGCCTCGGCATCCGGGTTGTCCTTGTTGCGGTCTGGGTGCAGCTCTTTGGCTTTCCTACGAAAACCCTTCTTGATCTCATCCGCCGAAGCGCCCTTGGACACGCCGAGCACTTCGTAATAGTCGCGTTTTGACATCAGTGTTTCCTTCCGCCTCAACGTAAATAGGCCGGCCCGGCATCCGGACCGGCCCATACTGGCCCGGTTACCCGTTACTTACGCTTGTCGTCGTCGAGGTCTTCGAACTCGGCGTCAACGATGTCATCGTCGCCTGGTGCAGCGTCTGCGGCAGCAGGTTCCTCTTCGCCTTCTTCGGCTTGCGCCTTATAGATGGCTTCGCCCAACTTCATCGCGGCTTCGGTGACGTTCTGGATGCCCGACTTGATCTTGTCGGCATTTTCGGTTTCCAGCTCGTCCTTCAGCGCGGCGATCGCCAACTCGATGGCTTCGATCGTGGTCGGGTCGACCTTGTCGGAATGCTCTTCCATCGACTTTTCGGTCGAATGAATGAGGCTTTCCGCCTGGTTCTTCGCCTCGATCAGCTCGCGGCGTTCCTTATCGGCTTCCGCGTTCTCTTCGGCGTCCTTGACCATCTTTTCGATATCCTCATCGGACAGCCCGCCCGATGCCTGGATGGTGATCTTCTGTTCTTTGCCAGTGCCTTTGTCTTTGGCCGAAACCGAGACGATGCCGTTGGCGTCGATATCAAAAGTCACCTCGATCTGAGGCATGCCGCGCGGTGCCGGCGGGATGTCTTCAAGGTTGAACTGACCGAGGATCTTGTTGTCCGCAGCCATTTCACGCTCACCCTGGAACACGCGGATGGTCACGGCGTTCTGGTTGTCCTCGGCGGTCGAGAAGACCTGAGACTTCTTGGTCGGGATCGTGGTGTTGCGGTCGATCAGGCGGGTGAACACGCCACCCAGCGTTTCGATACCCAGCGACAGCGGGGTCACGTCCAGCAGAACCACGTCTTTGACGTCGCCCTGAAGAACACCGGCCTGAATGGCGGCGCCCATGGCAACCACTTCGTCCGGGTTCACGCCCTTGTGCGGCTCTTTGCCGAAGAATTTGGTGACCTCTTCGATCACTTTCGGCATCCGGGTCATACCACCGACCAGAACAACTTCGTCCACGTCAGCAGCCGACAGACCCGCGTCTTTCAGAGCGGCCTGGCACGGTTTCAGCGACTTCTTGATCAGGTCCGACACCAGCGATTCCAGCTTGGCACGGGTCAGTTTCATGACCATGTGCAACGGCTGACCGTTGGCGCCCATCGAGATGAAGGGCTGGTTGATCTCGGTCTGCGAGGTCGAGGACAGTTCGATCTTGGCTTTTTCAGCGGCTTCTTTCAGACGCTGCAGGGCCATCTTGTCCTGAGACAGATCGACACCGTGTTCCTTTTTGAACTCATCCGCCAAGTAGTTGACGATGCGCATGTCAAAGTCTTCACCACCCAGGAAGGTGTCGCCGTTGGTCGACTTAACCTCGAACAGGCCGTCGTCGATTTCCAAAATGGTCACGTCGAAGGTACCACCACCCAGGTCATAAACCGCGATGGTTTGGGTTTCTTCTTTGTCCAGACCATAGGCCAGCGCAGCCGCTGTCGGTTCGTTGATGATCCGCAGCACTTCCAGACCGGCGATTTTACCGGCGTCTTTGGTGGCCTGACGCTGGGCGTCGTTGAAATATGCCGGAACGGTGATAACCGCCTGCGTGACATCTTCGCCCAGATAGCTTTCGGCGGTTTCCTTCATCTTGCCCAGAGTGAAGGCCGAGATCTGGCTCGGGGAATACTTTTCACCGCGGGCTTCAACCCACGCATCACCATTGCCGCCGTTCACGATGGAATACGGCACCATTTTCTTGTCTTTTTCGACTTCTGCATCATCCACGCGACGACCGATCAGACGTTTGACGCCAAAAATCGTGTTGTCGGGGTTGGTGACCGCCTGACGTTTTGCAGGCTGACCGACCAGTCGCTCATCTTCGGTGAAGGCGACGATCGAAGGCGTGGTCCGCGCCCCTTCGGCGTTTTCGATGACCTTCGGCTGCGAGCCTTCCATGATGGCCACGCAGGAGTTCGTGGTTCCCAGGTCAATCCCGATTACTTTTCCCATTTTTGCAATCCCTTTCTCTTCAAGGCGATGTCCCGAGGGTCGGACCCTTTATGGCATCCCACCCCCGATCTGATGTGCGCGACAGCACTACCATCGCACGTCTCGGCGTATATAAGGGCGAGGCAAGAGGCCTGCAAGCACCGTAGAGTGCAGGTTTTCGGGAATTTGAGGTCTTTTTTGGCAAGAAATTGGAAAGGTTTGGGGTTTCCGGAATGACGCGAGTTGTCTTGCGAGGGTTCGAAATCAGGAAAGGCTATATTGACCCTGCTGCCCAGGCACGGCTGATCGCGGCCCTTCGACCGATTCTGAAAGCGGCACCCTTGTTTCGACCCGTCACGCCTTCGGGCAAAGAGATGTCGGTAAGAATGACCTCGGCCGGGGATCTGGGATGGGTGACCGACAAGGCAGGCTATCGCTATCAGGACAAGCACCCGAAAGGCGGGGTCTGGCCTGAAATCCCCCCGGTCATTCTTGGTATCTGGCACGATCTGGTCAGCACCGAGCGCGCGCCGGATTGCTGTTTGATCAACTACTACGGGGAAGGCGCCAAAATGGGCCTGCATCAGGACAAGGACGAGGCAGATTTTTCCTGGCCCGTTCTGTCGGTTTCCCTGGGCGATGACGCCCTGTTCCGAATTGGCAATACGACCCGTGGCGGCAAGACCGAGTCGATCTGGCTCGGCTCGGGCGACGTGGTAGTGATGGGCGGCCCGGCACGATTGGCCTATCACGGAGTCGACCGGATCAGATACGGATCATCCCGGCTGTTGCCAAAAGGCGGACGGATCAACTTGACGCTGCGGGTCGCATGTTAGCGGCGCGCGTTCCAGCTTTGTGAAACATGCTGGCGCGTGAAAAACTCAGCCATCAAACCGATCATTAACAAAGCTATCCCGACCCATAGCGCGTATTCCCAACTTGTGTTTCGCGGAAAGTAGTTTCGGAAGATGAAGCCCCGGCACTGGTCGATAATATGAAACAGCGGGTTCCAGGCGAACATCATCAGCAATCCGCCGCCCAGCGTGTTTGCGACGAACATCTTTCCCGAAAACACCATGTTCAGGCGACGGTAGATATTGGTGAGCATTCCCACAGTCGTCGGAAACCAGGGTTTCATCGCCATGAACACCAAACCCACGGCGCATCCGGTAAACCAGGCCAATATCAGCATTGCGAAAGCACCGCCGGGATCCTGCACCTCGATCGGGGCGACCGCGACGCTGTAGATGAACAGGATCACGAACATAGCCAGCAGTTGCTTGTAAAGAATACCGAGCGCCGCAGACAGGATCGTCACCATCACATTCATCGGCGAATGGAGCATCATCGGATTGTTCGCGGACCCAACCCCTGAAATCGCGCCTATTGACTGGATGTGCAGCATGAAGGGGAACACGCCGGACAGAACATACAGCAGAAATTCGCCCCTGATCTTTGGAATTCCGCCTCGGCCCATCAGTGACATGAGCAGGTAGAAAGTGGTTCCCATCACCACAAGCTGCAAAACATTGATCAGGATGGCGACTATTGCATTCGGATGTTGCGAGCGCACCTTTCGCACGGTGGCATGGAATACCAGCTCAGCCGTCGTGAAAGCGCCGCCCAGCAGCGTTTGGTTGCGCTTGAAATAGAACATTCAAAGGGTCTTTTCTGCTTCGTCGCCTCTAAACTGGCATGAATATCTTGCCGTTCCGTAACCGCCGCATCATAAGTCGATCGCGATTTTGGATCAACAAACCACAGGAACGGAGCTTTTTTGTGACCTACGATGCGCTTATTCCCGTCATCCGGCGACTGGCTCTGGAGGCAGGCGACAAGATCATGGAAATCTACGAGGCGGATGATTTCGATGTCAAAGTCAAATCCGACTCCAGCCCTGTGACCGAGGCAGACGAAGCCGCTGACGCATTGATTTCGGCAGGCTTGCGTGCGGCATTCCCGGTTATTCTTCTGATCACCGAAGAACAGGCCGCTTCGCATTCGGAAAAAGGCGATACTTTCCTCATTGTTGATCCGCTGGACGGCACCAAGGAATTCATCAACCGTCGCGGCGACTTTACCGTCAACATCGCGCTTGTCGAAAACGGAGTGCCAACCCGGGGAGTGGTCTATGCCCCGGCGCGGGGTCGTATGTTCTTCACGTTGGCTGATGGCCGCGCGGTCGAGGAAACGGGCGCTTTCGACAAAAACGAGACCGGTCCTTTGACGCCCATATCAGTCTCTGAACCGGATAATTCCGGGCTTTTGGTCGTGGCGTCGAAGTCCCACAGGGATCAGGCCACCGAGGACTACATCAACAAATATCATGTGAAGGACAGCAAAAGCGCGGGTTCGTCGCTCAAGTTCTGTCTGGTTGCCACGGGCGAAGCGGATATCTATCCGCGCGTCGGGCGCACGATGGAATGGGATACGGCGGCAGGCCACGCGGTACTGGCCGGAGCCGGTGGCCAGGTTGTGCGTTTTGACGACCATACTCCGTTGGTTTATGGCAAGGATGGCTATGCAAATCCGTTCTTTATTGCTTACGCTCCGGGTGTTGAACTGAAGGAAGCCTGATGTCCGTTCTGATTGCCATTCCCGCCCGTTACGCCTCGACCCGCTATCCCGGCAAGCCACTGGTTCCCCTGACCGGCGCAAAAGGCGCATCCATGACACTGATCGAACGGTCCTGGCGTGCAGCCATGTCAGTCTCGGGTGTCGATCGCGTTGTTGTTGCGACGGATGATGAGCGCATTCGCGACGTGTCCGAGGGCTTTGGGGCCGAGGTCGTGATGACCTCGGAAAACTGTCAGAACGGCACCGAACGATGCGCCGAGGCGCATGAGGTTCTGGGTGGCGGGTATGAAATCATCGTCAACCTGCAAGGCGACGCTCCGCTGACCCCGCATTGGTTTGTCGAAGATCTGGTTTCCGGCCTGCGCGCCGCCCCGGATGCCGGTGTTGCGACCCCTGTCCTGCGCTGTGACGGTAGTGCGTTGAACAGTCTGCTGAACGACCGCAAGCATGGCCGTGTAGGTGGCACGACGGCAGTGTTCGGACGCGATCACAGTGCGATGTACTTCTCGAAAGAGGTCGTCCCCTTCACGTCGCAGACATACGCCGGCGATGAAGCGACACCCGTGTTTCACCATGTCGGCGTTTACGCCTATCGGCCCGACGCCCTTGCGGCGTATCCGGGCTGGCCAACCGGGCCTCTGGAACAGCTGGAAGGCCTGGAACAGCTCAGGTTCATGGAAAACGGGCGCAAGGTTCTGTGCGTCGAGGTCGAGGCAAGGGGCCGTCAGTTCTGGGAGCTGAACAACCCGCAGGACGTGCCCAAGATCGAAGAGATGATGGCAGCCATGGGGCTGGAGTGACGTCTTTTCCCTATGACTCTGACGGCGCCCCTGTAGAAACTGTGCCTCAACCAGCCCCAATGGATATGCCATGAAGACAATTCTTGTCACCGGTGGTGCCGGGTATATCGGCTCACATGCCTGCAAGGCGCTTGCGCAGGCAGGTTACCTCCCTGTGACCTACGACAACCTGATCACGGGTTGGCAGGATGCGGTGCAATTTGGCCCTTTTGAACAGGGCGACCTTTTGGACCGGGACCGCCTGGATGAGGTGTTCGCGAAACACAAGCCAGATGCGGTGATGCATTTCGCGGCGCTCAGCCAGGTTGGCGATGCCATGCGCCAGCCCGGCGTGTATTGGTCGAACAATGTCACGGGCTCGCTGACTCTGATTGAAGCAGCCGTCGAGGCCGGCTGTCTGGATTTCGTATTTTCGTCCACATGTGCAACGTATGGCGAGCACGACAATGTGGTTCTTGATGAATCCACGGCGCAGTATCCTCTGAACGCCTACGGGGCATCAAAACGCGCGATCGAAGATATCCTCAAGGATTTCGAGGCGGCTCATGGGCTGCGCCATGTCATCTTCCGGTATTTCAACGTTGCAGGTGCAGACCCCGAAGGAGACGTGGGCGAGTTTCACCGCCCCGAAACCCATCTGATCCCGCTGATGTTGGACGCGATTGACGGCAAGCGGGACGGTCTGACCGTCTTTGGCACAGATTATGATACGCCCGACGGCACCTGTATCCGCGATTATGTACATGTTTGCGATCTGGTAGATGCGCATATTCTGGGGCTGGGCTGGCTGGAACAGGGCAAAGGCAGCCGTGTCTTCAATCTGGGCACCGGGTCCGGGTTTTCCGTTCTTGAGGTGATCGAGCAATCCAGGTCCGTCACCAACCGTCCCGTGCCGTATACAGTGGGCCCTCGTCGGGCAGGAGATTGCACCAAGCTGGTATCTGGTTCTGTGCGGGCTGAAAATGAACTGGGATGGAAGCCAAAAAGATCTACGTTAGAGACGATGATCGCAGATGCCTGGCGCTGGCACCAGAACGGCCACTACGAAAAATGAGGACCCGGTGACATCCAGCTCTGCTTTGACACTTCCCCGGATCGGATGGGCACGGAAGTACAGGTTGCGCTGGAAACGCCGGCGGCTGCTCTGGAGGTCGCTGCGCAGCCGACATCAGTTGACCCGCCAGAAGGATCAGACATCCCGAATCCAGCGGGGTGACATATTGGCCTTTGTCACCTTGCGCAATGAAATCATCCGCCTGCCCTGGTTCTTTCGTCACTATCGCGCCTTGGGCGTCGATCATTTTCTGATCGTCGACAACGGCAGCGACGATGGATCATCCGAGTATCTGCAAGATCAACCGGATGTCTCGGTGTGGAGAACCCATTCCAGCTATCGTGGATCGCGGTTTGGCCTGGACTGGCTGACCTGGTTGCAGATGCGCTATGGCCACCGCCACTGGTGCCTGATGGTGGATGCGGATGAACTGCTGGTCTATGCCCACTGCGACACCCGGTCCCTGCATGACCTGACAACCTGGCTGGACCTGCACGGGAAGATCGGGTTCGGGACGCTGATGCTGGACCTCTATCCCAAGGGCCCCTTGGGTGATGCGGCTTATGACCCGGACACCGACCCCACAAACCTGCTGTGCTGGTTCGATGCAGGACCGTATCGCGCGCAGCGGCAAAGCCCGATGGGCAATCTGTGGGTGCAGGGTGGCGCGCGGGAACGTATTTTCTTTACGCAAACCCGGCAAAGATCACCCACGCTGAACAAGATCCCGCTGATGCGCTGGTCGCGGCGCTATGCCTATGTGAACTCATGCCATTCTGCCCTGCCGCGCCGCCTGAACGAAACCTATGATGGCCCGGGCGGCGATACCCCGTCGGGCGTGTTGCTGCACACGAAGTTCCTGCCGGACGTTATCGAGAAATCCAATACCGAAAAGCAGCGACGCCAACATTTTCATGATCCGGACCAATTCGGGCCATACTACGATGGGATAATCAACCAGCCGGACATGTGGACCCCACAATCGGTGCGCTACACCGGGTGGAGCCAGCTGGAACAGTTGGGTCTGATGAACGGCGGAGGCTGGGATTGAAAACGAAAACAAGGGCATCAACCGCACGTTTACAGTTTGCGGGTTTTAAAGACGTTGCGTCAGAAGATGCAAAGATGGCATAAACCGGTAATGCCATGTCGTGCCAACTGTCACGGCTGGTTCGGGGAAAGCTCGCGTTATAAAAAGGTTGGGCAGTCACGTGAGCCTGTTTGAGTCCTACAAAATGAGATTGCGGCGCAAGCGCCGTATTCTGCGCTGCCTCAGACGACGCCGCGAGCTCAAGCCAGTCAGCAACAACACACAGGCCATACGGCGTGATGATATCCTGCTGATGAGCGTTGTGCGGAACGAGAAAATTCGCCTGCCCTTCTTTCTTGAATATTATCGCAAACTGGGCATCAACCATTTTCTGTTTGTCGACAACAACAGCGATGATGGCAGTTTTGAATTTTTGAAAGAACAGGCTGACGTTTCGGTCTGGCGGACGACGACCAGCTACAAACGGGCAAGCTATGGTCTGGACTGGTCGAACTATCTGCTGCGCAAATACGCGCACGATCACTGGGTGCTGAGCGTCGATCCGGACGAATTCTTCATCTATCCGTTCTGCGACACCCGTCCAATCCGAGCCTTGACGGACTGGCTAGATGGCAGTGCCGTGCGCAGTTTTGGCACGATGCTGATCGACATGTACCCCGAAGGTCCGGTGGACGCCGACCCCTATGCCGAAGGTCAGAACCCGTTCGAAATCGCGCGCTGGTTCGATCCCGGGAATTACATGATCACCAAGAACCCCGAGTACAAGAACCTTTGGATTCAAGGGGGTCCACGGGCGCGCGTGTTCTTTCAGGACAACCCCTCCAAAGCACCGGCGCTGAACAAGATTCCGCTGGTAAAATGGAACCGGCGCTATGTTTATGTCAGCTCGACCCATTCGCTTTTGCCGCGCGGGCTTAACCAGGTTTACGACGAATGGGGCGGCGAAAAGGCCAGCGGGTCACTGCTTCATGCCAAGTTGATCAATACTCTTGGGGAAAAAGCCCGCGAGGAATTGCTGCGTGGCCAGCATTACCGGGGCTCGGGCGAATACAAGGCATATGCAACCCGGCTTGAGGACAAGCCTGTTTTCTGGTGCGAATGGTCCGAGGCCTACATCAACTGGCGACAGCTTGAGATCCTGGGCCTCATGTCGAAAGGAAACTGGGCATGAGCGGTCTGGGTATTGTCATGTTGGTTCATACTTCGCTGGACCGCGCCGAGCAGGTCGCACGCCACTGGACAGCAGCAGGGTGCCCGGTGGTCATCCATGTGGATCGCAAGGTGCCAGACACTGTTTTTTCCCGGTTTGTTGCGTCCTGTTCGAACAATCCATCGATCGTGTTTTCTGACCGACATCGCTGCGATTGGGGTGGCTGGGGTATCGTTGCCGCCTCGCAAAGCGCGTCCGAGTTGATGCTGGAGCGTTTCCCCGAAGTTCGGCATGTATTTCTTGCCTCGGGGGCCTGCCTGCCCTTGCGACCGGTTCAGGAACTGATCGATTACCTGTCAGACCGGCCGCGTGTCGATTTCATCGAAAGCGCGACGACATCCGATGTCAGCTGGACCATCGGCGGGCTGGATCATGAACGGTTCACCCTGCGGTTTCCGTTTTCGTGGCGCAAGCATCGCAAACTATTCGACGCATATGTAAAACTTCAGCGTCTGATGGGCTTTCGCAGGAAAATCCCCGACGGACTGGTTCCGCATATGGGAAGCCAGTGGTGGTGCCTGACCCGCCAAACGCTGTCGGCAATCCTTCAAGACCCCAGGCGCAAGCTGTATGACAAGTATTTCCGTCATGTCTGGATTCCGGATGAAAGCTATTTCCAGACGCTGGCGCGCTTGTATTCCACGCATATTGAAAGCAGGTCCCTGACGCTGTCCAAATTCGATTACCAGGGCCGCCCGCACATCTTCTATGACGATCATCTGCAATTGCTGCGCCGATCGGATTGTTTTGTCGCCCGTAAAATCTGGCCCCGCGCAGAGCGATTGTACCAGGCATTCCTGACAGATCAGGCCGGGGCGATGAAACCGGCAGAGCCCAATCCGGGCAAGATCGATCGCGTATTTTCCAAAGCGGTGGAACGGCGAACCCGCGGGCGCGACGGGCTGTATATGCAAAGCCGGTTTCCCCGCCATGGCAGTGAAAACGGTCTGACATCGTCACAATATTCCGTATTCCAAGGCTTTTCGGAACTGTTCGAGGATTTCGAACCTTGGTTAGCCGCAACCACCGGGGCCAGAGTCCACGGGCATCTATTCGGGCCGGAACGCGCCGAATTTTCGCAAGGAGAAGCCATAACAAATGGCGCCCTCAGCGACAGTGCGGCGCTGCGGGACTATAACCCGACCGCCTTTTTGTCGAACCTGATCTGGAATACGCGCGGTGAACGCCAGTGTTTCCAGTTCAGCCCGCGGGACACTCAGGAAATCAACTGGTTTCTGGCGCGGGACAAAAACGCTCAGATTTCGGTCATCACCGGCGCTTGGGCGATCCCACTGTTCCGGTCCAATATGAACTTCTCGGAAATCCGAAGTGAGGCGGCGCGCCTGCAACAAATTGAAACCAAGCAGCTGGAGGTGCTGACATCGGTCTGGACCAAGGCGCGGATGCGCAGTTGGACGCTGGCCGACTTCATTGAATCTCCGATGGATGCCTTGCAGGGCATTCTAGAAGAAATCGGCATGCAGCAGACCAGCCATCTGACCGAAGTGCCAACCATGGTCGAACTGTCCGGATTCGGGAAGTTCCTGCAAAACCTCAAGAATCAGGGAATGCACCCATATCTGATGGGTGATTTCCCGGCGGACGATGTGTTCGGTCGCCAGGAAAAGCCATACCGAAAACCGTATCTGGTGCAGTGATTGCCCATGTCAGCCCATTTTGATTACTTCGTGATTCTGGCCGCCATGCGCACAGGTTCGAACCTGCTTGAGGCCAACCTGAACGCGCTGGAAGGGGTCACCTGTCACGGAGAGGCGTTCAATCCGCATTTTGCGGGCAGCCTGAAATCCGATCGTCTGCTTGGCCTTTCGCTGGAAGACCGGGATGCGGACCCCATGCGATTGCTCAAGGCGATCAAATCAGCACCGGGTGACATCAATGGCTTTCGATATTTCGAAGACCATGACCCACGTATCCTAAAACCCATGCTGAACGATCCGCGCTGCGCCAAGATCATTCTGACCCGCAACCCATTGGACAGCTACCTGTCGCTGAAAATAGCACAGAAAACGCAGCAGTGGCTGCTGAAGAATGTGAAACGCCGCGTCGACGCGCAGGTTGACTTCGACGCCGACGAATTTTCGGATTACCTGAACCAGCTGCAAGACCATCAGCTTATGGTGCAACGGCACCTGCAAAAGACAGGCCAAACCGGGTTCTTCATTCACTATGACGACCTGACCGAGCTGGAGGTCATAAACGGGCTGGCTGCATGGCTGGGGGTTGAGGGGCGGCTGACCCGACTGGATGATACCCTGAAGCCGCAAAACCCGGCGCCGGCTTTGTCCAAGGTCACTAATCCTGATGAACTGAAACAAGCCTTGTGCGATCAGGATCGGTTCGGATTGCATCGGTCAACAAGCTTTGAGCCGCAGCGCGGCGCGGCTGTACCGCTTTATGTTGCCGCTGCAAGGTCTCCTTTGATGTATTTGCCCATTCGGGGCGGGATAGAGCCTCTTATCGTGCAATGGCTGGCTGATCTGGACGGATGTCAGACCGACAAGCTGATCACGGATCGAAATCGCAAACAGGTCCGGTCATGGAAGCAGGGCCATCCCGGTCATCGGCAATTTACCGTCCTGCGTCACCCTCTGGCCCGGGCACATACGGCGTTTTGCAGTCATATTCTGAACACGGGGCCGGGCAGCTATAAGATGGTGCGGAATTATCTTCGCAACCGGCTCAAGCTGCCGATCCCGGGGCAAGTGAGGGACAACAATTATTCTGTCGAACAGCACCGCGAAGCGTTTTCGGGCTTTCTGAACTTTCTGCGCCTCAACCTCAACGGGCAGACACCGGTCCGTGTGGACGGCACGTGGTGCAGCCAGTCCAGGACGTTGGAAGGGATCGCATCCTTCACTCTGCCGGATCTGATTCTGAGAGAGGAGGATCTGATGACCGATCTGCCGAATCTGGCGCGCAGCATGGGGCATTCAAACCCGCCTCAGCCTGGCTCCTGCGCACCGGATGAACCCTACGCTTTGCAGCTGATCTACGACAAAAACCTCGAAGCGCTGGCGGTTGACGCCTATCAGCGCGACTATGAAGCATTCGGGTTCAGTGACTGGGCGCCAAAAACGGCCTAAGGGCGCAGGGTTATCAGCGTACCTTTGTTAACCATCGCGTAAATCTCTTCGATTTCGTCATTCTTGACCGCGATGCATCCAGCTGTCCAATCCCGCTTCTTTTTTGCGCGTCTCCGCTCAGAACGCAGATTGGGTTCACCGTGGATGAAGATATCCCCACCCGGATCAACACCCGCAGCCTTGGCTTTGGCGACATCCTGCGAGTTTGGATAAGAAATGCCCAGCGATAGGTGGTACCGGCTTCTGGGGTTGCGACGGTCGATCAGATAGGTGCCCTCGGGCGTTCTACCGTCACCGCGCTGGTTCTTCGTTCCATTCGGGGCAAACCCCAAATCGACGTCATATTCCTTAAGGATCTTTTCGTTGTGCAACAAGTATAGTTTGCGCGTGCCCTTGTTGACCACCAAAGAGGTCACCTCGGGTCCGTTGTAAGTCAGAAATCTTGGGCCGCTAGAGGCACAAGCCGAAAGGCTCAGCGTTGCCAACGCGCCTAAACCGAATACTCGACGATCCATGTTTCACTGCCTGCTCTGCTTTTTTTCGATCATTATGCCAAAAATTGGAAAAACTGAAATCACATTTTGATGTTCGACTGCTCGGCCAGTCTACGTTCAATGCTTTCCAGCCGTTCCAGAACCTCGTCGCGATAGGCATCGGTTTTAACCTCATCCTCGGCATGATGGGCATCCTGCATCGAATTGACGATCAGACCCACCAACAGGTTCACCACCGCAAAGGTCGTGACCATGATGAAGGGAACAAAGAAGACCCAGGCATAGGGATAGACCTCCATCACCGGGCGCACGATGCCCATCGACCAGCTTTCCAACGTCATGATCTGGAACAGCGTATAAGCAGACAGGCCCAGATCGCCGAACCAATCCGGGAACGATTCCGAAAACAGCTTGGTCGAGATTACCGAACCGATATAAAACAGAATTGCCATCAGCAGAAACACGCTGGCCATGCCCGGAAGGGCCGAGATGAACCCTTCGACCACGCGACGCAGACGAGGCGCCACGGAAATCACGCGCAACACCCGCAGAATTCGCAGGGCGCGCAGCACCGACAGCCCCCCGGCGCTGGGAACCAGGGCAATTCCAACGATCAGGAAATCGAATATGTTCCAGCCATTTGTGAAGAACCTGCGCCCGGTGGCAATCAGCTTCATGGAAATTTCAGCCACAAAGATCGCCAGGCAAAGCCTGTCCAGCGCCACGATCAAAGGACCTGCCAGTTCCATCAGGGTCGGCGATGTCTCCATCCCCAAAAGAATGGCATTGAAAATGATCACGGCCGTTATGAACCGCCCGAAAACGGGCGCTTCGATAATATTCAGCAAACGCTGTTTGGACCCCATGTGTCAGCTTCCCCAGTAAGATCAAGATGCGGCGTTCAGAACAAACCGCGCAGCGAGTTCCGTATGTGACGACCACCGAAATTGGTCAACGACCTGTACCCATTCAAGGGTGTAACCCGCGTTAACCAGCGTTTTTGCATCGCGCGCAAAGGTGACGGGATTGCACGAGACATAAGCGATCACCGGGCGTTGCGCCTGTGCTATCTCGTTTACCTGCGCTTCGGCACCGGCGCGAGGCGGGTCCAGAACAATGGCGTCGAAAGATTTCAGCTCGTCCGGCATCAGCGGGCGGCGAAACAGGTCGCGGGCCTCGGTCGTGACGCGTTTCAGCCCCTGTGCCCTGCGCCAGCCCTGATCCAACGCCTCGATCATGGCGGCCTCGCCTTCAACCGCGTGAACTTCGGCGCTTTCCGCCAACGGCAAAGAGAACGTTCCGCTGCCTGCAAACAGGTCAGCGATACGTTTCGCACCCCGTGTAGCCTCGGAAACTGCCTTTGACAGAGCCTTTTCTCCGTCCTTTGTTGCTTGCAAGAAAGCTCCGGGGGGTGGCGTGACTCCGGCTGCTCCAAAGCGCTGAACCGGCGCATGCCGCATGGCAATAACCTCATCATCCCAACTGAGCCGGGCCAGCCCATGTTTCTCGGTCGCCTGCGCCAACGCCAGTTCCAAGGGGCCGTCCAGCGGCTTGCCACCTGTTACGGCCACATCCAGACCAGCTTCGGACAGTGTGAGCGTGACAGCCAGAACGCCCTTGCGGCTTGCGCCCAGGGTGGCCAGCGCCTCGGCCACGGGAATGGCCACGATCAAGGCCGGGTCAAGCAAGCGGCAATCGGGTATCTCGGTGATCGTGCCGGATGAACGACCGTGAAACCCCGCCAATGTGCCCTTTTTCGTGCGCCTTACGGCAATCGTAGCCCGCCGACGTGACCGTTCGGGCGATGTGTGTATCGGGCGGAGGGGTGCTTCGAGATCCTGCGCCGTCAGCGCCTTGCGGACGACTTGCAGTTTCCAGTCGGCCACAAATGCATCGGATGCGTGCTGCAACTGGCAGCCACCACACGCTTTGTAGTGGCGGCAAGGGGCTTTGACACGGTGTTCGGACGGTGTCTCGACCCGGATATCGGTCAATTGCTGGCCAACAAGGGTGCCGCTGACGATCTCGCCGGGAAGGGTACGAGGGGCGTAAACAGGGCCATCGGCAATACCGTCGCCCTGATGTCCAAGCCGTGTGATTATGAATTGCTGCGTCATAAGAGGCCTGATAGCCGGGCTTTCGCAGCAAAAAAACCCTTATTCCGCAGCTTCTGCCTGAATGAACCCGCCCGACTGGCGGTGCCAGAACCGCGCATACAGCCCACCCAGGTCCAGCAGCGCCTCATGCGTTCCGGTTTCGGCGATCCTGCCCTCGTCCAAAACAACAATCCGGTCCATTTCGCTGAGTGTCGACAGCCGGTGCGCAATGGCCAGCACCGTTTTACCCTGCATCACCCGATGCAGCGCGGTCTGAATCGAAGCTTCAACCTCGGAATCCAGCGCCGATGTCGCCTCGTCGAGAACCAGAATTGGAGCATCTTTCAGAATGGCGCGCGCCAGAGCGATCCGTTGTCGCTGCCCGCCGCTGAGTTTCACGCCCCGTTCACCCAGATGAGCATCATAGCCTTTTCGACCATGAGCATCTTCAAGACTCAGGATGAAATCATGCGCTTCGGCCTTTTTTGCGGCCTCAATCATCTCGGCCTCTGAGGCGTCCGGCCGGCCATACAGAATGTTCTCACGAGCAGACCGGTTGAACATCGCCGTTTCCTGCGTGACCATACCTATCTGTCGGCGCAGGCTGTCCTGCGTCACCTGTGACACGTCCTGGCCGTCGATACGAATGGCGCCACTTTCCCTGTCATAGAGCCTGAGCAACAGTGAGACGAGCGTGGATTTCCCCGCCCCGGATGCACCGACGATGCCCAGCTTTTCGCTCGGGTTGACGGTCAGGCTCAAGTCCGTGACGCCACCGATATCGCGCCCGTAAGCAAAGCTGACGCCTTCGAAGGAAATCGACCCTTCGGTCACGTCTAGGTCCTTCGCCCCGCAAATATCTTCGACCCGGTCACGCTTGGCCAGCGTTTTCATCCCGTTTTCGATTTCACCGACATTGGCATACAGCCCCATCAAGGTGAAACTGACCCAACCGGTCATCTGAGCAATACGGATCGAAACCGCCCCGGCAGCCACGATATCCCCGGCGGTCGCCATACCGCCCTGCCACAGCCACAAAGTCGCGCCCAGCAGCAAGACAGGCAGGACACCGGCCAGTGTCATGAGGATGAACCGGAAACTCGCCGACAGCTTGCCGAAATCCAGCGATTTTTCACGCAGATCCACCATCGATTCACGCGCCGCCTGATCTTCGAATTCCGAGTGGGCGAACAGCTTCACGGTTTTGATGTTGGTGATCGTATCGACCACCTGCCCGGACACCATCGCCCGCGCCCCGGCCCGCGCGGCGGAACGTTTGCGGATGCGCGGCAGATACCAGCGCACCAGCATGAAATACACAGCCAGCCATGCCGCGAAGGGCAGCATCACCAAAGGATGAATAGACCCTAACAAAAGCAAAGACCCCGCCAGAGACGCCAGGGCAAACACAATCGCGCTGATCGTTTCCGACACGACCGAAGCCATGGCGTTCGATGTCTGCATCTGCTTTTGCGCGATCCGACCGGCAAAATCATCGTCGAAATAGGTCACCGACTGACCCAAGGTCCAACGGTTCAACTTGGCCAGAACCAAAGGTGTGATGTTTGGCATGACAATAAAATTGTTCGACAAGGATGACAGGCCAAACAGGATCGGGCGAAGCAACATGAAGAAGGCGACCGCACCGAGGATCATCCACATATTAGCAGCGGTCAGAAAATTCTCGGGCCCGCTGGCGGTCGCTACATCAATCACGCGGCCCAGTATCCATGCCGTGACCGCCTCCATCGCGCCTGCAATGGCCGAGAAGAACGCCGCAACAAACAGCATCGGCCACGCCCCGGAAAGGCTCCAGCGGATGAACGCCCCCAACGTCTGCGGTGGGGGCGTTTCGGTGTTCCTGAACGGATAGATGAGGTCGGCAATCCTCATTCAGCGGCCTCCGGGTTCATGAAGCCACCAGATTGCCGCGCCCAGAATTGGGCGTAAAGGCCACCTTGCGCCAGAAGATCAGAATGCGTGCCTTCCTCGACGATACGGCCTGCATCCATCACCAGAATGCGATCCATCTGCGCGATGGTACTAAGCCTGTGGGCAATGGCGATCACGGTTTTTCCTTGCATCATGCCGTAGAGAGTTTCCTGAATTGACGCTTCGACCTCGGAATCTAGGGCGGATGTCGCCTCATCCAACAACAAGATCGGTGCATCCTTCAGGATCACCCGCGCCAGCGTCACACGCTGCCGCTGGCCACCTGACAGCTTCACCCCCCGTTCACCGACATGCGCGTCGTACCCGGTGCGACCCTGCGGATCCTGCAAATCGAGGATGAACTCATGTGCTTCGGCCTGTTTGGCGGCGGCGATCATCTGTGCCTCGGACGCATCCGGACGGCCATAGAGGATGTTGTCGCGCACCGACCGGTGCAGCAACGCGCTATCTTGCTGAACCATGCCGATATGGCTCCGCAGACTGTCCTGCGTGACATCCGCAATGTTTTGATCGTCAATCAGAATTGCGCCACGCTCAACGTCGTAGAATCGCAAAAGCAGCTTTACTAGGGTCGATTTTCCCGCGCCAGACCGCCCGATCAAACCAATCTTTTCGCCGGGCCGGACGGTCAGGTCGATATGGTCCAAACCGCCGGCCTCGCGACCATAGTGATGCGAGAGGTCGCGGATCTGGATCTCACCCTTGCTGAGTTGCAGTGGCTTCGCAGTCGGTGCATCAAGCAAATCGATGGGCTGGGCAATGGTCTCCATCCCCTCGGACACGATACCAAGTTGGCGGAAAAAGCTGGTCAGGGCCCACATGATCCATCCGGTCATGGCATTCAGGCGCAGGGTCAAGGCCGTAGCCGCCGCAACAACACCGACCGAAGCGCTGCCTTGCATCCACAAGGCAATCGCCCAGCCCACAACACCCACGATCAGCATACCGTTCAAAGTGACCAGAACGGCATCCATAATAGTGAAAATCCGCATTTCAATCTGAAATGTCCGACGGGTTTCCTCGATCGCCTCGCGGGCATAGTCCAGCTCTTGCGGGCCATGGGCAAACATTTTGACCGAATGGATGTTGGTATAGCTGTCCACCACCCGCCCCGTGACCGTCGAACGCGCATCCGAGGCCGCTTTTGACGCCGGACCAACACGCTGAACGGTCCAGCGCACCAGCATGGCGTAGAATCCGAGCCAGATCAGCAGCGGGATCAACAAACGCGGATCCGCCGCATACAGCAGGATCGCCGCACCGATCAAATAGGCCAGCGAAAAGGAAATCGCGTCAAAAACCTGAAAGACCACTTCACCCGCCGCCGGAGGTGTCTGCATGATCCGGTTTGCAATCCGCCCGGCAAAGTCGTTTTCGAACCAGCCAACCGACTGACGCAACACGTGTTTGTGCGCACGCCAACGGATCAGCGTACCGAAGTTCGGCAAAATCGTATTGTTCAGCAGAAGTACGTCGACCAAATGCAGAAGCGGACGCAACAGCAACACAAAGGCTGCCATCAGCAGCAATTCCGTTCCGTGATTTTGCCAGACCTCTGCCGGCGTGCCGCCCAACAGATCCACGACGCGACCCATGTAGTAGATCAGCCCGATTTCAACACCCGCGACGATTATGGAAACCAGCGCCGCCCAGAAAAATACCCGAATAAAGGGCCGCGAATAATCCAGCATGAAGGGCCACAACCGCGTCGGCGGAGTGTCAGACTCACGGTAGGCAACAAAAGGGTCAACAAGGTTTTCGAAATAGCGAAACATGGATAGTGCTCCGATTGAGCAGGAAAATAGACGTGCGAAGAAAGATGGCGCCTGAACACCACCCTTTACGGGGCAGGTGTCCCGGCTTTAGCCGAACCAGATCCCGTAATACATTCGCATTCCTCCATCCATGTGACAGGCGCACCTAAGCACAAAGGATCCGAGATGTCATCCCCTTTTGAGACTTCGCGCTAATGTGCCAGCAACTCTTCGCGTGACAGCGCAAAACCGGATGCGATCCAGCGTTTTTCCAGCTCGGCCAGCTTCTTGCCCAGCGCCGGGCCGGTGAAGTTGGGGATCAGATCCCTGGCCTGGACAGGGAAACGTGCTGCTGCGCCTGCATGCAGATCGCGCCGCAAATCTTCGGACCAGGGTTGTTCCAGAAAGGCGCAGCGCAAAAGCGTCTCGTGCAATCCCCCTTCATCGCCATAGCGGTATCCCAGTTCAGCAATACTGGTTGTGGACTGTGCCTCTTCACGCATCCTGATCAGGCGTTGCAACTGCGAACGGCTCAACCGCAATGTCGCGGCATCATCGGGCGAGGCAATGGCTGCCAGACGACGCACCGGATCGGGATCGGCACCAGCCGCCTGTTCCAGCGCGATCAAAGGGGCCAAAGACCGATCGTCCGCCCCCGGCAGCACACGGGCTAAAACACCGGTACTGCGCATGGTTGCAACGGCGGGGGCCGGATCAGGCGACGCCAGCAATTTCAGCAGCTCTGCCCCGATCCGCTCGCGCGACAACGACTCCAGCCCGTCAAGATTGGCGCCGATGGCGGCCAGGGCACCGGGGTCGAAACCGCCATCCGGATCCCCGTACCAGGCGTGAAAACGGAAGTAGCGAAGCGAGCGGAGATAGTCTTCGCGAATGCGGTTCTCGGCGGTTCCAATGAACCGCACCAACCGGGCCTCGAGGTCGGGAAGACCACCTAGAGGGTCCAGCACGGTGCCATCAGGTTGGGCGTAGAGCGCGTTCATAGTGAAATCCCGTCGCGCCGCGTCTTCTTCGACATGATCGGAAAAAGCCACGACCGCGCGGCGGCCATCGGTTTCCACGTCACGGCGGAAGGTGGTGACCTCGTGCGGGATGCCCGCGCTGACCACTGTGATCGTACCATGCTCGATGCCGGTCGGAATGGCCCTGAGCCCGGCAGCCTGCGCCAGTTCGACGATCTGCCCGGGCTTTGCATCGGTGGCAATGTCGATATCCGACACTGGTGCGCCAAGCAGCGCGTTGCGCACGCATCCACCCACGAAAAGCGCCTGAGCCCCGGATGAGGTCAGCGCCGAACAGACCTTTTGGGTCGCTGGTTCACTGATCCAGGCTTCGTCAATCAGCATCATTCATTCACCCGTGCAGCAAGCCCGCGCAATATGCGGGCGGTCGCGCCCCAGATGTAATAGGGGCCGTACGGAACTGCGTAGTATCTGCGTCTTTGGCCGCGCCATCGGCGCGACTCGACCAGATAATTCTCAGGATTCAAAAGATGGGCAAGGGGGGTCGAGAAAACTTCGTCCACTTCTCCGGGTTCAGGCACGGGTTGGAACCTGTCCCGCAAAACTGCGACAACCGGTGTCACAGTGAACGAGGTCACGGTCTCATGCGTCGACAGAAATCCCAGGATCTCGGGCATTTCCGGGGGCAGGCCGATCTCTTCCTCAGCTTCCCGCAGCGCCGCAGCCGTAACATCAGCATCGGTTTCGTCCTGTTTGCCACCGGGAAAGGCGATCTGGCCCGGGTGATGCTTCAACGCGGATGAGCGTTTGGTCAGGATGACCTGCGGTGTGTCATCAGCCAGCGAAATGGCCACCAGAACACCGGCGGGTCGCAACCGTCGTCCGGGCGGCAGAACGGTATCCGGGTTCAGGTCAAAGTCGCTGGACCCGTGACCGGGGCGGCGCAGGGCCGCCCGGATCTTTTCAACCAGGTCATGCACCTTTGGGGTCTTCGGCATCGAACCCGACAGTTGCTGGGTCCAACACATAATGAGCCCCGCAGAACTGACAATCCGCGGTGACTTCGCCCTCGGGCGTGGTCATCTTTTCGATATCCTTGGCCGAATAGATCGACAGGCTCTGTCGCACACGATCCTCGGAACAGGTGCAGCCAAATTGCACGGACTGCGCATCATAGACACGCGGCTGTTCCTCGTGAAACAGGCGAACCAGAAGGTCGGTCGGCGCAACAGAGGGGCCGATCATCTCCAATTCCTCGACGGTATCCAGCAGGATATTGACGCGACCCCAGTTTTCACCTTCTTCGCCGTCGACCAGTTCGGCAGCGGTCAGAATGTCACCGGTTCCTTCGCCCGACGCGGCAAAGGGCGACGCTTTGGGCATGTGTTGCAGCATGATGCCGCCTGCACGCCAATGCTCGCCCACGCCCGGCTCGGTCGATTTGCCGAAGCTCAGCGAAAACCGCGTCGGCAGCTGTTCGGATTGTGCAAAATACGCCTCGGCGCACGCACTCAGTGATCCACCGGCCAGCGGGGTAATGCCCTGATACGGCTGCGTGCCCTCACCCTGATCGATCATGATGGCAAAATACCCTTCGCCCACCTGATCGAACGGTGCGGAATTGGAAAGCCGGTCCCGGTCAAAACTGGCATAAGCCCGAATCTGGGCGGGCTGGCCCTCTTTCTGCGGCGCATAATAGTCGGTTGCGATCATGCGCACCGCCCCTTTGGACTGTACCTGCAACGACAGTTTCCAGCGCAACGCAACCGTTTGGCCGATCAACGCGGTCAGCAAGGCCATCTCGGCCACAAGCGCCTCGACCTGCTCGGGATAGTCATGCTGTTTCAGGATACCTTCCAGCACGCCATCCAGACGGGCCACGCGGCCGCGCATGTCGGATGCATCAAGTTGAAAGGGCAGGACAGTATCGTCCCACGCGATTTTTGTTCCAAGAGACATGGGGTTTCCTTACACGCCACGGGTTGGCATACCGGCACCATATAGGTCGTACAGATCGGGTTGAAAGGGGCCATACATGATCAGGCGGTTCGGTGAAACCCCCGAGACGGGGCGGAAATACACCCGAAGGGTTGGCGTATATGCCCTTTTGCCACGTGGCGGCCAATTGCTGTTGACCTGTCAGACCGAACCGGGCCCGGATCTGCAATTGCCGGGTGGAGGCATCGATCCGGGCGAATCACCGATTTCGGCCTTGCATCGCGAAGTCTATGAAGAAACCGGGTGGCACGTTGCCAACCCGCGTCGCATCGGCGCTTTTCGTCGGTTCACCTATATGCCCGAATACGATCTGTGGGCCGAAAAGGTCTGCCTGATCTACCGCGCCCGTCCCGTACGCCGCAAAGGCCCGCCGAGCGAGGCATTCCACGAAGCACTGTGGATGGAAGCCGCCGATGCCGTTGAATTGCTGGGCAATGACGGTGACCGGCACTTTGCGGAAATGCATCTCAGTTCGCTTTAAGGCCCGTTATATTCAAAGAAAACGGCGGATACGTCATCCCCAATGCCATCTTTGGGCGAAATCTCCTGGGTCAATCGCCAGAACATGTCGTCCAGAAACTCCGAGCCGCCCTTTTCAGAAATGCACTGCTGGGCCATCTGTCGCAAACCGTCTTCCTCTAGCAAACCGCCTTCGGCAAGCTGACATTCGGTAAACCCGTCCGAATACACCAACAGTTTGTCGCCGGGTTTCATGTGAATCTCGATTTGCTGAAAACTCGCATCTTCGATCAGCCCGATCGGCAACCCGCCATCACCCAGAAATTCAGTGCTGCCATCCTGCCGCAGCAGAAGCGGATGCGGATGCCCGGCCTGCACCATCTTGAGATGCCCGTTTCGAAGATCCACAATGGCGTAGACCATCGTGAAATACTCCTCGATCCCCTCATCCGCCATCAATCGGGAATTGAGCATGCTTGCGACGTCTTCCGGAGGCAGCAGTGCATAGAATTTGTTGAACCTCTTTTCCATTGCGACATTTTGATCGAAATGCTTGCTGGAAAGATAACCGCCCAGACGCGCCGTCATCATGGCCGAGGTGATGCCATGCCCGGATACATCTATGCTGTAGAACCCCAGCCGATTGACCCCGGGCGAGAACATGCCAACAAGGTCTCCTCCGATATGGCCGCAGGGTTTCAACAACAGGCTGACCCGGGATTTTCCAAAGCTCCGCGTAAATTCCGGAACCAGCGATTCCTGGATTTTTCGGGCCTGCATGAGGTCCTTGTCGATCGCGTCATGCGCCAGCCTGAGTTCTTCCAGCGCGGATTCGATCAGGCGGTTTTTCTGTGAAAGCTCGCGCTGCATGTCCAGAATGCGCGCGCCTGCGGATATGCGCGCCCGCAACTCATCCGCCTCCAGGGGTTTGATCAGAAAATCGTCTGCCCCGGCATCCAGTCCGCGCGCAACCTCCTGCTTTTCACTTTTGGAAGTCAGAAGGATGAAATAACAATATTGATCGGTATCCAGGGCGCGAAACGCATTGCAGAACTCAAGCCCGCTCATCCCCGGCATGACCCAATCGCTGAGAACAAGATCGGGCGGATCGTCCAGACAATGCGCCAAAGCGGCATCGCCCGTATCGGCCTCGACCACCTCAAAGCCCCATTTTCTGAGCGATGCGACCAGGATGCGCCGCTGTAGACGGCTGTCATCAACAACCAGCACCTTACGGATCGCGCCGAAATCCAGATCTGATCTGGTTTCCTCAAGACTCGCCCTTGGCACCATTTACCCTCTGACCTGATGCGTTCATTCACACAGGGCGATCCTAGTGGCGACGGTTTTAACATCCGGTGAAGACCGAAGGCAGCAATCCAGCTTGGCCGTTAACCCGGTTTTTACTGCTGTTGCCTATTCCTGAAAGCGCATGTTCAACGGCAGGTGACGCAGTATGATCCACTGGGGCAGAGTCCGACAATTGCGGGACGAGGTTGGCCCGGATGAGTTTGATGAAGTGGTCGACATCTTTCTGGAAGAAGTGCAGGAGGTCATCGCCCGCCTGCATCAGGATACAAGCCGGTCCGAACTGGAACAGAACCTGCACTTCCTGAAAGGCAGCGCGCTCAGTCTTGGATTCGATCAGTTCTCGAAACTCTGTCAGGACGGCGAACGGCAGGCGGCCGCGGGTCAGGGCGAGGATGTCGATCTGCCCGCTATTCTGGCCGTATTTGACAGCTCGAAACAGAAATTCGAGGCTGAGCTGCGCCAGAATCTGGATTAAATCACGAACTGCGCCAGCGTTTCGTCTTCGGTTATATCGGTGTAGGTGAACCCTGCCTCATCCAGATGCGCAAACAGACGCATGAAGTTTTCAGGCTTGCGGGTTTCGATCCCGATCAGGACCGAGCCGAAATTGCGAGCCGATTTTTTCATGTATTCAAAACGGGCGATATCGTCCTCGGGGCCCAGAATACCCAGAAATTCTTTCAGCGCGCCGGGGCGTTGCGGCAGGCGCAGGATGAAATACTTCTTCACCCCGGAATAGCGTTGGGCGCGTTCTTTGACCTCGGGCAGGCGCTCGAAATCGAAATTGCCGCCCGACGTTACACAGACCACGGTTTTGCCCCGTACAAAACTTTGGATATCACCCACCGCTTCGATCGCCAGCGCGCCAGCGGGCTCCAGAACAATGCCTTCGACATTCAGCATCTCGATCATGGTGGTGCAGATTCGGTCCTCGGACAGAACCAGTACGTCCGACAGATGGCGAGATTTCAGCAGTTCGAACGGTTTCTCACCGATCCGTCCAACCGCAGCGCCATCGACAAAGGTATCCACATGATCCAGCGACACAGGATGCCCCGCAGCCAGCGCAGCGCGCAAACAGGCACCTCCGGCCGGTTCGACAAACAGACAATGGCTGCGATCCCCGAACCACGTGGCCACGCCCGAGGACATGCCGCCGCCGCCAACCGGCAGAACGACGTGATCCGGCACACCGCCCATTTGCTCTTCGATCTCGACCGCCAATGATGCCTGGCCTTCAATGACATCCACGTCGTCAAACGGAGACAGAAAATACCCGCCCTGCTGTGTGCACCACGCCTGGGCAGCAGCCAGCGTGTCATCGAAATAGTCGCCGGTGAGGTGAATCTCGATATTGTCGCCGCCGAAGATGCGGGTCTTTTGGATTTTCTGCTGCGGGGTCGTCACCGGCATGAAGATCACGCCTTTGACGTCCAGATGCTTGCACATGAACGCCACGCCCTGCGCGTGGTTGCCCGCGCTGGCACAGACGAACAGGTCCTGCCCCTGCTGCTTGCGCATGGCGTTGAACGCACCGCGGATCTTGTAGGACCGCACCGGGCTGAGGTCCTCGCGCTTGAGCCAGATATCGGCGCCGTAGCGGTCAGACAGATGGGCATTCCGCTGCAATGGCGTCGCCGGAAACACAGAGCGCATCGCCTGTTCGGCGGCGCGGGCGCGGGTCATGAAATCAGTCATGCCCGTTTCCCTGCCCCATCGTCGCGATAAGGGCAAGGAATACATATGTGTACGCCGCTCAGGACAGTTCGCGCTTTTCGATGAAGACGCCGTACATTGTAGTAAAGATACTGACGTTGATCATCGGAAGGATGAGCGTGCCGAAGAACACGGTCAGCAAAACGCCCAGCACCGGTATTATTGCCAAGGCGGCGAAAGCCAGCTGCACCAACACCTGGAACAGGAATGCAACGAGGAGCAGCAACAAGATTGCACCGCTGACCCCGGATGTGTTGTTCCAAGCCTCACCGAGCGATATGGGATTTCCTATCGCCGCCGCGGGCAGAATAATTGACAGGCGATAGAAGCATACGACCAGAAAAACGGAGTATGCAATCATCAGAATGATCGAAAGCCCTGCAAGACCTTCGCCTAGTGCAGCAGCGACCAGGCCCATGGGGACATACGCGATCACCATCAAAATTCCCAACATCAGGAAGCGACCGAAATAGGCAAGAATCCTGTCGAAACGGAAGGTCGGCAGTATTCCCGTGGGGTACTCTTCCATCAGGATGAAGCGGTGCCATGACACCGCGATCCAGAACATGGTGACGAACATTACCGCCAGCAAAACGACCACAAAAACAAAGGCTGAACCTGCGGTTACACCCGGTGGCAGATCGACTGCGTTTTCATCCAGCGCCTCAAGCGGAATACCAAGCGCCATGAACACGCCCACGATGATGATCGTCGCAATCAGGGCAGGGCCAACCGTAATCTGTAGCACCTGCTTGATGTTTCCAAATACCATCCGCACCGAATGCACGAATATTTGCCATCCCAACATTTGAAACCGCCCCTTCAACCAATGCTTGTTATTCTCTGCATCCGTTTCACCCCAATTCCGGTACTGCGTCAATCCTCACAACTTGCCCCCGCGTGCAAAACCCGCTAGGGGCCAATCGTTCTACGCATAAAGGGAAGTCAGATGTCCGCGCCCAAGAAAGTTGTTCTGGCCTATTCCGGTGGCCTTGATACCTCGATCATCCTGAAATGGTTGCAGACCGAATATGGCTGTGAGGTCGTCACCTTCACCGCCGATCTGGGTCAGGGCGAAGAGCTGGAGCCCGCTCGCAAAAAGGCCGAGCTGCTCGGGATCAAGCCCGAGAACATCTATATCGAGGATATCCGCGAGGAATTCGTGCGCGACTTCGTCTTCCCGATGTTCCGCGCCAATGCGCAGTACGAAGGTCTGTACCTGCTGGGCACGTCCATCGCGCGCCCCCTGATTTCGAAACGTCTGGTCGAAATCGCCGAAGCCACCGGTGCCGATGCGGTCGCCCACGGTGCCACCGGCAAGGGCAATGACCAGGTACGGTTCGAACTGGCGGCCTATGCGCTGAACCCCGATATCAAAGTGATCGCACCCTGGCGCGAGTGGGACCTGACCAGCCGCACCAAGCTGCTGGAATTTGCGGAACAGAACCAGATCCCGATCGCCAAGGACAAGCGCGGCGAGGCCCCCTTCTCGGTCGATGCCAACCTGCTGCACACCTCGTCCGAAGGAAAGGTTCTGGAAGACCCAGCCGATATGGCGCCCGACTATGTCTATCAGCGCACCGTCCACCCCGAGGACGCGCCCGATCAGCCGGAATTCATCGAGATCGGCTTTGAAAAAGGCGACGCGGTCAGTATCAATGGCGAGGCGATGAGCCCCGCGACCATCCTGACCAAGCTGAACGAATATGGCGGCAAGCACGGCATTGGCCGACTGGACCTTGTTGAAGGTCGCTTTGTTGGCATGAAGTCGCGCGGCATCTATGAAACACCCGGCGGCACCATCCTGCTTGAGGCGCATCGCGGCATCGAATCCATCACCATGGACCGGGGCGCGATGCATCTGAAGGATCAGTTGATGCCGCAATATGCGGAACTGATCTACAACGGCTTCTGGTA
This sequence comes from Ruegeria sp. AL3, assembly GCF_056536065.1. Taxonomy (NCBI): domain Bacteria; kingdom Pseudomonadati; phylum Pseudomonadota; class Alphaproteobacteria; order Rhodobacterales; family Roseobacteraceae; genus Ruegeria; species Ruegeria sp. AL3. The sequence goes on from NZ_JBQFJG010000001.1 coordinate 1,069,364, forward strand.
CTCGCCTGAACGTGAAATGCTGCAAGCCGCCATCGACAAGAGCCAGGAACACGTCACCGGCACCGTGCGGGTGAAGCTGTACAAGGGTCTGGCCTCGACCGTGGGCCGCTGGTCGGATCACTCGCTGTATTCCGAGGCGCATGTGACCTTCGAAGAAGACGCGGGCGCCTATGATCAGAAAGACGCCGCGGGCTTCATCCAACTGAACGCGCTGCGGTTGAAACTGCTGGCCGCGCGCGACAAGCGGTTGTCCAAGTGACCGAAGATGACGGTCTGAACGACGAACTGGAAATGTTCATCGAAGCGCAGGATACGGTCTGGGCCGATGTCCTGCGCGAACTGGAACAGGGGCAGAAGACCAGCCATTGGATGTGGTTCGTTTTTCCGCAACTGGCCGAGCTGGGCCAATCGCATATGGCGCAGCTTTACGGCATCGAAGATCTGGATGAAGCCAAGCGCTATCTGAACCACCCGGTACTGCGCCACCGTCTGACGCAAGCGGCCTCGTTGATGTTGCTGCATCAGGGGCGCGACGCCAGCGACATACTGGGCGGGGTTGACGCGAAAAAGCTTCGCTCTTCGATGACCTTGTTTTCCTCGGTGGCAGATGCTCCGGCCGAGTTCCAGGCCGTTCTTGACGCTTTCTACGATGGCGAGCCGTGCGCGCGAACCGTTCAGAGCCTTGGCGCATCGTGATCGGAAGTTCCAGTCGGGTCAGCCTTGCCTGTTCGATACCTGACGTTTTACGCATTCGGTAACTGCGAAAGGAACCCGGATGCTTCAGCATATCGCCGACGAAATTCAAAAAGGCCTGAACGGCAAAACCTTTGACGGCTCATTGAAATTCGATTGTGGCGAGGACGGCGTGATTGTTCTGGCCGACAGTCAGGCATCGACACGGGACCAGGAAACGGATTGCACGATCCGCATCTCGCAGGACAACCTGACCAAGCTTCTGACCGGAAAACTGAACCCGATGACAGGTGTCGCTTTGGGCAAGCTCAAAATCTCGGGCAATATGGGCGTTGCGATGAAACTGGGGCAGCTGCTGGGTTAAGCCGAAGGCAGGTTCACCGCGGAATTCCACCTCGCCGGGGCGCCCTGTCCCTCCGCCAAGACGGCCTGCGCAAGCTGTTCCACTGACATCCGCCGCCGATAAACTTGCCTCACCAGACCGTGACATCAGATGTCAGGCAATTGAATGTCATTCGGGTTCGGGTCACCTTGGTGCCGAAAGGAGACCCGACATGTCACGAACCGCTTTTCTGGAAGCCTTCAAACCGGCCATTCTTTTCACCCTGATCACGTTGGCTGCGATGTTGCGCGCTCTGCCCGCCCCCGCGGCAGGGGCCGAAACGCTGACAGTTGCAGGGGGCTGTTTCTGGTGTGTTGAGTCCGATTTTGAATCGGTACCGGGCGTTGTCGGGGCTGTGTCGGGCTATACCGGCGGCAATTCGGCCAACCCCACCTATGATCAGGTCTCCAAAGGTAGCACTGGCCATTATGAAGCGGTTCAGATCACTTTCGATCCGGCCCGGGTGTCACGTGAAACGCTGCTGAACATGTTCTTCCGCTCGGTTGACCCAACGGATGCCGGTGGTCAGTTCTGCGACCGGGGCGACAGCTATCGAACCGCAATTTTCGTCTCTAACCCGGGCGAAAAGGCGTTGGCGGAACAGGCGAAGAAAAATGCAGAGCGGGCATTGGGCCAAAAGGTGGTCACCCCGATCCTGAACGCGGGCACGTTTTACCCTGCCGAGGCCTATCATCAGGATTACTACAAAGGGAACAAGCTGATCTTTACCCGCTTTGGGCCGAAACGTCAGCAAAACGCCTATAAAGCATATCGCAAAGCCTGTGGCCGTGACGCGCGTGTCAAACAGCTTTGGGGTTCAGATGCGCCTTTCGCCGGCTCTTAATCGAAGGACGCGTCGCGCACTTCTCTCAGATCGGGAATGACATCCGCAGTCCCGTGCCGCGTGACCATCAGGGCAGCGGCGCGGTTCGCTTGCAGAATGGCCTGTTCCATCGGCATTCCCCGATCCATTCCAGCCAGTACGTAGCCGGTAAAAGTATCACCTGCCCCGGTGGTATCCACGGCCTGCACCTTGTGGGCCGAAAATTCCACCGGGTCATTGCCCTGCTGCAAATACCGGGCACCTTTTGAGCCCAGCGTGACAATGACATGCCGCACGGGCAGGTCAGCCGCACCCATCCCGGTTTCCTGCCGCAATTGTTCGGCCTCGATCTCGTTCAGGATCAGGAAATCCAGATAGGGCAGAACCGCCTGAACCGCCTGTGCCTGAAACGGTGCAGCGGCATAACACACGGTCAATCCAAGTTTGCGCCCGAATTGCGCAGCTTCGACCTGTGCGTTGGTTTCATTCTGCAAGATCAGCAGATCACCGGTGCTTGCCGATGACAGCGCCTGCCCCAGATGGCTGATATCCAAAGCATGGTTGGCCCCCGGATAGAGGATGATCAGGTTCTCACCCTCGGCGTCCACCGCAATGATCGCGTGCCCGGTCGGCAGATCCACCTCAGAGATATAGCGTGTGTCCACACCATATTCCGTCAGTCGATCCTTCGCCCAGCGCCCATCATGCCCGACGGCACCGATATGGCTGACGCGTGATCCGGCCCGCGCAGCCGCCACTGACATATTGGCACCTTTCCCGCCAAGAAACCGGTCCAGCCCGTGGGCGGCCAGAGTTTCCCCTGGCGCAGGCAGATGCGGCAAGTCATAGACCATATCCGCGTTGATCGAGCCGAGGTTCCAGATTGTCATGGGTTACCCGATGTCGCACGAGGCCAGAATGGCCATGTTCAGAATATCGTTCGCGGTCGAGACGGTCGAGCAAATCTGAATCGGCTTGTCGACGCCCGACAGGATCGGCCCGATCACGGTGGCACCGCCCATTTCCTGCATCAGCTTGGTCGAGATGCTGGCCGAGTGCCGTGCGGGAACGATCAGGATATTCGCCGGACCGGTCAGACGCGAGAACGGATAGGCCGCTTGCTGTTCGACGTTCAGGGCGACATCCACCGTCATTTCACCCTCGTATTCAAAGTCGACGCCGCGCTGATCCAGAACAGCCGGGGCGCGGTGCATCTTTTCAGCACGTTCTGACACCGGATAGCCAAAGGTTGAGAAGCTGACAAAAGCCACGCGCGGCTCCAGCCCCATATGCCGGGCAACTGCGGCCGAACGTTCGGCAATATTCGCCAGATCGTTTTCGTCGGGCCATTCATGTACCAAAGTGTCGCCAATCAGGACAATCCGACCTTTATGCAGCAAAGCTGTCACACCGGCGGCACCGTTGGCGGCATCGGCATCAAACACATGGTTGATCCGGTCGAGCACATGCGCGGACTTGCGGGTTGCGCCGGTGACCAGACCATCACCATGCCCATGGGCCAGCATCAGCGAGGAAAACACGTGCCGGTCCCGTGCGGCCAAACGGTGAATATCTTTACGGTCAAAGCCCTTACGCTGCAAACGCTCATAAAGGAAATTCGAATAGGTCTCGAGATGCGCGGTATTGGCCGCATTCACGACCTCGATTTCACGCACAGCGTCGCCCAGGCCCGTGGCTTCCAGTTTGGTCTTAACATCGTCTGGCCGACCAACCACAAGCGCCTTGCCGAAACCTGACCGCTGATACATGACCGCTGCACGCAGCACGCGGGGATCATCGCCCTCAGCAAAAATCATGCGGCTTTGCGCCTGTCGCGCCCGGGCGTTCAGCCCGCGCAGGATGCTGGCGGTCGGGTCCATCCGGGATTTCAGACTCAGCTCATACGCGTCCATGTCGATGATCGGACGGCGCGCGGCACCGGTGTCCATCCCCGCCCTGGCAACAGCGGGCGGGATACGGTGGATCAGGCGCGGGTCAAACGGCGTGGGGATGATATAGTCCCGCCCAAAGGTCAGCGACTTGCCATAGGCCATGGCGACCTCATCCGGCACATCCTCGCGCGCCAGATTTGCAAGTGCGTGGGCACAGGCGATCTTCATCTCATCATTGATGGCGCGGGCATGAATGTCCAACGCACCGCGGAACAGGTAGGGGAAGCCCAGAACATTATTCACCTGGTTTGGATAGTCGCTGCGCCCGGTCGCCACGATGGCGTCCACACGGACCTCGTGCGCTTCTTCCGGGGTGATTTCCGGATCGGGATTGGCCATCGCAAAGATGACAGGATTGTCAGCCATGCTGGCAACCATATCCTGCGTCACAGCGCCCTTGACCGATACGCCCAGGAACACATCCGCGCCCTTCATCGCGTCTTCCAATGTGCGCAGGTCGGTTGTGATCGCATGCGCCGACTTCCACTGGTTCATTCCCTCAGTCCGGCCCTGATAGATCACGCCCTTGGTGTCGCAGACGATGCAGTTTTCATGGCGGGCGCCCATCGCCTTGAGCAATTCGATACAGGCGATTCCTGCCGCCCCGGCCCCGTTCAGAACGATCTTCACATCCTCGATCTTCTTGCCCGAGATATGCAGAGCGTTCAGCAGACCCGCCGCGCAGATCACCGCTGTTCCATGCTGGTCATCATGGAAGACCGGGATGTCCATCTCTTCCTTCAGGCGCTGTTCGATGATGAAACATTCGGGCGCCTTGATGTCTTCCAGGTTGATGCCGCCGAAGGTCGGCCCCATCAGTCGAACCGCTCGGCAGAACTCATCCGGGTCTTCGGTGTCCAGCTCGATATCGATCGAGTTCACGTCGGCGAACCGTTTGAACAAAACGGATTTCCCCTCCATCACCGGTTTCGAGCCCAGTGCACCAAGGTTGCCAAGACCCAGCACCGCCGTCCCGTTCGAGATCACAGCGACCAGATTGCCCTTGTTGGTATAGTCATACGCGGTTTCCGGCGCCTCGGCGATGGCTTCACATGGGACAGCCACACCGGGGCTGTAGGCCAATGACAGATCCCGCTGCGTGGTCATCGGGACGGTGGCCTGCACCTCCCACTTGCCGGGGGTCGGGTCGAGGTGAAAGGCCAGCGCCTCTTCTTTGGTGATCTTCGCTTTGGGCATCGGATATGTCGTTTCTTTACATCTGTTGGGCTTTTGCCTCATAGCGCAGGCAAAGGCGCGTCTCAACGACAATACGTTTTCACCTTTCGTCGCAGGGGCCGGGTTTGTAAGGTCGCGCCGGAATACGCCAGAGGGGAGCAGCCTTGTCCAACGTCACGCCGATGATGGCGCAATACCTGGAAATCAAAGAGGCCCACGCGGATGCCCTGCTGTTCTATCGCATGGGCGATTTCTACGAGATGTTCTTTGAGGATGCCGTGAACGCCGCCGAGGCGCTGGACATCGCCCTGACCAAACGCGGCAAACACAACGGAACTGACATTCCAATGTGTGGCGTGCCGGTTCACGCCGCCGAAGGGTATTTGCTGACACTGATCCGCAAAGGGTTCCGCGTCGCTGTCTGCGAACAGATGGAAAGCCCCGCTGAAGCGAAGAAAAGAGGCTCTAAATCAGTCGTAAAGCGCGATGTCGTGCGACTGGTGACACCCGGTACGCTGACCGAGGATGCCCTGCTGGAAGCCCGTCGTCACAATTTTCTGGCTACCTATTCCGAGGTGCGCGACGAGGCCGCGCTGGCTTGGGCAGATATCTCAACCGGGGCGTTTCACGTGATGCCATTGACCTCGGTCCGGCTGAGCCCCGAGCTGGCCCGGCTGGCCCCATCCGAGCTGATCGTGGCCGACGGGGTGGAACAGCCTTTGCAGGAAACGGTACGAGATCTGGGAATTTCGCTGACACCAATTGGACGAGCCAGCTTCGACAGCACTGCGGCGGAAAAACGCATCTGCGGATTGTTTCATGTGAATGCTCTGGACGCGTTCGGGTCCTTCGGGCGCGCAGAAGTATCGGCGATGGGTGCCTTGATTGGCTATTTGGAGATTACTCAAAAAGGCAAACTACCCCTGCTGCAAACACCACTCAAGGAATCCGAGGACCGTGTTGTGCAAATCGACGCCGCCACGCGTCGCAATCTGGAACTGACTCGATCCCTGTCCGGCGGGCGCGCCGGATCGCTGTTATCCGTGGTGGATCGTACGGTCACGCCCGGCGGCGCACGGTTGCTGGAGCAGCGCCTGTCCAGCCCTTCGCTTACCCTCGATGTTATTCACGGACGGTTGGACGCGGTTAGTTTTGCCGCTGAAGACAGCCTGATCGCATCGGACCTGCGCGAGGCTCTGCGCAAAACTCCCGATCTGGACCGCGCCCTGTCGCGCCTGTCGCTGGACCGAGGCGGCCCGCGCGACTTGGCCGCCATCCGCAACGGGCTGGCGCAGGCGCAGGCAATTTCCGAAATCTGCGAAGGTCAGGACCTGCCGGTGCTGCTGGCGACTGCGGTGCAGAACCTTGTGGGCTTTGACGATCTGCTCGACCTGCTGGATCAGGCGCTGGTCGCCGACCCGCCGCTGCTGGCGCGCGATGGCGGCTTCATCGCGCCGGGTTTCGACCCCGAACTGGACGAGGCCCGCACCCTGCGGGACGAAGGCCGCTCGGTCATTGCCGGGTTTCAGCGGAAATATGCCGAACATACCGGCATCGCCTCGTTGAAGATCAAGCACAACAACGTGCTGGGCTATTTCATCGAAACCACGGCCACCCATGCCGAGAAGATGCTGAACCCGCCATTTTCCGAGACCTATATCCATCGTCAGACCACCGCCAACCAGGTGCGGTTCACCACAGTTGAACTCAGCGAGATCGAAACCCGCATCCTGAACGCCGGCAATTTGGCATTGGAGATCGAGAAGCGGCTCTATCAAAGGCTTTCTGACAAGATTTTGGCGCAGGCTGCCCGCGTCAATCAGGCCGCGCGCGGGCTGGCCGAGCTGGACCTAACCACCGCGCTGGCCGATCTGGCGCGGGGCGAGAACTGGTGCCGCCCGCAGGTGGACGGATCGCGCGCCTTCGACATCGTCGCGGGCCGCCACCCTGTGGTCGAGCACGCGCTGCGCCAGCAATCGGGCGATGCCTTCATCGCCAATGACTGCGACCTCAGCGCCCAGGACGGCGCCGCCATCTGGTTACTTACCGGTCCGAACATGGCCGGTAAGTCGACCTTTCTGCGCCAGAATGCGCTGATCGCCCTGTTGGCCCAGATGGGCAGCTACGTCCCGGCCGAGCAGGCGCATATCGGCGTGGTCAGCCAGCTTTTCAGCCGCGTAGGCGCGTCCGACGATCTGGCGCGGGGCCGGTCGACCTTCATGGTCGAGATGGTGGAAACCGCCGCCATCCTCAACCAGGCTGATGACCGGGCGCTGGTGATCCTGGACGAAATCGGGCGTGGCACCGCCACCTATGACGGCCTGTCCATCGCCTGGGCCACGCTGGAACATCTGCACGCCGCCAACCGCTGCCGCGCGCTTTTCGCCACGCATTACCACGAGCTGACCGCGCTGGCCGGTAAACTGGAAGGCGTCGAAAACGCCACCGTCGCGGTCAAGGAATGGGACGGCGAGGTGATATTCCTGCACGAGGTCCACAAGGGCGCCGCCGACCGCTCCTATGGCGTGCAGGTCGCGCAATTGGCCGGGCTTCCCGCATCCGTGGTCGAACGCGCCCGCGTGGTTCTGGACCAGTTGGAGAAAACGGAACGCGAGGGCGGCAAGCAGAAGGCGCTGATCGACGATCTGCCGCTGTTTTCCGCCTCACCGCCCCCGCCGCAGCCGGTCCCGAAAGCGTCGCCAGTCACCGATATGCTGGACCAGATCCTGCCGGACGAACTGACCCCGCGCGAGGCCCTCGATCTGATCTACAAACTGAAAGAGGCGGCCAGATCCTGACCGCCCCTTCATCTTTTCCCAAATACTCTCGCCGAAGGCACGCGCCCTTGGGCGCGTTTCAGCTTGCCGGGGTTGACGACACGCCCACCTGTGCCGGGCGCAACAGACGATCGTGCAACATGAACCCTTCGGCGGACACCTGAATGATGTCTCCTGCCTTGGTTCCGGGAACAGGCGCCTCGAACATGGCCTCATGCACGTTCGGATCAAACCGGTCGCCCACTTCGGGTGTGATCACTTCGATTCCGTGCTTCTGGAACACGTCCTTCAAAGCGCGCATGGTCAATTCGACGCCTTCCAGCAGACCAGCAGCCACTTCTTTCTGCTCATCCGTCGCAGCTTCCAGGGCGCGCTTCATGTTGTCATAGACGGGCAGCATATCGCGGGCCAGCTTGGATCCGCCATACTGTTCCGCATCTCGGCGCGCCTTGTCGCTGCGCTTGCGCATGTTTTCGGCATCCGCCAGCGCGCGCATGAACTTGTCTTTATAGTCATCCCGTTCGGCCCGCAGCGCGTCCAGTTCCAGTTCTTCTTCGCTGATATCCATCAGCTCTTCGGCCAGCTCTTCGGCCTCGGCGGTTGCGATATCGTCCAGAAAATCTTCGTTCTTCGGCTCTGCCATCTTTTACCCTCTAGCTCCGGTCGGATATCAGCTTGCCGACCAGTTGCGCCGTATAATCCACGATCGGTACGATCCGCCCATAATTCAGACGTGTGGGTCCGATGACCCCCACCGCACCGATTATCTTTCGATCAGCGTTCATATAAGGAGACACCACCAAAGAGGAACCCGAAAGTGAGAAAAGTTTGTTCTCAGACCCGATAAAAATGCGCACACCCTCGCCTTCCTCGGTCAATTCAAGGAATTCGGCGATGTCTCGCTTGCGCTCAAGGTCATCGAACAGGGTGCGGATGCGGTCAAGTTCCTCGGCCTGACCGGGTTCGTTCAAAAGATTCGCGCGCCCGCGCACGATCAAACGGGCCGAGTCGCTTCCGTCTCCGTCCCAAACGGCCATTCCGCTTTCGACCATCTCACGGGCCAGAGTGTCGATTTCCTGCTTGCGCGCATCGATCTGCGTCTGCATTTGCCGCCGCACTTCGCTGAGTGTCCGTCCCTCGATAAGTGCGTTCAGGAAGTTCGCGGCCTCGCGCATGGAACTGGGTGTTTGCCCAGGCGGCGGCGTGAACAGCCGGTTTTCCACATGTCCGTCCGAGAAAACCAAAACCACCAAAGCCCGATCATGGCCCAGAGAAACAAATTCGATATGTTTGATTTCCGATTCATGCTTGGGCGTCAGAACCAGCGAGGCCCCTTGTGTCACGTTAGACAAGGCAGAGCCGACACGGTCCAGCATTCCACCAACATCACCCGTGTTAGAGCCTAATGTCTGCTCCAGTTTCTGCCGGTCATCGGCACCCAGGTCACCGACCTCAAGCAATCCGTCCACAAACATTCGCAGGCCTTGCTGCGTCGGGATTCGGCCGGCGCTGACATGGGGGCTATCCAGAAGGCCCAGAAACTCCAGATCCTGCATCACATTGCGGACAGTTGCAGCACTGACTTTTTCTGACAACGTACGCGTCAAAGTACGGCTGCCGACGGGCTCTCCGCTTTCCAGATAGCTCTCGACAATCAGCCGGAACACTTCGCGTGACCGGTCGTTCATCTCGTCCAGAATCTTGCTCGCTTCGCTCATCCGTGTTCCCCTGCTCGTTCGTCATTAAATAGCAGGCAAATGAAAGGTCAATCGGGGTTGCATCGTAACGCTGCGGGGCGTTATCCCCAACCCAGCAAACAAAGGAATTCCGATGCGACCCTCTGGAAGAGATTTAAGTGAAATGCGCGCCGTTTCAATCGAGACGGGAGTCACGAAACATGCCGAAGGTTCCTGCCTGATCAAAATGGGCGACACGCATGTTCTGTGCACCGCTACGATCGAAGATCGCGTGCCGCCGTTTATCAAGGGCTCGGGCCTGGGATGGGTCACAGCCGAATACGGCATGCTGCCCCGTGCCACCAATACGCGGATGCGGCGCGAGGCGGCCGCGGGCAAACAAGGGGGCCGCACGGTCGAAATCCAGCGCCTGATCGGCCGCGCCCTGCGCGCCGGCGTCGATCGGGTTGCTCTGGGCGAGCGTCAGATCACCGTGGACTGTGATGTGATCCAGGCCGATGGCGGCACCCGCTGCGCGTCAATCACCGGCGGCTGGGTCGCGCTGCGTCTGGCGGTTAACAAGCTGATGAAGACCGGCGACGTGATCTCGGACCCGCTGGTTGATCCGGTCGCGGCCGTGTCCTGTGGCATTTATGCAGGTCAGCCGGTGCTGGACCTTGATTACCCCGAAGACAGCGAAGCGGGCGTAGATGGCAACTTCATCATGACCGGATCCGGCAAACTGATCGAAGTGCAGATGAGCGCCGAAGGCTCGGTTTTCAGCCGCGCCCAAATGGATCAACTGATGGATCTGGCGGAAAAAGGCGTGTCCGAACTTGCGGCCGCGCAAAAGGCCGCCACCGCATGACCCGCAAGTTCGACGGCGACAGGTTGTTGGTCGCCACCCACAACAAAGGCAAGCTTGAGGAGATGGCCCATCTGCTCGAGCCCTTTGGCGTGACGGTCGTGGGCGCGGCCGAGATGGACCTGCCCGAGCCGGAAGAGACCGAGGACACATTTGTCGGCAATGCCCGGATCAAGGCCCACGCCGCCGCACAGGCCACCGGACTGCCCGCCCTGTCGGACGATTCCGGGATCACCATCGATGCGCTGGACGGCGCGCCGGGCGTGTACACCGCCGACTGGGCCGAAACCGGAAATGGCCGCGATTTCCTGATGGCCATGACCCGCGCCCATGACGAGCTTGAAGCAAAAAACGCACCGCATCCCCGCACGGCCCAATTCCGCTGCACATTGGTTCTGGCCTGGCCCGACGAGCACGACGAAGTGTTCGAAGGCATCGCGCCCGGTCATCTGGTCTGGCCGATCCGCGGCAAGGACGGGTTCGGCTATGACCCGATGTTTGTCCCCGACGGCTACGACATTACCTTTGCCGAGATGGATCGCTGGGAAAAGAACAAGATCAGCCACCGCGGTCGCGCGGTGGAAATGTTCGTGAAAGGCTGCTTTGGCGGATGATTGGCGCAACGGGGGCTTTGGCCTGTACGTGCATTGGCCCTTTTGCCAGGCCAAATGCCCCTATTGCGACTTCAACAGCCATGTTTCAAATAATATTGATCAAAAACAATGGCTTGACGCCTATCTATCCGAGCTTCACCGATCTGCTGCCGAAACGCCCGATCGGGTTCTGAACACGATCTTCTTTGGCGGCGGCACCCCCTCGCTGATGGCGCCCGAAACAGTGGCCGCCGTGATCGACACCGCCCGCGCCCTGTGGCGGCCCGCCAATGACATGGAAATCACCCTCGAGGCCAATCCCGGTTCGGTCGAGGCCGGGCGGTTCGCCGCCTATCGCGATGCAGGCGTGAACCGGGTTTCGATGGGCATTCAGGCGATGAATGACGAAGACCTGAGGCGGCTGGGCCGCATCCACACCGTGGCAGAGGCCCGCGCCGCCTTTGACATCGCCCGCAACTGTTTCAACCGGGTCAGCTTTGACCTGATCTATGCGCGCCAACACCAGACACTGGACGCCTGGCAAGAGGAACTGACCCAAGCGCTATCGATGGCCATCGACCACCTGTCGCTCTATCAATTGACGATCGAAGACGGGACGGCCTTTGGCGATCGATACGCCGTCGGTAAGTTACGCGGCTTGCCCGAAGATGACAGTGCCGCCGACATGTATCTGGCCACACAGGAAATCTGCGAAGCACATGGCTTGCCGGCCTATGAAGTTTCGAACCATGCCCGACCGGGCGCAGAATCGCAGCACAACCTGATTTACTGGCGGTATGGCGACTATGTGGGCATCGGCCCCGGCGCCCATGGGAGGATTACCCTGAATGGTCGGAAATACGCGACCGAAACCTATCTGAACCCCCAGCGTTGGCTTGATGCCGCGAATCAAGGCAATGGTGAAATGAACCGCAGCGCATTGCCCCTTGAAGATCAGGCAAATGAATACCTTATGATGGGTATGAGAATTACTGAGGGACTAGATATGGACAGGTGGCAAGCCTTGTCTGGCCGCTCTCTTCCTTCTGAAGCCATAGATCATCTGACCGACATCAACATGGTTCGGCGCAGCAACGGGCGCCTCATCGCCACATCAGACGGGCGCGCCGTATTGAACGCGGTCATCCGGGAGCTGTTGGACTGAGCATGCAGTATCTTTGGGCCGGACTGGGATTGCTTTGTGTTGCTATGGCGGCTGTTGGAGTTGTCCTGCCCCTTCTTCCAACGGTGCCTTTTCTTCTGCTTGCCGCGTTTTTCTTCGCCCGCTCATCCTCGCAGCTGCACAATTGGCTTGTGACCCATAACCTTTTTGGGCCACTGATTCTTGATTGGCAAAGTTCCGGTGCCATTCGACCAGCCGCAAAAAAGGCGGCAACCGTCTCGATCGCCGCCGTTTTTGGACTCTCTGTTTTGTTGTCAGCACCGCCTTTTGTGTTGATCATTCAGGCGGTTGTGCTGGGCGGTGTCATGATCTTTATCTGGTCACGGCCTAACGGCTGAGCTTGGCGCACAAGTCGTCCAGCTGATCCAGGTTTTCGTAGGTCAGAACAACTTGTCCCGTTTCCGTTCCGGCCTTGTGATTGATTGAAACTTTCATCGCCAGGATCGCGGACAGGTCTTTTTCCAACGCACGTGTGTCTGCATCCTTTCCAGCATCCAGATTTCTGGAGCGCGGCGCAGAACGCTCGGCAGTGCCTTGCTGCTGTTTTTTGACCAGAGCCTCGGTTGCGCGCACCGACAAGCCATCCTTGACGATCTGTTTCGCAAGTTCCGACGGATTTTCCGCCGTAATCAGCGCCCTGGCGTGGCCCGCAGATAATTTTCCTTCAATAACAAGGGTTTGAACATCCAACGGCAAGGACAGAAGCCGCAAAAGATTTGCGATGTGGCTGCGGCTTTTACCCAGGGCCTCGGCGAGCTTTTCCTGTGTGTGACCAAACCGGTCCATCAACTGCTTGTAGCCGGCGGCCTCTTCCACCGCGTTCAGATCCGCGCGTTGGATGTTTTCGATAATCGCAACTTCCAACACTTCCGTATCATCGAATTCACGCACAATCACCGGGATATCATGCAGCTGCGCCATCTGTGCCGCGCGCCAACGGCGTTCCCCCGCGACGATTTCGTATTCATCGGACCCCGTCGAGCGAACGATCAACGGCTGAATAATACCTTTTTCCTTAACCGACGCTGCCAGCTCGTCCAACTGCTCGGGCATGAATGTCCGGCGCGGCTGGTTGGGGTTGGCTTTCAGCTTTTCAATCGGGACTTTCAGATCCGGTCTGCGTGCATCCGTTGAAATCCGGCCTTCTGATTCAGGATTCACATCCGCCATAAGGGCAGACAACCCCCGCCCCAATCCTCTGGACTTTGCTTTCTTGGCGCTCATGTCGCCCTCCTCGTTCCCGCTCAGGCAGCGGTCTTATTGTTCTTGTGCAAGATCTCACGAGCAAGATGCCGGTAGGCCATGGCCCCAAGCGATCCCGAGTCATATTGCAAAACAGGCAGCGCATATGACGGCGCTTCGCTGACCCGCACATTTCTGGGTATCTTCGTTTTAAAGACCATCTCACCCAGATTGTCACGCGCGTCCTTTTCAACCTGACGGGACAAGTTGTTGCGGTTGTCATACATGGTCAACACAATACCTTCGATTCTCAGATCTGGATTCGCCGTTTGGCGGACCTCTCGAATCGTCAGCATCAGTTGTGAAAGCCCTTCAAGAGCAAAGAACTCGCTCTGCAGCGGAACAAGCACCGAATGCGAAGCAACCATTGCATTCACGGTCAACAAGTTTAAGGATGGCGGGCAGTCGATAAGCACGAAATCCAGTTCAAACGCATCTATGGCTGGCTGCCTCAAAGCATCATGCAAAAGATAGCTGCGTTTTTCGTTGGAGATCAGTTCAATATCGGCGGAACTCAGATCAACGGTCGCCGGAACAACGAAAAGACCTTCGATTTCAGTCTCCTGAACGACGGCTTCCAATGGCGCGTCGTCGAGGATCAAATCATAAGTTGTCCAGTCTCGATCTTCGACACCCAAACCTGTCGAAGCGTTCCCCTGCGGGTCAAGGTCAACCACCAGCACCCGACACCCGGATTCGGCCAATCCTGCTGCAAGGTTGATCGCTGTGGTTGTTTTTCCGACCCCGCCCTTCTGATTGGCAACAGCAATTATCCGAGGCCCTGAAGGTCGAGACAAATCAACCACGTGATACTCCATTTATCTTAAGGATAACGGCTTGAGGTTCAGTTAAACTTGTAATCGCCTCAGCCTCGAAATTCCATTCCTCACGTGCGTCTTCCAGCTCTTTTTTCCAATTTGCGCCTTTGGGCAACAACGCTGTCCCGTTGGTGTGTAAATGCCTGTCACAAAAGGACAACAGGGTGCGCAAGTCAGCCAGTGCTCGGGCAGAAATTATGCTTGCAGCCAAAGGATCAGCCGATTCAATCCTTTTTGAGATCACCGTGCATTTTATGCCGCATTCCCGCGCAACACTGCGCAAGAAAGCTGATTTCCGCTGGTCGCTCTCGATCATATTGAATGCGGCGCCTGGGTTTTCTTCCGCAGCGATGATGGCGCAGACCATACCAGGGAATCCGCCTCCGCTTCCCAGGTCTGCCCAGGTGTCAAAACTGTCAGCGCACCGATAGACTTGCACCGAATCAAGAATATGCCGATCCCAGATATGCTCCAAACTGTTCTTAGACACGAGGTTGATCTTAGGATTCCAACGCTTCACCAGATCAACATAGGTCACGAGGCGATCGAATGTTTCACGTGAAACATTCAGGTCTTCAAACTTCGAATAATCAACCATCATGCCTGACGAGCTCTTTGATCCCGGCGCAGTTTTGCCAGAACGAGCGTCAGCGCTGCCGGAGTGACGCCCTCGACACGGCTTGCCTGAGCGATATTGGCGGGTTTCGCCTGCGACAGCTTCTGTTTCATCTCCGAAGACAGGCCGTCCAAGGCAAAATAGTCGAACTCATTCGGGATAACATAGGATTCATCCCGCTTCATTGCTTCGACATCCCGCTTTTGTCTGGCAATGTAGTTGGCATACAAGGCGTCCCTCTCGATCTGAAGCCTGATCTTTGGGTCAACGTCCTGCAGATCAGGAACGAGAGGCAACAAATCTTCAAATGAGGTATCGGGAAACGCCAGAATTGCCATCCCATCCCTTCGGTTTCCGTCCTGATTAACGTTTATACCGGCAGCGAGAACTTCCTTGGGCGTATAAGTGCGTTCCGTCAGCTTTGACTTCACACTCTCAAGTTGGTTCATTTTATCTTCGAACTGAACCTTGCGCCCTTCTCCGACGCACCCCAATTCCAAACCAAGCGGAGTCAGCCGTTGATCAGCATTGTCGGCACGCAGAGATAGCCGGAACTCCGCGCGTGACGTGAACATGCGGTAAGGTTCGGCAACTCCTCGAGTTGTTAAATCGTCGATCATTACGCCAATATAACTGTCGGATCGTGTAAAATGGATAGGCTCCCGCCCTTGGGTCTCTAACGCCGCGTTGAGTCCGGCCACCATGCCCTGAGCCGCAGCTTCCTCATATCCTGTGGTCCCATTTATCTGGCCCGCTAGATATAGTCCGGGAACAGCCGGCAAGGATAAAGAAGCACTCAGGACGCGCGGATCAACATAGTCGTATTCGATTGCATATCCCGGTTGCAGAATCTCTGCATTTTCCAAGCCTTTGATCGACCGCACGTAGTCCAGCTGAACATCCTGGGGCAGAGATGTCGATATGCCGTTCGGATAGATTGTGTGGTCGTTGACCCCTTCGGGTTCAAGGAAGATTTGATGCGATTCCTTGTCGGCGAAGCGTACGATCTTGTCTTCGATCGAAGGGCAGTAACGCGGGCCTACCCCATCGATGTGACCGCCATACATGGCAGATTTCGAAAGATTCGCCGCAATGATCTCATGAGTTCGCGCATTTGTATGCGTAATTCCACAAGAAATCTGGGGCGCGACAACGGATTTCGACATGAAAGAAAACAGGGTTGGTTCATCGTCGCCGTCCTGCCTTTCAAGATCGGACCAATCAATGCTCCGCCCGTCCAGACGCGGTGGTGTTCCGGTTTTCAATCGCCCCATGGGAAGATCGTATCCATCCAACCGCTCAGCCAGTTTGATGGAAGGCCGATCCCCCATTCTCCCTCCTGGGCGAGACACGTCACCGATATGGATGACGCCCCTTAGAAACGTACCGGACGTCAAAATAACGGCGCGCGCGGAAAGTTCTGATCCATCGGAAAGAACAACACCTGCAACCTTTTCGCCGTTCATCAGGAAATCGACAACCTCGCCGACAACGACGGACAGGTTATCCTGCTTCTCCGTTACCTGTTGCATGGCAAGACGATAAAGGGCGCGATCCGCCTGCGCTCTCGGCCCCTGAACGGCGGGCCCCTTTCGACGGTTCAATAATCGAAACTGAATGCCCGCCTGATCCGCCACCCGACCCATGACGCCATCCAAGGCGTCAATCTCACGCACAAGATGGCCTTTCCCCAAACCGCCAATCGCTGGATTGCAGGACATGACGCCAATGTCCGTTGCGGACAGCGTCACCAGCGCAGTTGTAGCACCCATTCTGGCTGATGCATGAGCGGCCTCGGTTCCGGCGTGACCTGCGCCGATGACGATGACATCAAACTTCGAATGTTTCACGTGAAACACTCCTTATTTTCCCAAACAGAAGCTGGAGAAGATTTCATCCAGCAGAGTTTCCACGTCAATTCTGCCCACCAAGGATTCAAGGGCGCGTATGGCGGTTCTCAGCTCCTCTGCCGCTATATCATACAGGTCTGGGCCTGATTCCAGAACCGAGATTGCAGATGTGAGTGAGTCCAATGCTCTGGTGATTGCAATGCGGTGACGTTCCCGAGTTGCAATACCATGGGTAGTGGTTCGCTGGCGCAAAACACACGATATCTGGTCTACTAACGCATCTATTCCCTGTCCAGATTTCCCTGAAACACCCTTTTCCCCGATCCCTCTAAGATCTGCTTTGGGCAAAACATGTATATCATCTTCCCGCATCTCCACCCCCAGGTCCTTCGGTGTTTCAGACAGGAAAACGCGAAGGTCGGCGGCCTCTGCTCTGCTGCGCGCAAGCTCGATACCCAGGTTTTCGACATGATCTTCGGTCTCTCGCAGGCCTGCCGTATCCAGCAAGGTCACCGGTAAACCAGCCAGATCCATTCGAACTTCGATCACATCGCGCGTGGTCCCGGCATATTCCGAAGTAATGGCCGCCTCACGGCCTGCCAAAGCATTCAAAAGAGTGGATTTTCCCGCATTTGGAAGGCCGACGATCGCAACCTCGAACCCTGTACGAATTCGCTCGGCAATCTTGACGCCATCTGCTTCGCGATGAAGGTCCGACATGACGCCTTGGATCAGCTCGCGCACTTCCGGCGTCACATCGGTTGGAACTTCTTCATCAGCAAAATCGATGACAGCCTCCAACAGGGACGCAGCCCGTATCAAATCCCGACGCCACCGTTCAGCCAACGTGCCCAGCTCGCCCGCCAGAATGGTCTGAGCCTGCTTACGTTGTGCTTCCGTTTCTGCATCGATTAGATCGGCCAGGCCTTCGACCTGAGTCAGGTCCATCTTGCCGTTTTCCAGCGCCCGTCGTGTGAACTCACCCGGTTCAGCGATGCGCAATCCTTCCGTATCCGACAGGCAACGCAGAACGGCGTTGACAGAGGCGGTGCTTCCATGAATCTGAAGCTCGGCCACGTCCTCACCGGTAAAACTGGCCGGGGCCTGGAAGGTCAAGACCAATCCGTCGTCCAAACGTGCTCCGCCATGATCGGTCAGAGTGCGCAGGACCATGCCACGCTTTGGCAGCGCACCACCCGTCAGGCGCGCCGCAGCTGAATGAGAGTCCGGACCCGAGAGGCGGATGACCGCCACCCCGGCTTTGCCCTGCGCGCTGGCCAAGGCGAATATCGTATCCATTCGAAGGCCTCGCTAGAGTTAAAGACCAGTGTCAGGTGTTCATGGAATCGAAGAATTCGCTGTTTGTCTTTGTCTGCTTTAACTTGGACAACAAGAACTCGATTGCGTCGGTCGTGCCCATCGGGTTGAGGATACGCCGCAGAACGAAGGTCTTGGCCAGATCGCCCTTGTCGACCAAAAGATCCTCTTTCCGCGTGCCGGATTTGAGGATGTCGATGGCCGGGAACACTCGCTTGTCCGCGATCTTGCGATCCAGAACGATTTCCGAGTTACCAGTACCTTTGAATTCTTCAAAGATGACCTCGTCCATCCGGCTGCCGGTATCAATCAGTGCAGTTGCGATGATGGTCAGCGAACCACCCTCTTCAATGTTCCGCGCCGCGCCAAAAAAACGCTTGGGCCGTTGCAGGGCGTTTGCATCCACACCACCGGTCAGAACTTTACCCGAGGATGGGACCACCGTGTTAAAGGCCCTACCAAGTCTTGTGATCGAATCAAGAAGAATAACAACATCTCGTTTATGCTCGACCAAACGCTTGGCTTTTTCGATGACCATTTCCGACACAGCCACGTGGCGCGTCGCGGGTTCATCAAAGGTCGAGGATACCACCTCGCCCTTCACTGAACGCTGCATGTCGGTGACTTCTTCCGGGCGTTCGTCGATCAGCAGGACGATCAGGTAGCATTCCGGGTGGTTGCGCTCGATCGAGTGCGCGATGTTTTGCAGGATCACCGTCTTACCGGTGCGCGGCGGCGCCACGATCAACGACCGCTGGCCCTTGCCGATCGGCGCGACCAGGTCGATCACCCGTGCAGACTTGTCCTTGATGGTCGGATCCTCGATCTCCATCTTCAGCCGCTCATCCGGATAAAGCGGCGTCAGGTTGTCGAACAGGATCTTGTGCCTGGCCTTTTCCGGGTCTTCGAAGTTGATCTTGGTTACCTTCGTCAGCGCGAAATAGCGCTCATTCTCATCCGGGGCTTTGATCTCGCCTTCCACGGTATCCCCTGTCCGCAATGAGTGCTGGCGGATCATCTCGGGTGAGACGTAGATGTCATCCGGGCCGGGCAGATAGTTCGCCTCGGGCGAGCGCAGGAAGCCGAATCCGTCCTGAAGCACTTCAAGCACGCCATCGCCACCAACGGTCCAGCCTTCATCGGCGCGTTCACGCAGGATCTGGAACATCATCTCGCCCTTGCGCATGGTCGAGGCGTTTTCGATCTCCAGCTCTTCGGCCATCGCCAGAAGGTCTTTGGGGCTTTTGGCTTTCAGGTCAGCAAGATTCAGGGATTCGGTTGTCATGATATATACCTTCACCGCTGACAGCGCGGCACGAAGTGGAATTTCAGTATGGAAGATACGCCGCCCGGACGGGCGTGTTGACCCCTACATAAGCGCAGTGCGGGGCGGAGTCAAACATGCCCTCAGAACTTCAGAACAACCGCCAGAACGATGGCAACCATCAAAACGGTCGGGACCTCGTTCATCATGCGAAACTGCCGCCCACTGAGCGTGTTTCGCCCTTCCAGAAAATCCTTGCGTCGCGCCATCAGCCAGTGATGAAACCAGGTCATGCCGATCACGGCAGCGCCCTTGACCCAAGGCCAGCTCCAGTCCCATCCCACGATGCCGGGCGTGAACACCATGATCAAACCACAAACCCACGCAACGATCATCGCGGGTCTCATGATCACACGCAGCAGCTTTTCTTCCATTTCAAAGAAAATGTCCTGTGCGCCTTCGACGGCCTGCGCCTTTTCGACGTGATAGACGAACAACCTGGGCAGGTAGAACAGGCCGGCCATCCACGAAATCACCGCCATGATATGGAGTGACTTCACCCATGGGTACAAAGTGAACAGAAGATCGGTCATTTCGGCTCCGGGCGTTGTTCGGGACCCTCCCTAATAAAAAAATAAGAAAAGAAAAAGGATGATGGTTTTGTAGGGTGAGTAAAATCCGTGGATTACTTTTTTACACAAGTGTTTTCCCCAGGTGGACAGAGCACGGAATTTTTCAGGTGATTCTGTTGGTGGATATTTTTATCATTTAAAATCAATAGTTTAATAACAGTATTCCTCGTTCCGCTTGGGGATAACTGGTAGGAGAATTTGGGATATCGGGGTTTTCCAGAGAAACCGACTTATCCTTGTCCGGACGGGATGAGATTTGAGCGACTCTGGGATCTCTGGCGCGAAATCCCCGGGGTTGCGTGTCAACCGGAAAACCATACAAAGCACCCCTGAACTCTCAATTATTTGCGCACGGGGTTTTCCACATGTCTGTCCCCATTCTTCTTGCTTCCGGGTCCGCCATTCGCGCGCAGCTGCTTGAAAATGCAGGCGTACCGTTTGTGGTTCAAACCGCGCGCGTGGATGAAGAGACGGCCAAACGCGCCCTGCTGGCTGAAAACGCATCACCACGGGACATTGCCGATACACTCGCAGAAATGAAGGCGCGGAAGGTCAGTGACAAAAATCCCGGTGCCATGGTTCTGGGATGTGATCAGGTTCTGGATTTTGACGGTCAACTGATGTCAAAGCCGGAAACCCCCGAACAGGCGTTGGCCCAGCTGAAAGCCATGCGAGGCAAGCGTCACATGCTTTTGTCCGCAGCGGTGATCTATCAGAATGCTCAGCCGGTCTGGCGGCATGTGGGGCAGGTACGATTGCGGATGCGGGCCAGTTCCGACGCCTATCTGAAAGATTACGTCGCGCGAAACTGGGACAGTATCCGCCACGCCGTCGGAGCTTACAAGCTGGAGGAAGAAGGTGTCCGCCTGTTCGCCACCATTGACGGCGACTATTTTAACGTTTTGGGTATGCCCCTGTTGGAGCTGCTCAACTTTCTGGCTGTCAAAGGGGTAATCGATCAATGACGGACTATCGGGTTCCTTTGGCCGGTGTGATTGGACATCCCATTGGTCACTCACGATCCCCCAAACTGCATGGTCATTGGCTTAAGACATACGGTCTTGCCGGTCATTACATCCCGATGGATGTGGCACCCGCCGACCTGGAAACTGTGCTGCGCACCCTGCCCAGGGCGGGTTTTGTCGGCGCCAATGTGACCGTTCCCCACAAGGAAGCCGCCTTGAAGATCGCGGATCATGCGTCTGACCGCGCAACAGTGATAGGTGCGGCGAACACTCTGGTGTTTCGTGAAGATGGCTCGATCCACGCGGATAACACTGACGGGTACGGGTTCATGGAGAATCTTCGCACTGGTGCTCCGGACTGGAATGCAAAGGACGGACCGGCTGTTGTCTTCGGGGCCGGAGGGGCCGCGCGCGCCGTGTTGCAGGCATTATCTGACGCGGGTGTTCCGGAAATCCTGCTGACCAACCGAACCCGCGCCCGTGCGGATCATCTGAAAGAGGAATTCGGTCAACGTATCCGCGTGGTGGATTGGGTTCAGGCCGGAAATGTCATCGAAAACGCAGAACTCGTGGTGAACACCACCTCGTTGGGCATGCAGGGCCAACCGGAATTGCGGGTTCCGCTTGATGGGTTGCAGCCCGGTGCCGTGGTGACGGATCTGGTTTATGCGCCATTGAAAACCCGCCTGTTGCAAACCGCTGAACAGGCAGGATGCACCGCAGTCGATGGGCTGGGCATGTTGCTGCATCAGGCAGTGCCCGGTTTCGAACGCTGGTTCGGCGTGCGCCCCGAAGTTGATGCTGATGCGCGTGCGGCGGCCTTGGCATGAGTTTCGCGCTTGGCCTGACCGGTTCCATTGGCATGGGGAAAAGCACAACGGCGCAGATGTTCGTCGAAGAAGGTTGTGCCTTGTGGGATGCGGATGCGGCGGTGCATCGCCTGTATTCCAGGGGGGGCGCGGCCGTTGGCCCCATGGAACGATTGTTTCCGTCGGCCATTCAGGACGGTGCGGTCAACCGGGAGTCGCTAAAACAGATAATTGCCGCCGATCCTGCTGCGCTGAAGGCCATCGAAGCCATCGTCCACCCTCTGGTCGCTGCTGACCGCGCAGCATTTCGTGAAGCCGCGACAAACGACATCCTGGTGTTCGACATTCCGCTTTTGTTTGAAACGGGCGGTGACGCGGCGATGGACGCGGTGGCTTGTGTTTTGATCCCGGCCGACGAGCAAAAGCGGCGTGTCATGGAACGGGGCACAATGACCGAGGCGCAGTTCGAGCAAATCCGCGCCAAGCAGATGCCGAATGAAGAAAAATGCGCGCTGTCGGATTACGTCATCGTGACCGACACTCTGGACCACGCCCGCGCGCAGGTGCAGGATGTGGTCAGGCAGATACGGGCGGGAATGGCAGATGCGTGAAATTGTACTCGACACCGAAACCACGGGTTTCGATCCCGAAAGCGGTGATCGGATCGTGGAAATCGGCGCCGTTGAACTGTGGAACCACGTCGCAACGGGTGAGACGTATCACGTCTACATCAATCCCGAACGTTCGATGCCGGAAGAGGCATTTGGCGTGCATGGCATCGGCCCGGACCTGTTGGAAAACCCACGCCCGCCCGAAAAGGGTGAAGTGACGCTGAAAGACAAACCGGTTTTTGCCAAGATCGGTCACGCTTTTCGCGAATTCGTCGGCGATGCGCGGCTGGTGATCCACAATGCATCTTTCGACATGAAGTTCCTGAATGCCGAACTGAAATGGATGGGTGCCCCGCTCATCCCGATGGAACAGGCGCTGGATACGCTGGCAATTGCGCGCAAACGGTTTCCCGGCTCTCCGGCCTCACTGGATGCGCTTTGCCGTCGCTTCAATATCGACAACTCGAACCGTGTGCTGCACGGCGCGTTGCTCGACTCTGAAATCCTGGCCGAGGTTTATCTTGAGCTGATCGGAGGACGACAGCCCGATTTTGGACTGTCAACATCTGCATCATCCGTGGCAGGCGGCAGCGATGATTGGCGACCGGCACCACGAGCAACGCCACTGCCGTCTCGTATTACCGAGGATGAACGCGCGGCACATGATGCATTCATAGAAAAACTGGGCGACAATGCCCTGTGGACCCGCACCTGAACCCGTCAGGCACGGGCCAAACCCTCAGGCGTCTGTCTTCTGGGACTGTTCGGCCTGACGACGCATCAATTCGTTGCGGTACAGGGCGACGAAATCGATATTGTCCAGATTCACCGGTGGGAAACCGCCGTCGCGAGTGATGTCGCTGACGATGCGGCGCAGGAACGGGAATAGCATCCGCGGGCATTCGATCATCAGGAACGGGTGCAGCTGGTCTTCCGGCACACCTTCCACGTGGAACAGGCCGCAATAGTCCAGTTCACACAGGAACAGAACGTCTTCCAGGCCTTTGGCTTTGGATGTCAGGTTCAGCTTGATCGACACTTCGAACTGGTGGTCAGCCGGGCGCTTCTTGGCGTCCAGATTCACCTGAACCGCGATTTCGGGCTGTACGTCACCGGAAACACCCTTTTGGGCCATCACGTTCTCAAAGGACATGTCGCGGATGAACTGCCCCAGAACGCGCATCTGAACTTGCGGGGCGGCTTTGGCCGCAGTGTTTTCTGCAGCTTTTTCTTCGGCCATGGATCTACTCCAAAAATGAAATTCGCCACTGCTTATCAAGTTGGGCGCGGCACCTCAATGCCGGTGGGGGCCTTCCACCCATTTAGACGGCTTTGACGGATTATTTTTCGGGCGGACCTCGGTAAAGTCGCCATCTATGATATCACCCTGATCGAACGGGTTTCCACGAGATTGAAAACCGGGGCCTTGACCCATCTGAAACTGGGTAACGGTGACTTTCGATCTGAGATACCTGAAAACCGCGACCCGCACGCCGGGAACAAGCAACGCAAATCCAATGGCATCAGTAAAGAATCCAGGTGTAAGCAACAAAGCGCCCGACAACAGGATCATCGCACCATGGGCCAGCGGCTCGGTCGGGTCGTCCAGTTCGGCAAACGACCGTTGCAGGTTTCCCAACGCCATGCGACCTTGTGTCCGCACCAAAACAGTGCCCAAAACCGCCGTTAGCACTACGATGGCAAGGGTTGGCCACAAGCCGATCAACCCGCCAACCTGAATAAACAGCGCGATCTCGATGATGGGCACCAACAAAAATGCCAAGAACAGATACATTTGCGTTATCCTTTCCCTTAGGCCGGGCTGTGGACTTGCCACCTACGGTCACCTACATAGTGGCATGAGGCCGCGTATACAAAGCCGCGGTTCTGAAAAGAGGATGAAATGAACGAACCCATGATCCAGTTGCTGGTCCTGGCCGGAATTGCCGTTTTCCTGATCCTGCGCCTCAAGAGCGTGTTGGGCACGCGTGAAGGTTTTGAGAAACCGCCTGTGCAGCAGCAGCCCGAAGCGCATAAGTCGCGCCGCGATTTCGAAGTGATCGAAGGCGGCCCGGATCATGACATCACAGACCATGTCCCGGAAGACAGCGAGCTGGCGCAGACGCTGGCGGCGATGAAACGCGTTGAACCCGGTTTTTCCGTCACCGAGTTTGTTCAGGGTGCCCGCGGTGCCTATGAAATGATCGTGATGGGGTTTGAGAAGGGCAACCTGGACGAAATCCAGCCATTCCTGTCGGAAGAAGTTTTTGAATCCTTCGTTGCGGGCGTCGCCGCACGAGAAGATCAGGGCCTGACGATCGAGGCCGAGTTCATCGGTGTCCGAGAGACGACCCTGACGGATGTGAAATTCGACAAGGATACCAATCAGGCCGAGATCACCATGAAATTCGTGGGTGAACTGACTTCGGTCGTGCGGGATCGCGGTGGCGATATCGTCGAAGGCAGCCCCAACACCGTGAAACGCCAAAAGGACAGCTGGACCTTTGCCCGTGTGATGGGCAAGGACGATCCGAACTGGCTGCTTGTTGCCACGGACGCATGATTGCCACGCTCCGGTCGCTTTTACTGGTGGGTGCAATGACCACTGCCAGCGCTGCCGGGGCCGAGGCAACGCGATCCATTCTGTCGTTCGATGATCTGCGTGGCTGGGCCGAGGATGACCACGGTGCAGCCCTGTCCGTTTTTCTGAACACCTGCGGGGATCTGAAGGATCCCGATTGGCGGGCCCTGTGCGGTGTGGCAAGAACCTATGATGCCGAAGCGGCACGGTCGTTTTTTGAGCTCTTTTTTCGCCCTGTTCTGGTCGAGGATGGTGAGGATGCCCTGTTCACGGGGTATTTCGAACCCGAACTTGATGGTGCGCGTACCCGGACGGATCGTTTCAAATACCCCATCTACAAGATGCCGCCCGAGGCCCGCGCTGAGGGGCCCTGGCTGAGCCGACGAGAAATCCTGACCAGTGATGTCATGCAGAGCCGCGGGCTTGAGATTGCCTGGGTCGATGACCCCGTAGAGTTGTTTTTTCTGCAAATCCAGGGTTCGGGCCGCGTTCGATTGCCGGATGGCGGCGCTTTGCGCGTCGGGTATGGCGGTGCGAACGGGCATCCCTACAGGTCAATTGGCGTGGAACTGGTGCGGCGCGGCATTCTTGGCGCGCATGAGGTCAGCGCGCAGATGATCCGCGCCTGGGTGCGCAAAAACCCCGAGGCCGGCGCGGAACTGCTTCTCCACAACCCATCATACGTGTTTTTCCGCGAAGTTTCACGTGTCGCGCCCGAGCTTGGGCCGTTGGGCGCCATGAACCGATCTGTCACGACGATGCGCAGCATTGCGGTCGACCCGGCCTATACCCCGTTGGGCGCGCCGGTTTGGGTGGAAAAAGACGGCAAGAAACCGATCCGCCGCCTGATGATCGCGCAGGATACAGGTGCGGCCATCAAAGGCGCGCAGCGTGCCGATATCTTTTTCGGAACGGGGGACGAAGCCGGTCATGCCGCGGGTAAGCTGAAGGATCCGGGTCGGATGGTGCTGTTGCTGCCCATCCAGCGTGCCTATGCCCTGTTGCCGGATGAATTCTGATGACCCGGCGCAAACTGACAAGCGAAGAGATCGAGCTGTGGCGCAAGGTCGCCAAACAGGCCGAGAGGCTGCACCCCGAGATTCCGCAGACGATCCATCCGACCTCTTTGCCGAAACCCAAGCCCAAGAAAACGCCGAAACCCCGTTTTCAGGCATTCGAACTTGGACAGGCCCATCAGTCGAAACCGAAACCGAACGACCTGAAGCCTTCGGTGACGGATGCGTTGCGCAATGCACCGGTTCAGATGGACAACAAGGCCTTTGGCCGGATGAAGCGCGGCAAGCTGAAACCCGAAGGCAAGCTGGATCTGCACGGTATGCGGGTGGCTTCGGCCCATCCGGCGCTGATCCGATTCATCCTGAGCGCGCAAGCACAGGGTAAGCGTCTGGTTCTGGTCGTGACCGGCAAAGGCAAGGATCGGGACGAGCCCGGTCCGATTCCGACGCCGCGCGGTGTTCTGCGAAATCAGGTTCCTCATTGGTTGTCGATCCCACCGCTGGTGCAGGCGGTGATGCAGGTCACGCCGGCTCATATAAGCCACGGCGGAGACGGGGCGTATTACGTGTATCTCAGGCGCGTGCGCTAAAGGTCGTGACGGGCGCGGGAAATACCGACCCAAACAAGGCTGCATACCAGCACGAAGAACAGGCCAATCCAGAAAAACTGAACGCTCAGCGGGATACCAAGGTCAATCAGAACGCCGGTCAGACCGGGACCGATGGCTGACCCCAGTACCATGACAGCCGCAGCCAACGCCTTGATGGCCCCGATATGCCGGGTCCCATAGAATTCTGCCCAGAACGCGCTGGGCAACGTGCTGTTCGCTCCGACCGTCAGGCCAAGAAACACCAACCCGATCGTCGCGCCGCTGATTGATTCAGTCATGCTCAGAACCACAAACCCAACCGCCATCGGAAGCTGATAGAATGGCATGATGCGCGCAGTGCCCCACTTGTCCAATGCCCAGCCCGCAGCAAACATCGACAGCAGTGATACTCCGGTAAACACCGGGAACAGAGCGACCAGTTGGATATGCTGCCAGCCTTTGACCTCGGCGAAATAGACCTGATGGAAGAAAAACGCGGTGATGAATGCCGATGGCGCAAGCACGGCGGGCACTATGAACCAGAACAAGGGGTCAAACAGCGCGTCGCGACGGCTCCAGTGGCGACCCTGCATCCCAATGGCAGAGGATCCGCTGGCAAGGCTTTGCGGTGTTCGTTCCTCGCGCAACAGCCGCATCAGAACGGGAATTCCCAAGGCGGTCATCCCCGCCGCGACGACCCACAGCCAACGCCAGTCCAGGTAAACCATGGCCGCAACAAAGATCAGGGGCAGCAGGGCCTCACCGATGGCATAGCCGATGGATGCAATGGAAAGCGCCTTGCCCCGCGTGACCGTAAACCACCGCGCCATGGCGACCACGGCCAGATGTGTGCTCATCCCCTGACCCAGCAGGCGCAGCAGAAAAATCACCACTGGCAACAGGAGCAGCCAGGTATTCAGCGCCATGGCAAGGGCGGCTAGGGCCAACCCAGCCAGAACCGCCGGACCCAGCACCCGGACGCGAAGGATATCCGTCAGCCCTCCGGCCCAGATCATCACGATGGCCGACAGGGTTGTGCCCAATGTGTATAGCCCACCCCACGCACCGTGGCCGAGGCCGAATTCCGCGCGGATTTCACCGGCAAAGATCGAGATGAAGAATGTTTGCCCGAAGCTGGATAAAAACGTCAGAAGAACGCCAGCGCCAAGCCAGGTGGCATTGTCCAGAAGATACCGACGCAGCTTGAACCGCGTCACGGAGTGGTAACCTGTGCCTGCCCGGTTTCCGTCAGAACAATTTCAGTGGCTCCGTCTGGATTGCGCTCGCTGGGTGGTACCAGGATATCAATGGCTGGTCGGTCTTCCCGCCCGAAGGTATTGTTGACCCGCCGCAATGAGTTGAGGATCGACAACAAAGCCGGAGAGGTCGCGGCAACGAAATGCGAGGATGCGGCATCACTGTTGAAAGCAGTCGTGTCGATCACGCTGATCGGGAATTCCTCGAGCGAGTCAACCGAACTGATGTTCCCCAACCGCTGGCCCTCATCCGTGCCACGCAAGCGGCCCGAGATGTTCAGAATCTTGTCCTTTTGGGACACCATTACGATGAACGGATCGGGGGGGTTGTCGATACGTTTCATCTGCGATCGAAACAGATCAAGATCAAGATCAGGCGAGATCAGAACGACCCCTTCGATGTTTCGCTTGGCCCAGCCGGGTTCCTGCAATTCGGTTTGCCGTATCATCTCCATCGTCAACGCACCGCCCATGGAATGTGCGACCAGAATAACGCGTTTGACACCCATGGCTTTCAGTTCGCGGATGGTCTGTTCCAACCCGTCGCGGGCGAACAGCATACTGTCCAGATCATAGGCATATCCATAGCCCGTCGCGCGGCTGGGCCAGGAATACACCAGCGTTGATCCGGGGAGGCCGATGTCATGTGTCAGCTGCGCCGCGCGGAAGATCGTTTCGGTCTGGGTCGAATTGTAGCCGTGCACAAAGATCGTGACATCATCCTGTCCTCGCAGGTGTTTGCGCAGCCCCTGCGGTCCATCCAACTCGGTCACGTCCGCCAGAACGAATTCTTTCCGCGGATTCGGGTTCGCGTAGGAGAAGCGGAGCGTACCCGGCGTATGCGTGGGTGGGATAGAAACCGTCGTTTCCAGAAACCTGAGCGTTTCACCGCGTCGGAATCCATAGGAGCCATCGGCCTCACGCGCGCGGGTCGTGCTTGCGAAGATGGTTTCAGGTGTTCCGATGTTCACGGCACCGGGCACGACCTCGGACACCGTCCGGTCGACACAGGCGCTGAGCGAAAGGCATATGAACAGAATGACGAAATATCGCAGCACGGGCCAGACCTCGGGGTGACTTGTGCACACGCTATCCTATTCCTGCGCGACGTCCAGCATGGCAAGACCAAAACAACGGCAAAAAACGGCTGGCCGTGTTACAAAACGTAACGGCTCAGATCAGAGGACTTGGTCAATTCACCAAGATTGTCGCTGACGAACTGTGCATCAACGGTGATCTCCGAACCGGCTTTGTCCGGTGCAGCGAAGGACAGTTCTTCGAAAACCCGCTCCATGACCGTGTAAAGCCGCCGCGCGCCGATGTTTTCGATGCTCTGGTTCACGTCAGCTGCAATCTTCGCCAATGCCGCGATGCCGTCCTCGGTAAAACTGACGGTCACGTCTTCGGTGCCCATCAACGCCGTGTATTGCAAGGTCAGGGCATTGTCGGTTTCGGTCAGGATGCGCACGAAGTCTTCTTCGGTCAGGGCGCGCAGTTCGACACGGATCGGCAGGCGCCCCTGCAATTCCGGCAACAGATCCGACGGTTTGGCGATGTGAAACGCACCCGAGGCGATGAACAGGATATGGTCGGTTTTGACCGGACCGTGCTTGGTGCTGACGGTGGTTCCCTCGATCAAGGGCAGAAGGTCGCGCTGCACGCCTTCCCGGCTGACATCGCCGCCGCGTGCGTCAGAGCGGGCGCAAACCTTGTCGATCTCATCCAGAAATACGATGCCATTCTGTTCGACGGAGTCCAGCGCGGTGCGGGTGACGGTTTCATCATCTAGCAGCTTGTCGGCCTCTTCCCCGATCAGCGCATCATAGCTTTCGGCGACGGTCATGCGTTTCTTGACGGTCCGTCCGCCAAAGGCCTTGCCGAAGATGTCGCCCAGATTCATCATGCCCATCTGACCACCCGGCTGCCCCGGAATGTCGAACATCGGCATCGGGTTCGTGGTGTCGGACAGTTCCAGCTCGATCACCGTGTCGTCCAGTTCGCCGGCTTTCAGCTTTTTGCGGAACATCTCGCGCGTGCCTTCGCGCGCATCCGCGCCAGCAATGGCTTCGATCACGCGGTCTTCGGCGGCCTGATGCGCTTTGGCCTTGACGTCTTCGCGCATGAACTCGCGGGTTTGCAGGATGGCCGCATCCGCCAGATCGCGCACGATCTGTTCCACGTCTCGGCCGACATATCCGACTTCGGTGAACTTGGTGGCCTCGACCTTGATAAACGGCGCGCGGGCCAGTTTGGCCAGACGGCGGCTGATTTCGGTCTTGCCGACGCCGGTGGGGCCGATCATCAGGATGTTCTTGGGATATACTTCCTCCCGGATGTCGTCCGGCAATTGCTTGCGGCGCCAGCGATTGCGCAGGGCGACGGCAACGGCACGCTTGGCGTCCTTCTGCCCGATGATGAAGCGATCCAGTTCCGAGACAATCTCGCGCGGGGTCAGGTCGGTCATGTTAAATTCTATCCGTTTGTTTCGCAACGGAACCTAATCATAAGACACAAAAACACAAGCTGATCACGGAAAACTCACACCAACTCACACGTAGCACACGGAAATTGGCGGCGATGTGAATCGTCACGGGACGGTGTGTGCCCCATAGTCTTGCGTGACGGGCAGGTCGCCCGCGACATTCATATGGAGATACCTTATCATGATGACTCGTCGTTCGCTTTTTGCGAAAGCTGCCGCCACGGGCGCTGCTCTTGCTTTGGTTGGCACCCGGGCTGCTTTGGCCGGAGGTGCCAAAAAGAAAGGCACGTTTGAAGGCAGGTCGAACCACATCACCAGCGGATCGGTGAAGCTGGTCAAGGACGGCGAGCGTTACATCGTCGAGTTGGGCGATGATTTCTCGCTGGACGGCGGCCCTGACCCACGGGTGGCCTTCGGGAAAGATGGGACCTATGCGCCCGACACCAAGCTGGGCGCGCTGTTGAACTTGACCGGCAGCCAATCCTATGCCGTTCCGCCGACCATGGATGTTTCTGGCTACAATGAGGTGTACATCTGGTGCGAGGTCGCGGGTGTGCCGCTGGGTGTTGCGTCGCTGAAGTAATTCTTTCGGTCAGCGGCCGGGTCCTCCGGTTGCTGACGCACCGTTAGGTAACAAAGTCGTCGTCTGTTACACTTGTCCCAAGGCATTGGAGCCGGGGACGAATTTAATGACGAGAATTGCCAAGATTACCCTTCTGTTTGTGGTGTTTGTGGATCTGATCGGACAGGGGCTGGTCTTTCCCATCATCAACTCGCTGATCATGGAAACGAAATCCGGGTTTCTGCCCGAAAACACGCCCGAGGGGCGCAGGCATTTCTATTACGGCCTCGTGATCGGGTGCTTTTTCCTGTCGTGGTTTTTGGGCGTTGTCTATGTCTCGAAAGTATCGGATTCGATCGGGCGCAAGAACGCTTTGCTGGTGTGCCTGGGCGGTGCTCTGGCCGGCTATGCCCTGACCATTGCCGCGCTTTATCTCAACAACCTTCTTCTGCTGATCGTCGGGCGTTCGATCACCGGATTCACTGCGGGCAACCAACCCATTGCGCAAGCGGCGATGATCGACGGCAGTACCGACGCGACAGACCGGGACCGGAACATGGGCTATATCGTGACGGGCGTCAGCTTTGGTCTTGTGGGCGGGCCGATCATCGGCGCGGTCTTGTCTGACGCCGCCCTGCTGGGCGGCTTCGCCACGCTGAGAACGCCCTTTTACGGCGCATTTGTCCTTGTGCTGATTGCAATTTTTCTGGTCCTGTTTTTCTTCCAGGATACCCGAACGGATCGCGCGCCCTTTGTTTTCCGTCCCCGTGACATAACAGACAGCCTGATGGCGGTGCGTGGTCATCCGATGGTGTTGAAGATCCTGCCGGTCTATTCGTTCTTCATGATCGCCAATGTCACCTTCTACGTCTTTGTCGACAATTTCCTGACCAGCGCCTTCGGATACGGAGTCATCGGCGGCAGCGTGGCGATGGTTGTCATCGGTGTGGCGCTGGCCTTCTCCAGCACGTTTTTGGTGAAACCCGCGCAGGAGAAATTCAGCAAACATGCGATAATCCGCACATCGCTCATCGTCATGGTGATTTGCGGCTTCGCGTTCGCCTTCAGCCCAAGCGGCGTGTTCAGTTATGTGCCGGTCTTTTTCTTCTATTTCCTGTTCGGAATCGCCTACCCCACCATGCTTGGGCTGTTCTCTTCCAGCGTCAGCGAAGCGGATCAGGGCTGGGTCATGGGTGTGACCACTGCCGTGTTCTGCCTTGCGGGCGGGATCATGTCGCTGATCGGGGGCGGATTGATGAGCATCGATATCCGCGTGCCCTATTACATCGTCATCATCGCAGCGATCATTGGCCTGATCGGCATGCATCGCCGCTGGAAAGGCAAGGAGATCTCGGCGCTGTTAGCCTGAGATCGTCTCAACCGTCAGCTTGCCATTGGTATAGACACAGATATCGGCCGCGATGGCCATTGCCTGACGCGCGACCTCTTCCGCCGACTTGTCACTGTCCATCATCGCGCGGGCAGCGGCCAGGGCAAAATTGCCCCCGGATCCGATGGCAGCCACGTTGTGTTCAGGTTCCAGTACGTCACCCGCCCCGGTGATCACGAACATGTCCTTGCCGTCCGTGACGATCAGCATCGCTTCGAGCTTTTGCAGGTATTTGTCGGTGCGCCAGTCTTTGGCCAATTCCACAGAAGCACGGGCAAGTTGGCCCGGTGTCGCCTCGAGCTTGGCCTCCAGCCGTTCCAGCAACGTGAAGGCGTCGGCCGTCGACCCGGCAAAGCCGGCGACAACTTCGGACCCTCCGGGAGACAGGCGACGCACCTTGCGGGCCGTGCCCTTGATCACGGTTTGACCAAGGCTGACCTGCCCATCACCGGCTATGACGATCTGACCGTCTTTCTTGACGCCAATGATCGTTGTGCCGTGCCAACCGGGAAACTCGTTGTCTGCCATGATCGTCTCCGTTTTCGCTGGCGGTATATATGGGCTGGGTCGCAGGTTGGCGCAACCCGTTCTTCAGTTGCTTAAAAGATATGCAAAAAACGCATTCCGGGGTTACCGGACCAGCAATTGTGAGTCCGGGCATGCAGGACTACATGAGGCTCACAACCGACAACGGGTCGGCTGTTTCTTCACAAAGGACCGCGCACATGGCAACCACAGCTAACATTCATGCGCCGCTCGGAGCAGCTACCATCCTGCACGTAGTGGACGCGTTCACCAATGTCGTCAACACCGTTGTCGAATGGAAAGAATCCCGTAAAACCCGCAAACTCCTGTCGGAACTCAGCGACGCCCAGCTTGACGATATCGGCCTGAGCCGCGCAGACATCGCCGATCTCTGATGTTCCCGCAGATCGCCAATTCATGACAGCCGCACGGATTTCCGAGCGGCTTTTTCTTTTTTCAGCCTTGCACGTATTTTCCGGAAAGATCAGGCAGAAACGCCTCGATCGCCGCAGTTGCAACCACGTGCCGCGTTCCCGCTTCTTCGTCGACAACGTCAAGCCCACCTTTGACTGCACGAACCTCGGCCCTGCCCCGCGGCAGATCCGCGGCAACCAGATCGCAATCCACCTGTTCAGGATCCTGCACACCGATCGTGACGCTGACGCGCATTTCGGAATGGTCGATCCCCAGTTTTGAAAACAACGTGATAGATGAATGGTGCAAAGCGTCCTGCACCGCGCGGCGGGCTGCCTTGGTATAGTCCCGGCCATACAGGTCGTTACCTGTTCCCATCTCCAGAATGATGCGTTTTTCACTCATTGTGTGGGCTCCATGTCGAAGGAAACGATCAGGGCAGCGTTGGCGATGACCGTGTGCCCGTCACTGTGGGGCTTTGCGATGTCCAGCCCGCCTTTGGTGACAGTGATATTCGGATGACCATAGGGAAAGACAGCTTTCAACGCTTCGGTGTCCACCTGATCCGGCTGCTGAACCCCAATTTCGGCATCAATGATCATCGCCTCTTTCGGAAACCCGAACAGTTCCGCCATGTTGACCGAGTTGTGCCAAAGCGCATCCTTGACCGCCCGCAGTGACGCCTGGGTATAGTCCATCTGGCGCAGGGATGTGCCCATCCCGAATTCCACAAGGACCCGCGTTTTTGCCATTGGTGTCTCCGATGTCTTCAATAGAAAAGGCGCCCCGATCAGAGGCGCCTTCGAGATAATCTGTTAGGACCAGATTAGATGGATTCGTCGATCCAGCTTTGCAGGGCGGCTTTGGGCGCCGCGCCCGCGCGGTTGGAAACGACCTGACCGTCCTTGAAGATGAACAGCGCGGGGATGCCACGCACGCCCATGGCGGCGGCTGAGTTCGGGTTGCTGTCCACATCGACCTTGGCGATTTTGACCTTGTCGCCATACTCGGCCGCCAGCTCTTCCAGCGCAGGGCCGATTTGCTTGCAGGGGCCGCACCATTCGGCCCAGAAATCCACGACCACGGGAACGGTCGAATTCTTGACTTCGGCGTCAAAGGTGTCGTCGGTTACGGCTACGGTCGACATATTCTGTCTCCTGAATGGGGTAAACTTGGGAACAGAACGTATGTGCCGCATCGGGTAAGGTCAAGATATCCGGGTGCGGGCCAAAGCATCTGTCACAAGATCGTGTGGCAACCACATCAGCCGCGCCGTGCGGGTCCACAGAATGGCGGTACGAATGCTGCGATCCGGATAGATCTGCGCCAGCGCCTGCGCGTATGCCCCCATCTGTCGCAACAGGCCTTCGGGGCAGTCTTCCGCGCGGTCTGGAACGGTGGCATTTGATTTGAAATCAATCACATGCACTTCCGATTCCGATAGGATTAGACGGTCAACAACCCCATGCATCCGCTGCCCGTTCAGAGCGGCTGTAATGGGCACTTCGGCCAACGTGTCAGGCGCGAAGACGGGCTGCAAACCTTCCGCTATCAGCACAGTTACGGCTTCGCTCAATATCTCTTGCCGGTCCGTTTCGTGCATATCGGGCAGCAACCGCGCGCAAAGCTCTGGCCAAAGGTCTTTCTCGGCGACGGGAAGGTGTTCCAGCAACAGGTGCAGGCGGGTTCCGCGCAGTTTGGCCGCATCTTCATCCAGGCCGGCATCGCCGGGCAACGCTTTAGGGCCACCCAGATCCGAAGGGCTGAGCGTGACGGTAGGCGCAACCGGATCCGGTGCCGGATGTTGGAAAATGTCCGGCAATTCGACCTGCTGAACGACAGTGTTCGGTTGATCGATCAAGGGCAGCGCGTCCCAATCCCCGTGGGACAGACGGCGGATATCGGTACCCGGCACCTGAGCGGCCCCGGCCCGATCCATCGCCGCCTCGACCATCTGATACCAGCTGTTGCCGTCTTTCCCCAAATCACCTGCCGCCGCCACGATCAGCCACTTTTCCGCTCGTGTCAGAGCCACATATAGCAGCCGAAGCCGTTCGTTTTCCTCACGGCTGCGCGCCTCTTCCCGCGCCTGCGAGATCAGGTTTGGTGATGCGTCCGCCGACACTTTCCACAAGGGTGTTCCGCCGGCCAGCATGATCTCTGCGTCACGCGGAGGCTGGCGCTTGCCGGTATCCGGCAGGATGACGATCGGCGCCTCCAACCCTTTTGAACCATGAACGGTCATCACCCGGATTCTGTTGCCGACGCCGCTCATCTGTCGTTTGATCTCCAGATCGTCGGTCTGCATCCAGACCAGAAATCCCGTTAGGCTGGGGATATCCGTTCGCTCATAGGCCAGCGCCTGCGACAACAGCGCGTTGATACCGTCTTCGGCTTCCGCCCCCAACCGCCCCAACAGCTTGCGCCGTCCGTCATGGCGGGTCAGGATACGTTCGATCAGATCATAGGGGCGCAGAAAGTCGATCTGGCTGCGCAGATCATTCAGCACAGACAGTGTTTCCGGAAACTCTTCCGCGCGGTTGCGCAGTGCGGCCCAAAGGAACTGTTCCTTCCGACGGTGCGCCAGATCGAAAAGCTGCTGTTCGGACCATCCGAACAAGGGGGACTTGAGAACCGTCGCCAGAGACAGGCTATCTTCGGGCGTGGCCAGAAAGCTGAGCAGGGCCGCAAGATCCTTGACCGCCAGTTCAGCGCCCACTTTCAGCCGATCTGCTCCGGCGATGGGCAGGTGCAGCGCCTTGCAGGCACGGATGATCTCGGCAAACAGGTCCGAGCGGCGTTGCACGAGGATCAGAAAATCCCCCGGCTGCACTTTTCGACGAACGAATTGGCCGGATTTGCCATCTTCCGGGATCGTCTCGCCCCGTTCGATCATGTCTTTGATCGACTGTGCAACTCTCTCGGCCAGAATGACGGTGTGATGCCGTGCTCCCGGACGATCGACCGGATCGGTCCAATCCCCGTCTTCGGTATCTGCAACCTTTTCAACCACGGGCCAAAGATCAACACGACCCGGCAGATCGGCCTTGAAAGCACGGTGCTGACTGTCCTTGTGAAACCCCGCATCAGAGCGGTTTTCAAACAGGATATCGACCAGAGTCAGGATCGCGCTGGAGGATCGAAACGAGTATTCCAACGTCGAATCCCACAGTTTAGAGCCTGATTCAGACAGTTTCCGGCCAAACTCTTCCTGCATTCTGTCAAAGGCCTGTGGATCGGCGCCCTGAAAGGAATAGATCGATTGCTTCTTGTCACCGACGACGAAGATCGTGCGTTCAACCCCGGATCGGGCCCCTTCCCCGCTGGTGAATTCCTGCGCCAGCTTCTCGATCACGTCCCATTGATCGGGGCTGGTGTCCTGTGCTTCGTCCACAAGAATATGATCGATGCCCCCGTCCAGTCGGTACAGCACCCATTCGGCCACTGCCGGATCGTTCAACACCTGCCGCGCGCGCAGGATCAGGTCGTCGAAATCCAGCCAGCCGCGCAATTGCTTGCGCCGTTCGTATTCCGGCAGGAAGGCTGCGGCAAAGCGGTGCAGAACCGCGGTTTTCTGCGCCGCGACCAGCGCCAGACGTTGTTCACGCGCGGTTTCGATCCGCTGCATGAAGGCCTCGATCTGCGGCATCCGGTCGGCCAACACACCTTCGCGCAGGGGTTTGGTGGGAAAAGCGTTGAGTTTGGCCGTGAAGGGTTCCTTTGCGCCCTTCCCTGTCAGAAACACGCTTTCCAACATGGGTAGATGTATCAATCTGGCTTCGTTGAATGCGGCCAGTTTTGCAGCGGCCTTGGCATTGTTGCCTCCGCTTTCGGTCAAAGCGGGCAGTATGGACTGGATGAGTTCGACTTCGCCACCAAGAAAAACCCGGGCAAGCAGCGCTGTTTCGTCAAAACCGGCGGGCAGACCGAAGCGTTGCAGCAGATCGGACCATTCGAGCGGCTGCGCAAAAAGACTGCGTTTTTGCGTGATCGCAGCGGTCAGTTTATCAAACCCCGTGTCCGTGACGAACCGGGCCACATCTTCAATCAACCCGGCCTGCGGGCCCGCGGCGAAATCCTCGACAATTTCCTCTTGCAGCAAGGCTGCTGCGCGGTCTTCCATTTCGGTGAACTGCGGGCTAACGCCAGCCTCCAGCGGAAAGCGTCGCAACAATGACGCGCAGAACGAGTGGATGGTCTGGATTTTCAGACCACCCGGCGTTTCGATGGCGCGGGCAAACAGGGTGCGTGCTTGCGCCAACCGGTCCGAGCCGATTTCGCCGGGTACACCCAGGTCGGTCAGCTCCTCCAACAAGGGGGTATCATCCAGCATGGCCCATTTGCCAAGGCGCTTGAACAACCTGTTCTGCATCTCGCTGGCGGCGGCCTTGGTGTAGGTCAGGCACAGAATGTGCTGAGGCTGGACCCCGCCCAGCAGCAGACGCGCCACACGGTCGGTCAGAACCCGGGTTTTGCCGGACCCGGCGTTGGCCGCCAGCCAGGTCGAGGCATCGGGGCGCGCGGCCTGTACCTGCCGTTCGGTTGCGTCGTTGCGCGGGCTCATGTCAGATCCTCGGGGTGTGTTTCCGATGTCCGGTCCCATTCGCCGAACCGCGCCAGGTGATCATAATCACCCATATCCGTATCCTTGTGCAGCATGCGCCGGGACGAAAACCCCTGATCAGGCTCTAAATAGGCGGAAATCAACTCTTTCAGTTCGGCAAGAACCTTGTCGGTCGGTTCTTTCGGCAGGGGCGCCGCAACCTCCTTATAGCTGCCACCCATACCGATGAAGATGGCTTCGGCCACGCTTGTCGGGTCAAGGCCCTCAATCCCGCCCTGCTCGGCCATGGCCGCCTCGATCAGCAACTGCTTGTCAAATTTGGATTGCTGGCTTTCCGTCGGTGGTGCGCCGGTTTTATAGTCGATGATGCGCAACGCGCCCCGGCTGTTGCAATCGATTCTGTCCGCGCGCCCGACAATGGTGAAATCCAGGGGGCGCAGCGCCAGTTTCATCACCGCCTCAAACGCCACGGGGCCACCATCCTTCCGGCGCGCGAGCTCTGCCCCGAGGAAATCATCCGTGATCCGCTCAAGCCGGGCCAACCACAGTTTACGGGCCGTCGGCCAGGCGACGTGTTGATCCAACAGAGCATGCGCCCGTTTCAGGAAATTGTCCCGCGTCAGCAAAGCGCTGTCGAGGACGCTGTCCTTGATGAAATGCTCGAGGATTTCGTGAATCACAATGCCTCTCAGCAAGGCATCGGGGGCCTGTACAAGCGGATCTAGCGGTTTCAGCCGAAGCACATGTTTGGCGTATATCGCGTATGGATCGCGGATCAGCCTCTTTATCTCGGTCACAGACAGACGGCGCGGACGTGCGGCGGCCGGTGGGCGCGGAGAAGGACGCGGTGCGAGGTCGATCGGCGGCGCATCTTCCAGTGCCTCGGACCAGTTCAACCATTTTTCGCCGTGAGCGCGCATTTTGGCCAGAGCTTCGGGGCCACCCTGACCCGGCAAACCCTGCAAAAGGTTGGTCAGTCGGTTCAGCCAGCGCGACGGAACCGTCTCGGCATCATCCGAGCGGATCGCGCGGGTCAACCATACTTCGGGTGCGCCGATGGCCTGCTGGAAGTCATGCGCAGACAGGCCGATCCGGCGTTCGGGCAGCAACAAGCCGGCTTTGTCACGCATCTGCCGGTTCAACCAGGGATCGGGCGTTGGCGCCTCTGGCCAACTTCCTTCATTCAACCCGCCAAGGATCAGCAGGTCGGCGCCCTGCACCCGTGCCTCGAGCGTGCCCCAGATCATGATATGCGGATGCGGCGCATCCCGGTCACGAACCTCTTCACCCGCAAGGAGAGCACCCAGCAGATCGGCAAAGTCATGGGCCGTCATCAGGCCGCCATGCTGCGCCTCGGCCCTGAGAGAATTCAGCACCTCCAGCGCCTTTTGGCCTGCGTTTTTGTCCCACAGAGTACCTGTTTCACCCGTGCTGCCGGCCGAGATCGCCTCGGCCAGTGTCATCAAACGCTCCACCCAGTCTGCGAGGTGTAGCTCACTGGTGATCTGCTGGTCGCAGAAATGCTGCACGACCCATTTCACCCAGCTTTCCTGGGCCTCTTTACGCACCGCAAAAGCCGCAAGGCTTGCACTGTCAGGAAAGGGCGGGCCGTGACGGCGCAGGTCAAGTTCCAGGTCACGCGTGTGCAGCAAATGAATTCCGCGATCACCGCCATCATGACATAGCGGGTGCTTCAAAAGGGTCAGCAGCGCCTCGCCTTCCAGACGGCGTGTGAACAGGTTGGCCACATGGCGCAGAAAACGTCCCGGCGGGGAAAGTTGTAGCGGCAGGCCCGCACTGTCGTCCGGCACGATGTTCCACCGATCCAGCGCGGCGCTGACCTGGCGGGTCAACATGCGATCCGGCGTGATCAGAGCGGCGGTCTGTCCTGTTTCCGCCGCTTGCCGCAGGCGCAGGGCGATGGCCAATGCCTCGGCGCGAGGCGATTGAGCCTCGACCAGCGTCAGGCTGTCGGTTGCGCCTTTTATATCGGACAGTCCGGGGCCTTCGGTCATCCAGGCGTCAGTGACGGGCGCCGGACGTAAAGATAGTGATATCAAGCGGTTACGCGAGGGTGAGGGGGCCGATAAGTCCGTCCATGGGGTGATCTGACCCGGTGCAAGTTCCAGCGCGCGCATCAACTTGCGGAAACGGTATTGTGGGTGATCTTCAGACGTCAACGCATCATCCAACCCCTGCCAAACGTGATCCGGCTGGTCGAAATCAAATCCGGGCAGCACCAATGCCCCTTGCGGCAGGCGCGCGATGGCTTCCATCAACATCAGGGTGGTGCCACGGGACCCGGTAGAGCCCGCCAGAATGACCGGGTGTTGCGGGGGGGCAATCTGCCATCGCGTGATCAGGTTTTCGACCACGCGGCGCTGGCGGGCCTGTGCATCCATCGTCTGCCTGCCGGTGTCGATGAATTTATCCGCGATGCCGATAAAGGCTTGTGCCCGCGACCAGTGTCCGGACATGTCGCTGACGTCCAGCTGCCGGATCGCTTCGGGCGATACGCCTTCGCCCTGCATTTCGTCAATCAGCGCGGCCAGACTGTCGGACAGGTCAAAGATCGATGACCGGGCGGCAAGGTCCGGCTGTTGCTCCAGCAGTTTGGATACAAGCTGAGTCAACTCAAGACGCCGCCGCAGAGGCGGGATAGCAGGCGGGATCCGCGCCAGATCAACCCTTTCACCCAAGTCCGTCACCAACGAGAGACGGGGCAGAAGGCAAGGTGGCCCCTGATTGAACAGATCGCGGACGCGCCGTTCCATGCGTCGTGTGTTCAGCACCAACTCTACCCGCGCCAAAGCGTCGGGCGGGCCCGAACAGCGCTGCCGCAGGCCATCGACCAATGCCTTGGGGAAATCCGTGCCGGGAGGCACGGCAAATACACGGGGCAGGGTGCCGGATTCAAACATCAGCCAGCAAACCCTCGGCCAGCGCGATGCCTTCCGGACGACCTACGTCGCACCAGCGCCCCGGGTATTCGACCGCAAAAAGCCGACCCTGATCAAGCATCTGGTTCCAGAGCAGGTTGAGTGAAAACGCAGTTTGCGAGAACGAATGCAAACCCTGGGCCCTGAGGATCTGGGCCCCGCCGTAAACCAGACCAGGACCGCGCGTGATCCGTCCATCTTTTCCAGCGGTGAAATCACCCGATCCAATATGACCAACGGTTCGCGCAACTGGAACACACATCAGCAGCGCATCCATACGACCCGGGTCCCAGGCGTGCTGCAACAGGGTCAAAGGGTTTGGTCCGGACCAGATCGCGTCCGTGTTCAACGTGAATACGGGGTCGGTGCCCAGCATCGGCAAAGCTGCCCGCAATCCGCCACCTGTTTCCAGAATTTCAGGGTCTTCCCGAGACAGCAGAACGCCCTTGGGGCCGAGATGCGCCGCGAGTTGATCAGCGTGATAATGCAGGTTGGCAACGGTACGGACGGGATCAAGATCTTCGACAAGACCCAGCGCATGATCAATCAGTGGTCGCCCCGCCACTTCGATCAATGGCTTGGGCCGGTCTTTGGTCAGCGCGCCCATACGGGTGCCGAACCCGGCTGCGAACAGCATTACGGCAAATGGCGATCCGGTCATTGCGTTCTCAACTTGGCCAGGTTTTCCGGTGTGGGTCTGGGCAAAACTTCGTGCAGCAGGGACGCCACCGAAACCAGGGCAGGGTGATCCAGATCGCGCATCAGATGTGCCCAGACGGCCGGGATCATGTCCACATAGTGAGGCTTGCCATATTCCGTCGCCAGACGTGCGAAGACGCCAAGGATACGCAGGTTTCTCTGGGCCCCCAAAACACTGTAGGCCGTGCGGAATTCATGGTCGTCCATACCTGACGCAGAGATATAGTGGTTGATCATCTGCATTTCGATCCCGGCCGAGACATCTCGGCGTACATCCTGTAGCAGAGACACCAGATCGTAGGCCGGGTGCCCCAGCATGGCCAACTGAAAGTCCAGCAACCCGACGCGCTTCACGCCTTCGCGCTGCGGCAGCCACAACAGGTTTTCTGCGTGATAATCCCTGAGAATGACCACTTTCGAACCGGATGTTTCACGATGCAGGATATCCGCGAACCGGTGCTCGAACCGGGACAGGGCGTCTTCATCACATATTCCCAGGATACCGGCCGCATACTTGGTGAAAGCCAATGCCGCCAGTTCCGTCATCAGGGACGGATCATAAGACGGCAATGCAAGAGAAGGCGCCCGATGCAGGTGGAGCAGCACGTCGGTAGCGGCGCGGTACAATTCGCGCTCTTTGCCCGGGTCTTTTTTCAGGACGCGCGCAAAAAGGTCATCACCCAGATCTTCCAGCAACAGAAAACCGTACTGGGCATCTTCGGCGTAGATTTCCGGCGCGCTCAGACCAACCGATCGGAGGTATTCGGCGACCCGCACAAAGGGTTCAACATTATCACTTTTTTCAGGTGGCGCGTCCATCAAAACCACAGTGCGCCCGTCGGTTGGATCAATCAACCGTTCGTATCGGCGGTTCGAGGCATCGCCTGCCAGCGGCGTACGTGTTGCTCCGGCCCAGGGTGTTTGTGCAATCAGGGCCTCGGCCAGGACCGTCCTGTTGGTCATGCAGTTCTCTCCAGTTTTTCCGCCCATTTCGGAGCAGTCCAAGACAGGGTCACACAGCGAAAATCGATATTGTTAGGGTCTGTTTCAAAGGTCAACGTCAACGCGCCTTGGGGCGCCAACGGGCCCAGCTTGTCCGGCCATTCCACAAGGCAGATTGCGGTATCGAAAGCGTCCGTCAGGCCCAGTTCGTCAACTTCTTCGGCCGCGCTCAGACGATACAGGTCGCAATGCCATATTTCCCCTGATGGCGTGTCGTAAGCCTGGACCAAAGTGAAAGTTGGCGAGGGCACATCTTCGGGTTCTGCCATCAATGACTGAATGAGGTTGCGCGCGAAATGCGTCTTGCCGCTGCCGATCGGGCCCTCCAGCAGAACAACATCGCCCGGGCGCAGTGATGTTCCCAGTTGGCGTGCGAAAACCGCGGTTTCTTCGGGCGATTTGAAAGTCAGAGATCGGGCGGACTGTGTCATGCCGCCACAATGGCCTTGCGCCTGACCGGCTGCAACCCGGTTCAGGCGCTGATCTGTTCCATCGCGGTGGATTTCGAGGGAAACTCGGATTGCGTAAACCGCACGATTGTCGCGCCGTTATGAACCGGTGTGACGGTGCAATCCACGGTTATGCCGGTTCTCATCTGGATTTCAGCTGTCCATTCGGCGCGGTTTTCCCGCATTTCGACAAAATCCCGCACCTCACCCAAAACCGGCGTCGCAATACAAAGGTCTTGCCAGCGTCGCGTGACATCGGTGACCGTTTCGCTTTGGAACCCGACCTCGTGCGCGTCTCCCCACAGCTTTTGATACGCATAGTTGGTGAAGGCCAGCGTACCGTCATCTGCAAAGACGGCAATCGCGTCCGCCAGTTTGTCCAGGATGGACTGCATCAGATCCATTTCTGATCGAAAGCGCCGCGTCAGGGTGATTTCGGCGGTGATATCCTCGAATAGAAACGCCACTGCGCCGTCCGGGTGAGGGCGGCCGCTGACGGAATAGACCGATCCGGATGGCAGCGACCACGTCTCGTGGTAGTTTCCATCTTCAGCCGCTTCGAGAAGGTCGTTCATCTGACGCCGCCAGCTGCGGTAATTCTTCGGTTCGGGCATCATGTGTTGATCCCGCAAGCGGTCGAAGAAACTGCTCAGGCTGGGGCGGCAACTGAGGAAATCGGGCGGCAACGTGGTCAGATCGATCAGGGCCGGGTTGAACAGGGCCAGTTGCCGATTGCGGTCAAAAATGGCGAGACCAATGGACAATTGGGCAAAGGTCTTGGTCATGGTCTGCACGAATTTGCGCTGGGCGGTTTCCGCCTCGACAATCGCGTTGACGTCAACGGCATAGCATAGATGACCGTTCTCGTGTTCGATCCGAGTCAAATCGAACCAAAGCTTGCGATCAGTATCTGCAACATCCACCGACACGCGGGTTTTTCCGGTAGGTCTTGTGGCATCCTCCGGGCTTTCAAAAAGCGGCGCAGTCAGATCGGCGTCCTGATCACGCGCCTTTTGAACAAGTGCGACATAGGCGGCATTGCACCATTGCACCCGATTGTCGTTATCCGCCAACCATACAGGGTAAGGGGCCAGATCCATTGCCAGACGAGTCGGTTCGCCTGGGGTAACCGATCCGGCCGAGGAGGTCCTGGCGCATTCGCAAAGTCGAACGCGGACGATACCGTCGATCCAC
Source organism: Ruegeria sp. AL3 (assembly GCF_056536065.1). Lineage (NCBI taxonomy): Bacteria > Pseudomonadati > Pseudomonadota > Alphaproteobacteria > Rhodobacterales > Roseobacteraceae > Ruegeria > Ruegeria sp. AL3. The sequence goes on from NZ_JBQFJG010000001.1 coordinate 1,113,271, forward strand.
TCACACACGACTTCTCGTTCAATCGTGCAGTCAATGGCCGATACCGAGATTTTGCCCTGATCGCGCACTTTGTCGGAAGTTTCGGGAAAGGTGGGGAAATCCCTTTGCAACAAGCGCCGCAGGTCCAGCCAGTTTTCAATATGCTCAAACCCGGCCAGTGCGAAATCAGAATGGCTGATCAGTTGGTTGCCATCGAACAGGAATACGGCATCAAACAGCGAGGTGTTCGAAAACAAACCAAAAGCCTTGTCGCGCTGAGCCCGGCGTGGCAACAGCCACAGAACGGCGAAACAGCACGAAACAAGACTGATCGCGGCCAGAATAATCCAATCGGCCATCAAATTCCCCAAGCCTGAACGATACAAGGACAGACTATGCGTGGGATTGGTTAACGGTCTCTTAATTCACACCTGGATGCGCGTGTTGGATCCCGACGGGACCGGGGTGTCACCCTTCTGTGCATCGATCAGTTTGCGTGGCCAGGTCACCTTGACGATTGCCCCGCGCCGTTCAGGATTGTCGGTCAGATGCTGGTAGGGGTCCGAACCATTGGCGAATTCCAGTTCGGCGCCGCTGCGTTCCAGCAGGGTTTTGGCGATGAACAATCCCAGGCCCATCCCTTCGTATTCCGGGCGTGCTCTCTGATCGGATTCTGCCCGTCTTCGGCGCATGAACGGATCGCCGATGCGTCCGATCATGTGGGGCGGATATCCCCGCCCGTCATCCATGATGCTGACGGTGATCCTGCTGTCGGTCCATTCGGCCTCGACCCAGACATTTGCGCGGGCGAAATCCACGGCATTCTGAATCAGGTTGCGCAAACCGTGAATGATCTCGGGTTTGCGCAGGATCGAGGGCTGCTGAACATCCCCGTCCTGCGCGGGGCCTTCAGAGAAATGAACCTCTTTGCCGCGACCGACATGTGGTTCGGCCGCTTCGTTCACCACTGTCGAAAGCGGTGCCTGCCGCAGGTGCAGATCATCTTTGCCCGCCCGCCCCATGTCGCGCAGAATGTCACGGCAACGGTCTGCCTGCTCGCGGATCAAAGCGGCGTCATCTTTCAGGTCCGGGCGGTCGTCCAGTTCTTCGATCAGTTCCGCGCTGGTCAGTTTTATCGTCGCCAGAGGCGTGCCCAGTTCATGCGCGGCAGCGGCGACGACGCCGCCCAGATCGGTCAGCTTCTGTTCGCGCGCCAGCGCCATATGCGTGGCGGCCAGCGCTTCGGACATGGATTGGACTTCGGAACTGACGCGGTGGGAATAGGCGCCGATGAAGACGATGGCGATGATGATCGCGGCCCAGTTTCCAAACAGAAGGATATCGGGGATATCCAGAACAAGCCCCAGACTTGTCCGCAACGGAAGGTGAAATTCCGCCAGCACAGTTGTCAGAACGATTGCGACGGCGCCGACAATCAGGGTTGATCGTGTGCTCATGACATTGGCTGAAATCGTGACCGGGCCCAGCAGAAGCAGCGCAAACGGATTGTTCAGCCCGCCGGTCAAGTACAGCAGAATTGACAATTGCAGCAGGTCGAACAGAACCATCAGGAAGTTTTCAAACTCGGTCAGGCGCTTGTTTTGCGGAAACAGCAAAATGGCGGTCAGGTTGCCCATGACCGAGATTCCGATGGCCAGGTAGCACAGGCCCAGTTCCAGCTGCACGTCATAATATCGCTGGGCCACCGTGATTGCGGTGAGCTGGCCGATGATGGCCACCCATCGCAAAAGGATCAGGGTTCGCAGGCGAATCCAGCTGCTGCGTTCCTGGCCGCGCCAAAAAGTCTGATTGGATTCTGCCATCGGTCGCTTATGTCCTGTTGCATCGGCTGGTCATCTTGATAGGTGTCCCGGCCGGAACGATCAACAACCCCCTGAGACCGGATAATCGAAATGACCCGCCTTCTCGCAATTCTCGCAACTCTTGTTCTGGCTATCGGACTTGGGGCCATGTGGATTCTGACACGGGGTGGCGGGTCCGATGACAAGTTCGCACAATGTCGGTCCAGCCAGATCGCCGGGGGTGCCGCCGCAATTGGTGGACCATTTGAACTGGTGAACGGTAAAGGCGAGACGGTTACGGACAAAGATGTGATTACCGAACCGACGCTGGTTTACTTCGGATACACGTTCTGCCCGGACGTTTGCCCGTTCGACATGTCCCGCAACGCCGAGGCTGTCGATATTCTGGCTGAACGCGGGCTGTCGGTGACACCTTTGTTCATCTCGATTGACCCGGATCGCGATACGCCCGAAGTCATGGCCGACTATGCTTTCAATCTCGGGGGCAAGACGATCGCCCTGACCGGCTCGCCCGAACAGGTCAAGGCGGCCAGCAAGGCCTACAAGACCTATTACAAGGCGCACGACAAAGGCGATGAATTCTATCTGGTTGACCATTCCACCTTTACGTATCTGGTTACACCCGAAAATGGATTTCTGGAGTTCTTCAAGCGCGAAGACACGGCCGAACAGATGGCGGACAAGGTTGCATGCTTCCTGGAACAGGCCGCGTCGTAACAAGGTTGTTTGACCTTTGTTCCCGCGCTGCTATTACTCATGTTCGAGCCAAAGGCATGAAATAGCGAAAGACCTAACATATGGCAGACACTTCTCAGCTTGACATCGGCCCTGACAAATCCCTGCTTTTGGTTGATGATGACGAGCCGTTTCTGAGACGTTTGGCCAAGGCCATGGAAAAGCGTGGCTTCGAGGTTGAGACAGCAGGATCCGTCGCGGCAGGGCGCGCGATATCCACCGCCCGGCCCCCGGCTTATGCCGTCGTCGATCTGCGGTTGGAGGATGGCAACGGATTGGACGTTGTCGAGGTATTGCGGGAAAAACGCCCCGACAGCCGTGTTGTTGTTCTGACCGGATATGGTGCGATCGCGACCGCCGTCGCGGCAGTCAAGATCGGTGCGACCGACTATTTGTCAAAGCCTGCGGATGCCACCGACATCACGAACGCTTTGCTGGCAAAGGGTGACGAGATGCCCCCGCCGCCGGAAAACCCCATGAGCGCGGACCGTGTGCGCTGGGAACATATCCAGCGCGTCTATGAGCTGTGTGACCGGAATGTCTCCGAAACCGCGCGACGGTTGAATATGCATCGGCGGACGTTGCAGCGGATACTGGCGAAACGCAGCCCGCGTTAGGTCTGCCGGCCGCTCGATGACGGTTTAGTGACTTGTAACCTTGGACCCTGTCGAGGACTGTTCGGCACATCTGGAATCTTTTGTCAGAACAGGACCACTTTATGATCGGATATGTAACCGTTGGCGTTTCGGACATGGCGCGCGCCAAGGACTTCTATACCAAGCTTTTCGCGGACAAGGGCGCGAAAGTGGTTATAGACGCAGGCCGGATCGCGTTCATCGGCAACAAACCCGACGCGCCGATGCTGGCGGTGTGCGAGCCCTATGACGGCAATGTCTGCGCCGCCGGAAATGGCAACATGGTCGCCTTTGCAGCCGACTCCAAGGATGAGGTCAAGGAACTGTATGACAAGGCAATCAGCCTGGGTGCGGTGGACGAAGGCGAACCTGGTCAACGAGTGCCCGACAGGTTCTATGGTGCCTATGTGCGTGACCCGGATGGCAACAAACTGTGCTTCTACGTCTTTGGCTGAAACAGGGCGAACACAAACCCTGCCCAAGTTTCAGACAGGTCTGCGGGCAGCGGAGCTGACCGTGCCCATTCAGTAGCTTCAGGGTGAGCAGGAGATTTCTGCGCAGAGCTGCCGCGCCAGCTGACGATATCCGGTTGCGTTGGGATGCAACCCGTCCGATGTCCAGTCGGCGGTTTTTTCGGCGAACCCGTCCGGCGGGGTCAGAAACGTGCAGTTCGCCATATCCTGACAGGCCTGTTGTGCAGCCGAATTGAAGGCCGTTCGAAACGCCTCTTGTTCCGCGGTCCAGTTAGCACCGGTGACGGGCAACACAGCACGCCAGATCAACCTGTCAGCAGGCATGAACAGGGCCTTCAACTGTGCGACATAGCCTGCAATCTTCTCTGGCGGTGTGGCCGTCAGAGCGTCATTGACCCCGATTCCCAGATACCATGTCGGGACATGGGCAATCAGTTCCGGTTTTGCTCTTGCGATCAGGCCCGGGGTGGTGTCGCGGCTGATCCCAAGGTTCAGCGCGTTGGGCAGGACGTTGCTGGTCAACCACCCTTCGATTATGGAATCGCCGATGAAAGCGATCTGAATATCCGGTGAGGCGAGCGCCTGAGAAATCGGCCGCTCGTGCAGCCAGACCATGAGCTTGTAGTGATCGGTTTCCGTGACCGGGACATATGTGCCCGAGATTTTTCTGAGCGCCTTCGAGACACACCCGGTTTCGACCAACGCCGCCGCAAGACCAAAAGTCAGCACGACGTTGACGACAAGCAAAACTCGGGTTCCGGTCTTTGTTTTCATCTTTCTTCCACCAGTTCCCCCGTACCACTCACCGCATTCGGAAAGCGCCTCTCAGATCTGAGCGATCAATTCTGCGTGCCGCGCCGTAAAGGCGTGCCGCACCTCGACCGGGGGGCGCAGCCTGATCTGTAAACCCGCCATGATCCCCCTCTCCGGGCGACCAAAGAATTTCGTGGCTTCGGCCTCGGAAAACCCGGCAATCTGTGTCGCCTCCATCCAGGCGCTGATCTTGTCGGCCTTCTTGATCTGGCGTTTCACCGTTTTCGGCACCTCAGCCGGAAGTCCAAACCGTATATGGATTGCTGCCGCCAGCCGGTCGTCCAACGCGCCATAATCTGGGCCGACGGCGGATTTCACGGGCGAGATCATATCGCCGATCACATATTCGGGCGCGTCATGTAACAGGGCCGCCAAACGCCATTTCATGGGTGTTTTTGGGGCAATACGGCCAAAAATCTCTTCAACCAGCAGGGAATGTTCGGCCACGGAATAAGCGAAATCGCCGTTTGTCTGACCGTTCCAACGAGCGACAAAGGCAAGGCCGTGTGCGATGTCTTCAATCTCGATATCCACCGGTGTCGGGTCCAGCAGGTCCAGCCTGCGACCCGACAGCATCCTTTGCCACGCTCTGGGTTGTGTTGCCATTCTGCCATGCCTTGTGAAGTTGGACACGTTCAATTCGCGTTTTTATGGTATGATGTACCTGTCTGGATCACACGCTGCCAACATTTTCTTGAGCGTTCGTGCTTTGAAACGGCGCGGTATGATCCCGACATTAAAGACTGAGGGGGGTGCATTCTCCTCCCAGTGTGCCCCTCTCGAACTGAAACACGTATCGAAAGGAGCACCCTATGTTCAAACGTTTATTCGCAATCGCACTGACCTTCGGAATGGCCGCCACCGCGCCGCCTGCCTTTGCCCAGAATTGTGCGGCACGGGATCACATCATATCCAGATTGCAGGAGAATTATGCCGAGGAATTGGCCTTTGGCGGCCTGCAAAAAACACGCGGCGCGCAATCGGTGATGGAGGTTTGGACCTCGAAAGAAACGGGAAGTTATACCGTTTTGGTAACCAATGCGAACGGTATCAGCTGTATTGTTGCCGTTGGCACCGATTTTTTTGAAGCGATACCAAAGATCGAAATTGAAGGCACACCAAGCTGATATTGGCCATATCGTTTCCGATCACAGTCTTCAAAGTTGCCACCTGCCCCAAGGAATGCTAGGGGCAGCCGGGACTGTGATTTACCGGAAAATGGAGCACCTGATGGCCGGGGACTATATCGTTAAAGACATTTCATTGGCTGGCTTTGGCCGCAAAGAGCTGGACATAGCCGAAACCGAGATGCCGGGCCTGATGTCCCTGCGCGCGGAATACGGCGACAGCAAGCCGTTGAAAGGGGCGCGTATCGTCGGGTCGTTGCACATGACCATCCAGACGGGCGTTCTGATAGAAACGCTGGTGGCGCTGGGTGCGGATGTGCGCTGGGCGTCGTGCAACATCTTCTCGACCCAGGACCACGCCGCCGCCGCGATTGCCGAGGCGGGTATTCCCGTCTTCGCCGTCAAGGGCCAGACACTGGAAGAGCACTGGGATTATCTGGACAAATCCTTCCTGTTCGAGGAAGGCCCGAACATGATCCTGGATGATGGCGGCGACGCGACACTGTACATCCTGCTGGGTGCCCGTGCCGAAGCGGGTGAGGACATCATCCCTGTTCCGGGTTCGGAAGAGGAAGAGGTGATCAAGAAGCAGATCGCCAAGCGTATGGCGGCAAGCCCGGGCTGGTTCACAAAGATGCGGGATCAGATCAAGGGTGTTTCCGAGGAAACCACCACTGGTGTGAACCGCCTGTATCAGCTGGTCAAGGAAGGGCATCTGCCGTTCCCGGCGATCAACGTGAATGACAGTGTCACCAAGTCGAAATTCGACAACAAATACGGCTGCAAGGAATCGCTGGTCGACGGTATCCGCCGCGCCACCGACACGATGATGGCCGGCAAGGTTGCAGTGGTCTGCGGTTACGGTGATGTGGGCAAAGGCTCGGCCGCGTCGTTGCGCGGTGCTGGTGCCCGTGTGAAAGTCACCGAAGTCGACCCGATCTGCGCCCTGCAAGCCGCGATGGACGGGTTCGAAGTGACCCTGCTGGAAGACGAAGTTGCCACCGCGGATATCTTCATCACAACCACCGGCAACAAAGACGTGATCCGCATCGAGCATATGCGCGAGATGAAGGACATGGCCATCGTCGGCAACATCGGCCACTTCGACAACGAAATTCAGGTGGCCAGCCTGAAAAACCACAAATGGACCAACATCAAGGAACAGGTGGACATGATCGAGATGCCTTCGGGCAACCGCATCATCCTGTTGTCCGAAGGCCGTCTGCTGAATCTGGGCAACGCCACCGGGCACCCGTCCTTCGTGATGTCGGCCTCGTTCACCAACCAGGTTCTGGCCCAGATCGAGCTGTTCACCAAGGGTGACCAGTACGAGAACAAGGTCTACATCCTGCCCAAGCATCTGGATGAGAAAGTGGCCCGCCTGCATCTGGATCGCATCGGCGTGAAGCTGACCCAGATGGATGCGGATCAGGCCGCTTACATCGGTGTCAAACCGGAAGGTCCGTACAAGCCGGAACACTACCGCTACTGATCGCAGTCTGGGTATGACGCAGAAATCTGGGCGCCGCCGGTATTTGTACCTGGCGGCGTCTTTCTTTTTCAGGCTGGCGGTTGTTGTGATCCTTTTGGGCGGTGGTGTCTGGTGGGTGTTGGCGCATCCCGAAACGCCGATACCGTCACATTGGAACCCGTTGCGTGATCTGAAGGTAACCGCCCCGATCACACCCGTCACCAAGCTCCAACTGAACCGCGCATTGGCGAGCGAAGCACAGTGCCGGGCCGCTCTGGAAGACGCAGGTGTTCGGTTTGAGGCGATGGCGGACCTGGTTGTCGATCAGAATTGCGGCATCGCTGGTCGGGGTCGTCTGACCAAATTGGTGACATCAGGGATCGAGGATGTTGAAACCAGTTGCGCCACGGCTTTGCGCCTGACCATGTGGGAATACCACGTCGTGCAGCCCGCCGCACGCGATCTGCTTGGGTCCAACGTTTCCCGATTGCGCCACATCGGCAGTTACAATTGCCGCCCCATGCGCACTGCGCAGGGTGAAAACGGTGGGTGGAGCAGCCATGCCCGCGCGGATTCGATAGATATCGTCGGTGTGGATACCGTTGACGGTCGGACGCTGACCTTGTTGTCAAACTGGCAGGGCTCCGGACCGGAAGGCGCCTTTTTTCGACGGATCTGGCGCGGGGCCTGCGGTTGGTTTCGCGTGGTTCTTGGACCCGATTTCAATCGTTTGCACGCGGATCATTTCCACTTGCAAGGCCCGGGGTGGGGCTATTGCCGCTAGGCTTTTCAGCAAGAAACGTGCAGGCTGCGACCAAGGGGGAGAAATCGCAAATTTTTTTCCTTTTGGAAAAGCCTGCGACGCGGCTAGTCTTTCGATCATCGGTAAAAGGTGCCGGGTAAACGGATCAAGGAGACTAGGATATGGGCAAGCGCGACGAGCTGATCGCCAAATACGCAGAAGACCTGAAAACCAAATGCGGGATGGACCCCGATATGGACCTGCTGACCAAGGTCACCATCGGTTGTGGTCCGGCGATCTATGACGCAGATGCGGCAACTGTCGCGGCCAGCCAGGACTCGGAACTGGAAACCGTCAAGAACAACTTCCTGATCAAAAAGCTGGGTCTGGCAGATGGCCCCGAGCTGATGGAAGGGATCAACAAAGCCATGGAAACCTATGGCATGTCCGAGCGCAACAAGTACCGTGCCGTTGTCTATTATATTTTGACCAAGCATTTCGGAAAAGAATCCGTTTACAGCTGACCCGGTCGATTCTGCCAAGCGCCCGCCGAGATTCTGGCGGGCGTACTTAATTTGAGTTTCAATTTAAAGACTTGGCATTTGAAACCAAGGGTGCGGTTGCGCTAAGTTCAACCTGTGACCAGGACGGTCAGAACCAGATATTTCCATACGCGTGTGGTGAGTAGGGAGCACGCGGGGGTAGGGAAGGTTCTGTATCGTCAGAGCCTTCCCTCGTTTCTTATCTGAGTTCGCCAAGAATACGCGCAATGAAATTGTCGAATGCCGTGGGCCTTGGGTCCGAATTCCTAGATGACGCGCCACCGCTGCCTGCCAAGTAGACTTCTATCCGCCCCGGACGGGTCTTGCTGCCCGAATTCGTGAAGTCCCTCAATATTCCGCCAAGAGCATCAGCTGCCAGCGCCGCGTTTTCAGCGTCGCTTGGATGGTAGAAACGAACCTGTGTTTCTCTGACCCGAAAACCCACGCGGTCTGTTGACACAACCGTCGCGCGGCCCTGTGTAAGCAGTTCCAAAGCCCGGCTGCTGGCGTCTTGTGACACTCTCAAGGGAACAAAAAGCGAGACTTCCAGATCAATGGGGGATTGTGCGGGCGAAAGCGGTTTAACCTCTGCATAAGACGGGGCTGCAGAAAAAGTGATCTCTTGCTGGACAGGGTCCAAAACCATCAAGGACGTCTGCGAAAAGCTGTCTTTGTTCGACCGGTTGGTGTGGCGCCACGGAGGTTCGGCAGAAGCTGGAAACAGGGTTTGAAAATCCGCAGAAGAAGCGGTGGCCAAGATGGGTTCGAGCTGTGGCGGAATGAATATGGCTGGCGGGGACAAAGACACGACCGGTTCCGCTTCTGGGGTTGGGGGTCTTGGTTCCACCCTGTCTTGGTCATCCGCAGCCGAAATGCCTTCGGCAGGAACGGGTGGCGTCACGATCGCTTCAACCGAGACGCTCTGGTCGAGAGTTGCGCCTGTGATCGCATCCTCGACCTCTTCGATGATTACCGGGTTGGAAACGGGCGCGACTTCGGAAGACGCTGAATCGGCGAGGTCCTCGGCTGCTTGTGTGTCTCGTGGGGCCGGTGACTCAGCGATTCTGACGGTGGGCGCTCTGTCTGAAAGCAGCTCCTCGATTTCAGGAAGAGTTTCAGTCGCCGCATCCAGGCTGGCTGGTGGCGTTCCACCGGTGGAGCGCCAAGTTCCGGCAATATGTGTGACCGCCCATTGCAGGATCGCGCCGCAAACCAAGGCGGCCAGAATAATACCTGCTCTGACCAAGGGTTTTTTCCTGGTTTTTGGTTCTTCCAAATGCAGGGAACGGACCCGGTCTGATACGATCTCTTCGATTTTGGTTTCGTCTGGCCGGGGCAGGTGCTCTGTCTCGGAAGGTTTCAGGGCGGGTTTTTCCTGCGCTTCACCCTGCGCCCCGCTGAGCACTCTGGCACGCTTTTCACGCGCCTCTTTCAGGCGCGCTTCCCAGTTTTTTGAATTCTTCGCAGCAACGGCGTCTTCGAATATCCCATTGCCGCCTTCGTCGTCAGACATGGGTTTTTGCTTTCAAGAAAGACCGATCTTTATTCGAACACCACCCGGCAATTTCGATCGCATAAAACCGCGACCGACATGATCTCAACCGGCAAAGCCCATGGAAAGATAGCATCTTGCCAGAGCTTTGAGAAGTTCTGCGCCCGGTGCCACTTTCCCGTTCAATCAGGCTGGGTTTCACCCAGCATGCAAATCACCCGCCATTCATCCTCAGTCACGGGTTGCACCGACAAGCGAGAGTTCTTCACCAGCACCATGTTGGCCAGACGCTCGTCCGCCTTGATTTGGTCCAGCGTTACGGGTTTGGAAAAGGGCCGCACGGCTTTGATGTCGACACACTCCCACCGTTCGTCATCAGTGGTGCTGTCGGGATGGGCCTCGGCACAGACTTCGACAATGCCAACAACGGACTTGTCCTTTTGCGAATGGTAGAAGAACCCCCGGTCCCCGATCTTCATCTCACGCATGAAGTTGCGCGCCTGATAATTTCGCACTCCGTCCCATTCCTCGCCCGCGTCGCCCTTTGCGACTTGCTGATCCCAACTCCAGGTCGACGGTTCTGACTTGAACAACCAATAGGCCATCAACCGATCACCTTTTTCCACGGGATCAGCTCAACCGATTGGAACAATCCTGCCTTTGCGTAAGGGTCGCCGTCGGCCCATGATTGTGCTGCGGCCAGGTCCTCCACATCGAGGATTATCAATGAACCGATCATGGCGTCACCGTTCAGCAACGGTCCGGCCTGTGACACGACGCCGGTTTCTTCGATATAGGCCAGGTGGGCCGAGCGGTTGTCCAATCGGGTTTGCAACGCGTCTGGTTTGTCACGAGCGATGAGGGCGATCAGCATGTTATTCCTCCTTGAGGGGTCGATTTAGCAGGTTTTGAATGGCTTCGGTGACACTGTAGGCGCCATGGCTCAGGTCCGCCACCGTGGCGCTGATGGGCATATCCAGCCCCTCCCTGGCGGCAATGTCCGACATGGCACGAGCGGTGGCGACGCCTTCAACCGTTGTTTGGCTGTCAAAGGGTCGATTCAGACCCAAACTAAGGCCAAAACGATAGTTTCGGGACAGTTCGGAAGAGCAGGTCAGCACAAGATCCCCCAGTCCGGACAAACCCATCAGGGTGTCTGTGCGCGCGCCGCGCATCGCGGCAAAGCGCTGCATCTCAGCAAACCCGCGGGTCATCAAGGCCGCCCGGGCGCTGTCTCCCAGACCTGCGCCGATGGCGGCACCGCAGCCAATGGCCATGACATTCTTCAGTGCGCCGCCAAGTTCAGCGCCGATCGTGTCTGTGGTGCGATAGAGGCGCAGGTTCGCTGTCGTCAGTTCGGCCTGAAGCGCCTGGCCTAGTTCCGTATCCTCGCAAGCCAGCGTCAAAGCGGTGGGCAGGCCATGTGCAATGTCATCTGCAAAACTGGGCCCGGTCAGCAGCGCGACGCGGGCGTCCGGCACGCCCTCTTTGATGACCGCGACAGGTCCAAGCCCCGAGGTCAGTTCAATTCCCTTGCAGCAGGCCACCAGAGTCTTGCCGCGCAGGGCCGGGGCGTGATCCTGCAAAGCGCTGCGCAATTTCTGCATTGGGACGGCTAACAAAAGCGTGTCAGCCCTGAGCGCCTCGGCGATATCCGCGGTCACGGTGATGCCCTTGGGCAAGGTTATGTTGGGCAGCCGGGTTGCATTTTCGCGCGTCTCGCGTATCTGCTGCGCCTGATCGGCGTTTCTTGACCACAGTGTCACTGGCCCGTTGCCTGCCAGTGAGATAGCCAGAGCAGTGCCAAACGCACCGGAGCCCAGAATGGATACACTCATGCCTTGGCCCCTTTCTTGCCGCCGCCCAGCATGGCCGGGCTGTGCTGATCCAGAGGCCAGCGAGGGCGGGCGGTCAGGTCCAGCCCGTCCCGCGCGCCGGTACGAAAGCGTTCCAGGCCAGCATAGGCTATCATCGCCGCGTTGTCCGTGCACAACGCCAACGGGGGGGCGGTGAATCTGGTGTTCTTTTCAGCACAAACAGACTCTAATGCAGACCGAATGGCCGAATTCGCGGCAACCCCTCCGGCAACGGCAATCACGGGTTCAGACGGAGAGGTTTCCAGATACAGATCAATCGCTCGCCGGGTCTTTTCGGCCAACGTGTCCACAATCGCCTGCTGGAATCCAGCGCACAGATCTGCGCGGTCCTGGCGCGTCAAGCCACCCTTTTCGTTCACGATCTGGTCGCGCATCCGCATCAAGGCCGTTTTCAATCCCGAAAAGGACAGATCGCAACCGGGTCGGTCCAGAAGCGGCCTGGGAAATCGAAAGCGTTTGGGATCACCGGCGCGCGCCTCGGCTTCGACGGAAGGGCCACCAGGTTGCGGCAGGCCCAGAAGGCGGGCGGTTTTGTCGAAGGCCTCGCCTGGTGCATCGTCGATGGTGCCGCCAAGGCGGGTAAAATGTTCGGGCTCGTGGGCGATCAGGAATTGGCAGTGGCCGCCAGACACCAGAAGCATCAGGTAGGGGAAGGCAATGTTGTCCGTCAGTCGTGGTGTCAACGCGTGACCGGCAAGGTGATTGACACCCACCAGCGGCAGACCGGTTGCCGCACTGATCCCCTTGGCGCACATGACGCCTGACATGACCCCTCCGATCAGACCCGGCCCGGCGGTGACCGCAACGGCGTCCACGTCCTTCAGGGAAAGACCAGCGGTGTCCAGCGCTTGCAGAACGCAGACATCCAGCTTTTCCGCATGCGCCCGGGCCGCGATCTCGGGCACGACGCCACCAAAAGGACTGTGCAGTTCGGTTTGGCCATGCACCACGGATGACAGGATTTCGGCCTTGGCGCCCGTCGTTTGGCGCACGATGGCCGCGGCGGTATCGTCGCAGCTGCTTTCCAATCCCAGTACGGTAAGTGTTTGCACCATCACCCTGATCCGTTGCATCATGATCTAACGGCGGGGTATCACCCTGCGCGGATGCAAACAATCCTGAAGGGCCAAGGGGCCGCACGTTGTATTTGTTGATGACCCGCCCGCGCGCTGCCTCTGAACGGTTCGTCGCGCAGCTGCCGACCCGCACCAAATCCCGGGTTCAGGTCATCTATTCTCCGATCATGGAAATCCGGCCGCTGCCGGTCGAGGTTGAGACCGAGGGTGTGCAGGGATTGATTTTCACGTCGGCCAATGCGGTGAACGCGGCGGCCCTGAAAGGTGTGGACCGCAACCTGCCCGCCTTCTGCGTCGGACCGACAACGACCAGCACAGCGAAGGGTTGCGGCTGGCAGGCCGAAATGGTCGGGGCCACGGCGGAAGAACTGGTGGGACATCTGCTGAAGCGGAGGCCCAAAAGCCCGCTGTTGCATTTGAGGGGTGAGAACACGCGCGGCAATGTTGCCGGTCGACTGACCGAATCCGGCTTGACCGTGGGGGAACTGCCAGTCTACCAGCAATTGCTGTTGCCGCTAACATCCGAAGCGACCCGGGTGGCAGCTCTGGATTCGCCGGTAATCGCACCGCTTTTTTCACCAAGAACGGCGCGACATTTTGCCGATATTTGGACCGGATCCGCGCCTTTGTGGTTGGCCGCAATCAGTCAGGCCACGGCGGATCCCCTTTATTCATTGGACTATGCGCGCCTGAAGATCGCAAAGAAGCCGACACCAAAGAAAATGCGTAAGGCTGTCAAAAAGCTTGTGAAACATGCGTTGCGGGTTGAGGGCGGCGCGGTCCCCGATTAACTTGAGTGGGGCTGTTATTCATCTGAATTTGGATTCGATAAGGGGAATATTGCGGTGGCTGGTAAGAAAAAGTCCGAAGAAAAGCCGGTGGAAACCCCCAAGGCAGATGACGTCGTCGAACCCGAACTGCAACAGGAAGATACACCTGTTGACCCGACTGAGGCCGTAGAAGAAGAACTTTCCGAAGCCGAAGCCGAAGCCGAAGCCGAAGCCGAAGCCGAAGCCGAAGCCGAAGCCGAAGCCGAAGCCGAAGCCGAAGCCGAAGCCGAAGCCGAAGCCGAAGCCGAAGCCGAAGCCGAAGCCGAAGCCGAAGCCGAAGCCGAAGCCGAAGCCGAAGCCGAAGCCGAAGCCGAAGCCGAAGCCGAAGCCGAAGCCGAAGCCGAAGCGTCGACTGAAGATACTGCCCTGGTCGAAGAAAAAGTGGTCGAGCGTGTCGTTGAAAAGCGTGGCGGATTTGTTCCCGCTTTGCTGGGCGGTGCCATCGCTGCCGCCGTCGGGTTTGCGCTGGGCAATGGCGGGTTGTTGTCAACTGGCTCGGACAGCTCGGATACCTTGGCAGCGTTGGAATCCAAACTGGCAGACCAGTCCGACCAGATTGCCAAGCTGTCTCAGGCGCTTGCAAACAGTCCGGATGTTGCTGGTTTGACGGATCAGGTCAAAGCGCTGTCCGACAAATTGACACCCGTGGAAAGTGACCTGAGCGCGATCAAATCCACAGTGGATACGCTGTCAGGCCAGATCGGACCATTGTCAGAGCGCATTGCGACGCTTGAGAAAACCCCGATCGAATCCAGCGTGTCGCCCGAATCCATGGCCGCCTTCGAAGCTGAGCTGAAGAAGCTTCAGGACTCTCTGGCCTCGCAACGGGCCGAGGTTGAAAAAATGGTTTCCGACGCTCAGGCGCTGGAGGCGAAAGCAACAGCCGATGCGCAGGCTGCGGCCAATGCCGCTGTTCTGTCCCGCTTGCATGGGCAACTGGATGCGGGTCAACCCTATTCCGATCTGGTTGCAGAACTGAAAGCAGGCGGTGTGGATGTACCGGATGCCCTGTCCGGGCCGGCTGAGAAGGGTGTTGAAACACTCTCTTCTCTGCGCGATAGTTTCGCGCCTGCGGCCCGAACCGCGCTGGCCCAAGCCCGTGAAGCCGACAAGGGCACCGGCCTGATCGCATTCCTGCAACGTCAAACGGGTGCACGCTCGGTCACGCCACAGGAAGGGGATGGACCAGATGCCATCCTGTCACGGGCACAGGCTGCGCTTGCGGACGGAGACCTGGCCAAAGCCTTGAGCGAACTGAAATCACTTCCCGAAGCGGCACAGGCTGCAATGTCCGATTGGGAGCAGGCGGCCAAAACACGGGTCGCCGCCGTCGATGCGGCGAATACACAGGCTTCCAGCCTGAACTCGAACTGAAGGACCTGCCATGCTGTGGTCACTGTTTAAGATCCTCGTTTTTGTTGCGATTATCGGCCTGCTGGCGTTGGGCGGTCACTTCCTGATGCAAACCAGTGGCGGGGTTCAGATCACCGTCGCGGGCACGGAATTCACGCTCGGGCCGCTTCAGTCAGTGATCGCGCTGGCTGTGTTGGTTTTTGCGGTCTGGCTGTTTTTCAAGTTG
Source organism: Ruegeria sp. AL3 (assembly GCF_056536065.1). Classification (NCBI taxonomy): domain Bacteria; kingdom Pseudomonadati; phylum Pseudomonadota; class Alphaproteobacteria; order Rhodobacterales; family Roseobacteraceae; genus Ruegeria; species Ruegeria sp. AL3. Next base: position 1,128,465 of record NZ_JBQFJG010000001.1, read on the forward strand.
CTCAGCCTGCTGATCGCAACGCTGAAATTCCTGAACGGTGACGAAACTGCCTTGTCCCGGTATTTTGACCGCAGTCGCCAGCAAAAGGGATACCAGGCGCTGGCTGATGGTCTGTTGGCGCTGGCCTCGGGCGAAGGGCGCGTGGCGATGACCAAAGCCAGCAAGGCCGAAAAACTGCTGAACAAGCCCGAGCTTACCGACCTGCTGGTGGCACAGGCCGCCGAGATGACCGGGGACACGAAAAAGGCATCGGACACTTATAAAAAACTGGTGACCAACAGCGCCACCCGTTTCGTTGGCGTGCGCGGGATCATGAAGCAGAAGCTGGCCGAAGGTGATGATGAAACGGCCCGCAAACTGGCCGAGAAGGCCCTGGCGATCAAACCACGTCATGAAGAAACGCAGGACGTGCTGCTGAACCTGCAAACCAAGGCGCAGGATTGGGCCGGTGCACGTTCGACCCTGACGGCCAAGTTGAAGGCCGGGTACTTGCCGCGCGATGTCTTCAAACGGCGTGACGCGGTTTTGGCCTTGTCCGAAGCCAAGGGAATTCTGGACGAAGGTGCGACGGTCGAACAGCAGGAACGCGCGATTGAAGCCAATCGCCTGTCGCCTGATCTGGTGCCAGCCGCTGCCATGGCGGCCCGCGCGTATATCGCCAAAGGCAAACCCCGGGCCGCAACCAAGATTCTGAAAAAAGCATGGGAGGCTCAGCCGCATCCGGATCTGGCCCATGCCTTTGCCGACATCGTGCCGGATGAAACCCCTGATCAACGGATCAAGCGGTTCACCGCGCTGACCCGGATTCACCCCGAAAACATGGAAACGCGTCTGATATTGGCCGAACTGAACATCGTGGCCGAGGACTTCCCAGAAGCCCGCCGTGCGCTGGGCGATGTGGTCGAAACGCAGGGAGATGCGCGCGCCTATACGTTGATGGCCGCTATCGAACGGGGCGAGGGGGCCTCGGACGCCATTGTGCAAGGCTGGTTGGCCAAAGCGCTGAATGCGCCGCGTGGTCCGCAATGGGTGTGCACCAATTGCCATGATATCCAACCTGAATGGGGACCGGTCTGCCAGAACTGTGGCAGCTTCGACACGCTCAGCTGGCAGACACCACGAACACCCGAAATCGCAAGCGCGACCGGCGTACATATGTTGCCTTTGATCGTTGGTGCGCTCGAAGATCAATCCGAAGAGCCAGAAGTCATGGAGCCCGCGGACGAGGATGATGTGGTCGAAGTGACACCAGAGTCGGCAGAGATGGCAGACGAAGGCGAGGTTCAAAAGCAGGCCTGAGCCCTGCAACGCCTTTTTTGCAGCCGGCCTGATCCTCCGCATTCCAAGGGTCAGGATGTTGGTGACGGCGTCGGGCCGTCAGGCATTTCTGGGCAAAACACATGATCCGCCACAGCGGTGCCATTGACAGTGTTGGTGCCTCTTCGCCGGTCTTTCGCGGTTTTCGGCCCAGATCCTGACGGTACGTGCATTTGTTCGTAGTCAGCGCCTCTGGCTGCGCTGATTGCGCGCCCTCTTTCGCCGCGTCGTCCCTGCGTAGGGTTGATACAGCTCTTCCCAAAAATGGGTTTCCGCCGTGACAACCACCCACTTGTCCGTTGGCGGGACGTCCACGACTCCGAACATGATCACATCTCTTACCAACCCGCCGTGATTTCGCTGATTGTATGCTGACTTCGTCAATTCCAGCCCAAGCAGGTCAAGTGAGAGAAGGCCGCGTGTCGGGCCGAAGCTTTGTATCCGCGTCAGTTCGATTGCTTCCTTCAAGCATGTTTTTGCCTGGTTCCATTCATTGAGATTGATGTGGTGCCGCGCTTTTTGGTGAAGCCAAACCGGACGCCAGCGGTCCGAAGGGTCAAGCTCTTTCGTCTCACTCAGCAGTTTGTCGACGCGTGCCTTGTCGCCCTTCTGACGAGTCGCTTCAAGCGCGTCCCGGAACCAAACGCCCTCCAGCGCAGTTCCCTTTGCGATTGCCGCGAGTCGGTTCGTCGAGGCGGCCCGGATCACGTCAGGAACGTTCGCATCCTGCGCAAGATTGTTCAGAAACCAAAGGCGCGTTTCCCTTTCTATTTCTTCCACGGCAGCCTGACGATCCAGTCTTTCACAATGCCACTGGTGATCCTGAAATTCGGTCACGACGTTTTTTAATGACTGGTTTTCGCGTTCAAAGATTTTTCTGAACGCGTCGCGATCCCCGGAACCGGGGATGTAAGCCTGTAGTCGATCACCGTCTTGTATCTCGGAAAAGCGTCGGCTCAGGCGTTCACAGATACCTGCGCGTGTTGCATCCGGATACTGGAAATTCGAGGGCAAGATTGTCGCAAGCGCACTCACCATCCAAGGAACGCAAGCCTTCAGTTTGGCCTCGAAACGTTGGTCCTGAGCCCATATTCCCTCCCCAGTCGTGTTGCGATGGGCTTCCAGCGTCAGGTTGTAGACCAGCTTGAAGATGTGGGTCAGTTCCAGAATGCGGTTTTCACGGGGATCGGCGCATGTGGGCTGAACATCCGGGCAAAGCAGTTTGAGAAGGCGCAGGTAACCGTCCTGCATCGCGCGCGCGAACAACAACATTTGGCGAATGGTCTTCATGCTGCGCCGCGCGAAGCGCCGACTTACAAGAAAGGTAAATCTTGCCTTTTCGTCCTCCGGCGGATGCCCATTCAGGGCGCGGCTCAGGGCGTCTTCTGAAATGTCCAGGTCAAAACGCAACCGTGGGATGGTAAGATTCCGGGCCTGAATGAAATTCCGGGCCGACTGGTAGTTGTATTCCAGATCTTGGCCCGTGTCGTATTCCCAGCATCCGGAAAACGGTAGTCGGGATCCCAGGTTTGGTCCTGTATCCCCGGACTTAGTCAACCTGTCGGGAAATGTGCGTGTGATACTGTCCTAGTCAGGAAGAGCCATGCCTTGTTGCCAGCGATAAAGGGCCCGCGCGATTTTTGCTTTGGGGTATTTGTCCGGGTTGCAGATTCCATTTTCGATATGATCTTCCGCCAAACGAACAGCGTAGCCCTCAACTGACAGACCGATCAGATCGAAGGCCCAATCCAGAACCTGTTGAACCGGAAGCCGAAGCCTTGATGGGTCTGCGGGATCCGGTTCCGGCAAAAACCAAAACCGCCCGTCCGGCAAACCGTCATCCGAACGGTCGTCGATCATCCAGAATGCGGCCCGTCGGGCAGCGCCCGGCACGTACAGGTGAATCAAAAGCTCCCAGACTATATGTTGGATCGGCGTATCGAATGCCCAAAGCTCCTGCTCGATCCGCCAAAAGAACATTACCACTACCCAGATATTTTGTTCGGCATCCCGGACCGCGCTCTCATCAAACTCAAGAGCAACAAAGAGCTCCCTACAACTTCTACGATGCTCTTTTTCGATCTGCTTCATCGAAAGCTCTCGCCGAAGAAGGCGCGTCTTTTCGCGCTTGCCCATTACTGAGCCAAAGAAAGACCGGGACAGTTCGACAAAGATGGCTTCTGGTGGAGGTACAAGTGCCAAGAGAACCCTCGTAATCAGCGTAAATATTTGGCAAAAAATGTTATTATTTAGTAGTGTAATTCCGGAAAATTGGTTTGCACGCTTCATGTCAGATATTTTGAAGCGCGCCGATGGCAGGTTCGAATCATGTAATGAACATGGAGAACCTGACGTGGAAACTTCCCTGAAACACAGCGTCGACCAAATGGTCATCAATTGGCACGTCAACGAAACTTGCAACTACCGGTGCGTGTATTGCTATGCCAAGTGGGAACGACCGCCTTCAGTGCGCGACGTGATCCGCCAACCGGAAAACACAGCCAATTTGCTGAGATCGCTCTGGGCTTTTTTGATCCTGCAAATTTGAAGAACCCTTTGAAGGACACTTTGACTTGGCGGCGTGTCCGTCTCAATTTTGCAGGGGGTGAGCCATTGTTGTGTCGCGCTGACTTGATCCGTGCCGTTGAGCTGGCCGCCCAGATCGGGTTTGATGTTTCGATCATTACCAACGGCAGCAGGCTTGATTCAGAAACCATGTCTGCCCTGGCGCCGCATCTCGATTGGCTTGGAGTAAGCCTGGATGCAGCTGACATGCGCACGAACAAGGCGATCGGCCGCGAAGATCGTCGCTCTCGGCAGTTGGATCCAGAGGCTTTGAGGGACAGCGTCGCAACGGCACGCTCAAACAACCCTGACCTGAAGCTGAAGATCAATACGGTTGTGAGTTCTCAGAATCACGAGGCGGACTTGACTCGAGTCATTGCGCGACTGTCACCCCACAAGTGGAAGATCCTCCGGGCGCTGCCAATGACAACCACGGCCGGCATGGTGACGGATGAGCAGTTCCGGGCCTTTGTGCACAGGCACCGCTCGTTGACGGACATCATACGCGTTGAAGACAACGCAGACATGCTGAAGTCGTACCTGATGATTGATCCCAGGGGCCGTTTTTTTCAGAACCACAATGATGCCCTGAAGGAAGGGTACCGATACAGCAGACCCATACTGGATGTTGGGCCGGGTGCGGCCTTGGAGTCCGCCGGATTCTCGGCGTTCGGTTTCGCCAACCGTTATCGATGAGCTTTTCGATGCAGAAGAATTGCAGCGTTAAGGATGTAAACAAGGTGATTGGGAAGCTTCCGGAGGCTGACAGGGCCGTCAAACGCGGCCGGGTTTATGGCCGGCAATATGCGCGTTCTGCTTGAGCAATTAACCCGACAGATAACGGCAGATGTGATGCGTTCCTTATCTTCTCAGCCCGTCAGCGGCGACCAAGCTGCTGAATCTGCGCGCAAATGATGGGTTGGCATTGACGCCTCAGCAAAGGTGGGTTTGTCCGGTTTCACCGTTCTTCGAACCGGATCAACCTGCCAAAACCGTCAGATGAATGCTTCGAGCCCATGACGGAGGTGCTGTGGCGCCACTTTTGGCCAACACAGAACTCTATCCACTGAAGTCCCGCACCGTCGTGCTGACCACAAAGCGGTTGATCTTTCGGCTCAGGCATTCAACGTGCACCTGCTCGCGCCAAGAGCCTTGGCAAGACCTGGCCCGTCGACTGAAGGCCAGAAACTCAATCAATTGTAATCGCGCATTTCGTATCGTATTCAAAGGGCATCATTCCAGATGCGGGGCAGCCGGTATGAGAGACTTGCATGAAAGCTTCAACGAACTGACCGATGCCGATTGGCTTCAGCTATGGCTGGCTAAAGCTGAAAACAAAGGAGGCGAGCTTGCAAGCGCTCTGCCCGACTTTCCTCCAAATGATATTCAAGTCGAATATGTCGGAAGCGCGCTTTCCAGTGCAATCAGAGAAGCGTATGGTTTTTACGTGCACGCAAAGCAGATGTTTTCAACGCACGGCGAAAACCCGAGCAAGAACGATTGCTTTTTGGATTTCGGATGTGGTTGGGGACGGTATATTCGCCTGTTTTCTAAAGATTATCCAAGTCGATCAGTATTCGCGGCGGATGTAAATGCCAACATCATTGATGAGTGCCGGAAAAGAGATCTGCCAGGCGAGTTCATGCAAATTTCGCCATTGGGCGCGTTTTCGCTGCCCGACGGCAAGATTTCGTCTGCAATGGCGTATTCAGTTTTCACGCATCTGCCAGAGGATGTTCATTTGCATTGGCGTAACGAGCTGGCGCGCGTTACCAAACCCGGCGCTGTACTGGTGATCACGGTCCAGCCGAGGCGGTTCCTGAGATACATTGAAAATCGCGGACGCGAAATATTGGGCCCGAGAATACTTGGAAACAGAATAGGTTTGCTTCGTCAATTCCAACTTGGAAAACGAAGAGGTTCGAACGCTTGGCACAAGCTACTCGCAGAGTCCGCAGACAGGGTGCCCGAGTTTGCCGCGCGTTATGACAGCGGCGAACTGGTCTTCATGGAAGGTACCGATGGCAACAAGACTTACGGCGATGCGATCGTGCCCGTTTCCTATATCGAGGAGAACTGGGCCCCGGACTTCAAAGTTGTTGACGTCATAGATGACAAATCCAGGTTTGCTCAATCGGTCATCACGCTCAAACGGATTTGAACGCCAAGCAATTCACACAGGTTTTCGATCCGGACAAAGCAGTCAGATCCCGGGTTGCAGCGTTCAACGCGTGCGCAAAAGCAATTGCCGAGAAAACAATCTTCGGCGTTGTCCCGCGTTGCAGGCATTCGCCCAGGCCTCCTGACCGGTAAACCGGCTGCTGGTGCGGCAAGACGTTGCCATGCGTTCGACAAATCCCCAGATGACGATAATTCCATTCCCATAGTTCTGAGCCACTTGGTTTCGCCAATGCGAACAAGCCGCCAGCATCAGCCAATTTGAATGGCTTTGGACTTCGCCATGCCGTTCGAATCTAAAGATCGGAAAGTGCCATTGGGGGCATCAAGCTCGTGTTTTTGAGGTAAAGCCCCAACCAAACCCTCACATGTCGTGTTTTCTGCGGGTATCGAGCGTTCCACCACGTTCCGGGCGATAACCGAGAATCGGTAAAACACTCAATGAAATTGAGCGTTTACGGCCATCTATGTTCGGAAGAGATGGTGCCCAGGAGAGGACTCGAACCTCCACGTCCATACGGACACTAGCACCTGAAGCTAGCGCGTCTACCAATTCCGCCACCTGGGCAGGTGTCGTGGAGGGGCGTTTAAGCCTAGTCGCGGGGGGCGTCAACCAGATTCGGTGAGATTTTTTAAAGTTTTTTGAGTTCGGTTCCCGGCCGGTGTTTTTCGCGCATGGTTTTCAACACTGTCGCGGCGAATTAGCGCCTTGTTTGACTGGCCTGCGGGCGCTAGTTCTAGGGCGCAATTTCTCAGCAGGAGCCCTCTCATGTCGAAACTGGTGACGATTTTTGGCGGATCGGGATTTGTCGGTCGCTACATCGCGCGGCGCATGGCGAAAGAGGGGTGGCGTGTCCGGGTGGCTGTACGTCGTCCGAACGAGGCCATGTTCGTCAAACCCTATGGTGCCGTGGGTCAGGTCGAACCGGTGCTGTGCAATATTCGGGATGACGCCTCGGTGGCGCTGGCGATGCAGAGCGCCGATGCGGTTGTGAACTGCGTGGGTGTGCTGAACGAACTTGGCAAGAACGGGTTTGATACCGTGCAGGCCGAAGGAGCTGAACGCATCGCGCGTTTGGCGGCCGAGCAGGGCATCAAGCGGATGGTTCATATCTCGGCCATCGGTGCGGATGCGAATTCAGCCAGCGCGTATTCCCGGACCAAAGCACATGGTGAAGCGAGCGTGTTGAAACATATGCCAGACGCCGTGATCCTGCGTCCTTCGGTGATCTTTGGCACCGAAGACCAGTTCTTCAACCGTTTCGCCGGAATGACCCGCATGGGACCGTTCCTGCCTCTGGTCGGGGCCGACACAAAATTCCAGCCGGTTTACGTAGACGATGTGGCGCAAGCTGCCGTCAAAGGCGTTCTGGGGCAGGCAGAGCCGGGTATTTACGAGCTTGGTGGCCCCGAGGTTAAGACCTTTCGTGCCTTGATGCAGCAGATGCTTGAAGTGATTCACCGTCGCCGCGTCATCATCGGCCTGCCGTTCTTTGCCGCGCGGATTATGGCGGGTGTGCTGGATATCGTTAAATTTGTCAGCTTCCAGCTGTTCCCCAACAACATTCTGACGCGCGATCAGCTTAAGAACCTGCGTCACGACAATGTTGTCGCCGAGGGCGCAAAGTCTTTTGCAGACCTTGGGATCGTGCCGACCACGCTGGAATCGGTGTTGCCGGAATACCTGTGGAAATTCCGCCCCTCGGGTCAGTATGACGACATTCAGAACTCGGCCAAAAACCTGCGTATCTGATCAGCTGTAGGCCATGATCAAAAGTATCACGCCAAGAATGACGCGGTAGATGACGTAGGGTGTGAAACTGACGCTGCGCAGAAGCCGCATCATCAGGCTGAGCGCCAGCAGGGCCGAAAGAAAGGCAAACAGCGCTGCAACGGCCCCATCCCGGGCCAGTTGCATATCGGCGTCGCGCACCACATCCAGTGCCAGCAGTGTGCCCGACGCCAGGATTGTCGGGATCGACATCAACATCGCGATCCGCGCGCCGTCTTCACGGGTATATCCCAATTGCCGCGCGCCGGTTATGGTTATCCCGGAACGGGACGTGCCTGGGATCAGGGCAAGAACCTGCCACAGACCCATGATGAGCGCGTCGCGTATTCCCCAGTTTTCGGCCCCTTTGGTTTCAGGAGCCTTCTGATCCACCCAATACAGCAGCAGACCGAAACCCAGCATTGTCCATCCGATGACCGTGATCGAGCGCATGGCCTGGCTCAACCCGGTGACATGCAGAATGAGGCCCGCGATCACGGTAGGAACAGTTGCAACGATCAGGCCCAGAGCAAGCCGGGCCTGCGGTGTGTCGCCCCGCCCGGTCAACGCGCGCGGCACACCGGAAAGGGCCTGTTTTACATCCGACCGGAAATACAGCACCACGGCGCCCAGGGTTCCCACATGCACCGCGACATCAATGGCTTGACCCTGGTCCTGCAACCCCGACAGGTTGGGCAGCAGGATCAGGTGACCAGATGAGGATATGGGCAAAAACTCAGTGATTCCCTGAATGATTGCTACGAGAATCAGGTGAAACAAACTCATCTGCCCTGCCGTGCTGCTGCCACGTGTTCTTTGTGGGTTATGGGTATAAGGGCGATGAAAAAAAGGAAAGCGCGCATATAGGTCCGAATCGGATCTAAAATTTCCAATTATTTTCCACTTTTCTTGAAGGCACGCTGCATTTTTTCAATTTAGGTCAGTATAATTGACTTTTCATCCAAAAGCGCATCCCGTAAAGAAACGGAACCTAGCCAATTCATGGAGTCTGACCCGTGGCCAAGCAACCGATGCTGAAATTTGTGCAGATCGACCGCGTCATGCCGGAAAAGCGTGCTGCCAATGACCGCAAGGACGACTTTGACGAGATCTATTCCGAGTTCGCCGCTGAAAAAGCAGCCGAGCAGGCGAGTCGGTGCAGCCAATGCGGTGTTCCTTACTGCCAGTCGCATTGCCCGTTGCACAACAATATTCCCGACTGGTTGCGCCTGACTGCGACCGGACGCCTGGAAGAAGCCTATCAGGTAAGTCAGGCCACCAATACTTTCCCTGAGATCTGCGGGCGCATCTGTCCGCAGGACCGCCTGTGCGAGGGCAACTGCGTGATCGAACAGTCGGGCCATGGAACGGTCACGATTGGTTCGATCGAGAAATACATAACGGATACCGCATGGGAAAAAGGCTGGGTCCAGCCGGTTGCTCCATCGGCCGAACGCGCTGAAAGCGTAGGTATCATTGGTGCAGGCCCTGGTGGATTGGCCGCTGCGGACATGCTGCGCCAGGCTGGTATCCAGGTCACGGTATACGACCGCTATGACCGGGCCGGTGGCCTGCTGATGTATGGCATTCCGGGGTTCAAACTGGAAAAAGACGTTGTTCAGCGCCGCAATGACCTGTTGGCTGATGGTGGGGTCGAGTTTGTTCTGAATTGCGACGTGGATGCGGCCAAGTTCGAAGAAATCCGGGCCAAGCATGATGCCGTTATCATTGCGACCGGTGTCTACAAGTCGCGCGACCTGGCAATGCCGGGCAGCGGTCTGGCCGGGATCGAAAAGGCGATCGACTTCCTGACAGCCTCGAACCGGAAAAGCTTTGGCGACGAGGTCGAAGAATTCGACAACGGTCGCTTGAACGCCGACGGCAAAAAAGTCGTCGTGATTGGCGGCGGTGACACTGCGATGGATTGCGTGCGTACTTCGATCCGTCAGGGCGCGACTTCTGTCAAATGTCTGTATCGCCGGGACCGGGCCAACATGCCGGGGTCACAGCGTGAAACGCAGAATGCCGAAGAAGAAGGCGTCATCTTCGAATGGCTCAGCGCACCCAAAGGGTTCACGGGTGAAGACACGGTCAAGGGTGTTATCGTTCAGAAGATGCGCTTGGGACAGCCAGACGCATCCGGTCGTCAGGCCCCCGAAGTGATTGAAGGCGCGGACTATGTCGAAGACGCCGATCTTGTGATCAAGGCGCTTGGATTCGAACCTGAAGACCTGCCGACGCTGTTCGGACAACCTGATCTGCCAGTCACCCGCTGGGGTACGATCAAGGCGGCGTTCCAAACCGGCGAGACCGAAATGGACGGAGTCTATGCAATCGGTGACATCGTGCGCGGTGCCTCGCTGGTGGTCTGGGCGATCCGGGACGGTCGTGACTGCGCTGATGCGATCATCGAACGCTTCAATGCTAAATCTGCCGTTGCGGCCGAATAATCCCGGCGATCAGGAGGCTTCGAAATGCCTGAATTGCAAGGCCAATGCATGTGTGGCGCAGTTACGGTGACGGCAACTCCGGCGCGGGATGCGCTGGGGGCCTGCCATTGCGACCAGTGCCGGCGCTGGACCAGTTCCATGCTGGTGACGTTTCAGGCCGAAGAAGGCTATGCCGCGCTTGGACCGGTCAAAACTTTCACTTCCTCTGACTGGGCCGAGCGCGCCTTTTGCGCCGATTGCGGCTCGGCGCTTTGGTATCGGATCACGCTCCCGGGCGAGATGCACGGCCAGACGCAAATGGCGGCAGGTCTGTTTGACAACGCCGCAGGCAACCCGCTGAAACTTGAACTTTACATCGACAAAAAGCCCCAGGGCTACGCGTTCGCAGGCGAACGCCGGCAGATGACCAAAGCCGAGGTCGAAGCCATGTACGCCCCCTCTGACGAAGGAGACAGCCAATGACCAAATATGATGCCGATTGGGTGCGGGCCGAAGAAGCCAAGCGCAAATGGATGGCTGAAAATGGTCTCTATTCTGAGGAAGAAGAGCATTCTTCCTGCGGTGTGGGTCTTGTTGTGTCCGTGGATGGGAAAGCCTCGCGCAAGGTTGTGGACGCCGGTATCGACGCGCTCAAGGCGATCTGGCACCGCGGCGCGGTTGATGCTGACGGCAAGACCGGTGATGGCGCGGGCATTCACGTGCAGATTCCGGTCTCGTTTTTCTACGATCAGATCCGGCGCACAGGCCACGAGCCCAAATTGGACGAACTGATCGCTGTTGGTCAGGTTTTCCTGCCGCGCACCGACTTTGGCGCACAGGAACAGTGCCGGACCATCGTGGAAAGCGAAGTTCTGCGCATGGGCTATTACATCTATGGCTGGCGTCACGTGCCGGTCGATGTCACCTGTCTGGGTGAAAAAGCCAACGCCACCCGGCCCGAGATCGAGCAGATCCTGATCTCGAATTCCAAAGGTGTGGACGAAGAGACCTTCGAGCGCGAGCTCTATGTCATTCGTCGCCGTATTGAAAAGGCCGCCTCAGCTGCCGGTATTTCCGGGCTGTACCTGGCGTCGCTGTCGTGCCGTTCGATCATCTACAAGGGCATGATGTTGGCCGAGCAGGTTGCCGTCTTCTATCCCGACCTGATGGACGAACGGTTTGAATCCGCCTTCGCAATCTACCACCAGCGCTATTCCACCAACACTTTCCCGCAATGGTGGCTGGCGCAGCCGTTCCGCATGTTGGCCCATAACGGCGAGATCAACACGCTGAAAGGCAACATCAACTGGATGAAAAGCCACGAGATCCGCATGGCGTCCTCGACGTTTGGGGATTATGCCGAGGATATCAAGCCGATCATCGCCGGAGGATCGTCGGATTCGGCCGCATTGGACTCGGTTTTCGAAGTTCTGGTGCGCGCGGGCCGCTCGGCGCCCATGGCGAAAACCATGCTGGTTCCGGAAAGCTGGTCGAAACAGGCGGTGGAACTGCCGCAGGCCTGGCGCGACATGTATTCCTACTGCAACTCGGTGATGGAGCCGTGGGACGGCCCCGCCGCGCTGGCCATGACGGATGGCCGCTGGGTCTGTGCTGGACTGGACCGCAACGGCCTGCGTCCGATGCGTTACGTCGTGACTGGCGATGGTCTTGTCATTGCGGGATCCGAGGCCGGCATGGTGCCGATTGATGAGTCCACAGTGACCGAAAAAGGCGCGCTGGGCCCCGGTCAGATGCTGGCTGTCGACATGAAAAAGGGCAAGCTGTATCGCGACACCCAGATCAAGAACAAGCTGGCGAGCGCATTGCCGTTTGGCGAGTGGGTCGGCAAGATCAACGATCTGGACGAGGCGCTGGCAGGTGTGACCGAAAAGCCGATATTCTCGGGCGAAGATCTGCGCAAACGCCAGATCGCGGCAGGCTATTCGGTCGAAGAGCTGGAGCAGATTCTTGCGCCCATGGCCGAAGACGGCAAAGAGGCGCTGGCGTCCATGGGTGACGATACGCCCTCGGCGGTTCTGTCCAAGCAATACCGCCCGCTCAGCCATTTCTTCCGGCAGAATTTCAGTCAGGTCACAAACCCGCCGATCGACAGTTTGCGCGAATACCGCGTCATGTCCTTGAAAACCCGGTTCGGGAACCTGAAGAACGTGCTGGATGAGGACAGCAGCCAGACCGAGATCATCGTTCTGGAAAGCCCCTTTGTCGGAAACGCACAATGGAATGAACTGGTTGGGCACCTCAACGCTCCGCTGGCCGAGATCGATTGCAGCTTTGAGCCCGGTCAAGGTGCGCTGAGCGCTGCTTTGGCCCGTGTCAGAGCCGAAGCTGAAGAGGCGGTACGGTCTGGCGCCGGGCATCTGGTGCTGACCGACATGAACTCGGGTGAAGATCGGGTGGCGATGCCGATGATCCTTGCCACCAGCGCAGTGCACTCACACCTGACCCGTCAGGGCCTGCGGACGTTCTGTTCCTTGAACGTACGCTCGGCTGAATGTGTCGATCCGCATTACTTTGCGGTTCTGATCGGCTGTGGCGCGACCGTTGTGAACGCCTATCTGGCCGAAGACTCGCTGGCCGATCGTATCGATCGTGGGCTGCTGGACGGTACCCTGACCGAAAATGTCGCGCGCTATCGCGAAGCCATCGACCAGGGCCTGTTGAAGATCATGGCCAAGATGGGGATTTCGGTGATCTCGTCCTATCGCGGCGGTCTGAATTTCGAGGCTGTTGGCCTGAGCCGCGCGATGGTGGCCGAGTATTTCCCGGGTATGACCAGCCGTATTTCCGGCATCGGCGTCAAGGGTATCCAGGCAAAGGCCGAAGAAATCCACGCCAAGGGCTGGAACAGTGGTCTGGACGTGTTGCCGATCGGTGGTTTCTACAAGGCACGGAAATCGGGTGAAACCCACGCGTGGGAAGCGACCTCGATGCATATGATGCAGATGGCGTGCAACAAGGCGTCCTTTGAGCTGTGGAAACAGTATTCTGCCAAGATGCAATCGAACCCGCCGATCCATCTGCGCGACCTGATGGATTTCAAACCATTGGGTAAACCGGTGCCGATCGAAGAGGTTGAATCGATCACCTCGATCCGCAAGCGCTTTGTCACGCCGGGCATGTCGCTGGGCGCGCTGTCGCCTGAGGCGCACAAGACGCTGAACGTGGCGATGAACCGGATCGGTGCGAAATCCGACAGTGGTGAAGGGGGTGAAGACCCGGCGCATTTCGTGCCGGAGCCGAATGGTGACAACCCCTCGGCCAAAATCAAGCAGGTGGCCTCGGGCCGGTTTGGTGTGACCGCCGAATATCTGAACCAGTGCGAAGAGCTGGAAATCAAGGTTGCCCAAGGGGCGAAACCGGGCGAGGGCGGTCAGCTGCCGGGCATGAAGGTCACTGACCTGATCGCGCGTCTGCGGCACTCGACCAAGGGCGTTACGCTGATCTCGCCGCCGCCGCATCATGACATCTACTCGATCGAGGATCTGGCTCAACTGATCTATGACCTGAAACAGATCAACCCGCGCTGCAAGGTGACGGTGAAACTGGTGGCGTCTTCCGGCGTTGGCACGATCGCTGCCGGTGTGGCCAAGGCGAAGGCCGATATCATCCTGATCTCGGGGCACAATGGCGGTACGGGTGCCTCACCCGCGACCAGCATCAAATATGCCGGTCTGCCATGGGAGATGGGCCTGACCGAGGCGCATCAGGTTCTGGCGATGAACAACCTGCGCGACCGGGTGACTCTGCGCACTGATGGCGGCCTGCGTACCGGGCGCGACATCGTCATGGCGGCGATGATGGGGGCCGAGGAATACGGCATCGGCACCGCCGCCCTGATCGCGATGGGCTGTATCATGGTGCGTCAGTGCCAGTCGAACACCTGCCCGGTTGGTGTCTGTACGCAGGACGAATCCCTGCGCGCCAAGTTCACCGGCAACGCCGACAAGGTGGTGAACCTGATCACCTTCTACGCGCAGGAAGTGCGCGAGCTGCTGGCCAGCCTTGGCGCGCGTTCCGTGGATGAAATCATCGGTCGGGCCGATCTGCTGGCGCAGGTTAGCCGGGGTTCGGCGCATTTGGACGATCTGGATCTCAACCCGCTGCTGATCACCGTCGATGGTGCGCATAACATCGTGTACAATCGCGACAAGGATCGGAACGCCGTGCCCGACACGCTGGATGCCGAGATCGTGCGCGATGCGGCGCGGTTCCTGAAGGATGGCGAGAAGATGCAGTTGTCATATGCCATCCAGAACACGCACCGCACCGTCGGAACCCGCATTTCCAGCCACATTGTGCAGAATTTTGGCATGCGGAACACGTTCCAGGATGACCACCTGCACGTGAAACTTCAGGGTTCGGCCGGTCAGTCCTTGGGGGCTTTCGCGGCTCCGGGTCTGAAGCTGGAAGTGTCGGGGGATGCCAATGACTATGTTGGCAAGGGCCTGTCTGGCGGCACGATCGTTGTGCGCCCGCCGCAGGTCAGCCCGCTGAAGGCGGACGACAACACGATCATCGGCAACACGGTTCTCTACGGTGCAACTGACGGCCATCTGTTCGCGGCTGGCCGCGCGGGTGAACGATTTGCCGTGCGCAACTCGGGTGCCAAAGTTGTGGTTGAAGGATGTGGCTCGAACGGGTGTGAGTACATGACCGGCGGCGTGGCCGTGATACTTGGTGACATCGGGGCCAATTTCGGTGCCGGGATGACCGGTGGCATGGCATATCTGTATGATCCCGAAGGCAAGGCCGAAGCGTTGATGAACAAGGAAACGCTTGTGACCTGCCCGGTCACCGTGGACCATTGGGTGGATCAATTGAAAGCCCTGATCACGCGTCACGCCGAGGAGACCTACAGCCGCAAGGCCGCGGATATTCTCCAGCATTGGGACGTGGAAAAGGGCAACTTCCTACAGGTTTGTCCCAAAGAAATGCTCAACAAACTCAGCCACCCGCTGAGCGAAGAAGTCACGGCAGTTCCGGCCGAGTAAGCCTAAATTCCATCAAAATACTGGCCCCGCGTGCCATTTACAGCACGCGGGGCCCTGATTATTGTGAGGTTTCAGTGGAATTCTTGCCTGCTCTTCCGAATCTCGCCATGCTTTTTTCACCTTGTAGTGTTAGCCATGGCCTGTTTCGGTTTCTAATGGTGACAGAGTAGGGGAAACAGGATGCCAACGACATATCGCGATCAGTTCTTCACCTTTGATCCTGCAAGCCCGCCACCAGCGGGGACGGCCGTCGCGGTCAGCAATTTCACCCTGACTGATGCGAATGATGACAATCTTATTGACGCACCCAGTGGTGACACGGTCAACGGGCAAGACGTTACAAATTCCTGGCCAGGCGATACTGTAACGATCAACGTGTCAGGCGTTGGGAACGTGACCTATACAGGAACCACTTTCTACCTGGCCGATGGGTCTCGGGCTTTCACCCCCACAGACGGCCAGGTGCTGCAGCCCGGAACGCTGGTGTCGACCACTTTTGTTAACACGTCAGGCCCGCTGAATGTCGGTAACCTTGGGCCGCCGTGCTTTACGGCCGGGACCATGATCGCCACACCGGAAGGTGAGCGCGCGGTTGAGGATTTGAAGGTTGGTGATCTGGTCATCACGGTGGATCACGGACCACAACCCTTGATCTGGGTTGGGTGTACAACCGTCGCAGCCGAAGGCAAACTGGCTCCAATCCGTTTCGATGCCGGGGTGTTCGGTCTGGATCGCCCCTTGCTGGTTTCACCGCAGCACCGGATGCTGATCGAAGACTGGCAGGCGTCCTTTCTGTTCGGCCATACCGAAGCGCTGGTTCCGGCGCATACTATGGTCAACGATGACACCGTGACACGGGTCGAGGGCGGTGAGGTTGAATATTTCCATCTGTTGTTCAAACAGCATGAGATCGTTTTCGCCAACGGAGCGAAAAGCGAAAGCTATTATCCCGGGCACGCGTTGTCGGCTTCGGATCGCGAAACACAAAGCGAAGTGCTGCACTTGTTTCCCGAGTTGACCGGGCTTGATCCGATGTCGCTGAAAACCGCGCGCCCGATCGTTCATCCGCGCGAGGCGCGCGCTTTCGCGATTTAGGCCGTTTCAAACCGGAACCTTGCGTCGTATAGCTGAGACATGGCGAAGAAAGCAGCCCGCAAATCCGGCGGAAAAAAACGCAAGGCATCCAGAAAGAAGGAACCAGTGGCGCGGCAGATTCGCCGCTGGGCAACGCGAGCGGTCATGGCGGTTCTGGGCCTCGTGGTTGCTCTGGTCCTGATTTATTCGGTGGTGAACCCTCCTGTCACCCACACCATCTGGACGGAATGGCGCCGGCTGGGAAAGGTTGAACGCGAATGGGTTCCGATCGAAGACATGGCACCGATCATGGCAAGATCAGTTGTTGCAGCCGAGGACGCAAATTTCTGCCTGCATTGGGGCTTTGACGTCGAAGCCATCCGCGATGCGCTTGAGGATGGCGGCAATCGTGGTGCCTCGACCATCACGCAACAGGTGGTGAAGAATGTGTTCCTCTGGCAGGGTCGCAGCTGGGTGCGCAAGGCTTTGGAAACCTCGATCACGCCGGTGGTTGAAATATTCTGGAGCAAACAGCGTATTCTTGAGGTGTATCTGAATGTCGCCGAAACCGGAAATGGCGTATTCGGGGTCGAAGCTGCGGCGCAACGCTATTTCAACACCAGCGCGGCAAAGCTGACTTCGGTTCAAGCGGCGCGGATTGCGGCAATCCTGCCGTCCCCGCGCAACCGATCGGTCACGGATCCGACTGCGCGCACCCGCAGACGGGCGGCTTCGATCCTCGATGGGGCGGCCACCATCCGCGCAGATGGTCGCGCAGATTGTTTCGAGGATTGAAACCCGCTATCTGCCAAGGCTAAATCTGTCGGGTATTCACTGGTTCGAATGGAAGTTCATGGCGCGTCTGTTTCACGTTCCCCTCTCTCCGTATTGTCGTAAGGTCCGTCTGTCGCTGGCGGAGAAGAAGATCGAGGTTGAGCTGGTAGAAGAGCGATACTGGGAACAGGATCCTGATTTTCTGCGGCGCAACCCGGCGGGAAAAGTGCCCGTATTGCGTCTGGACGGGCAGATCATGTCGGAAAGCGCGGCTATCTGCGAATACATCGAAGAAACCCGCCCAGAGCCACCTTTGATGCCGAAAACCCCCGAAGCCAGATTCGAAGTAAGACGCCTTGTCGGGTGGTTCGACGACAAATTTCACCACGAGGTGACATCGAAGCTGTTGTATGAGCGAGTGAACAAAAAAGTGACAGGACAGGGGTATCCGGACAGCAAGAATGTCAAACAGGGTGCCAAGGCGATCAAATACCATCTGGATTACATGGCGTGGCTGCTGGATCACCGCCGTTGGTTGGCGGGGGATCAGATGACATTGGCGGATTTTGCGGCCGCGGCACATCTGTCTTCGCTGGATTACATCTCGGACGTGGACTGGAACCGCAGCCAGGTGGTCAAGGACTGGTATGCCAAGATCAAGTCTCGACCGGCATTTCGGTCAATACTGGCGGATCAGGTGCCAGGGTTCCGACCGCCGCCCCATTACGCTGATCTGGATTTCTGATAGGGTGCGCAAGGGGGGCTGTCTGCCCCCCATCGCGCCATGGGCGCGATTCCCCCCGAGGATATTTTTGGCCAGATGAAGAGCGGATCGGATCTTAAGGAAAAACTGGTGCAACAAGCCCAGGCAGAGGGGTTTGTTGCCTGTCGCGTGTGCCGCCCTTGGGATGTTCCACAGGTGCCGAAACGATTGCGGGCCTATCTGGACGCCGGGTACCACGGGCAAATGGGATGGATGGCCGAGCGCACGCATTGGCGTGGCGATCCTGCCGCCCTTTGGCCCGCGGCGCAATCGGTGGTCATGTTGGCCGAAAGCTATACGCCGGAACATGACCCGACGGAGATCTTGAATCACCCGGATCGTGGTGCAATTTCCGTCTATGCGCAGAACAAGGACTATCATGATCTTGTCAAGAAGCGGCTGAAGCGGTTGGCGCGATGGCTGATTGCCGAAGCCGGAGGCGAGGTGAAAGTATTTGTCGATACCGCGCCAGTTCCCGAGAAGGCGCTGGGATATGCCGCCGGATTGGGGTGGCAGGGCAAGCACACCAATCTTGTAAGCCGCGAATGGGGAAATTGGGCCTTTATAGGGTCTGTTTTCACTACTCTGGACCTGCCGACAGACAATTCAGAGATCGATCATTGCGGGTCGTGCCGCGCCTGTCTGGACAGCTGCCCGACCGATGCGTTTCCGGCCCCGTATCAACTGGATGCACGACGGTGCATTTCATATCTGACCATTGAACATAAGGGCCCGGTGGACCATGAGCTGCGCGGTAAGTTGGGCAATCGGATCTATGGCTGCGACGATTGTCTGGCGGCCTGTCCATGGAACAAGTTTGCCGTCGCAGCGAGCGATATGCGCTATGCCGCCCGTGACGATCTGAAAGCGCCCGGCTTGGAAGAACTGGCGGCGCTGGACGATGCCGCTTTTCGCGCAAAGTTTTCGGGCTCGCCGATCAAACGTATCGGCCGGGACCGGTTCGTGCGCAATGTTCTGTATGCCATTGGAAACTCGGGACAGCCAAAACTGAAAACAGTGGCTCAGCGTCTGTTGGAGGACCCGGATGAGACCGTGGCAGAGGCGGCGCGCTGGGCGGTGGAACAACTGTCATAATTGCCGCAAACAGGCTGGACGTGTCGTGCATAACCGCTAAACCCATCCACAGCGAACAGACAGGAGGACCCGATGACGTTGTCTTTGGGGGTAGATACGGGCGGGACCTATACCGACGCGGTGTTGATCAGGGATGAGAAAGAGGTCATCGCCTCGGCCAAGTCGCTGACCACCCGGGCGGATCTGGCGATTGGTGTGGGCAAGGCGATCTCGTCTGTGCTGGCAGAGGCGCAGGTCACGGCGGATCAGATCTCGATGGCGTCATTGTCGACGACGCTGGCCACGAATGCTCTGGTCGAGGGGCAGGGTGGCCGTGTCGCGTTGATCTATATCGGGTTCAAGGACAGTGATCTTGAAAAACACGGGCTCAAAGAGGCGCTGAAGGGCGATCCCGCCCTGGTGATTGCCGGTGGGCATACCCATTCCGGTGGGCAAGCTGCCGCCTTGGATGTCGCAGCGCTTGAGGCCTTTTTGGATTCGCATAAGGGAATTTCCGGATTCGCGGTTGCTGCTCAGTTCGCCACCCGCAACCCGGTGCATGAGTTGGAAGCGGCGCGCATAATCTCGGAAAGGACCGGGGCGCCGGTGACCTGTTCGCATCACTTGTCCGCCAAGCTCAATGGTCCGAAACGCGCGGTGACGGCTGTGCTGAATGCGCGGCTGATCGGGATGATCGACCGATTGATCGGGCGTGCACAGGATCAACTGCATGCGCTGGGAATTTCGGCGCCGATGATGGTGGTGCGCGGCGATGGCGCCCTGATGAGTGCGGAACAGGCCCGGGAACGGCCGATCGAGACTATTCTGAGCGGGCCTGCGGCTTCTATCGTCGGGGCGCGATGGCTTACCGGAGCGGACAATGCGCTGGTCTCGGACATCGGGGGAACGACCACTGATGTGGCGCTTATCCGGGACGGAAAGCCCGCGATCGATCCGGCCGGGGCGCAGGTAGGTGGGTTTCGCACCATGGTCGAAGCCGTGGCGATGCGAACCCACGGTCTGGGCGGTGACAGCCAGGTGCATGTTGTGGCCGAAGGGTTGCGGGGCGGTGTGTTCCTGGGCCCGCGTCGCGTGTTGCCCGTTTCGCTGATCGCGTCAGAAGCGCCCGACGTTGTGCATTCAGTACTGGATGAACAATTGCGGGCCACGACTGTGGGCGAGCATGATACGCGTTTTGCCCGCCGCGTGCCCGGCATCCATGCCGAAGGAGTCGGTGCGCGGGAAGAAAGCCTGCTGGAGAGGCTGGGAGATCGCGTTCTGCCCCTGAGCGCCTTGCTGCGGTCGCGGATGGAGAACGGGGCGCTGATGCGCCTGGTCGATCGCGGAATCATCCAGGTGTCTGGGGTTACGCCATCTGATGCCAGCCACGTGTTGGGGCGGGTTCGTGCCTGGGATGTCGATGCGGCGCGCAAGGCATTGGAACTGATGGCACGCCAACGGGTCGGGTCAGGGGATATGTTGGCAAACTCTCCCGAAGCGTTGGCACAGATGATCGTGGATCAATTGACGGAACAGACCAGTTTGACCTTGTTAGAGGCTGCTTTTGACGAAGAGCAGGTTGGTTTTGGTCTGCCTTCGCAAGACTTGGCGCGTCATGTGCTGACACAGCGCGGGTTGGCACAACACCGTGGGTTGCTGTCGCTGAGCGCTGCTTTGAATGTGGATGTGGTTGGCCTTGGGGCGTCGGCCCCCAGCTATTACCCTGCGGTGGGTGAACGGCTGCACTGCCGAATGATCCTGCCGGAACATGCGGGCGTGGCCAATGCGATTGGTGCTGTCGTGGGGCGGCTGACCCTGCGTCGCTCGGGCACGGTCACATCCCCGGCGGAAGGGCGATATCGTGTGCATCTGGAGGATGGCCCGAAGGACTTCGCCGCGTCAGAGGACGCCTTGGCCCTGTTGGAAAAGGTTTTGATGTCCGAAGCAGAGGGCGCAGTACGAGAAGCCGGCGCAGAAGACATTCGCGTGATCGTGGATCGTGACATCAAAACCGCGCGAGTCGAGGCAAAGGACGTTTTTGTCGAGGCCCTGATCACGGTCGAGGCAAGCGGGCGCCCGAGGGTGGCCGCAGGCTAGCCCCCCTTAAAGCTTCAGAGGGGCCGGGCAGGTGGTGCTTTATTCTGCTGCGCTTGAGCGTTTGGGCAGGACCCAATCCTGACGCGGGAAGTGGCAGGTATAGCCGTTCGGAATCCGCTCCAGATAATCCTGATGCTCTGGCTCGGCTTCCCAGAAGTCTCCGACAGGTTCGACCTCGGTCACGACTTTTCCGGGCCACAAGCCGCTGGCATTTACGTCGGCGATGGTGTCCAAGGCCACCTGTTTCTGGGTGTCATCCGCGTAGTAGATCGCAGATCGATAGCTCATGCCGATATCGTTGCCCTGACGGTTGACCGTGGTCGGGTCATGGATCTGAAAGAAGAATTCCAGCAGGTCGCGATAGCTGATCCGAGACGGATCGAACCAGATCTCGATCCCTTCCGCGTGGGTGCCGTGATTGCGATAGGTCGCGTTGGGCACGTCACCGCCGGTATAGCCGACACGCGTACGCGACACGCCAGGCATTTTGCGGATAAGGTCCTGCATCCCCCAGAAGCAGCCCCCGGCCAGTACAGCGCGTTGCTCGGTCATCAGATATCCTCCACATGAGTCAGGTATTCGCCATAACCTTCGGCTTCCATCTCATCCCGATGAATGAACCGAAGCGAGGCAGAGTTGATGCAGTACCGCAAACCGCCATGTTCACGCGGACCGTCCGGGAAGACATGCCCCAGGTGGCTGTCGCCGTGTTTCGAACGAACCTCGGTCCGGATCATGTCATGCGTGGTATCGCGGAACTCTTCGACATGTTCGTGCACGATCGGCTTGGTGAAACTGGGCCAGCCACACCCGGATTCGTATTTGTGGGTCGAGGCAAACAGCGGTTCACCCGATACGATATCCACATAAATGCCGGGTTCCTTGTTGTTCAGGTATTTCCCGGTGCCCGGACGTTCCGTACCACTGCGCTGGGTGACGTGAAACTCTTCGGGCGAAAGCGCAGCAATGGCCGTGGGGTCTTTGGTATAGCGAGTCATGGATCCTCCGGCTGAAATAGTGTTTGCGCCATTATCTGGGGGCTGCGGGGTGGAAAGCAAAGCGATATTTCAAACCGCTCTCGCAGTCGTGCAAGTGATCTGAACAACAAAGTCACGCGTATCTGAATAAAAGGGAGGACAAGACATGATGAGATTGCTGCTTTTGACTGCCCTGATATTGCTGGGCCGCGCCGTTCAGGCGGCGCCGCTGACCGGTGAGTTCGACTCGATCGACGGAGGCACATTGGCCATCGAAGAGTGGCGCGGCCAACCCATCTTGGTGGTCAACACCGCGTCCCAGTGTGGGTTTACCGGGCAATACAAGGCTCTGCAAAGGGTGCATGAGGACTATTCCGGCAAAGGGCTGGTCGTTCTTGCGGTTCCGTCGGATTCGTTTAATCAGGAACTTGGGTCCGCGGAAGAGGTGAAACAGTTCTGCGAGATGAACTATGGGCTGACCCTGCCGATGACGGATATCACTCCGGTCAAAGGGGCTGACGCTCACCCGTTCTACAAGGCCGTTGCCGCGCAGACCGGGTTCACGCCCAAGTGGAACTTCAACAAGATCCTGATCAATTCTGAGGGTGAGGTCGCAGCGACCTTCGGGTCAAATGTCAAACCCGATTCCCGCAAACTGCTGTCTCAGGTCGAGGCTTTGCTGCCTTGAACGGGTTGGCGTGAAAGCTGAACCGCAAGAATGCCAAGGGTTGTAACGGTGACGCCAACCGCATCCATGGCGCCGAGTTTCTCGCCCAGCAGGATCGCCGCGATGGTGACCCCGAACACGGGGTTCAAAAAGTGGAAGGTGGCGGCTCGTACGGCTCCGATCCGGTCCAACAGCAGGAACCAGATCAATGTCGCCAGCAAACCGGGGAAAAGGGTTGTGTAGGTAAAGGCCAGCGCCAGTGGCAACGTCGGGTGGATGTAAATGGTTTCAAAGACCGGAGCAGCCGCAAACAGCGCGGCTGAACCAACCAGCATCTGCAGGCCAACGACCATCATGAAATTCCCGCCGGATGTTGCACCGCGAACGGCCAACGTTGCGAAGGTCAAGGCAAGAGCACCCACACCGCAAAGCGCGACGCCGAACATATCAACGCCCGCGCTGATCCGGCTGCTCATGATAAGGGCGACTCCGGCGAAACCGGCGAACAGACCCAAAACACCCAGTGGCCGCAGCTTTTCGCCGAAAATCAACCACCCCGCCAGCGCCACCAACAAGGGCATGGTGGATGCGATTATGGCCGCGACCGAAGCCTCGACCGTTTGCATCGCATAAAAATTTAGACCCAAATACAGGGCATTTTGGCAGATCCCGAACAATATCGTTGCGCGCCACTGGTTTCGGGTCAGGTGCCAGCTTTGCCCCATCGCGCGGGCAATCATGACCCCCAGAACACCAGAGATCAGAAACCTCAAGGCCAGCGAAAACAGGGGGGACGCATCCGCCACGATAATACGCGCCGAGGTAAAGGCGGATGACCAGATCAGGGCAAATGTCAGCCCCATGGTTATGGCGCGCAGATCCATGGAGACCCCCTGTCACTTTGCGCGGACTGTTCCTGATTTTGGGATCGGTCGCAAGCGGTGCGCGTCAAAAAAGACACATGCGTGATGCAAGAAAAGTCTTGCGCATGTTTATATTGATTGACTAGCCAATTAAAGATATCGGCGGCAGGACCTGACATATCAAGGGAGGTTTGTCGGTGCTTCTGGAGTACATTCTATCGTTCGGCGTCCTGCTGGCATTGGGGCTGGTCGCTTTCTTCGTCGTGAAATGGTGGAACCTGCGCTGTGTCGGCGTGACACCGGTTCATCTGTTCACGTTCATCGCGATTCTGTTCACATCCGGCCTGGATGTCGGCCTGATCATGTTTCCACTGACCGAATTCGGAGGATACGCCGATGACCCGGCCTATGCCTTTGCCAACCCGCTGGCGATCGAGTTCGGATTCTGGGGTTTTCTGATCTGGGCCTTCTATTTCCTGACGGCCTTCTACTTCTGCGTGATCGAACCCCGCGTGAAGTTCTTTGAGATCCCGCTGGTCAAGCTGATCAACAACGTGGTGATCATTGGCACCTGTGCCTTCACCGCCAGCCTGTTCCTGATCTACCTGCCCGGCTATCTGCCCGAGGTCGGCGATGGTGAATCCGTCGTTACCACCTTCTACATCATCGTGTTTGTCGTCATTCTGGCGGCGGCCTATTCCTCGACCGATCTGAAATACGTTCGCATCCTGTCCGTCGGTTCGACCTTTTTGTTCCTTGCCCTGATTCTGGGCATGTGGGCAGCCGCAGGTATGGGCGTGACCGGGTTTGTGGAAACCGGCAGAAATATCGGCGCCTATTTCGCCAACCTGCACAAGTTCGTCCTGCCATTGACCGACTATCACGCGTTCTACCTGTTCTGGTGGTTTGCATGGTCGATCATGATCGGACAGTTTACGTCGCGCTTTGTGGGTGGCCTGACCACGTGGCAGTTGCTGGCGGCGCTGTTGATCTTCCCGTCGATCCCGCTGGGGATCTGGTTCACCGTTCTTTACTATTACCACCTGAACGGCATCAGTACCGCTGGCATCACCAACATTGCGATGGTGATCGTGGGTGTGACGTTCGTAATCAACTCATTGGACTCGCTGATTCGTCTGTACACAGACAACCTGAACCTGACCGTCGAGCGGTTCGGAAAGGCGATCTACGTGGCGGGCAACGTCGCACTGCTGTTTGTCCTGACCCTGTTGTTCCAAAGCCAATGGCTGCAAATCCAGTGGATCGGAGCAGTCGTGGTTGGACTGTATCTGGCTTGCGTCGTCTATATCCTGATCACCAAACGCCAAGAGGTATTGAGCATCGACTCGATGCCAGAAGATCGTGATCTGGACTTCCACAAGGTTGAAACGGTCCACTGACCGGACCAGAGACACGGAACAGAAACGGGCACCTCTGGTGCCCGTTTCTATTTTTACCGACAATATCGCAGCTTTGGACAATCTGCGGGCTTTTCAACCGCGCGACATCCCAACCCGGGCGGCGGCTGCCTTTACGGTACGATCAAAAGGAATGTTGCCCGCGCTGCGATCAACTCGCCCGTGAAATGAAGTTGGGCAAGGCTATTCGTCAACCGCCGGATAGATGAACCCGTTTACCGGGTAGGGATTGCCGTAGTGGCCCGGTTGGCTTTCAACCCGAACCAACGTCCAGTCATTGTTTTTGGAGACGTCCCTGACGCCCATCTTCAACGACACCTTGTTTCGGTGCCAGTTGGCATGATTCACGATGACTTCCCGGTCGGTGACGATATCGGATACGACAGCCACATGGCCCAGGGGCATTCCTCGGGTCGCCCGAAACGACATAACCGCACCAACAACCGGTTCCTTGCCGCGCTCAAACACTTGCTGCGCCCGTCCCCACCAGTCTTTCGCATTGCCGCGAATTTCAATACCGCTGAGGTCTCGGGCGTAGGGCACGCACCATACTCTTTGCCCTCTGGCCCGCTTTTTCGAGACCTCTTGCAGCGCCATCAACTGGCGTTCAGGGTCGAGATTCGCATTGGTGGTGTTTTGCGCGCAGGCAGAGACAAGAGTGATAAGACCCACCGCAATCGCGGAACGGGCGCTGCCGGACAAGCGCGGCCAAGTTGTTTTCTTTTTACAGACGCTGTTTTGCAAGATATTTCATTGCCGGTTCGAAGACTGACGAAGTTGTAAGGTGATCAGACAAGTCTTGAAAAGAGGCCCGCAAACACCACGGCAAGATTTTGCCAGTTCTCTGACCCAGGTTCAGGTCAATGGCTGCCCTTGAAGGCGCATTCTCACCTTGGTGGCGAATACCGGGCCGAAATATGTTGTGCGAAACGGGTTCAAAACCCGCAGGCACAGAATATTCAAGACGATAGAAAAAAGAGCCCCCCAAAGGCGGCCCTTTATCGTTGGCTAAAAAGTTGAAATCAGCCGTTTACGCTGTCTTTCAGTGCCTTGGCGATGGTCATTTTCACAACCTTGTCGGCTTCCTTGGTGAAGGTTTCACCAGTGGCCGGGTTGCGGACCTGACGCTCGGGCCGCTCGCGGCAGTAGATTTTGCCGACGCCGGGCAGGGTCACTGCGCCACCGGCCGAAACTTCGCGGGTAATCAGGCCGGTGATGGCCTCCAGCGCAGAGTTTGCGGATTTCTTGTCGGTTCCCATTTCCTCAGCGAGAGCAGCAACCAGCTGAGTCTTTGTCATAGGCTTTGCCATTTCTTGGTCTCCTTAACGTGCCCGATCTATTGGGCCTCACCGCGTAACTGTAACGGG
This sequence comes from Ruegeria sp. AL3, assembly GCF_056536065.1. Taxonomy (NCBI): domain Bacteria; kingdom Pseudomonadati; phylum Pseudomonadota; class Alphaproteobacteria; order Rhodobacterales; family Roseobacteraceae; genus Ruegeria; species Ruegeria sp. AL3. Next base: position 1,154,811 of record NZ_JBQFJG010000001.1, read on the forward strand.
ATATTGTGGCCAAACACAACGAATAGTAGCGCTGAAACCCCTAAAAATATGGGGAAAACGTTGCTTTTTTGCGTCAGAGGAAGGCCGTTTCGTCGAAGGAGCGCAGTTTCCGGCTGTGCAAACGCTCCAACGGCATGCCGCGCAGATGCTCCATCGCTTTGATGCCGATGGCCAGATGTCGGCTGACCTGAGTGGTATAGAACGAAGACGCCATGCCCGGCAGCTTCAATTCTCCGTGCAGGGGTTTGTCCGACACGCACAGTAAAGTGCCATACGGAACGCGGAACCGATAGCCGTTCGCGGCAATGGTGGCACTTTCCATATCCAGCGCGATTGCCCGGGATTGGCTGAGTCGCTGGACCGGGCCGGACTGATCACGCAATTCCCAGTTTCGGTTGTCGACCGAGGCCACAGTGCCCGTCCGCATGATCCGTTTAAGCTCATACCCTTCCAGTTCCGTCACCTCGGCCACGGCGTGTTCCAGCGCCACCTGAACTTCTGCCAGAGGCGGGATCGGCACCCAGACGGGCAGATCGTCATCCAGGACCTTGTCCTCGCGCAGATAGGCGTGGGCCAGAACGAAATCGCCCAATGCCTGCGTATTGCGCAACCCGGCGCAATGGCCAACCATCAGCCACGCGTGCGGGCGCAGAACGGCGATATGGTCGGTGGCGGTTTTTGCATTGGATGGGCCAACACCGATGTTCACCAAAGTAATCCCCGAACCATCTTTGCGCTTCAGGTGATAGGTCGGCATTTGCGGCAGTTTCAACGGTTGTTCGATAGGTGCTTTGGGGTCCGTGATTTCGGCATTGCCGGTTGAAACAAAGCTGGTATAGCCGCTGGCAGGGTCCGCCAATTGTTCTCGAGCGTAGTTTTCGAATTCCGAGACATAGAACTGGTAGTTCGTAAACAACACGTGATTCTGAAAGTGACCTGCATCGGTGGCGGTGTAGTGCGCCAATCTGGCAAGCGAATAATCCACGCGCTGGGCGGTGAAAAGGGACAAGGGCCCAACAGCATCCTCATGGACATGCACGCCATTGACGATGTCATCATTGGTGGTTGTCAGGTCCGGAACATCAAACACATCGCGCAGGGTGAAGTCGGCTGCGCCCTGATGAGGCACGACCAGATCGGGATTGTTTGCCACGGCAAAATGCACCGGAATCGGTGTGTCCGACGCCGCAATTGTCACAGGCTGACCATGGTTCTTGATTAACAGGGCAATCTGTTGGGTCAGGTAGGATCTGAACAGATCCGGGCGCGTCACCGTCGTGGCATGAACACCAGGTTCAGACACATGGCCAAAGCTCAGGCGGCTGTCGACTTGGGAATAGGTCGAGGTTCTGATGCGAATTTCCGGATAATAGGCTCTGAATCGTGCGGCAGGTGCCCCATTTTCCATGGCGTCCGCAAAGCTGTCGCACAGGAAATTGGTCGCCTGCACGTACAGCTCTTCCAACCGGGCGACAGCGGCGGCGGGATCGGTAAACTGTTCTGGCGCGGGTGCTTGTGGTGTCAGGAGTGTCGTCATGCCAATGGTTCCAGAAGTTCTATTTTTTCGAATGTGCGTACGTCGACCAACCCGAGATCCGATATTCGAAGCTCGGGAATCACGACCAGCGCCAGCAACGAATGCTGCATGTACGCGTTGTTCAGATGACAGCCGCAGTCCTGCATCGCCTGCACCATCCTGTCGGCCTTGGCCGCGACTTCGGCGGCGGGACTGTCGGACATCAGGCCTGCGATCGGCAGTTCGACCAGCGCCAGTTCCTGCCCGTCCCGGAACAAGGTGATGCCACCGCCCACTTCGGCCAGACGGTTGGCGGCCAGCGCCATCTGATCGCGGTCCGTACCGACGACGATCATGTGATGACTGTCATGCGCCACGGTCGAGGCCATGGCCATTTTTCCCTGATAGCCAAAGCCCGAAACAAAAGCGTTGGTGACGCCCCCGGTGGCCCGGTGCCGCTCGACCAGCGCGATCTGGCACACCTCGCCTTCGCCCTCGACCAGCCCGCCTATGATCGGCAATTCGGCCTTCAACGCCTTGGTCGGGGCCTGGTTTTCCACCACGCCGATGACGTTGGCCTGAACTTTGTTGGCCCCTTCCGGTGCCTTGATCTCAAAATCGGCCGACGTCAGCGCATGCCCCAGATGAACGGTATGGCGCGATTTTTCGGGCCAGTTCAGATGTGGACAATCCACTTTGATTGCACCGTTTTCCGCGACAACCTGCCCGCGGGCTATCACCATCTCAACCGGCAGTTCGGCCAGATCCGAGCTGAGGATGATATCCGCCCGCCGCCCCGGAGTAACGGAACCGATCTCGCGTTCCAGCCCGAAATGCGTTGCCGTGTTGATCGTGGCCATTTGCAGCGCGACCAGGGGGTCGCATCCGCAAGCAATGGCATGGCGCACGACGCGGTTCATATGCCCGTCATTCACCAATGTGCCGGAATGACAGTCATCTGTACAAAGAATGAAGTTGCGCGGATCCAGCCCTTTTTCTGTCACGGCCGTAATCTGGCTTTCCACATCATACCAGGCCGATCCCAGACGCATCATCGAGCGCATCCCCTGCCGAACCCGTGCAATGGCGTCGGCCTCGCACGTGCCTTCGTGATCATCCGCCGGGCCACCCGCCACGTAAGCCGCAAAATCAGGCCCTAAATCAGGCGAAGCATAGTGCCCTCCGACCGTTTTCCCGGCCCGTTGAGTGGCTGCAATCTCGGCCAGCATCTTGGGATCACCATGGATCACGCCCGGGAAATTCATCATCTCGCCCAGCCCGATGATACCCGGCCAGTTCATCGCCTCGGCCACGTCTTCGGGCGTGATCTCATAGCCCGTCGTCTCCAACCCCGGTGCGGAAGGCGCGCAGGATGGCATCTGAGTGAAAATATTGACCGGTTGCATCATGGCTTCGTCATGCATCATGCGCACGCCGTCCAGACCCAGCACATTGGCGATCTCATGCGGATCGGTGAACATGCTGGTCGTTCCATGCGGGATGACGGCACGGGCGAATTCGGCTGGGGTGAGCATCCCGGATTCGATATGCATATGCGCATCACACAAGCCGGGCAGAATGTAGCGCCCTTGTGCTTCGATGATTTCCGTATCCGGCCCCACGCAATGCGAGGCATCCGGTCCGACGAATGCTATGCGCCCGGCAACAATCGCCACAGAATGATCCGGCAGCAATTCGCGGCTGTGTACGTTCACCCAGGCTCCGCCCTGAATGACCATGTCCGCCGCCTCGCGTCCGGCTGCAACTGCGATCAATTTGGGGGCGACATCGGGCCAGCTTGGGAAAGGTGTGTATTCCATGGCTCAACTTTCACGAATGCGTCAGCGGGTGCAACCCCGGTTCTTCGATGTTGGGGATTCCTCATACATGTTGGGCACGTCTTTTGGTTCTTGCGCGTGCGTTTCCTATTACACCTCAGACCCGATCTCACGCCGCATCCAGTTGGCAAAGGCCACGGCGCCGGGTGTGTCCTCGGCCTGCGGGGACAGCAGCAGATAGTAGGACTCGGGCATTCGCGCACGGTGCTTGAACGGCGCGACCAGCTGACCGCGCTTGATCAGATGACTGGCGATCGTGTCATGTGCCAGGCAAAGGCCACCGCCAGCCATGACCGCTGACAGGCAAACCAGATAGGTCGTCGCGTAGGTTATCGTCGGATTTCCCCAATTCAGACCCTGATCTTCCGCCCAGCTTGGCCAGTTGGACAGCAAGTTGGAGCAGTCGAAAAGTGGCTGTTCCTGGAGGTTTTCCAAGCATACCGGATAGTCTGGTGCGCAGACCGGATAATAGTGTTCGGTGCGCAGAATTTCGGTTCGGACCGTGTCGGACGGACGAAGCGAGAACCGAATCTCGACCGCTGCGCCTTCGGCCATTTCGCGCGGTTCCCAAAGCTCGGTGAAGACGTTCAATTGAACATGCGGATGTTCCGCCCGAAATGCCGGCAGGCGCGGGGCCAGCCAGTTGACGGCAAAGCTGATGTTGCATTGCACTTGAATCGCGTTTGGTTGCGCACCGGTAACCGCCCGGGTTCCGCGCATCAGTGTCCGGAAAGCCTCTCGCACGACTGGCAGATAGGTGATTCCGGCCTCGGTCAGTTCCAGAGCTTTGGGGCGGCGCAGAAACAGTGGCTGCCCCAGATGCCCTTCCAGAGATTTAATCTGCTGGCTGACGGCGCTTTGCGTCATGTTCAGGTCTCGTGCCGCGCCGGTAAACGAGAGATGGCGCGCGGCGGCTTCGAAAGTGCGCAACCAGCCCAGCGGAGGAAGCGAGTTCTGCATCTACATAACCTTGGCATAAGTTCAGCTAATGGGATAGTTGCGTTTTTTTCGTTGGTCAAACTGCCAGGCCCCATGCAGGTTTGGCCACGACCAGCCGCGAAAGGAGCCAAGCATGAGCCTCACCAGTCTTCGTCCCAATATCGACCATTGGTCCGAGCGCGTGGATATGGCCGCCACCTTCCGCTGGACTGCCCGGCTGAACATGCATGAGGCGGTTGCCAACCATTTCAGCCTGGCGGTCAACGATGACGGCACGCAATTTCTGATGAACCCCAATCAGGTGCACTTTGCGCGCATTCGTGCTTCGGATCTATTGTTGCTGGATGCCAATGACCCGAATGTGATGGAACAACCTGGCGCGCCGGACCCGACGGCCTGGGGGCTGCACGGTTCAATCCACCGCCACTGCCCGCATGCGCGTTGCGTCATGCATGTGCATTCGATCTTTGCGACTGTTCTGGCCTCTTTGGCCGACAGTTCATTGCCGCCGATCGATCAGAACACGGCGACCTTTTACAACCGTTACGTGGTAGATGAAGAATTCGGAGGTCTGGCCTTTGAAAGCGAGGGTGAGCGCTGCGCCGGGATGCTGTCCGATCCCAGGAAGAAGGTCATGATCATGGGCAATCACGGTGTTCTGGTCATCGGCAGCGACCCTGCGGATGCCTTCAACAGGCTGTATTATTTCGAACGCGCGGCCGAAACCTATATTCGTGCCTTGCAGACCGGGCTGCCCCTGCGCGTCTTGTCGGATGAGATTGCCGAAAAAACAGCGCAAGAGCTGGACGACTATCCCGATCAGGCCGAAGCGCACCTGCGTGAGATCAAAGCGATCCTTGATTCTGAAAGTTCGGACTACGCGACCTGAGGCAAAGCGATGCGCATGGTCGAGGCGGGTGGCCTGATTGTATCCGAATAACCGGTTTCAAACCCGTTCAAACAAAGCGATCAAAGCGGTGTCATCCTTGTTGGGGCCAGCCGCGAGATCTCCGTATATGCGGACTTCGGGCAGGGTCAGGTTGCGAATCTGATCCTGTTCCAATTCACGGAAAGCGTCGGCAAAACCCAGTTCCTTGAAATGGCGCGCATTGATCGAAAGGGCAAACTGCGCCCCGTGCCGGGCCACGCGTAACAGCGCGGGCAACACCTCGGGGCCCAAATGACCATGTGTGAACGTGCCGGATGAAACTATGCCGGAATAGCTGTGGCGCGGAACGGGGATGCCCTGTGTCAGATCAGCCTCGATCGCGTCCCGGTAAATATCCTTGCGCATCGCCTGATCCAGCATCTCTGCGCTGATGTCGGTTGCATCAATGGGTCCGACGCCAAGCGCCGACAGCACCGCGCCGCACAGGCCGGTTCCTGCTCCGACATCCAGAACGGGCCCCTGACCGCCCGCGCCGACAAATGCCCGTGCCGTGTGGGTGTGAAGCTGATAATCTTCGCGCGCGGCGAAACCGTCATCATAATCTCCTGCCCATTCCGCATAGAGCTGTCTGTTCTCGTCCGGAGAACTCAGCGCATAGGCCGAATGCAGGTCAGGTGTTTTTTTGCTCATGGCCAACAGAAAGGCGCAATCGAAGATTCGATTCAAGTGCGTCCATGCGGCGCTTGCATCCCGGTACGACGCAGATCATCAAAGGGGCATGACCAAGACGCTCTTTTCATTCGGCCATGGCTATTCTGCCCAGGCCCTGTCCCGAAACCTTGCCCCGAAGGGCTGGAAAATATTTGGCACGACGCGAGACCGTGAAGGGACGGATGCAATCCGGGCCTCTGGCGCCGAGTCGCTGATCTGGCCGGGTGAGGCACCGAACCTTGATGGGGTGACCCATTTGCTGATCTCGACGGCGCCAGATGAAGCGGGTGATCCAGTGTTGGCGGTGCTGGGCGATGAAATCGCCAAGCGGTCCGGTCAGTTCGATTGGGTGGGCTACTTGTCGACAACGGCCGTCTATGGCGACCATCAGGGTGGCTGGGTGGATGAGGACACGCCGCCCACACCGACCGCCAAGCGCGGAAGATGGCGTATGCTGGCCGAGGAGCAATGGTCGGCCATTCCGGGCCTGCCTGTTCACATCTTCCGTCTGGCGGGTATCTATGGGCCGGGGCGCGGTCCGTTTTCCAAGCTCAAGCGTGGTGGATTGCGGCGCATTATCAAACCGGGGCAGGTGTTTTCGCGCATTCATGTGGAAGACATCGCGCAGATCCTGGAAGCCTCGATGATGAAGCCGAATCCGGGAAGCATCTACAATGTATGTGACGATGAACCGGTCCCGCCGCAGGATGTCATAGGATACGCAGCCGAGTTGCAGGGTTTGCCCCTGCCTCCTGCGGTCCGGTTCGACGACGCCGATCTGACGCCGATGGCGCGCAGTTTCTACAACGAAAACAAGCGGGTTCGAAACGACCGGATCAAGGAAGAACTGGGTATTGATCTGATCTATCCCAATTACCGTGTCGGGCTGGAAGCCCTGATGAAAGGCAAGTAGCGTCTTTACATCGCCGCCGCTTTGATCATGTCCGCCGCTTTTTCGGCAATCATGATGGTGGGTGCGTTTGTATTGCCCGACACCAATGTCGGCATCACCGAGGCATCGACGACCCGCAGGCCTTCAAGCCCGCGGACGCGAAGCTGGGGGTCGACGACCGCCATTTCGTCCGCGCCCATTTTGCAGGTGCCCACGGGGTGATAGATCGTGTCGGCGCGGGCGCGGATGTGCTCCTCCCAATCCTGATCGGTCTGGGCGGTATCAGTGCCGAAAAGCTCTTTGTGCCGGTACTTGGCCAAAGCCGGCGCGTTGAGGATATCCCGCGCCATTCGCGCTCCTTTGATCATGGTTTCCAGATCGCGTTTGTCCGACAGAAACGCCGGATCGATGGCGGGCGCCGCCGTGGGGTCTGCGCTGTTCAGGCCTACGGCCCCCCGACTTTCCGGCCGCAGCTTGCAAACATGGCAACTATACCCGTACCCGTAATGCAGTTTGCGGGCATGGTCATCGACCATAGCGATGGTGAAATGCAGCTGAATGTCGGGACGCTCCAGATCGGGCGTGGTTTTCAGAAACGCTGCGCCTTCGGCAAATGGCGTAGCCGCCATCGAGACGCCCGTCTTGCTCCACCGTTGAATATGTCGCAACAACCGCGCTGCCCCTGCCGGGCCGATACCAAAATTGTCGGTGTCTGTGGTTTTGAAGATCAACGCGAAATCCAGATGATCCTGCAAGTTTCGTCCCACGCCAGGCAGCTCGTGGTGAACCGCGATTCCGTGCGGATCAAGGTCGCTTTTTGCGCCAACACCTGAAACCTGAAGCAGTTGCGGCGTTTTCAAGGCCCCTGCGCACAGCAGGACTTCGCGTTTCGCCCGAATTGTGAT